>DATASL010000001.1:0-8205 GCA_036269235.1 Rhizomicrobium sp.
GGAGTCGAACCACCGTAAGCACATGCACAGTGTGCCGTCCTGCCGTTAGACTACACCAGCGTGATTGGTCGCTCATGTCGGGGTCGAACCGACCTAGTTCTCCATATGAGAGAGAACCCCTGCCCTGCCGAGGCTGAGCGCTGGAGCCGGGAGCACGATTCGAACGTGCGCGCACGAGCGTGCGACCTCCGCTTCAAAGGCGGGTCGGTTCGACCTCTCCCGCATCCCGGCAAAATGGAGCCACGTATCGGATTCGAACCGATGTCATCCCGCTTGAAAGGCGAGCATCCTGAGCCGCTAGACGAACGTGGCAAAGTGGAGCGGGCTGCGAGACTCGAACTCGCTTTGTCAGCTTGGAAGGCTGATGCACAACCCATATGCCAAGCCCGCGAAGTGGCGGAGAGTGCAGGAGTCGAACCTGCCCGACCCGAAGGTCTCGTCGCGTTAGCAGTGCGATGCCTTGCCGCTCGGCCAACTCTCCGTATGTGGTGATCGCAGAAGGATTCAAACCCTCGACCTCCCGACTAGGATTCGGGTGCTCTATCCGCTGAGCTATGCGACCGCGCTCTCGGCAGGATTCGAACCTGCGTGCGTCCGCTTAGAAGGCGGCGGCCTATCCATTCGCGCCACGAGAGCATGGAGGTGCAGTTCTTGGAGGTGCAGTTCTTGGAGGTGCAGGTCGGTGTCGAGCCGACTCATGACGCTTTTGCAGAGCGCCGCGTTCCCGTTTCGCCACTGCACCGGGATTGGCACCCCTTGATGGAATCGAACCACCGTATCTGCGTTCAGAGCGCAGCGCCCTGCCATTGAGCGAAAGGGGTATTTTGTTGGTCAGGGTGGCAGGTCACGATCCTGCGGCCTCCGCGTCCCAAGCGCGGCGCTCTGCCTACTGAGCTACACCCTGCCGATTGGCCTTCCCGACAGGAGTCGAACCTGCATGCCTCCCGGTTCGTAGCCGGGCGCTCATCCATTTGAGCTACGGGAAGATGATTGGGGCCTCTGACGGGATTTGAACCCGTGTTGCCGCCTTGAGAGGGCAGATTCCTGACCGCTAGAAGACAGAGGCGCGTTTGGCTCCCGCCGCAGGATTCGAACCTGCCTTCGCCGGTTAACGGCCGGCAGCCCTCACCGAGATGGCTCGACGGGAATATTCTCAAAATATTCGTTGCTGAATTTGGTGGAGCCAGACGGAATCGAACCGACGACATCCTGCTTGCAAAGCAGGCGCTCTCCCTTCTGAGCTATGGCCCCGAAATGGTGCACAAGGATGGGATCGAACCACCGACGCGCGCGCCTTCAACGCGCCGCTCTACCTCTGAGCTACTTGTGCGAAATGTTGTGCGAAATGGAGCGGCCGGTGGGAAATCGAACCCATCGTCCCCACGTTGGCAACGTGGTGCTCTGCCATTGAGCTACGGCCGCGAACTTGGTGGGCAGGAACTTGGTGGGCAAGAACTTGGTAGGCAAGAACTTGGTGGGCAGGGATGGATTCGAACCACCTCAGAATGAACGGCGCTTTTACTGAGCGTTGGGCTCACCAGTGCCCAGCCTGCCCGACATTGGTTGCAGGGGCGGAAGTCGAATCCGCCTTAGCAGCTTATGAGACTGCCTGGGTCCCGGACCTCCCTGCTGGAAAGTTGCGAGGCTTCTCATCTCGCTCGCGTGTCGCCGGTACATCCGCGGTCGGCAGAGAATTGGCGGAGAGCCGACGTGTCGATCGCCATGGCTTGCGCCACTCACCCGCTTCGAACGGGGATCAGGGGCCGCCCTGATTGACTCTCCATGGCGGAAGGCCGTGGTCTTGATCCACAATGCTTGCGCATCCGATCCGCTTCCGACGGATGCCGGCCTCCCAGCCGGTTGACCTTCCGATTGGCGGATGGCGGGCGCATTCGAAGCCCATGCCTTGCTAAACCAGTTCTTGCTAAACCAGTTCTTGCAACACCAGTTCTTGCGGCACCATCGGTTTTCAAAACCGCGCCGGCCACCCGGCCGGTTCACCATCCATATTGGCCATCACGGCGGGACTCGAACCCGCAACCTTCGCCGTCGGAGGGCGACGCGCCGTCCATTGCGCCACGTGATGTCGTTATTGTTCGAGGCCGGTGTCCCAGTAGAGATAATCGACCCAGGTCTCGTGCAGATAGTTCGGCGGGAACGCCTTCTTGGCCGCCATGAGATCGTGCGCGCTCGGCTCGCGCGGCGCCCGAAACGGCTTCATCGCCGTCGCGTTATCCTTGAGCACGTTGCACGGCGAGCACGCCGCGACGACATTGTCCCAGGATGTCGCACCGCCGCGGCACTTCGGAATCACGTGGTCGAACGTGAGATCGGCGCTCGAATGTTTCTCACCGCAATACTGGCAGCGAAAGCGGTCGCGCAGGAACACGTTGAACCGCGTGAACGCGACGCGCTTAGGCACCGGATGGTACTTGCGCAGCGCCAGCACCGACGGCAGCCGCATTGTCGTCGACGGGCTGCGCACGACCGTATCGTACTCCTCGACCACGGAGTGCGTCGCCTCGACCACCGCCTTGATCGCCCGATCCCACCGCAGCAGCGACAGCGGGAAATAACTCAGCGGCTGGAAGTCGGCATTGAGCACCAACGCCGGATGTGCGCGCATGATACCGATCTCCTGGGTTTGCGATTTGGTGCGCCCGGCTGGACTCGAACCAGCGATCGACCTGTTATGAGCAGGTGGCTTTCGCCGCTAAGCTACGAGCGCGGTGATTGATTGGTCAGGGCGGCAGGCTTCGATCCTGCGACCGCTCGGTTCCGAACCGAGGGCTCTACCAAACTGAGCTACACCCTGTTGTGTTGGCGCCCTGTACGGGACTCGAACCCGTCTCGCTCGATAGACAGTCGAGCCGCCTCACCCGAGGCGTAACAGGGCAGTTGGTGTTGGAGGACCAGGCAGGATTCGAACCTGCGGTGGGCTTGAGCCATCGGATTAAGAGTCCGACCCGTTCGGCCGCTACGGTAACTGGTCCAAGGTTTGGAACATGATTTGGAGGATGTGGCGGGACTCGAACCCGCGCTGGGCGCTCGCGCGCCACCAGATTAAAAGTCTGGCCCGTTCGCCGCTCCGGTCACACATCCGGAGCGTTTGTCTGTGCTGCTCATTTTGTTTCATCCTTGTTGTTGGTGGTAGAGGAAGGATTCGAACCTTCTGCCACCCGGTTATCGGCCGGGGCCCTCGCCATTCGGACTCTCTACCGTTGATGGGGCGTTCTGCCGGGATCGAACCAGCGGCCTTCGCCATGTCAAGGCGACGCTCTCCCGCTGAGCTAAGAACGCGTTGTTGGTACTCCCGCAGGGATTCAAACCCCGGAATGTCGGTGTGTAGGACCGATGCCTTCGTCCGCTTGGCGACGGGAGCGTGCGGGCGGCAAGTTTCGAACTTGCAAAGGTCCGGGGTTTAAGCCCAGCGCGTCTTCCAGTTCCGCCACGCCCGCATAATGGTGCCCTCTGATCGATTTGAACGATCACGACCGAAGCCGGCGGTGTTTGAAACCGCTGCGTCTACCTGTTCCGCCAAGAGGGCATTGGTGCGCGCGGAGGGACTTGAACCCCCACGGTGTTACCCGTCGCATTCTGAGTGCGGTGCGTCTGCCGATTCCGCCACGCGCGCATGGTGCTCTCTGGTGGCTTCGATCCACCCACCTCCGAGATACCAACCCGGTGCTCTACCAAATGAGCTAAGAGAGCGATGTTGAATTGGAGCCGGCAGAGGGGATTGAGTCCTCGCGCTCTCGCTTACAAAACGAGTGCTCTACGCTGAGCTATGCCGGCGCATTGGTGCTGGTTCCAGGTCTCGAACCCGGCGCCTCCCGCGTACGAAACGGGCGCTCTGCCGCCATGAGCTAAACCAGCCTGACAAAACCTTCGCCGAAACCAGTACGCTCGAGCTTGAGCGGCCTACGGGTCGAAGGGGCGCCTTATGCACAAGGGCGCCATCCTGGACGTTCACATCGTTCGATCCTTGCGGATCGCAATTCATGCCGGCCACAAAGCGGACAGCCGTCCTCGCAACGCGCGCCGCTTATCGGCGGGCAGCGACAAACGCAGTGACTCTGCGGTCACGCTTCGATCTGTTGGTTTACGAGTGGTGTTGCGGACCATCTGGTCCTCCGCTGTTTGCGGAGGCCAATGGTCTCCGCGGGTTATTCTGGTCTTAAGGCGAGCCCTAGTCCGGGCTTTTTCGTCTGTTGCATGGAACCAAAGACGCACGAATGCAGCCAATCGCTCGGTCGATTGCTCGGCCGGGCGGCTGCTGTCAGTGCGATATTTGAACGTATCGAACGCATGGGTTCCTCGACGAAAGAGGCGCGCTTATTTCACAGATTAACGGCGAAATCAAGACCCGGCAAGAAATTGCTCATTTGCCGAGCCTGCCCCCTTCATGAAGAAGGCAGGAGATGGAAGAAATTCCCGCGCATCGGATCGGACATTGATCGCACCAAACTTCCCGACGCGCTGTCTGCGCTGGCAATCGACCATTCCAACTTCCGCTTCGCCCTCGATCGCGCGACCGCAAGCACGATACTCGGCGCTATCGACGAAACGCAGTTTGAGGAGCCACTCGATGCGGTTCGAACAACGGGCTTTCAGGCCCGCCGTCCGCGGCAGCGGAGAGCCATTTGCGATGGGCGCTGGCGGAGGGAGAGCAACGGTATTCCAACATTGTCTCGCAGGATTTCGTGCGACTTGGAACGCCGAACAGGCAGGCGTCGCTTTGGTTGTCTGTGTGCCTCACCTGCCCACCAAGGCCATGGCGCACATGTAATCGTTACCGAGGATCACGCCTTGCTAACCGCAGCCCAACGGTCGAAGCGCGCCCAAAAGGGACAGCGGGGGCAAACTTCACTTGCGGGATAATCGATACCTTCTTCATGTGGGCATCCGATGATTGCATCCACCATCGATACCGAGCGCACGTCATGTTCACGCAGGAATGTGGCTATCTCGGCAGCAATCGCTGCGTCGCCGCGGATGTCGTGACTGTCGGCGAACCATCGGCGCATTTCGACCGGCGCAGTATCCGGCGCTGCGATAATGGCCTTACTGGCACATCGGTCCTCTGGGCCGTAGAACGCGATGGTGCCCACCGGATAGCCGCGAAACCCTGCTTTGGCTTTCTTTTTCAACCATTTACTTGGCTGCCATCCGAGCTTCATGGGCTGTCCGTGCGGCTACACCGAGAGGGTCGCTGACAGATGTACGTACGGCACCTCCATCAGCATGACGCCGTGATTTACGACGCGTGTTTCGTCTGCAAAAGCTTCATCATGTTCCGTTTCGCCTTGTGGCGGTTCATGAAGTCAGCAAGAAAGACCGCATGGTCGGCGCTGGCGCCAAGGCCCTTGCGGATTGACTGCATGCGCGCGATCGTCTTGCTGGCCTGCTCATAGTTGGGCTTACCGCCAAGGCGGACAAGCCGCTCGACGCATTGTGCGTACGCTGAGAGTGCGGCTTCAGGATGGCTGTGCTCGCTTGCTTTGGCCAAGTCCATGAGCTGTTGCTCGCTGCATCCATGACCCCGCACGACCTCCCAAGCTTCGGCAAGGCGTTTTTCCGATACCAGTATTTGCAGGAGGAGCTCTCTCGGTGACGACCATCGCGCTTCGCCGTCGGGGTTGCCGAGCTTGGCCCGCAACAGAGCAATCAGACGGTCACGCGCGGCATCGACTGCCGGCTTTCCAGGACCCGACGCTCCTCTCAGTCCTCGGTAAAGCTCAATGCTGGGAAATTGCTCGAAGGTCCGCCAGAGCAATTCATCGGCGTCCTTCTCACGCCCAATTCGGCGGTATAGATCGGCCGCAAAGAATACCAGGCGTTGATCCAGCCGATCCTCAAACTGCCACAAACCGTCCTCGGCCCATCTCAGCCCGTCGGCCTCGCGCCCGTGATCGAGGCACAGCTGCGCAATCTCGAGGTAGGCGTAAGCCGTGGATAGATCCTTGGCGCGGATGGCGATGCGGGCGTCGACATCCGCATCCCGTGCGGCAAAGCATTCAAGTACCGCTGCGAGCCGATACCGCGCGCTGAATTGGTCGTCGTGCACCTGCCGACCACCTGCACGCAGCGGCTTGATAGTCCGCCAAGCTTCGTTGGCAAGCCGGCGATACTCGGCAAGGCCGGCGTCTCCCAGCACATCGGCATAGGTTTCGCTCGCACCATGAAAAAAATCCCAGTCCGAATCCACTTCCCGCCCGAACAATTCCCGCGCGAGGGCGACGGGCTCCGGCTTTGACGCGCGACATGCCGCGAGATGGATTTCACACGCCTTGGCATAGACGCCACCGCCTTGCCCATCGGAATCGTCCATATTGTTGAGTGCGTCATCCATCCGAGCATAGAAATGGTCGAGCAGCCGCAAAACCAAATCGGCACGACCGCTTTGGATCAAAACCTCGATTTGCTCGAGGACACGCTCGATTTTCGCCGCCCAGGTTCGCGCTTCGCGATATTCAACGAAGCCGTGCGTACGAGTGGCCTCTGTGATTGCTGTCTTGAACCGAACAAATAGCACCTGATCATCGGCTGTCGCCACCGTGGCAGAAAGTTCGATGTCCCTGAGCAGCTCGGGATCGCGCTCGGCGATGCCCATGATCATCTCGACGAGCGGTTCGACGCCCTTGGCGCGCAGATATTCGCGGATTTTGGTCAGGCGGCTAGTGGCCTTTTCAAGCTCTCCGGGATGGAGATCGTTCGCGGCGAGCGCAGTCGCCACCAGATGCTTGCAGAATCCCCAGTCGGAAAACGCCGGGCAGGAGCATTCGCCCGAAAATTTCTTTCCCGTACCGTCCAATTGGGAGCGGTAAACCTCGGAGCCGATCACCCGGGCGACGACGCGGGCATTATCGATCGAGACGATCTCAACCTGCCCATCTTCATGGTACGCGACGCCGCGTGCAAATACTTTCTCCCCGGCAAACTCACGCAGGGTGGCTACATCGAAACGGGGCGGACCGCGATTTGCCTCGTTGTTGTTCCCAGGTCGCTTTGCCATCGTCGTCACGAGCTTCAATCGTGAGTACACTGTTGCATGGTTTAGATCGGGTGGAGGTGTCCATCCTGTTCGATGCGATGAAGCGCCTCGACCAGCGGAACCGACCGATGGAGGCGCCACCACTGACCCGTGTGCCGGTGCCACATCACATCGAATCGATCGGAGCCAATGTAATCCAGACGAGCGAAGGAATGCTCGAACTCGGGCTCGACGGGGTCGGGCGGGTTCGAGCGGAACCGCTCGATGAAACGATAGCGACCGCCATGCCATTTCCCATAAAGGTCTATGGGATAATTGAATTCGGTCGGACGGATCGAGGGAAGAAAGCGCGGCTTCAAGACTTCGGTTACGAATTTGTCGCAGGCGGCAATGATCGCTACCTTTTCATCCTCAGGCGGGGGTACGCGATCGCGCTTCGGCTCCCAAACCCACTGTCCCCTGCGCACGGCGGTCCCCTCCGGCACGGATTATGATAAGGGACGCGAAGATATCATGCTGGGCTTGAACTCGAGCAGAACGGACGGCAAAAACTTGGGGAAAAGGCGTGGCTAAAGACGGCGCACAGGCTGGCACCGCAAAATTCGGGCAGTGACAAATGGAGCAAGTTGGATTCCGGTTCCTCTCGCTTGGAGGTGGCGGAGGGAGTGGGATTCGAACCCACGATACGGTTTCCCGTATACACGCTTTCCAAGCGAGCGCCTTCAGCCACTCGGCCACCCCTCCGGGCACGCGAACGCAATATAGCCTCGGCCCCCGGCGTGACAACCCGCGCGACACGGGGCCCGTGTTAAGACCGCGGCCAAGCCCAGCGACAACGATGGAACCTCCTCCGCGGAGCGTCGTTAATAAGCAGTCCGTGATGAGGCAACATTGGAGAATGTCATGGGACGCGGGTTATTGCTTTGGCTCATAGGCATTCCACTGCCGATCATTCTGCTGATCTGGCTGTTCGGCGGCCTGCACAGCTAGGTAGGCGACGTGTGTTGACGCAGAGGGCCCGGCGCGAGCCGGGCCTTTTGCCTGCGTGCTTTCACAGCCGCGCGCGTTCCCTTACATTAGCGGCATGGCATCGCCCGAAGACGACTACCTGATTCGCCCCGATCCGCTCGATCCGCGCCTGACCGAGCGCGTCAAGGGCATCGACCAGACCGGCGCCGCAATCGAGACGTCGGTGACGGTGGAACGCGCGC
>DATASL010000002.1:0-25000 GCA_036269235.1 Rhizomicrobium sp.
CGCACCATCAGCCCCATCATGGTGCGCGGCTTCGTAGCGGCGAAGGCCACAGGCTCGGCTTTCAGCCCGGCCCGCAAGCCATCGCAGAAATGTTCCCTGAGCGACTTCCGCCGCCGCCTGGCGTAACCCGTCCCGGCCGGCCTCTGCCGGCCCATCTGCGAAAAGCAATCCTGTCTGCGGCGCGCATTGGTCATTCTTCTGTCCTCCGGCAAGCGGAGAACACATAAACCAATTCGGTTATAAAGTCAACCGGAACAAACCACAACCTTTTAAGTCGCGGCTACGACCTCAAAATAAAAAGCGGAGACGCGATCAGCATCTCCGCCTTCCGGTATGTCGCGCCTGTCCGGACGCGTTTATTACTTCCAGACGGACGCGCCGAAGCTCTGCGTCCAGGACGATTCGATCTGCTTCACGATGGCCGGCGGGAAGGGGACGTAGTCCAGCTTGCGCGAATCCGCTTCGCCGTCATGCAGCGCCCAGCCGAGGAACTTCAGGATCTCGCTGTTCTTGTCGGCCGGATAATCCTTGCGCATCAGGATGTAGGTCGCTGCCGTGATCGGCCAGCTCTGTGCGCCGGGCTGATTGGTGAGGATGAGATAGAAATCCTGCACATGGCTGAAATCGGCGTCGCCCGCCGCAGCCTGGAACGCCGCCATGGACGGTGTCACACGCGCACCCGTCGAATTCTTCATCGCCACATAGGTCATGCCGTTCTGCATGGCATACGCATATTCGACATAACCGATGGCGCCTGCCGTCTGCTTCACGTCACCGGCCACGCCTTCATTGCCCTTGCCGCCGAGACCGGTCGGCCACGACACCGACGTGTCCGACCCGACCTTGTCCTTCCATTCCGGGCTGACCTTCTGAAGGTAATTGGTGAAATTGAAGGTCGTGCCGGAGCCGTCGGAACGGTGCACCACCACGATCGCCGTATCGGGCAGGTTGACGCCCGGATTGAGCGCCTTGAGCGCCGCGTCGTTCCACTTGGTGATCTTGCCGAGATAGATATTGGCAAGCGTCGCGCCGTCGATGGTGATCTGGCCCGGCTTGACGCCCGGCAGGTTCACGACCGGCACGATGGAAATCACGACAACCGGGAACTGGACCAGTCCGTTCTTCGCCAAATCGCCATGCATCAGCGGCTTGTCGGAATTGGCGAAATCGACAGTCTTGGCTTCGATCTGCTTGATGCCGCCGCCGGAACCGATCGACTGATAGTTTACCGCCGTGCCGGTCTTCTGGTTGTAATGCTGCGCCCAAACCGAAAGCACGGGATAGATTGCCGTGCCGCCTGCCCCGTTCAACGTCGCGGCTCCGGCCGGCGCAGCCACGACTGCCGCCGACAAGGCCAGTGCCGCCAGGAATCCTCGAACCATTTATCCCTCCTGAATGAAATCGCGCTGCCCGCCGCGCCACGTGCCGTTACCCGTTTCATGCGACAGAAACATGACAACGGCTCCAGCGACACCGCCCGGCGCCGACGTTGGGCGGCAACCTACAGAAAAAGGGGTGAAGTCGCCCGACTGTGTGATATTGCTGCCGCTCTCGATCATGATGGTGGGGTCTGTATCACGGCCGGGCTTGATTGGCCGTGCCGGTTTTTCAAATCTACCATTTTCAAGCGGGGGCGAGGGGCTCTCTCCCACAGCCGGGATATTACGCGCATGGAGAATATCAAAACCGAGGACGGGCTCGGGTTTCGCCTGGGGCTCGTCGAGCGGGCGGTTGCCGAACAGGGACGCCGGCTGGACGAATTCATCGAAGCTTTGGCCGGCGACGACGAGCACAGCCGTCCCGCACCGCGATCCATCGTCGTCGATGCGGATTCCGTCGCCCCTTTCGCGGCGGGCTTTCATTTCCGCGAGGCCGACGCAACCGGGCGGCCTTATCGCTGGACGGGCCGCGGCGATTTCTTCGAGTTGCGTGTGCCGCTCGACCGCCGCGTGGAATGGACGTTCGAACTGGATCTGCGCGGCAACGACCATGTGAATGTCGCGCAGCTTCGCGCCTTCGTCGATTATGTCGAAGTACCGATCGATTTCACGCCCGACATGCACGCCAGAGGGCGGACGCCGAAGAAGAAACAATCCGATCTCGCGGTGTTCACATTCTATCTTCCTACGCATTTCGTGCCGAGCCGGCTTGATCCGTCTTCCGTCGATCACCGTTCGCTGAGCGCGGTATTTTACGGACTGAAGCTGGACCCCATCGAAGGCAGCACGACAACGCGATGAAGGTGCTGCAGCGCGCGCCCCGCAAGGCGCTGATACTTTCGCCGGTTGCGTCCCATCCCCAGGATTTCGGCAACCGCCGGCGCGTCTACCAGACCTGCACTTTCCTTCGCGGGCAGGGCTACGAAATCCATTTCCTGCTCTATCCCATGGAGCCGGATTGGCAGGCGCGTGTCCAGGACGCCGCGCGCGCCATGCGGGGGGAATGGGACAGTTTCCAGATCATTCCTGCGTCGCGGCCGTTTCCGCTCCAGAGCCCCGCGCTCGCCGAGCACCACACTATCGACGAATGGTGGGATACTACGATCGGGACCCATCTTTCGTGGCTGTTCGCGCGCGAGCATTTCGACGTCTTCGTCGTCAACTACGTCTTCATGTCGAAGGCGTTCGAATTTGCGGGGCACCGCACCGTAAAGGTACTGGAGACCCATGACCGCTTCGCCGGGCGCCTGGAACTGCTGCGCAAGCTCAACGCCCGCATCGAATCGTTCTACACCACGGAAAGCGAAGAGAAGATTGCGCTCGACCGCAGCGACATCGTGATCGCGATCAAGGAAAGCGAAGCGGAGTTCTATGGCGGCCTGACGGAGCGCGAAGTGATATCCGTGCCCTTCTGGCTCGACCAGGAGATGCGGCCTCCGCTTGCGCCAGAGACAAATGACGAGCATCCGTTGCGAGTCGGATTCCTTGGGGCGCTGAACGTCGTCAACGTCGCGAATATGCGCGATTTCCTGCTGGAGTTCGAAAGCAGCCCGGAGATCGCCGCCTCCCCCATCGTGCTCGATGTGGCGGGCGATGTTTGTCATCACCTTGAATCCAAAAATCCGCAGGTGAATTTGCTGGGCCGCGTCGAAAGCCTGGAAGAGTTCTACGACAGCCTCGACGCGGTCGTCGTGCCGATGACCCTTTCGACGGGCCTCAAGATCAAGACCGGCGAGGCGCTGGCCTTCGGCAAGGCCGTTGTGGCGATGTCGGATCCGTTCGACGGTTTTCCGCCGGTGGATGAATTTCACTGGCTCGATTCCTTCGCCGCCGTCTGCCGCGCGCTGGTGTTTCTTTCGGACAATCGCGAGCGGCTGGTCGAACTCGAAACACGCAGCCGCCTCACCGCAATGCTGGCGCGGCGCCGCATGGAACTGGGATATCGCAAGCTGGCGCTTGCGATATCGCGCTTCCAGCCCACCATTTTCGTTGTCACCGACCATCCCGTATTCGAAGAGGGCAATGCGGAGGTGGAGCGGCTCGCGCAATGGGCGCAGCTTTGTTCCGGCTCGGCGACTACCATAATTGGTTATCTCGGCGATGGCGTGCCGATGGCGCCGCGGCCGGAGCTGACCGAAATCGAAATTATTTCATTGGGCGATCGGACGGAAAATCTCGACGCGGCCATCACGGCGTGGAACCGGCTGGAACGCCGGCGCAGGATTTCGGAGGTCATTCTTTCCGTGGACGGGAACGCGGCGCCGCAGCTTCTTGAGGCTGCAACGGAACGCTGTGCTCATGTCACGCTCGATACCTGGCGCCCGGCGCTCGCGGCGATCGCGGCGAAGCAAACTTCCGTCCCCATGCCCGATTACTGGGCGGAATTCGACGGCAACGGCGAAGGCATTCTCCTTTCGATGACGGCGCTTCGTTATCGACCGCGCTTTCTCGATCGCTGGAGAGCGTCGCGGCCCGAAGGCGCGCTCGTCATTCTCTGCGGTCCCGACAGCAGCGATCGCGCCGGTGCCGAACTGCTGCTGGCGCGGATGCCGGGCCTCGAAGGCTCCGATGTCATTACTCTGGCCGCGGTGCGCGGCGCGCCGTTGGAACGCGACTTCTTCGAACGCCTGCGCGCCGGCCCGCGTCCGGCCGTATTTCTTGCCATCGGCGACGACGCGAATGCGCTCGCCCTTCTCGACGCGCTCGGTAATATTTTCAGCGCGCCCTGCCTGCACTTCGCCGGCGCGCGGTTTCCTTCGCTCCTTGCGGGGCGGGACGAAAGGCTGTTCATTTGCGAGTCCTATGCCGACCTTGCGGAGAAGGCTGCCGGACTCGCAGTCCTCGGGCAAAGCCCGTCGGTACATCGCGAGGACACGGGCTGGGGGCGGTATAAGGGCGCTCTCGAGATGCGGCTGGGAAAGGCGCAAAATGTCACCTTGGGCTCATCGGAGGTATCAGGCGAAGCCACCTCTTAACCGAACCATCCCGTGAACAGGTATCAAACATTTGATTGGCGAACGGTTCCTACGACTTTTCCCTACACGGTTTGTGCGCGGCAAAGACTCTTACTGAAGACATGTTTCCCGTGTAGTGTCTCGCGAAACAAGCTGCGGTAAGAGTTCCCGGTATCGGGCAAGGAACCACCCCGGCGTCATGCCGGATCAGCGTGACCCGAACGTCACAGCAGACTGCTGGGGGTCGAAATGGGCACGAAGGGTGATCGAGGATGAAGATTTACGTTGCGGGGAACTGCCAGGCCGGCACGTTGGCGCAACTACTCGAACTTGGAACAAGCATTCCTGTCGAACGCCTTCAACGAAAGCACGATGAGGAACTGGACAAAGAGCACATAATCTTCTGTCAACCGGGCGTCAGCCACTTGATGACGGGCAATGTGGTGCTTTTCCCGCAAATTGTCATGACAGGGTTCTATCCGGACATGCTGTCCGGAGAACAGACGGGGGGGATCAATACGCCACTGCGCAATTTAAGTTCCAGCATTGTCCTGAAAGCCTGGTGCGAGAGTTTGAATGTGCAGAACACCGCTGCGCTGTTCAATAACTCGATCTACGAGAGGCTGGGTTTTTTCGATCATTTCGAAATCAGCCGGGGCGAACTTTTCGCGCAGTGCCGCGAAGCGGATTTCCCGATCGGGGATTATTACGATGCCTGGATGGCCAAAGGCTGTTTCATGCATACATTTCACCATCCCAAGTTGTTGGTGATGCTGGACATCGCGAAACATCTTACCGCCCGAACCGGCATTGACTGGAACGAGAGCATGGAATTTGACGACCCGCAGAGCCGAGGCTGCGGCTGGCCTTTTTATCCCGAGCTTGCCGAACGCGCAGGCATGAAGGGTAGTTATGAGTTCCGAAAGCACATCCAGGACGGCGGCGAGGTGCTGGATCTTGAAGCCTTCATAAATCAGTCATTCGAAAGATATGCGTTGCAGTCGATTCCGCGGACGCCGACATGCAGCCGCCTGCAAAGCACCCGCTATGCCAATCTGCGCGCAACACTGCCCGCAAAGGTGCGCGGTGTGCACCCTTACACGGGCCTCCCCGATCATCAATTCTGGCGCAAGTCTGCCGGTGACGATCTCGATCCGGTAACGAAATCCTTTACTATCTGTCCCGACACCAAAGTGGCCACCGCGGGCAGTTGTTTTGCTCAACACATGTCGCGCGCCCTGGCGGCGAATGGGCTGAATTATTTCGTGGCGGAGAAAGACCCCGGCACGGGCGGCGCGAACTACGGCGTCTTCAGTGCCCGATACGGCAACATCTACACGGCAAAGCAGTTGGTCCAGCTGTTCGACCGCGCCTATGGAAAATTCCAACCGAAGGATACTTGCTGGCGGCGCAGGGCGCGTTTTTTCGATCCATTCCGTCCGGGTATCGAACCGGACGGCTTTGCGAGCGTACGCGAGTTGCGGCTGTCGAGAAGAGACCATTTCACCGCCGTTCGGCAAATGTTTCAGCAACTCGACGTGTTCGTCTTCACGTTGGGCCTGACGGAGGCCTGGCGTGCCAAATCGGACGGAGCGGTGTTTCCGCTCGCCCCCGGAGTGTCGGCGGGCGTATTCAATCCGGAGCTGCACGAATTCGTAAATTTCGGCGTTGCCGAAGTAATACAGGACCTGAACGATTTCCTCAGGCGATTGGCGCGTGTGAACAGGAAAGCCCGCGTGATACTGACGGTATCACCGGTACCGCTTGCAGCCACGTTCGAACCGGCTCACGTCCTGGTTTCGACCACCTATAGCAAGTCTGTCCTGCGCGTGGCCGCCGAAGAAGTCGCGCGCACTCACCGCCGTGTCACCTATTTTCCCTCCTACGAAATCATTACGGGAAACTTCAATCGCGGCCGTTACTTCGGAGCAGACCTGAGGTCGGTTACCCCGACCGGTGTCGATCACGTGATGCGGGTGTTCCTGCGCCATTTTACCGTGGATCGCGAAATCGCGGCGGAGGTGCGCGAAGCGCTGGAAATTGTTTGCGAGGAAGAAAGGTTGCTGGATCGGGGGGGGGTAAAAACCGTTCCTTCGGCAGTCCGGCCCGCGACCGCGCGAAAGCCCCGGGCGCCGGCGGCCAAACCGCCCGTGCCGCCTGTCTGGCAATGGTTGCGCAACCGGCTCCGGCGCAAACCCGGAAAGTCGGTACGCGCGGCGTAGGGCGCAAGGCCAGTCAAATGCTTCCGCGTCCCGTTTCCAACCGAGGTCCTGCAATTGCACCGTCCTGTCCGAAGCGTATGATTTCTCGAATCCCGATTCGCCGAGCGAAGCGCATATCAATGATTGGGGAAGTCTGAGCCCGTGTCCCAGAGCATGCAGGAAGCCAGCGAAGCAGAGGCGGCCTCCGAAAAGCCGAAGCCATGTTTCATCATTGCGAGACCGCGAAGCGGCACGACCGTGTTCGGCAGAATGCTGCAAACGCATCCACGCATCGTCAGCCTTGGGGAAATCTTCAACGAGGCCAACCCCGCTTCCTTTTTCCATTTCCTGCAGCAGAAGATAGTGCAGAAACCGGCAGCACTGTTGCCCAGCAATTCAAACCGAACCTTCCTCGAATACGTCGAATACTGTCGCGTCCACGCGCTGGAACGGAATCCGAAAGCCAAGGTTGTGGTGCTGGATGTTAAGTACGACCAGGCGCATCTTCTCTGCGAACCCTGGTTGCGATTGGGAGAGTTGCCGCGATTCTACTTCCTGCTGCGGGAGCGGAAATGGAAAGTGCTCGACATCCATCGCCGCGATCCCTTCAAGCTCAGCATCTCCAACCAGGTCGCCATCCAGAGCAGCATCTATCACAGCAATACGCTCGAGCCCGGGCAAAAGCAGACTGCGAAAGTTCAAATCAATCCTGCGCGACTGATCGAAGACGTCAACGCCACACGCAGGGCCTACACCAAGGTGGAACGGCATTTCCGCGGAAAGCCGCAATATCGCCAGATATTTTATGAAGACATGTTTGCCGACGAAACGGGCACCAGATTTTCAGGACCGTTGCTGGCGGACATCGCCCGGTTCCTGAACCTCGGCAACGGATTCGACGACAAACCAAAGCTGCAGAAACTTTTGCAGGAAGACATCTTCTCTTACATAAAAAATGCAGCGGAAATTCGCGGGTTGATGGAGGCCGACCAGGCACGCAATCATGAGCGAGTGCGCCCTCCTGCGGCCGCGGTCGACGCCTGACGCGACGAAGCGGGGCGATGCTCTAACAACCGACACGGCCCCCGAACTGACCGGGCGTGCCGCTGAGTTCAAGCATAAACCGCCAGAAGGCCATGGAACTCGCTTTCCTGGCCGTGAAACAGACCAGCCGCCGTGAGTCTGCGCCTTCGCTGACTGCCGGTACGGCCTCGGCAAAAAAACCGTCGTGACGGCGCGAAACCCGACTCGCTTCCGCAAAACCAGCGTCGGCAAGTCTGTCGGGGATGCGTGGCTCCGCAAGCGCTACATCATGGTTTTCCTGATCGAGCTCCGACCAGATTTCCAGGGTGAGATTGCCGCCGCGCCGCAGTGCCGCATTCAGCCTGCGCAGAAGCGTGGCAGCGGAAATTTCGGCGAGCGTAGCGGGCGCAATTACAAGCGCGAACGAGAACACCGCCTGTCCAATGGGATCACCTGTTTGTTCGCGCAATTCGGCCTTGAGGAAATCCTCGAGGGTCATTGCCGTCACGTCCTGCGGGCGCCATCCAAATGCGTGGATGAAGAAGGCAGCAGTTTCCGCAGGATTGGGTACAAGCAGAAGCGCGCGGCAGCCCTCCCGACCGAGCGGAGCCTTCGCACATTGCCACCACACGCGCCCGTCCACCAGCAGAGGAGTGTCCGGGGATTTTTCCCGGGCCATCTTCCGGACGTGCTCCGCGACAATTCTCGTATGCGGAAAATGCTCGCATATTATTTCCTGCTGCGCGGCAGGACGTGCTTCACCGCAATGGCGGACGATCTGGGCGTAGCGGCGCGCGATTTTCTGGACGTTATGTGTTTCCCGCACATAAGACGCTGCGCGCGCCCCCATTTCCTGCCGCCGGCCCTTGTCCGATATCAGTTCCTGCAGGGCCGCCATCAGGGCGGAATGCGTGTCTCCACCCCACGACACCTTCTGCACGATCGATCGGGGCAATTCACCCATGGGGCCAATATCGAACACCACCGCGGGCGCGCCCATGCCGAGCGCGCGAATCAGCGTTCCCGACATTTCGCCGCCGGTCGGGTGGCGCAGGTTTGCAACCAGATCGCAGGCCGCCAGATGCTTGAAGAATTCCGCCTCCGGCAGATAACCGGTACAGGTGGTGCAATGCTTCAACCCGGCTGCCGCGATATCGGTGTCCACATCGTATTGGTCGGGGCACTTTTCTCCTGCCAGCACCAGGCGGAACGGCGGCAGCCGCGAACGCAATGCGGAAAGCGCCGAGAGCAGCATCGGAATTCGCTTGGCATAAGTGATAAAGCCGGGCGCCGTGATGATGACTTCGTTCTCCGGCAAGCCGAGATGCTGCCGCGCTTCGCTCCGTGTCATCTGCGCATACTGGCCGGCCGCCGGCGAAAGATGATGCGGGACGTACCAGACCGGCTTATGCGGTACGCGTGCTGCTACTTTGTATTGGACGTAGCGCGCATGCGCGATAATTCCCGTCGCGGCTTCCAGTACGTCGCCGTTAAGCGGAAGCTCGTAGGTTGCGAACTGGCCCCGATCCCTCGCCTCGAAGCGCGGACGCAGCGCGTCCTTGCCGATCATGCCATATTCGAGTTGCAGCGCCGGCCAGTAGCCGTTGCGGGCTTTCCAGCCCTGCGTCGCCACCTCATGCATATAGTTGAGATTGTAATCATGCAGCACGACAATGCCGGGATCGCACGCGAGAAAGTCCAGCATATAACAATGATCGGGGTTATTGCCGACGTGATAGAGTTTGGGCGCATTGGCGAAGAAGGCGCGATGCCGGCGGAATTCCGAAGCCAGGAGAACACGCGGCGTATGCCGCCCCTCCACCGGCACGACGGCGTCGTCCGCGATAACGAGCGTCACGTCGAAATCTGCGCGGTGATATGGCATGAGTTCGCCGACGTAGTCGGCAATGCCGTTCGCCGACGGCGGGTAAGGCGCGAACACAACGAGCGGCTCGCGCACCGCCATCTTCCGCTCCGATGCTGCCGCAGCGTTCATGACATCACCATTTCCGGGCGACGCGATCGCGCCGCGGTCACGACGTCGGCCCAGAAGCGGAGAAACGCGTCTGTCTGCACCCGCCGGTGCGCCGTAAACGTAGCGCGCGAAATTCTGGCTTCATCCGCCAGCAGCTCCGGACGTTCCGCAAGTAGCATAAGCTGGTCCAGGATGGCGGTGTTGTTCTCGAACTGGTGACCGGGGTGCGTGGCCGGGATGCCGGTCATGGCATCGGCGCTGGCGACAAAGGGCTTTCCCGAACTCAGCGCCTCCTGGGACTTGATCTTGAGGCCCGTACCCCCGCGCATGGGATTTATCATCACGTCGACGGAGCGGTAGAAATCGACAACGGAATCCACGACGCCAACCAGCGTGAAGGGATGGGGAACGCGCTCGAATGCGCTGCACACTTTTCCGGCCAGTCTCACCTCGATGCGCGAGCGCAACTCCGGGCGTGTCTTGAGCTCCTCCGCGAAGACACGCATGCACGCGACATTGAAGGGATTTCCGCTGCCTATGTAACCGACGACAAGACGATCGCCGGGCGCCCGTTTGCGCAATGGCAGGAATCCGTCGGCTTCGAGAAATCCCACCGGGTGTACGGGCGAACGTGTTCGCGCACGCAGGATTTCCGCCTCCTGCTCCTGGATGGCGAGAACGAAGTCGGCACGGTCGAGACCCACCGATTCCTGCTCGATGGAGGTATGAAACCATTCCGGATCGAGACCGATTTGCGCGAAATATTCCGCGCGTCCGCCGAAAACGTCATGGGCATCGATGATACGCACGACATCCCGCGGAAGCACCTCGAACAATTTTGAGTACCAGGCGTAGTTCACCATGCACACGTCGAATTGTTTGTTTTGCAACAGGCTTTCCGCCACAGCAGCAATCTTGTCGTCGAACCAGTCATCGACGCCGAAATGGTTCACGAAGCTGCGACGATGGACAAAACCACTGGGAAAGACGAGTTCGATGTCGCCCCATGCTTCGCGCATCTGGCGGACAGCGGCGGCGCTTACGCCTTCCGTCGCATAGTGAAGCATCGTGATATCTGCACCCATGCCCTGCATGGCGCGGCACATATCGAAAACCCGCTGCCTGTTGCCCTGCGTTTGCGGATGCGTAGGCGTGGGCGTGAATACCAGCACGTTCAAGGGCGGGGAGCTGTCCGGGCTGCGCATCAGTGACACGGCGCCATTCCGATCGCGCCGAGATTGATTCGCAGCGTGCGGGGATCGGAGCCCGCAGGCGGCGGCGCTTCGCGATTGATGAAATCGATTTCGGCATAGCCGGCGTAATCGGCAGCATCGAGGCGGCCGACAAACCCCAGCTTGCCGCGCTCTTCGCCCTGCGCGAAAACCGCCACCTCGCGCCCATTGACCAGCACCCGGCAGGCGCCGAGCCCCCCCGGTGTCCGGCAATTGATGACCGCGACGTCAAAGCGGTAGGTCCCGGGAAAGGCGCAGGGAACGGCAACACGCGACCGGGGCAGTGGTCCCAGCCAGCGCCAGGTGCTTTTGCCGTCGGTTTCCATGGGATAGCAATCGTTGACGCAAATGATTTCCGATACGGGAATTGTGCGCATGAGCTGGGGAGGAGCTATCCGGCCCAGGCCGAAAATTTCACCGCTGCGTCTTTGCCGGAGCGGCACATCGGTATTCTCCATCTGCTCGGTCACCCAGAAGGCCTGCGCGTCGTCCACATCGGCAGACGGGTGCAAGGCCAGCGCCGCCCATACGTCGCGCGAAACCGCGATCCAGCCCCAGCTTCCAGCGCCCGCCGCGTTTCGGACCTGCTGTCCCTGAAGATCCAGCACCTCATACTCGGCCTGTTGCAGGAGGGATAGCACGACGGACCTCTCTGCCGGCGACTGGGGCGGATACAACGTGACAAGCGGACGGTCCTGCGCAAGTGTTTGCGCCGCGCCACGGATCTGGTCCGCGAGTAGCGCAATATCGCCGAAATGGACGAGGCGCAGCGGACCTCGCCACTGGGCCCACGAGTCTATGCTCCGAACGGCAACGTTTCCCGCGTCGAGTGCATAATTCTTCCACACGCCGGTCGCGTCGAAACATTGCAACCAGCCATCACAGCGCCCGAACATGACGGGTTCCCTGGCGACATCTACCGGCTTCAGCGGATGTCGGTAGTCCCACAGCCTTGCCCTGCAGCGCATGAGCGAGGGAAAATTGGCGAACTCACAACCAAAAGCGATCGCCGCACTCCACGCCAGGCGATCCAGGAACGAACCGCCGATATCAATCGACAGAATGGTCCCGGCGGGCCTCGATTCGAGCACGAAAGAGAACACGCGCGCCACTCGCGCGCAGAGTTCACCGAAAAGGGCTTCCGAGTTCATAGCCATATGATCTGTGCCTGAGGTTTCCGATGGGTGGCCCGGCCTGCCGTTACGACGTCGCGGCGGAAACCATGATGCAGCGAACAGCGATGGTCAGCGGACGCAAATCCGGATTGAGCCCAAGCTCCATGGGAGATTTGACGTCTTCTTTCGGGAAGCTGATGCGCAGGGTGCGTGTTTCATGCGAACCATTCGGGAGCTGGCAGAGACCATGCGCGGAATAGGCGGAGGGATCCTGCGCCGTGGGCGAGATCTCGAAATTCACCGGTTCTCCGTCCAAAAACATTTGCAGCTTGGGAATGAGATCAGCGACCAGTGGGCGAATTTCGGGGATGCTCACATGATAGGAGCCCGTCGGGCTGAGGTTGACCGAGACGTCACTCAATTCACCCATCCAGCAGATGCCGCCGCGTCCGCCGGCTTCTACGGGATGCCAGCCTGCACTCGACGCCTCGCGGCCAAGATTGACGATTGCTGCAGTGGGGACGTTCGCTTCGATTCGCGATGGTCCGCGACCCGGCGCGAAAAACGAGATCTCGTTCAGGCGGAGCCGGCCCGAGGGCCGGGCGATCCCGGACAGATAGTTGAATGCAATTGTGGGCCGGGCAGGGGCCGCATCAGCCGCCCCCTCGATGGCGCTTCCCAGGAACACCCAAAAACCATCCGCAAACACATCGAATCGCCCGCTCATGGGCCGGCCATTGAACGCCACCACAATCGCGCTGAGTTCGGACGCGTCATGAGCTCCGCTTCCGCGGATCACGACATCTGCATCGTCGCCGACCGTTACATTCACCTCGATGGTGCCATTGCCGATCAGGACAAAGCCCGGCTCGCCGCCGGCGGCGGCCCACCTGATATCCCCATAGCACTGCACGTCCGGCGACTGCGCCGAAAGGTCGAAAGTCGCCATCGGACGCGAACGATCAATGGGATCGAAAACCGCCGGCTCCGGCACTTCCACATCGTGTATGGCCGGCACGGACGCGGACGGCGCCAGCAAGTCCTGATCGAGATCGGGAATATGGCGCATGATCTCCGTGATCTGTCGACGGACCACCGCCAATTCCATTTCAACCGAATCGCGATGCACGCTGAGCAGCATATCCACCGGCTCAACGACTCGCGCAGTGACCCGTTTTTCGAACTGCGGAAAATCCCAGGCGGGCTTCAAAGCCTCGATCCGCCTTTCCATCTGATCGAGACGGTCGGAAATGGACACCAACATCCTGGCAACGGACGAAATGTCCGATGGCCCGAACAGAAGGGGCGCCCCCAGCGTTCGCCCGCCGGAACCTCCGACCAGAATCGTGAGCGGATGCAATTTTCCGTCGAGGAACGTCTGCGGCAGGGCCAAATCGAAGCGAAAGGCCGCGGCCGTCACACCCGAATCCAGAATTCGCGTCACGCGTTCCGAAGGAGTCAGGGTAACGACATCGCGCTCGCCGTCGCGAAGTGTAATCGCCGGCGCCTCATGCGGATTGCGACGATTGAGCACCCAACCGGATATCGTGCCGTTGGCGATTCCCGTTACTTCGCCAACATAGTCATTGCCGGATAAAAGCCGCTCGGCTTCGGTGAGCGTGGCAATGGGAACCGGGGGATGCAGTTCCACGTCCGTTCCGGCGACGACCGCACGAATGAGAAACGGCGGCGGTTTCGGCGGCAGGCGATCCAGGCGCATCTGGAAACGATGCATGCCATTGCCGCGATTCGCTTTTGCGAGGTCGATATCGAAGTTGTTTGCGCTGCCTTTCGCGAGACAAACGTCTTCGACATAGAGTTCAACGTCGACGGCTTCGTACGGCCGTTCGGGATTCCAGGCCCAGCCGACAATCGCGCCGTCCTGGATACCGGCTATTTCACCCTCTAGCTTCATTAAAGAACCCGCTGTTCCTGCATTGGACGTTTGGCGATCAAAGACGACTTCCCTGCCTTCGATGCGCGCAGAGCAGCCGGCCAGACAGACATTTGCCGCCGAAGCGCCAATTTCTTCCCCTGCGACCACTCTTGCGTGGCCGCACCTTAGCCGACCAAAATACCGCTTTCCAGACCGTTCGCGGCCACTGAACGACTTGAGCCCGATTTGGTGAATGTGCCTGTAAGCATCATGCCGGGGCGTTACGAAACCCGACCCGCCTCGTGGCCCGTTACGATGTCACAAACCCGCCTTTCCTCCGGCGTTGCACATTGCCCATATTTGCAATCAACAATAGAGTAGACGCGTGCGATGCCGTGTTACGGGCAGGATGCCGGTTGCCTCGCGGAAGGGGGATTGTCGGGGGCGTTGCATTGAAGAACAACATGGAACTATGGCAAGGCGATGACGTGCGATGCGCGTCGGCGACAGTCCTCGAACACGATTTCAACAGGTTGTAAGCAATGGTTTCCCGAAAGAGTGGAAAAACACGCCCCCTGAAGATGATCCTCAGGATGCTGCCCGGCCAGGACGAGCGCCTTATGCGCGATTCCGAGCAGCTGGTGATGTTCAACATGGCGACGTTTCGGAAACTGCCCAGGGGCAAGCAGCGCGAGTCGGTTCAAGCCTCGCTCGACATCGCCGGCAAGCTGGCATCGGAGGCCAACCGGACACTCTCGCCGAACATGGATTTTCGGGCGTTCACCCAGGACATGATCGCGTCGCTTTCCGCACCGGGCATGGGCGACAAGGCGGTACAAAGACTGATTTCCGCGATTAGTAGTTACCGGCTTCTCTGCAGCGGGCTGAAAGTCAAGGAGGACTGGCGCGGTTCGCCGGAATTTCCGGAATACAATATCGACCGCTTTCCGACGGTATCGCGCTACGGAAATGTCGAATTGCGCGTGATCGAGAATTTTCTGCTGGACCCGGACGGATTGAAGCAGGCACTTCAGGACGTCGTCGAAAAATGTTCCGACGAAGCCGAAATGTATGAGCTGGTCAAGCGCTCTGCCAAACTCGAGCACGACGAGCCGGACTTCAATCTCAGGCGGCTTATGACAAACGCCGGGTTTTATGTCGGCAGCGATCCCGAATTCGCCTGGGAAGTCCTTAGCGACTGGGCGGAACGCTACATATCCGCGCTCCGCAACTCCACTCTGGCATGGCACAACTCCCATGCGTTTCACTATCTTCGTATCCAGACGGCTCTGCATGAGAAGTATGGAACAATACCGCAATATGTTGAACGACCGAGCAGGCAGCAAATTTATGGCGGCATGGCAGGAAAGGAGATTCTGTTTGTTTCGCCGCTGTCGCACATCGTCAACGACCAGATTTCGTCAGGACGCATAGGAATGCTGTACAAAAACCATGCTGTTCCGGAATTTTCGGCCCGTGCGATTCCGGCGTGGATTTCGACCTGGCCGAATCGCCCGCACAAGGACTGGAGCGAAACTTTCGGGCGCATGTGCGACGCGGTCGAGGCGAGCCATCGCGAACGCCCGTTCGAAGTCTTCATTGCTTCATGCGGATGTTATGGCCTTCCGATCTGCGATTTTGCCAGGTCGCGATTTGGCTGTAGCACCGTTTATGTCGGCCACGGAGCGCACACGCTGTTCGGCCTGTTCCCGAACGAGGAAAGCGATGAAATAAATCCGGAAATGTGGACGAGAGGCGATTTGGGGCGCTACGCGAACATGGACCGCATAGATGGCGGCCGCTATATCTAGCGCTTGCGGCGACCCTGCGGGGCGTATTTGCCAAGGTCCAAAGTGTATTCCGGCAACGCATCATTCAATTTTTGCGGCTGGTCCGTTTCGATGTTGAATTTCAAGAACCGGGTTTGCGAGCCCGAAAAATACTTGTCCACGTTCCGATGGTGTGCATTCCAGTCATCGCGCCAATGTGTAATCAGTTCATCGTCGGTTGTTACGTGTAGCAGCCTCTTCCATTTCCGTGCATAGCCGCCGTTTCCGTGTTCGAGCCGGCTGCTGATCCACTTGTCGGCGTCGCGGGTATTCAGGATGAACACCGAGTTGGGATAGGCGGCGTCAAGGTATCTGTAGAGCTTGTAAGCTTCAAACGCAAAGTCCCGTGTGATCAGTTCCATGTCCGAGAATATGGAGAAGGACTCGTACCCCGCGAGTAGCGGCAAGGATTCGACGAGATTGCGGAACATCGCATTTGCGAGATTTCCCTCATCCCAATGCACGGCTTGATAGCCATTGGACTTGAAATACCAATGGATAGTCCTCGTGCCGCATCTGTTGAATCCAATCACAAATACCCGCGGCAGCCCCCCCGGGCTGGTTCCCGTCATATCAGACATGATTTATTTCATTCCTCTTGCAACGCGCCTCTGAAAGCAGCCGGACATTCGGCCTGCTGCGGCAAGCCGGGTCCGGAGATGAAAACCCCGTCGACGCCCCCGGCAGGAACCGCGCGCGACATGCAGTTGAACCAAAATCTGAATGACGAGTGGAACGTTCCGGCTAACGATAGCATGGGCGTTTGCGCGTTCGAAACACACGACGCGGCGGTCTCCATGGTTGTCTAATGCAATTCCGAAATCGCGGACAATGACGATTCGGCTTCTGTCGCCCCGCCTGGATCCGGAGAGGGGCCGTTCCGGGTCTCGGAAGGAGCACTCTCGTCAAATCCTGAATACCATTGTGCCGGAACGCGATCACCGAATTTTTCCCGGCAGAAACGATAGGTCGATGCCAGCCGATCGAGCAGCAATTCCTGGTGGACAACGGGATGCGCATTCCGGGTGCCGCGAGCGTTGACCATGTTTCCAAAATCCGCCGCCATGTATGGAACACCCAGAAAACGGCACAACCCGGCGATGCTTTCGGGCTGGAACAGCGTCTCGTAAAAGAAGTAGCCGATTTGCTTCTTCTTGAATACTGCTTCCAGCGCCTTGATCGTCGTCTCATAGCGGGAGCGGTCCAGAAACTTCCAGTGGTCCACCATCCAGTCGAGCTCCCGATCCGGCTTATCCCCGGACTCGGCCTTTTCCTGGAACATCCGCACCTGGGAATAGAAGCGGTCCAGAGGATCCCTCATGATGAACAGGATGCGGATATTGCTGAAAAGCCGGCGTATCTTGCGATATTTGCGTTTGCCGATGAGTGCATAGGCCGGCGTAATCTCTCCGTAGTGGTTGCAATCGGCCGGCACCCGTTCCCTGAAGAATTCCTTATAGGAAGCAAACTTTACGGTTGCGACTGAAGTATCTTCCGAAGCGAGATCGGGCAAACTGTCCGGCTTGGGATCCGTCCGATGCTTTACGTTGAAATAATGCATCTCCTTGTTCGGCATATAGATGTCGCCGCGTTTCGACAGGTAATCGAACAGCCAGGTCGTTCCTGCCTTTTGCGCACCCACGCCGAGCACCAAAGTTTTTTCATCAAAGTCCATGCCCGGCCCGAACCTCGTGTACAGGGGTTTGAGGTGCATAGCATCCCCTGCGGCGCGACGAAAAGCGGCCAGACATGCCGTCCGGAGTTGCTGTCGCCACCGGCAGGGCGTTTGCGACACAGGCCTTCGATGGCTCCCCCTTGATGCTCCGGTCCGAGTAGTGGAATGAAGGTAAGAATGGCATTTGGGCGACACTTGCCTATCAATGGTTGCAGACTGTCTTCTATCACCTTGTGATTGTAGAGGGGATATGGTGGGTAACGTTCCCGTGCTGAAAGTGGAAAATTACTCCGCGGCGGTGGATCGCGGCGGACACGTTGTGACGGAGGGGGCTGGCCTATGATCTTCTCGAGGCAGCACGATTTTCTTTTCATCAAAGGTCGAAAGGTAGCCGGGACAAGCGTCGAAATTGCGCTGTCAAGCATATGCGGCCCTGACGACATCATAACTCCGATCACGCCAATAGACGAGATGGAGCGATTAAAGAGGGGCGGCAAAGGGGCACAGAACTATTCCGATAGTCGCGACGAAGAAAGGCGCTATCTGAGAAAGCTCGGCAGGAAGGGACCGGAAGAACTCAAAAAGGGAATTTCCGGTCGCGAACTCTACAGCAGCCACATGGCGCTACGAGAGTTCGTGCTGGTTTTCGGAAGCCTTCCGACCAGCAGGGTTTTCTGCGTCGAACGATCTCCCTACGCCAAAGTCATTTCGAGAGCGGTCATGGCGCTCGAGTTCGACCGATACAAAAAAACAGGTGGTGAAATGGCGCCCGACATCGAGAGAATTCGAACTGCCGTATCGGATTTGATGGCCAAACCAAACAGGATAAGCGTGTGCAAGAATATTGAACTCTATCGGGCACCAGCGGGCGATTTGCCGATTCGCGTGCTGCGCCATGAGGCATTGCCCACGGATTTTGCGGCCCTTTTGACTGAGTATGGCATTTCCACGGTCCCGGAACTTCCACATGCCAAGAAGGGCGTTGAATCAAACAGGTTGGATCCGCGAGCGCTTTTTACAAGAGCGCAACTTGATTTGATAAACGAGGCTTATGCCGATGAATTTGAGGTGTTCGGATATGAACGGATCTGACGTCGTGGCATCCGGCGGAACGGGAAAATCCATGGTAGCGAGGGATTGCGGCCGGTCTGTATGACGTCTGAACGCTGAAGAGATTTTCTCGCGAAGCCGGTGTTGCCGGCGCCGGATTGCAGGCAGTGTGGTCCACGGGGGCTCAAAATCATCTGAAGCCGACAGTCATGGTTTTGGCAGCAGGCGAAGCGGCCGCCACGCCGGCGGACAGCCGGGGAAAATCCATTACCTCGGGGGAAAAACGGCATGCGGCGAAATGGAATGACCCGGCTCCAGACTGGAGTTGACGATCCAGAACCCATAGGATTGCATCTCGGCGAAACCAAAGGC
The DNA here is from genome assembly GCA_036269235.1 of Rhizomicrobium sp. Lineage (GTDB taxonomy): Bacteria > Pseudomonadota > Alphaproteobacteria > Micropepsales > Micropepsaceae > Rhizomicrobium. The sequence goes on from DATASL010000002.1 coordinate 18,742, forward strand.
CGAACCGCCATATCGTCACTTGATCCGTGTACCGTGCTCCGGGAGAATTGAATGCGATTTGTCATCATTTGTGCCGCGCGGACAGGCTCGAGTCATTTTGTTTCGTCATTGGGCGGCCACCCGGACATCTTCATGAACGGCAATATCTTCGATGCCGCCAGACCCGACAGGTTATATGTTTTTTGGCCGAAAGAGGACGTTACCGCAGCGTTGCGAGAGGAGCTTTGCACGCTGCGGGCGAATGATCCTCAGGCCTTTCTGGACCGAATATGTTCGGTGACCTACGCCCGTGCGCATGTGGGTTTCAAGATATTCGAGGGGGAGAACGACACGTTTCTTGACCGAATGCTGGCGGACCATGAAGTTCGAAAGATCGTCCTGTACCGGAGAAATCTGTTGGCGAGCTTTTCCTCGGCGCTGGTGGCGCGGGAAACTGGCCAATATGGCCAGCGTGACGGGAAAACCCGTCCGGAACCGCCCAAAGTCAGATTTTCAGCAAACAAGTTCGCGAAATTCCACGACCGATATGTGTCGTTCTTTGACCAGGTCACAGAGAAGCTGACGAAGAATAGGCAGTTCTATTTTATGGTAAACTATGAGGACATCAACGAGCCTCGCGTGCTCGCCGATATCGTCTCATTTGTAGGCGGCGACGCCACGAAACCGTTCTCTCGCGATCTCCAGTACAAAGCCCAGGTCAAGCAGAACTCGCTCGACATCCTTTCGCGGTTCTCCAATCCGCGGGCAGTGAGGAAATACCTGACCGAGGCCGGCTTGCTTCACTGGATGCGGGAGGGCGAACTCGACATGGGACGCCGGCTTTCGGCTGAGTCTCTTTCAGACGATGAGCCGTCGATGGAACCGGACGGCGAGCGCCAGCCGGACGATGAATCCCTCGAAAGTAGCGAAGTCGCGTAAAGCTGCCGGGTTTGGCCCAGGTTCTGCATCATTGCGGAGCTTCGCTCCATGCACGAGGAGCCGCTGCAACGTAGTCCAGCTGCGGGCCGCTTCAGGCCGCCGTATCCTGATCCGCCTCATGGGCCGAGAGCTGCGAACGCGTAATGAGGGAGATCGATGTCTCGCCTTCGTATTTCCAGTGATTGCGATTTACCCTGGCCAGAAAATCCTCGACGGCGCCGCTGTTGGAGAACCGCTCAAGAATATTCGATGTATTCTGCTTGACGTGAACTTTTTTGATATCCGTCTCGTCCACGGTACGCGTACCGTCTGCGCCGATGAAATTGACCGTCGCGGCAAGCATCAGCGGATCATTAATTTCGTCATAGTTGATAAGGTGAAATTGCTGCCTTTTCTCGTTCAATGCCGAAATGACATTGCGGTAGTATCGCATGAAATTATTATGGAAGACGACGAATTCTTGTTCGTTGAATTCGATTTGGGGCTGCTGTCGCGTCTCTTTTCCCTTGGGCATGTCCCAGACCTGGTTGTCCTTGGCGATCATTGCGGATGAATAATTCGCCAGCACGTTTCGTCTGAACAGAAGAACCTTGCGTACGGAATCGTCGGCTAGGAGTTTCTCGAGAATATAATCGTTCTGGCCGCGGAAAATCTTAAACCCGACGTGCGAATATTCATAATTCATCGAGAATACGCGATCCAGAAACGCGTCCGGATCCTTTTCCCGCAGATCACGCAACTCGGACTTGAACGCCTCTATTTTCTTGGCGGGGGGCGCTGCCGTCTTTGGCCAGAATACCGCCATCATGTGAGACGCGAATACGTTTCCATGACAGAAAATTTCCGGATGGCCGCCAAGGACGTTAACCAAATGGCTGGAGCCGGTGCGCGCGGAGGCGATGATGACGAAACGCATGTCCCTCTCGTTCAGGTTGCATCGGTGGCTTGTGCGGTGCGCACAAAGCCCCCCCGGTACCTTAAAGGCAATGCCGGCAAACGGTTCAAGGGCAAACTGATGGAAGCCGCGAATTGGAGAGCGCTATCTTCGAGCCCGCATGCCGCCCCTGTGAGCCGCGCATGCGGTACGACGGATTGCCCATTCCCGGAAGCTGGTTGCCGCCGCATTCCCGCATCCGCACGGGTTCATTTCAGCGCGTGCGGCGATTGCGATTCATGCACCGCCTATGCCATGGCTTAGGCCCAATAAACGAAACGACGGCATACGCGAGCCGCCAATGCGCGGACCGGCCATCGGGAGGACTACTTGCGCAGCTATGCCCTTATTGCGACTCACCACAAGACAGGCAGCGTGTGGATGCGCACCGTCTTCAGAGCCATCGGGCGGGCGCTGGGCGTTCCGTTTATAAATCCGAACAGGAAACTTTCATTGGATCGTGATGCGCCGCCGGAGGCCGGCATAATATTCAGCGATCATTCCGATTTCTCCAGTTGCGCACGGCTTCTGGATCATCCGCGCAGCCGGATAATGCACATCATCCGCGATCCGCGCGACGTATTGATATCGGCAATGCACTACCATCGCCATGCCAAGGAAACCTGGCTGCATGCGCCACGGAAGGGTTTGGGCGGGATGAGCTACCAGGAAAAGCTCAACCGGCTGCGTGACGATCAGTCGAGGTATATCTTCGAAATGGAAAGAAGCTCGATGCGCGTCATCAGCGACATGCAGAAATGGAATTACCAGCGGACAAATTCGTTTGAATGCAAATACGAGGAACTGATTGCAGACGAGGAAATGGAAATCGTATCAAAACTATTGACGCATCTCGGTTTTGAGGATCACGAGCTGGAAATGTGTCGCGGGATATTCTGGGAGAACTCGCTGTTCGGCAAACTCAAGGGAAGTCAGTCCACGCATATCCGCTCAGGCGCGCTTCGGCAGTGGCCGACGGTCTTCGACACGTCCCTTGCCGCCGCCTTCCTGGAGAGGTTTCCCGACGCGCTTGTACGGCTGGGGTATGAGTCCGATAATTCCTGGGCAGATGAAATCGCGCACCGTTCAGCGGCCGGCACGGATATGAATCGATCGCAGGCAGCGGAAACCGAAACTCCCTCCATGGCGCAACGCTGACCATCGGAACGGCCTTATCCGGAAAGACCCCTCCATTGAGTTCCGTGCTGGAATATCTGTTCGAATCGGAAAATGCAGATCGTCTGACACGATTCTTTCGCGCGCGGGGGTCGCGTGCGCGCATCATCGCGCCCGGTTGGGTGCGCGCGCGTATCGCGGCCGTTGATGCCCAGGCGGCGCCAGAGCTCCGAGCGTCATGGACGGAGGACATCGAGTCCTCTGCCCCCACGACAGAGGGCAACTGGAATTACATCGTTGTCGCCGATGATGCGGACCGTGAACGCGCAATGATCGCGAAGCTTGCGGAGCGCGGCGAGACCAAAATACACGGTCTGTTTCGGGACGTGCTCCCGGCAATATTATGCGGCGAGAGCAATGTTTCGAGCGGGCGTCAGCTTCCCGATCTGAAGCGCTATGCGGTTTTATGCCTGCCGCGAAGCGGGAGCCGTTACCTCGCTTCGGTGCTGGACAGACACGGTCTGGGTGCTCCGAAGGAACACTTGCGGGAACCTTTGGCCAAAGCGATTACCGACGGAAAACTCGGCTTCCGGAACGCCGTCAAGGGGCTGGAGCGGTTCGGACAACGCAACGGAATTTTTGGGACGAAATTAATTTCGTCGTTCCTGATCAAGGCCAGTCATGGCGACCTGTCGAGGTTGGAAGGAAACATCGGCTGGATGGCGCAGCGCGGTTATCAGTTCTTCTATCTGGACCGCCCGCTCAACGACGCCGTGATTTCCAGCTACATCGCATCGCGCCTCCAGAAATGGCACTTCTTCGAGCAGATGGACAATGCGACCAAGGATTTCCTGGACAAGCTCGAGTTTGACGGCGATTCGGCGTTGAACGAATATATCCGGTTTCGCGCGCAGAAAGCAACATTTGCTTATCTGGGTCGGCGGTTCTCCATGCCCAGTTTCCCCTATGCGACACTCCAAGATTCGATAGGCAGCGTGGTCGACGCGATTTGCAACCGGCTTGAAGTGGATCAGGGCAGCCTGATCGCCGGATCGGCATCCGTTCCCGTTTCAACGCGAGCGGAATCTCCGACGTACGGAAATTTTGCTACGGCGCTTGAGACCATGCTTCAGCACAACCGGAACGATATTGATTCGCGCACGGTCAAACAGTTGAGGACGCTGGTCGGCATTGGCCGCGCCGATGCGGAGCGTATGGCCGCCGAATTGAACACGGGTTGATTCTTGATTGCCGGGCCACATCCTACAAAGATCGCTGGACCGCGCCCTACAAATTTGCATAAATGCCAGAGACGTTCGGGAGTCATAATGGCGATTCCTCATCCATGCCTCTTCGAGGCACGGACGTGAGAGTGACGCGCGCTGAAAAAATGAAAGACACGAACGGTGATCGTCATTCATGTTGGTTTGAAAAAGGCCGGCTCCTCCTCCATCCAGGATTTCATGGCCGGCAACGAAAATGCGTTGCGGGATATTGGCGTCGACTACGCCCGGATCGGACGCAAAGAGCGGGCGGAACATCATAATATCGCCCGCGAGATTGTCGACAAACTCGGGAATTTCGATCCGTCTTATGGTTCGATTTCCGAGCTGTCGGAGTATTGGCACGACGCGGCCGGAGACACGCTGGTTATTTCTTCAGAAGGTCTCGAAGAAGCGGAAATCCATCAGGCTGCCCGCATCAGGGATACGCTTGGACGAGCTCGCCCGGGCGAGGATTTCCGGATCGTTCTGATACTGCGGGACCTGCTCGATCAGGTGCAGTCGAGTTACGCGCAACGGGCAAAAAATGGCGTCGTTACGCACGACTTTGATGTGTTTTTCGAAGAGCGGATGCGGGAGCGCCGCGTCCATTATTTCGATACTGCGAAGCGCTGGGCGGCCGTATTCGGATGGGATAGTATTCAGGCCCGGCTGTTGGACCGGGATCACTTGATCAATGGCGATCTGATTGATGATTTTCTCGCGGTTTGCAACCTGGAGCCACAAGCCGTCATGCCTTCCCTTACGAAACGGCTCACGTCCTCGAATGCGTCTCCGGGTTGGAAAGTACTGGAGAGTCTTCGTGCGTTGTTCAGCGGGCGACATGATCTGCCTGCCAAACACCTGTTGGCAAAGAGATTGAACCCGACGAAACGGAGAAAACTGTCCAGAGCTGCCATGCGGGCTGGTGAGGCACGAGGCTGGAACCAGGACAGGGGCCGCTATTTCACGCATGAGCAGGCACAAAGATGCTTCGAAGTTTACAACAGCAACATCGCAGCACTGAACGTATGGCTGCCCACCCTGATCCCGGCGCCCCGCGATCTCGCGGCCCGGAGTTTCATTGCGCGCGAGTTCCTGCCGGGCGTAGAACGCATAACCGCTGGAGAACTGCGGTCGTTCTACGACGATGTGGCGGAGGAGTTGCTCGAAAAGCGGAAAAAATCGGGCAGTGATCGAAGCGATCGCGATGACAGCAGCGATTGAAGGATTACGTGTCGTACCCGAAAGCCTCGTAGTCCAGTTGAAATAGCGATCTGATGTGGGAGTGGTCCTCGGCAGTCACGGTCGCATCGTCCTGCAGCTTCAGATCGCTTTCGTTTTCCCGCGACAATATGAGTTCGACCCCGGTGATGGCGTTAAGCTCGGTCATCCACTCTGGAAAATCCTCCAAACGGAAAAATCTCGCTTTGAGAACACCGTCTTTTCCGGCGGCGAGACAATTCAGCTGGCTTCGAAAGCCGGGCGCATTCATCAGCCCCTTATGACGGATGAATTCGGAGAAATTTCCGGCGCGGAGAAATGCCTTGGTTGACGACCATTTCAGTGCCGGCTTCTTCTTGATCGCCTGCGGCGTGATGTGGCGTTCGACATCGGCGAGATCGATCCCCTGCTGATCGGCCCATCTGTGCACGATGGTCGCCACAAAATTGTACAGCGAGCACATGCGCGAGAGCGGGTTTCTGACCAGCGCAAAGGTCACATAATCCCGAACCAGATCGCCGCAGACCGCTTCTATGTCCGACACCGTGCTGTGCTTGTTCAGGCCGAATTTCTTCGCGTAGGGCTGCTGGATCTTCTCGCCGAAAGGCGAGCCGCCGAGGATGAGGTCGTTCCACGCCAGATGCGGGTCGAGCGCGCGCTCGACGCTTGTGCCGCCGGTCTTGTGAATGTGGACGAAGATGAACTTGCGAGAATGACAGATGATCATCCCGTCGGGATCCGATGCAAAGGAACGCTGCGGGGAGATTGCATGATCGGCGGGCAAACGCCAGTACGGTTGGAAGGC
>DATASL010000003.1:0-88300 GCA_036269235.1 Rhizomicrobium sp.
TCCTCGCCGTCACAAACGGCTCGAAAAACGCCCATTCTCCATCGCTCATCTGTCCGCGAATCAAAACCGCCTCCCTCCAAGAGGCAGTCTTGAATCACATCACAATCCGTCTGAGAATCCCTTTGTCAACACAGCCTAGTCCACAAACTCGGTCCGGGACTTTTTCGGGACTCTGTGTTCCCAAAGTCGCCTTTTGAGGCCGATTCGTTCCCCTTTGCGACCAATTCTCAGCTAATGAGAACGCACAATTTGGGCAGGAAAATCAGGGCTTTGTAGTGGTCGGAGCGGCGAGATTTGAACTCGCGACCCCCAGTCCCCCAGACTGGTGCGCTAACCAGGCTGCGCCACGCTCCGTACCGGAAACCGCAGGCCAGGTCGGGGCCGCGGGGCGCGGAATATAGGCGGGCGCCGCCGCGCGGGCAACGCATTCCGGATGCTATTTTTTGCGGCGCAACGGCACGCTCCGCCCTCTGTCCCATGTTTCGTGCCGGTGAGGAAGTCGGCGTTTCAACCGCGCGACCGGGCATCCGCGATGCGCGATTTCAGTTCGAGCAATTCGCTGCGGAGCGCCTCGAGCCGAAGCAGGCGTGGGTTCTTGCGCCGAGGGGCTCCGGCAATCCCGGCTGCGACCGTAGCCTGTGCCGGCATGGCAGCAACCGGCTCACCGCCCTTCACGTCTTCCTGGTCAGCGGCCGGTGCTTCTTGCACCCCTGCATATTCTTCACGCGGCGCCTGCACCGTATCGCCGCCGTCTGCCCCGGAAGCAGGGCCGATCACGTCCGCTTCCGCAACAAACGCGTGACCGTTCTGCGCCTCTTCGCGGCCGAGCGCGGCTGCGTAGCGCGCGCCTTTTTCGCGGAGTATCTTCTGCGCGCCGCGGATGGTGTAGCCCTCGTAATAGAGCAGCATCCGGATACCGCGCAGCAGGTCGACATCCTCGGGCCGGTAGAAGCGCCGCCCGCCGGCGCGCTTAATCGGCTTGATCTGCGTAAAGCGGGTTTCCCAGAAACGCAGCACGTGCTGCGGAACGTCGAGCATGTCCGCCACCTCGCTGATGGTGCGGAAAGCTTCGGGCGATTTGACGGATGCGACGCCTTGGGGCGCCATCTTAATCCTCGGCCAGTTCCAGTTCGGCCGGATGGCCGTTGATCATCGATTTGAGCACATGGCTCGGCCGGAACACGAGCACGCGCCGCGGCGCGATGGGGACTTCGGGGCCGGTCTTGGGATTGCGGCCCATGCGTTCCGCTTTCTGCCGCACCGAGAAAGTGCCGAAGGCGGAGAGCTTGACCGTCTCGCCGCGGGAAAGCGCGGCGCAGACTTCCTCAAGTATGTCTTCCACCATCTGTGCGGATTCATTGCGCGACAGGCCCACAGCCCGGAATACCGCCTCGCTGAGATCGGCCCGCGTCAATGTGTGCGAACTCATGGATTTCGGACTCCCCTCGATTGTTAACAACCTAGGAGCCGGATTTTTTCCCGTCAACGTCAAAGGGATACCGAGTCGAATTGAGATACTATCTTATCTCGCCTCACCAGCGGACAAGCGAAGCGCCCCAGGTAAACCCGCCGCCCATCGCTTCCATCAGCACCAGATCGCCGCGCTTGATGCGGCCGTCTCCGACGCCCACAGCAAGAGCCAATGGCACGGATGCGGCAGAGGTGTTGCCATGCTCGGCAATCGTCGAGATGACGCGATCCGGCGGGATGTCGAGACGCCGCGCCGTCGCATCGAGAATGCGCTGATTGGCCTGGTGCGGCACAATCCAGTCGATATCCTGCACGGCCACGCCGGCGAGCCTCGCGGCTTCCTCGATGGCGGCGGTGGTGTTGATGACCGCGTGCTTGAACACTTCGCGGCCCTGCATCCTCAGATGGCCTGTGGTGCCCGTGGTCGACGGGCCGCCATCGACATAGAGCAGATCGTGCAGGCGCCCGTCGGAATAGATCTGGGTGGCGAGCACGCCGCGATCGGACGAGTCGCCCTTGCCCTCGCCCGCTTCGAGCACCACCGCGCCCGCGCCGTCGCCGAACAGCACGCAGGTCGAGCGATCCGTCCAGTCCATGAGGCGCGACATGGTCTCGGCGCCGATGACGAGAACGGTGCGCGCCTGCCCCACCCTGATGAAATTATCAGCGACGGCGATCGCATATACGAAGCCCGAACAGACGGCCTGCACGTCGAATGCGGCGCCGCGAACCATGCCGAGGCGCGCCTGGATGTTGGTGGCGACCGACGGGAATGTTTCATCCGGCGTCGTCGTTGCAACCACGATCAGATCGAGCGCGTCTGGTGTAATACCGGCATTGGTCAGCGCCGCGGTTGCCGCGTTGAACGCAAGATCGGATGTTTTCTCGCCGTCGCGGGCAATGTGCCGCTGTTTGATGCCCGTCCGCGAGGTAATCCACTCGTCGCTGGTATCGATACGGGTTGCGAGATCGGCATTGGTGACGGCGGTCTCGGGAAGAAATGAACCGAGACCGGTGATCAGCGAGCGGATAACGGTCACGAAGCTGCCGCTCCGGTGCTCTCCGCCGCGGCGCGAAACAGCGGCGCTACCATCGCCCGGTCGCTCGCGATCTTTGGAATTATCTGCGCCCGCGCCATATCGACCGCCATATCGAGCGCACTTGCAAAGCCCAGCGCATCGGCGCCGCCATGACTTTTCACCACCACGCCGTTCAGCCCCAGGAATATTCCGCCGTTCTGCGCCCGCGGATCGAGCTTGCGCCGCAATGTCTTGAGCGCACCCACCGCCATGAAAGCACCGAGCCGCGACAGGAAATTCCGCCTGAGCGCCGTGCGCAGATAAAACATGATCAGCGACGCGATGCCCTCGGCCGTTTTCAGCGCGATATTGCCGGTGAACCCGTCGGTGACGACCACATCCGCCGTGCCTTCGGAAATGTCGTCGCCTTCCACAAATCCCAGGAATTCCATCGGCAGTTCCGCGCTGCGCAGGATCTGCGCCGCGCCGCGCACCGCCTCGTTACCCTTAACGTCCTCGGCGCCGACATTGAGAATGCCGACTTTCGGGCGCTCAAGCCCGAGGATCGCACGCGCAAAGGCTTCGCCCATCACGGCGAAATCCACCAGCTGCTGCGCATCGGTGGCGATATTGGCCCCGACATCGAGCACCACCGTCTGGCCACGCTTGGTCGGCCACAGGGCGGCGATGGCCGGCCGGTCGATGCCTTCGATCACGCCCAGCTGGAACATCGACATGGCCATCAGCGCGCCGGTATTGCCGGCCGAGATCGCCACTTCGGCCTCCTTGCTGGCGATGCTCTCGATCGCATGCCACATGCTGGTATTGCGGCCGCGCCGCAGCGCCTGGCCCGGCTTCTCGTCCATCCGCACATGCTCGGCGCTGTGCCGCACTTCGGCGCGCGCCTTGAGCTTGGCGCGCCGCGCCAGCAGCGGATTCAGCAGCGCTTCGTCGCCATGCAGCAGGTAGTGCACGCCCGGATGACGCGCGATGGCGCGCGTAAGCGCCGCCAGGACCACGCCCGGTCCGGCATCTCCCCCCATGGCATCCACGGAAACCGTGAGTTCCCGGCTCACCCTCGCCTCGCTGTCTGAAAGGCCCGGATTGCGGCCGAATTGCGAAGCCTCAGGCCTCGGCCTTCGTCACTTCGCGTTCGCGATAATAGCCGCAGGACCCGCAGACATGGTGCGGACGCTTCTGCTCGCCGCATTGCGGGCATTCGACATGCGGGTTCGGCGCAAGCCGGTGATGCGCGCGCCGCATGTTCCGCCGGGACGGCGATGTTTTTCTCTTTGGAACCGCCATGGCGGCACTTCTCCTTCAAAGCGTCTGGCCCGAATCCCTCGGGGACCGGGCACCAGTTGGGGCACCGGCGACCTTCAGGACCGGGCAGGCAAAGCAAGCCGCGGAGTGAACAGGAAACCGCGCCCGGATTCAAGCGAAGACCGTGAAGGTTAGCGGGTCAGTGTGAATTTACGACCTTGGCAGTTCCGTTCAGGAGCGCCGGCAATTCCCAGGCGATTGACGTGCGCGAGCACCGCGATTGCCCCAAGTACCCCCACCGGCCAGCCGCCCACCCGACGAAGCAAGAATTTTCTAGTCTCGGGTGGTCCAAGGATGGGGGCAAGTTCAGAAGCAGGAATTTTCTGACCATGCGCGGTCCAAGGATGGGGGCAAGGTCAAGGCACCATGATTGGTCTCTGCACCGTGGGAGATACGTACGGGTATTTAACGGGAAAAATCATTGGAGAAAATCTCTTTACTACAGCGTCCTTACGCGCCGCCATTATGGGCAGCACTAACAATATGCTGCCGGGACAAGCCCTTCAGTGTGCTTCACGAATTCTTGTATTTCTGCGTAGGCAGTTTTGTAAAATGTGCCATACTCCCGACAATGGCGCCCCAGGGTCGCAAGGAAAAACGAACGACTTTTTAGACAAGGACTTGATCTCAAGGCCATCTGCTTGGGACAGAGGAAAGCTTTTCGGCGATACTTTAAGCATCTCAGTTAGCTTGACGAGTTCTAAAACACCAGCAATGTCGCATATTACTTTTCTAGTAGAAATAATTCCATGTGCGATCCCTTCGTCAAGCCAAAATATTATGGGCAATTCACCTTCTTCGAGCAATTGAGTCAGCGGAGGGTAAACACAATAATCTTTCGAGATATCAGCTGCTTTGATGGTCTCGCCTTCAGCGCCCTTTCGCCAGAAGATCGATAGCAGAATTTGCTTGCGCTCCACGTCAGACACAATTTGCTTGTTTTCTTCTTGGGAGTTCATCGTGGAAGCAAAGGTTGTGTGGGGGTGGTGAGCCGTATTGAGTCTTCGTCTAGCCTTTGGAACGTAAACTGAAGGCGGCTTGCAATCGCTGCAGCACTTGGGCCGTTGAACCCAGCGTTAACAATAGCTGTACCCTGTATAACCAACCTTGACGCTCCCGCAGCTTCCGCTTGACTTATCAGACCATCACGTAGAGCAGTTATTCCCTCCGGGGTCACTGCTTCTATAATGCCGACATTGACCACGTAGTCATCCCCCTCGACCCGCGTAGTTGCAAGCAGTTCGTAACCGGCTACGAAGAATTGTTTGCCATTTTCGGCGATGTCAGCTTCGATCGAAGCGCTCGGCGAAATGGCGGTAGGAAGCGGAACGGAAGCAGAATCTTGAAGTCGTTCACGAAGTATGTCCTCTTCCTTTGTGTCCTCCTCTGAAGTATCCTCCATCGCCACCTGGAGCGCGCTATTATATAAATAGCCGAACGCTCCTGTTACAGCACCATTCGCGAATTTTCCTCCTCCCAAAACGGTGCCTAATCCGCCAGCGACGGAGTGCTTTATCAAATCTATTCCATTTGCCTGGTCCATATCCCCGTCGCCCGCCAGGTCGCCGGTTCCGGCCGCCAGGAAGCCGGAGGCGAATGTGCCTCGTGAGGCCACACTAAACACCCCACCCACGAGGCCGTGGAGCCCCGCGCTCTCCGCCGCGCCCTGAAGCGTGTCGGTCGAAATCCCAAAGTCCGACTTGATAAAATGCACGCCTGCGAAGGCCAGAGCCTCGCCGGCTCCCAGTTCTGCGCCTTGAAGCTTGCCGCTGCCGACATAGCCCGAAAGGCCGCCGCTTATTCCGGCGTTGATCGTCGACACTGCGGCCGTCACCTGTAACCCAAGCTGCGTCTCAAGCACGGGAAGCGCCCATTCCTGACCGGTGACTGCGACGGCAATGGAGGCTACCGCGCTGAAGGCAGGCGAATGCCAGAAACATCCCAGGAAACACAGGCCTGTGGTATCCGTGAGGCTCAGCGGATCATTTCCCACATAGCTGTATCTGTTCAGCGCCTGCGAGTCGTAAATGCTTCCGATTAGCGGATCGGCGCTCAGGAACCGGCCGATTTGAGAATCATACATCCGGGCATTCATATTCACGAGCGGGCACAGATTCGCGATCTCTTCCTGCCCGGCGAATGCGCGCGTTGTCGGCGACGATGCCGGAAGCGAGCACGTTGTGTCGGGCGTCCAATTCGCGTTTCGCTGTTTGCCCCATGCGTCATAAGACAGCTGACCATTGGCAATGATTGCCCCTGTCTTATCGGTCACTGCAACCGTCGAGCCCAGATTATCCCTTACGAAATAATGCAACGTTGCGGCTCCGCCGTTTGCCGGAACGGTGCGCTCCGCGACAATACCACCATCGACCATAATGTAATCGTGCCAAAGGGAAACAGGCCCTACGCCGACCGGCCCGCGGAGCTCCGCCATGATGCCGGCCTTGGCGTCGTTGAAATATCCCGTAACCGAGGTACCGAAGGTTTGAGACGCCCTGTTGCCATCGGGATCATATTTATAGGTCCAGGTTGTCGGACCCTGCGTGATGGTCGAGGTGAGGTTGGATACGGTGTTCTGGATGGTGCGGTTCGCGCCTCCCGTCATGTTTCCGTTCAGGTCGTAGGAAAATGACGGGTTCGTCGTCCCGTTGACGTAGCATGGCGGGTTGACCGCACAGTTGGTGGTCGTATCGATCGATGACAGCTGATGAGACGTGGTTACGCCGCCGGATTGCGGATAGTGATACGTGCCGACATCGGTCTTCTTTGTGATATTCCCCAGATCGTCATAGGCCATCGTCACGCCCGTTGTCGTCGGGCAGGTAAGACCAACACCGGTTGCGTAATTTAAGAGTCGGTTGAGGCTGTCGTAGCAGAAATGCTCCGTGAGGCCGGCAACATCATCGGTCCGCTCGCTGAGATTTCCAAGATTATCCCAGGTATAAGCGAGATTGGTATCCGTGCACGAGGCGCCGGTGGGGGCCGCGCATACGGTATAGGCCCTCCCCGTGTTCGGATAATACGAGTTACTTATCAGCAACCCGGTCCCGTTGTCGCTGCCCTGGCTTGTCAGGTGGAATTCGGCATCCCGCGAATTCGCCTGCCAATAAACGAGATTGGTGCCGCTGCAATCTGTGTTTGTGCTCGCGCTGTCGACAATCTGGCACAGGTAACCTGTGCTATTGTAGATATTTCTCGTGGTAAACCCCGAGAACGACTGTTTGGTGGTCAGAAAACCGGTATAGCCATCAAAGCTCATCGCTGTTGAATAGCTGTTCGACCCCCAGGCGTCTGTCTGGGTTGCAGGCCGGCCGAGCGTGTCGAACGTGAAGGTTCGCGTATAGGCCCCTCCGGCGCCTGGCGCGTCCCGACACACATTCCCCGTTGCCCCGGCGTCACAAGTCTCCACGGCAAGCTGACCGATACCATCCGTCGCAGTATCGTACTGCCAGGTGCTGACCATATCGGGCGCGGTCTTGTTCGTCATCCGCCCGAGCTGGTCATAGCTGAACGATGTCGTGTTTCCGTTGGCGTCCGTTGCCTGCGCCATTTGGCTCAGAGAATCATAGGTGTAGCTCCACGCGCCACGATCGGGGTCGGACGATGTCTTGAGACGACCTCGAACATCATAGGTGTTTTGGGTCAGATTATTGTAGGGATCGGTGACTGTTACGACATTGCCTTCCGCATTGTAGGTGTACGATGTCGTCTTGCTATTGGCGTCTTCGACGGTTCCGATCAGACCCAGGTCATTTTTTGTGGTTATTGTCGTCTCATTGGTACCCTCCGCATCATTGATAACCGTCGTCTTCTGGCCGTTATAGGTGTAAGCTGTCTTGCTTTGGTCAGGATAGGTTATCAGGACGGGACGTCCCACCGGATCGCGGTCGTAACGGGTAAAGGCGCCATAAGCCATGCCGTTAAAGTACGGCCTCGTCGTATATTGCACGCCGCCATACCAGCCGTAAGCCGTGCAGGTTCTCGACCAGGACGTTCCATCAAAACCCTGCACATCTTTGGCTACAATACGTGACAGGACATCGTAGTAAGTTCTTGTAGTGGGCGCTGTTTGGCGCAATCCGTCGCTGGTCTTCGTCGTGACCGTTACAAGATACGCTCCGGGCCCTTCGCACCCGCTTGAATCGTTCTGGGCGGGACACGTCGTATCAGTCCCGCCATGGACACCGTTGCAATATGTATAGCTGTAGGTAGAGACCGTCCCGTCCGAGTGGGTCTCGGTTTGCAGATTGCCAAAATTTGTATAGACCCATTGCGTGGCTGCGATGGTTCTGTTTGGGCCGATATGACTTATCGGGGTTCCAAATCTAATGTCGTAATCCCATGTCTCGTATTGCGTGAGTGCATTCTGCACTTTGGTAGGGAACGCGCCATTGTAGGTTGTCGAGTCGAAAGTCGTTGTTGTGGTACGGGGTGCCGGCGCCGGATTGCCGGACCCGGTGATCGTCACCGTGGATTTGTTCCCGAACGGATCATAGCCATAATCCGTGGTGACTTTCAGGTTCGATGTGTCGGCATCTTCTGGTTCTACGACCTCCTCGGCCAGAAGGCCGGTGGTGGGATCGTAGGACCATTGAGACTGCCTCGTGGTGGAGGTGGCCGTTGTAGACCCGCGTGCACTGCCATCTGCCCACATCCGGACCGAGGATGTCGCTATCCGCCCTATGTACCATTGGCTGTAATAGCCGCCGTCCGTGGTTACGTCGTTGTTGTAGGTGTTTGTGGCGGTACGAACCACATCGATATCGCCGCCGCCCGGCGGCCGCGTGTCCATTTGGATCGTTTGAGCATTCTCATAGGCATCGAAATTGGAGTAATTGGTCGCGACACTCGGGAAATACGAGCCATCGGTATCCTGGCTGGTGACAGCGGTTCGCGTCATCTGGTTATAGTGGCGCACAACGCCGTCCGTGCCTGTACCCAGCACGATGTCCTGATAGGTATTCGTTGTCGTTTTCAGAGTCACCGCGGTGGCGCATGTTATCGAGGAGACGGGACATACCTTTGTCTCGGAGGTCACCAGACCGGTGCAGGGAAATTGTGTGCAATAGTTTGTGGTTTGGACAATTCCCGGCTGGTTCGTGATCGCGACTGTCTGGAAGCCGAGGAATCCGCGACCATGGGCGTCCATCTTTCCGGCCGTGTAGTGATATGTCGAAACGATGCATTCGTGCGCGTCCGCTCCGACGCAATCACCCGGCTCGTCCCTGCCTATTATTCCGTTGCTCGAAAATACGCTACCAACGACCCATAAGGGCGTCGCGACGTCCTGAGTAGGAAAAGCTGCGCCGCTGCCTTTTGTATAGACGGCACTATCGGTGAGCGGTGCATAGCCGGACCAGGTGTTGCCGCCAATGCCATTATTCGCGCCGATCATGGCAAGCGGGATGAACGGGAACAACTCCATCCTGTCTTGCCAGGTGCCAGAGCCTTGAAGCCAGATGTCCGGGCCGCCGTCATTGCTCCAATCGGCAGCCACTGCCGTGATGGTATTGCTTCCCCCTTGAAGCATATTGCCTACGCCGGAATCGACAAAACCGCCTGTGCCTGTGGAATAATAAATGTGCCATCCGGTGGTGCCGTTGGCGACCTTCGGTATGATGGCGATATCGGCCTTGCCATCGCCATTCCAATCCCCGGTAATGACGCTGTATTTTCCCCAATCTCCCCAGCTCGCGGACGTGCCCAGTTGAACACTGGGATTCTGCTCATAAAGGCCGGTGCCGGTGGAAAGCCACAACTGGCCCTGGCCGCCGCTATGCGGGGTCAGGAGTACGTCGGTCTTACCGTCCCCGTTGAAGTCGGCAAGTGTGATGTCGTAATTGCTGAGCCAATTGCCAATGCTAGCAGGCTGCGCCGGACTGCACATGTAGAAAATTTTACTCTGGCTTCCATTGGCCAGGATGTCGGTGCAACCGTCGCCGTCAAAATCGGCAGCTAAAAGTTTTGTATCGGTGGAAGAACTGATTTCTGTGTGGTCTGCTGTATTGTAGGTGTCGTCGCCATTGCTCAGCATGGCCTGTTGGAGATGTTGACCGTAAAAGTCGGACAGGCCATCACCGTTGAAATCTCCCGTAAGAATTCGCGTTATATCCGAATCGCCAAAATCAAAGCGAATTTTTGATAATATGGTACCGGCTTTATTGTTTACGAGCAGCGACCACTCATTCGTGGCGCTTCGCCATTGCTCCAGGACGTCGGTAAAGCCGTCGCCGTTCCAGTCAAGCAGCTCAGTCCCGACAGCATAAAATGTCGTGAGCCCATCGCAATTATCCCCCTCTGCATTCGTGTATGATTGCTGCATGTCTGACGGGTAGAAAGTCGTTCTGGGATTCTTTCCAAAGTTGACCGACTGCGGTGTAGGAGGAGCGGTGGGACACGACTGGCCGGTTCCAAAGAGAACAACCGGATCCGAGTAGCCGTCTGCGTTAAAATCGGCGGAGAACACATTCGGTTTAGCGATAGTGTAGCCCTGGGCCAGAGAGTTGCGCTTTTCCACCACAGCTCCCAGGTTTGCCTCTTGCCATTGGAATGTCGTTGCCGGCAGCGCGCTGCAATTGCTTGACGTGTCACATAATGCGACCTGCCGGAGCAGGAAGGGCGCAAAATTCATAGAAGGCTGTGTGGTAGCCGTGGTCGTGGGATCGGTCGTGGAATAGGTGTAGGCCAGTTGATAATCGAACACCTGTTTCAACGCGCCGGCGGTGGAGTCCCAGGCATAAGTGTAGATGTGGTCCAGGTACATTGTCGTTTTTACGAGAGCGCCGGCCTGGTAGGATGGAACCTGATACCAGGTTGGCTTCGTCGAAAAGTGAAATACCACCCTGGCATGCGCGGTCGTGATTTGTCCGGCATGCATCGTATAGTCAATTTCTTTGGGGTAGGCCTGACCGTTGGCTCCGTCGGTCGTATAGGCATACGTCATGTAATTGTGTGCGGTGTCTACGATCTTATCGACCGCCCAGACGCGTACTTGCGGCGTCGACAGCCCCACCGTCAAAATCTGTGAGTCGTTAGAGTTGCCAAGCTCCATGATCTGGCCGGATTTTGTCCACACCAGAAAGTAAGCGGGCCCGCTTCCGTAACTGCCGCATGACGCAATCCGGCTCCAGCCTTCGACCTCCGTTCTGTACTCCGTGCCAGACGTACAAAGAGGGCTCGAACCACCCTGATCTATGGGAACCAATCGTTGGCCTTCGAAGCAGAACTTGTCGTTTGCATCGTAGTTGACGCCGCCGTGAACGCCGTCCTGAGCGAGGGTCTGCGGGCAGCGGGACACGGCAGGCAAACCCGATATCGTCCACCCCCAGCCGACGAGACCATCACTCGTATTCTGGCTTGAATAATCGAGCGAGATATCCGGTTTCATCCCTCCCGTACCCGGGGGCACGTCAATGGGGACGTGGTAGGTAAAAGCGCCGGTTGCGGAGACGTCAAAACTGCTGGGCACAATCATTTTCGGCGCGTCGGCGGAATAGGCAGCCGTCGCGATCAGTAGTGCGCCAAAACAGAGCAGCGCGACCGCACAGCTACCCAGCCCTGTGCGCAGGTAACGCATTAGGCCCGTCCAGCGCGAATCCAATGGAGCAAAAGAAGTCCTGCTTAGGCAAATGGTGGACATTGCCCGTTCCCCCGTGTGACCTCTGATTCGATGACGCTAAGGCGTAGGACACGCCAGTCAAGTCATCGAAACATCGTGGGAGAGCCTCACAAGAATCTACAAACAAGTGCTTAAGCCATTACTGGCATATTGAGTCGTCGCGCAATCGCGTGCGAATACGGACGAAAATCTCATAGCGCATTCGATGAACTGTCACAGCAGTAAGGGTCCGCGAGTTTGCGGAGAAGCCCCGCGTCAATAAAATCGGTTGACATGAAAACCAAAACGGTATACCCCGTCAGATCATGGCAATGACCCGAAATCCGGCATGAAACAAACCGAACCTCTCCTGAATGCGGGCGCCCACTGCGCGCCTGCGGACAAAGCGCCACCGAATTCCCTGAAGCAGGGAATTTCTGAGGGAAATTTTGAAAAATGCGGCCACGCGATCAAGAAACCCGGCCTCTGACTGTGTAAATTCGGCTGAGCTGCTTACGAGCAGGGAATACTTCAGGGAGCCGGGAGGATAAATTGATTGTAACTCATAACTTCCCGATTGCGGAACGATTGCAGCCATTGGCTGCCTGCCAAATCGTCATCAAAGGATACGTGTAATGCGCGCTTCAGCACTTCTGTTTGTCGCGGCGACCCTATTGGCGACCAACCCCGGGATGGCCGATCCGGCGAGCTCTCAACAGGCTTCTGCTGCATCGGCGCCAGCAACTCCGGCTCCTTCGGCAGCCGTCTCCCCACCTTCGCATTCGTCCACCGTCGAACGCGTGGTTGTGCACGGCACTCCCCCCGACGACAACGTCGCAGACAAATTGAACGAGATCGTCTGCCACAGCGAGCCGCCCCAAACCGGTTCGCGAATTGGCGCCTCGCAGGAATGCCTCACCGTTCGGCAATGGAACGACCGCAAGAAACAGTCGCAAGGCATTCTCGACGGCGCCCAATTGCGCAGCCTCAGCAGCGGATATGGCCGCTAAAGCGCCATTGGAACGACCACGGTTCGCACGCTGCGCAAATCTCAGTTTGGCTGGCGAAGTTTTTCCAGTGCCGCGAATGGCTTTTCCGAAGCATCCCTGTCGTCGGGCGTTTCGAATTCGACGCCCGGCGCGCGCGGATAGGGATCGATGGCAAGCGCGAACTCCTCGCGCAACGGCGCGGCGAGATCGTAGCGCAGGCTCTCGATTTCATCCGGAGCGTCTTCGTCCACCGATGCAGCAGGGACAAGGCCGCCTTTATCGTTATGGCCGTGGATCTGCGGGCTCAGATGGAGCGTACGCGTGAAGCTCCGCACGATATGGGAATGCACCGGCTCCAGCGTCACGACGCAACTCTGCACGATATCGGCCTCGAACTCCGTCTCCATGACGAAAGTGGTGCGCGACTGGGCATGGACCGTGACGTGACCGGAGAGGCGCGAAACTTCTTCAACGCCGGCCCATTCGGCGAGGCGTTTCAGTTCGTCGCTGCCGGCAACGATCCCGGTTTCATATCCGGCTGCCGGGATGTCGGAGAGATCGTGAAACCGTTCGAGGGGAATGCTCGTCATCGTTGTTCATCTCTGTTGTTTCGGAACCGGGCCAAAATCCGCCTCGCCTTCCGTCAGCCTGGATTGCACAAGCCTGGCGCGCGCGTCTGCAACATATTTGGCCAGCCGTGCCGCCTGTTCAATGCGGTCGTCCTGGCCGCGATAGACATTGCGCAACAGCGCCCCCGCCATGGCCGCTTCGTCGGGCGCGGCGTCATAGGCGGAGAGGCGACCGTAGAATGCTCCGGCCATTGTCTTCATGCGCCGGCTCATGCTCATGTCGCCGGCGCCCTGTTCCCGCAGCGCGTCGTCGAGCCGCGTGAAAAGCGAATCGATAAGCGCCTGCGCCAGCATGCCTTCGCCCAGGCTTCGCAGCACCTGAAGCACCATCCAGCCATGCAGCACAAGGAGGTCGAAACGCCCGTCGAACGTGTCGCTCACGCCGCAATCGGCGTAGAACGCGGGATCACGCGCCTGATGCGAAAGGCGGTCGCCCAGAGAATCGGCAAGCCGGCGGCGTTCCTTGCGTTGCCTGAGTGCTTTCAGCATTGACCTGCGCAAAATCCTGAAGATGCTTGAAACTCGTCCGGCGCGACGTTAGCACAGCGTGTGCGGGGCAGCTTCCTGAGGTGAAAATGATGCGGCATCCGCTTGCGGCGCTTGCGATTCTGGCTCTGGCCGGCTGTGTTCCGGTGGTCAATCAGCGCGGCTATCTTCCCGACGCTGCCGGCGAAGCCTCGATCAAGCCGGGTACGGATACGGAAACGACCGTCCAGGCCCGGCTCGGCTATCCATCCACGCGCGCCCAGTTCGGCACCGATGCCTGGTACTACATCTCGAGCGTCGAGAAGCAGCTCGCCTTTTTTGACCCCAAGACACAGACGCGATCCATATTCGCCATCCATTTCGACAAGGACGGCAAAGTGGTCGATACGCGGCATTTCGCCCTCGCCGATGGCCATGTGGTCGCCTTCGAGGTCCGCACCACACCGGCCAAGGGCCGCGAGCTGACCTTCCTTCAGCAGCTCTTCAATGCCACGCCGGGCGTCCCGATCGGCACGCTGGCGCCGCAGGGCGGTCAAGGGGCGCCGGGAGGCGGCGGTCCCGGCCCAGGCGGCGGCCCCTGATCCGGCTCGACCTCAGAGCCCGTGTGCCAGCGTGGCGAGCAACAGCAGCGCCACGATGTTGGTGATCTTGATCATCGGATTCACCGCCGGGCCGGCGGTGTCCTTGTAAGGATCGCCAACCGTATCGCCGGTCACCGCCGCCTTGTGGGCATCGGAACCCTTGCCGCCGAAATGCCCATCCTCGATGAACTTCTTGGCGTTGTCCCAGGCGCCGCCGCCCGACGTCATCGAGATCGCAACAAACAACCCCGTCACGATCACGCCCAGCAGCATGGCGCCGAGCGCGGAGAACGCTTCGGCGCGTCCCGCGAGCAGGTTCACGATGACGTAAAGCACGATCGGCGAAAGCACCGGCAGGAGCGATGGAATAATCATCTCCCGGATCGCGGCGCGGGTCAGCATGT
The DNA here is from genome assembly GCA_036269235.1 of Rhizomicrobium sp. Lineage (GTDB taxonomy): Bacteria > Pseudomonadota > Alphaproteobacteria > Micropepsales > Micropepsaceae > Rhizomicrobium. The sequence goes on from DATASL010000003.1 coordinate 14,499, forward strand.
CGACCGCGCGTCCGTAATTCGGCTTCTGCGTGCCCTGCATGATCCCCGGCATTTCGCGGAACTGCTTGCGCACTTCCTCGACCACCGCCGCCGCCGCACGTCCGACTGCCGTCATCGCGATGCCGCCGAAGAGATAAGGCAGCAAACCGCCGATAAAGAGACCGACCACGACCCAGGGGTCGTAGAGCGAGAAGGTGGGAAGGGTGAGGCCCTGGAAGTACTTATACGTGTCGGCGTGCGAGATGAAGTAGTTGAGGTCCTGCGTGTAGGCCGCGAAGAGCACAAGTGCGCCCAGACCGGCCGAACCAATGGCGTAGCCTTTGGTGACCGCTTTCGTCGTGTTGCCGACGGCATCGAGCGCGTCGGTGGTTTTGCGGACGTCGCCTTCAAGGCCCGCCATTTCCGCAATGCCGCCGGCGTTGTCGGTGACGGGCCCGAACGCATCGAGCGCGACGATCATTCCGGCCAGCGACAGCATGGTCGAAACAGCGATCGCGATGCCGAACAGCCCCGCCAGCCAGTTTGCAACCACAATGCCGATACAGATGACGAGAGCCGGCGCTGCGGTCGATTCCATGGAAACCGCAAGGCCCTGAATGACATTGGTGCCATGGCCGGTTCGCGACGCTTCGGCGATCACGCGAACGGGGCGGAAATTCGTGCCCGTGTAGTACTCCGTGATCCAGATGATCGCGCCGGTGACGCCGAGACCGACGACTCCGCAGAAGAACAGCGACTGGCCGGTGATCGTGTGCCCGGCAATCACGCCGACCGCGCTGTTGATACCAATGAGCCAGTCGGTCAGCGGCCACAGTCCGATGAGTGAAAGGATGCCGGTGGCGATGACGCCCTTGTAAAGCGCGCCCATGATCGAATTGCTGCGCCCGAGCTGGACGAAGAAGGTGCCGATGATCGAGGTAATGATGCACATCGCCGCAATCGCGAGCGGATAAAGCATCAGCTGCGTGCGGGCGGCGCCGGTGAAATAGATCGAGGCGAGAACCATCGTGGCGACGGTCGTCACTGCAAAGGTCTCGAACAGGTCGGCCGCCATCCCGGCGCAGTCGCCGACATTATCGCCCACATTGTCGGCGATCGTGGCCGGGTTGCGCGGATCGTCTTCGGGAATTCCGGCCTCGACCTTACCCACCATGTCGCCGCCGACATCCGCACCCTTGGTGAAGATGCCGCCGCCGAGACGGGCGAAGATCGAGATCAGCGAGGCGCCAAAGCCGAGCGCGACAAGGGCGTTCGAGATAATCCTGGCCTGCGTTTCGTCATTGATGTCGAGTTGCAGCGCATAGCGGAGGATCGCGTAGTAACCGGCAACGGCGATAAGCCCGAGACCCGCAACCAGAAGACCCGTCACCGCGCCGGAACGGAAGGCAATCGAGAGGCCGGCCGCGAGCCCATGGCGCGACGCTTCGGCGGTGCGGACGTTGGCGCGCACCGAGACGTTCATGCCGATATAGCCGGCGAGGCCCGAGAATGTGGCGCCGATCAGGAAGCCCAGCGCCACCTGCCAGCCCAGCACGAAGAAAGCGATGATGAGGATGACGACGCCCGCAATGGCGATCGTCGTGTACTGGCGGTTGAGATAGGCCGCAGCACCCTCCTGAATGGCGCCGGCGATTTCCTGCATGCGCGCCGTGCCGGCGCTCTTGGAGAGCACGTCACGGACGGTCCACGCCCCGTAGAGCAGCGCCAACACGCCGCACACCAGGATGAGAATAAGCTGCAGGCTCATCGTTTCTTCCTTCACTTGAGCGGATACGCGCCGCGCGGCGCCCGGTCAGCGCCCGCGAATTCCCCTGCCCGAACGCCGGCATGGCCGGCCAAAAAAGCGGCGGAACATGCCAAATGTCGCAGGGCGAGGCAACGTCGCAACGCAGCATGCGACAGTAGGGCCGCCTGGCCGCGATCCGCGCACGCCGGCGCGGTGTCAGAAGTGCGTATAACCCCGGCGTTCCAGCGGTATTTCCAGGCCCGTCTCATCCAGCAGGACGGTTCCCCGGCCCTTCACAACCCGCCCGATCGGCGTGACACCGGTACCGGTTTTTTGCCCGAAGGCGCGAATCGGGGATTCGGCCCCGGGAGGTGCCGTGAAGGCGATTTCGTAGTCGTCGCCCGCTGTCGCCGCCAGGATCCGCGCCTCGCGCTCAGCGCCGCAACACTGCCGCAGCGCGTCCGACAATGGGATTGCCGCGCTGTCTATCTCGATCCGCACATCCGAGACATCGGCGACATGGCCAAGGTCGGCAACCAGGCCATCCGAAACATCGATGCTTGCATGCGCGATTCCTCTGAGAGCGAGCCCGAGCGCAAGACGCGGGCTGGGGCGCCTGTAACGAGAAATCAGGAAATCGCGCTCAGCGCCGGCGATCGCTGCGGTTCGCCCGGCAAGCATCGCGAGGCCAGCGCCCGCATCCCCGATCGTTCCGGTGACAAAGACAGTATCGCCGGGTTCGGCACCAATCCGCCTGATAAGCATTCCAGCCGGCAAGGCGCCAACCGCGGTGACCGTAATGGTGAGCGGCCCCGGAGTCGCATTTGTTTCACCGCCGTGCAGCGAAACGCCCAGTTCCGTTTGATCTCGTGACAGGCCGCGCGCGAACTCTTCCAGCCATCCCGTATCAATCCATTCGGGCAAGGCGATCGCGAGCAGATAGGCAACAGGCGCCGCTCCTTTCGCAGCCAAATCCGAAAGCGCCCGGCGCAGGGCTTTCTGCCCCACGGTCGCGGGAGGATCGTCGCGGCGGAAATGAACGCCCTCGACCAACGAATCCGTTTTCAGAACAATCTCTTCGCCCGGTTTCGGAACAAGGAGCGCCACGTCGTCGGTGAGTCCGAATGCACCGTGTGCATCTCGCGCGAGCGGCGCGAATATCTGCGCGACAAGTTCAAATTCCCCGAATCGTCGGGCCATATCAGGCCTGGAGGTCATCCCGCGCCGGCCCGTCGAATTCTGCCGCGCGATGTGCATGCGCGAGCCGGTCGAGCACCGCGTTGACGAAACCGCATTCATCACCGTCGAAGAAGCGGCGTGCGATCTCGATATATTCATCGATCACCACGCGCGCCGGCACATCGTCGCGCGCGATCAGTTCGAAGGCTGCAGCGCGAAGGATTGCCCGCAGGATCGAGTCGATGCGCTGCAGCTTCCAATCCTTGCTGAGAGACGACGCGATGGCGCGGTCGACATCCACCTGATGGTGCGGCACGCCCGCAACGATCCTTCGGAACAAGGGTTCGTCAGTGCATTCCTCGTCCCGGAAGCGGTGTTCGCAGAATTCCTGCGCCACCGTTTCCGCGTCGCTGCCTGTCACTTCCATTTGATAGAGCGCCTGAACGGCAGCAAGACGCGCCGGCCGCCGGCCACCGCCGGGATTATTTTGTGAGGTGCCCGGCATCACCGCCGCGCCAGCATCTTTGCGCGGAGATCGACAAGGGCAAGACACGCGCGGGCCGCGTCGCCACCTTTGTCCTGCCCCAGCCGGTCCGCACGCGCGAGCGCCTGTTCTTCGTTCTCGCAGGTCAGAATGCCGTTGCCGATGCACAACCCATGTTGAAGGCCGAGGTCCATCAATCCCCGCGTCGATTCATTCGACACAATCTCGAAATGGTAGGTCTCGCCGCGAATGACGCAGCCGAGCGCGATGTAACCGTCGTAACTTCTGGCCGAATCTTCTCGCGCGCGTGCGGCGATGACGATCGCGGATGGAATTTCGAGCGCACCCGGAACAGACACACGTTCAAAATGCGCGCCTGCCCGCTCCAGTACAGCCGTCGCTCCGTCGAGCAACGCATTCGAGATATGCGGATAGAACCGCGCTTCCACAATCAGTATTTTCGCCGTCATTGCGCGCCGTCCTGTCTGAGACCGCGGATGGGATGCGTGCCCACTATGTTGATCCCGTAGCCCTCGAGCGCCACGACCTTCTTCTCCGGCGTGTCCGTCAGCAAAATCATGTTGCGGATGCCGAGATCGAGAAGAATTTGTGCACCCACGCCGATTTCCTTCACCCGGCGCCGGTCGGCATCTTCCGCTGCACGCCGCATCAAGACATCGGAAACGAAGGTCGGCCGCGTCTGCCGCAACACGACTACCACGCCGCGACCTGCTTCAGCCACGATGCGCATGGATTCTGCGAGCGTGTCCTTCTCATGGGAAGCATAGCCGAGCATGTCGGTGAAAATATTGAGTGCGTGCATGCGGACGAGAACAGGCTCGGGGCCGCTCAAATCGCCTTTCACCAGCGCGATATGTTCGGCATGTTCGATTGTATTCACGTAAACGAACAGGCGCCACGCGCCGCCATGATGGCTCTGAAACTCGCTTTCCACCGTGCGTTGCACGAAATGATCATAACGCCGGCGATAGGCGATCAGATCTGCGATGGTGCCGACTTTGAGTCCATGCAATTGCGAAAACTGAACGAGGTCCGGCAGCCGGGCCATGGTGCCGTCGTCATTCATGATTTCGCAGATCACGCCCGCCGGATACAATCCCGCGAGCTTTGCAATATCGACCGAGGCTTCGGTGTGACCGGCCCGCACGAGCGTGCCTCCGTGGCGCGCAACCAGCGGGAAGACATGCCCCGGCATCACGATGTCGTCCGGACCTTTGGTGGCGTCGATCGCAACTGAAATCGTATGAGCCCGGTCATGCGCGGAAATTCCGGTGGAAATTCCCTCCCTGGCCTCGATGGAAACCGTGAACGCCGTCTGATGGGCCGTTCCGTTGACATGCGTCATCATTGGAATGCGCAGCGCATTCGCCCGATCCTGCATCAATGCGAGGCAGATGAGCCCGCGGCCATATTTCGCCATGAAATTGACGGCCTGCGGCGTGCACATCTGTGCCGGAATTACCAGATCGCCTTCGTTCTCGCGGTCTTCCTCGTCCACGAGAATGAACATGCGCCCGTTGCGCGCCTCATCGATAAGTTCTTCGATCGACGAAAGATAATCGCGGAACATCGCCCTCACGCCCCTGCCAGGCGCGCCACGTAACGCGCGAGCACATCGATCTCGAAATTGACCGGATCGCCTGCCTGCGCTTCGCCGAGCGTCGTTACTTTCAACGTGTGCGGAATCAGGTTGACGCCAAACCGGCGGCCGCTCACATCGTTCACGGTCAGCGACACTCCATCCAAAGCGATTGATCCTTTCGAAGCAACAAAACGTTCAAAGTCCGGCGGCATCTCGAACGTGATGCGCCGGGATTCGCCTTCCGGCGCGATGTCGATAATTGCCGCAGTGCCATCCACATGGCCGCTTACAATGTGACCGCCCAGCTCATCTCCGACGCGCAATGGCCGTTCGAGGTTGATGTGCCGCCCCGTGCGCCATGTGCCGAGATTCGTCTTCGAAAGTGTTTCCTCCGATGCCGTGACCGAAAACCAGCGGTCATCGGACGATCCTTTTTCGACGACCGTCAGGCAGACCCCTGCACAGGCGATCGAGGCGCCAATTTCAATCCCGACGAGGTCGAAGTTCGTCTCGATCGCAACATGGGTGTCGCCGCGCTTTTCGATGTGGCGCACCGTCCCGACATCCGTGATGATTCCCGTGAACATGGCTTCTTTTAGTGCGAGGCCCTGAAGCTTTCCAGAAGGTCCGAACCGAACCGGCGCGTGCCGGTGCGGGTAAAGCGAAGCGCTTCGTCGAGACCGAGAGCTGCCAGCGAACCTATGGCTGGCTGTCCTGCTGCACCGAGCATCATGGGTGCGCGAAAGCATTCGACGCGATCGGCAAAGCCGCGATCAATGAAGCTGGCATGGACACCGGCGCCTCCTTCCACAAGAAGGCGCGTGATGCCTCGATCCGCAAGCGTACGGAGCATTGCCGCGAGATCCGGACGTCCCCGGGCATCGCGACCGACCACGAATATGTCCACGCCACAGGCGCGCAACTCGTCTCCGCCTTCGGCGACCGTGAATACCCAGGTCGGTATTTCGCGCGCCGTTTGCACAAGTTTAGACGGTTGCGGCAGCCTCAGCTGCGTATCAAGGACGATGCGAACGGGAGACCGATCTTCCAGGCCCGGAAGTCGGCACGTCAGCGAGGGATCGTCCGCAATCACCGTCTCGATGCCGACCAGGATCGCGTCATGCCTGGCGCGAAGAAGATGACCGAAGCGGCGCGCGTCCCCGCCGGTGATCCATTGGCTGTCACCACTGGCGCTGGCGGTGCGGCCATCCGCGCTCGCCGCAATCTTCAATGTGACAAGCGGCCGGCCTTTGCACATGCGCAATAGAAAACCTGCATTCAGTTCGGACGCCTCGTCCTCCAGCAATCGTATCACGACTTCCACGCCGGCCGCGCGCAATCGCTCGAATCCTGCACCATCGACCCGCGGGTCCGGATCGGCGGCAGCAGCTACGACACGCGCAATACCGGCTTGCACCAAAGCTGCGGCGCAAGGTGGCGTTTTGCCGTGATGAGCACAGGGCTCGAGGGTTACATAGGCCGTTCCACCCCGGGCCTTGTTGCCCGCTTCGGCAAGCGCGACCGCTTCCGCGTGCGGACGCCCTCCCCGCCCGGTCCAACCGCACCCGACTACCCTGTTATCGCGAGAAACTATGATACAGCCGACGGCCGGGTTTGGCGCTGTCAGCCCCAAACCCCGCTCCGCAAGGCGAAGCGCATGTCGCATGTGGTCGCTATCGGTCAGGAGCCGCAACGGATCAGTCCCGGTCGCCGCTCTCCATCTCGCCGATAAGGGTTTCGAAATCCTTCATCTCGCGGAAATTGCGGTACACGGAAGCAAAGCGGACATACGCGACTTTGTCGAGACTGGCGAGCGCCTGCATCACCAGTTCTCCAATCACGCTCGATGGAATTTCATTCTCGCCCATGCTTTCCAGCCGTCGCACGATCCCGGTGACCATGCGATCCACGCGCTCGGCTTCGACCGGTCGTTTGCGCAATGCATGTGACAGAGAGCGCTCGAGCTTGTCGCGTTCGAAGGGTTCACGGCGGCCGTTCTTCTTGACGACAATGAGTTCGCGCAACTGGACGCGTTCGAACGTTGTGAAGCGTCCGCCGCAGGCCGGGCAATGGCGGCGGCGGCGAATCGCCGAGTTGTCTTCGCTGGGACGGCTATCCTTGACCTGAGAGTCGTCGTGGCCACAAAATGGGCAGCGCATCTACGCGTACGTCTCCTCTAATAATTATCAAATCCAAAAATCATGAAACCGGCTTGGTCATGGAGTCATCTGTCCGTAGACCGGATAAGCGTGGCAGAGTTCGGCGACGCGCGTGCGGACACGGGCTTCGCAGTCCGGCTCCCCTGCCTCGCCACTACACGCGACGGCTTCAACGATTTCGACGATCAGCGAACCAATTTCCCGGAATTCCGCCTGTCCAAAACCGCGTGTCGTAGCGGCGGGCGAGCCCAGCCTTATCCCGGAAGTAATGGCCGGCTTCTCGGTGTCGAACGGAATCGCGTTCTTGTTGCAGGTGATGCGGGCGCGATCGAGCGCTTTTTCCACCGCACGACCCGTTGCATTCTTCGGCCGCAGATCTACCAGCATGAGATGCGTGTCGGTGCCACCCGAGACGATATCCAGGCCGCAGGATTGAAGCGTCTGCGCCAGCACCTTCGCGTTGTCCACAACAGCGCGCGCGTACGTACGGAATTCGGGTTTGAGGGCCTCGCCCAGTGCGACGGCCTTTGCGGCAATGACATGCATCAGCGGGCCGCCCTGAAGCCCGGGGAAAACTGCTGAATTGATCTTGCGACCCAACTCGACATCCCGGCTCAGGATCATGCCGCCGCGCGGACCGCGAAGCGTCTTATGCGTCGTCGTCGTGACGACATGCGCGTGATCGATGGGACTCGGATGTGTCCCGCCAGCGACCAGTCCCGCGAAATGCGCCATGTCGACCATGAAGATCGCGCCCACTTCATCTGCGATCTGCCGGAACCGCGCAAAATCGATAAAGCGCGCATAAGCCGACCCGCCTGCGATAATGAGTTTGGGCCGGTGTTCTCGTGCCATCGCCTCGACAGAGTCCATGTCGATCAGATGGTCCTGGCGGCGCACGCCATAAGAGACGGGCCGGAACCATTTGCCGGACTCGTTTACCGGCGAGCCATGAGTGAGATGGCCGCCGGCGTCGAGCGCCAGACCCATGAATGTGTCGCCGGGCTGGAGGAGCGCGAGAAACACAGCCTGATTGGCCTGGGCCCCGGAGTGCGGCTGCACATTCGCAAATTCGCAACCGAATAATTCTTTCGCGCGTGTGATCGCCAACTCTTCTGCGATGTCGACGCATTCGCAGCCACCATAATAGCGCCGACCTGGATAACCTTCCGCATATTTGTTTGTGAGCACGGAACCTTGCGCCTCGAGCACGGCGCTGGAAACAATGTTTTCCGATGCGATCAGTTCGATATTGTCCTGCTGTCGCCGCAGCTCCTTGTCGATCGCGCGCGCCACCGCCGGGTCTGAATCCACAAGCGGGCGGGAGAAAAAACCGCCGTCCCGCAGTCCGGCCGCACGCGGAAGAAGCGACATAGAAACCTCGTTGCCATAAGCAGGCCCAGCAATTCAGACCGCGCTTCTGGTGGGTGTACCGCCAACGGCTCACCAAAGCTAGTGCTACCCTCCAGTTGGCCACGCTGTGTGTGTCCATTCGCCGGGAACGATGCAGGAACTGCGTTTCGCCCCTCCCGTTGCTCTTACAGTTACGCGCGGCTGCCATCCGGCCGGGCCGTCGACCCGGAAAATCGAAGCCGCCGCTGGCTCGTCGCGCAGGAGACCACCGTGCGGCAAATGTAGCACTCAAACCAGCAAGGAGCAGGTCATGGCTTCATCATACACAGAGAGAGCCGCGGGAATGGTTCTCAGAGCCGAAACAACCGGATCATTGGTTGAAGTCGCGGGCGGGCTAGCAATCATCGTACTATCGATCATAGGACTTGCCCGGATCGGCAATGTAGGTGCGCTGCCGGCCATCTCCGCGATCATCCTGGGTGCGGCTCTCATCGCCGAAGGCGGTACCATTGCGACGGAATTTTCAAGGTTGATGGGTACGAGCATTGGCACCGCCGGGGCTGCAGAATTCAGCGGCGGCATGACGACCGAGATCATGATCGGAGCGGTTGTGCTGGTCCTCGGTGTGCTCAGCGTATTAGGTGTGTCGCCCGCTACATTGGTGCCGTCAGCAGTAATCGTCTCCGGCGCACTTCTTCTGATTAGCGCCGCAAATGTCCATCGCATGAACAACGTCAAAATCGAAGCTCTCGAAACGGCCGGCATGGGCCGCCTTCTCCTGCAGTCCGCGGTCTCTACTGCTGCGGGCTGTCAGGTGCTGGCCGGAATTGCCGCGGTGGTGCTTGGTATCTTGGCCCTTTCATCGGCAGCCAGCGCCGCGCTTTTCACCGTTGTCGGACTCTTGGTCCTCGGGGCGGCGGTAACTATGAGCGGCGGCACGTTGACCGGAAGCTTCATCAAGATGATAGCCCGCTGATCCCAATTGGGAGTGCCGCCGCATGGCGGCGCTCCTATTTGCCCGCCGCGTTTCTCACCGCAAAATTCGCCTTTATATGCGTGCCATTTGCGAAATTGAGGGTGACTTCCACGGTTTTCCCAGGCGCCATGGCTGCAGCGGGGTTCATGCACATCAGGTGATAGCCGCCAGGCGCAAATGTAATGGAGCCGTCGGCCGGTACTGACAGGCTGCGAACGTCGTCCATGCGGCTCACGCCACCGTTTTCACTGCTCTGGTGCATCATGAGCATGCCGCAGGCCGCGCTCTCGGCGCCCGTCAATATCACGGGTGACGCACCCGAGTTCTTCAGTGAGAAATAGCCACCCGCCGGCAGGCCGCCGGGAAGCGCGCGAAACCACGCATTGGTGACCGAGATATCTGCGGCGTAAGCGGGTACCCCTGCCGATACGGCAAACAAAAGGGACAGCATGAAGTTCATGGGGTGACGCATTTTTCCAGCCTTTCTTCGTTGAGGCGCATTGCCACGAGTACGCAAATCATTCCGGCAAGGCTTGTCAGCGTGCTCGGCAGCCAGATTATCAAACCGCCATAGTGCTGATCGCTCAGCGCCGGAATATCCCAGAAGCGACCACAGATCCGATAAACGGGATAATAATCCTTGCTCGAAAGCGAAAGTATTGCTCCCAGAACCATCTGAAGAGGCTCGACTGCGATCACGATAAGTGCCCGTACTCCGAAACCGAGCCTGGCAGGCGGACAAGGCCGCGGATCCAGAATCAGCGACCAGAAAAATATTCCATCAATTGCCATGCTAGCGTTCATGACATCGTACAAATTTGAATCGAGCATGACGCGCGTGTGAAAATCCGGAATCAGCCACAGGTAAATCAGCCCAACGAAAAGAAGCGGTGCAACCACCGGATGCTGGATCAAGTCTACTGTGGCGCGCACCGGCTTCGACGCAAATGCAGGCTTCAGGAATTTGGGCATTCCCGCCCAGATCGCCTCGCCGGGCGCCCCCAGCCCGATCAGGAATGCCCCCACGTGATGCAAAACAAAATGCTGCGCGCGGTGCACGAAGAACATGTGCTGCGCGTAGTAGTCGACATGCGTCTGCAGCACGAGATAGGTTGCAACTGTGCCGAGGACAAAAGATGCACGACGCCAGATCGCCGGGCGAAGCGGGAACGGCAGTCGTAAAAGGCCGAGCGCAAACCAGCCCAGCGCAAGGCCTATCACCAGGAAAATCGGCCACGAGAATTCCCACGGCATCCAGAACGGCATATCAGCCGGGAAAAAACGACAGGCCGTCCAGGCTGCGCCACCAACGAGAAGCAGCGCTCCGTAGAGGAGCCATCCACGCTCATTGCTTCGCGGCGCGAATTCCGGCATCGGCGAACAAGTTGCCATGCGCAGCCTTATAAACCGGGCAATCCGTTTGCGCAGAGGCGATTGGTCACACGAAATCTCTCCGGCGAAAGCACACGTCTTGAGTGAACCGTGCTATCTGCGGACATGCTCCGGTTTTCGTCCATCGCAGCGCTGGTTGTCATCCTGATCTTCACAACGGGTTGCGGTCCGGCTACCCATGCCGATGCGACCGACATCGCCGGCGTGATGCCGCCGCTCGCGTTCTCCATGCTGCGTGTCAATGATGCCGCACGTGTCAGCGCCCACGACTATCGCGGCAAAACCGTATTCCTGTACTTCGGCTACACACATTGCCCCGACGAATGCCCGACCACACTCGCCAATATCGCGGCGGCACTGCGCCAATTGGGGCCGGCCGCAGATGATGTGCGCGTACTGTTCGTCACGGTCGACCCCGCGCGCGATACCGCGCCGGTACTCAGGAACTATGTGCACGCATTTGCACCGCAGATCGACGGCCTGCGCGGAAACGAAAACGCTGTAGCGATGCTCGCACGACGCTATCGCATTCTCTACAAGATTACGCCGGCATCGCCCGGCCAAGCCTACGAGGTCATGCATTCCGACTCGCTTTTCCTGTTCGACGGAGCGGGCAAACCGAAATACGTACTGACATCGACGCGCAACCCGGCTGCCCTCGCAGCCAGAATTCGGAATTTGAACGGTTGATTTGTTATGACTGCGTTTCGGGTTCTTCGATCCGCTGATCCATGGTCTGCGACGGACGATCCGACCCTGCGCAACCGATGATATGTGCCGGCACGCCCGCTACCGTGCAATTGGCGGGCACAGCCTGAATAACGACGCTGCCCGCACCGACACGGGAATATTCGCCCACTTCGATGTTTCCCAAAACCTTGGCACCCGCTGAAAGGAGCACCCCCCGCCCTATTTTTGGATGGCGGTCGCCTTTCTCCTTTCCCGTTCCACCGAGAGTCACTCCATGCAACATGGAAACGTCATCGCCGACAACGGCAGTTTCGCCGATCACGATTTCCGTCGCGTGATCCATCATGATGCCGCGCCCCATTTGCGCGGCCGGATGAATATCGACAGCGAACAACTGTGACACACGGCTTTGCAGAAAATAGGCAAATGTCGCGCGATCCCGCAGCCATAGCCAGTGCGCGATGCGATGGCATTGAAGCGAATGAAAGCCTTTGAAGAACAGGAACGCCTGAACATAACTGTGACAGGCGGGGTCGCGTTCGAAAACTGCCGAAAGGTCCGCGCGAACGGCTTCGCCGATCTGCGGATCGGAATCGAGCGCCTCGTCGAATACTTCTCGTGCAAGCATGGCACTGACTTCTTCACTGCCGATTTTGCGGGCAAGATGATAAGAGAGCGCGTCTTCAAGCTGTTCGTGATTGAGGATAGTGGCATGCGCAAGGCTTGCCAGTGCGGGCTCCCGGTCCGAGAGCTCCTGCGCCTGCACACGCAAGGCAGACCATATGGGATCGCAGAGCGCGAATTTCTCGGCTGGAATGGACATACTGTTCTCCTTGAAATCAGTCTAGCAGAAGGGCTAAGGCCATCCCATCCCGGCCCGCAGCCTTGGGCCGGGGCGTAACCCTTTCCCATAAAGAACTCACAAATGAACGATGAACGACTAAACATTCGCGATTCCGGCCCGCTTGAACTTCTTCTCACACGCCGGTCCGGCTCTGCCAAGGGGATGACGGGGCCCGGTCCCAACAGCGAGGAACTGGGCCTGATTCTGGAGGCTGCGGCGCGCGTACCCGACCACGGAAAACTCGCACCGTGGCGGTTTATCCTGTTCGAAGGCGATTCGCGGGCGCACTTTGGCGACATGCTTGCAGAGTGTGCACGCTCTGACGATGCGCAGGCGAGCGAAGAGCGGTTGCGGCTGGAACGTGCGCGGTTTTTGCGCGCGCCGGTGATTGTGGCCGTGGTTAGCCGTGTGCGCGAAGGAATTCCCATCCCGGAATGGGAGCAAATCCTGTCGGCCGGTGCCGTCTGTCAGAATCTTGTCGTCGCAACCCATGCGCTGGGATTCGTCGCGAACTGGATCACGGAATGGTATGCCTATCATCCTCAAGTCCGTGAACGGCTGGGCCTGAAAAGCGGCGAGCGTATCGCAGGATTTGTTTATTTGGGCAGTTCGACCGGCCCGCTGGAGGAACGCAGGCGTGCGGATGTCCGAACACTTGTCACACGTTATGACGCGTAATCGACAGCGTTAAGGAATCCCGATCAACTTGTGGGTCTGCAGGCTCAGGCGCCATTGAGGATGTGCAAGGCAATAGGCGACAGCCGCTCTCGTATTCGCATCCTTCGCCGGCGAGTCCATCGGCTGCAGAAAAAAATGTGTGAACGCCAGCCTGGCATAACGGTCGGGCGGCGCGGCCGGCTGCGGAAATACAAGCTTCAGCTCATTTCCGGAATCCTGCACGAGGACTGCATCTGCCTTTGGACTGACGCAAATCCAATCGATACCGGGTGGTGCTGCCAGTGTTCCGTTGGTTTCAACTCCAACTTCGAAACCAGCGCCGTGCAGCGCTTCAATCAAATCATCATCCAGCTGCAGCAGAGGTTCTCCGCCCGTGCAGACTACATAAGGTCTCGCGCCCCCGGCAGGAGGCCAGCAGGCGAGCACAGCCGACGCGAGCAGTTTCGCATCGCGGAATTTTCCGCCGCCATCGCCATTTGTTCCTATGAAATCCGTATCGCAGAACCGGCAGATCGCGCTTCCACGATCGCGTTCAAGGCCGTTCCACAGGTTGCAGCCGGCAAAACGCAGGAACACGGAAGCGCGGCCTGTCTGCGCACCCTCTCCCTGGAGAGTGTAGTACATCTCTTTGACCTGATAACTCATCCGCCGGCATACCGTTCATAGCCCCTCGCTCGCAATGTGCACGCAGCGCAGCCGTTGCAGCCATACCCCCAGTCATGCTTGCTAACGCGATCGCCATTATAGCAGGTTACTGTTTCATCAATAATCAGTCGGATGAATTTCTCTCCGCCAAGTGTCTCTGCGAGGCGCCAGGTCTGCGCTTTGTCGAGGTTCATGAGCGGCGTTTCTATTTGGAAATGCGTGTCCATCCCAAGATTGAGCGCGCGCGCGACGGCATCGACGGTCTCCCTGCGGCAATCGGGATAACCGGAAAAATCCGTTTCACACATGCCGCCTACGAGATGCCGGATTCCGCGCCGCCATGCGAGTGCCGCCGCTGCGGACAGAAAAAGAATATTGCGCCCTGGGACAAACGTCGGGGGAAGTCCATGGAAGTCAGGAGAATTTTCCTGCCCGGCGCCGGCAATAAGGCTACTGCCTCCGATTGTGGCCAGAAGGTCCAACGGCAACAAGTGGTCGGCGCCCAATGCTGCGGTCCAATCCGGAAATCCTGCGCGGATTTGCGAGAGTATCCTGGGGCGCGCCTCGAGTTCGGCCGCATGCCGTTGCCCATAATTGAACCCCACCGTCTCGACGCGCGAATATCGCTTGAGCGCCCAGGCGACACAGGTCGTAGAGTCTTGCCCCCCCGAGAACAGCACCAGCGCAGCGCGGTCCACGGCCATCATTTGCCGGCCCTCCCCCTGCGAAATCCGCCAACAATTGCTCCGCGCCGAGCGCAAAACCGCGGCGCGTCAGGGGGTTGCCTTTGCTGCATTGCTGCGACAGCCTTCAAGATGCAATTTCCACGGTGTCGGGCGGTGACGAAAACAGCCATCAGTGGCACGGGCTTTTTTGTCCCTTCCGACGTGATTTCCAATCGCGAGCTCGTGGATTCGTTCAACGAATTCGCGCGCCGCTTCAACCACGAACGTGCCGACGAGATCGCTGCCGGACAGGTTCAGCCGATCCTGAAATCCAGCGACGAGTTCATTGTCAAGGCGTCCGGAATCCGCCGCCGCCATGTGGTTGCTCGTGACGGCATGCTGGATCCGGATATCATGTGTCCGCACATGCCGGAGCGACCGAACGACGCAATCTCGCTGATGGCGGAAATTTCGGTCAAAGCGGCGCGCGAAGCTCTGACCGCCGCCGGCAGGTCTCCAAAAGATATCGATGCGGTGATTGTCGCCGCGTCCGTTGTCCAGCGCTTTTATCCCCAGATCGCCATCGAAGTCCAAAATGTTCTGGCGATCGCGGGTTTCGGCTTCGACCTCCTTGCCGCCTGTTCTTCGGCGACGTTTGGAATTGATGTGGGAGCCGCGCTCATTGCCGCCGGCCACGCGCGCGGCGTGCTCGTGATCAACCCGGAAATCTGCACGAGCCACCTCAATCTTCGCGATCGCGAAACGCATTTTATCTTCGGCGACGCGGCAACCGCATGCGTGCTTGAGCCGGTGCAACAAGCGCACGGCGACAACAGCTGGCAGATTATCAGTACGCGGCTGGAGTCGCAGTTCTCCAATAATATCCGCAACAATTTCGGGCCGCTTAACCGGTTCACGCCCGAGACGGAAAGTTACGACGACAAGCTGATTGTGCAAAAGGGACGCAAGGTGTTCAAGGAAGTCGTTCCGATGGTCTCCAACTTCATGCTCGATCACCTGGCCGCGAACAGCATTGCGCCTTCAAGTGTCCGGCGGCTTTGGCTTCACCAGGCCAATATCAACATGAACAATCTGATTGCGCGGAGGGTGCTTGGGCACGATCCGTCGCCGGACGAGGCGCCCAGCATCCTTGAAGAATATGGCAATACCAGTTCGGCCGGCTCTCTGATTGCGTTCCACCTGTCCAGCCGGGATCTCGAACCGGAGAGCATCGGACATCTTTGTTCGTTCGGCGCAGGCTATACAGCGGGCAGCATAATCTTGCAGAAGTGTGGCTAAGCGCCACTCCAGTGCGCGAGGACAGAATGCGGGTACAACTTACGAATGGTATTCGCGCCGGTGCGGCGCGATGGGGAGATACATGATACACCTTCACGGACTTTCCTCGCTTTATTTGCTGTCCGGTCTGACGATCGGTGTGTTGACGGGAATGACCGGAACCGGAGGGGGCGCATTGATGACGCCGGTCCTGATTCTGATCTTTGGAATCCATCCGGTGACGGCAGTCGGTACAGATCTGCTGTATGCGTGCATCACGAAAGCGAGCGGCACCGTTGTCCACGCCTGGAACAAGACGGTTGACTGGAAGGTGGTCGGCTGGCTGGCCGTAGGCAGCGTGCCGATGACCGCGTTGACACTCCTCGCCATCTTTTATCTCGATGTACACGGAAACGCGACGCAGAACATTGTCACCAAAATTCTCGGTGTCGCGCTGTTTCTGACGGCCGTATCACTCATCTTCCGGAAACAATTGGTACAACTTTATTCCGAACGGATCGGGCATATCGGTCCCCGCCTAGCAAGAAACCTGACGATACTCACAGGAGCCATACTGGGTGTCCTTGTTTCCATCTCATCGGTTGGCGCCGGTGCAATCGGCGTCACGGCGCTGATCCTGCTTTATCCGGAAATGCCGATCGTCTGCGTAGTGGGCTCCGGCATAGCACATGCCGTGCCGCTCACCCTGATCGCGGGGCTTGGGCATTGGGCGCTTGGTTCGATCAACTGGCAACTGCTCGAGGCGCTGCTGATTGGTTCCATACCGGGAATTATTTTCGGCAGTATGCTGTCGTCGCGCATTCCGGAAACAGTTGTACGAATCACGCTTTCGGCGACCCTCATTCTGATTTGTGCGAAGTTCTGGTTTTTCTGAAGCAGCGGCGGGCTACCAGACGTGCCATCGCCTTCGACCAAGCGACCCCGGGCCTGGCAGCGCATGCTGAGCGGACGACGGCTCGACCTGCTCGACCCGTCCCCGCTCGACATCGAAATCGCCGACATCGCGCATGGCCTCGCCCGGCTTGCAAGATGGAACGGGCAGACGCACGGCGCGCAGGCTTTTTCGGTCGCGCAACATTGCCTGCTGGTCGAAAGACTGGTGCGCGATTTGCGTCCTGCAACGGACAGGGCGGTCCGTCTCGCCGCCTTGCTTCACGACGCACCCGAATATGTGATTGGCGACCTGATAAGCCCGTTCAAGGCAGCGGTCGGAATCGACTACAAGGCGTTTGAGGCGAAGCTTCTTGCCGCCATTCACATCCGGTTCGGATTGGTACCCCGCTTGTCGGATGACGCGACGACGTTAATCAAACTGTGCGATCGCATCGCTGCATATCACGAAGCAACCCAGCTGGCCGGATTCGAAACGGACGAAGCGCGGAGTTTCTTCGGACAGCCACCCGCGCGGCTGCGACGTCCCACATTGACCCCGGTTGCTGCCGAACAGGCCGAAGCGCAATTTCTGGAACGTTTCCGGCGCCTCGCGCTATAAGACGACCGCAGGGGATCTGCGAACATGTGGACGGGTACCATGCCGTGCATTCGGACCAGTCACCTGTCGACAACCAGGCAAAGGATCGAATTCGTTCCTGAATGCCGTTGTTCGCGATTGCCGTCTGGAATCGTGAGTACATGACGTCCGAAACACAGCAACATGTTGTAAGCATCGGACTCAGCGCAGCCATCGTGTCCGTAACGGACGAGATGCCCTCCGTACTTGCGGTGCACCATGGCGGGCAGCCCGACGCCCTGCCCTTTGGTCCTTTCGATCCGCTTGCGCACCGCACACTGGAGAGCGGCTTGCGGAGCTGGGTGAAAGAGCAAACCGGTCTCGACCTCGTTTATACGGAACAGCTCTACACGTTTGGCGATCGCGGACGCCACCTCGTCACGGCCGGAGAAGGGCTTCGCGTCGTTTCGGTGGGCTATCTTGCGCTTTCCCGAGCCAGCAAAGACGGCTGCGTTCCGGGCACACTCTGGCGAAATTGGTATCATTACTTTCCGTGGGAAGATTGGCGCTCGGGCAAACCCGTCATCATCGACGACGTGATCTCGGCGGCGTTACCTAAATTCGTGGCGGACGCGTCCACCCGGACCGATCGTCAGAAGCGCCGCGAGCGTGCGTGGCTGGCATTCGGGCTCGACGGTTCCGCCTGGGATGAGGAACGCGTACTCGAGCGTTACGAGCTTCTTTACGAAGCGGGTCTGGTAGAGGAAGCCGTTCGCGATGGCCGGATTGCGGGCTTGCACGTAACGACAAGGCTGGGGACCCCGATGCTTTTCGATCACCGCCGCATACTCGCCACTGCAATTTCGCGACTGCGCGGCAAGATGAAATACCGGCCGGTGGTCTTTGAGCTATTGCCCCCGACATTTACCCTTCTCGAGCTGCAGCGCACGGTGGAAGCCATATCCGGCATCCGCCTTCACAAGCAGAATTTCCGGCGTCTCGTCGCCGAACAGGGCCTCGTGGAAGGAACGGGCAAGTTCACCCGGATCTCCAGGGGCCGGCCCGCCGAACTTTTCAGTTTCCGCCGCGAGGTTCTGAGCGAACGGCAGGCGCCCGGCGTACGGCTTGGTGTTCGCCGATCCGGCGTATGACGGCGCGAGGTGTCCTCAATTGATCGGGTGAGGCCGTTTTCACGACCGGATCTGTGTAGGGTAAAGTCGCATTGCGCTTTAGGAGCCGAAGATTAAAACACCGCCGCAGCAATGGCTTGGAGAGGTTCCGGTCGGCTGCAGACGTTCCTGAGCGCCGGGGCGAGCTGGCCGGGCTTGTATTGATTTTCTCCGTTGCGCTTTGAAGGGGCGCTGAATGGCGGTCGGAAGCGAAGTGCGGGACCCGGCGCAGAAGCCACGGGCCTCTGCCGCAGGGCAACAGACATTTCGTCAAGCAACTTACGCTGTCTTGGAGGAAGGCCAACTCGAGGGGCTGGGAAGCCGCATTGTCGAGGCCGCGCTGATACTGCTTATCATCGCCAATGTCCTGGCAGTGGCGCTGGAATCGGTACCGGACATCTACCACCACTATCGCGCCTTCTTTCACGCCTTCGAGCTTTTCTCGATTGCTGCTTATACCATCGAATACGCCGCGCGCGTTTGGTCGTCGATGGAGGATCCACGAGTCGCGGCCCGCGGGCCGCTGCGTGGTCGGTTGGCCTTCGCCTTCCGTCCCCTCATGATCGTGGACTTCCTGGCATTCGCGCCGAGTTATCTGGCCTTTGCGTTCCCCGTCGATCTGCGGCTCCTGCGCATTTTCCGCCTGCTGCGGCTGGTAAAGCTCGCGCGCTATTCGCAGGCGCTGCCGGCTCTTCTCGGCGTTCTGTATGCAGAGCGTTCGGCGCTTTTTGCGTCCTTCATTCTTACGCTTTGCGTGATGTGCGTCAGCGCGGAATTAATGCACATTGCGGAAGGGACCGCACAGCCCGGCGCGTTCGGAAACATGCCCGATGCGATGTACTGGGCCATCACAACGCTTACGACTACCGGTTACGGCGACAAGGTTCCGATCACGCCGCTCGGAAAGCTGATCGCCGGTGTGACTATGGTAACCGGCCTGCTTCTCCTTGCGCTTCCGATCGGCATTCTGGCCAACGGCTTCGTAAACGACCTGCACCGGCGTCAGTTTTCGATCACGTGGAGCATGATGAAGCGGCAACCGCTTTTCGCCGGCATGAGCGTGGACGCGGTGACCGAGATCCTCGAAGCGCTGAGCGCAAAGCTTGTTCGCGAACACACCCAGATCACAGTGGCCGGGCAGCCGGCCAATACGCTCTATATGATTGTTACGGGGCATGCCCATCTTGAAGGCGCGTCGGAGGGTTACGCACTCGAGCCGGGCGACATTTTTGGACAGGAGACGTTGCTGGTGGGGGCTGATTCCGAAACGACGGTGACGGCGCGGAGCGAGCTCCGGGTTCTGCTGCTGGCGGGCGACGATTTGCGCCGGCTGGCGCGAAAGTACCCCCTTCTCGCGGAGCGCGTGGGAAGCAAGGTCGCTTGGTAAATCCGGCCCTTGACCAATTTATGCTTATCTATAGCATAAATCGTCCGCAGGCACTTGAACCTGCTTTTTCTGACTCATATATATGCTCAACGCGAGCATAAAGTTGGCAGTCGAAGGATTTGAGAGATGCTTAGCAGCCCGTCATCGTCCGATACGGCAGGCCTTTATGCCAAGGTTGCCCACGTCATTCCGGAGTTCGAATGGGCGGTTCATGCTCCGTTTGTGAACGCGATCAACGAACTCAAGCGCAAGAAGAATGCCATCATTCTTGCGCATAATTATATGACGCCGGAGATATTCCATTGCGTAGCGGACTTTGTCGGCGATTCATTGCAACTGGCGCGCGAGGCGGCACACGCGGAAGCTGATATTATCGTCCAGGCCGGCGTGCATTTCATGGCAGAAACCTCGAAAATCCTTTCGCCGGAAAAAACCGTGCTCATCCCCGATTTGCGCGCCGGCTGTTCGCTTGCCGCTTCGATCTCAGCTGCCGATATCAGACTGCTGAAAGAAAAATATCCGGGGCTTCCTGTTGTCACCTATGTGAATACGTCGGCCTCGGTAAAGGCCGAGAGCGACGTATGCTGCACGTCCTCGAATGCTGTAGCGGTCGTGGAGGACATTGCCCGCGAATGGGGCACGGACACAGTCATCATGTTGCCCGATGAGTATCTCGCGCAGAACGTAGCAAAGCAGACTCCTGTAAAGATCATTTCCTGGAAAGGCCGCTGCGAGGTGCATGAACGGTTTTCGGCGGCCGATATCAGGAGTTACAAACAGAGTAACCCGGGGATTGTGGTGCTTGCCCATCCGGAATGTCCGCCGGAAGTTGTCGCCGAAGCGGATTTCGCCGGCTCAACCTCTGCCATGATCGGCTATGTCGGTCGGCACCGCCCAAGCCGCGTGGTGATGGTCACCGAGTGCTCGATGAGCGACAATGTGTCGGTCGAATTTCCCGACGTCGATTTCGTGCGTCCCTGCAATCTTTGTCCGCACATGAAGCGGATAACGCTCGAAAGCATTCTTCATTCACTCGAGACCATGACGGTCGAGATAAATGTCGATGCCGAGATCGCCGGACGCGCGCGGGCATCTGTCGAACGTATGTTAAGCGTCGGAACCAGGGCAAAGAACCGCCTCGCCGCCTGAGCCCATGGCGCGCCCAAACGAAGATGTCGTCGAAACGCAGGGCGCCGTTATTGTGGGCTCCGGTATCGCGGGGCTTTTTACGGCACTCAAGCTTGCGCCCCTCCCTTGCGTGATACTGAGCAGTTCGCCGCCGGGCTTTAGCGGCTCAAGCATCTGGGCCCAGGGCGGCATCGCAGCCGCACTCGGTTCGGATGACAATTGGGAACTGCACGCCGGGGATACGATTGCGGCGGGTGCTGGATTGGTTGATCCCGAGGTCGCGGCTTTGGTCGCGCGCGAAGCCTTTGCCCGCATCGAAGATTTGCTCTCC
The DNA here is from genome assembly GCA_036269235.1 of Rhizomicrobium sp. Taxonomy (GTDB): domain Bacteria; phylum Pseudomonadota; class Alphaproteobacteria; order Micropepsales; family Micropepsaceae; genus Rhizomicrobium. The sequence continues at coordinate 35,657 of DATASL010000003.1, forward strand.
TTCGGAGTTCCATTCGACCGCGAGTCGGATGGGAAACTCTCGCTGGCGCGCGAAGCCGCGCATTCCAGATCGCGGATCGTGCATGTGTCCGGCGATCGCGCCGGCGCGGAGATCATGCGTGCGCTGGTAAAGGCAGCGCGGGCAATTCCTTCGATCTTCATTCTCGAAGGTTTTCACGCCAGCGAACTGGCCATTCATGATGGCAGGATCGCCGGAGTCTACGCGTCCAGGATTTCGGATGGGGCGGCGCGACCTGTGCTCTTCCGCGGCAGGGCGGTGGTCCTCGCTTCGGGCGGGATCGGCGGACTCTATTCGGTGACGACAAATCCACCCGATACTCTCGGAGAAGGATTGGGGATGGCAGCTCGTGCGGGTGCTGTGATTGCCGATCCCGAATTCGTTCAATTTCATCCGACGGCTATAAGCATCGGCCGGGATCCGGCGCCACTTGCAACCGAAGCGTTGCGCGGCGAAGGAGCTGTCCTGATCGACGAGCGGGGCGACCGCTTCATGCCCGGCGTGCATTCCGCGGCAGAACTCGCGCCGCGCGACGTGGTAGCTCGTGCGATCTTCCGCAAAATGTCACAAGGCCATCGCGTATATCTTGATTGCCGCAAAGCGCCGGGCGTGACCTTTGCGTCCCAATTTCCGACGGTTTACGGCGTGTGCCGCAGCGCGGGTATAGATCCCGCACAAGAACCAATTCCCGTCGCGCCGGCGGCGCATTATCACATGGGTGGCGTTGCGACCGACCATCACGGCCGCTCGTCCCTGGCCGGCCTGTGGTGCGTCGGAGAATGTGCCTGCACCGGATTGCATGGCGCGAACCGGCTCGCATCCAATTCATTGTTGGAAGCCTTGGTTTTTGGCGCCCGCACAGCAGCATCCATCGAGGCGGACAAAGCTGCTGCGTTGCCGGATCTGGTCGCGCCAAAATCCTTTGCACAGCCTTTTTCCTCTCTGTCCGGAAATTTCCGCTCGGGCATGATGCGGCTGGTCGGACTCGAACGCGACGAATCGGGATTGAAACAAGCCCTTGCAATGATTTCTTCCGCGGAGTCGTCTTGTAAAGACATGCCGGCCTTTCGAAACGCAATGGCTGCAGCCAAGCTCATTGCTGTTGGAGCACTTGCGCGCCGGAAAAGCGTTGGCGCGCATTTCCGAAGCGATTCTCCCGAAGCAGGCTCGCGGGAGCGCAGTTTTATCACGCTTTCCGAAGCCGACAATCTGGCCCAGGACGCGTGAATGTTACAAACCAATCCGCGAGCAAGAACCCGATGAATACCGACCTGTCCTCGATCCGGCCTCTCTCCATGCTGCTTGTCGAACCTGTCGTAAGACGAGCACTGGAGGAAGATTTGGGGCGAGCAGGCGATCTCACCTCCGATCTGATCATTCCAGAGGATCAATCCGACAATGCGCGGCTCGTGGCACGAGAAGGCGGTACGATTGCAGGACTTCCCTGCGTGGAATGCGCTCTCCGCCTGATCGATGGTTCGGTGCATGTGAGCGCGCTATCGCGTGACGGGAATTACGCCGCGCCGGGCGAATGCATCGCTTCGGTTTCCGGCCACACGCGCGCGATTCTGGGCGCGGAACGCGTCGCCTTGAACTTCCTTGGCCATTTGTCCGGCATTGCCACGTCCACGCGCCGGCTCGTCGATGCTGTCGCCGGAACCCGGACGCGGATCGTCTGTACACGGAAGACGACACCGGGCCTGCGAATTCTCGAGAAATATGCGGTCCGCTGCGGCGGTGGATTCAATCACCGCTTCGGACTCGACGACGCGGTGCTGATAAAGGACAATCATATCGCCGCGGCCGGCGGCATAAAGCCTGCCGTGGAACGCGTGCGGCGGGGCCTGGGTCACATGGTTGAAATCGAAGTGGAGGTAGACACGCTCGCACAACTGGAAGAGGCGCTCTCGCTGAACGTCCGCACCATTCTCCTCGACAATATGGCACCGGCGGAACTGAGTCTCGCCGTGCAACTGGCAGCGGGTCGTGCAGTGCTGGAAGCTTCAGGCGGAATCACGGTCGAATCGGTACGCGCGATCGCGGAAACAGGCGTCGACTACATTTCCTCAGGTGCAATAACGCACAGCGCACGCAATCTCGATGTGGCGCTCGACTTTTGAAACTATCAGTTAAGCCAGAAATCAGCTCGATCGCGTGCGGGTTGCACGCCGATAGAAGACGTGATTTCCGATCTGGATCGTCCGTACCAGATGATCGCCCCAGCCCGGTTGAACCGCCACGGCGTGGAACGCAATCGCGTCCTCGGTGACGCCGCCGAGTTGAATGAGTCCGGTAAGGATCCGCCCCGCCAGTCGCTTGGCGCGAACCCAGGAGCCGTTCGATTTCGGTGCATCCATCTCGCCATTGCAGGTGAATGAGAACTGGCATCCATGCCCTGCCGCCGCGTGCTGATAAACGACACCGCAGATCGAGTGGGGGTACGCGGCAGAGCGCATGCGGTTGAAAACAACTTCCGCAATCGCTTTTTCGCCGTTGAGGCCCTCGCCGCGTGCTTCGTAATACATGGCTTCCGCGAGGCAGCGCTGCTCCCCAAGCATACGCTCGAGCACTGCGCGATTGAGCAGCGGCGCCTCGTCCACGGGCGCCGTATTCACTACGAGCGAAGCGGGATTCATGATGGCTTCGACAGGCTGCTCGGGCACCAGACTGACTGGCAGCGGAGCAGACAAAGTCGGCGTTACGGACGGTTTCGGCGAAACGATTTCCGGAGAAGGAAGCGTTGTGCCTGCGCCGGCAACAAACAAAACACCAAGGGCCAGTGCGACGCTCACAGTTCGATCGGCGCGCCGCACCTTTGCAATCAAGTTTGACAGCATTCGGGATTACACTCTCGGATGTGGCTTCGAAAGTAATTCGACGTCGTATTCCGATGGGGTTCCCCGCCCCGCCGCAAAGCGTGGGCGAGTCATGCCAGCCCGGCGCGTGATCGTCAAATCAAAATCGTTCCACCGTGTGACAAGCTGTCAGAAAATGCTGAATTCCCTCTGAAAATACGGTGACATCATGTCAGTTCAACAGGAAAAACCGCGGAAATCCTGGGTTTCTCGATGAAACAATCTTACCGAGGGGTTAATTGGAATTATTGCGAATCGCCGCTTGTGCGGCCGCAAGTCGCGCGACCGGAACACGAAATGGCGAGCAGGAAACGTAATCAAGACCCGTTGCGTGGCAGAACGCGATCGAAGCGGGATCTCCTCCATGCTCTCCGCAAATACCAAGTTTGATACCGGCACGCGCAGCTCTGCCGCGCTCTGCTGCAAACCTGATTAGTTCACCGACACCTTCCGTATCCAGGCTTACGAAGGGATCACGCGCTATCAATCCCTTCTGCAGATATTCCGAGAGGAAGGTTCCTGCGTCGTCGCGGCTCATCCCAAGCGTTGTTTGCGTCAGGTCATTAGTACCAAACGAAAAGAATTCCGCGGTCACGGCAATATCGCCGGCGCGCAATGCAGCGCGGGGCAGCTCGATCATGGTGCCGACGAGATAATCCGAAATTGAGCCGCGTTCGGTGCGGACGTCTTCTGCCACCACAGCGATGCGTTCCTTCAGGAATTCGAGTTCGCTGCGGAAGCCGACAAGCGGAATCATGATTTCAAGCGGCGTGAGTCGTCCGTCATTGCCCGCGACGTCGATCGCCGCCTCGAATATTGCGCGTGCCTGCATCTCGTAGATTTCCGGGAACGTAACGCCGAGCCGGCAACCGCGATGACCGAGCATGGGGTTGGCTTCGTGCAGCGCGATCGTACGCTGCCGCACGCGTGCTACTTCGGTCCCTGCCGCGCGCGCGACTTCCGCGATCTCTTCCTCCTTGTGAGGAAGGAACTCGTGCAACGGCGGATCGAGAAGCCGGATTGTGACCGGGAGTCCTTCCATAGCGCGGAAAATTGCCGCGAAATCGGAACGTTGCATGGGCAGGAGCGTGGCGAGCGCGGCCGCACGCTCCGCCGGAGTATCCGCGAGTATCATTCGCCGGACGGCCACGATGCGGTCGGCATCGAAGAACATGTGCTCGGTGCGGCAAAGCCCAATACCTTCCGCTCCGAAACGCCGCGCCGTCACCGCATCCGCCGGCGTGTCCGCATTGGCGCGGACTTTCAGGTGGCGCGCCTCGTCGGCCCACTGCATGAGCGCGTCGAAATCGTCCGTCATCTCCGGATGACGCATCGGCACGCGACCTTCGAACACCTGTCCGGTCGAGCCGTCTATGGTAATGACATCGCCGCGCTTGAAGGTGCGGCCCGCCACAGACAGTGTTCCTTTCAAGGCGTCGATCTTGAGTGCGCCGGCGCCCGAAACGCATGGCCGTCCCATGCCGCGTGCAACCACTGCAGCGTGGCTCGTCATTCCGCCGCGTGCAGTCAATATACCTTTCGCCGCGTGCATCCCGTGAATGTCTTCGGGGCTGGTTTCGGCGCGCACCAGAATTACATCGCGGGCATCCGCTGCAAGTTTTTCGGCTTCATCGGAGGTGAAAGCGACTTCACCTGTCGCCGCGCCCGGCGAGGCGGCCAGACCCGTTGCGATGCAGGTGACGGCGGCAGTGTAGTCCAGTGTGGGATGAAGCAGTTGGTCGAGTGAAGTCGGTTCTATTCGTATCAGCGCAGCGCGGCGGTCGATGAGGCCGTCGTGAACCATGTCGACCGCAATCTTCAACGCGGCTTCCGTGGTACGCTTGCCCGAGCGCGTCTGCAGCATGTACAGCCGGCCCTCCTGCACCGTGAATTCGAGATCCTGCATGTCGCGGTAGTGAGATTCGAGCTTTTCGGCGATGCGCTTCAGTTCGGCGAAGGATTCGGGCATCGCCTCTTCCATGGACGGTTTTTTGGCGCCCATACGTTCGCGGACGATTTTCGATATCGGTTGCGGCGTACGGATACCCGCAACAACGTCTTCGCCCTGGGCGTTGATGAGAAACTCGCCGTAGAGAAGGTGTTCGCCTGTCGAAGGATCGCGCGTGAAGGCAACACCCGTTGCGCTTGTCTGTCCGCGATTTCCGAAAACCATCGCCTGCACATTCACCGCAGTGCCCCAATCTTCCGGGATATTGTGCAGTCTGCGATAGGTCTTGGCGCGCGGACTGTTCCAGGAACTGAATACTGCGCCGATGGCTCCCCAAAGCTGCGCATTCACATCATCTGGAAACGGCACACCCGTCGCTTTCGCGACTTCCATCCGATACTGATCTGCTATCCGCTTCAGGTCCGAGGCGTCGAGATCGGTGTCGTATTCGACGCCTTTCGTTTCCTTTTCGAGTTCCAGGATTTCTTCGAATCGCTCGTGTGGCAGGCCAAGTACGACGTTCGCATACATATGTATGAACCGACGAAACGAATCGAAGGCGAACCGCGCGTCGCCCGTGATGCGCGCAAGGGCTTCGGTGGTATCCGGGTTGAGACCGAGGTTGAGGACCGTATCCATCATTCCCGGCATGGAGACGCGCGCACCGGAGCGCACGGACACCAGCAGCGGCTTCTGCGGATTGCCGAGCGCGGCGCCAGCGATTTCCCCGATATGCGCCAACGTATCTTCGACTGCGCGTTTCAACTCGGACGGATAGGACCGCGCGTGAGAATAGAAATACGTACAAACTTCGGTCGTAATGGTGAACCCTGGCGGAACCGGCAGGCCGAGATTGCTCATTTCAGCGAGATTGGCGCCTTTGCCGCCAAGCAGTTCCTTCATACCGGCACGCCCTTCCGCCGTACCATTGCCAAAGGCATAAACCCATTTTGTCATTTGTCAGCCTTCGATACGGGAGAAATCGGCCGTCGCATGCATCACGTTTCTGAGGCGCGACAACAGCAGGAGTCTGTTTTTCCTCAGTGCGGGTTCGGGTGCGTTCACGGTGACCTTGTCGAAGAAGATGTCTACCGGCTGACGCAGGTCCGCCATGACTCGCATCGCCGCTTCGAAATATTCACGATCGACTTCCGTCAATATAATTTCATGAGCACTGCCGAGTGCCGCAAACAGACTGCGCTCCTCGGGCAATTCCAGGAGGTCGGGATCGGGTTCGCCGCGATAGGAACAGGCATCGCGCTTCTCCTCGATCTTGACGATGTTCGCAGCGCGCCGATAGGCGGTGAGCAAATTGGCGCCGTCAGGCGATTCCAGAAAGCGTCCCAATGCCCGCACGCGGTCCACAAGCCGGACCAGATCGTCCTCGCCGCCGAGTGAAAATACTGCATCTATCAGATCGTGCCGCGTACCCTCGCCACGGAGGGCAAATTTCAGCCGGTCTACGAGAAAGGCTAGAAGCTCTGAGACCACGTTCTCGTCCGGCCCCGCTTCACCGGCCGCCGCTCGCAGATCATGCGCGATATTTTCCGGCAATCCGTCAGCCCCGACAGCGGCGTAACGCTTGCTCCAGGCAGGGTGCACGGCAATGAGCGGGACGCGAAGTACCCGCGCCAGCGAAAGCCGCAGGCCGTTTTCGAGGATGATGCGGATGATACCGAGGGCAGCGCGACGCAGCGCAAACGGGTCTTTTGACCCCGTCGGCTTCTCCCCCGCATGCCAGAGCGTCACGAGGCTATCGACCTTGTCGGCAAGAGCCACGGCAATAGCCGCAGGTTCAGTAGGAACGCGATCGGCGGGACCGAGTGGCCTGTAATGATCACCTATGGCGTTGGCGACGTCTGTATCCTCTCCGTCATGCTTCGCGTAGTAACAGCCCATGGTTCCCTGGAGTTCCGGGAACTCGCCCACCATGCCGGTGACAAGATCGGCTTTGGAAAGCCGGGCCGCGCGGACGGATTTGCCGATATCGAAATCCAGCGCTTCGGCAAGCACCATCGCTACGGCCTGGATTCGACCGGCGCGGTCCAGCATCGTGCCGGCCCTGGCGTGAAACACGACGTTCCCGAGATCTGGAAGCCGTGAGGCAAGCGGCCTGCGCCTGTCCTGGTCCCAGAAGAATTTTGCATCCGAAAGCCGTGCCCGGAGCACGCGCTCATTGCCGGCGATGATTTCCCTGCCGTCATCGGCAGCAGCGATGTTGGCGACGACCACAAACCTGTTTGTTACTTTACCCGAGGCCCCGTCGCGCATTGCAAAGAATTTCTGATGCGTGCGCATCGATGTCTGCAGCACTTCCGTGGGAAGGTCCATGAACGTGTCGTCGATCCGTCCGATAAGCGGCACCGGCCATTCGACGAGCCCCGCGACCTCATCGAGAAGGCCTTCGTCACCGACAACCTCCAGACCCAGCGCGAATGCCTTCTGCGCGCATTCGTGAGTAATAATTTCCTTGCGTTGAGCGGCATCGAGAACCACGAACGCGTCTGTCAGCTTATGCCGGTAATCCTGGAAGCGGCGCACTTCGATTTCCGCTGGCGCAAGGAAACGATGGCCGCGCGTCACATGACTGCTCTGGACGCCCGCGAACGCAAAAGGCACGACCTCGCCGTCCAGCGTGCACAGAATACCGTGCAGGGGGCGCACCCAGCGCGTGCTGCCGGCACTCCAGCGCATGGATTTAGGCCATGGCATTTGTTCCAGTGCGGCAGGCACGACCTCCGCCACCACCTCTTCGATTGCCCGTCCGGCGCGCTGCACAACGGCAAGGTAGAACTCGCCCTTGGCGTCGGACTGCTTCACACATTGGTCGAGCGTCACCCCGGCAGAACGCAAAAAGCCTTCCAACGCCTTTTCCGGCGCACCGACGCGGGGCCCTTTTCGCTCTTCCGACACATCCGGCTGTTTGGCGGGGAGGCCAGCAACAGCCAGCGTCAGACGCCGCGGACCAAAGTAGGATTTCGCACCTTCGAACATCAATCCGCGATCGGAGAGTGCGCCTACTACGATACGTTCAAGCTCGCGCGCACCTCCCGGCTGCATACGCGCGGGGATTTCCTCGGAGAAAATTTCGAGCAGCAGATCAGGCATTTCAGGAAAATCTCGGTTCGTACGCGCCTTGCGGGCTGGCCAGCCATGCCTCGCAGCAGGCTTTGGCGAGCGCGCGGACGCGGGCAATATAGGCTGCACGTTCGGTTACGCTGATCACGCCGCGGGCGTCGAGCAGATTGAAGCAATGACTCGCCTTGATGCATTGGTCATAGGCGGGCAGTGCAAGGCCGGCCCCGACAAGCGAGCGGCATTCCTTCTCCGCGTCTTCGAAATGGCGGGATAAAATGGCAGTATCCGCATATTCGAAATCATAGGCTGAGAACTCGCGTTCCGGCTGATGAAACACCTCGCCGTAGCGGAATTGTTCATTGTAGGCGAGATCGTAGACGAACTCGACGCCTTGAACGTACATCGCAAGCCGTTCGAGACCGTAAGTCAGTTCCGCCGAAACCGGATCGCAATCGTATCCGCCGACCTGCTGGAAATAGGTGAACTGGGTGATTTCCATCCCGTCGCACCAAACTTCCCAGCCAAGCCCCCATGCGCCGAGGGTCGGGCTTTCCCAATCGTCCTCGACAAAGCGAATGTCGTGCCGGAGCGGATCGATACCGATCGCGCGGATGCTGTCGAGATAAATCTCCTGCACATTCTGCGGCGCAGGTTTCATGATCACCTGGAATTGGTAGTAGTGTTGGAGCCGGTTTGGGTTCTCGCCGTACCGGCCGTCTTTCGGCCTGCGTGACGGTTGAACATAAGCGGCGCGCCATGGGCGCGGACCGAGCGAACGGAGCGCCGTCGCGGGGTGAAACGTCCCCGCACCCATTTCGACATCATACGGTTGGAGGATCACACACCCCTGCGCTGCCCAGAAGGTCTGCAGCGTCAGAATAAGGTCCTGAAAGGTCTTGGCGCGCACGGAATGTCCATTGAGGCAGCGGGCCGGGAACCTATCGGCGCGGGTTGGCGAGGGCAAGCGAACCGCCGCCGCGCAAAACGGCGTCCGCATCGCGCGTGTAATTGCCACCCTCTTCGTGCATCACCAAGCCCGCCAGCAGCGTCAGTGGCGAGCGTGCTGCTTTGCGAGCCTGCACGATAACCCGTTTTGCCGCATCGCCCGCGTGCGGCCATAACGGAAATATCGTGACTCCGGTCGGAGGCAGTGCGTCCAGGGCTTCCTGCAATCTGTCGGCTCGAATGATCGCAGTGAAGGTTCCGCCGGAACGCACGCGCTTCATTCCGGAGATCAGCCAGATCACCAACTGACCCCAATCCTGCAGCGCGCGGGCACGTTCGGCCCGTGGGGAGGTCATTCCTTCCTCGCCGTGGAAAGGGGGATTGCAGAAGACGTGATCAAAAGTTCGCCGCCAAGGCTTGGGAAGATCGAAAATATCGGCACAGATGAACGATACGCGCTCCGCCAGCCCGTTGACCCGCGCATTCTCCTGGGCGATAGCGACAAGGCCGGGGAATACTTCCAGTCCCGAAACCCTGCAGCCGGGCAGACGTGTCGCCACGCAAAGACTCGCGATACCGGCGCCCGCTCCGAGCTCAAGCACTTCCTCCCCCGCGGACGCAGGAACCGACGCAGCGAGCATTACCGCGTCGGTACCCGACCGGAACCCATCCGAAGGTTGTTGCGCCGTGATCCGGCCGCCGAGGAAGCTATCCCCCACGTCCTCCGTCACTCCATCGTGACCATGTCCGGCACCGCGGCCGCGAGCACGGACATGGCATGTTCGTAATCGCTGTCGATCACCATGAGCCGCCGCGGCAATATGCCGAGGCTTCCGTCCATGATGCTCATATGTCCGTCAAACACCACCGAGTCGATTCCGGCGTTTCGAAGAAGGGTTTCGGCGAAATTGAGCAGCACCGGATCGGTGGATTTCAAGACATCGCGCATGGCCACTCCGGAACCGTTGTAATATTCGTCGGGCAGGGGTGCGCTTGACCGCACAGGGGCACCATTCCTAAATGCCATGAGGGCCATTGGCCAGCGGCAAGGCAGGAAATGATCATCGCCGAGGCGACCAAGACCGCGCAGGACATCAGCGCATCTCCCATCGACAACCTTCATGCCCTTGTGGAAAGCGACATGACGGCGGCCGACCGCATCATCCACGAGCGCATGGGGAGTACTGTCGAACTCATCCCCGACCTTGTCCGGCATCTTGTCGATTCGGGCGGCAAACGGCTCAGGCCGCTTTTGACGCTCGCGGCGGCCAGGGCGTGTGGCCATACGGGAAACATGCATACCCGGCTCGCCGCTGCCGTCGAATTCATCCACACGGCAACTCTGCTACACGACGATGTCGTCGATGCAAGCACGCTCAGGCGCGGCAAGCTCGCCGCCAACATGGTCTGGGGTAACAAGCCAAGTGTGTTGGTAGGCGACTTTCTGCTCAGCCGCGCCTTCCAGCTGATGGTGGAAACCGGCGACCTGCGGATATTGCATATATTGGCGGGCGCATCCGCGGTAATTGCTGAAGGCGAAGTGCTGCAATTGCGCTCGGCCAACAATCTTGCCACCACCGAAGCTGATTACCTTCTCATTGTTGGTGCCAAAACCGCGGCCCTGTTTGCAGCATCGGCAGAGTCAGGCGCCACGATTGCGAATGCGGACCCGGCACATATCGCGGCGTTCAAATCCTTCGGGCAGAATCTCGGCGTAGCGTTTCAGCTCATAGACGACGCGTTGGATTATTCCGGGCGCCAGGCATTGATGGGAAAATCGGTCGGCGACGATTTCCGCGAAGCCAAAGTCACGCTGCCGGTCATCCTCGCCTATAACCGCAGCGACGACGACGCCAAACGCTTCTGGCAGCGAACAATACAGCTCGGGCAGCAAAGAGACGGCGATCTGCAGCGGGCGATCGGTTATATCGAACATACGGGCGCAATCGATGATGCGCGCGACCAGGCGCAACGTTACGCCCGACAGGCCTGCCGTGCCATCCAGCAAATTCCGCAAAGTATGCTGCGCGACGCGTTGACTGCCGTCGCGGAATTCTGTGTCAGGCGTGGCTATTGAAAAAGCACGGGCGCTGCAAATTCCGGCGGCGCGATCGTTGTTTTCCTGATCCACCAGCCGGGATGACGCGCGGCCAAGCGGTCCGCCGCGGCCGTTATTTCACGGTCGCTTTCAAAGATTGCGAAACAGGTTGCGCCGCTTCCCGACATGCGCGTGAGCAATGCGCCCGGCATTCCTGCGATTTCGCCGAGCACTTCTCCGACCCCGGGCGCAATGGCGCGTGCCGGACCCTCCAGATCATTGGTCGTCGCCTGCAGAAATTCGATCAATGGGGCAACGGAATTAAAACCGCCTCTGGGCCAATCGAGGCCCACACCGCGGCGCTCACGCAGGGCCGCAAAGACCGCACCTGTCGGAACCGGAACCCCCGGATTCACAAGCAACAGGTCAGCGGCGGGCAACGCCGGCAGAATGGTGATGCGCTCGCCCTTCCCTTCCATCCAAGCCGGTGCGCTTCGAATACAAACCGGCACGTCGGCGCCCAGCGATTCAGCAAGTTCGTACAGCGTGCGATCGGGAACATCCATATCCCATAGGCAGGCAAGAGCACGCAGTGTAGCAGCGGCATCGGCCGAGCCACCCCCTATGCCGGAAGCAACAGGAAGATTCTTCGTCAGATCAATTCTTGCACCACGGCCGAATTTCACCTCTTCAGCCAGAAGGCGGGCAGCTCGCAATGCGAGATTGTTGTCGTCGGCGACAAGATCCGCCGCGAATGTTCCGTCGACGGACAAACAGAAATCTTCGCCCGTTTCAATTGAGATGGTATCGCCCGGTGCGGCGAATGCTACAAGACTCTGGAGATCGTGATAGCCGTCCGGTCGCCGGCTTCCCACATGCAGGCAAAGGTTGATCTTTGCGGGCGCCGCAACGACAACCCGTTTTGCGCTGCTCACTTCGTCTGGTCTGCGGAAGCGAGTTTCTTTTCCAGTTCCACCTTTTGCGTCGGATCGGGGTTGAACGCGAGTGCGTGATTCCACTGGAAGCGGGCATCCAGTTTGCGTCCGATCTTCCAATAGGCGTCGCCCAGATGTTCATTGACGGTCGGATCGCCGGGAACCAGCTGGATCGCGTTTTCCAGCGCCTTCACCGCATCCTGATAGCGGCCGAGGCGGAAATAGGCCCAGCCGACACTGTCGACGATATAACCGTCGAAGGGACTGAGCGAACGGGCCTTTTCAAGCATGCCCAATGCTTCGGGCAAATTCTTGCCCTGATCGACCCAGCTATAGCCGAGATAGTTCAACACCTGCGGCTGCTCGGGACTGAGTTGCAGGGCATGTTTCAGATCGCCCTCCGCAGCGTCCCAGCGGTGCGAACGTTCTTCGGCTATGCCGCGCGCATAGTACAGCGGCCACGCGCTGTTCTTGTCGGCGCCGAGCAGGGTAACCGCATGATCGTAAGCCTGCGCCGCTTCGGTATATTTCTCCTTGTCGCGATAGGCGTCGCCGAGCGCCGTCCAAGCCGTCAAATCTTTCGGATCTTTCTGCGTCAGCGCCAGAAGCTGCGTGATCGCCTGATCGTCATGCCCAAGCCGGGTCGTATCGAGGGCTACCTGGATATCGGCTGCCGAGCGATATAGCGAATTCGGCGCCAGCGTATTGTAGACCGCGATGGCATCCTCATACTTGCCCAGCGCCTCGAAGCGATCCGCAAGAACAATTTTAGCGAGTTCGAGCGTGGGATCAAGATAGAGCGCGAGTCGCAGATAAAGTACCGCGACGTCCGCGCTGTTTTCTTCGGTCAGTGACGCCGCAATACCGAACAGTGCTTCCGCAGCGCCTGCAGCCGGCGTGGTGATTAGCCTGTCCGGCTTGCGGCCCGAAGCAATCCGCGCCAGACCTTCCGCCGCCAGAGGCCCAAGCGCGGTATCCGTCGCCAGCCTGGTATAATAAGCACGCGCTTCGTCCGTCCTGCCTGCACGCTCGAGAAAACGTCCGTACGCTTCCGAAATCCGGGGGCTTTGGCCACCGGAGGCGATAGCACTTTTGAACGCCGCGTCGGCCGTCGCTTCCTGCCCTGCCAAATCTTCGATCAACGCGCGATGGAAGTCCGCGAGTGTTTGCGTGCCGCCCTGCGAAGCCACCTGCGAAAGATCGCTTTCCGCTGCTTTGATATCACCGGCCCCTTCGGCAGCCCATGCGTCGAGCAGCACCATGGTAAGACCCGTGAAGGGGCCCTTCTCGGACGTCGTCATATTGGCGCGGGCAGCGGCGAAATCGCCCTTTCTTATGAAATCAACAGCGAGCGCGAGTTGCGCCGCCCGATTCTTCGGGTCGGATTTGATCAGCCGGGCGGCAAGCTGCGCCGCCTTGGCGACATCGCCGGATGCAGCGGTGTAGAGGAAAGCGTGGCTCAGAATATCGGCATTGCCCGGATCGGCCGCGAGGCTCGCATTATAAAGGCGGGCGGCATCGACCATGTTATGATCGCTCGCAGCCAGGCGGGCCGCGAGATAATCGCCGAAACTTTGCGCCTGCGGCGATTGTTGCTGTTCGGGTTGAGGAATCGCGCCCTGGCTTGCACAACCAGCGAGGCCCGCCGCGATCAGGATACATACGGGAAAAATATTGCGCACGAAATGTCAGCCTTTCACATGTTCGGGTAATTCGGACCGCCACCGCCTTCGGGCGGTATCCAGTTTATGTTCTGTGAGGGATCCTTGATATCGCACGTCTTGCAGTGGACGCAGTTCTGAGCGTTGATCTGGAAGCGCGGACCGCCAGCGTCTGAAACGATTTCATATACGCCTGCCGGACAATAGCGCTGCGCCGGCTCATCGTATTCCGGCAGATTGACGCGTATCGGAACGGCCGGATCCTTGAGGACGAGATGAACCGGCTGATCTTCCTCATGATTGGTATTCGAAAGGAAGACCGATGACAACCGGTCGTAACTGATGCGTCCGTCCGGTTTCGGATAGGCAATCGCCTCGCATTGCGAGGCATGTTTCAGCGTTGCGAAGTCTGCCTTGCCATGGGCGAGCGTTCCCATCAGGCTCACTCCAAACAGTTCATTCGTCCACATATCGAAGCCGCCGAGCGCCAGTGCGAAGCGGGTGCCGAAGCGGGACCATAACGGCTTTACATTGCGCACCAGCTTTAAATCGCGGTAAACAAAACTGTCGCGGTACGCATCTTCGTAGCTGTCGAGCACATCATTTGCGCGGTCGGCGCCGATCGCTGCAAAAGCCGCCTCCGCCGCCAACGTTCCCGTTTTCATTGCGTTATGCGTGCCCTTGATGCGCGGCAAATTCACGAAGCCGGCCGAACAGCCGATGAGAGCGCCGCCTGGAAATGTCAGTTGCGGCACCGATTGAAGACCGCCCTCGGTAATCGCACGCGAACCGTAGGCGAGGCGCTTACCGCCCTCAAGGAACCCGCGGATCCGGGGGTGCGTCTTCGCACGCTGGAATTCCTCGAACGGCGAGAGATAGGGATTTCTGTAGTTGAGATGCACCACGAAGCCGACGGCACAGAGGTTCTTGCCGGAGTGATAAACAAACGAGCCGCCGCCGGTACGGTCGTCAAGCGGCCAGCCCATGGTGTGCATGACGAGACCGGGGCGGTGCTTCTCCGGCGAGAGCTCCCATAGTTCTTTCAGCCCGATTCCGAATTTTTGCGGATCGCGCCCGTCGGACAGGCCATACTTCGCAAGCAGCTTCTTTGTCAGCGATCCGCGCGCGCCCTCGGCGAACAATGTGTACTTGCCGAGCAGCGCCATGCCGGGAGTGTAGGAATCCTTGTGATGACCGTCACGTCCGACGCCCATATCTCCGGTTATCACGCCGCGCACTTCACCTCTGTCGCCGATGACGAGATCCGCCGCCGGAAACCCCGGATAGATTTCGACCCCCAGCGATTCCGCCTCGCGCGCCAGCCAGCGGCAGACATTGCCCAGGCTGGCGATGTAATTTCCATGATTGCTCATCAGCGGCGGCATGATGAAATTGGGAATACGCAGACTGCCGGCGGGACCGAGGTAATAGAACCGGTCTTCGGTCACTGCGGTTTCGAGCGGTGCACCGCGTTCGCGCCAGTCCGGTATCAGCTCATCGAGCGCGATCGGATCGATGACCGCGCCCGACAGGATGTGCGCGCCGATCTCCGACCCCTTCTCGAGCACACAGACGGTGGTTTCGCGCCCCTGCTCCGCCGCCAGCTGCTTCAGCCGTATCGCCGCCGAAAGCCCCGCGGGGCCGCCGCCGACAATGACGACGTCGTATTCCATGCTCTCGCGTTCGATGTCCTGAGCCATGTCCGGATGGTGCCTGCTTCGCCATTCCCCTATCATCCGGACATGACTCAATCCATGCCGCGTTCGGAACTGACGGGGTTCAGTGCGCTGCGCTGGCTGGCGGAGGCCGGTGCCGACGAAGCTGTCGGCGAGCAGCCGCTCAACCGGTTCCGGCCCGCGCCCGCCGCGCGCCCTCCGCGCATGCCGGAGCCAGGTGCCGCCTTCAAACCGCGCGCCGCGCCTTTGATTCCTCCGGCCGCTGCGCCGCAATCCCCTGTCCCCGGGGGCGAGGATGCGATCGGCCAGGCCATCGCCGCGGCCGCCGCCAGCACGACGCTGCTTCAGTTGAAGGCGGCTGTGGAGGCTTTCGAGGGTTGCGCGCTCAAGCGGAACGCCACCAACACGGTCTTTGCCGATGGCACCCCGGCGCACCGGATCATGTTCATCGGCGAAGCTCCCGGCAAGGAAGAGGACGCGGCCGGGCTGCCCTTCGTGGGCCGCGCCGGCCGGCTGCTCGACAAGATGCTGGCCGCGATCGGCCTCGACCGGAAGCGCAACGCCTACATCACCAATGTCCTGAACTGGCGGCCGCCCAACAATCGCGACCCGTCGCCCGAAGAGGCCGCGGCCTGCCTGCCCTTCCTGCGGCGCCACATCGAGCTGGTCGATCCCGGAATCATAATCCTTCTCGGTGCGGTGGCGGCCCGGCATGTGATGGGCAAGACCGAGGGCATCATGCGGCTGCGGGGAAACTGGCAGGAATATTACGTCGGAGGCCGTATGGTCCCGGTGATGCCGACATTGCACCCGGCCTATCTGCTGCGCCGCCCGATCGACAAGCGGTTGGCCTGGCGCGACCTCCAGGCGATTGCCGGTAAGGTGGACACGCTCGGCTTGCTTGAGCCGCGCGGCGGCGCCCGTTAAGAGTCGGACTTCCGAAGCAATGCGAGCGAAGGGACGGCAGCCGTGAAACGCACCATGCTTCTTGCGGCCGCCATGGCTGCATTGCTTGCCCCGGCCGCGGCGACCGCAGACACCCGCCTTCCGGCCGTCGAGACGGCATCCGGGCTGACGCCGGGCGTATTGTCGGCGGAGGACGTGCGCCGTTACCGGGAAATCTTTGCCGACGAAGCCGAGGGCCGCTTTGCCGAAGGCCGCGACCTGATCGCCGGCCTCTCCGACCGCTCGCTCATGGGCTATGTCGAAGCCGAGCATTATCTGTCGCCCTATCTGAAAAAACCGGCGGTCGCCGACCTGGCGCAATGGCTGGACGAATATGCCGAGTTGCCCATCGCCGAACGCGTCCGCACCCTTGCCGAAGAGCGCAACCGGCATCGCCGTCACAAAGTGGCTCTGGCTGGCATTCCGGGGATTCCGAAGCGCGCCATCGGCCATTACGAATCGACGGACAGCATCGCCAACCCGCCGCTGGCGTCGGACGCCGCGCGCCTTGCGCAACTCCAGATCGACGGCGACGTAAAACTCGACCAGCCGGCAACGGCCGAGGGCGTTCTCGGCCAACTGATTGCCGGGAATACGGCCCCCTCATCCGATGTCGCGCGGCTCACCCATCGCGTTGCCGCGTCCTATCTGGCCGAGGGGCAGGATGAGGACGCCTATCGCGTGGCGGCCGGCGTCACGGGTTATGACCGCGATTCGGCGCCGCTTCTGGACTGGGTGAACGGTCTTTCGGCCTACCGTCTGAAACGATATTCCGATGCCGCGCTGTGGTTCGAGCATCTGGCGCAGAACGGCGCCGTGCCGGGGTGGACGCGCAGCGCCGCCGCCTTCTGGGCCGCGCGCGCGCATCTGTCCGCGGGCGAACCCCTGCGGGTCGTCAGCCTTCTCACCGCTGCCGCACGCGAACAGCCGACCTTCTACGGCATGCTGGCGCAAAGAATGCTTGGCCAGAAATCGCCGGACCAGTTCAACGAGCCGATTCTCGACGAAACCAGCTTTGACGAGCTGATGCAGATAGCCTCCGCCCATCGCGCCGTGGCGCTTTGGCAGGTCGGCCATACCGAAGGCGTCGAAGCGGAGATGCGGCGCGCCTTCTCCCAGATGGACCTGCACGACGCGGCAGCCTTTGCGGCGCTGGCCCGAAATCTCAGCCTGCCGGGCCTCGAACTCAGCGCCAGCGAAGCCGAGGCCGGCCACGGCTCCCTGCTGACGGGATTGTTCCCGGTGCCGCAATACACGCCGCCTGGCGGGTATCACATCGACCGCTGTCTCGTACTCGCATTCGCCCGCGTCGAAAGCCGCTTCCAGGCGAAGGCCGTTTCGGGTGCCGGCGCGCGCGGCGTGATGCAGCTGATGCCCGGCACCGCGCAGCTTGTCGACGGCGTCACGCCGGAGAAGGGCCGGCTCAACGATCCCTCGTACAATCTCGGTCTGGGCGAACGTTATCTGCAGACCTTGATCGACCAGACGAACGGAAATCTGTTCCAGCTCGCCGCGGCCTACAACGCCGGCCCCAACGCCGTTACCCGCTGGGTAGCCACGCGGCCGGAGATCACCAAAGATCCCCTGCTCTTCATCGAGAGCATCCCGTATCCGGAGACGCGCAGCTACATCAAATATGTGATGACCTATTACTGGATGTATGCGAAGCGCACGAAGGAGAGCGCGCCAACGCTCGAGCAGACAGCGGAAGGCCAATGGCCAACCTATCATCCGATCGCGCCCGCTCCGATAAAGTTGTCCCCGCCGCCGAAACCGCCTTCCGGTCCCCTGATCATCAGCGATGCCTCCACACCGCATTGATGAAACAATTGTCTTTGTTCCCGTCCGCATCGCGGTGCTGACGGTCTCCGACACGCGTGACGCTTCGAACGATACATCGGGCGACACGCTGGCCTCGCGCATTGTCGAAGCCGGTCATGTGCTTGCCGCGCGCATGTTGTTGCGCGACGAGCAGGACCAGATCACCGCGCAGCTGTGCCGCTGGATCGCCGATCCTGAAATCGACGTGGTCATTTCGAATGGCGGCACCGGACTCACCGGCCGCGACGTCACCGTCGAGGCGTTCCGTTCCGTCTTCGACAAGGAGATCGACGGTTTCTCCGCGGTGTTTCATCAGGTCAGCTACGAAACGGTCGGTACCTCCACCATCCAGTCGCGCGCCTGTGCAGGCGTGGCAGGCGGCACCTATCTCTTCGCCCTGCCCGGCTCGACCGGCGCGGTCAAGGATGGCTGGGACAACATCCTCAAATACCAGCTCGACATCCGCCACCGCCCCTGCAATTTCGTCAGCATCATGCCGCGGCTGCAGGAACACAGAAAGTAATCAGCGCCTTCATCGTCATTCCCGCGCAAGCGGGAACCCAGTAGGCGTGGACTATCCGGAAGAGTGCGCGCGCCTGGGCCTCCGCTTTCGCGGAGATGACGTGAGGACGTTGCGCACGGTGCGCGAACCTGCTGCTGAAAGTCGTCGGCTCTCTAGTCCAAAACAAATTCCCACAGCAAATTCCCTGCTCCGATTGTAATTATCCAGGTGCAAGCTCGCTTTTCCCGCCGCCCGGCGCATTTTTTCAAAATTCCCTCAGAAATTCCCTGCTTCAGGGAATTCGTTCGCGTTTTGAGTTCCTGCGGCCAGGGCCAGCAGCTGCTCGACGGATCCCGACGCGACGGCTTTCTCGAAGCGCGCGTTGAATTCGTCGTAGTTTTCACCGCCCAGTGCCCGGAATTCTTCCGCGGCGCTCACCGCATCTCGGGGCGTTCGCGTCTCCCGGTGGTCGGAGTTCCCGCAAGCGCTTTTTTCCAGCAAAGCAAGCACAAGCTTCTGCGCCGAAATACGTCCCTCCACCGCCTGCAACACCAGCTGGCAGGCCAGCGCTTCGATTGCATTCTCGGCTTTCAGGTTCCTCAGCACGCCCTCGCTGGCATTCAGGCATTCGGTGAGAACGACCTCGAAGGTTTCCCGGAGCGGAATCTGCGGGCGCCGCTTGCCGCCCGGATTTCCGGAACGCCCTTTCTGAAACCGGCTATGCACGGGCGGGCGGCCGTAGCCGACCTGATAGCTGTCATCCGTCATTCTGTCTCGCGCCTCAATACCACAACGGATATATAGATACCGAATTGGTATGCTTGTCAACCACATTTTTGACAGGATGACGGCATTGCGCGTTGCGCGGGGGCTGTCTTAAATTGAGGGGCTGTCGGAGCGAGGGGCGTCGTGACGGCTTATCGAAGGTCGGGTCTGGCCGTCATGGCCGCGGCGCTTTGTTGTGCTTTTGCGGCAGCTATTGCGGCCCAGGAGTCCGACCCGCCACCGGACTGGGCTTTTCCCGTCAACCCGCCGGCTACTCCTTCGTCCGCTCCCGCTGCGGACAAGCTCGAGCATGTGGCGGGCTCGAAGATCACTTTCACCGACCAGCAGTTAAACAACGAATTCCTCGTGGCCGACTGGTTTCCCGGCGAGCACGGTCCGATGCCGCCGGCCGTCGCAGTGGGTCGTAAACCCGATGTCATGCCCTGCGCGATTTGTCACTTGCCGACGGGCAATGGCGGTCCTGCGGAAGCCGCCATAACGGGGCTGCCGGCGAACTACATACTCCAGCAGATAAACGAGTTCCGCGCCGGAAGGCGAACGGTGGCGCAACCGAATATGCAGGCGCCACGCGAGATGGAAAAGGTGGCGAAAGGCGTCACCGATGCAGACCTCGCGGCCGCGGTCCGCTATTTTTCGCAATTGAAATTCACGTCGCATTTTCATGTCGTGGAAACCGACAAGGCCCCCAAAACACGCATTGGCCTGATATGCCTGCACGTGAAGGTTCCCGGCACGGAGCCGATGGGGCAGCGCATAGTCGAGGTTCCTGACGATGCGAAACAATGGGAGATCGGCAATCCCCACACCGAGTTCACCGCCTATGTCCCCAGAGGCAGTGTCGCGCGCGGCGCGGCGCTTGTTTCGTCGGGCGACGGTGCCCAGCCCTGCCGCAACTGTCATGGTCCGGATCTGAAAGGCGTCGGCGACGTTCCGCCGCTCGCCGGTCGTTCGCCGAGTTATCTCGCCCGCCAGCTCTACGACATTCAATACGGCGCCAGAAAAGGCCCCGCGATCGCCCTCATGCTCCCCGAAGTCGCGCGCATGAAACCCGCCGACCGTATCGCGATCGTGGCATATCTGGCGTCGTTGAGGAGCTGAGACGGCACCGTCCGCCACACATCGCCTGACCAATGCATTGAACAAATTTGATCTGATTTACCGCCAGCCCCAGGCGCGGTCGGTTTCGGCGTCTATGGTGCGGATCAACTCTCGCGAGACGGCGATCATCCGGCGGCTTCTTTCGATGTCTTCGCCGATGCGCCAGCTTTGGGCACGCATGCTGCGAAGCTCGGTGCAGGTCTGGATAAAAACGCGGTTCGAGCCGGCCAGCAGATGGGCTGAAATCCACACGCTCAACGCACTTCCTCCCCGGCAGCCCAGACGCCACCGGGGACATTATGCCCCAATCATCTAAAAACGATTGAAGCGTTCAGTTGAAAAGCGGATGGACACCCATCCATGCCACTGCGCTCCAGAAAACTACCCCTAACATCAACCCTGCTGGAAGCCGCCATGCCGGCGCTGTTCTGTTGTGCATTTTACGCATCCTCGAACGCGTGCCCACAGACAACGCGACAAGGGCATTTCGGATCGGCGCGGATCGGACCGGCCAGCAAATTTAATCCGGCCTGTTCCGCACAGCGTCGTCCAATCAAACAAAAAGCCGCCCCGGATCCGGGGCGGCTTTCGATTGCGCTTCGGCGTGGCGACTACCAGCGACGGCGTGCGTGCCAGGCGCGGCCCCGCCAGCCCGGATGCCAATAGTTGCGATGATTCCAGTACCAGTAACGATAGGGGTGGTAGACCCAGCGGCCGCCGGCCCATACCCAGGGCCGATACCAAGCGGGCGCCCAGGAGGCGTAAGCCCCGCCTGCATAAGCGAAGGCGGGCGCGCCCGCCGCAACGACATAGCCCGGCGGGCAACCGCCGCCCCCGGCACTCGCGCCGGCAACCGCACCAGTCCCAAGCCCGATGGCTCCGCCGATCGCGGCACCTCTGCCTGGATTGCGCGATACTGCCGCGCCGATGCCGGCACCAAGGATACCGCCAATCAGCGCACCGGCCGCCGTGTTGTTGGCCTGATTCACGCAATATTGTGCCGACCAGCGGGAATAGGCGTCCGCGTAAGCAGCATCCTGATCCTGCGATTGGTCGTCATAGGTGCCGTCATCCGGCGTGCCCTGCGGCGGCGGGGCGTATTGGCCCTGCGGAGGCGCGGAATCGTAACCACCGGGCGGGCCCGAATAATTGCCCGGAGGCGGGCCATAACCATTGCCGGAAGGCGGCGGCCCATAGCCACCGGATTGTCCCTGATACTGACCCTGTCCCTGATATTGTCCCTGCGCGGCGGCAGGTAAAACCGAAGCGGACGTCAACAGCCCGACGAGACAGGCGCTAACTGCTCCCTTCCAGATTTTATTACGCATCTTTCGCTCCTTCTCGCCGAATCATTCCATTTGACCGGCATTTCGTGAAATAACCTCCGGCACCGGCCTGTCAAGCGCGGGGTAACTCTCCCACACACCAACGTGGCCGGGCCGCAGCGGATCCCGCTACCCGACTGGGGAACGACATCCGCACATGATTTGTTGCACTCCCAGGCTGAACGCCGACTGAACGAATTCGTATCAAATTACGGCATCTACCCATCCGCCGGCCGCAGTTGGCGCAACCGTTGGTATTCTTTCGCCAGCATTTCCCACATTTCCGCAACGCGCAGCCATTGCCCACGGAATTCACCAGTGGCGTCCGCCGCGCGCTGACGCGCGGTGACTGCCTGCTTCAAGAACTCTTCGACACGGTCCGCCATCCCAGCTTCTCCAGTGTAAAGTCATCACCTTCAACAACGCGGGAACGGCATCTGAGGTTATTTGTTATTTTCGCGGCACGATTGTGAAGGCATGCCAAATTGCAGCCATATTCCCGAAACCCCTCACCCACTGCGGAGCAGATTTCAAGAACCCGCGCTGCATCCCTCTCCCACGAGAGGCACGTATGCTGCATGAACAAATCGCCCGTGTAGTTGGAACCAGGTGTTGAACCAACTGCGTACAATGCAGTGCTTTCCCCTCTCCGCCGTGGAAGAGGGATGCCCGTCGGAATCTTTCCACCGTCACGGTACGGGTGAGGGGCACTTGCCGCGAGAAATCCCGCTTGCCAGCTTCGGGTGAAGCTGCGCATTTTCTTGGCTTCAATGCGACAGTGAAATGCGGCGAGCGGCATGCTTCTTCTGATCGACAATTACGACAGCTTCACCTGGAATCTCGTCCATTACTTCGGCGAACTGGGCGAAAATGTCGTTGTAAAACGCAATGACGAGCTGGACGCGCAGGCGGCCCTGGCGCTCGCGCCGGACGCGATCGTACTGTCGCCAGGGCCCTGCGATCCGGACCGCGCCGGGATTTGCCTCGCCCTCATCGAGGCCGCGCAGGGCCGGGTTCCCATCCTCGGTGTCTGCCTCGGTCATCAGGCGATTGGTCAGGCCTATGGCGGGCGGATCGTGCGTGCCCCTGCGCCGATGCATGGCAAGCTGAGCCGCATCCGGCACACCGCCCGCGGCGTGTTTCGCGGGATCGATGACGGCTTCGAGGCCACACGCTATCACTCCCTCGCCATCGATCCGGCCACCCTGCCCTGGTGCCTTGAAGTGACCGCGACCACGGATGACGGCGTGATCATGGGCGTGCAACATCGCGAACTGCCCGTGCATGGCGTGCAATTCCATCCGGAAAGCATCGCCTCGCAGCATGGCCATGCATTGCTGCGCAATTTCCTCGAACTGGCGCGCGTTCCTGCATGAGCGTTGACGAGGATTTCCCGGCCCTGCTCAAGCGGCTGGTGGAAGGCGGTTCGCTGAGCGCGGAGTCATCGCTCAACGCTTTCGCGGCCATCATGTCGGGGCAGGTTTCGGAAACGCGCATGGGCGCGTTCCTCACCGCGCTCGCGCTTCGCGAACCCACGGTGGCGGAAATAGCAGGGGCCGCGCGCGCCATGCGCGGGGCGATGCGCGCGATCGAGTCATCACCCGGGACGATCGATCTCTGCGGCACGGGGGGGGATGGTCACGGCACGCTGAATGTTTCAACTGCGGCGGCCTTTGTCGTTTCGGCCTGCGGCGTACGCGTCGCCAAGCATGGCAATCGCAACATGTCGTCGAAATCGGGCGCAGCCGATGTACTCGAAGCGCTTGGCATCCGTATCGATCTTTCGCGTGAAGCAACGCAGGCCTGTTTCGATGAAACAGGCCTCTGTTTTCTTTTCGCGCCCGCGTATCACCCGGCAATGAAACATGTGGCGCCAGTGCGCAAGGAGCTTGGCTTCCGCACGGTGTTCAATCTCCTCGGCCCTATCTGCAATCCCGCGCGCGTACGCCGGCAGCTGCTCGGTGTCTTTGCCGAGCGCTGGGTCGAGCCGGTCGCGGGCGTGCTTGCCGAACTGGGCACGGAACATGCGTGGGTTGTACACGGCAAGGACGGCATGGACGAACTGACAATCACGGGGCCGACGCTGGTCGTGGAAGTGATGAGCGGTCAATTGCGCCGCTTCGAGATCGTGCCCGAGGATTTCGCATTGGCACGCGGCACGCTCGACAGCGTGAAAGGCGGCGATGCCGGCCACAATGCGGAAATGCTTGAGCAACTATTACGCGGAAAGGGACTCAGCGCCTATCGCGACATCGTTGTAATGAATGCGGCGGCCGCGCTCGTGGTGGGAGACGCGGCACCGAATATTAAGCAGGCCGCTCTTATGGCAGATGCAGCACTTCGCGATGGCAGCGCCCTGGCGATGCTGGAAAAGCTGCGGACAATGACGGGAAAACTCACGGCATGACCATTCTGGAGGACATTGCGGCCTATAAGCGCGAAGAGATTGCGCAGGCGAAACGCGAACGGCCGGAGCCGTTGCTCGAAATGCGGGCCCGCAAGACGAGTTCGCCGCGGGGCTTTCGCGCCGCGCTGACGGCACGCCGCGACGCCGGCAAGTATGGCCTGATCGCGGAAATCAAGAAGGCCAGCCCGTCCAGGGGTCTCATCCGCCCCGATTTCGATCCGCCGCATCTTGCCAGTTTGTACGAACAGGGCGGCGCGACCTGTTTGTCCGTGCTCACGGACGGTCCCTCATTCCAGGGCGCGCCTGAGCACCTTTCCGCCGCGCGCGCTGCGTCCACCCTGCCCGTGCTGCGCAAGGATTTTCTTTTCGAGCCCTATCAGGTGGCGGAAGCACGCGCCTGGGGCGCCGATTGCATTCTCGTCATTCTCGCCATGCTGCGCGATCACGAAGCGCGGGCCCTCATCGAGGCGGCGCGGTACTGGCGCATGGACGCGCTGGTGGAAGTGCATGACGAGGCCGAACGCGACCGCGCGCTTGCGCTCGGCGCAGACATGATCGGCATCAACAATCGCGACCTGAAGACGTTCGCGACCGATCCGGCGGTAACGCTGCGGCTCGCGCCGGCAATTCCCGCCCATGTTCTCGTAGTCGCCGAAAGCGGCCTGTCCACGCCGGACGACCTCTGCCATCTCGCCGATGCCGGCGTCACCACCTTCCTCATCGGCGAAAGCCTGATGCGCGCCGCCGATGTCGCGGCTGCGACGAAAGCGCTGCTTTCCCTCTCCCCCGGAACCGGAAGAGAGGGTTAGGGTGAGGGGGCCTCTCTCATCGGAGCTGTCCCTGATATTTATTCTGCCCCCTTCGAATCTTCGGGATTGCGCGCGCGCCGGCGCCCCCTCGCCTCTGCCCTCTTTCCCGATTCCGGGGGCGAGGGAGATATGTGCAAACCGTCCCTCATGAACAAACTCACGCATCTCGATGAGCACGGCGCGGCGCGGATGGTGGACATTTCGTCCAAGGAACCGGGCGTACGCGAAGCCGTGGCCGAGGCAATTATCGTGCTCTCGGAAGCGGCCTATGAAGCAGTGATGACCGGCGCGGCGCCAAAAGGCGATGTGCTCGCAGCCGCGCGCATTGCCGGCATCATGGCGGCGAAGAAGACGCCCGAACTCATTCCGCTCTGCCATCCCATTCCGCTCACCAGAGCGCAGGTCGAAATCACACCGCTTGCGGAGCGCCATGCGTTGCGCATTGTGGCCTCGGCGAAAACGAAATATGAAACCGGCGTGGAGATGGAGGCGCTCACCGCAGCCGGCATTGCCGCGCTCACCATCTACGACATGACAAAGGCCATCGATCGCGGCGCGGTGATCGAAAGCGTGCGCCTGCTGTCCAAGTCGGGCGGCAGGAGCGGCAGCTACGCCGCAACATCCGAATGATCTCCGTCGAGGAGGCCGTACGCCGCATTGTTTCTTCCGCCGTGCCGCCCGGCGGCGAAATTGTTCGACTGAATGACGCGCATCGTCGGGTACTCGCGCGCGATGTCGTTGCGCGGCGCGATCAGCCTCCTGCCTCGCTGTCCGCAATGGATGGTTATGCGGTGCGGGTCGCAGATGCGAATCGCGCATCTGTTACATTGCGCGTCGTTGGTACATCCCCGGCCGGGCATCCCTTCTCCGGCACCGTCGGCGAAGGCGAAGCCGTACGCATCTTCACCGGCGGCGTGATGCCGCAAGGAGCTGACGCGATACTGTTACAGGAGGAAGCGGAAGCCGATGGCGAGCGGGTGACGCTTCGGGCACCGGCAACGCCGCGTCATATCCGAAAAGCCGGACTCGATTTCCGCGATGGCGATATTCTCATCGGCGCCGGCTGCAGACTCGGCGCCCGCGATCTTGCGCTGATTGCAGCCGGCGACGTCGCAGAGGTCGAAGTACGCCGGAGACCTGTCATCGCCTATGCCGCAACCGGCGACGAACTCGCGCGACCGGGCGATGCGCATGGCGATGGCGGCATCGTTGCTTCGACAGGTTACGGACTCGCAGCGCTGATAGGAAGCTGGGGCGGCATACCGCATGATCTCGGGATAATTCCCGACACCGTGGAAGCCCTGCAGCGGATTCCCGAAGCAGCATACGACGCCGATGTGATGGTGACCATGGGCGGTGCGTCCGTCGGCGATCACGATCTTGTCCGGACAGCCCTGGCGCCCAAAGGATTCGTGCTCGATTTCTGGAAGATCGCGATGCGTCCAGGCAAGCCCCTGATATTTGGACGCCTCAACGCGAAACCATTCCTTGGACTGCCCGGTAACCCGGTCTCGGGTTATGTTTGCGCACTGTTGTTTCTCCAGCCGCTAATCCGTGCATTGCTCGGACTCGATTTCGAACAGCCGCAGGAATCGGCTCGTCTCTCGGGCCGGCTTGCCGCCAGTGATTCGCGACAGGACTACATCCGCGCCCGCCTGCAACGACGCTGTAATGAGCAGTGGGTCGAGCCGTTGGCGCTCCAGGATTCTTCCCTGCAACGCACCTTGGCATCCGCCGACGCGCTCATTGTGCGTGCCCCGCTCAGCAATGAGGCGACCGAAGGCGAACCGGTTACGATCATGCGCCTGATCGACTGAAGGTCTCACGCGGAGCCACCGGGGGCGCGGGTCTATGCAGCCAGGACGTTTGCTATCGCCACCACGCATTCCGAGGTCTGTTGCGCGCAAGGCGCGCCAATGCCTGCTAATGCCGTTGCGAATTCATCGGATCAAATTTCAGCGTCATCCGCGCCTCCTCGTGATCATCTGAATCCCAAATGTTGGGCGTTGACGGGCGTGGAGAACTAAACTAGAACGATT
Organism: Rhizomicrobium sp.; assembly: GCA_036269235.1. Classification (GTDB taxonomy): domain Bacteria; phylum Pseudomonadota; class Alphaproteobacteria; order Micropepsales; family Micropepsaceae; genus Rhizomicrobium. The sequence goes on from DATASL010000003.1 coordinate 62,543, forward strand.
CGCTGTGTTTCGGATTTGTTCGGCCTGCGGGCCGGCCTGGGAGCAGAGCGTAATGCTGACACGTAAGCAGCACGAGTTGTTGATGTTCATCCATGAGCGCGTACGTGAGACAGGCGTGCCGCCCTCCTTCGACGAAATGAAGGACGCGCTCGATCTGAAATCGAAATCGGGCATCCATCGTCTGGTCACGGCGCTTGAAGAGCGCGGATTTCTCAAGCGGCTCGAGAAACGCGCCCGGGCCCTTGAGATCGTGCGTCTGCCCGACAATGTGGCCGACACGCTCCGTCCGGCGACGACGAGGACGCAGGCGCAAAGACTCGCCTCCAGCCCCGGCGCGCGCGGTTCGCGGGCCCCTTCGGATCCACGCAGTGGCGGCACTCCGCGGCGTGCCGAATCGGAAGGCGCGATGAACGTGCCCGTGCTCGGGCGTATCGCTGCCGGCACACCTATCGAGGCCTTGCAGAACAAGGTCGGCGACATGCCGGTGCCGGCTGGAATGCTGGGTCGCGGCGAACACTACGCGCTCGAAGTCACGGGCGATTCCATGATCAACGCCGGCATACTGGACGGCGACACGGTGGTCATCCAGCAGGTGACATCGGCAAATACGGGCGAGATCGTCGTGGCCCTGATAGACGACGCGGAAGCGACGCTGAAACGCCTGCGCCGCCGCGGCGATTCGATTGCTCTTGAAGCGGCAAACCCCGCCTATGAAACGCGGCTCTATGGCGCCGACCGTGTCCGCATACAGGGCAAGCTGGTGGGGTTGATCAGACGTTACTGAATTTTACCATTGGTCCTGATCCTTATCGCTTCTGCCTGTCACTCGTGCCTGCCCTTTCTCTGCCAGGGCGCGTGACTCCACGGGCGATCGCCACGGATCTGCTGTACGGTCTGATAGATAATTTTATCGGAGAGCCAGACCGCATAGGCGCCGTTGCGGATAACGTCGAGCCTGTCGATCGTCAGTTTCGGGCCGCGGCAGCGGCCGTGCATCGCGTCGCTGCCGATGACAATATCGGCAGTCGCGCAGTCTTCCCGCAGCGCGTCGGGCCGCTGCACGGCCGCGACCGTAAAGCCGCCAGGCATCACCGCGATACAGCCGACGGCGTCGCAATGGACGTTATTTTCCGCGGTCGCCATGGCATCGCGCGCAAGGCGCGGATCGCCATCGCGTTTGAGCCATTCGCTGGCGGAATATTCGTCGGCAATGTGACGCACAAAATGGAGTTTCCGGTCCGCCGCGCGGATCGCGATCGTCTGTCCGTCGCGTGCCACGAGAAGATCGGGCGGTCGTGCCAGCAATATCAGCACGACACCGGCCAGCGCCGGACCGAATCCGAGCCAGCGCCATTTGCTCCGCCAGATCACGATCCACAATCCGCCAAAGGAAATCAGCACCAGAGCGGCGACAGGCCACGCCGCAACAGCGGTGACGGCGCCGGGGAGATGGGAAACAAAACGACCGATGGCCAGCATCACCAGGATCCCCCAACTCATGACATGCAGCGGAAACGCATCGAGATGGAGCGGCATCAGCACGACGGAGAGCGCCGCCATGGGCATGGTGACAAAACCCATGATCGGCATGGCGAGCAGATTGCCGAGCACGGCGTAATGCGTTGCGCGGTCGAAATGAAACGCCGCGTACGGCATGGTGGCGATGCTGCCGACGAAGCTCGTCTCCGCTATTCCGCGCAGGTAGCGGCGAACATGCGCGAATGCAGGCGCGGGCGCAGGTGGCCGCGTGGCGGCGCGCCGCTGTTCCCATTCGGCGACGGCGATGAGGCTTGCAACGGCGGCGAACGACATCTGGAAACCGGGCTCGATCAGGCTCTCCGGCGCAGCAAACAACAATATCGCCGCGGCAAAGCCCAGCGAACGCATCGAGAGGGCGGGCCGGTCGAAAAGGATCGCGAGCAGCATCATCGCCAGCATGGTGAAGGCCCGCAGCGCGGGCGTGGCCGCACCGCTGATGACGAGATAGAACGCCGCGCCGCCAAGTGCCGCGAGCGCCGCCCATTTCTTGATCGGTTGCGTCAGGGCCAGTCGCGGCCAGAGCGCGAGCGTGGCGCGAACTGTCCAGAACAGCCCGAGCCCGACCAGCGCCATGTGCAGGCCGGCAATGGCAAGCACATGCGCAAGTCCTGCATCGCGCAGCGCCTCTTCGTCGGCTTCGGAGATGCCGCCGCGATCGCCGGTGATGAGAGCGGATGCGACTGCGCCGGTGCTTCCCGGCAGGACCGCATGAATGCGCGCGCTCATGCGATAGCGCAGCATTTCCAGCTCGAGCGCTATGCGGCCCGCAAGTTCGGGGGGCGGTGCGGGAGTAATGAGCTCCGGACGGCCGAAGGCATAACCAACCGCACCTATGCCTTCGAAATATGCGGCACGGCCGAAATCATAGTCGCCCGGCGAGGCCGGCGGTGGCGGCGGCATCAGCACGGCGTCGAGACGCACGATCGCGCCGGGCGCAAGCCGCTCTCCGCCGCGCCGAACCGAGACACGCACACGATGGGGAATATCCCTGACGTCCACCCCGGCGATTGAAAGCGGCGTCAGCACGGCACGAATGCCCTTGCCATGCAGTTGCGCGGACTCGACGCGCCCCTCCAACGCGACAGGTCCGAGCCGATGCATGACGATTGGCGCGGCAACGCTTTCGCAGCGCCACTTCGCGAGGCCGAAACCCAGCAGCAATGTGGCCATCCCGATGCAGAAAGCGCGCGGCAACAGGCGATCAACAAATATCGCTGCGCTAATGAGAACAGTCGCGAGAGCGACCAGAGCAAACACCGGCGCGCGCGCCGGCTCGAACGGCAATGCGAAATAAATTCCGATTCCGGTCCCGAGTGCCGCCGGCAGCCATAGCGCCCAGCGCTCGCGTTCGTTCAGCAGTGCTTCGCCGAAAAGCCGCGGCAAGCGTCCCGGCCACGAAATCACGGCTGTCAGGTCGGGAATTCCCGCGACAAAGCCTGATCGCGGCGGTGAAGGTGCTATCCCCATCGGAGCCGGTTTGCTAGAAGCCACACCAAACCATTGGCCGCGCCGGTAAAGGCGGGCCGCTCCCGGATTCAATATGGCAGAAAATTCGACGCCGGTCCTGCGCTTTGCGCCGTCACCCACAGGCTATCTGCACATCGGGGGCGCCCGCACTGCACTCTTCAACTGGCTCTATGCCCGTCACACCGGCGGCCGCTTCCTCCTGCGCATTGAGGACACGGATCGCGAGCGTTCGACGCCGGAAGCGGTCCAGGCAATCCTGAACGGGCTCGACTGGCTGGGATTGCATGCGGACGGCGAACCGCTGTTCCAGTTCGCGCGTGTGGAGCGGCATCGCGAAGTGGCCGAGGAATTGCTCCGCAACGATCGCGCCTATCGCTGCTATGCGACGCCGGAGGAACTGACGCTGATGCGCGAGGAACAACGCGCGACGGGAAAGCCGCAGCGTTATGACGGGCGCTGGCGCGACCGCGACCCATCCGATGCGCCCCAGGGTGCGCCTTTCGTCATCCGTCTCAAGGCACAGCAACAGGGCGAGACGATTGTCCACGATGTCGTGCAGGGCGAAGTGCGTTTCGCCAACGCGCAACTCGACGACATGGTGCTGCTGCGCTCAGACGGCACGCCGACTTACATGCTGGCCGTCGTGGTCGACGATTACGATATGGGCGTGACCCACGTGATCCGCGGCGACGATCATCTCAACAACGCCGCGCGGCAATTGCAGATCATCGAAGCGATGCGCTGGCCGAGGCCGGTCTACGGGCACGTGCCGCTGATCCATGGACCGGACGGGGCGAAGCTCTCCAAGCGGCACGGCGCGCTCGCCATCGAAGCCTATCGCGACATGGGTTATCTGCCCGAAGCGATGCGGAATTACCTGCTGCGGCTCGGCTGGAGCCACGGCAATGACGAGATCATTTCCACCGACCAGGCGATATCGTGGTTCGAGCTGGCGAACATAGGGAAAAGCCCTGCCCGCCTCGACTTCAAGAAGCTCGACAATTTGAATGCCCATTACATACGGGCGCTGGGGGACACGGCGCTGACGGACAGGCTCGCCCGGTTCCTCGAACATACCCAGCCGGGGCACAACGTCGAGCGCACGGCGCGCGAGCGGATTATCGCTGCGATGCCAGGGCTCAAGGAGCGGGCAAAGACTCTGGTGGAACTGGCGCAAGCCGCCGAATTTCTTTTCCGGAACGGCGCGCCTGTTCCTGATTCCCAGGCTGAGAAAATCCTTTCGCCCGACGCGCGGCAATTGCTTGCGGAATTAATTCCGGTGCTGCAACGCAGCGAATGGAAGGCGGAGAATCTGGAAGCACAAGTCCGCGCGCTTGCCCAGCATAAAGCCGTCAAACTGGGACAGGTGGCCCAGCCCTTGCGCGCGGCACTGACGGGGAAATCAGCCTCCCCCCCGATCTTCGACGTGATGGTGGTGCTGGGACGCGAAGAAACCTTGCTGCGGATCAGTTCTGTCTCTGGATGAGGATAGCACACTAAGTACTGGAAATAGATTGCAATTACCACGAAGCAGGCAACCCAATGGTACAAACGTTGGATTATCCCGGTTACACGCTTTCATCTTCGCATTCCGGGTCTGCGCTTTCGCGGGAATGACCGCGAGGCGACGAACCACCGCAAAAAAGCGTGAAAAGGCGTGCCTGGCAGGTGACGAATTGCGCTTTGGGGGATTATAAATGTTGCACCGCAAGATAACCGGGGTACGGGGCCCCGCTCCAACCGAGGTGATCTCATGAGCGACGGCAAGGCTACTCCGGCAGGCAAGGCAAAACTCGACTTCGGCGACCAGTCCTATGAGTTCCCCGTCCTGGCGGGGTCACTGGGTCCTCATGTCGTCGACATAAGGCATCTCTACGACACAGCCCATGTCTTCACCTATGATCCCGGTTTCACCTCCACCGCCTCGTGCGAAAGCGACATAACCTTCATCGACGGCGAGGAGGGCATACTTCTTTATCGAGGCTATCCCATCGATCAGCTGGCCGACCATTCCAATTTTCTCGAAGTTTGCCACCTGCTCCTCTATGGCGAACTGCCCAATGCGGCGGAGATGAAAAACTTCGGTCAGGCCATCACCTATCACACGATGGTGCATGAGCAGATCGCCGCGTTCTTCCGCGGTTTTCGCCGCGACGCGCACCCCATGGCGATCATGTGCGGTGTGGTCGGCGCGCTCTCGGCCTTCTATCACGACTCGACCGATATCAATGATCCGCGGCAGCGCGAGATAGCCGGTCACCGGCTGATTGCGAAAATCCCGACGATCGCCGCGATGGCTTACAAATACCACGTCGGTCAGCCCTTCGTGTATCCGCTGAACTCACTCGGCTACACGGAAAATTTCATGCGGATGTGCTTCGCGATCCCCTGCGAGGAATACAAGGTCAATCCTGTGCTGGCGCGGGCGCTCGACACGATCTTCATCCTGCATGCGGATCATGAGCAGAACGCATCCACCTCCACGGTGCGACTTGCAGGCTCTTCAGGCGCCAATCCGTTTGCCTGTATTGCGGCCGGCATTGCCTGTCTGTGGGGTCCCGCGCATGGCGGCGCCAACGAAGCCGCGCTCAAGATGCTGATGGAGATCGACTCCGTCGAACGTATCCCGGAATTCATCGCCCGCGCGAAGGACAAGAACGATCCCTTCCGGCTGATGGGCTTCGGCCATCGCGTCTACAAAAACTATGACCCGCGCGCCAAAGCGATGCAGGCCGAGTGTCACGCGGTGCTTGACGAACTCGGCGTCCACGACGATCCCCTGCTCAAGGTGGCGCTCGAACTTGAGCGCTTCGCGCTCCAGGATGAATATTTCATCGAAAAGAAGCTCTATCCCAATATCGACTTCTATTCCGGCATCACGCTGAAGGCCCTCGGTTTCCCGACAAGCATGTTCACCGCTCTCTTTGCGCTCGCGCGCACCGTCGGCTGGATTGCCCAATGGAAGGAAATGATTGTCGATCCGCACCAGAAGATCGGCCGCCCGCGCCAGCTCTACACCGGCGCCAAACGCCGCGACTACGTCCCGCTCGGACAAAGATAAGGCAGATATCATGGAAATGGCCGGACCCGACATCGCGAGTCCGGCCATTTTCGTTAGAGTCTCGGCCTAATACGTGCAGTAACCATAGGCATCGCAATAGGGGCCGGCGTATCCGTTATTGTAGTACGGATAATCATAGACACCGATACCGAAGCCCGGAACGCCGATGCCTACCCAGGCGCGACCGTTCCAGTAGCGATGGTAACGACCGTCCCAGTCTGCGCGGTATCGATTGTTATACCCGTCACGATAGTAGTCGCGGTCCCGATCCCTGTAGTACCGGCCGCCATCGTCTCCACGATAGTGGTCGTCGTAATCGCGATAGGATTGGGCGTGCGAGGAAGCCGGAATCAGGGTTACTGCCGCCGAACCGGCAAGCCCCGCCGTGAGTAGCGCTGCGAGCGCGGTTCTCTTTGCGGTGTGCGATAGTTTCAGCATGCTCGATCTCCTGTCATTTGTTCGCCCGAGCCTCGCCGAACCTCCGTTTCCACCCGCCGATTCAAACGACTGACCCATCGGAGCGTTGCCGAACGCTTTGAGGCAATTCCGGGGCAGCGCGCGCAGACGCCGCTGTTAAAGGAAATGACAGCCTGCGGAGATAATCGTTCAGTTGATTGGGCCGGCTCTTCCTCCGACGAAGCCGAGCAGTGCGCGGGCCGCACGCAGACTGGGCGGCTCGCCACCCAATCCCAGCTTTGCCATGGCCTCGGAGAGATCGCGTTTCTGGTTTTTCCGCGCTGCTTCGTTGCACAACAGCGGCAGTGCCGCCTGTGCCAGCGCCTCCCCTGTACATTTGCCCTGGATGAGCTCCGGAATTGCTGCGCGGTCGAGCAGTATGTTTGCCAGGGTAACGTAATCGACCCGCACAAAGGGGCGCACCAGCGCATAGGTCAGCGCTCCCAGGCGATAGGCCACGACCACTGGCGTCCCGGCGAGCGCCAATTCGGTGGTCACGGTACCGGACGCGGCCAGCGCAGCGCGGGCCGCGTCGAAGGCCGCGTATTTGTCCGCATCGCTCTCGAGAATATGCAACGGCGCCGGCCAGTTCCGCGTGTGCTCATGCACGTAGCGCGAGACGTGTTGCACCGTTGGCAGCAAACAAACGAGATCGGATATTTTTGAATTCAGTCGCGCAATCGCATCGCGAAAGGGAGGAAGCAGCAGCCGTACTTCATTCATCCGGCTGCCCGGAAGAATCGCGAGGGTCACCGCTTCGGGGTTGAGGCCCAGACGTGCGCGCAGTGCGCTTCCACCACTCACCTGCGCGGCGCGCTCGATGACCGGGTTGCCGACGAACTGCGCGCGAAGGCCGTGTGCTTCGAAGAACGGGGCTTCGAACGGCAGAAGCGCCAGCACCAGATCGAAATAGCGCGCCATCTTGCGCGCACGATAGGAACGCGAGGCCCAAACCTGCGGGGCGGCATAGTTCACGGTCCGGATCTGAGGCGCGATACGTTTCAGGCGTTGCGCGATGCGGTGGGTGAAGTCGGGACTGTCGATGCACACGACCGCATCGGGTTTCTCCCGCATGGCGAAATCTGTTGCCTCGCGCACGCGGCGCAGGATCGCCGGAATGCGCGGCACGACTTCGCGCAGGCCCATTACAGCCGTGTCGTCGAGCGGAAACAGGGATTGCAGCCCCTGCTCCGCCATCGCAGGACCGCCCACCCCGATGACACGCACGGCGTCGCCGGCGAGAGTTCTGATGCCCGCCATCAGTTCTGCGCCCAGCCTGTCGCCCGATGGTTCGCCGCAGACCAGCATCAATTTCAGCGGTCGATCACTCACAGCGGCGTTCCGGCGAAGGAAAAACGACGTCACGCGGAGTTCGCAAGCAGGCCCGTTCCCCTGTGAGCCTTACGACAAAATACTTTGTTCCGCGCTTCCGCGTCTCCGCGTGCAAAATTGTTTCACTGCGCATGCGCGGAAGATGGAAAGCCCAGAAGAAATATGCCGGCCGCATCGGCAGCCGCGACGACAGCTCGCCGATCGACGATCAATGCGCGGCCCGCCTCGACGGCGATTCCCGAAAGATGCGCGCGCTGCACATTTTCGATCGTTTTCACTCCGATCACCGGCAGATCGGTCCTGCCGTCCTGGGTCGGTTTCAAGGCTTTCACCAGTACGCCGCGCGACCGTGCTTCATTGCCGCGAATGTTTCGCGGCAACCTTGGCACGCGCAAAATCATGGCATCGGTGCCCTCCGCCGCTTCGATGGCGAGCACAAGTCCGGCGCAGACCACTGCGGACTGGCCGACATCCAGGGCGCCGAGCGCGCGCACCACCTTCACGCCGAGGGCCATATCCCGTTCCTGATCGGCATCGGGCTTCGTACGTCCGAGTAGCCCTTCCGGCGCCAGCAGGCCGGGAGCCGCCTCGCCGACGCCTACCGCCCGAAAACCCTCGCCGGAAAGTATATCCATCAGTGCGCGCAACAGCGCATCGTCGCCGGCGCGTGCCGCAGCGATCACACGCGGGAGCAGCATCAGGCCCCTGGTATCCGTTTTCAGTTCGTTGAGCTTTGGCCGCGCAACCTGGCCGGTGAACAGAACATCGGTGCAGTCGTTTGCGCGTAACAAACGAAATAACCGTCCGGCCTCGCCGAGCGATATCCAGTCATGGGGAAAGGCTGCGATCTCCGGGTCGGCCGCGCCGCGCAGTCCAATGACGAAAATATTCCGCCCCGATTCCCGCACGCTCTGTGCGACGGCGCGCGGCAACTCGCCACCGCCCGCAATAATGCCGAGCGCGCTCATTCCCCGGTGTCCGGCTCGCTGCCACGCTTGCGCGCGGGACAGATCGGCCGCTTTGCGTCGGCGAGGATGAAAGAAACAACATCACACACTTCCGGGACGCCGGGCCATCGCTCCCCGGCAAGGCGCGCATTCTCGTGGATCGTGCCTTCGCCGGTGTGAAAGATGAGACGATACGCGGCGCGAAGGGCATTGATATTTGTTCGCGGAATTTTGCGCCGCCGCAATCCGACGAGATTCAAGCCATAAAGCCGTGCATGCGTGCCGATCGCACTGCCGTAGGGAATGACATCGGCGACTACACCCGTCACGCCGCTGATGAAGGCATTCCGTCCGATACGCCCGAACTGCTGGACAGCCGCGAGCCCGCCCATGATGACGCCGTCGCCGACCTGCACATGGCCCGCAAGCTGAACGCCGTTCGACAGCGTGACGCCGTCGCCCACGACGCAATCATGGGCGACATGGGATCCGGCCATGTAATAACCATGGTCGCCGATTTTGGTGATGCCATGACCGGCCACGCTGCCGGTACTCATCGTCACCGCCTCGCGGATGATATTATGCGCGCCGATGCCGAGTTTCATGCCGGGCGGATTCTGTCTGTGCATCTGCGCTTCGCCACCCAGCACCGCGTGAGCATGCACAACCGTCTCGGGGCCGATCTCCGTATGGCCGCGGATTATAACGTGCGACAGCAGCCGCACGCCCTCGCGCAATACCGCATGCGGACCAACCAGACACCACGGACCGATCTCGACCCCGGCTCCCAGAACGGCACCTTCTTCAACGATAGCGGTGGAATGAACCGTCATTCCGGCGCGGAATTGTGGATCATGGCGCCGAATTCCGCTTCGGCACACAATTCGCCATCCACAAAGGCCTCGCCCGAAAATTTCCACACCGGCCCGCGCTGGCGCAACGCTTTCACCGGAATCTTCAACATGTCGCCGGGTCTCACCGGACGCCGGAACCGCGCCTTGTCGATTGTCATGAAATATACGACGCGATTCTCACTCGAGATTTTCAGCGTATGAACCACGAGTGCGCCGGCCGTCTGTGCCATGGCTTCTATAATCAACACACCCGGCATTACGGCATATTCCGGAAAGTGCCCCTGGAAATAAGGTTCGTTATAGGAGACGGCCTTATGACCCACAGCGCTTTCGCCAGGGCGGATGTCTGAAAGTTTCTCGACGAAAAGAAAAGGCGCACGGTGCGGCAAAAGCCGTTTGATCTGCTCCACATCGAGCGTCAGATTTGCGTCTTCCGTCATACTATCCATCACGATCCCGTCTGCGCCGTTTTGCAAGTAGAGCCACAGCCGCGATTTCGCGCCTCCATTCCTTCATGGGCCGCAGCGGGGCGCCGCCATAATCGGCCCCTCCGGGGTAATCGCCCGGTACGGCCGCAGAGCGCGCTGCCAGCCTTGCGAAATCACCGATTCGAACATGATCGGAAATTCCCACCTGCCCACCCAGGACAACGAAATCGCCGAGATCGCAACTACCGGAGATCCCCACCTGCGCAACCACGATGCAGTGCCGACCGATCCGGTTGTTGTGCCCAATCTGGACCAGATTATCAATCTTGGTGCCCTCGCCGATCACGGTATCGCCCAATGCGCCGCGATCGACTGTCGTACATGCACCTATTTCCACCCGATCCTGGACGATCACGCGACCGAGCTGCGGAATTCTCTCATGACCGTGGCTGGAACTCGCGAAACCGAATCCGGCCTGTCCGATCTGTGCCCCGGGAAGAACAACGACGCCGTCGCCCATATGGGTGAAGCGCACCCCCGCATGACTTCCTATCTCGCAATTCCGGCCGATCGTCACGCCACGGCCGATCACCGCGTGCGGACCGATCGCCGTCCCGGCGCCTATTTCGACACCAGGCCCGATGACGACACCGGGAGCGAACCGAACATTTTCTTCGAGCTTTGCGCTGGGGTGGATAGCCTGCTCCTGCATCCAGCGTTCGGCGCCGTGCTCCGGATAAAACAGCCGCGCGGAGGCCGCAAAAGCATGCGGCACAGAACTGCACGGGATCGGAATCGTCCGCGGCGCAACGTCTGGCATTGCGGTGCCGGCGTTCACGAAACAATAGCCGGCCTGCGAATCCGCCATGGCGGCAATGGCATCTTTCGCCGTGCAGAATGTCAGATGGTGCGGACCGGCCCCTGCAAGCGAAGCCACGTCGGCGATCATGGTTTCCGGATCGGCGTTGCCTGGAACGGGCGCGCCGAAATGCGAACAGACAATCGCGAGCGCGAACGGCCCGCGATTGTCATAGAAACGGGGATCGGCCATGGACTCTCAACAAATGCGGGCGCGCATATCCCGCAGCGAATCTCAGTGCAGCTGGTCCGCAAGCGACGGCGCGGCGAGCGAAACCTTCACGCTCGGCAGCTTCTGGTCGAGCCGTTGGACCGTCACCTTCGTTACATCGATATCCGCCGTCGCGAGCACCACTTCCTGGCGATCGAGCAGAATATTTGCTCCGCGCTCCTGCAGGATGCCCTGGAGAATCGGACCGAGAGCCGCCTCGACCTGCTTGCGGGCGTTCAAAACGCCGCCCTGGATCATGGATTGCCGCGTCTGAACCTTCTTCTGGAAAGCCGCAACTTTCCCCTCGAAGGCTTTCTGTTTCTGGGCGCGAACATCCGGCGACAGGATCGCGCCCTGCTGGGCGAGTGTCTGCTCCTCCTTCTGGAGGGAGTCCTTCTCGGCCTTGAACTGGGTTTCCGCAGACGTGGTCAGCCCATTGACCTGGCGCACGATGTCCTGCCCCACCTTGGAGAAACGCAGGATGGCCTGACGATCCACAACGAGCATCTTGATCGCGGGGGCGGCGCCACCGGCTGGAGCACCGATGGGGTGCGGTTTGATTGGTGCCTGCGCCTGCGCGGCGGAAAACGCCAAAGCGAATATCGCCGCCATCGACGCTGCGCGGATAATCAGTTTCGAATTGCCCATGTTCAGAGTCCCGTTCCTGCGCTGAAATAAATGACCTGCGACTTGTCGTAGCTTTGCTTCACATACGGTGTCGCAAATGAAATCTGGATCGGCCCGAAGGGCGACTTCCAGTTTACGCCCAGCCCGACCGTGGCACGGAATGCCATATTGTCCTTGATGCACACAAGCCCCGGCGGGAAAGGGTTGCAATTGCCGGGCGGGACCCCCGATGAAAGATGGCCCACCGTGCCAAAATCGCTGAAAATCGAGAGGGCGACCCCGTAATCGGCCGGCAGAAATTCCGGAAGGCGCAGATCCGCCGTGCCGATGGCATAGGAGTCGCCGCCAATGGCATTTTCTCCGGTGGCGCTGACTTCACGCGGCCCCACACCTGCCAGGGCAAAGCCCCGGAACGAATCACCGCCTTTGTAGAATCGGTCGGTCAGATAAAGAGGTTTGCCGTTATAGGGCTGAATGTAACCGGCGTTGAACGAAAGCGTGCCCACGAATTCATCCCAGAACAATGGACGGTGGGCAGCACCCGACGCCAGGGTGCGGAGATATTTCGCCGTACCGCCGAAGCCCGCAAAATCCTGACTCCACTCGAAAGTATAGCCATGCCGCGGCTTAATGGGATCGTCGAGCGTGTTATACGAGTAGCTGTAACCGAACGACGACGTCGTTTCGCTGCCGGCGGCCTGCAAAATGACCGACGGCGCATTGGAGAACGGCGATACGTTGGACTCGCTGATCGTATATCGCAGACCGACCGAACCGAACTCGGAAACGGGAAAGCCAAGGCGCAAGCCGAGGCCTACCGTGTTGCTCTGGTAATCGACCTGGATGTAGTCGGTCAGCACGTCGTAAAGATCGAAGCCCGCCGAGAGCGGCCGATCCATGAACCATGGTTCGGTGAAACTCAGCTGCGCTTCCTTGCTGATGCTGGACGCCTCGATGCTGGCGCGCAGATAATCGCCGCGGCCGAACAGATTCTGCTCGGTGTAGCTGAATTGCCCGACGAACGAGCTCAACGAGGAATATCCCGCGCCGAGCTGGAGCTGGCCAGTTGACTGTTCGGTTACGTTAACCTGCAGATTTGTGCGGTCCGGCTCGGAGCCGGGAAGCGGCTTGACACTCACGTCCTTGAAATAGCCGAGCGCTTTGATGCGCAAACGCGAGCGGTCGACCAGTACGCGATTGAATGCATCGCCTTCCACGAGCCGGAATTCGCGGCGGATCACCTTGTCCAGCGTGCGCGTATTCCCGGCGATGCTGATCTTCTCGATATAGACACGCGGGCCCTGGTCGACGTCGAATACGACGTCGATCGTGCGCTTGTCGTGATTGCGCTGGATACGGGGATGTATCTGCGCGAATGCGTAACCTTTCGTGCCGGCGGCATTGGTCAGCGCGTCGATGGATTTGTCCACAAGCTCGGCGTTGTAGGTCGACCCGTCGACGATGGGAACGAGCGGCCGCAGGCTCGCCGGGGTGAGTTCCTTGATCTTCGAATTGATGACCACCTTGCCGAAATTGTAGATATCCCCTTCGTCCACCGTGAAAGTGATATAAAAATTCTCGCGGTCGGGCGTCAGTTCCGCCATGGACGAAACCACGCGGAAATCGGCATAGCCGCGCTGAAGGTAGAAACGCCTTAGCTGCTCGCGGTCAAAGGTCAGCCGGTCCGGATCGTAATTGTCGTTGGAAGAAAGAAAGCGCCACCATTTGCTTTCCTCGGTCGCGATCTGATCCCTCAGCATGCTGTCGGGGAAATGTTTGTTCCCGATGAACGCGATGCGCGCAACGCCGGTCGTAGGACCTTCATTGATCGAGAAAATAAGATCGACGCGGTTCTGCGGGCGCTGGATGATCTGCGGATCGACGGTTGCCGCGAATTTGCCGTTGCGGCGGTAGAGTTCGATGACGCGCTGGACGTCTGCCTGCACCTTGGCGCGGGTGAAAACCGTGCGCGGTTTTGCCTGGACTTCCTTGTTCAGATCTTTTTCGGAAACCTTGTCGTTACCCTCGAAGACCACCTGATTGATGATCGGATTCTCGACGACATTGATCGTGAGGGTCGAACTGGGGGCGTCCCAGTTGAATTTCACGTCGGCAAACAATCCCGTGGCGAACAGGGCTTTCAACGAACGGTCGATTGCCGGTTCGTCGTAAGGCTCACCTTCGTGAATCGAAATGTAGGAGAGAACCGTCGCCGGTTCGATACGTTGCGCGCCCTGTACCGCGATATGCTGGATAACGGGCCCGGGCGTCGCCGCAGCAGGCGCCGATGCGGCGGGCGCAACCGGACTGGCTCCCTGGCCTAAAGCAGGAAACCAGGGCAGTACGGAAGTAACACACGCAGCCGCCAAAAGCGCGCGCTTGTACCTCGCAACATGTAAGGCGTTCAGGCTCATCCGCTCGTCTCGACAAAGACTCGCGCAAACGGGCGCACGGCCCGAAAGCGCAACACGACACCGAATTTCAGAACAGGTTCAGACGGACCAGGTCATTCCATGCAGCCAGCAGCATCAATCCTACCATGGCTGCCAATCCCAGCCGAAATCCGACGTCCTGAGCCCTCGCCCCTAGCGGCCGGCCCAATACCGCTTCGAATCCATAATACAGGAGATGGCCGCCGTCGAGGATCGGGATCGGAAAAAGATTGACCAAACCGAGACTTATGGAAATGAGCGCGGCCAGCTGGAAAAGGCCAAGCCAGCTCACCGCTGCAACATCACCTGAAAGCTTGGCGATTCCGATTACGCCGCTGAGCTGGGCTGCTTTTTGACCACTCGAAAAAATGTGTCCCAGTTGATCGAGTGTCGTGGTGACGATGTTCCATGTCTCGCTGCAGGCCTCGCCGAAGGCCGGAAAAAAGCCGTAACCAACATGCTTCCACTGACTCGGTGGAGGAGCCTCGATACCCAGAAATCCAATTTTTTGCGGACCTCCGGCGACATTGATGGCCGTCAGCCGTGGCGTGGCATGAAGGACCAGGGTCCGGGAACCGCGGCGAATATTGACGGTAAGCGTCTGGCCAGCCTTATCCCAGATCAGTGCGCGGATTTCCTCGAATCCTTTTATCGGCGAGCCGTTCAGGGCGAGGATCGTATCGCCCTTCCTGAATCCGGCCGCCGCGGCGGGGCTATGGGGTTCGACTCCGCCCACCTGAGGCGCGGCGACGTTGGTTCCGAAGGCGATCAGGAAGGCGGCGAGAATAATGATCGCAAGCACGAAATTGGCCGCAGGTCCGGCTGCTACGATCAGCGCCCGCTGATACAGCGGTTTGAGCGGAAAAGTGGCCTGTCTTTCGTTTTCCGGCAGGCTGTCGAGCTGCTCGCGGTTGGGGACGCTCGCCGCATTCTCGTCGCCGAAAAATTTGACGTAGCCGCCGAGAGGAATCCACGCGATCTTCCAGCGCGTACCCGTGCGATCATGCCAACTCGCAATTGCGGGCCCGAATCCGATCGAGAACGTATCCACGCGGACACCGCAGGCGCGCGCCATGAGGAAATGTCCGAGTTCATGGAAAAAGACGATCGGTGTGATCATCAGCAGGAATGGCACAATATAATGCCAAATTCCGCCGATCAGGCCCTGCACAGGTCCAAACATTCCATATCCTTTTTCCCCGCCGGTCCGAAAATGTCTCAGGCGGCCCGTCGCCGACAGAAGGCGCTTGCCGTGCGGCGCGCCTCGGCGTCCAGCGCCAGAACGCCGGCGAGATCCACTACATTGTTGCTTTCGCCGTCGTGGCGGCTGCCGAGCGTATCCTCGATCACCGAGGCAATATCGAGAAAGCCGATCTGCCTTTCAAGAAACGCGGCCACGGCAATCTCATTGGCCGCATTCAGGATCGTGGGTTTGAAGCCGCCGGAGTTCAGGCAGCTATGCGCTAGGGCCAGGCAAGGAAAGCGTACAAGATCGGGTTCCTCGAACGTCAATTGGCCCGCACGTGCCAGATCAAGCCGCCTGGATGGCGAGGAAATCCGCACAGGCCAGGAAAGCGCATGGGCAATGGGAGTCCGCATATCGGGCGCCGACAGATGCGCGAGCGTCGAGCCGTCCGCATAGGACACCAGGCAATGAACAAGCGACTGCGGGTGGACGATCACCCCGAGCTTTTCCGGTTCGAGCGCAAACAGGACGTGCGCCTCGATCACTTCCAGCCCCTTGTTCATCAGCGTTGCACTGTCCACGGAAATCTTGGCGCCCATCGACCAGTTGGGATGGGCCACCGCCTGTTCGGGCGTGGCGACCGCCATGCGCTCGCGCGTCCATTGCCGGAACGGTCCGCCCGAGGCCGTCAATACCACCCGCTCGAAGGCGTGGGACTGGGCGAAGTCGAGCAGCTGGAAGGCTGCGTTATGCTCGGAATCCACCGGCACTACCGTGGTGCGCGTGGCGGCGAGGACCTTGCGGAAGAGCTCTCCTGCGGCGACGACGCATTCCTTGTTGGCGAGCGCAATCGTGGCCCCTCGAGCGGCTGCCGCGAGTGTCGGCTCGAGCGCTGCGGCGCCGACGATGGCGACCATGACCACGTCGCTTTCAGCCCTGGCCGCTTCCAGCAATCCATCGCGACCGGCGGCGAGATCGATCCCTTCTCCGGCCAGTGCCTCTTTCAGCGCGCCATAGCGGTTCCCCTCACCAATGACCGCAAGCCGCGGTCTGAAGCGCCTCGCCTGCTCCGCCAGCGCCTCCACGCTCGACTGCGCGGTCAGTGCCTCGATCGGAAAGGCCTCGGCACCATATCGGGACCGTACGTGCGCCACCACATCGAGCGTACTCAGCCCGATGGAGCCTGTGCTGCCGAGCACGGTGAGTCGCCGACGAAGCGCGCTCGCGGGAAGAAAATCGTCCACGGCCGGCGTCACGGAAAACCTCCACAAAGCGGGTCCAGCCCGAACAGAAACACGAGACAGGCGGCAAGAGGCGCTGCAAACAGGGTGGAATCAAGGCGATCCAGCACGCCGCCATGCCCGGGAATCAAGCCGCCGCTATCCTTACAACCCATCCGCCGCTTGACCCATGATTCGAAAAGATCGCCCGCATGGCCCGCCAATGCGAGCGCGAGCACCAGAGCGAAGGCCTGCCAGAAGCGGCCTCCCCGCAGGACGATGCAAAGTCCGACGATGAGAACGGAAAGAGCCGTACCCACCAGAAACCCGGCCCAGGTCTTCTTCGGCGAAAGGCTCGGGACGAGTTTGGGGCCGCCGATCAGCCTGCCGCCCGCCAGAGCACCCGTATCGGAAATCCAGACTGTGAAGAAAACCAGAAGAACGGCGGCAACGCCGTGGACGGCCTGGAGCCGCAACGCGACGAGCGAGAGCGCGGGCAAGCCGATGTAAAGCGGGCCGAGACCGTTCCAAAGCGGAGAAACGCCGGCGAGCCTTGCGAGCAGACCGGTGACAACGCAGCTGAAAAGCAGAAGCCATACAGGCCATAACGAGCCGGGGCTCAGTACAGACAACAAAATAGCCGCGGCACTGGCCACGCTGGTCGCAAACACCGGCACGGCAAAGCGCGGACCTCCGACCATCCGATGCCATTCGCGCGCCGTTGCGAAGGCCAGAAACGCCACCAGGACGGCAAAGACTTTGCCTCCCGCGTAAATGGCGCCGAGCGCTGAGCCGGCCAGCAGCAAACCGAAAACTGCGCGGGCGGGCCATTCAAACCTGCCGGCCGTGTCCACGCCCGTTGACAACGCTCAGGCCACCGCTTCCGGCGTGACCGAACCGAAGCGGCGTTCGCGCTGCGCATAGAGCTCCAGGGCCTCCAGGAATTGCGCCCGTTTGAAATCGGGCCACAGAGTGTCCACGAAGGCGAGCTCGGCATAGGCGGACTGCCAGAGAAGGAAATTGCTGAGCCGGTGTTCGCCGCTGGTCCGGATCAGCAGATCGGGATCCGGCAGGCCCCTGGTCAGAAGGCGCGCCGCAAACATGGCCGGCGTGATCGCGTCCGGATCGAGCTGGCCGTTGGCTGCGGCTCTCGCCATTTCACGCGCGGCAGCGGCGATCTCCTCCTGACTTCCATAATCAAATGCGAAAGTCAGGTTGAGCCCCGTATTGTCGGCGGTGCGCAGCTCTCCGTCCTCGATCATTCCCAGGATATCACGATCCGCGCGGCGGCGGCTGCCGATGATGCGCATGCGCACATTGCGCTCGACGAGTTCGTCCACATCCTCGCGAAAATAGGCGCGAAACAATCCCATCAAATGAGAAATCTCTGTCGGTGGCCGCCGCCAGTTTTCGGACGAAAAAGCGTATAGCGTGAGGCAGGAAAGCCCGATATCGATCGCCGCCCGGACCACATCGCGCACCGCCGACACGCCGGCCACATGGCCCGCTGCGCGCGGCAGGTGACGCCGCTTCGCCCAGCGTCCGTTTCCGTCCATGATGATGGCGACGTGACGAGGCAGGTTCGCTTGCGACGGCAGGATGGAGATTCCCTGGGCGGGTTCGGATCGCATCAGACCTGCATGATCTCCTGCTCTTTGACCTGCAGCACGTGGTCGATCTCGCGAATATGAGCATCGGTGACTTTTTGCAGGTCATCGCCCTGCTTACGATGCTCGTCCTCGCTGATCTTGTGATCTTTTTCGAGCTTTTTCAGAACTTCCATGCCGTCCCGGCGCACATTGCGCACCGCGATGCGCGCATGTTCGGCATATTTGTGCGCAAGCTTTGCGAGTTCGCGACGCCGTTCCTCGTTCAACTCCGGAATCGGGATGCGCAGAAGCTGCCCGTCGACCTGCGGATTGAGGCCAAGGCCTGCTTCGCGAATGGCTTTATCTACGGCCTTGATCATGGACTTGTCCCACACCTGCACCGTCAGAAGGCGCGGCTCGGGCGCACCGACAGTTCCAAGCTGCGAAATCGGCATCGAATTGCCATAGGCGTCGACATGCACGGGATCGAGCAGAGCGGTGTTGGCGCGACCGGTGCGCAGGCCGCCAAACTCTGCTTTCAGCGCGGCGACCGATCCGTTCATGCGCCGGTTGAAATCTTCCTTGTCGAAAGTAGTCGTCATCTGCCTGTCCTCCGCGCGCGCCGAAGCTTGGCTTCAATCGGAAATGATGGTGGAGCGTCCTCTGCCCTGCAGCACGGCAGCCAGTGCGCCCCGATCGTGAATCGAGAACACGATGATTGGGATATTGTTCTCGCGCGAGAGGCTGATCGCGGAGGCATCCATCACCTGTAGATCGCGGGCCAATACGTCGTGATAGGTCAGTCTGTCGAATCGTTCCGCTGAAGGATCGCGCTTTGGGTCGGCGCTGTAAACGCCGTCGACCTGCGTGCCCTTTAGCATGGCGGCACAATTCATCTCCGCCGCGCGCAATGCTGCCGCCGTATCCGTGGTGAAGAACGGATTGCCCGTTCCCGCCGCGAATATCACCACGCGGCCTTTCTCCATATGGCGGATGGCGCGTCGCCGGATATAGGGCTCGCACACCGATTCCATCGGAATGGCCGATTGCACGCGGGTCGGCACGCCGATCCGTTCCAGTGCAGCTTGCACCGCCAGGGCATTCATCACGGTGGCGAGCATGCCCATGTAATCGGCAGTAGCCCGCTCGATGCCTTTCGCCGCTCCTGCAAGGCCGCGAAAGATATTGCCGCCACCAATGACGAGGCAGACCTGCACGCCGCTTGCGCTGGCCTCCCCGACATCGGCAGCGATGCGGTCGACCGTGGTTATGTCGATGCCGTAGTTCTGGGCGCCCATCAGCGCCTCGCCCGAGACCTTGAGCAGGACACGGTCGTATTTCGGCGCTTCGCCCATCGTGACTAACCCCCTCCGGCTCAGTGGCCGGCCATGGCCTTTACTTCATCCGCGAAATCGCCGCCCTGCGGGCGATCGACGCCCTCGCCTACCGCAAAGCGGACAAATTCCGTGACCTCGATCGCTGTACCGATCTCGCCCGCGACACGCTCGACAACTTTGCCGACCGGCGTCTCGCCGTCGATGACAAAGACCTGCGATAGCAGCACCGATTCTTCATAGAATTTCCGCATGCGGCCTTCGATCATCTTGTCGATGACGTTCTCAGGCTTTCCGGATTGCCGGGCAAGCTCGCGCTGCACTTCGCGTTCGCGCGCCACGACGTCGGCCGGCAGCTGATCCACGTTCAATGCCAGCGGCGATGCCGCCGCGACGTGCATGGCGATCTGCTTGCCGAGCGCCTTCAGCTTCTCGGCATCGCCTGTCGATTGCAAACCGACGATCACGCCGATCTTTCCAAGCTCGGGCTCGACGGCATTGTGCATGTAGGACGCGACGACGCCCGGCGAAACCGAAAGCACGGCGGCACGACGCACGCTCAAATTCTCGCCGATTTTGGCGATGAGCTCCGTCAGCGTTTCCTGCACCGTGGCTCCGCTGGCCATAGGTGATGCGAGCAAACGATCGACGTCGTCGGCCGTATGCAGCGCGAGCGCCCCGACTTCTTTGGCGAAGGATTTGAACGATTCGTTGCGGGCAACGAAATCGGTCTCGGCATTTACTTCGATGACAGCGCCGGTATGGCCGGCATTGGCGACGGCGATGAGACCTTCTGCGGCAACGCGGCCGGCTTTCTTCGCCGCCTTCGAAATGCCCTTCTTGCGCAGCCAGTCGACCGCCGCTTCGATGTCGCCGCCGTTTTCGGCCAGTGCGTTCTTGCAATCCATCATGCCCGCGCCGGTCTTCTCGCGCAGATCCTTCACCATTCCCGCCGTGATATCGGCCATGACTGTTTGTTCCTTCCTGCAGGACTGTCAGGGGCCGCAAATGCGGGCCACCCAGGTAACGCCTGCATATTTTGTCCGGTCGAGCCAGATACGCGCTCCTGACGAGCACGGATTCTGTTTCAACCGGGTGACCCGCATTTGCGGCTCATGACAATGAAAGTATTCGGCAGTTCGGTTACACCGCTGCTGCGGCTTCGGGAGGCTCGGCCTGAAGAATGCGCGGTGCTTCGTGCTCCTGCGACTCGTCGGATTCGCCCACATCGATGCCGGCTGCGACCTGGCTTTCCGACAGTCCATCGATGATGGCGCGCGCGGCGAGTTCGCAATAAAGCGACAGCGCGCGTGCGGCATCGTCATTGCCCGGAACAGGGTACGCAATGCCTTCCGGATCGGAGTTGGAATCGAGAATCGCCGCCACCGGGATGCCCAGCTTCCGTGCCTCGGCCACCGCGATCTGTTCCTTGTTGGTGTCGATCACGAACAGCATGTTGGGGAGGCCGCCCATTTCCTTGATGCCGCCAAGCGAGCGCTCAAGCTTGTCGCGTTCGCGCAGCAGACCCAGAAGCTCTTTCTTGGTGAGACCGGAGCCGGACGCAGAATTCAGCGTCTCCTCGATGCCGCGCAGCCGCTTGATCGAGTTCGAGATGGTCTGCCAGTTGGTCAGCGTGCCGCCGAGCCAGCGATGATTCACGTAATACTGGGCGCAACGCTTGGCAGCCGCAGCCACCGGATCGCTTGCCTGCCGCTTCGTGCCGACAAAGAGGATACGGCCGCCGCCGGCCGCCACATCGCGCAACGCAACGAGCGCCTGGTGCAGCAGCGGCACCGTCTGTGTGAGGTCGATGATATGGATCGAATTGCGCGAGCCATAGATGAAAGGCGCCATTTTCGGGTTCCAGCGCTGCGTGCGATGGCCGAAATGCGCGCCGGCTTCCAAAAGCTGACGCATGCTGAAGTCTGGCAATGCCATGGTTTTAGGCTCCTTTTCCGGTTTAACCTGACGCGAGGGGACTACCCCGAAGGGCAACCGGACGGGTCCGAG
Organism: Rhizomicrobium sp.; assembly: GCA_036269235.1. GTDB lineage: Bacteria > Pseudomonadota > Alphaproteobacteria > Micropepsales > Micropepsaceae > Rhizomicrobium. The sequence goes on from DATASL010000003.1 coordinate 84,094, forward strand.
GCAACACACCTCTCGCCCACCCTGCGCGTGCGGAATGGCAGGGGTTATAAGAACACCGGTTGACGGGCGCAAGCGCTTAGAGGCGGAGTGGCGCCATGCTCCACACGCCCCAGAAATCCCCCATACGGCCGGCCATCCGGACGCTCGAACCCAACGGCATCGCACTCGTTTCCGGCACGGCCCTGCACGATCCCGAAATCATCGCGCTATGGTTCGGCGAGAGCGACATCGCCACACCCGCCTTCATCCGGGACGGCGCCAAACGGGCGCTCGACGAAGGAAAGACCTTCTATACCAATGCGCGCGGCATTGCGCCGTTGCGCGAAGCCATCCGCGATTTCCACCGGCGCACCACGGGCGCGGAAGTCGCGCTCGACCGGATTACGGTGCCGGGCGCGGCCATGCTTGCAGTGATCTCCGCGCTCCAGTGCCTGATCGAAACCGGAGACAATGTCGTCGTCGTCTCACCGGTCTGGCCGAACATCTTTCAGGCGGCGGAGATTTGCGGCGCCGAAGTGAAATTTGCACGGCTGGCGGATGACTGGCATTCCTCGCCGCCCCGCTGGCGGCTCGATTTCGACAGTGTTGCGGCCGCCTGCGATGCGCGCACGAAAGCGATCTTCATCGCTTCGCCCGGCAATCCCACTGGCTGGATCATGACGCGCGCCGAGCAGGAAACCTTGCTCGATTTCGCGCGCGAACGCGGCATCGCGATCATCAGCGACGAGGTGTACGGGACGCTCCTCTACGACGGCCGCAAGCATGCGCCGTCATTTCTCGAGATCGCCGAACCCGACGACGCGGTGTTTGTGATCAACAGCTTTTCCAAGCCCTGGGCGATGACGGGCTGGCGGATCGGCTGGCTGGTACATCCCGCCTCGCTGGGCCGGCAGATGTGGATGATGTCCGCGGCGAACAACACGGGTGCTACGACATTTGCGCAATATGGTGCGCTCGCCGCGTTGTCGCCGGAAGGAGACGCATTCCGCGCCGAAATGCTCGCGCGCTGCCGCGCCGGCAAAACCGTCGTGCAGGACTGGCTTGCCACCCAGAACCGCATCCGCTGGATCGAACCGGAAGGCGCCTTCTATGGCTTCCTGCATGTAGACGGCCTGCAAAACAGCCTCGATTTCGCCATCCGCCTCGTCCGCGAAGCCCGCGTGGGCACAGCGCCCGGCTCGGCGTTCAGTTACTCCGGCGACACGCAGGCCGATTCCTACATCCGTATTTGCTTCGCGCAGGATGCGGAACGGATCGCGACGGGGCTGGAGCGATTGGGGAAAGCGGTGACGGGACTCTGAATTCGCCTACACCAGAACTACGGTATCGCTGTACTCCGCGATCCTTCGGTCCGATGTCAAAAGCCGGAGTGGTTCTACGATCGCCTGCGCTATCAGAATTCGATCGAACGGATCGCGGTGAATCATTGGCAACGAGTCCACCGCCGCCGCGTGTGCGGGCGAAACGGAAAGCAATTCATAGCCTGCTGCCGTAAAGTCCTTCAGGGCATCGCGGCCGGACATGGGAACGGCGTTGGCCTTTCCGCGCGAAACAGCGTGCTTGATCGCAATCTCCCACACCGTAGCAGCGCTCACAGATATGAAATTTTCACGATCGTTGATCAGAGTTCGTGCGTCCCTGGGCAACCGCCGATCCTCCACGATCGCCCACAGGGCGATATGCGTATCGAGAAGAATCCTCATTCCGCCTCGCCATAAAAAAGCTTCTCGATCAGAGGATTTTCCTCGTCAATATTCTCCGGAATCACATATTTGCCTTTGGCAACCCCGATCCGCTTGCCCGGGGCAGACTGGCCCACTGGAACCAGCTTCGCCGCCGGTCGCCCATTGCGAGCAATGACGATCTCTTTCTCGGCTCCGCTTTCGACAGCATCGACCAGGCGGGAGAGATTTGATTTGGCCTCTAGCATATTCACGATAGACATCGCACACCCTGGCTAAGTCTGGCTAAGGTAGGCGAAGGTGATGCGACAGGCAAGAGTTCACAGATAGCACCGGCAACTTTACAGGAACGCATTCCCGGCATTCCAGAAGGGCGGGAAAATGAAAAAGCTGCGGGCATAGGTCACTGCGAGGACCGCGAGTAAGTTCGCTCCGCCAAAGGTAAATTCGCGGAAACCATCTTCCACGAAATTGCTGAAACATGTTCCATTCCGGCTTACGCTGAATCCGCTGGCCTCTCCAGAACGCGAACTTGTTGCAACGAGACTTTTGTGACGAAAGGTTCCCCATGAGAGACATCCCGACCATGCTTGCCGCACTGGTTATCGCATCGGGCTTCCTGGGCGGAACGGCAACGGCACAACAGTGCGTCACGTCCAAGGCCAACGGCTCCTGCCCCACCTCCGGCGCTTATTATTACTATCCGCAGATAACCAACAGCAACGGCTACAACACTTACGTCGTTCAGGACGTGTGGAACCCGATCGATGGCTGGCAGCAGACGCTGTATTCGACGGACCCCGGGAACTGGTACGTGATCGCCAACATGCCCGTAGGCAATACCGCGGTCGTATCGTACCCCGACACGCAACAGCTCTATGACGAATTCCGGGTCAGGGACCTGCATTATATCTATTCGTCATTTTCGGAAAGCTCGGATACTTCGACCAACACCATCGACGACACGGGCTACGACATCTGGCTGAACAACTACGCCGATGAAGTGATGATCCAGCACGAGGTGGCAGGTCATGGGCAATGCGATGGCGACCCGCCCGTGGCCGGCCCGATCAAATTCGGCGGGAAGCACCGCGTTCCGGTAAATTCGTGGTTGCTGTGCCAATACGGTTCCGAGCTCATCTGGGAACTGCCCCAGAAAAACGACTCATGGTCGTTCGGCATCGATCATGGACGCGTGGACATCCTCGCAATGCTTACATGGCTGCTGGACCACAAATATCTCCGGGCGAAGTCCACCCTGGACCAGATCGACTACGGCTTCGAACTGAGCAGCACGAACGGCCTGGACGAGACGTTCACGGTCAACAGACTCACGATCAAGAGCAGGTGAGGATCGGATTTTCGTTGCTGCGGCAGAGCTGCTTCGCCATTCGACAAAGGTCGCTTTATACCAGGGGCGCCATGCAAAAAAGGGCCAGCAGCCAAGCATTCCTAAATTGGAGTTCGACTTCGCCGGCCCTTCGCATGCCGCACAATCCCAGACTTTATGGGCGATAGCTATAGTCGAAGAGATCTGTGAAGCCACCCGAATCAGGTATTCTGGAGGGATGAAACGCGACCTCGCCGGACCATTAACGACCCTCGAGTTCCAAGGTTACGAGATCGCGTTCCATTCTCACGCCCGTGCCATTCTTGAGATCGATTTTCCCGAGGCGCTCGATGAGCTGAGCGAAGTCCTTACTACACTTACAATTCCAATTGAGGAGATCGTAGCGTCAGGCGGGGGCGAAGCCAAAGGGACGCAGCGATTACGACGCGGATTGGCCGGAAAGAACTGGACAAAAACGCGGTTTGATATCCGGAAAACAATCAATAACGTTCAGCGTGAAGCAATTTCGCATGAGGTTGATCACGTGCGGTCATTCCCGGATGCCGGCGAAGTCGCACTCGAGATCGAATGGAACAATAAGGACCCGTTCTTCGACCGCGACTTGGAAAATTTCAAAAGGCTTCATTCCGAGAGCGCCATAAGCGTAGGCATAATTGTCACGCGGGGGACTGCGCTTCAGGATCAGATGAAGGAACTCGTATCCCGTTTTGTGATAGAAAGAAACATCAACAGTTTCGAAGATTTGGAACCGTACCATGTTGCTCCTACAAAACGGCAACGGGAAGCCGTGCAGCGTCGCATTGGCCGGCGCCGCAACCCGATGACGTTTCGGGAAGCGTGGACTGATCATTTCGTCAATGACAAATATGGGGCGGCAACAACCCATTGGAGAAAGCTCAAGGACCGAGTGCGCCGTGGTGTTGGCAATCCCTGCCCACTCCTATTGATCGGCCTGCCTCCATCCATTGTCACGTTCAATGAAGGCCCAAGGGTACTGGAAGAGGTTCTCGAAGAGGATTCCTTCACCGCCGCCGACTAGGCTGTGTTGACAAAGGGATTCTCAGACGGATTGTGATGTGATTCAAGACTGCCTCTTGGAGGGAGGCGGTTTTGATTCGCGGACAGATGAGCGATGGAGAATGGGCGTTTTTCGAGCCGTTTGTGACGGCGAGGA
>DATASL010000004.1:0-41461 GCA_036269235.1 Rhizomicrobium sp.
CAGTCCTCGCCGTCACAAACGGCTCGAAAAACGCCCATTCTCCATCGCTCATCTGTCCGCGAATCAAAACCGCCTCCCTCCAAGAGGCAGTCTTGAATCACATCACAATCCGTCTGAGAATCCCTTTGTCAACACAGCCTAGGCCAAAAGAGTATCTGATCGATATGCACAATTCCCCGAAACGCTACTTGGTTTCACTGCTGCTTTGCACGCTTTTCGCAGCCTTCATTCAAATCTCTTCTCCATGTCTCGCAGAGGATGCTCTAGATGCCTCGGCCGCAAACCCAAGGCCGTCCGCCATTGCAACGCGACAAGTGGAGTGGCTCAACAGAGAGGCGTATCGGTCGCCCGCGAACTCGAGCCCGTCAAGTCATTTGCGCCGTCAAGCCATCCGCCTGATCCTGAACGGCGACTGTACGAAGGATTACGCATTTGCGCAGACCAACAGCCAGATCAGAACCGAATGCAGCACACAAAATATGGTCGCTGCTTTATCTGCAAAGCAGGGCAGTCAATTGATAGATCAGTTTATTTGGATACCTCGGTACAACGGCGGCCACAACAACAAACCAAACCCGATCTTTCCCGCTGTAAATGACTATCGTGTGCAATATCTTACTATACCGATTTCGGTATGCGCAGGTGAATCGATTATTTCCGAAACGATGGGTTATAGCGGGCACGAACCGGCGACGAAATTGCCCAGTGGCGTTCACGCGGGATACCTGGACATTACCGAGTCCTGTGGGCTCCCCGATACAAGCGTCTGGTCCTATTCGCAATTTGTTGCCGAAGCTTCTCCAAAATGTGTCACGCCGTGGCCCGTGCAATCTCGGCGGTCCCTTTACCATACCTGTATTAACATCGTCGTGCTACCCGAAGCACGTTTTTCCGACCTAAAGAAATCTAACCGAAGTGGAATCATAATCGATTTCGAACGGCAAGATGGAATCGGATCAAGTCAGGCAATTGCAGAGCTCAAAGATATCGTAGCGCTTGTGCATGGCAAAATTTGTGTTTCGGATTCTCCTTGTTCGCTCGATCTATACACGAATCGTCTTGATGGGCCCATGGCAGCCTATAACGGGATCTTCGGCAAAGCGTCAGCTTACGCCGATGCAGATAAGATTATGGATATCGTCGATCATTTCGATCTATTATTGTCGAGTACAAGCGACCCCTCAGTCTCGTTCATATCGCAACTGGGGCAGTTTGAAAGACCTCGTCTGGGAAAAATGCAAATCATTTGGGATATGCGCAATACCATCGCCGACGCAAAGATGCTGCGGCGCATCGTGGCCAGGGATGGACCGGCGGGGATTCAGGTTTGGATGAATGGTACTTCCGCGGATGGACACCAGCTCAGTCCGCAGGCGCTAGAATCGGTCTGTATCCTAATTGGGATCTCGTGTTGACATCACGATTTCACAGTTGCCACCAGTCGTACCTATGACGATGCACGGTTTGGGTCGCAAACATACTCCGATGTTGCGCAGGCTTTATCGTCCTATGGAAGTAACGCCCGCGCTGTCAAGACGATCAGCTGACGGCAAAGTGAAGACCCCAATGGAAGAAAAATCCCAGTATCATAACCGCTAAAGCAGTCATGCCGAACATGATAAGAATAGCGGCAGCGGTTGCGATCAAATCACCCATTTTGGTTTTGCTCGCTATCGACCACCAAACGCGAATTGAGTTACCGGAGTTCATGGGTATCTTCCGAAGCGAAAGTCATTCGGGCAATAGGCGTATTTATTTTGAATGAATGGATGAAAAATATATATTAGTCTTTTCGACGGCATTTTATGATTTATCGCCAGTTCTGCCGGACGAGCCGCGGCTTCGTGCGCTTTCTTCTGGAAGGCGTGACACAGGTACTCGCCTCAGCGGTTCGAACGGCAATCGGACTTTGGAGGTAGGTGCGGTCTCAGGTCCATAGCGGGCCCCGATGTTTGAGGGCCTTGAGGAGTTCGTTCCGTGGAGTCACCAACCGGATCGATAGACGCGAACGCACAGTAGTACACCGTGTCCTGGACGGCGAGTGGCCCGGGGTGGCCGATGCGCCAGTTCCGGTTTTGCTATACCTCGGGTTGAGGTTGCCGCCTTTCTGGAAAAAAAGGGAGATCTTGCACGGCTTTACTGTTGCAACTGACGAATCCACGCGGACAGAGTGATCATCTCGACCGTGCGTCTGTAAGAAGCGTCAGAGATAAATCCGTTCAATCGTACGTCTAGCTGCGCTCCGTCAGGCTCACACTTATTCTAGCGATGAGCTAGACAAATGCATAATGCTACCCAGCATTGTTCACTGCTCAAAACGCATATCGCGCCACACGACAAGCGCGTGCAGTTTGTCGGGCTGAAGGCCTATGCCGATGCGGGCGGCGTGATCCGCGACCTGTTCACCGGAGATGGCGGCGTCCACGTAGCGGACGTGCTGCTTCTTGAGAGATTGGCGCATGCCAAACTCGAAAGAGAAGCCGACAGGGTTCGCGAAGAAGGTTGGAAATGGGTCGAAATCTCACTGGATTATCCGGCTGGTACAGAGTTCGGACGCGTCTATCCGCGCGAGGGGCATTGTCGATGAAGAGAATGCGCGACTGGACGAACTTGAGGCCGAGCCGGACGTCGTCAATGCCGAAATTGAAGAAGCCGATGACTCGGTCGAAAGCCTGACAACGAAAGCCGAAGCCCTAGAGGCGGAATATCGTGGCATTGAAGCGCGAAGCCGGGTTTACAGCCCGGACGCCATGACATCGGCGGGAGCATTCGTATTCATCGGTTACGATGGCAATCTTGAGATTGCGCGCGGTTATATCCGGCCCTAGGACAAGCCGAAGGAGGAACCCTCAACAGAAGTGATCGAGGGCGAGTGGGCAGAAACCGATGGGGAGGCGCCGGACGGAGAAGCGTTGGCCCATGAAGAGGACGAAGTGCGTTGCGGATATCCGAACGTCTCGTCGCGGAACTGACCGCACATCGCACCATGGCGCTGCGCGCGCTTCTTGGTGCCGACGGCGAAATGGCGCTTGTCGCTCTTACGCATGCGCTGGCGGCCAGGACGTTCTATGCCGCGGCTGCGCAATCGTGTCTGGAGATATCCTCCTGTTCGTCCGCACTGGACCATGTCGTGTCCGGCATCGCCGCTACACCGGCGGCGCGTATCGCCTCCGAGCGCCATATCGCATGGGCGTTACGCCTGCCGGAACGCCCTGGTGGACTTTGGTCCTTTGCGCGCGCACTTATCTGCCATATAACATAGAGGCTCATAACCATATCGCGGTCGGGCCTATCCTTTACAAGCAAGCTGGAATTCGGCAGTACAGTTCAAATCGAAACTGGCCGTAGCGGGCTCGATGCGGTGCATCCACCTGCCTAAAGTCGCCCTTTTCGGCCAAGCCGGTCGCGGCCAGAAGCGAATTACTAAGAGCTCTCTCGCATTGTCTGTTCAACCCGTCCCGTTCAATCTCGCCCAGAACGGGCGCCTTTGTCGCAAATGGTAACGGTGCGCACACTCCGCAAAGAAGGGGAAGCGCTGAGCGTGGTCATCGCGCTGACAGGCAATCTTCGGTTTGATGTCGCAAGGAGCAAGTCCCGCTTGCACCGGCACACGGTTATCACTGGGGCTGATAGCTGACGACGACTAGCAGCGATTGCTTGCTGCCGTCGTTGGGCCGCGTAAGACACGCGCCGATGGTCTTCGGATATTTCGTCGTAGACGTGCCATAAAGCGTTGCCATCTGCGCCGCGGTCGCAGCGGCATGCGCAGTGAGCTGCACATTTCCGGTTCCGTTGCATCCGCTGTTTAGATTTTTGTCCGACAAAATGAGGATCGATTCATCCTCTCCATTTGTAATGTCAGTGATGGCGCCTTGGGCGTTCAGGGTTCCGAACGTTGCCTGGAATGAAGTTCCCTTGTTGACCAGATAGAAATTGAGCGGCGGCGCTATATTTGTCCCCGTTCCGGGCGTCCTCGAATAGCCGTCAGGGACTGAGGGAGGCGCGGGCGTAGCAGTCGGGTCGGTGGTCGGCTCGCCCAAATTGGTCCCTTGCGGCATCGCGATCCGAAAACTAATCGCGTATTTTACTGCCTTCCCGCCGAAGACGCTCCAGCAGCTGTTCTCCCATTTAACCGACGGATACGGATATTGGGATAGTGACGCCCCGTAGCTTCCGGTGCCCAGTCCGTCCCCGCCCGCATAGCTCGCATCAATCCCCAATGGCCAGAATTCCAGATAATCCACGCCCTCTAAGGTGGCGCCTGCAGGCAAAAGCTTATTATCGAAAAATTTGTCTGTCGCGTTGTTTCCCCACCATCCGCAGCCTGGATCGTGCGAGATGTAGAGATATCCATTTTGCGCGGAAGAGTTATCTCGACTGTCTTTCATCGCCACATCTGCATAGGTTTGACCAGCGATCCGAACATGCACGGTGGGTTCGACAATCGTAAGCGGACTATGAGCACTAGTTAGTAAGGGAACTTTGCACGGCCTTCCCACCGGCCCCGGAGAACAGGCAGGCGGCCCATACAGACCCAGCGTCAAATTGCCCGATGACGGCGCGGTCGGCGTGAAGACCAAGCTGCCCTTGGCCGTTGCGCGGGGTGCCACTGTCACCGGCGCCTGCGGTGTTCCGTCCGCGTTGCGCAGAGTCTGTCCTCCGAAACTGCCGCCCACAGTCCCGCCGATGGATGCCGTTCCCATTCCGACATTGTCGAGTTCATAATTGACAGTAATTGTCTGGCCCACCAATGGATTCTGCGGAAGGATGCTCAGGATTTTCAAACTTGCGAGATTTATGGGTATGGGATGCACAGGTATCGGCACCTGAGCGAAGGCCGGCGCGCTTAGAGACCCTTGGCAAAGAACGAGAGCCCCGACGCCGCCTGTAAGCACTGCGCCTGGCGAGTTTATGAGCACCCGCACAAATTGGACCCAATTCTGCTCTTTATCCCTTTTGTTCATGGCCCGCACCTTCGATGACGCCGCTCTTCTCACGGTAGTGAAGGCATTCTTTCCTAAGTTCCGATCAACAACAAGTTGACTCCAGGCAAAAGACGCAGATCATTGCCGAGATGTTTCAATCGGCCGCATGTAGCGGCCGTGGAGTGTCGACGGGCAATGCGGCCATCGGCAACTGCACGAGGCCGCGTCAAATGATGCAACGGCGGGAGGACGGCAATGCCGACATTTACGGAAGAATTGATCGTTGAACGAACTGGCGACTTCAACAACCAGAGTGCAAGCATCGGAGGGGAAACGCTGGTCGTAAATCATTCGGAGAACGGACAGTCGCCTGCTGTCACCTTTACGAACCAGGGCGGTGGCCATTTCCTCCATCAATATACCTTCGGCGCCAATTCCAATCTTCCCAATGGGGTAGCAGCGACATTTCGGGTTGACTGGAACGGATTGGCAGTTATGGGGCAAAAAGGCGTTCTCTTCTATGTCGGAGACGCGCAATTCACGCCTAACATCTATAATGGCAATTTCCAGTTCGTCGGGGCCGACGTCTTCATAAACACAAAACTCACGGTCGAAGGCGAAATCGCCGCCACTAGCGATGTGACGGTCAACGGCACGTTAAGTGCAAAACAAATCAATAGTCCGACAATTGCTAATCTGCAAGCTGCCATCAACAGCGTGCAGGCGAACTCGCAAAATTCCGACGCGGCGATCAAGCAGCTTCAGGCGGATGTTGCCAGCCTTTTTCAAGCCGTGGGGTTAATCCAAGCAGGGGCCGGCAGCTGAGGTCATCAGTTCGGGTTTGAGGCGCTCCCAACCACTTCTTACGTCAACTGAAATCAAAGCCTTAGGAGGCGAATCCGCAGAATCGATTTTGACTCCTCTGCAGCTATCTTTTGTTATGTTTCGAGTTCAACCGCCAAGTGGTAGGTCTTGGCGTTGCTTTGCATTGAGCGTGCCCAGTTGCTGGCGACCATTGCGCCGGCCCGCACGGGCGCTCAATGCTGCCGGTCGATAAGGGCTTGGCACATACACAGGAGGGGCGCTGTTCATTGCCTGGACTACGAACAAGTTTCGAGACGCCCGTTTTGTGAGCACGATGAAGGGGAAACCGGAGGCATACTGACCCATAAATATTGCATAATTTCACGCAGAACAGTCAGTGGGATAACGAACTAGGGGCTGAAGATGGTGGCGTATCTCACAGAGATGTGGACCCGACACATGCCGAACAGATTAGGACCGGAATGAAGCACGACCGGGCGATCGACACCGACCAAGCATACACGTGTTAATGCATCTTCTCTCATTCCGAGGGGCGGCCGGCAGGGTTTCCCTGCGAACGAAAGGCGGTCCGCCTCAACCGGTCTTCAGAGCGAGAGGGCTGCGCAGGTCTTCGAGACGGGTCGGAAGCCGAGAGAGAGTCTGTCGGCGCCCGTCATGGAGACACTCCAATGGCACTTGCCGTTCAGAAGATCACCCTGTCGTCATCGCGCGATATTCCGCTCAACAAGCTCGTTCTCTCCCAATCGAATGTCCGCCGCCTGAAGGGCGGCGTCTCGATCGAAGATCTCGCGGAGGACATCGCCCGGCGCACGCTGCTGCAAAGCCTCAATGTCCGTCCAATTCTCGATGGGGAAGGCATGGAGACCGGTATGTTCGAGGTTCCCGCCGGGGGCCGGCGCTATCGTGCTCTCCAACTGCTCGTCAAACAGAAGCGTCTCGCAAAAACAGCTCCGGTGCCCTGCACCCTGCGCGCCTCGCATGTCGATATTTCTGCCGAAGAAGACTCGCTGGCTGAGAATGTCCACCGAACGGCGCTGCACCCCCTCGATCAGTTCCGTGCGTTTCAGGCACTGCGCCAGAAGGGTCAATCCGAGGAAGAAATCGCCGCCGCTTTCTTCGTCGGCGTGAATGTCGTCAAGCAGCGGCTGCGGCTCGCGGCAGCGTCGGAGAAGCTGCTCGACATCTACGCCGAAGACGGAATGTCGCTCGAACAGCTCATGGCGTTCACCGTGACGAACGATCATGCGCGCCAGGAGCAGGTCTGGAAAACACTTCAGAGCTCCTACAGTCCGGAGCCGTATCAGATCCGCCGGATGCTGACCGAGCGCACCGTGCGCGCATCCGACAGGCGCGTCCTGTTTGTCGGCATCGACGCGTATGAGCGGGCGGGCGGTATCGTAATGCGCGATCTCTTTCAGCAGGACGATGGCGGATGGCTGGAGAATGTCGGTCTTCTCAATGCGCTGGTTGACGAAAAACTCAAAGCCGCAGCCGAGACGATCGCAGCCGAAGGATGGAAATGGATAGAAGCCATTGTCGATGTCCCGTTCGGCCATACGCATCGTCTGCGCGAGCTCGACGGCACGCCGACGGTTCCCACGCAAGAAGAACAGGCAAGGATCGACGCGTTGAAGGCGGAGTTCGAGAACCTCGAGAAGGAATACGAGAATGCCGAGGAGCTTCCCGACCAAATCGATGCCCGCCTTGGTAACATCGAAACGGCGCTCGCCGCGTTGGAGGATAGGCCGCTCAACTACGATCCTGCCGGGATAGCCCGCGCGGGCGTCATTATCAGCATCGATCCGGACGGCAGGCTTTTGGTCGCTCGCGGCTATGTCCGTCCCGAGGACGAGGCGCCTGCCAATGCCAATCCGGGCGCCCGCGATGAACGCGACGAGAATCGAGAAACCGTTGGACCCGGCGCGTCGCCCGTGCAGCGCACCGTCATTACGATCGATGGCCAGTCCGATGCCGGGGAGGCTGAGGAGGAAGACGCTGCCAAGCCGCTCCCGGACCGGCTGATGAGTGAGCTGACCGCTTATCGAACGCTCGCTCTCCGAGATGCTGTTGCCAATAACCCACATGTCGCAATGACCGTACTTCTACACAAACTCTGTCTCGACACATTCCATCATGCAGCATCCGGCACTTGCCTCGAAGCTTCGGTGCGGCATGTGTTCTTCCCGATCCAGCCACCCGACTTGAAGGACAGCTCGCCCGCGAAAGCGGTCGCGGAACGGCACGAGGCGTGGAAGGCGGACCTGCCGAAAGATGAGGCGGCCCTCTGGGACTGGCTCAGCGGTCTTGATGATGCCAATCGCGCCGCCCTGCTGGCGCATTGTGTCTCGTTCGGGATTAACGCGCTCCATGAGAAGGGCAACCGTTATGATGGCCCGGGTAGCCCGGTTCACAGTGTCCAGCGCCGTTTCGTCCACGCCGCCCGCCTCGCGTGCGAGGTCGGGCTCAATATGGCCGAAGTGGGCTGGCGTCCGACCGTCGACAATTATTTCGGCCGCGTCAGCAAGCCCCGTATTCTCGAGGCGATTCGCGAGGCGAAGGGCGAACAGTCCGCGCAGCTCATCGACCACATGAAGAAAGCTGACATGGCGAAAGAAGCCGAGCGCCTGCTGGATGGCACTGGTTGGCTTCCCGAGCCGCTGCGCACTCGCCTCGCTCCCGACCCAGACGTGATTGCGGAAAGCGGCACAGGTTTGCCCGCCTTTCTCTCCGGCAATGAAGAAGACACCGCCGAGCTCTGACCACGACCGGCGGCGTGAGCGGTCCGTCCTATCACATCCATCACTCACAGCGCCCGGCCATCGTGTCGGGTGCTTTCGTTTGAAGCATTGGCGGTTTCCGGAACGACGAGAGCGAGAGGCCGGTGGGGGAAGGGTTTGAGCCGATTGGGATCGAGAGAGCGCCCGGCGGCTCGGCCCGTATCTGCTCTCCCGAGGTTTTATCCATGGCAAGCGTTTCCCAGGTTGCGACCGTTTGCGCGGTTGCGCCACCGCACACATCCGCATGTGCCGGCATCCTCCAGGCCGCGCGACTTCTCCTCCCCGATCTCGAAGGCGGACGGCGCATCGATGCCGGCCTGCTGCGCTCCGCGATGGAGGCGGCCTTCGGCGCGTCGGATGCTGCCGGCGCGTGGGATTGGAAGACCGCCTATGACGCGTGCGAAGCCGCAACCATCCTGTTTCTACGCAAATACGGAAAGGCCCTTTTCCGCCAGGCAAGCTCTCCGGCTTCACGACTTGCCGCACTGACGAGGCTCTCCGGACTTTTGCCCACCCACACGCGGCGATCCGAAGAGAGCCAGACGTTTCAACAGTTCTCGACGCCGATCCCGCTCGGTCTTGCTGCGCTCTGCGCCGCCGCCATTGCACCCGGCGACCGCGTACTCGAACCTTCCGCCGGCACCGGCCTCCTCGCCATCCTTGCCGCGCTCGCCGGCGGCACGCTTGTACTAAATGAACTCGCCGACAGCCGCGCCGCGCTTCTCGAGCAACTCTTTCGTGGCGTCGCAATCACGCGCTTCGATGCGGCGCAGATCCACGACTATCTGGACGCTGCGATTGCGCCGAGCGTCGTGATGATGAACCCGCCATTCTCCGCAATGGCAAATGTCGATCGCCGCATGGCCGACGCTGCCTATCGTCACGTCGCGTCGGCGCTGCGCGTCTCGCCGACGGTGGGCGGCTGGTAACCATCACCGGCGCCAGTTTCAGTCCCGAGGCCCCGGCTTGGCGCGATGCCTTTATCCGCCTGCAGGAACACAGCCGCGTCGTGTTCACTGCGGCGATCGATGGCGCCGTGTATGCGAAGCATGGCACCAATTTCGAGACGCGGCTCACCGTTATCGACAAAGTGCCCGCGTCTGATGCGCAGCAGTTTCCCCCTTCCCCCGGCGCCGCGCCCGATGTAGCAACTTTGCTCGCCTGGATCGCAGAACGTGTCCCGCCGCGATGCCCGATCGCGATGGCGCTCCACGCAGCGCCGGATGCAAGTTCTACAACGCCGCGCAGTGTTCGCGGCTATCTCGCGCGCGCCGTCTCGCGGCCAGCTGCGGTCGCAACCGCCGAGGTTGGGGGCGTCGAACTTGCCTATGAGGCTGTGGACTGGATGCCTCCGGAGGGTGCCCGGCTCACGGATGCGCTTTACGAGCAATACGTTCTTCAGACGATCCGAATTCCCGGCTCCAAGGCGCATCCAACGAAGCTGGTGCAGTCCGCGGCGATGGCCTCGGTCGCGCCGCCAAAACCATCCTACCGGCCGCATCTCCCCGCAAATCTCATCAGTAATGGCGTGTTGTCCGATGCGCAGCTCGAAAGCGTCATCTATGCCGGCGAAGCTCACACGGATTTTCTCGCCGGGTCGTGGACGGTCGATGAAACCTTCGACCTCGTCACTGCCGCGCCTGATGACGCGCAGAACGCCATTCGCTTTCGCCGCGGCTGGTTTCTCGGCGACGGCACCGGTGCCGGCAAGGGCCGCCAGGTCGCCGGCATCCTGCTCGACAATTGGCTGAAGGGCCGGCGGCGCGCCGTCTGGATCAGCAAGTCTAACAAGCTGATCGAAGATGCGCAGCGCGACTGGTCGGCGCTTGGCGTGGAGCGGCTCCTCATCACGCCGCTCTCGCGCTTCCGCCAGGGCACGCCGATCGGGTTCGCAGAAGGCATCCTGTTTGCGACCTATGCCACGCTGCGCACCGACGAGCGGGGCGAGAAGCTTTCGCGCGTCCGGCAGATCGTCGAATGGCTGGGCTCCGATTTCGACGGAGTAATTATTTTTGACGAGTCGCATGCGATGCAAAACGCCGTCGGCGGCAAGAGCGAGCGTGGCGAGCAGGCGCCATCGCAGCAGGGACGCGCGGGGCTCAGACTTCAGCACGCGCTGCCAAACGCCCGCATCGTCTATGTCTCAGCAACCGGCGCCACGACCGTCCACAATCTCGCTTATGCCCAGCGGCTGGGGCTGTGGGGCGGCGAGGATTTCCCGTTCCCCACGCGCGCCGAGTTTGTCGAAGCGATCGAAGACGGCGGCGTCGCGGCGATGGAAGTGCTGGCGCGCGATCTCAAGGCGCTCGGCCTCTATGCCGCCCGCTCACTCTCCTACGAAGGTGTCGAATATGATCTGGTCGAACATCGGCTCACGCCGGAGCAGATCCGCATCTACGATTCCTATGCCGGCGCCTTCTCGATCATTCACAACAATCTCGACGCAGCGATGCAGGCTGCCAACATCACGGGCGAGACCGGAACGCTGAACAAACAGGCCAAATCCGCCGCGCGCTCCGCCTTCGAGAGCGCAAAGCAACGCTTCTTCGGCCATCTGCTGACCTCGATGAAGACGCCCTCGCTGATCCGGTCCATCGAACGTGATCTGGAGGCAGGTCACGCCGCCGTCATTCAGCTGGTCTCAACCGGCGAAGCGCTGATGGAGCGAAGGCTCGCGGAAATTCCGACCGAAGACTGGGGCGACGTCCAGGTCGACATCACGCCGCGCGAATATGTCCTCGACTATCTCGCCCATTCCTTCCCTGTGCAGCTCTATGAGCCGTTCACCGACAGCGAGGGCAATCTCTCGTCCCGTCCCGTCTATCGTGACGGTCAGCCCGTCGAGAGCCGCGAAGCGGTCGCACGCCGCGACCGGCTGATTGAGAAGCTCGCTTCGCTTCCGCCGGTTCCCGGTGCGCTCGACCAGATCGTTCAGTGCTTCGGTACGGATATGGTAGCCGAAGTCACCGGCCGCGCGCGTCGTGTCATCCGCAAGAGTGATCGTCTGATCGTGGAAAATCGCGCCACCTCCGCGAACCTCGCCGAGACCGCCGCTTTCATGGATGACGCCAAGCGCATTCTCGTCTTCAGCGACGCTGGCGGCACGGGCCGCAGCTATCATGCCGAACTGTCGGCGCGAAATCGCAGGTTGCGCGTCCACTATTTGCTCGAGCCCGGCTGGAAGGCTGATGCCGCCATCCAGGGCCTCGGTCGTACCAACCGCACCAACCAGGCGCAGCCGCCTTTGTTCCGGCCGATCGCGACCGACGTGAAGGCCGAGAAGCGTTTTCTCAGCACGATCGCACGCCGCCTCGACACGCTGGGCGCGATCACGCGCGGGCAACGCCAGACCGGCGGCCAGGGCCTGTTCCGGCCCGAGGACAATCTCGAAAGTCATTACGGACGCGATGCGCTGCGCCAGCTTTACATGCTGCTCGTGCGCGGCAAAGTCGAAGGCTGCTCGCTTCAGACATTCGAGAACACGACCGGCCTCAAGCTCATGGACGCCAACGGCATGAAGGATGAGCTGCCGCCGATCACGACTTTTTTGAACAGATTGCTGGCGCTGACCATCGACCTGCAGAATGTGCTGTTCACCGCGTTCGAGCAGTTGCTGACCGCCCGTATCGAAGGCGCGATCGCCTCCGGCACTTACGATGCGGGCCTCGAGACACTGCGCGCCGAGAGTTTCATCGTCACCGACCGGCGCGTCATCTACACCCATCCCGGCACTGGTGCTGAGACCAGGCTGCTCTCCATCACCGAGCGCCGCCGCAACCGCCCGGTCACGCTCGACGAGGCCCTTGGTCGGCTGTCCGATAGGAGCGCCCTGCCCCTCATTAACGAGCGCTCGGGCCGCGCTGCCGTTCAGGTTCCTGCGCCAAGCCTCATGCTTGACGACGGTGAGATCGAGCGGCGCGTGCGGCTGATCCGGCCGATGGAGAGCCACAGCCTTGCGCTGACCACGATGGCGGAAAGCCACTGGACGGAGATCGATCGCGAGCGCTTCGCTGCGGTCTGGGCTGCCGAGCTCGGCGCAGTGCCCGAATTCACCGACAGCACCATCCATGTCGTAGCAGGTTTGCTTCTTCCGATCTGGAAGCGGCTGCCGAACGAGTCGACGCGCGTCTACCGACTTCAGACCGACGCCGGCGAGCGGATTATCGGCCGCAAAGTCTCGCCCGCCTGGGTGGCGACCGCACTCGCCGCGGATGCGCCGACGCTGACACCGGAGAATGCTTTCACCGCCCTGCTGGATGGCAGAACCGTGATCGACCTCGCCGAAGGCCTTCAGCTCCGGCGAGTTCGCGTCATGAGCACAGGGCGCATCGAGTTGTCCGGGTTCGACGACACGATGCGTGATCGGCTCAAAGCCTACGGGCTCTTTCCCGAGATTATCTCGTGGAAGCTGCGCATGTTTGTGCCAACCGATGCTACAGGCATCGCGGTTCTGGCCCGCGTGCTTGACCGCTATCCCGTCGCGCGCATCGGCGAGCGGGAGGCCGCGTGATGCCGCGCGATGCCTCTGAGCTGGCGCATCGTCTCGCGCGTGAGGCCGAAGCAGTGTGCCGCCACTATCTCTCCAATGGCCGTCGCGAAGGCCGCTACTGGCTGGTGGGCGACGCGCGCAACACGCGCGGGCGCTCCATGTTTGTCCGGCTTAAAGAGTCACCGAAAGGTCCGGCCGGCAAATGGACCGACGCCGCCACCGGCGAGCACGGCGATCTGTTGGACGTCATTCGCGAGAGCTGCAGTCTCATCGGCCTTCACGACGTCGCCGAAGAAGCACGGCGCTTCTTGAAGCTGCCGCGCATCGAGCCGGAGCCTTCGGGGAGACGTTCGCGCCTTCCCGCGCAGGGCGGTTCGCCACAAGCGGCACAGCGGCTCTTCGCCATGTCGCAGCCGGTCAAGCGCACACTCGCAGAGGCCTATCTTCGTAATCGCGGGATTATTCCTTTGCGCGATGACCGCGCGCTACGCTTCCATCCCCGCTGTTATTACCGGCCCAATGAAAATTTTCCGACCGAGACCTGGCCGGCGATGATCGCGCGCGTGACCGATCTCGCTGGGCATATCACTGGTGCGCATCGCACCTGGCTCGATCCGGACGGCTTCGGTCCTGTCCGTCTCGGCAAGGCGCCGATCGACACGCCCCGGCGCGCGATGGGCGATCTCCTCGGTAACGCCGTCCGCTTCGGTGCGGTGAAAGACGTGCTCGCCGCTGGCGAAGGCATCGAAACCATGCTGTCGTTGCGCTGTGTCCTTCCGAGCCTGCCGATGGTGGTGGCCCTGTCTGCCAATCACCTCGCAGCACTTGTGCTGCCGGCGACGCTGCGCCGCCTCTACATCGCCCGCGACAATGATGCGGCCGGAGAGATGGCCGCGACCGTTCTGCGCGAACGCGCCGAAACAAGCGGCGTCGAGACAATCGTGTGGATGCCCAGGCTTGGCGACTTCAATGAGGATCTGCGCGCCTTTGGCCGCGAGGCGCTTCAAGCACACTTGCGGCCCCAACTCATCCCACAGGATGTCGCCGGCTTCATGGTTCTGGCGACAGCCGAAACGGAGAACGAGCTGTAGTTCGAGTGTCGTCATGTTGGGTCGCGTGAAGTCCGATAGGCCGGTCAAAGGCCGCGCCCAAGCCTTCTGAAGGCGATCGGACCAGAAGCGCCCCGGTCCGGCAACCTCGTGGGCCGACTATTTTCCGCCGGCGGCAGAGCCGCCTTTGCATCGCGAAACAAAATAGCCGGCCCCCTCGGTCCTCCGCTGTGCTTCGGCCGCGGCAAGAATGCCGCGGTGCAGGCCCGCTCCGCTCCCGGTCCCGTGATCGCCATGAAGGCCGCGATGGCGCGGCCGATCAGCAAACGGAACTTCACCATGACGACCGACCGCGACGACACCGAATACGAACCGCCGCACAGCTCATCTTCTACGGATTACGTCCTTACTGAGCTTCAGCTTTATGGGTACCATCCCTTCCACGACGAGCCGGATCCGAGACCGCTCCCCGAAGGCAATGCCGTGGCGGGCGCCGTCGCAGATGTTTTCGACGCGCTCATCTCGACCCTGAGCGACACGCGGCTCGAACCGGATCTGGGCGATTTGCTCTGGTCTGGCGTCAATCTCTTCCAGCGTGCCGTCGACCGTGTCGAGCGCAAGCTCGACGACAACGAACAGGCGCAGCGGCGGAGCCAGCGGGAGCAGAACGGCTCGGAAGTTCGATCCGTCGAACTCGAACGGCTCACATCCGAAGGCATCACGCTGCTCGAGCGCCGCAACTGCATGGAGCTGTTTCGCGATCAGGCTGCCGAACGGTTCGAGGTCCACATCGGCGCACCCTGGCGTCCCCGTTCGGGATCGCTGGTCAGCCATCAAACGCTCACCGCCGCGATGATCGACAGCCGCGACTTCCTGGCAGCCAAGCGTCGGTCGGAGACGGAAGTGATGCTGCCGCCAGGGCCCAAGATCGCGCTCACGGGGGGGCTTGATTTCAACGACCATCGCCTCGTCTGGGATAAGCTCGATAAGGTTCACGCCAAACATCCCGACATGGTGCTGATACATGGTGGCTCGCCGAAAGGCGCCGAACTCATCGCGGCAAAATGGGCGAGCAACCGCAAGGTGCCGCAGATCGCGTTCAAGCCCGACTGGACCAAACACGCCAAAGCAGCGCCCTTCAAACGCAATGATGCAATGCTTGCGGTCCTGCCAATCGGTGTCCTTCACTTTCCCGGCACCGGCATCCAGGACAATCTCGCCGACAAAGCGAAGAAGCTCGGTATTCCGGTCTGGAAATTCGGTGACGGCGGCGGCGCGTGAAGCGCCGCCCATCCTCCGGAGAGCGCAGACGGTCATGCGCAGCGGCTTTCAGGAATGATTTTGACATCGAGCATTCTCCGGCAGCCATCGCGCCGGCTCACACGGGCTCACGAAGGCCGCCCGTGTTCGCTCGATGCCGCCGGGCAAACATCGAGTTAGACGTCTCGCTCGGTCGACGTCACTAGGCGGACATCCTTGCCGGCCGGCCGCCGTCCATTTGTTCTGAGGCCTTGGACTGCGTGTGTAGGGCGACGCCCTATATCATTACGTCATTGCGTGAGGTAATCCCTCAACTGTACTCTTGGACCGGGAAGCCCCCGCGAATGGCCTTTCAGTCGAGACTTTCCCAGCCATCTTCCGGGCCGCTGGGTTATCGTTGGAGGAGGGCAGACCGGAGAGTATGAGCGGGTCGATCCGTGCGCTATGTGTCAAAGTAAGCAAGAGTCCGGCGTGGGACATTGTTGCGACTGGGGGAGTTTTCGCGGTCATGATGGGCAGCGCTGCCGGATTTCTGCTCGGCGCTGAGTTTCTGTATCACTTAGCAAGTCGCGTTTTTCCGTAACTCATAACTGCGCCTTGGAGCGCCCGCCCGCAAAAACCATCGTACGTACGAGGTATGGCCGTGCTTTGCACGCGCCGCGAGATTCTCGCGCGCGTACATGTTCGCGACCGGTGCAACGTGGTGCTCCGTAATGCGGTCCAGCTCTCGAGGCGCGATCTGTTGCCTGGCTCTGGTCGTGTTGGCGCACAAAGCATTGAAGCTATCACGGCCAGATTCGTTAGCGACAGTCCGAGCCGTTGACCGCCCCCCTCGGGTACTCCGACCAAGATACGGAAATATGCGGGTGCACGCGCTAAACTTGAAAACACCGCGCGCTGAACGGGCGGCTGGGAGTGCCGTCAATCATGAGCCTCAAGTAAATGTCGTGGTTGGACAGGTTGATCAGGTCTTCGGTACCAAAGCGCGGCTGGAACTCCAGGGCGAGATAAGGCGCATCCTCGGCACCCACGCGAAAGGAGATGACACTCGCGGCGTTGCCGAGGACAGCGTGGCGGATCTCCGGTTCAAGTTGATGAATGTATTGGTGCGCGAGCGTGAGGCCGACGCCGTATTTCCGCAGTTCGCTCATCATGTTGGCGAGCATGAGGGTGGTGAAATTCTGGAATTCATCCAGATACACGAAGAACGGCCGGCGCTGCGATGGCGGTGATTCGGCCCGGCTGAATGCCGCGAGCCCGAGAGTCGAAACCACGAGACTTCCCAGCAGGAGGGCGCTCTCTTCGCCGAGCCGCCCCTTCGAGACATTCACAAGGAGAA
The DNA here is from genome assembly GCA_036269235.1 of Rhizomicrobium sp. Classification (GTDB taxonomy): domain Bacteria; phylum Pseudomonadota; class Alphaproteobacteria; order Micropepsales; family Micropepsaceae; genus Rhizomicrobium. The sequence continues at coordinate 16,665 of DATASL010000004.1, forward strand.
TCCGGCCTTCATCCATTAATGTCCGAAATCGAATGCTTCTCTCCGGTTGCACGAGAATACGGTACAGTGTGGGGTCGGAAAGCAGCGCACCGAGCTTGTTCTGAATCGGCGCGCACGCCTCCGCCCGAAGCCGCGCAGGGTAGTTTTCAAACTCGTCCGTCCAGAAACGCCGCACCGTCGCGTTGCCGATGCCCGACACGATGGACTTCCGCATCTTGTCGTCCGAATACATTTGCAGGACGTCGGGGAGTGCCGCGTCGCTGCGCTCGAGCAGGGCATACAGCGTGTTGCGGAGCACATGCTCCATGCGCACGCCCCAGGCATCCGGCCAGAGCTTCTTCAGCGTTTCGAGCATTCCGGAGACGGCCAGTGGTATCTTGTCCCGTCGAACCCGTCGGAGCGGGTTGTAGCCGAATGGTTGTTTCGGATCGGGCGCGTTCAGGTACACCACGCGGTCAGGCGCGCGAACGGGAAGGCACGCCGCGAGGCGTTCGACGGTATCGCCGTGAGGATCGACAAATGCGAATCCGCGGCCGGCTGCTGCGTCCTGTCGCGCGAGCGTTTCGAGCAGTGTCGACTTGCCGGTCCCGGTTTTTCCGATCACGTATATGTGCGAGAGCCTGTCGGTCTGCCTGATCCCGAACGGCACGCGGACATTTCGCGAATTTGTATGGGCGAAGTACGAAATGTCCCGATCGGGGGCCGGCATGCGCCGATTGTCACGTCGATGTCTCTTCCGTGGTAGGCGAGGTTCTATCACGGCGTGTGAAGGTTTCCCGTCTGGCGCTGCGATGAGCACGCGCGCAACATGACTCCATGACGAACGACAAATTCAAAGCCATGTGCGAGACAATTCTTATACCGCGGATCGGAGAAATGCTGCATGTGCAGCTGGTCGAAGTGAGCGTGACGCTCGAATTGATGGAGGCTGAGCTCATACGCATCGAAAAGCAGTTGGACGCGATGGCAGCGTGCGAAAAGCCTGAGACCTGAATATGATTCCCGATGAGGCCATTGTGGCCGAGTTTCAAAGTCTTCACGAACGGATTTACGGGCGCGTGGTCGATACGGATAAGGCGCGGGAATTGGCGCATCGTCTATTGGCTCTTTACGATCTCCTCCTGCGCCCACGTCCCAAAGGCAAAACGCTTACTTCCGATTCCGGCGATCGCTAGGCCCGAGGCATGTTCGCTGTAGATGTACTCATCCCGGACTGGGTATCTCTGTCCTTTGATGCGCGCCGCATTTCCCGTACCTGCTCGGCAACGAGCTGATATACCCAAGGCAGATCAGATTACTCGAGCGAAGAGTCTGGACGCCGACGATGGCTGGGATGTCACGGAACAATATACATGAGAACGTATCTTCCCGCCGATGCCGCCATGGACAAATGCGGTAATATGAGTCGATGGAATTGAAGGAGTTGAACAAGCAGCAAATACTCCAGCGCATAAACATGGATCCTGCGGCATTTGGCCGGGCGCTCTCGTTTATTGATTTCGCAAACGCCAACCATTGGTATGACGGCATATTCACCGATCTTGATGGGGCGGCCCTGCAAGCGGGTGCCAAGGTCGAGATCAGTCTTGAAAAGCTCCAATCGTTTGCGGAGTGCCTTGGGCAAGATGCACGCTTTTATTATGGCCTCGACACTGCGAACAGCCGTTCCCTCGCCTTCATCAAGGCCGCGGGGCACACATTCGGCCGCGGGCGCGTCTTTACGAAGCCGATCCAACAGATCAGGCACGACCTCACGCCTGAGGATACCATCCCCAATACACGTATTGTCCATACTGACGCGCGGGGGAATTTCGTCTACATTCCCAAGTGCAACTTCGATGTCGAGATTGCTGTTGACGCACTGAGACTTTTGGACCGTTATGATACCATCTGTTTGTTCTCCGGAGATGCGGATTTTGCCGCTCTGCTCCGCTATCTGAAGCGGAAGAACAAGCACGTCATACTTGTGAAGGGTGGCCGCATTACGAAATCGCTGGGTGAATTGGCCGACCTCAAAATCGAGGCAGCCGATATTCGGCCCTACATCTCATACCAAAAAGCGAGAGCCCAGCACTAGGCCGGACTCTTCGCAGATAGCTCCCCCGAATCCTCGGGTAGGACAGACATACGCCTGTATATGTACACTACCATACAATCATGAAGGGGGCATGGGGGAAGTGGACAGACCAGAGTTGCAACCGTGTAGCATCAACATTCCCGGCAGCTATCGCGCCAGCTCACACGGGCTTGTTAAGACCGCCCGTGTTCGCTCGATGCTGCCGGGTAGACATGGGGACATTGGGGACGTTATACAGGAATATCAGGCAGCCAGTTTTGACTCGCCAGTGCCGAGACTCTCTCGCAACGATTTTTCAACCGCGACGATCGTTGCAAGCACCTCGCGGCCTTCGTGAGTCATGGAAAAAGTTCGAACGTCGTCCCGGAAGGCCAGCATTCCGGGAATATCTTGTGTCTTCGGTATGCGCTTCAGCAATTCCATGGCTTCAATATTGAGTGTTTTGTTGCTCAATGTGCAGTTCGAGCCAAGCGCAGAGAGGATTTGACGCTTTTGTTGGGCGTTGCCGTTCTCGAACCAGAATACGGCCAGTTTGCTGAGTGAGAGCAGCGCATTCACTGTTTCGAGCCAACCCGGTCCTCGGCCCTGACGTTCTTCTATCGTCTGTTCAAGAGCTGCGATTTCGATGCGCAATTTGTTTCGACGCGTCAGAAACTCGCCATCGTCGAGGATGTTCCTGACACGGAGGTCGGTGAGTGTTGAAAGCTCTTGCTGGACTTTGCGAATTCTCGCCCGTAGCGCATCAACGGAAGCGGCTTCATCCTTTTCGTGTTGTGCGGCGCGCGCCCTGCATTGCCGGACTGCCCAAGCATGCAATTCGTCGGGGAGGTTGCAGCTGCGCAGGAACGCCGCGATCTGGGATTCGAGCGAAGCCAATTCGATGTACGGTTCGGAGCACTTGAAATCGCGCCGCTTCTTCGTGCACCGATAATATTCATAACGGATGCCGCTGCGTTTGACATGAACTTCGGCTGTCACGGCACATCCGCAGGAGCCGCATCGCATCATGCCGGTGTAAGCAAACGCGTGCCTCTGTCGTGCAGGTCGTCCCGGTCTACCGATAATTGTTTGCACGCGTTCGAATTCGGCGAGCGTCACCATCGGCTGGTGCCTGCCGGCGTGGACCTCGCCCTTCCAGGCGATGATGCCGGCGTAAAACCGGTTGCCGAGCAGCCGATACAGAGACGTTCTGGAAAGGGGGCCGCCGCCCGTCTTCCGCCGTTGCGGGACGCGGAAGCCCCATTCGTGCTCCGTCATGTCCCGGATGCGGGGGATGCTCATACCGCCCGCCAGGACCAGGCTCCAAATGCGGCGCACTGTTGGGTAGATTCGCGGGTCGGGAACGATCGTGTGCGTTTCGGGATCGTTGCGATAGCCAAGGGGCGCGGGGCCCGGTAGGACACCCTGTTCGAGCTTGCGCCGATTTCCGCGCTTCACATTTTCGGAGAGGCTGTCGACGTAATATTTCGAGTAGCCGAACATGATCTGAAGCATGAATTTTCCCTGGGAGGAATTTTCGAAGGTGTACGTGGAGAATTTCAGATCCTTGAGCACGCCCCGGTCGAGCAGATAGATGAGCAATCCGCCATCGACGGAGTTGCGGGCGAGGCGGTCCGGATGCCAGGCGATGATGCCGTCTGCTTCACCCGCCTCGATCCGTGTCAGCATGGCGTTGAATATTGCGCGGCCGGGACTTTTTGCCGTGCGTGCCTCTTCAAGGATTTCAACAATCTGGATGTCGGGGTAGTTCTTGAGGACGCGCCCGACTTCGTCCTTCTGTGCCGGAATCGAAAGCGCCTGGCGCTCTTCCGCCTCCTGGGACTTCCGGCAATAAGCAAAGTATTTCATGGAATCGGGCGGGCAATATATCCTTGGACATGTCCCCAACGTCCCCATGTCCACCCGCGGGGTCACGATCACCCTCAACTCGGGAATCTAGCGCGAAATGGGCCGTTACGCGAATCGGGACTGTGGATTGTGGAGGCACTCTACGATTTTGCATTGCATCCGCCGGTCGCGGGAGAGGAGGAAATTTTCCGGATCGCAATGTTTTCCCGTCTGGCGTCAGCAACACGCGGGCGTAGCCTTGATCTCATGCCGCGCGATGCGACTCAACTCAACAAAGTACCAACCGTCTCCCGGGTGGCCGGCGATACGATCATCGAGTTGGTCTATGATCGGACAAACCGCACAACGGGGCTGGTGGTCTCGCGTTTCGGGGGTCTCTGGAACATCGAGCAGGACGTGCGGATCGAAGGCGAGTTGCTGGTGCCGTATTCGCCGTGCAACAACCTCATTGCGCATGACTGCGTGTTGCTCCCATCGCGGCCCGAGGAATTCGGAAGTGTTTCCGGGCTCGTTGCCGATATCGAAGCGTTTCTCCATCGCTATGTCGATCTTTCGCCGATCTTCGAACGCATCGCGTCGCATTACGTGTTGCTGTCCTGGGTGCATGACGCATTTTCGGAGGTGCCCTATCTGCGGCTTCAGGGCGCTTACGGCAGCGGCAAGACGCGCGGACTCATCGCGATCGGATCGCTGTGCTACAAACCATTTTTCGCGGCCGGAGCGTCCACCGTCTCGCCCATCTTTCACACACTCGACCGGTTCGGCGGCACGCTGGTGCTCGACGAGGCCGATTTCCGCTTCACGGACGCGACTGCGGATCTGGTGAAGGTGCTCAACAACGGCACCGTCAAGGGCCTGCCGGTTCTGCGCACGATTCAGGACCGGAACAGGGAATTCAATCCGGCCGCGTTCAAGGTGTTCGGCCCCAAGCTGATCGCCATGCGCGGCTCATTCGACGACGATGCGCTTGAGAGCCGGTTTCTCACCGAGGTCACGGGCACACGTCCCTTGCGCGCCGACATCCCGCTGCAGCTGCCGGCTGCTTTGCACGAGGAGGCCCGCGTCCTGCGCAACCGGCTGCTGCATTTCCGGCTGTGTTCTCTGTTCTCCATCACGGCCAAGCCGGAGCTCGCATCGCCGGCCCTTGACCCGCGCCTCAATCAGATATCGCTGCCGCTTCTGTCTCTGGTGGACGATCCGGCTCTGCGCCGCGATATCCAGACGCTGCTGTCAAGCGGTCAGCAGCGATGGCGCGAAGACCGAAGCCTGTCGATCGAAGCGCGCGTGCTTCGTGCGACGCTGGAGGCCATGAGCGGTGCGACGGCCGCTGGGCTGCCGGTGCAGGCCATTGCGGATCGTCTCAGCCGCTCGTGGCAACCAGAAATGGGGCGCGCGCCTTCGGCCAAACTGGTCGGCGGCGTGCTGAAATCGGCATTTCGCATCCAGACGCGGAAGAGCCACGGCGTTTATGTTGTTTCCGTTGAGGATCGGACGAAACTGGAAGCGATGGCGGTTCAGTATCATATTCCCGCCGATGCAAATGTGTGAACTATTCCGAACACATGCCGCATTGGGCGCTATGCTGTAGAAGTCTCTCCGCGCATAACGCTCTGTGATAATTTCTGGTCCTGACACGACGCTCATCTTTTGAAAACATGAGCAGCGCGCCGCGGTTGTGGCGCATGCATGTCCTCACGAATACCCAACTATGTCCGTTCACACAGAAGGCGCTGGCACCTCTCGCAGCGGGAGCTTGCGTTTCTTCTCGGGCTGTCGTCGCAGGCCGTCATTTCGCAGCACGAATCCTTTTCGCGGCTGCCGCAGACCAAAGCGCTGATCAAATACGAAGTGCTGTTCGGCGAAGCCATCAGCGAATTGTTTCCCAAGCTGCGGAGGCAGGCGGAACTGGAGATTGCAGGCCAGGCACGAATCATCCTGCGGCGTCTTGAGGGACGCAGCGACAAGATCGCGACGCGCAAGCGCGAACTGCTTACCAATCTCATTCAGCGTCTCGACGCTTCCTCACCATGAACACACGCGAATCCGTTCTCGCCATTCATCCCTTCAGCCGCGGCTTCGGCTGGATCGTGTTCTCCGCAAATCAGGTTCCGATCGATTGGGGCGTTGCCGAGAAGCGGAAGGACAGGAACGCCGAATGTCTTCTTGCGGTGGAGCGGATCGTCGATCGCTATCAGCCGGACGCGATTCTGCTTGAGGCATTTGAATTGCCGGCGGGCAAACGCATTACGCGCATTCGCCACCTGTGCAGGAGCCTGATGTCGTTTGCGCAGGCAAGAGCCATCGACGTGACGATCTATTCCCGCACCGAAATACAGGCCGTGTTTGTTCAGGTCGGAGCCGCGTCCCGCTACGAGATCGCGTGCCTCATCGCGCAGCGGATCGACGCCCTGCGCACGCGGCTTCCCAAGAAGCGGGCAACCTGGGAAGGGGAGAGTCCGGCAATGGCGCTGTTCAATGCCGCCGCGGTGGGCCTGACTCATTATCACCGCGCGGACGGCCCACTGTCGGCCTGAGGCTCGCCGCTCCCGGGCGTTCGGGAGCGCCCGAATGGTTCGGGCGCTCCCGCAATGCGCAGGAGACGATTATGACAACAGAAGTTCTTTCACCACCGGATGTTCCTTCCAAGTTCAGCCTCTATCATGCGCTCACGCTCAAGATCATTCGCGCCATGAGCGAGCACCATGGCAGATACGAGATGCCGTGGCACAGCACGGGGACGGCGTTATCGATACCGATGAACGCGGTCACCAACGAGCCTTACCGTGGTGCCAACATCGTCGCGCTGTGGGCCGAAGCAACGGCCAGAGGTTATTCGAGTCCGTTTTGGGCCGGGTACAAACAGTGGCAGTCGCTCGGGGCGCAGGTACGGCATGGCCAACGCGGTTCGCTCGTCGTGTTCTTCAAACGGGTCGATCCCGCCGAGGAGGGCCGTGACTTCGGTCTGTTGCCACGCTTCGTCTCGCGGGCCTATTGGGTCTTCAATGCGTCCCAGGTGGACAATTTTGTTTTGCCTGAGGCGCCGGAGCCCAGTCCGGTCGAAGTGCATGACGATGTCGAGGCATTTGTTCGCGCGACGGACGCGCAGATCGGCCGCGATCCCGAGCGGGCCTGCTACAATCCGCAGGCGGACATCATTCAGATGGTCGATCCGGCGATGTTCTGTGGCTCCTCCACCCGGAACGCAACCGAGGCCTACTACGCCGTCTTGCTGCACGAGCTGACGCATTGGACCGGCGCCCGGCATCGGCTCGCCCGGGAGTTCGGTCTCCGCTTCGGCGACCACGCCTATGCGTTCGAGGAGCTAGTTGCCGAACTCGGTGCCGCGTTCCTCTGCGCGGCGTTCGGGATCACCAACGAGCCGCGGCCGGACCATGCCATGTACGTCGCGTCCTGGCTCAAGGTTCTCAACAACGATGCCCGAGCGATCTTCACCGCCGCCAATCGTGCCCAGGAAGCCATTCAGTTCCTCGGCGAGCTGGTCGCGGCGAAGCTGGTTCCGGATTTGGCGGAAGAGACTGCGATAGGTGACCGGGAGGAGAGCGATCCGGAGATCCCCGCGGGCCCGTAGGCTGCGCCGTGGACAACCAAAGAGCGCCCATCCGGTGTGACGACATTCGAACGCACTCGGCGCGCCTTGTGTGATACCGCCAGCGCCGCCTTCCTTGCCCAGGTGCCTGGACGTCTGCGAATCGTCCGTCCCGTTGCCGGCCGGCAGGGAAGCGATCACGAGCCGTTCCAGTTCACACTCAAGAAGAGGCGACATCGGCCCCAAGCGCACCAGCCCGTCACAATCATGGAATCAACCACGGTGGACGGGGCGCACCCGGGCGAGTGCACGAATGGACTGCTCCCGCTTCGGCGGGAGCTTTTTTGTCGTCGCAAGCTCATGCCGGACTGTCGGCACAGCTGAATCGGCGTTGATGAAATGATCAATCCGCTACGGCACGCCAATGTAGCCATGCGTTATGTTGTTCGAGTCGATATATAGACCGGCGATCATTCCCTTTTCGTTGATGCTGTAGGTGAAGGTGCCCTGCGAATTTCCCGCGCCGGCGCCCGGCGCATCGATCGTCGTCATGCGGCCGGATGGTGAACGCACGAAGCCATGGAATGCGTTGACTGCGTCATAGTAAAGGCCCACGACGTAATTCTTGTCGTTCATGCCCCAGACCTGGGTTCCGACGTCGCCCGCATTCTGATCATTAAAGGTTGTCGTCGTGCCGTCAGCGGTGCGGAGGAAGCCACTGTTTGCGGGCGGAAAGCTCGGTGCGAACGTACCAGCTACCGCGCCCGAGTCGCTCATGGCGGTAGGTAGCGTATCATCCGAGTTCCCGATACCGAACTCCGTTATCGTGCCTCCGGCGCTTCGGATATAGCCGTACGCAAAGTTGTTCGAACCGACGTAATAACCCGTACTGTCACCGCTTCCGTTGATCGACGCCGGAAAAGTACCTTGTCCGACGCCGGTGCCTGCTCCCTGGGCATCAAACGTCGTGATCTTGCCGTTCTTGCCCCGCACAAAACCATGTGTAACATCCTCAGCATCGGCGTATTCGCCGAGGACGCGAAGGTTGTCCGCGATTGAGATTGGGATCGTCGCTATCTTCCTGGAGATATCAAAGGACGTAATGGTGCCATCCGGCATGCGCACATAGCCGCGGGTTTGGCTCCTTGCGTCCTGCCACCACCCTTCAGTTTGTCCGCGATCGTCGGTCTGTGTGGCCCAGGTAAAGACGGAGCCTGGCGGATCGAAGGTGGTGAATGTCCCATCCAAGGCGCGCAGAAATCCATGGCGCAGGCCCTGGCTGTCTGCGTATGACCCGGTAACGATCCCGCTGTCATTGATATTGAATGCCGAGGTGCTTTGCGATCCCGGCGGGTCGAAGGTCGTTATCTTGAACTTTCCGGCACTGGCGGGTGTGGCGGCTAAAGCTGCTGCTCCGGCCAGAAATAACCCGCAAGAGAACGTCCAGGCGGGGGACACCCCCCGCCGTAAGAGGCGGCAACGCCGATTTCTACGCTCCATCTGAACCCCCTAGTGTGAACAAAATTGCCTGCGGGTTCAGGGGATCAATGCAACAGTTGAGCGAAGTTTAGTTGCCGGTGTTTGAAAATCCAGGGTCTTTCGAGGCCTTTGGTTCAACCGCATCGCGACCTGATTCAGTTCGGCCTGGCTATGGCGCGAGAGATCGGTACCCTTGGGAAAGTATTGTCGCAGCAACCCGTTGGTGTTTTCATTGCTGCCTCGTTGCCATGGGCTCTGTGGATCGCAGAAGTAGACTTTCACATTCGTCGCCATGGTGAACTGTGTATGCTTTGCCATCTCCAGTCCACGATCCCACGTCAGTGACCGCTTGAGCGATGCGGGAAGTTTGCGGATGTGTCGGCTCAGAGCCGCCGCCACAGTTTCAGCTTCCCGGTTCGGAATCTTGATGAGCGTGGTGAACCGGGACTGACGCTCTACCAACGTCACGATCTGACTGCCGTTGGCGCCGCAGAGTAAATCACCTTCCCAGTGTCCGGGTACCGCACGATCCTCGGCCTCGGCCGGCCGTTCCCTGATCGTCAGAGCCTCGGCAATCCGGCTACGCACTTGCGCTTCCGAGCGCGCGAGCTTCGATTTGCGCATGATGCGTTTCGTTTGGAGATGCCGCAGCAGCTTTTTTTCAGCACGCCGCGTGCTTGCACAAACAAACTGCGATAAATCGTTTCGTGCGACACGCGCATTCCCGGGGTATCAGCATATCGAAGCTTAAGCCATGCAGAGATTTGCTCCGGTGACCAGTCCAGGCGCAGTTTGCTCGCCACAATGCGCCGCAGTTCAGAGTTGAGGTGCAATGCACAGCGCTTCGGGCGCCGGGCACTGTCCCACGCGCGGCGATCCGCCTGATGGGCTCGATAAGCCTGGTGACCTCCGTGACGTTTAACTTCCCGGCTGACCGTGGATGGTGCGCGGCCCAAATCCGCTGCCATCCTTCGTATCGACTGCCCGTTCGAAAGACCGCGCGATATAGCTTCTCGCTCGGCTAGCGATAACGACCGCGCCGATCGTCGCCGCGCCGGTGGGGCAATACCACCGCGCGAAGCCAGCCACTGGTGGATGCCCGAACGAACTCGCCCTAGCGCTCGTCCGATATCGCTTAAGGACTCCCCAGCCTTCCAACGATCCCACAGCTCCTCATGCTGCTGCGGCGTCAGTCCGATCCGTCCTCGCCGATCCATTTGCAACACCTCCACAATAACAGTCCTTTAGATGGTGTTGCATCGACCCATTGAGACCGCCGCCTATTCTGTTCAGTTTCCATTGAGTATGTCAAATCTTTTGTCTGGCTTTGCTCGCGATGCTCACCAAAAGCGTTTTGCAATGCCAGGACTCTCCCTTTACGACAAGCGCGGAAGCAGAAAGTATTTGACTGCAAGTGAGCGGCAGGCATTTGCCAACGCGGCCTCTCGCTACTCGCCCGCGACAAAAGCCTTCTGTCTCACTCTTCTATATACAGGGGCACGAGTTTCCGAGGTGTTGGCGCTTACAATTGATCGCATCGACAACAGCAACAATGCTATCGTTGTAGAGACGCTGAAGCGACGCCACAAAGGAGTTTTTCGGGCTCTACCCGTACCTCCTGACTTTATATAGCTTGTTTCGGCGTTAGTTCCGCACGCAGAGGACGGCAAGCGAATTTGGACTTGGGGACGAACTACGGCGTGGAAGCACGTCAAATCCGTTATGGAAGCGGCCGGCATTCAGCAATCCCTCACCAGCCCAAAAGCAGCGCGGCACGGTTTCGGTGTAAACGCAATACAGACGGGCGTGGCATTGAATATTGTGCAACGGTGGATGGGGCACGCGCGTATCGAAACCACTGCAATATATGCCGACGTGGTCGGGGAGGAAGAACGAGCGCTTGCGCGGCGGACTTGGGAAACGCTGCGTGCACTTTGATAACACCATTGTCCACTTTGCGCCAATAGCGGACGCGAAACGGACCGCAACGCGACCGCCCGTGGTGAACTGCGAGTGATAGTATGCTGTATTTTAGGCACAGCGATAACAATGCCAAAGCCCCAGGGGCGCGCTCGCGCCTCTGCTCTTCGGTGCCGTCGCGCATCAACCGGAATGCCGCAATGAGAAGAGAGTTGTCGAAGCGTTCCTAGGGAGTGCCGTTTTCCCTGACCTTTCTCGCCCGAGAGGCCGCGTAGCCGCGAGTCCGGGGGAGAATCAGTTAGCTTCGCCCAAGTCGCCAGCGAGTTGCAGCGACGTGCAATAGCGATCAACTGAGCACTGGGTTTTCCCCAAGGCAGGCCACAGTATCGGTAACCATCCAGCGTCGCTTCAAAAAACTGGGGAATTCTGCTAGAGATCCGCTAAATATCCGAATTTGCGCCCGTCTTGCGTGGTCTTTCTAGGCGCTCAAGCATGCCCCGAGGGAAACACCTTCAGAAGTCCATGAGCAAATCTGCGCGAGAAGAGCAAATGCTAATCTGGACCAGCGTTATGCTCAAGTTTCGCTCGGACCTCAATAGGCGCGCGTTTCGATGCGTTTGGCACTGCTCATGACTGCACAGCCTCTGAAAGGTCAGCTGTTTAGATGGACTGTCGAGAAAAGCACGCGCAGTTTTCGCGTATTCGTGGTCGAACCGTCGCTATTCATCCCTGAACAGCATGCCGCGATCTTCAATGCCGCCCTCACTACGCTTCTACGTCCAGAGACTTGCCCTGAGGACCTTTATCGTCAGGACAAGAATATGCCCGTATCGGAACCGTTCGACTTGATCACGTTTCCTGAGGCATTCCTCTCGACTGAGGATCTGATTCGCACCCTCGACCAAGTTGCCGAATTTGGAAGCATGGGTTGCGTGCACGTCGGGTTGCGGTCTAGCAACAATCCCACATCGCACTTGATCAGCGCCGATGAATTTCGCACGACAATCGCACAACTCTCGCGGCTGACCAATATCGTACCCGACGACTTGGCATCGGTGAACAGTTGGCTTGGTCGGCAAAATGATGGCGGGCAGTTCAATGTGGCCTGCCTGTTCGTTGTGGACATAAGGAGCCGGTTGCGCATCTGCCTGCATCCCAAAATGGTGCGATCAGGATTCGAAGTGGGAGTCGTTTCTGACAGCTATATGACCGAAGCCAACCTTGTCAGTCTGGTGACATTGCTGCCAGAACCGCGAAAGTTTCTGACCGTGACGATCCACCCCATCATCTGCTCGGACACATTGCAGTTGGATGTCGATGATCCAGGTCGCCGGCCGTTGGATTGTTTGAACGACGAGCGTGCGGACGTGTTTTCGGATTTGCTACCGGATCACATTGATGTTGTTTCAGTTGTAGCCTGCACACCGCAGCAAGTAGGTTACGACGAAAATGGCATGCAATTCCGGAAGTGGCATGAGGAATTCCGCGCCACATTCGAGCGCATCGGCAAAGGCGGTCTATGGCATCGACATTATCATGCCGCCTTCGTGCTATCAAACTTCCAGGAAACCGGCCCAAGCCACGATCCTGAATCACCTCGGACCTTTGGCGGATTATCAGGTGGCTTCCTTCCCCTTCCGATGCCCGCTGATGAGCTGCCGTCCTACGTCCAGCTCTCCGCCTACGGCAAAAAGAAAAGGCAGGTCGAAAACCGCTGGTCGGACCCCTTAGCGCCGCCTACCGAAGACTTCAGTTCACGCGGCTACATTGCCCATCTGGCTCCGAAGGTCATTCCCGGTATCGCCGCACGCATGCTGGGATTTGTGATTACCGCGTTTCCCCGAGATGCGCCGCACTGGAAATCTGGGGGGACCTTGGCCAAGTTTCAACTGCGTACAGGGCGTTTCAACGGCGACGGCAGCGTGACCTTCGTCAAAGGAGACTTGTAATGCCGGAACCGGACGCCTCACTGCGAAAGCAATTGAAAAAGGATGTGCTGACCTGGACAGCGCTTCATCACCTTTTGCCGGTCTCCTCCTTGCGCGAGCTCTTTATCGTGCTGGTGGATGAGGTAAGTGGCGGAAAGCTCGAGCTCAGCGAATTATTCGAGGAAAGTGACGTAGCCGGTCCCGCTCGCCTCGAAAGCTGGGCGCTGCGGCAACGCCCTGTCGAAGCGCCGGTGGCTGTCTATTTACAGCACCGTTTGCAGCACTTCCTGTGGCGGAACGATGCCGAAACGTTTGCTCCGGAGAAGGAAAATACCGGCTCGATTCGGCCTGCAGATGTCGAGGCGGCGGTCACGCTCGGCAAGGCAGATTTCGGCACGCGTGTCGAACAGTTGCGTAGCAGTCAGACTGGCGACATTGAACTTCTTAGAGCATTGGTAACGGAGGGGGGCAGACGTTCTCGCGAGGGACTGATGTCCGGCTTTGCATCTCATGTTTGTGCAGCCATCGCGGACGAAGCCCCCCTCATTAAGCTCGCCATCGCAAAACACATGGCGGACCTTTGCGCGGATTCGGATTCGTGGCAGGAAGCCAAAGCGCTGTACGCAAGCGCCTGCGAGTTTGCGACAATAACCGAGACCGGGATTTGGCATGACTTTGTGTCTGGCATGCAAGAGTTGCTGGCGCAATCGGTCGCGACCGCCACTCGTGTGGTAGAGGGCGCGGATAATGCATTCGCACAACTGAAAAATGTGCTGGAGCGCGCGACCCTTCAGACGCATCCCGTGCTTGTCGTGAATGCGGGATTTGATGCGTTGATGGCGCAAGGAGCGATGGGCGATCTACGTCTTTATGATCGGCGCGGCACGCTTCTTACGCCGACATACAATGCGGCGAGTTATGACATTGATGCTGTGATCTTCGACCTCAATCACGGGAATTTCCACGAAGCGCAGCGCCGCTGCTGGGCTATCTTGCGGCGGCAAATCGCATTGGGGCTGGCAAGTGAAACACGTGCTACAAAATCAGTCTTTGGTCGCGTTATCCTCGCTGAGTTGATCGACAAAGGAGTTCAGGGTTATGATCCTGCCAGTTTTGCCCTCATGCTCAGGCTGCTGCTCGAAAGCGGTGACACTTCTGTCGACCGGTTGGAGTGGAACAATGACCTCGTCGCCGGGTATGTGACCGCGCAGACCGTCGCATCAGCTGTGGAAATTGCCCGCCGATATGGAGGGACTTGGCCAGAGCGCGGTTTCGTCGCCGTTGAGTTGATGCGCGGATGGTTGCTATGCATATCAGACGAAAAGCATGCAGTCGCCGAAGATATGATGCGGTTTCTGGCCAAAGTTGCCGCGGACGAACCAGCATCAGTGATGGGCAGCCAAAATCTTGGAGGACGCAGCCTTGAAGCGCTGAGCGAAATTGCGAAGTCGCGGCCGGAATTTCGCGCCAGCACCGCACAAGAAATCGAAGCTGCGATTGCCTCAAAGCTTCAGCCCGAGATCGTATGGAAGGGGCGTAGCAACGCCTTGGAGCTCGCTGGCGAGTACATCGATATCTTCTCGGATGATCAGCTACGTCGAATAATTGAACGCACATTGAAAGTTCTGACCGCGATTGATCCGGCAGCTCAGTTCTGGCCCATCGTACGCCCGGCGCTACGTTTTCTCTGCGCGAAGCCTTCGGCAGTCCTGTGCAAGGCCGACCTTGCAATGGGCCAGCGCGTGCTGGCCACGATCCTTAAATTCGGTGTTCAAGAAACGCAGAGTAGCGAGCTGATTTTCAATCTGCAAGATTTTGATTCATCGTTGTTGGGCGACCCGCAGATCCAAGCGACGCTAGTGCCGGTCGTGGAAGGGCTCCGCAAACGAGTCCTGACTGTCAATTCCAGTGCCACCGCGGGCGAGATACAAGCGCTGTTGTTATCGCCCATAATTTCTGGCGAAGGCGGCGTGACCGACGCGTTGACAGCCCTGAAGGAAGCGATGGCATCAGCGGCGACAAATCGCCCCAAACTCGCACTCTCCTATGGTTATGCGCCGCTGCAGATGCTCGTGAACAGGCAGCAGAGTTTTGCCGACGAGCTCCGAGTGGAGCGGGGCACGATCGATTTTCTCTGGAAAAGCGTTTTGGAAGAGGTGTTTAAGCTCTGGAGGTATATCGCCAAAAATCCGGCGCTGTTGGCACCATTTTCAATTCCGCGCCGTGATCGGGCCGATCCAGTCTTGGTGCATAATTGGACTTTCGCGTCTGTCATTTTCGCTGAGTCACTTGGAAAACGCGCGGAAATGGTCGATGCAGTAAAAAGGGCAGCCGCGCAGGATATGTTGCGCGACCCTATTCAACGCGCGCTCGTAACAGGCGCAACGCTGGATCAAGATGTTGCGACCGACGAAGAAACGATCGCATCGGAGTCCGCGGACGTCTTTTATGACGGTCTTGGGCGACGACTAGTTCTGTTGGAATCCATGGACACGTCCATCGCCACATCGCTCTGCAATACCCTGCTTCAGCAATGTTTGAGATTTGGCCCACGGGGTCTCGATGCGTCGGTTTTGGTGCGAGGGAGTCAATTGGGCTTGAAGGGAACCGTCTCGTCCGACCTCGCAACAAACTATGCCAAGCGTGTCGACGAAAGTCGAGAATTGCGCCTTAGCCTGACGCCACTGTTGCTGACGCTAGATATCAGATCGCCCTAGAACTCTTGAGAGCACCCTTGCGCTAGACTGAGCTCTCCTGCTCCGGGCTCAATCGGCAGTGAACAGAATAGGCAATTTTGTTCAGCTATTATTCTGCTATTTTATGCTGGTTCGCATGAATTCTCGATGAGCAACACCTGATCCTTGCCCCTGGCATTATCGGTGTCGATCGAAGGTGCGCGATCCTGGTATGCTATACTGGCTTCATGCCCGAGATACCTAGGCAAAGTCATACCTATACAGTCGTGCTGGAACGCGATCTCGAAGCGGGCGGTTTCGTTGCGACGTGTCCGGCGCTCCCGGGCGTCGTCACCGAAGGAGACACGGTTGAGGAGGCCTTTGACATGGCCCGCGACGCCATACGGGGCTACCTTGAAAGCCTTCAGAAGGACGGCCTTCCCATACCGGTTGAACGGGAACCAGTGGTCTCTCCAATCACGGTCGATCTCGCGAAGCTATGAGACTCCGCCTTCCGGCCGCGTCGGCGAGGAAGGTCATACGGGCGCTCCAACGAGCCGGCTTCGTAATCCATCATACGACAGGAGGGCATACGATAATGAGACATGTCTCCGATCTGACGCTGCGGGTAACGGTGCCGATGCATAACGGCGATCTCAGGTCGAGCACGATGCGCATGATCATCAAGCAGAGCGGTTTGTCGATCGATCAATTCATCGAATTCCTTTGATCGATGCCTCGTCGTTGGCGTGGAGGGCTCGTTTGCCGGACTCCCATCGTGCGATCGGTTGTGAACAGAGTCCTCGATTCCGTTGGTTTTGCGCATCCGCTGTTAAAGGCATTTGATTTGTGGTTCCTTACCGGAAAGTTGGTGCGGTTCAGGGGGCGGAATGGAGAGCTCGCTTAAGATAATTCGCGCGGTCAGCATGTTGCGCAGCTTGCTGCGAATCGAGCTCGAGGAGTGCGGTCGTGCCGTGAGAAGCGGCGATATTGAACGGGCGCAAATTGGAATCGCCGAAGCCCGAGAAAAGCTGCTCCGTGTCATCAATGTTCTGAACCAGTTGCGTTGAGCGCGGCTAATTTGGGGCGTGTAGGACGGCGCCCGACACCGAGTTCTGACATACTTTGCGACAATATTCATGAAGTTTCTTGTTGACACCGGATGCTTGATTAATAATCGCTAACCTGCTTTATAAGCCCGGGGGGCGGGGGATGCCCAAAACTCGTAACGCGCTTTCACTTCAGTGCGCCGCGATAGCGAGATGCCTGAAACATCTGCTCTCTAAAGCCGACAAGCCGCACGAGCGAGGTGGCCCAACAGTCCACTTCGATCCGACGAACACCGCGATGGCGCTGTGCCTCGCGGTTTTTTGTTGCCTCGTCTGGCAGCGCCAAGCGCACGCTGCTGCCCTGCTCATGGCCATACCGGGCGAGATGAATTTGCTGCCTTCCGCCGCGCCTGGCGACATGCAGCTTTCGGCGAACAGTTTCGCGCAAACGCCAGATGTCAATGCGTCGGGCGCATTCAGCTATTCCATTCCCATCCAGGTGCCGCCCGGTACCCACGGTATGATGCCCCATTTGGCGCTCACCTATTCGTCGGCCGGCGGTGACGGTTATGTCGGGCTCGGCTGGAGCATCAGCGGGCTCTCGGCGATCACACGATGCGCGCAGACGGTCGCGCAAGATGGACATGCCGGAGGCGTGAATTACGACACCAATGACCGGTTTTGCCTGGATGGCCAGCGGCTCCTCCGCGTTACCGGCAGCGCTTACGGCGCCTCACCCTCGACCTATCAGACCGAAGTTTCGAATTTCGCCTCGATTACTGCGTCGGGGCAGGTTTCGACGGATCAGCCCCAATACTTCACGGTCGTGATGAAGAACGGGATGCAATATGAATATGGTAACACCGCGGTTGAAGCCAGTTCACAGATATCGGCAGATGGCTCCAACGGCACAATCGTACGCGTCTGGGCCCTGGACAAGGTAACCGATACCAGCGGCAATTACATGACGTTTACATACACAATTCTATCGAACGGAGAGGATTACGTCCCGGCGCGCATCGACTACACCGGAAATGCCGGAGCCTCCACCGCAACCTATAGTTCTGTTCGTTTCGGTTATTATTCCACGGATAGAGCCGATGCCGTTACTGGCTATCAAGCGGGTTACCCCATCAGGCCCCAGAAACTACTGCAATATATCACTACCTACACGGGAAGCACTGGGCACCTCCAGTACTCCTTGACCTATAACAATGCGAACCCTGGCTACTCGCACAACCAGCTTGCGCAGCTGACGGTTTGCGACTTGCAGTCACCGAACGCTTGTCTCGCGACGATGAACTTCGGCTGGCAGCCGGTTGCCGGATCCTGGCAAATGAACAAGACGGCGAATACGCTTGTCGGCGGCTACACGCTCGCACCCGGCGACTTTAATGGCGACGGGCTGACCGATGCCCTTGCTTACAAAATGAACAACGCCAATTGCCCAAGCAAAGGACAGATCTATCTGGGGGAAGGTAACGGAACGACTTACTACGGCAACGGCGACAACGGTGGCACTGTGCACACGTCGGCGGACTACTCTTATGCCGGAGAGAACCAATACAATCTTTATCAATGGTCCCAATACGATGGCTCCCCCGCATGTTTCCAGGATGCACTGGAGCCGCCATGGGTGGCCGATTATAACGGCGACGGCATCAGCGACGTCATGGTGAGCGCAGCGTGGGCCCAAAACGAGGGGTCCTATTACCAGTGGTATTACGAGACCCAATCGCTCGGCAGCGATGGGAAGGGAGATTTTACCCAGGCTAATCAAAACAACACCATCGGAAACCCAGGGACCGAAAATCTGGCCATTGATCTTGGCGCGAATTATTTTGTTTCCGGAGACATGACCGGTGACGGGCGTACGGACTACTTCGCAATGTCCGAAGACGACGATCCTAACCACAATACCACCTGGGCGAATTTTTGGACAGGCGATGGCGCTGGGAATTTTGCCGCCGGAAACAATATCGGCTTCGACGGAGGCAGTCAGTCTGCATTCGGCGGCGATTTTGACGGCAATGGGTGTACCGACGTTCTGGAGGAGTCGACCAACCAGAATGAAACTCCTCAGGTTCTTCTCACATGCACACGCCCCGGCGACAACACGAGCTTTGCCGGCCCCCAAATTGCGTCAGCGCGCAGAATCAGAATTGTGCGCACGGCGGGGTTCTCGACCAACTCGTGGTTGCCGACTTTAACGGCGACGGCAAGGCCGATGTGCTCGACCTACCGCGCAACGGCGCGCAGCCTGCGCTGTATCTTTCGACGGGGTCGTCTTTTGTAAAGTCTGGCTGGAGCGCTAACATACCCGCGGGCTGGGGTAATTATTACGTGGTCGCAGGCGACTTTACGGGTGACGGCAAAGCTGACATCGCTCTCATCTCGCAAGGGAGCGGGAGTCACCAGATATGGGTCTCGACCGGCCAATTCGGCAGCAGCGACCCCGGTTTTGTGTCCGCCAGCTGCGCGAGCGCTTGTGGCACGGGCAATCAGGGCGACACAGCCGTCGTCGCTGATTGGAACAATGACGGAGCCACCGATCTCTGGGTACAGACGACGAACAATTCCGATCAGGAACTCCTCACGACCTATCAACCCGAATTGATGAGCAGCATTACCAATGGGCTGGGCGGTACAATTTCGATCAAGTACCAGTCCCTGAATACAAACGGAAGCTTTTACCAAAAGACGTCCGGCGACGGTTGGCCCAGTCAGGACGTGGATGGGCCGCTCTATGTCGTTTCGAAGGTCTCCACCGTCGGTAGCGGCATACCGGGGCGTGACTGGGACTACACCTATCAGGGGCTCGTCAGGGACGTCACCGGGCGCGGCATGCTCGGTTTCAAGTCCATCGCGGTTTTTGACGAGGAGGCCCATATCACAACCACAACAACCTATACGGCCGCATTTCCGGTGAACGGGCTTCCGCAAACCGTTGTCTCGGCTTACAGCTATGGCGGACAAAACGTTACGTTGCGCCAGGTAAGCAATACTTGGTATTACACAAGTTCCAAATCCGACTCATATTGCCCCGACACGACGGGGATCGGTGAAGTCGTGTGTCTCTTGAATTCAACCGTAAGCGCTACAGACTACGATTTCAGCACGTCAACCTCGACGCCCTGGCCGACTGTTACGGCGGCCTATACCTACGACGCTTACGGCAGCATACTGACGAAAGCAGTTTCTTACTCCGGGGGAGGTGGGGCGCCATTTTCGAGCACGACGACGAATAAATACACTACGAATAATACCGATAATGTGGATTTTCTTACTTCCAGCAAGACAGAGAATGTATATGCCGGATCCGATTTAACCAGAAGCTACACTTTCAGTCCGACGGCAACGGGCCAGGTTCAGAGCGCTGCGGATCAGCCTGGCGATTCGAGTGAACTTGATGTCAATTATGGTTACGACAACTGGGGAAATGTAAGCAGTGCAACCTACATAGATCCGAACAGCTCGGCGAACGGAGACACGAGTCCCACGCGCCAATGGCTGTACGATTACACCGATACGCCCGCGGGTGACAATCAGGGACAGTTTCCCTATCAGATCACCAATCCCGTGAATGTGAACAACCCGGTGACCGCGGTATACTACAAGTCCACGGGTGCAACGTCGACCCTTACCGACGCGAACGGCAATGAAACAATCTCAACGGTCGACAGCTTCGGCCGCCCAACGAAAATAAAGCGCCCGGACGGGACGGAAACGGACATCGCATACAGTCTCTGTAACCCCTGCATAGGTAACGGCGCCTACATCATTGTGTCAACGCCGGAGCTGACGAGCACCCAGACACAAAATGGACCACAGTCCATCGCGTATTACGATGCTTACAATCGGCTGGTCGTGCTGGAGACCCAAGGCGTTCAGCAGGGTATTTCGGGGGGGTGCTGGACCGAAGTTGACTACACTTACGACAGCTTGGGATATCAATCTTCGGTTACACGACCGTATTACAATGGTTTCCCCTCGGGTGTTTGCAGTAAGGATCCTCCGCCGGCGCCCACTGCGACGATCTATAGCAATGATCCGCTGGGCCGCCCAGTCTATGTGACGAATCCGAATGGCAGAGAGGATTACTACGAGCGCGGTGCGCTGCAAACGATGGCAACCGTTGACTACAGTGACCCCGAAAACCAAAATCTGAGCGAGCAGACAACCACAATCCGTAACGATGTCGGTTGGGTCACTGAGGTCCTGGATGCGGAAGGCGGCGAACTGACGTATGGATATGACGCCTTTGGCGATCCCGTGACGATCACGCCGCCAAAGCGCAGCGTTGTAATTCAGAATGTATTCGATCTCCGGGGTCGCAAGAAATCGACCACCGATCCGGACATGGGGCCGAATAGTGCAAGCTGGACTTACACGTTTGATGCCTTCGGTGAGTTGACTGCCCAACAGAGTCCCAACGAAGGAACGAATCAGACGACGCTCAGCTATGACGCGCTCGGTCGACTTACGTCGCGCATTGAACCGGATATGACCAGCACATGGACGTACGACCACGCGACGAATGGGATCGGCCTCCTGTCGAGCGCGCAATGTTCTTCGACAGGCCAGTCCAACGTCTGCGTCGGTGGTACTTATGTGCGCAACTATCAGTATGACAGCGTGAGCCGGCCGAAATCGGTATCTGTCTATTATGGCAGCGGGCCGTGTACCCAACAGCTGCCCTGCACATCTTCCGAGACGTATGACCAGACGACGCAGCAGCTCGGGACGGTTACCACATTTTCCGGGCTCGCTATCCAGTACAGTTACAATTCGACCGGGTACCTGTCATCCATCACGGAAGGCGGCGCCAATGTCTGGACCATGAACAGCCTTGATGCGAGCCTTCGCATCCAGAACGAAGCCCTGGCCAATTCGCAGGCGACCATCGAACGGGCCTACGACCCGGGCACCGGAAACCTAGCGTCAATTGATGCCTCAGGCGCAAACAATCCGAATGGTCTCGCCAACCTGTCCTACACATGGAATCCGGTGGGCACTCTCGCGTCCCGCGCCGACAGTCTCAACCTATTCACGGATAGTTTCTGCTATGACAACCTGAACCGGCTGACCAGTTCCAATGTTGTCACGCAGTCAGAATCAGGCAGCTGCAGCAGCGGAGGGCAGGACGTAAAAACCATCGCGTATGACGACGGCGCCGCGCGTGACGGCAACATCACGGGCAAGTCGGACATTGGGGTCTACACTTATGGGGGGGACGGGACAAACGGCGCCGGACCTCATGCAGTGACGAGCATCGACACCACGGCAGCCGAGGATGGCGGCTGCACGTTGGCGCGTTGCACGGTGGATGGGATGTCCAAGCCCAAATTCTACTACGACAACGACGGCAACATGCTGTGCATCACAACGGCGCACTCCTGCAACCAAACGGCTGGCCGCGCCTACAGTTGGACTTCCTTCGACATGGCCTCGACCCTCGGCACTGGCTCGGGCGTTTCGGCCACGATTTCCTATACCCCGGAGCACGAGCGCGGCTCGCTCGTGGCCGCCGCCAGCATGTATTATCTGAACAATCCCGCCGGTGCTGACATGGAGGAGATGATAGCCGGTGCTCCGAATACCTGGCACACTTATGTCTATGCCTATGGCCATATCGTTGCGGAATTCTTCAACACCACCGGCGGGACGGTAACCCCCTATTACTTTGTGGGCGATCACCTGTACTCGACGACCGCGTTAAGCGATCCGAACGGCAACACGCTGGAATATGATTCCTACGATGCCTGGGGCCGTCGCCGCAACCGGGATGGCACGGATCAAAGCACCGGCTGTACCCTCGATCCCAGCCCGCCATCAAAGACGTTTCGCGGATTCACCGGGCAGGAGGAAATGGACGCCTTCTGCCTCATCAATCTCAACGGCCGCATCTACGATCCGGCACTCGGGCGCATGCTTAGTGCCGATCCCATCGTGTCTGCGCCCATGTATGGGCAGGCGTTTGATCGTTATACTTACGCCCTTAACAATCCTTTGTCGTTCACTGATCCGAGCGGATATTCTCAATGCGCAACTTGCGAGCCACCACCACATTGCGTCGACAGTTGCAATCAAAACGCCCAGCAGAGCGATTGGCAGGGGGGCATGTGTATTACGTGCGATTATCCGGCATATTCGGGTTGGGATGCTGCGACCTATTTTGTTCCCGGCTTTATGCAAGGTACCTCACCAGGCGCTGGCGGGGGCGGAAACGGGGCCCATATGGGCAGCATCAGCGGCGACGAGGAAGCCGATGGAAGTTACGATGCGCCGTATTCGATGAATTTGGATGGTCCGCCTGATGCCGGGTTCAACGGGTATTGGAAATTGGACGGGGTAGCCGTCGAAGAGGACGGGCAGACGGGCCCAACAAATTGGTCGGCACTTTTCATTCAAACTGGGGGTTTTCAAGATGCCGCCTATTTTGGTCAATCGTACGATCAAAATAATCCAAATTACCATTCCTATGTTCACGACGACATAATCTGTGTACAATCTCCGTCGTGCACTGTTGCAAAAGCGTTTCAAGGTTTATTGAGATTCGCTGCGCCCGGTCAAACTGGCGTTGCCTCTACTGGTAACCAAGTCAATGTAATTGTGGCCGGTGTGTCGGCGGGGTCGGTCACG
The DNA here is from genome assembly GCA_036269235.1 of Rhizomicrobium sp. Lineage (GTDB taxonomy): Bacteria > Pseudomonadota > Alphaproteobacteria > Micropepsales > Micropepsaceae > Rhizomicrobium. The sequence goes on from DATASL010000004.1 coordinate 39,830, forward strand.
CAGGTCGTTGATCCATCAACGGATTCTGTCTACAATATCACCGATGCTGGGCATATATTCGATCCGGGCTATGTCGATCGTTCAGTCGTGGTCGATGAAGCTGGCGGTGTAAACTTCGTGATGGTCGAAACAGTTGGGGAGGGTGTCGGGAATTACCCATTGTTCAATGAGGCCGCGGCGGGTCTGACTTGGACTTTGGAAGATCTCGAGATAAAACAATACGTACTGACGCACTAATTATGGTTCTATAAAGGATCAACGGAATGAAGGCTGTCCTAATGTTTCTGTCAGTGTGGACAGTCGCTACCGCGTTACTTGGAGCACGTAATGATCAATTAGTCCGAAGCGAAAACATTGCCCCCACGCTTCGGCTTGAGTTCTATACATCGTTGAACGATGGCTCAAAGGTGCGGGCCTTTTTTGTTCGGTTTGCCCGCAACCAAGGCTTCTCAGTTACTGACTGGACTTCCAAGATGCCTTGGAAAGATGGGCGCCCCGTGTTTAATATGCAGTTGCGTAAAAGAAATTCGACGACAATCAAGGTGAATAACATACTACAGGATAACCGCTACTTTGTGTTCGTTTATGAGTCAAGGCGCGATCATGAAACCGCCAGGATTTCTTCACAATTGACAAGTCAACTTCAGGCAAAATGGCGAACTACCAGACCCTACGGTGGCCAATAGCTGCCGGGTTGACCATCGTCGCTTCGAGGAATGAGGGCGCCCTTTTGGCTTAACTCGGCATGGACTCGATCCGCCAAACTTCATTGCTGTTTCTGAATCGCGGAAAGATCGCGCGACGAGGACGTTATGCCACGCTCGGTATCGTTGCTCTCATCCATTTTGTATTGTTTTGGCTGCTGGCAACCGCGATACCGAGCGAGACGGCGGGATCCGGAAAGGCCGGCGGATCGACAGAATTGGAGATACGCCTGATAAGCCCGAATTTGGCGTCGAGCGGAATACCCGCGCCGCCGACGGATTGGGACTTCCTGGCGCCCGAAGACGTCGTTGTGCCGGAGCCGGAGATCAACATTGTTCCCGAGCTGCAGGATCCTAACGCTGTCCATGTGACGATCATGAGGCAGAAGCTCCCGCCGCGTCTTGATCCCACGCATATCAATGAAAAGCCGGAGTTGCCGCATACGCTCGGGATGGTCGGTGCGCTGTCGCTGGAGCTGCGCATTCTGGTTCTGCCGGACGGCTCGGTGGGAGATGCCCAGGTCGCCCGCTCCACCGGTGAGCCGGACATCGACCGGATCGCAATCGAAACGGTCAAGGGTTCCTGGCGCTATATTCCCGCGACAATCAACGGCAAGCCGATCGAAGCCTGGACGATGGTGATCGTGCGGTTTGCGGCGATTTGAGACGCACAAGCGAAGCTTTAAGAGGAATGCAAGGCGAGCCCATTCGGCTGCGTAACCCAGTGGACTACTATTGAGACGACGCTAAACAATTTACTCAATTTTGTTTAGCGAATACGGATCTATACTAGGCTGTGTTGACAAAGGGATTCTCAGACGGATTGTGATGTGATTCAAGACTGCCTCTTGGAGGGAGGCGGTTTTGATTCGCGGACAGATGAGCGATGGAGAATGGGCGTTTTTCGAGCCGTTTGTGACGGCGAGGA
>DATASL010000005.1:0-1650 GCA_036269235.1 Rhizomicrobium sp.
AACGTGATCGGCGCGACGCTCGTGGGGATTACGCGTCGGCGGCCATTGCCGTCAGATGCTTCGAGTGTGGCTGGATGTGGCGACAAGCGCCCCCAGCCAACTGCACCGGTAAGACAAAGCTGATCGAGCCACGCCGGATCATAGTCCGCGATGCGGTGCGCCAGCACTTGCCGTTCCCAGGCATTGGCCGGAATTTCGAATCCCTGCAGTTGCCGCAGAGTCTCAAGAACGGCACGTTCACCTTGCAACTGTGATCCTGGCGCAATGTGTTGCCACCGCAGCAGCCAGCGCATAAAGACCGCCGGGGTGACCGGCTCGATCTGCTTGCGCAATGTGGCGACGGTTAGACGATGAATTCGCGCCAGCAGGCGACGGTCGCACCATTCGGTCTCGGAATATGAATTTGTGGGGACAGCCGCCGCCGGCTGTCCGGTCGAGCGAAGCTCGATGGTCTTACTATCCTGCGTGGAGTAGGTAAACTTGCCGCGCAGAATTGCACCGCTGGCTTCCATACGCAGCAAAGCCTTCTCAATTTCGGATGCCGGGATACCGAGTAGATTTCCCAGTTCGCTTGCGGTGGTCGGACCGATATGGCTCATCCAGCCGGTGACTGTCGCGAGCAGTGTGTCGTCAGTCGTCGGAGAAGCCTGACCGAGCTCATGCGGAGTAGTGTCAAACGTTGCGTCAGGTAAAAGCGAGGAGAGGGCTTTAACGCGTTCAGCGGCAACCCAATAATGGCGTTCGTACGAGCGGGCTCTGAGTGCGCGGTTCTGTGATTCGAGGTGCTGGAATAAGGGCTGCCAGGCTGTCGAGCTCCGCTCGACCAGACGGGCGAGGGCGCCCGTCTCCACATGGTTCGATGTGACTTCGCCCGGAAATGCTACCAGCGTGTGCAGCACATCGTGCAGTTCATCGGCGTCGCGAACGTCCGGCCAAGCTTCTTGCCGCACCTGTTCGATGGCCGCGGGGTCGAGCCTCCCCACTTCTTCAAGGACCGACTCCGGCAAAATCCTCCGCATCTCTACGGCGCGGGCACGGCGTTCTTCAAGCGGAGCATCGTCGAGATACGCGTACGGATTCGCATTGAGGATCTCGTGCGAAAATTGCGATGGCACCGGCGTGTCCACCGCGATGCAGCGAATGCGCCCACTCTCAATCCCGCGCAAAAGGTCCTTGACCCCGTCAATATCCATGGCTTCGGTGAGGACATCTTTCATGACCTCGTTGACCAAGGGATGATTAGGAATCTGGATGTCGCCTTCAATGTTCTCCTGGCAGGCGGCAACATCAGGAAACACTGAAGCCAGTAAGTCGTCTGAGCGGATACGTTGAATCTGCGGCGGAACTTTCTTTCCGCCCTGAAAGCGCAACAGGGCCAGCGAGCGATTGGCGTCCCAGCGCCAACGGGTGCCAAAAACAGGAGCGGCCAGCGCCGCTTGCTCGAGCACCGGCTGTACTGTTTCTGCGTTCAGGAAATGAAAGACATCGGCGAGGGGGAAACTGTGCTGTTCGGCGAGAGCAATGTTCAGGCCGTTGTCAGTCGCGGCCGCCTGTAATTCGAAATTGAAGCTACGGCAGAAGCGCTTGCGCAAGGCGAGTCCCCAGGCCTTGTTGATGCGCGCGCCGAACGGGGCGTGGATGACCAGTTGC
>DATASL010000006.1:0-64452 GCA_036269235.1 Rhizomicrobium sp.
CAGTCCTCGCCGTCACAAACGGCTCGAAAAACGCCCATTCTCCATCGCTCATCTGTCCGCGAATCAAAACCGCCTCCCTCCAAGAGGCAGTCTTGAATCACATCACAATCCGTCTGAGAATCCCTTTGTCAACACAGCCTAATCATATGGGAACTTGCCGGCTTAGACGGTCCGACGGGGGCGTGTATCACGGCGCAGATGATGGGGGCAGGAAACAGAATAACAACAATCGAAACTTTGGCCCTAAAACACGGCTTTTTTGATGTCATTAAAGAATATTGGAAATCCGTAAGCGACTCGGCATTTGTCCCGCAGGACAAGCGCAATCGCGTTGTTCACGATCCTTGGTTCTGGAACGTAAAAACACACGAACCTAAGCAACACCGATCAATGCCAAAGAAAAAAGCGACATTCGGTCTGACGCCTGTCAGTGAACGCGAACTTACCGACCTCATTGTTGCAATCCAGACATTGAGGGATAGCGCGCTCAAACTGCGCCAGACCGTCAAAGAGGTTATCGCGAGCCGGAATTAGCGGCGCGGCGCATCGCGGTATAGACGCGCCTTAAAAGCGCGTCCATTTCCTCATCAGTCGGTCCGTCCCACCAAGAGCCGATCTCAAAAGCGGCGCTATGGCCAGCACGGACCATTTCTGGCGTGATTTCCATTTCTTCGGCTTCTGGCCGCGTATCCGCGCCCATGGCGCTGCCTCAATTCGGCACCCCCCCTCTGTTCATAATTGGCGATTGATACTTCCGAGGGGGTGCCTCAGTTGAGGAGCGTCAGCCTGTCCAGCCGATTCTAGCCCTAGCGGGCCGCTAACTCAAAGGTATAATCGCCAATAATGCATGTGTGAATCGGATTATTTTGCCGCGATGCGACGCTTGTAAGGCCGTTGGTGCAGGTACCGGCAGATCTATCCCGGCCGCGAAATATGCAGTTGCTCCGTCGCGCGCACAAAGCCCGCACGCCGATAAGCGATTTCGGCAGCTTCGTGGCCGGGGGTGAGCCAGGCAAGTTCGGCGCCGCGGGCGAAGGCCTCGCGCGTGATTGCCGAGGTCAGCGCGGCTGCGATGCCGCGCCGTTGCCAGGCAGGACGGACGCCGATACCGGCCACTTCGGTGACGCCGCCATGAGCCGGCGTGGCCATGCCGGCGGCGACGGCTGTGTTGCCGGTGCGCGCCAGCATCAGCACGCCGCCCTGCCCGATCAGACGTCGCAGCGGCTCCGGCGAATGCGGCGCGCCATAGGCTTCGGCACCGATATCGACGGCGTCGCGAATATCGGTTTCGGTCGCGGCAGTCTCGATCGTTACATCGCGCGATGTGATCGCAGCGACCAGCGCGGGAGAGCAGGCGAGCAGCGGGAAGCGGTTCTCGGTCTCAAAGCCTGCAGCCAGCAGAGCCGGTTCAACTTCCGGCGCGGCCTGGGCGATATATTCCAGCCGGGGCTTGCGCTTCCGGCGCCTGAAAGCCGCGATGAGCCGGTCGATATCCGCGGGGCTCGGATGGGCGAAATCCTCCGGCACGGCATAGTTTAGATAGGGATTGGCATCCTGCAGGGAAAAGCCCGCGATAAACGGACCGGCGCGTTCGTAATCCGCACGCTGAAGCGCATGCGCGCGCAGATAGGACTGGATACGGGCGCCAAGCCGAATGGGATCGAAATGATTACCAGTCATAATTCCTCACGCGGCGGGCGAACTTGGCCTGCCCGATAGCAAGCAACAAGCCGGTCTTTAACCAGCGGCGGATTCATGCGATATTCTGTTCCGGCCGTTCTGATAAAGGGGGGCATAGCGATGCAAATCACTCGCCATATTTCTTGTCTCCTCGCAATCTTGATTGGCGGCGTTTCGTCGGTAGCTGGGGCAGAAGCAGATAATGCTCCCAAAGCGGCCGAATGGCATATGTGGACGCCGCTCAGCCAGTTCGACGAATTCAGCGGCGCGGTGCTCGGGCTTGACGGCCGGATCTGGTTCGCAGACCAGACGGGAGCGTCTTTCGTCGTATTTTCAGAGGACGGCACGTTCACCACGGTGCCGACCGGCGGATATTCTTTCGAGCGTCTGGCCATCGATCCGTCCGGCAATATCTACGCCACGACGGGCTACTATCCGACGATCGTGCGCTTCGCGCCGGATGGAACGACTTCGAGATTCACACTGGGACAGGACGCCAATGGCGCCATCACTGCCGGTAACGAGGGGAGCATCTGGATTCCCGAAACCTCCGAGATCGGGCGCATCAGTGCTGACGGAAGCATTCGCGAATATCCACTCGCCCAGGGCGAAAGTCTTGGTGGCGGCACTTCGACCACCCAGCAGACAAGCGGCGATGTCTGGTTCGACGCATCGACGTCGAGCTTCAAAAGCTATCTCGGCGCGATGAATCCGCAGACGGGGAAGATCAGGCGATATTACAAGGACGATTGCGGCGGCTATGTCTATCCTGCCGTCGCTGCGCCCGACGGACGTGTCTGGTCGGTTTGCGGCGATATGCTGTATGCGCAGGGTTACATGGACGGCTTCGCCCGCGGTGAGAAACCCGTGCGCGTTCGCTGGCCGAAAAATTTCGGTTTCGCCATCGTCGGCGGCTACAACAATGCGCTGGCAGGTTCCGACAACGCGATCTGGATCACGGGCCAGAATGTCGTCAACAGCTTCGCCGTCGGCGCCGCGTTCGTCCGCTTCGATCTCACCACGCACAAATTCAGGAAATACCTGCCTCCCGATGATAATTACGAATGGGACGCATCTTTCACTTTCGATGATGCGGGCAACATCTGGGCCGGCACGGAGAACGGACAGGTGCAGGAGATTGTTTTGCAAAGGTGACAGGCAACCGGGATCTGCGCCGTGCTATCAGTTCGATTTTGAGAACAGACGCCTCACATGTGCCGCGCGTCCGTGACCGATCTCAATTGCTGATGAGCCGTCGCAATACGATCCAGCGTGTGGGTTGCGAAGTGGATCGGTGCAGAACCGCCCGGCGAATTGGGAAGCGGTGGCGGCGTAAGCGTGGCAATCAGTTCGCGGGCATTGTCGAGAATATCGGCATTCAGCTGAGGCAGCTGCACCATCAATGCGACGAGCGCGGAAATGGTACCGGACAGTTCATTCAGTTTTCGCACCGTATCGGGGTCTTGAAACATGGGTTTCTCCGGACCGTTTGGCGGGGCACAGAATAGACCAGTTTCCGTTAGCAAAGTAGAAGGCATGACGGAGATATGACAGGTGCCGAATTATCCGGGCGGCCAGGGAGGCGCTCCCGATCGGAATGAAAGCCCTGCGTACCCTTTTCACCGGCTGGCCGGCCTTGCTCGCTTTCCTGGTGACGCCAAGTCTGGCCGTCATTTTGGCGCCCCATGATGGGGAATGGAGGCGCTGGCTGGTGATCGCTCCGTTCGTGGCGGGCTATATCTGGTTCACCTGGCCTCAAAACTGGGAAGAAGCCGAGTAGCGGACACGGCACGACCGCCATAGCCGCCGGCGCAAGTTGGGCCCGTCCGCTGACCGGAAACAACTACGCCGCGACGGCGGACCTATCGCGGCCCAGTCGATGCCTGATTATCTAAACCTGTGTCTTATTGCCGTGCGGCAGCTTTCTTTGCTGCGATTTTCTGCATGGCATTCGCCACTGCGGATGGGCCGCCATGCGCTTTGCCACTATAGCCCAATTTGTAGGTCCCGGCGTTGACGAGGTAGCAACTCCCAGAGGAATTACAGTCGGTAATGGTATATGTGCCGCCGGTCTTGACCGGCTTCGAGATGCTGTAAATGACCGATGGCGTACCCTGCCAATTCTCTACCATATTGACGCTGCCGTTGCCCGCGTTGCCGGCAACCTCGGTGTTCGCCTCGCTGCATCCGGTCAGCAGATGTTGGCCGAGTTCGATTTTGATGCCGTGATATGGGCTCTTGTAAAATGACATGCCATCGCAATAGGAGCCGCCGCCGCTGTTCATGAACTGGATCATGGAAACTTTGGACGGCTCTTGTGCCCATGCGGAACTCGTTGCGCCCAAAATGGCTGCCGCACTCATCATGAGTAATTTGTTCATCGCTGATCATCCCCCAGTGGCAGATCGAAAATCCGATGACCGCGAATTGTAGTACCGGGCTGGCTACAGTCAAGCCGGAGGCTGTCGTATGCGCAGACAGCTCAGATGCCTGACGCGATCACAAGTCCGTCATAGGCAGGCTCCACGCCTTCGGGCAGCTCGCGCTTCAGTTTCTTATAGTCGAGATCCTGATGGAGATTGGTGAGGACCGCGTGTTTCGGCTTTACGCGTGCGATCCATTCGAGCGCAGTGGCGACATTGGCGTGTGTCGGGTGCGGCGTGTAACGCAGCGCATCGACAATCCAGCCTTTCACGCCGTCGAGCGCATCGAACGCTTCGCCGGACAGCCCGCTGACATCGCTCGAATACGCGATGGGCCCGAAGCGCAGGCCGAGCGAACGGATCGGGCCATGCGTCTGCGGAAACGCAAGCACGGGAACCGGCCCCCCGGGGCCATCGATGGCGAATTCGCGGAACGGCTCGGCGATCACCTTGCCCGCAAGGATCGGCGGATAGAGGCTGCCGACCGCCGTGTCGAAACAGTAGCGGAAACGCTGTTTCACCGCATCGAGCGTCTTCCAGTCGGCATAGACATCTACTTCGTGGCGCAGTTCGTGATAGACGGCCCTGAGATCGTCGATGCCGTGAAGCTGGTCGGCGTGATCGTGGGTAATTATAACACCGTCGAGCCTTGCAGTGCCCACGGAAAGCAGTTGCTCGCGCATGTCGGGCGAGGTGTCGACGAGCACGGAGGTGATGCCGCTGTCGGATTGCCGCTGCACGAGCGCCGAGCAGCGCCAGCGCCTGTTGCGCGGATTGGCCGGATCGCAGGCGCCCCAGTCGCCCTTTCCGTCCGGCCCGCCGATCCGCGGCACGCCCCCGGACGAACCGCAACCGAGGATCGTTACAACGAGACGGTCGCTCATGCGGTGTGAACCATGCGCTGTGAGGTTGGTTCACCTCCCCCTCGCGGGGAGGTCGAAAAACGCGTTCGCGTGCGCTGTATCGACAGAGTTAAAGAGAGAAGCGTTTTTCGGGTGGGGGTGTTCCGTCGCCGCTTCGCCCCCCACCCGAAATTTGCTCGCGAAGTGCTTACAAATTTCGACCTCCCCGCAAGGAGGAGGTGAAAAGTAGGTCCGCTAGACTGCATTTTCAGGTCTTTTCGCGCGGGTGAAGAGGCGGAAGAAATTGTCTGTTGTCGCCTGCGCCAGTTCTTCCGGCGAAACGCCTTTCAGTTCGGCGAGCTGGCTTGCGGTGTGAACCACGAAGGCCGGTTCGTTGCGCTTGCCGCGATGGGGAACGGGCGCGAGATAGGGCGCGTCGGTCTCCACCAGCAGGCGATCGAGCGGCACGCTTTTCAGCACATCGCGCAGCGCTTCCGATTTCTTGAAGGTCATGATGCCGGAGGCGGAAATGCAGAAGCCGAGTTCGAGCGCCGCATCGGCCAGGCGCTGCGTGCCGGTGAAACAATGGATGAGGCCGGTGAAAGTGCCCTGCCCCATCTCTTCGCGCAGGATTTCGATGGTGTCGTCTTCGGCGTCGCGCGTATGCACCACAAGGGGCAATTCCAGTTCGCGGGCGGCGGCGATGTGGGCGCGGAAATTCGCCTGCTGCTGTGCGCGCGGGCTGTGCTCGTAGTAATAGTCGAGCCCGGTCTCGCCGATGCCCACCACTTTCGGCTGGCGCGCCAGTTCGAGCAGAGGTGCAGCATCCGCGAGCGGCTCATTCGCGGCTTCATGCGGATGGCTGCCCACCGTGCAGTACACATCGGCAAACGGCGCGGCGGCGGCGGCGACTGCGGCGAATTGCGAAAGTTTGGTGCCGATGGAAACGCAGACGCCGACGCCCGCGGATTTGGCGCGCGCCACGACGCCGGGCAATTCGGCCGCGAAATCGGGAAAATCGAGATGGCAATGACTGTCGACAAGCATGGGATGTCTGGTGTGTGACTTTCACAAAGCGCCGCGGCGCGTGGCGAGTTCCATGGCGCGGGCGGTGGAGAGGATCGTCTGCCGGGGTTCCAGATGCAAGGCAACAGCACGATTGAAACTCGCGCCGACACGATTGCGCAATTCCACCCAGCGTTCGAGGCCGGGCTCGTTCCCGCGCGCGCGGCGCAGAATGCGCGCCGCAAGTATCTGTGTCAGGTACCCGCCGAATGTTTCCATGCCGCGATCGAGCCGCGCAATGCGTTCGGCAAGGGAAAGCGTCGCGGCGAAATCGGGCGCGCCGGCGCGATCGATGAGCCGCTCCGCATCGGCGGCAAGCTTGAGGCCGTCATCGCCCGCAAGCCACAGGGCCGCGCCGAGCGAACCACCGGACAAAGCGACGAGCCGCGCACGGTCTTCGCTTGTGATATCCGGCAGTCGTCCGGTCAGTTCGGCTCCGAGCGTTTCATCGCCGAGCGGCCGGAGCCGCAGCAACTGGCAGCGCGAGCGGATGGTCGGCATCAGTTTCGACGGCGCATGCGCAACGAGTATCAGCATCGCCCGCGACGGCGGTTCCTCGAGCATCTTCAGCAGCGCATTGGCGGCGGCATCGTTCATTTCGTCGGCGGTATCGATGATCGCCACGCGCCAGCCGCCGGCACCGGAAGTCATTCCAAAGAAACCGGCGAGCTTGCGGATTTCATCGACGCCGAGAATTGTCATCGGCTTGCCGGTGTCGGGATGCGGTCCGCGTTTGAGCGCCAGCAGGCCGGGATGCGCGCCGGCCTTCACGAGCGTTGCGGCGGGGTCGTTCGCTGCGACACCCAGATCCGCAGGCCCGCGCTCGTTGGCGCCGAAGCTCAGCAGATAGCGCGCAATGCGATAGGCCAGCGTCGCTTTGCCGATGCCGGGCGGACCCGCGAGCAGTAAGCCCTGTGGCGGCCGGCCGCTGCGGATCGCGCGTGCAGCACGGCCCAGCGCCTCGTCCTGCCCGGTCAGCGCGAGCGTTTCGCGCGGATGCGGCTGGCCGGCGGCGCGGTCGCTCTCGAATGTTTCTTCCTCGCGCGCGCGGCGGGGCATGTTGTTACTCTTTCAGTCGGTCAAATTCCGAAACGTGTCGACACGGTTTGCCAGATCCGTGCGGCGACGTCGTCGGGTGGTGCGGTGGAATCGATCAGCACGCAGCGTTCCGGTTCGCGTTCCGCCAACGCATGAAAGAAATCGCGCAGCCGCGCATGAAATGCCGTGTCGAAATGTTCGAAGCGTGTTTCGTGGCTCCCGCTACGGGCGCCCGCACGGGCGAGCCCGGTTTCCACCGGTACGTCCAGAATGAAAGTGAGCTCCGGCCTGAACGATCGGACGGCCGCTGCTTCGATCGCGGCAATCGCCTGCACATCGAGACCGCGGCCGGCGCCCTGATAGGCATAGGTGGAATCGGTAAACCGGTCGCAGATCACCCAGCGCCCCGCGGCCAGCGCCGGACGGATCGTTTCCGCCAGATGATCCACGCGCGCGGCAAACATCAGCAGCGTCTCGGTAAGTACATCCCAGCGTCCGGGTTCGCCCTCTACGAGCAGGGCGCGGATCTGCTCCGCGCCCGGTGAGCCACCCGGTTCGCGCGTCGCGCAAACGGAAATGCCGCATGCTTCCAGCGCGGCAGCCAGCCGTTTCGCCTGGGTGGACTTTCCGGCGCCCTCCCCGCCTTCGAACGTGATGAAGCGCGGAGGATGCGACATCAGGCCGGTGGACCGAGAATCAGCGTGCGGAGCCCGAGGAACATCCGCCCGAAGATGCCCACGCGCGGTACATCGGCTGCCGCATAAACCGGCAGCTGTGTCGTGGGATAATCGGGAGCGGTGATCTTCAGCACGCCGATCTGTTCGCCTTTGGTCACTGGCGCCTTTACCGGGCCGTCATAGACCAGAGAGACTTTCATGCCGGCGCGCGAATCCACCTGCATGGTCACGTTGAGCGGTTTGTTCACCGTGAGCGGCACACTGTTGCTCTCGCCCTGCCAGACGACCGCCTGGCCGATCGCATCGCCCGGCTTGAACAGCGTGTACTGGCGGAATTCGCGGAACGCGATTCCCATGAGGCGCGCCGCCTCGTCGCCACGCAGCTGCACGCCGTGCCAGTCCTGGGCGGCCGGCGACATCTTGTCGAGCTGCGGATAACGCAAGCCGTTGAGCACCAGGATGAGGCGGTGGCCGTTCTGCACGGCAGACACCGTGATGCCGTAGCCCGCCGCATCGGTGTGGCCGGTTTTCAGACCGTCCGTTCCGGGAAATTTGTCCAGAACCGAGTCGCGGTTCTGCTGCGTGATGGAATGACCGTTGCCGACATCCTGCGTGAAGCTGCGCTCGGCGAAGTAATGATAATATTGCGGATAGTCGTAGATCAGATGACGCGCGAGCGTTGCGAGATCCATCACCGACATCGACTGCCCCGGCGGATCCGGCAAGCCGTCGGGATTGACGAAATGCGACTGCCTGAGCCCGATCTGCTTTGCCCGCGCATTCATCATGTCGGCAAAGGATTCGACCGACCCGCCAAGCGATTCCGCCACCACCACGCACATGTCGTTGGCCGAAGCGATGATGATGCCGCGGATCAGTGTTTCCACCGGGATGCGGGAATTGACGCTCACAAAGCCCTTCGAACCCTGTGTCGACCAGGCGCGCTGCGAGACCGGAAAAGTATCCGTCAGCTTCACGCGCCCGTCTTTCAGCCGCTGGAACAGCAGCTCGAGCGTCATCAGCTTGCTCATCGAAGCCGGCGGCGACGGCGTCGTGGCGTCTTTCGCCCAGAGCACCTGGCCGGTCTCGCCGTCCATCAGCACGGCGTGTTCGGCTGCGGTTTCCATGGCGGCGGAAGCGCTCTGCACGCCCAATGCCGTCATGCCAATCGTTACAAGCAAAAGCGCAAGACAGCGCAAAGAGCGCATCTGCGAAACCTCCATCCGTGGCTAGCGAACTATTGATCGACGACGATCTTCGCGCCGCTGCCGCCAAGCCCCGCAATACGGGCGAGCGCCGCGTCGGCGGCGCCGACAGAATCGAACGGGCCGATACGAACCCTATAAAGCGGCGTGCCGTCTCTGTCGATTGAAGAAATCGCCGTTTCGCCTGCGTCAGAAAGGCGATCTTTCAGGCCCTCGGCATTTTCGATTTTCGCAAATGTTCCTGCCTGCACGTAGTAATGCGTCGCGGCCGAATCTTCGTCGCGCGATGCAATGTTTTCTGACGATTCGGATGGCCGCATGGCCGGCGCGAGGTCCTGGGCAGGTGCCGCCGAGTCATCCGGCTGCGGTCCGCGCATCTCCTGTTCCTGCCGCGGAATCGATACCGGCTCGAGCGAGGCGACCTGCACCCGCCCTGTCGGCGCCGCGCTGCGAGTGCGCTCCGGTGCCGGAGCCACAGCGGCCATCACCGTCGCAGTGTCCCCTCGTCCTGCCGGAAGATCGGCGCGTGAGAGATAGGTCACGCGCACATGCGCGGTGCCCTTCTCGTAGAAGCCGAGCAACTCGGCGGCATGCGCCGAGACATCGATGATGCGGCCCCGCGCGAAAGGTCCGCGGTCGTTCACCCGCAGGACGAGCGACCGCCCATTGTCGAGATTGGTCACGCGCACATTGACCGGCAGGGGGAGCGTGGGGTGCGCGGCCGTCAGCCCGCCGGAATCGAAGGTTTCGCCATTGGCCGTCAGCTTGCCGTGGAAGTTCGGGCCGTACCAGGACGCGATTCCGGTCTCGTCGTAATCGGTCTGCACGCGTGGATAGTACCAGGTGCCGGCTTCCTCGTAGGGTTGCCCGATTTTGTAGCTGCCAGTTCCCGATGAGGAGATGTCCGGCGCTGTCGAACAGGCAGCCGCCATTCCAGCGCACGCGCACACCACCGCCAGTTTGTAAACCGTTCCCCGCATGGATTGCGAGTGAGCCGGGAATTTGCTAAGGATTGGTTAACATTAGGCTTTTGACAAATCTCTGACACAAACCGCTAATAAGGTTTGGTTCTATCCCGGTGGATGCGGGTCCACCGTCGGGAGGGCAAAAAAAATGGCAAAACAACACCCGGGCGATCGGGCCGATCGCCTCGCTAACGACCTTTATTGCCGGTTTCTCAATCGGCGCCCCGATCCGGATGGTTACCGATACGTCGAGCAGAGCCTGCGCGAGGGCAGGAAATCGGTACGCCAGCATGTCCTCGAAATCGTCGGATCCGAGGAGTTCCAGACAAAATTCGTGCGTAACCGGTCGCGGGAAATGATCGTCCAGCACCTTAACGTGGTCCTGCTCGACCAGAAGGTTACCGATCCCTACCGGCTGGCACGCCAGACCGTCGATTTCACGCTTATGGAATTCGTGCCCTATGCCGAGCGGCTGGTCCATTCGACGGATTACCGGCGAAGGTATGGCGAGGACTGCCTGCCCGGCGAAGGCCATCCGGCGGATTCATGATTCCATCGCCGCTTCCATGCGGCGTCTCGAGCAGTTCGCTCCGCCTCGTCTGTTACTTGAACGGGGCGGCGCACTCGCGTACCTGCCCATCCCATTTAGTTCGATAGCATTTTGGATGGCATCGACGTAGTCCGGACGTGCTCAATGGTTTTTCGGGCAAGCATTGCTTACGCCGCCCCAAAATTTTTCTCGACAACCATGTTTGGCGACCATTATGGCATGGCGACAAAGTGATCTGAGACCAGTCTACTTGATCTCCGGTGTCAGGCTCATTGCCTTGAGCCAAGGTGATTTCCTCAGGTGTTAGCGGCCGCGATGCTCCCCCAGAACCCGGAGTTCTGTGTCGCCGCATGACCGCCGTCCCCGGCAACGCTCGAAGCTGCGTAAGCAAACGTTGCTGTGAGTGCTCCGTTTGCAAAACCTCCCGCGCTAGTTCTCGGATTCAACGCATGTATGGCTGGCGACCTCGTTCAAAGTATTCTGTGATGGCTCCTGAGCCAGGAATGACAATCCGTTGTCCGAATAGGCCCATCGGTCTTCAGAGATACCAGTTGGCCTCAGCTCCGTGAGCGCAGTTTCATTGTATTGATGCTCTGAATTGCGATCATCGCGAACGATGATCGCATAGTATTTGATTGGGTTGCTTCCACCAAGAACGCCACCGCTCTGTCTTGAAAGACTGTTTGTACATGGCAAAACACGCCGCCATCGGCTCACGCCGAACATCCACGATTTTTGCGTGTGGCAGGACCAGGCGGACCAATCCGGCGTCCAGCCAGTTTGAGGTGCTTTTGTCGATAAAACATGGACGATTCGTCCTGCGATAGGCTTTGCACTCCTCAAGGTAATGCGTGCCCAAGTCGGCCAGTTCAAAAGCGTTCAGTTCCGTTATACATTCCGGATAGGCGTCGGGTTTCGAAATAAGTCGCCTGCGCAATAAGTCCCGCACCATATTGGTAAGCACGGGCAATTCCATGGTACCTTCCACAAGACTGTGACTCGCGAGAATTTGTTCGACGAGCGTCGAACCGGCGCGCGCCGGCGGGCGATCTCGTCGGCATGCCTTCGGCCCTCCGCTCAGTTGTTCTGCCTGCAAATCCGTCCCGGACAACGAACGTGTCACACCGTCTTCCTCGGATGCTGCCAAAAACGCGCCCGCTCGCCTTTGGCAATCATCCCAAACCCGATCTCACATGTTTGGCGTCCCTCTACGCCAGGTCCCCCAGCGCTGCCTTCAGCTCACCGAGCCATGGCTCAAAATTCTTCCACTGTTCCAGCGCGCCCCGGTAAATCGGCTTGCGCACCTGTTGCGCTGAAGGCGTCAACACGGCGCGGTCGGTTTCCCAGAAGCGCAGGCAGCGCTCATCAAAGGGCAGACCGCAATAGTCCAGCATGCGGCGGATCTCCGCCTCGGTGTTGTCGACAAGGCTTTCGTAGGAAACCCGCAGGATCGCGCCGGGCATGACGCTGTCCAGGTAATCCATGTAGTCCACATAGTCGCGATAAAAACGGCCCAGATGCGTGAGATTGTAGCTGAAGGCGGCGTCGCGGCGCAGCATCTGCTTGAACATGGCAAAGCACGCGGCCATCGGCGCACGGCGGACCTCGATGAATTTCGCCTGCGGCAGAACAAGATGCAGAAACGGCGCATCAACCCAGTTCCCCGGACGTTTGTCGATCACGTAGGGCAACTTGGTGCGCCGGAATTCGGCCATGCCGCCCAGTATATCCGCACCGAATCGATCAAGCTCGGCGCGCGAGTATTCGAGTACCCTGTCCGGGTAAACATCCGGCGCGACAAGCAGGCGGCTCATGGCGATTCGCCCGGTGATCTCCGATACCACGGGAAGTTCTCGCGTCCCTTCGATCTGGTCATGGCTGGCCAGAATCTGCTCGACCAGGGTCGAGCCGGCCCGCGGCATGCCCATGACGAAGATGGGTGTGGTGGCGGGATTGGGAGGCGCGGCAGCCGCGCGCGTGGCAATCGCGCCGGCTGTAAAAGAACGCCGCATGCGATTCAGCCGCTGCGCAAACTCAGCGGGATCATAGGCCCAATGCGACTCGCGCGCGATTTCGGCGCTTACGCCGGCAGCGAATTCATAGGCCCGGAAACTCGCCTCATATTCGCCCATCCCTTCCAGCGTCTGGGCCAGCGCGTAGGCCATATACCGGCGGCTGGTCCTGTTCGGAACGCCGGCGGACAAACGCTGCCTCATCTGCGCGACGTCGTCCCCGGTCAGATAGTTGGCCCTGAGTTCGTTCAGGCCATAATAGCCGGCGCCAGCGTTGGGATATTGGGCGAGCAGGCTCCGGTATGTTCGCGCCGCCTCGTCGCGGTTGCCCACGGTGTTCATTAGAAACCCATATGATCGCAGCAGTGCGGGATGCATGGGCTTTTCCCGCAAAAGCTGATCGTAAAGCGGTTTTGCTTCGTCGACGCGGTCGATGTTCATGGCGCAATCGGCCCGCAGCAGTCTGTATCCGAATTCGTCCGGCGCGGCGGCCAGAAGAAACGCGCACTGATGATAGGCCGCCATGTAGTCGCGCCGTTCCGCAAGTAAAGTGGCATAGGCGGCGCGGCCGCCGAGATAGGCAGGTGACAGTTCCACCGCGCGCAGAAGCAGGTCGGTGGCTCTCTTGGAGTCGCCTGCGCTATTCTCTTCGTCGGCCAGATACCGAAGCGCCGCCACATCCAGTGGATTTTTCGTCAGGCGCTCGCGCAACCAGCCGGCACGCTGGTCTTCGGGAAGTGCCCTGAGCTGGTCTTGCAGTTCCTCGTCCAGGCGCCGCAATTCAGCGGCATCCTGCGGGCCTTGCAAAGATCGCCACGCATCGGCGGGCGCGAGGATGGCTTGCGCGCCAGCCTCCACGGCCTCCGCATCGCGCGCCGCGTGGCGCAGCAGCGCCGCGTAATTCCGCCAGCCTCCGGCGTGATCGGGAGCGAGACGCGTAACCTGCCGCATAATGCGCAGTGCGTGCTCGTAATAGCCCATGGCCATACTGGTACGCCCGCGCTCGTAAATCAGCGCGATTTCGGCCGGCGTTCTGGCGTTCGACGAGCCGGACTGCGCGGAAGGTGCCGTCCCCGGCGCGACTCCCGGATTCGTCTCTTGGGTCACGGTTCTCCGATTCTGAAGCTATTCGCCCGTTGCACGTTTGCCTCCGGCAGGCGGAAACTTTGCGCCTGTATCCTGGCGACTCAAAACACCTGCTCGGTGCCCATCGCGGTTACGCCTTACTTGGTGGAAGGCTCGGTAATCTGCCACTCGAAGGTGGCCACGCGAACGGGTTTCGCTTTCAACTTGAGTTTGCCGCCGATTTTCACCTTCTGGCCGGGAAACACTTTATCGTATGCCTGTTCCATGCCGGTGATGGCATCGCTGAGCGCACCCTCGCGGACGCGCTCGCCCGGCTTAAGATCGATGGCCTTTTCCAATTGTTGGTTGGTGAGCGCCTTGTTGCCCGAGAAGGTCTGGCCGTCGAAGGTCCAAAAGCCCTGATATGGAAGCCCGCTGAATGCATCGATGTGCTGGATGTCCCAGACGACCAAGGTGAGGTGGCCAGGTCCTACGCGTTGTAAAATGGAGGTCGTAACCTCCGCGAAATGGACATGTAGCGCGGTAAGCGCCTTTTTGATCGTGTCGCTGTCGGCCTTGATTTGTGCGTCGCTGATCGGATCGCCGATGTGCTGGGGCAAGGCCGTGACCAGTGCATGGACGTCAATGTGCTTCGATCCGCTGATCCGGAAACCGAGCAGACGATACGACTCCCCCGGCTTCAGGGGCGGGGTGTCCTCATCGTCGTCGTCTGGCGCGGCAGAAGTGTGGGCAGTAGCAACCGACGCGGGTTTGGCAGGCGCCGCCGAAACGGCGGCAACACCGGCGCCTTTGATGGGCGTCGCATTCGCCTGCAATGAAATTGCCGTCGCGGCGGCAATCAGCATGAGCGCAAAAACGCAGTCACGTGTGGGCAAGATCACCGAGCGCCTCCTTCAACGGACCAAGCCAGGGTTCAAAGTTCTTCCACTGTTCGACGGCGCCGCGGTAGATCGGCTTGCGGACCTGTTCCGCTGAAGGCGTCAGCACAGCGCGACCGGTTTCCCAGAAGCGGAGGCAGCGCTCGTCGAACGGCAGGCCGCAATAATCCAGCATGCGGCGGATTTCGGCCTCGGAATTGTCGATCAGATCTTCATAGCGGACGTACAGCACGCGCCCCGGCATGATGGTCTTGATATACTCCATCTGCGTCACATAGGTGCGGTAATAGCGGCCGATGTGCACCAGATCATAGCTGAAGGACGCATCGACAGGCAGCATCTGCTTGAACATGGCAAAACCGGCAGCCATCGGCGCGCGCCGGATGTCGATAAATCGGGACTGCGGTAGAGCAAGCGCCAGGAACGGAATATCGATCCAGTTCCACGGCCGCTTGTCGATCACGTATGGCAGCGTGGTGTGGCGGAACAGTGCCACATGGCGGAGAACATCCTCTCCCAGCGCGTGCAGTTCTTCGCGGCTGTAGTCGGGCACGCGCTCCGGATACACACTGGGGTCGACAAGCAGGCGGCTCATGCCGATGCGCTTTGTCACCGACTCCACGGAAGGCAGCTCGCGCGTGCCCTCAACCTCAGGGTGACTGGCCAGAATCTGCTCGACAAGCGTGGAGCCGGCGCGGGGCATGCCCAGAACGAAAATCGGTGTGGTCGCGGGGTTGGGCGGCCGCGCTTCCATGCGGGTGCTCATCAATCCCGCGGTGAAGACGCTCCGCATGCGGACCATGCGTTCCTCGATCTTACCGGGGTCATGCGCGTGTATGGTATTTTCCACCTCCTCTTTGCAGACCTTGGCGGAATAGGCGTAAGCCTCGAACGCGCCTTCGTATTCCTTCATCCGCTCCAGCGTCTGCCCCAGCGCAGAGGCCATGCACTTTCGGCTCGCGAGTTCGGGAATGCCGGCCGCCAGGTGCCGCACCATGTCGGCGACATCGCTTCCGTTCAGACGATTTGACCGCAAATCCGACAAACCAAGATAGGCGCGGCCGTTGGTCGGATCCACGCGCAGCACCGTGCGAAAGCTGCGCTCTGCCACATCGCGGCGGCCCAGGTTTTTCATCAGTACGCCATAGGCGTTCAGAACGCTTGGCTGCGGCGGTTCTTCCTTAAGCAGCGCTTCGTACAGCGCAACGGCTTCGTCAAACCGCTCCAGAAAGATCGCGGCTTCCGAGCGCATCATGCGGAACTCAAAGCTGGCTGGTTTCGCGGCCAGCAGGATCGCGGTCTCGCGATAGGCGCCGAGATGGTCGCGCTTGCTCATCAAATGCCGGGCATAGTCGCTACGCACATCGAGGTAGCCCGGGGACAACTCCAGCGCGCGCTCCATCAATGACGCGGCGGTGTGCAGATCCTCCTCCAACTCTTCCTCGTTGGCCAGGTAGCGCATCGCGGCAACATCCAGCGGATGACTGAACAAGTGCTCGCGCAGCCAGGTCGCGCGCTGCTCGTCGGGAGTTTTTTCCAGCAGCTTGCGGATTTTCAGGGCAAGACGCTCCAGCTTGCCGGGGTCTTGCTCCCCAGTCGCGACCGGCCATGCGCCGGCCGGCGCCTCAAAGGCGCGCGCGTCGGCCGTGGCAGCCTCCGCGTCCCTCCCCGCCAGCCGCAGCAAGTCCGCGTAATCGCGCCAGGCGGCCGCATGGTCAGGCGCCAGTTGCGTTACCTCCTCCATGGTCGCCAGCGCCAGTTCGTGGAAGCTCATGGCGGCGCTGGTACGCCCCTCCTCATACAGATGGGCAATTTCTTCCCGCGTTTTTGGCGCGGTGGGTTTGGAAGTAATGGGGCGCAGGGGTTCTGAAGCTATAGGGCGCAATGGCAGACCACGTGCGCGGCGAAAGGGATCGAGCAGATCAACTTCTGCGAAGGGCTGCGCTCCCGCGCCGGCGGGCGTCCGGAGCACCGCGAATGGTTTGGCCATCTCCTGCGCCGGCGTCTGTTTCGTCACGTCTCTGTTTCTTCCATCGACGAGGCTAGGGGGTGTTCGTGCCCGCGAACACCTGAGCCGGTTTTTCAGTTGCAGCCGCGCTGAGCCGCATGCCGGTCAGTTCCGCGCCCGCGCGTATCGTATTGCTGAGAATAGTCGGGCTTGGCAAGACAGTCGCAGCGTGCCTCTGCCTGTTTTGTGTCTCTTGGCGTCGATCGCCACGCCAAAAATGTCGAGACGATAAAAAAATGCCGGCGACCTGAGGCCGCCGGCACCGTACCAAGTCTAAAAATCAGCCACGAACTACTATTCGATGTTCACGCTGACGTCTTCGTTCTGGGTGATGTTATAGACTTCTCCGTTGTAATGGATTTTCTTGCCGACCAGGGCGGAAACGAAGTTGTCGACCTTGCCTTCGCCGCTCGACTTCGTGAGTTTATAGGTGTCGCCATAGAACACCGTCGGGGCTGTGCTGCAGTACCCGCTATAGGTCTCGGTCGAAGTGCCGAGTTTCGCGTACTTGGTCTTCTTCGACTGAAGCGTCTGCTTCTGCTTTTCCGACGAGTTGCAGAATGAGCCGCTGTCGTAATACGTGTAGTACGTGTAGATCAGTTTCTGTACCTTCTTGAGACCCGCCGTGTTGGTGCTGTTGATGGCTATCGTGGTGGTGAGTTTATTGCCCTTGGCATTGTGCATGCTGGTCTTAAGAACAGTCGCGTGGCCAGGATGCAGCGCCGCAACAACCGGAGCGTCCGCCGCCATGGCGGAGGCGGTTGCCAGCGCTGCGAGCGCCGCGCCACCGAGCAGAGTCTGGGTGATATTGTTCATTGCGTGATCTTCCCTTTAGTTTTTAATGGGCACGGCGCTAAACCGGCGTCAGCCGATCATCCGCCCCATGTCCCCGGCGGACGATGAAAGCCACGTAACCCGAAACTGAATTCCAGAGCAAGCCGCAATCAACGTCGTTAATGGTATCGTTTGCCAACCCGAGGACGAAAGCCACTATAAGTCGGACAAAGCCGTCGGCATTGTGTGGCGTCCCGGAGGCACCCGACGTCGGTACTGACGGAACGTAGAAGCCGCAGCCCAATTCCGCGCCACAAAAGCGGTTCTCAATCGACCGTGAACTCAAGCCGCCCTCCGCCATCCGTGCCGCAAAGGTGGAGAGGAAGGCAGCGCCCCCAAGCGGCGGGGTCGATTGCGTTGTTCTTTCCATGCAAGAGCGGCGATTGAGCGTGCCACGTGGGCGGCGTGAAATATGCCGTGTTCGACTCCTGCTCGGCCGCAGGCAAAAGCAAGGCGTAGAATATACCGACCCAGTAGTGCCGGAAGCCTCAATGAGGTGCGCGTAGCGCCCGCCCGCGAGCTTATTCTAAAGTACCAAGTGTGATAGAATCAACGTTAAGTAGCGATACAGTCGCGAGTGAGGGAGTGCCCCGCTTTGGCCCGGCTTTTCTTTTGTGTAGTCCGCCAAACGTCTTTCTGCAGAGGCCGCAGAAGTCCAAAGTTCTGGCTAAACCACAGATTGTTGCTAACGTCGATTACCGGCCGACGGGAGGCCCCAAAGTCCATGACAGCCGGTAGGCCTCGCCGAGGCGGGGGAACCCGGTCGGCGAGGCTTATTTTTTTCATCCCACCGGGCAGTTTCTGCGCGGGACGCAGATGTAGACCGAGATTGTACTATCCTGATCCGGCAAATGCAGGGGGCGATCCTGCACGCCAAAGCAGTCGTCTTCGTCGGCTTATTGATGTGCCATGCGACGCTTGCTTGCGCCCCGCATCGGTTTGTTCAACTGTTCGTGAATCTTCATTCTGCTCACCAGCCTCGGTCGCATGGGAAATCTCCCTTCACCCGCGAGCGACCGAGGCGGCGCCGATCCCCGCTGGCCATAGCTGCCGCGGCGCGCGCTCCCGACTGACGGGCTAGGTGTGAAGTTTTATTAGGTTGTCCATCCGGTCCGATCCGGGAGAAGCTGAAGGTGTCAAAGCCGCAGCACTGCAGGAAGCGGACCGGCTGAACGTGCACAAGAATGCCCGCCTGACGCCGATCGGTCGAGAGCGGATGGTGATGATGGTCGTGCGCGGGCAGACGACGCCAGTCCTTGGTTCCGAAAACCCGCTCACCCAAAAGGGATTGCGTTTTAAGTCGACCAAGACTGAGAAGGGCCGATCTGTCGCCCTGCCCGCCTTCGCGATCGCAGAGCTTCGTGTGCGCAAAAAAGAGCAAGCGGAAGAACTTTTGAAGCTTGGCGTTCGCCAAACGGGCGAAACGCTGATCTGCGCTCGCGCCGATGGCGAGCCGCACCAGCCGCGATCCCTTACTCATGAATTCAGCCGAATGATGGGCCGAATGAAGCATCTGCCGCGTGTCCGCTTCCACGACTTGCGCCACAGCCACGCGACACATCTGCTCGCGGCCGGCATGCACCTCAAGATCGCGCAAGAGCGACTTGGGCATTCCACGATCGTCACGACGCTCGACCTCTACAGTCACGTCTCCGAACCGATGCAGAAAGAGGCCGCCGAGAAGATTGATGCGGCGCTCGGAAATGGCTAATCACATCACCTGCGGGCCTGACGGTAGCAAATCCGGTAGCAGCGGGCGTCGCATCGGCAGACATGGCGCAAATTTTGCCTTATGTCTCAATGCCTTGGATGGGTGGCCGAGCGGTTGAAGGCACCGGTCTTGAAAACCGGCAGGCCCGCAAGGGTCTCGTGGGTTCGAATCCCACCCCATCCGCCAGCACAGTGTCCATCACTGTCCAGGAATGTCCGCCAATAGCCACGAAAACACAGCATTTACGCCAATATTTTGCGATCTGTTGTCCACAGTAGTCCATTGACGTTCGCCCCAATCCGCGCCACAATTGTGGGAAAATTTGTGGGATGGTTGCCATGGGCAGGAGCATCGAGCGCCTGAAGGCGCTGACGGTCGAGCGATCACTGAAGAAGCCGGGAATGTATTGCGACGGCGGCGGCCTTTGGTTGTGCGTGTCATCGACGAGCGCAGGTTCCTGGATTTTCCGGTACCAACTGCAGGGAAAAGCTCGCGAAATGGGCTTGGGATCTGCTCGCGACATTTCGCTTCAGGAAGCCCGTATCGCTGCGGCAGCAGCCCGCAAGGTCAAAGCGATGGGGAGCGATCCTCTTGAGGAGCGCAAGCGCATCGTAGCCGAGCGGCGCGCGGAGGCGGCGCGCGCGATTTCGTTTAAGCAGAGTGCGGAATCGTACATTGATGCGCACCGTGCGGGGTGGAAAAATGCAAAGCACGCCGCTCAGTGGACCGCTACCCTTTCGACCTACGCTTACCCAACGATTGGAGGTTTGCCTGTGGCCGCGGTCGACGTGGCTCTGGTGCACAAGGTGTTGTCCCCGATCTGGACAACAAAGCCAGAGACAGCGAGCAGGGTGCGCGGTCGGATCGAGTCAATTCTCGATTGGGCAACGACGCGTGGTTATCGGATCGGCGAAAACCCGGCGCGCTGGCGCGGTCATCTCGAAAATCTTTTTCCAAAGCGGTCCAAAATCCGCAAGGTCGAACATCATGCCGCCCTTCCCTATTCAGAAATTCCCGAATTCATGACCTCGCTTGCGCAGCAGGCGGGGGAAGGCGCCCGCGCTTTGCTGTTCGCGATATTGACTGCCGCGCGAACAGGCGAAGTTATCGGTGCGCGGGGCGCAGAAATCGACACTCGCGCCGGAGTATGGACGGTCCCGGCCGATCGCATGAAGGCTGGCCGGGAACATCGCGTGCCTCTTGGCCCCAGTGCGCTCGCGCTACGCGTCGAAGAGTCCGATCCAATGGATTACGCCTTCAAAGGCGCGAAGAGAGGCCGGCCGCTCAGCAACATGGCCCTGCTTGCAACGCTGCGTCGGATGAACCGCGGCGACCTAACTGCGCATGGCTTCCGCTCGACATTCAGGGATTGGGCTGCTGAGCAAACAAGCTTCCCGAACGAAGTCGTCGAGGCCGCGCTCGCGCACACGATCGCGGACAAGGTAGAGGCCGCATATCGGCGTGGCGATTTGTTTGAGAAGCGGCGGCGATTGATGGAAGCATGGGACCGATACTGTTCTGGCTTGGTCGGGACTGGCGAAGCCGGGCCTATCGGGCGCGCGGCGTGAATCTGCGGACGGCTCGAAAATGCTGAGTTCCAACTAGCGTTCCCAGCCAAAACTCGCGACCAGCGTGGCTAGGCTGATCTCCGGGGCAGTATTTCCACCCGGACTTCCGCTCGTCCAACCTTGCGGGGCGTCCATTGGAGGAGACCTTGATATACACCCCGCTGAAAGCGGCAATTGAGCGGCTCGGAGTGGAGCCGGAACAGGCTCTGAACCGGATAGCAACCGCGCACTGCGACGGCGCATTCAAGCTATGCGGCCAAAAATTTGGCTTGGGCGAATTCGAGGATATCCCGGACAAGCTCTTTGCCGACGTTTTTGAGTTCAAAGACGACCGTTTGGGCCGACCCGACCACGAGCGGTACCAGGATCAGACCAACTCTTTGGGGGAGAAGTATCCCGGCGGCATCACTTGGGCCGACCAGAAGTACGCAGTGGCTTGGTGGAGCAACGTGAAGGTGCTCACGCAGCTTTTCGAGGCGTGGGCTACGTCTCCGTCCAAAGAAGGGCATAAACCAAATCGCTTCAGAGGGCCGAAGAGCGAAGCGGTACGGCAGGCTATCAAAAAGCTCTACCCCAATGGCGTGCCCTCGCCTGATATGGTTCTCAACGTCGAGCTCTGCCGGGCCGTGACGGCGCAACTGAAAAAAGATGGAGTGCGCGCCGAGATTTCCGAAGACACGATTGAGCGAGTAGCAAGAAGGCGCAAATAGGGCATCGAGGGCATGCCCCCGATGCGCGTTGCTGCAGATGGAATTCTGCGGTCACGGTTGGTCCATGGACGAACCGGAGTGACGCGCTATGGAAGAATGCCTCGCATACACCATTCCTGAATTCGTAGTTACTGCAAAGGTCTGCAAGTCCAAAATTTATGAGGACATCGCAGCAGGCCGCCTGAAAGCGAAGAAGAACGGCCGGCGCACAGTGATTCTACGCTTGGAAGCTGAGCGCTACCTCAAAGATCTGCCCGACGCGTCGATGGGTAAGGCATCCCGACGATGAGCAGCGCGCGACGACGACTTCCGAACCGTCGGCGAAGTGAAACAGTCGAATTCGAGGTCGACGCGGTGCGTTACCGCGCGCAGTTTTCGCGATTCGATAACGGTTCGTTGGGCGAAATTTTCCTTGATGGACCGAAAACGGGCTCTGCCGCATGTGTCGCCGCTCACGATGCCGCGGTAGCTGCATCGCTCGCTCTTCAGCATGGCTGCAAAGCGGCGACGCTCGCTCGCGCGCTCCTAACGCTTTCGGACGGACGAGGCGCCGGCCCTATCGGTAGAGCGCTTGAATTCGCCCAAAGCACGCGATGAGCGGCGACGAATTCCACTCCGAGCAACGATCGCAGAAATTTGCGACCATCCATGATTTAAGCATTGTACGTCGTGGACGAGCGCTGAAAGAAATGTTGCGGCGCCGACTGGAAATCAAAAAGCGCGCCACTCATGCGGGCCGAGACGGAGCGGCAGCATGAACGCGGAAACGCAGCACCCGGAATGGGCAGAGTTTCGTGATGCTCCCTATGACATCGATGTCGAGCAGGCTTTGCTCGGCGCGTTCTTCGTGGACAATCGGGATATCGGGCGCGTTTCTGATATTCTGCAGCCGCAGCATTTTTACGAACCCCTACATCAACGTATTTTCGAAGTTATTGTGACAGGCATTCAATCCGAAAGCTCCTTGATTACCCCACTCACACTTCACGCGAAAATGAAGGCTGATCCTAGACTCATCGAGGCAGGCGGCCTCGATTATTTGGCTAATCTCGCGGCCGCGGCGCCAGCTTTCCCGCGTGTGAACGATTACGCGAGAATCATTCGTAGCCTCGCGATGAGTCGCAGACTCATTGGGATCGGTGAGGACATCATAAATCGTGCGCATGGAAGCCTTGCGGAGTGGGAGCCCCATGCGCAGTTGGAAGCTGCCGATGCGGCGCTTCACGATTTGCGGATAAGTGAGGCAGACCATCTCGACAACGATGGACGCGCTTTGTCTGCTAGCGAGTGGTGTGAGCGCGATCTGCCTGAGCCCGAGCGCATGCTGGGCGACTTCCTCACGACGACCTCTCGCTTGATGATTGTGGCTCCTACTGGAATTGGAAAAACGATGCTTGCGTTGTCGTTGGCTTTTGCGGCGGCCGACGGAACGGACTTCCTGCACTGGCCGCGGGGTCGCCCAGCTAGAGTGCTATTCATAGATGGGGAAATGTCACGTCGGCTGATGCGAAGCCGGATCGATGACGCTGCTCGTCGGCACGGCGGCATGCCAGAGAACCTATTCGTGCTGTGTCGCGACGACTTTCCCGACATGCCACCGCTTAATACCGTCCAGGGTCAACGCTTCATCGATCAGCATATCGAGAAGCTGGGCGGAGTTGATCTCATCGTATTTGACAATGTGCAAGCGCTTCTCGTTGGTGACATGAAAGATGAAGAGTCCTGGCAGCAGACGCTTCCCTGGATTAGGGCTCTCACAGCCAGGAACATTGGGCAGATCTGGGTTCACCATACCGGACACGACAAATCGCGCTCTTATGGCACCTCGACGCGCGAGTGGCAGCTCGACACTGTGATGCTGCTCGAAAAGATTGAAGGGGCCGAAGCGGAGATAGCGTTCAAACTGAAATTCCTTAAAGCACGCGAGCGAGCCCCTCATAATCGTGACAATTTTGCTGAGGTTGCAGTGGCGCTCACGGACGATGTGTGGAGCTTCGAACCAGTAGGGCCTCGCTCCGCTTACGCCCGGCGAATTAGGTTGGCTGCGGGATGTCGCCGGCATGTTTGCCGAGCCCGGCGCGCCGCTTGCGATTCTTTCTCCGGCGTCAGGCATGGCGCCGGTGAGCACTCTCGCTCGCGACTACATCCGCGACCGCCTCAAAAAGAAGGGAAAGTTTACACTTAAGCTTGACGGCACGTTGACGGGAAGCGATCGGCAGAAAATGAGCGCTGCTCTGAATTCCCTGAAAGACAAAGGAAAAATCGGGATGACCGACCGTTGTCTTTGGCTACTCGAACCGCGTCACTGATGCGTCATGGTCACGTCAATATTGACACGGCGCGCACGACGGGCACGTCACGTCACGTCAGGGTGTGCCTATAAGGCACCCCGACGCTGACGCTGCTTGGAATTCCCACCGAATTGGCGCTTTCTGGAGAAACTCGGCTTCGAAAGGTCGCCCCTAATGGTTAGGACTGGTTAGGACGCCGCTCCAAAAAAATGGGGCACCCGTGCGGCGGCCTTTCCTCGGACCGAGCTAAGAACGGTTAACATTTGGAGCACGATTTTTTTGCCAGATTACGCCGCCCGCCGCCAGAATTGAGACCGCACCGAGGGCGCGGGATTGCGGGTGTGGGATGTTCACTTGCCCAGTATTCGTTAGTGTGGCGGAGGATGCGTCCGCCCATTGCGGCGCAAGAACCCTTGCGTTCTGTGAGTTTGTGCGACTGCCGGCAACCAGTCCCTCAATCGCTCCCACAAACCGGCTTCGCTCGATGGCACCGGCCGCAGCCGCAGCAGGAGAATCCTCCGGGGATTCGATCCCGTCAGGCGCGAAGCCGGGGGGCAAAATTGCGGGCGAAACTTGGCCCAGGGTAAGCCGTGCGCGAGAGAGAAATATTTTTTGATCGGAGGATGTGATGAGTAGTTCAGGCTACGGCAGTTCCAAGCTCGGCGGGCTACCGGACCTTTCTTATGGCCCGGTCACGGCGCAGCCGCCTCCCGTTCCGAATGCGGATGCGACGGTTGCCGCGTGGGATAAGCTCGGCGATCAGGCCGAGGCGATAGGAAATAATTACCTCAAGCAGCAGGCGACGATCAAAGGGTCGCAGGATGCGGCGCAGGCAAAGGTCACGAAAGACGCGACCGGCAACATCCAGTTCAGCGATGTGCCGTCGCCGCGCTTTCCGCTGACCGATGCTGACGCGGCATATAACAGCGCTGTCGACAGTGGCACGCTCGCGAAAGCGCAACTCGCCGCGCGCTCGGCGATTGCGACAATTCAGCAGCAGAACATTGGCAACCCGGACGGTTTCCGCGCCGGGATCGACAAGATGAGTGCGGGCATTCTCGACCAGTTGCCGGGGCAGTTTCAGCCTGCCGTGCGCAACATGATCGATCAAGAATCCGGCGAAGCTTTGGGGCAGTTGAACCGCCAGACGCTGACAGCAACGGCCGAGAACGCAAAGAATTCGCAGCTTGCCCTTTGGCAGAGTGATGCGGACATGCTGAGCGGTTATGCGCGTTCCGGGCAATACGACCCGGCCAACCCGACGCCGGTTCAAACGCGGTTGCTTGGGGAAATGGCGAGCATCGAACAGCACGCCAAGGGCAACCCGGCGCTGGCGCCATCCGAAGAGGAATTGCAGCGGTTCGATTCGTTTGGTTCGTCGCTCATGGCCGACCTGGCAATGTATCACTCGAAGGGCGACCTCGCGCAGTATGGCGAAGCTGAAGCGGAACGGCGGTTCATCGCCAAGATCAACGATCCGTCGTTGCGCCTTTCCGATCAGGAGCGGCAGCGCATTCAGACCGAAGGCGTCGCAAATATCCGCATGCAGGATGGCATGCAGAAGGCCGACCTGTGGGAGCAGCAGCAGGCCGTCGAAGCGCAAATGAAGGATTTGCAATCGGAGGCGCTCGACACCGGCAAATATTCCCTGCCCGATGCGGCAATCTACACGGCTTTCAAGAACAACCCGGCGCGCGCGGGCCAGATGATCAACTCTTTGCACGATGCCGTGACGCAATGGGGCGTCGGGCAGCAGATGAAATTGACATCGCTGCAGCAGGATCACGCGATCCTCGCTCGTCTCAATCCCTCCACGCCGGGCAGCAGCTTTGCACCTCGACCTGTCGATGCCTCACTGACGGCCTCGCGCAAGTCGGCGGCGCTCCAATATTTCAAGAGTCAGGGATGGTCGCCCGCGCAGGCTTCGGCCCTCACGGCAAACCTGACATACGAAAGCGGCCTCAATCCCGACCAGCCGACGAAAACGCCGGGTGAGAACGGATGGGGGCTCGGGCAGTGGCACGGCGACCGTGCGCAGCAGTTTCAAAAGGTGATCGGCAAGCCGCTGCAAGGCTCGACATTCGAAGATCAGCTGAGATTCGTGAACTACGAATTGACGCAAGGCGAATACAAAGACGTTGGAGCGCAGCTGAAGGGCACCAATGATCTCGGGGGCGCGACGAACCTGATTCTTGACCATTACGAGGTTCCGGCAGACCGCAATGCGAGCCGCGCGGTGCGGCAGCAATACGCGCAAGCCAATATGAAGCTTGCGGACTCTGGCCAAATTGGCTCAGACGCTCCGCTTTTCTCGCCGGAAATGCAGGGGGGCGATGGAGCGGCCGGCGGGTTCAGTGGGTACCATGCCGCCAGTCGCTCCTATACTGCAGCCATGTCGGCGTACGTGAAGAAACAAACGGCGCTCAAAGATGATCCAGTGAACTATGTCCGGCAAGTGCGCCCAGATATCGACAGCGCGCTTTCATCGACCGATCCTGTGACCGTGCAGAAGGGCATCGACAATTCGCTCGCGCAGCAGCGTGATTTGGGCGTGGGGAATCCGCAGATCCTGACCAAGCTCGACCAGCAGCGTTGGGCCGATCTGTTTCAACATCCTGTGGCGGGCATGCAGTCATCGGACAACATGATTCGAACGATTGCCACCATGCAGCAGGTCTATGGGCCATATGCGCAACGGGCGGTGGCGCAGATTTCAAAGGGGTTGCCGCCTGAAGTGACCGGCCTCGCGCAGCTCGTTCTGCCGTCAAACTCGCCAGCGCGGACCGATATTATTACCGCCAAACGCATGGCGAACGCCGCTTATGCCGGCCGCCAGGCGCTCGATAAGGCGGTCCCGAACGGCCTCAGCGCGACCATTGATCAGACGGTGGCGACCGAAATGGCCGATTTCAATTCGACCGTGCGGGGATTCGGAAGCTCTGCTGCAACGGCAACGATCATGCAGTACGTGCAGACTTACGCCCGGCAGCTTGTCGCGGAAGGAACAAAGCCTGAGGACGCCGGCAAGCAGGCGGTGCAGGACATCATCGACTGCCGCTATCAGTACAATGATGGCTACCGGGTGCCGGCCGGTATCGATCTCGGGAGCATCTGGCGGGGCACCGGAGTTGCCGTGGATAAGATCACGCCGGAAAACATCGAACCATACGGGGAGGCGGCGCGTGGCATTTCAATCGAGTTTCACAAATCGCTCAGCCCGGGCGTGCTCCGCGCGAATGGCTCGTGGATTACCATGCCGGATGACAGCGGCTTGGCGCTCACATGGGGGCCGTCCACGGGATATATTCTGGCGCGCGATGCGAACAAACATCCGATCAAGTACACATGGGCGCAGCTTCTCGCTCTGAGCAACCAGTCGCACAACGTCGAGATACCGCCGCCGCCGCCATATCTTCCGGGGCAACCGCAAGCGGGCCTGCGCTGACCATGGCGCAGGCGAAGTGAGCTTCATAGTTCAAACCAAGCGCGGGAGGCGCAAGACAGCATGAGCACCACGTCGAGAATTTCGAAGATCGCCAACAAATCGAAGCTCAAAGCCGGTGATCTGGAATCGCTGCAGGCGGCAATCGGCAGTTCGCCGCAAGTCCCCGCCGTGCCGGCGCAGCCGAAACGCTCCAAGGCTGGCAAGAGCTATGACAAACGCCCCGCCAAGGCCGCCGCTCTGCACTCGGCAAAGCAGCGGATCGCAAGCTTGATAAAGGGGACCGGGGGAAGGTGAGCAACGGAAGGCCGGGCTTTGCTTTCTCGTCGCCGCACTTGCAGTATCCCAAAGCGGAGCTCGGCGCTCACTGATTATCTTCGCCTTGAGCGAGCAGGTTCGTCCAGGTTGTAGCTCAAATGACGTGTCTTGGATGAAATGCGAAAGGAATGCGGATTTGGAATCGTGCCGATTGTGCAAATCGCCCGCGGAAGTTCGAAATGCGGGGTTCGTGATCGTCTTTAGTTGCCCTGTCTGCGGTAAGTTTGAGATTGACGTGAGATCTGTCGCCATTCTCGAGGAGCAGCAAGAGTGGAAGTTTCCCCTAGCGTGTTGGGTATATCGAGAATCACGCCGAGAAGGCAAAGCGCTTGTGAATCCCGAGTGCATCGAGGTAATCGCTAACGACCCACTTCCAAGCGTGCAGGTTCGCGCAGAAGCGTACCTGGGTGCAGCAATTGAAAAGATCGGCGGAAAGCTCAGCGGATCATTTGATCCCGCAAGTATTTTGATGCGAGTTGCAAGCTGGTCAGAAACGCCTGAAGATGCGTTGGCATTGGCCGAATATCTTGCAGAGCTTGGCGCCATTCATCGTCCCGAATTGACGGGCCCTGCTCGCTGGCGACTTTTGGCGAAGGGGTACCTCGTTTACGAGCAAATAACGGGCCGCCTCCGCGGAGGCACTCAGGGGTTTGTTGCCATGTGGTTCGACCCACAACTCCGTCCGGCGTATGAGCAAGGCTTCGCGGTTGCCATTTCTAACTCTGGCTTCAGTCCGCTTCGCGTAGACATGGCGGAACACGCCGGCAAGATTGATGATCGGATAATTGCTGAGATTCGGAGATCCGCGTTTGTTGTTGCCGATTTCACGGGCCATCGCAGCCGAGCGCTGACGCAGCTATTTCGGAGGCGGATTGTTGATCAGATATGGTAAGCCGTTGTTGATGTTCGACGCTTCTGTCCAGATGGCGGGATCGAAGCCCGCAGGCAGGGCGGCAGTAAGCTGTTGTGTTGTGAGCCCGGTCAGACCGGACACTTCTCCATTTCCGTCGCCCTGTTCGGTTCCGCTCGCGGTCGTGTCCCAGTAGCAATCGGAAAATGAATCGCTGTATGGTGCGAAACCCAAGAAGCCGCCAACCCAGCTATTCGCGCCGCCGCTGACGGCACTCGCGGAATAAGATGTTTTCGTATTCGGCCCGGCGCTGCCTACGAGCCCTCCGATTCGCGCTTCGTTGCCGCCGCCAGCCACGGAACCGACGGCGTAGGAATCGGTAATTCCATAGCCTTCGTCGTCATTACCCACAAGCCCGCCGCTGGTTCCCGTGCTACCTGTGCCCACCACGGTATCGGCATAACTCTCATCAATTTTGCCGTAATTCAAGTAGACCAGCCCCCCGGCCCCCCCCGATGCCGCGATGGTACCGTTTGCGTGCGACATCTCGATCGTCCCGGCACTGTTGTTTTCGAACACCAATCCGGCGCCTTCAGCCGCCGTAATCGTTACATCGCTTGACGAATGGATGATCGATCCGTCGTTGTTAACAACCATCCCGCTTGCCGCGCACTCAACTTCACAACGCGATGCATCGAACGTTCCCTCGATGCTGTCTCCCGACAGCACGCCGTAATTTGTGTAAGCAAGGCCAGCCGCAACGGATCGATTATGTGAAACAACCACATTTTCCTCCGCGAGCCGAAGGTTGCTCACAGCGCCGCTGGCGGCCACTTGATAAAAAAGAGCTGGATGACAGTTGCTGTGAGCGCAACGGATTGTGAATCGTGAAATCGTATTCCCAAGGCCTTCAACGGTTCCCGCAAGCATCTTCATGGGCGGGGCTCCGCCGTAAAGCTTTGCCGAGGCATCGATCGTGTCGGCCAGGCCGTAGAAGCCGGCGGGATTCCCACGGACCGCTTTGATCAGCGATCGGAAGTTGTTCACAAGCTTGTAAAACGTGTGGTTTATCACGACTCGGCTCGACAATTTGGCGAAGCGCGCGCGACCTTTGCCCGCGAACGACAGCACGCCGCCCGCTCCGCCATCATTGGTGGTAAGGGTTAACCCTCCCCGGCCTTTCGCGTATAGCAGCTTTTCGATTGCGATCGACGTAAAGGCATCGAGCGACAGGGTAGCGGCGCTTGCCCAGCCGAGTGGCGCCGCTATGACGATCTCATTCGCCTGCACGCCGGCCCCGGTCGTTGTCACGGTCACATCACCAGAGTCGACCAGGATTTTCAGGTCGGTCACATTCAGCACCGCGTTCGCCGCCGTCGGCGCACAAATTCCACTCGAACAGGCCATATTCTGCGTTGCATTGTTTGAGATCATGACATCGGCAACGGCTTTGGAATCCGACAAAGCGGCCGAAAGCGATAGAACAGTGAAAAGCGCTGCTCGTGCGCGCATAGCTGCCCCCTTGGCTGCCCCCTTGCAATTTCAGCGGCGATGCTAACCTGTCTCGGGCAAAAAGAAAAGCCCCGCCGAAGCGGGGCTGGTCCTTATCCGGTGGTAGCGACGCTTTCAGTGTGGCCGCGTTTCCGAGACAGGAAAGCCGCGCGACTCTAGTGCAGCGGCGGCCTCGCCCCACGGTTGATGAACGATCCGAGGGAGCGGGAGCCCTTCTATAACGAGGCGCTCACTCGCCAAACTCAGCACGGACTCGACGAGAATTCGGATTGCCTGTTCTTCGTATTCTAATTTGTTGAACTCCGCTCCCCAAAGGTTGTAGTGGATGGTCGCAACTGAATTTGCCACGCAGGCGAGGGTCGCAAGGTCTGCTGGCTTTCGTGCCCAAATTCGCTGAACCAACCCGAAAACGGCCGCCCCTGCTTGCTCTTCGATCTCTCCCGCGCTCCCGGCGCCTTCAGCCCCAACCTGCTCTTCAATGTCGTGCGAAAGCGCAGCAGCTTCTGAAGAGATCCGGCCGGAAATAAACAATGGAAGGCGGCGCTTCACTACTTCGGCAGTAAATCGCGTTGCGTGAGCTTCGCACGCTGCTTCATAGGCCGGCCGATTCTTGGCATAAATCCGCCATGCGTCCGCGAGCTGTTGACCCATGTTTGCGGTGCCGTGCTGCATTGCAGCAGTGCGTCTCGCGCTTTTTCCAGATGAATATGTTTGGGTTTGCATCTTTGGAGCTCTCACTGCCCCGCCCTGGCCCGTAATGGGAGCTGATTTAACCTTCGGCCGAGTTGATCGGTTTCGGGTCGATTTTCCTGATAAAGTATTTTGAGCCTTTGCCATTGGTCACTCCTTTGGCTGGGTTAGGGCCGGGCGGAAGTTCGAGCTTTCGTCCGGTCCGCTTTTCTGCTAAACGAAAATCATGGCAGCGTCAATTCCCGCTAAACGTAAAAAGCGCGGACGCCCGGCAACGGGCACTCATCCCATGATCGGGCTGCGCTTGCCGCCAGAGTTGACGGCGCGAATCGACGCTTGGGCAGAGCGCAAGGAATTGACGCGCTCGGAAGCCATCCGGCGGATGATCGAGCAAGCACTCGCAAGTGATGATGTTGCGAACAGGATGCGGAAATGAGCGCAACCGGAGCGCGCGCATGTGTTTTCTATTCGGCGAAACTTGACGTGCTGATCCTGCTCGGGAACGAGATGACGGCCTTAACGAACGCGATGGGCCGGGTTAGGGAGCGTCACAAACAGGCATGCGACCGGCACGATTTCCCCCAAATTCTTGAACTTTCAAAAGAGATGACGGCCCTTCTGCAGCGCTTCAATGACGTGACTTTCGAGTCGGAGCGGGTGCGAGCCCTGCAGGGCGATGACGTTGAAGGTAGCGCATGAGCCGCGCGGAGTCGCCGTTGGCACAAATGCGGCGAAGGCTGGCCGCCTATCAGCGGCTGGCTGCAAGCCCAACCCTCGAAAAATGGGACCGGCCGATAGCCCGCGAACTCATCGCGCGGCAAAGGGCGCTCATCCTCTACGTTGAAAATGTTCAACCCCGAAGATCGGCGGAAGTGCGGGACTGATTGTGGTCGGTCGGCTCGGCCTGCCCGCTCGAAGCCGAAACCAATTGTGGGACCGATTGCGGGAAGCGCTCGGCAGGCCTGCCGGAAAGTGCAAATTCCGATGACAGATCAAAGGCTTACGATTTCGCTTCAGCGGACACCCCATCCGCCAGATACGCGATTAACCGATTGATTTTGCGGGGTTATTTTCAAATCATCTCACCCTGTCCCGTACCCGACCACCCTCTGCCAACAGGAAGGCTCGGGAGTGCCGTTATCCAAAGCCTGCGTCAGAGATCGCCGCAAAAAGGCCCGGACGGGCTCATCGCACGTTGCCGGACTCGCCTCAGCAACCAGATCGGCACTCTGAACTAAGGACCAGCAGAAATTACGTTACTCATATTTGTTCTCGGCCCAATAAGACAGGGCGAGCCGCACGCCGACACCCGCATTGCAATCATCTTGCCGCAAAACGATCGGGTCCGCGTGTCAATTTTGAGAGCGGCAGGTGCAAACGATAGACTTCGAAATCGCTACCGCTGATACGCTCGCGCTTCATCGCGATTAATGCTGCCACGTTTCGCCAAGCGGGCTCTTATCTGGGGAGGAGAGAATTCAAATTGGGAGGCGATAATTTCTAATGCGCTTTCGTCTTCGTAATCACTTTGCATCGCCGCATTCCGTCGGGCCGCCTGCCGACATCACTTCAGAATGTTGATTCCGAAGCCGGACGAAGACCTTCGTCTCGCTATTCCAGATGCGGCGTCAGCACGTCTTCGATCCATTTCATGAATGCGCGGACCCGGCGCGACAGATTGCTCCGATGTGCCACCACGAGGGACACGGCGAGCGGCCGGCGACGAAAATCGGGCAGGATCTCCACAAGCGCTCCACTCTCCAAATATCGGCCGATCCCAAGTAATGGCGCCTGAATCAGGCCAAGGCCGGCAACGGCAGCGGCTTCGTAGGTCTGCGCGCTGTTGACGTGCAGCGCAACTGGCAACTGAAGCGTCGCGTAGCTGTCGCCGTCGGGATATTCCCATCCATGGGGCCTTGCGCCCAGCATCGTCGAAAAATGAATGGTCCGATGTTCCTGTCGCTGGAGATCTTCCAGCGAGCGGGGGACGCCATGGCGCGCCAGACAGGCGGGACTGGCAGCGTTGACCATGCGCAACAGGCCCAGCGGGCGGGCAATCAGCGTCTCGTCCCCGATGGGACCAAGCCGCAATACGCAGTCGAAGCCCTCCTGAACCAGATCGACTTGCCGATCCGTACTCGACAGTTCCAGCTCCAGGCCGGGGTGAGCCGCCATGAAATCCGGCAAGGCCGGCACGATCGTTGTGCGCGCCACCTCGGTCGGAAGATCGACCCGTATGCGCCCGCGAAGCGCCACCCGCTCGCCTGCGAACATCGCGTGCAGGTCATCGACTTCGGCAAGCAGATCGCGGGCACGGGCACGAAATACGCGCCCATCCTCCGTCAACTGCACGCTGCGCGTCGTCCGGTGCAGGAGCCTGACACCGACATCTTCCTCCAGCTTGCGAACCGCCGTTGAAGCCCTCCCCTTCTGGATGCCCAGGCTGTCGGCCGCGCGGGTGAAGCTCCCCATTTCTGCGACCGTGATGAAAATGAGGATAGGTTCGAGATTCTGCATGTTCGTGCCTCGGCATTGTTCACCACAGGAAGAACAGTGTGTTCGTTTCCCCGCAGTTTATCATGCCAGGGAGGCACAATAAGTTCCGGACATGGGATCGACCCAGCGGAGAACGACAAATGTCCGAAACCATGAACCTGCGTCAGACGCCCGAAACCATGACCTCGCATCGCATCCTGTGGACCGGCCGGGTAATGAGCGCGCTTGTCGTTATCGCCCTGGCAGCTGACGGCGCCATTCAGCTTTTCGCGCCGGCACAGATAGCGAGCATGTTGCAGGAGACCGGCTTCGCAATGGACCTGACCCTTGTCGTGGGTCCGATCATACTTGCCTGCGCCATCCTCTATGCCGTCCCGGCCACCGCCGTCCTCGGCGCGATCCTGGTGACAGGCTTTTTGGGAGGCGCCATCTGCGCCCATGTCCGCATCGGTGAACTGGGGTCGCCGCCGGAACTCATTTCCGTGGCTCTGGGCGCGCTGACATGGGGCGGCCTCTATGCGCGCTATTCCCGAATCCGGGCCCTTCTGCCGCTCGTCCGTTGAACCAACAGCCGCAGTGCTCTGTCCATCAAAACCAGGAGAAAACAAATGTTCTTAGTAATGGGAATCACGGGGAAAGTCGGCGGCGCAACGGCAGAACATCTGCTGGCGCGCGGCACGAAGGTGCGCGCGCTGGTCCGCAATCGCGATAAGGCGGCCAACTGGGCGAACCGGGGCGTGGAACTGATAGACGGCGATTGGAATGATTCGGCAGCCATCGAGCATGCGCTCAAAGGCGTCGAAGGCGCGTTCGTCATGTTGCCGGTCGTCTGGGCGCCCTCGCTCGATTACAAAGAAGCGAAGGGCCTGATTGCAAATTATGTCGGGGCGCTCTGCAGAGCAGCGCCGCCGCGCGTGGTTGCGCTTTCGTCGATGGGTGCGAACAGATCCAGCGGGCTCGGGATGATCACCGCCTTGTCGCTTCTGGAGCAGGGCTTTCGCAACCTGACATCGCCAATCGCGTTCGTGCGCGCCGGCGGGTTCTTCGAAAACTTCCTCTACGGCCTGCAGGTCGCCCGGGGTGGAACGCTGCCTGTCTACTACAATCCGACAAGCCGGAAATCGACCATGGTCGCGACGAACGACGTCGGCGCCGAGGTCGCAACCCTTTTGACCGGGCCGGCCTGGTCAGGGCAGCGCATCGTCGAGCTTGGTTCGATGGTCAGCGCGGATGACGTCGTGGCGCAACTGGGTGAAGTGCTGAATCGCGACGTGAAAGCCGTTGCTGTCCCGCGTGCGGGTTGGGCGGAAGCGTTCGAGCAATTCGGCATCCCGAAGGGCCATACCGGTCCCGCCGAAGAAATGTTCGAGGCCGTGAATGCGGGTTGGATGGACTTGGGAGTCGAGGGTACGGAGCACGTCGCGGGTACGACGTCCGCACGCGACGTCTTCGCGGCGGGAAACGGAAGTTGACGAAGTTTAGTGATACGCTCCCAGTTTCGCTGATGCGTCGGGCACATTGCACGCAATGTGCTCGACATATCTACCAAAGAAAAATCGTGGCATGACCCTTCGTGATGACCTGGCAGCCTGTTTCTCCGGAAGATTCGAAGTACCGAACTGTTCATGTGCGGCACGTGCGTTAGTTTCCTTCACTTCGGGGATTTTAGCACCGAAAAGAAGCCGCGTCTGATGACGGGCAACAAGATTCGCGGAAGCGGATGGAACGGTTGGAAGTCCCGGTTCTACGGCTCTTTCATAAGAGAGTATTCGAATAGAACAGATACCCGGCGCAGAAAGGGCCACGGGCGCATCCGTCCGTCCACCGGGCGGCAGCTTGTTCGGGCCAGAGTGTCGAGACCAGGTGGTAGCCAATCTGTTGGTGCTCTGATTACGCATTGGAAAGAGAGGTTTTGCCGGAATCAAACGCAACGAAGTATTCGCGCAGAACGTGCACCGCCCTGCCGCGCCAGTATCATCCGCTGGCAGATTGTTTAGGCATTCGATACACGTTGCATGAAGTGCCGTGTAAGGCGAAGCCCGACAACGATCGATCCAACTATGCTTTATCTTGCGTTTTGCTTGCAACCGGCATGAATCTGCAATAACTGCGTTTGCTATAATTAGTCACGCAAGCCTGTTTCGGGGCGCTGTAGGGCGAAGTATGGCATTGATGAGCGAGAGGGCTGCCCGGTATCGCGGCAGGGCGGAAGAGTTGAGGATGCTGGCCGAGGATTGGGCGGACAGCCGTGCCCAGGCCATGATTCTCGAGATGGCACAGGACTATGAGCGCATGGCCGACACGGTCGGAAAGCTGCGGCTGATAGTTTCGGATGGAAGGGCGCTGTAAGCCGCCGGCCGCAGCGCAATCGAAGGAAAGCCGTACCGGGTTGTCATGCGCTCATGCGACTGACAATCTGTGCTTGCATTTCCATTCGTTGCGTCACAAATGGCCGGAACCGATCTGTCTCTTTACCCCGTTCATCTCGGGCCCGGCGCAACCGCCGGTTCCGAACCGGAATTCACCGGGGACTTCCAATGGTACATCGACTATGCGGCGCGGCACGAAGCTGACGGCGCCGAAGGCCGGCTTGTCAGCCTTCACACGTTTCACGAGCCATGGACGAGTTGGGAACAGCATCCGCGCGGCAGCGAGGTTGTCGTCTACCTCAGCGGCTCTCTGCAGTTGCTTCAGGAACAACCAGACGGCACGGTGACCAAAGTCACACTCGGTACGGGACAATATGCGATCAATCCGCCGGGCGTGTGGCATACTGCCGATGTCTGCGAGCCGACGACCGCGCTGTTCATCACGGCGGGCATCGGAACTGAAGTCCGGCCCCGATAGTCAGTCCGGAGGCGGTCGGCGCGGTCGCTGTTTTGCGGAAACGGATTTGATTATGAGGCGGCCCGCCGGACCTTTGTCGAGGGCGCGCCCCGAACTTTTCAGCGCCTGCCGCATGAGCGCCGAGACATCGGGGTCGTCGAGCGTCTCCGGACCGCGAAGCACGATGTGCCGGCATTTCTTTCCCGCGCCTTTCAACAGCTTCCCGGGATCATCGAAGCCGGCACCCGGAAAAAAGAACAGACTGATCCATCGCGGATAACAGGCGATGGAGAAAATTACATCGGTGACTCGCTCGCCGGACGCAAACCCAATCGCCAGAGCATTGTAATTATCATAGACAAGCTGGTTCGCGGCCGGCAGTTTCGCGCGCATGCTCGCGAGCACCTCCCTGATTTGCGCTGCCATGTCGGCGTTATACTTGCCGATGAACGACTCGAGTTCCGCTGCAGGCACCGTCGTGCCGCCGCCGTCCGCGGCCCCCGGACCGGTTCGCGCCTGCCTGCCCATTTTGTTTCCTGCCCCGGTTTCGTGCCGAATCCCCGCGAAAAATAAGTGATCAGCTTTGGTGAGTTTAACAGTCGCGGGAACCCGCGCCACACTCCCCGCGTTGGAGAGATGCTTTTTGATAGGGGAAACCATGCGCTCCTGCCTGCTCTACCTGATCGGGGTGCCGATACCGATCATCATCATCATCTGGCTTTTCACCGGACACGCGTGAGTGTGACCTGGATTTTCGCCGAGAGGGATCATGGACATGGTTGAACCAGTCGCCGTAACGGGCGAGGAAAGCAGCGGATTCCGCTTTTCGTGGGGCCTCGCCTTCGCCGGCGGCGTCGTGGCGACCGCGGTTACGTTCTTTCTGCTCGTCCTGGGCTCCGGCTTCGGGCTGTTGCTGTTAAATCCCGTGAAGCATAGCGGCCCGTCATTGCCGGCGTTCCTCACAGGCGGCGCCATTTATTTCTTCGCGGCGCAGGCCTTCGGCTTCGCGGTGGGCGGCCACATCGCGGGGCGCCTGCTCGGGCCTCAGATCGAGTCCCGTATGCAGGAAGAGTTTCGCGCTGCGGCGCACGGGCTGGTAGCATGGGCCGTTACCATCCTCGCGAGCCTGGCGATCGTCGTATTTGCCGGCGTGGGCGCCCTCGGTGGAGGAATGGCCGTTGCCACGCTTTATGGCGCGCATGCGCCGGGCGGCGGCATGCTCTCAACCTCCTACGTTATCGACGGCCTGTTCTGGCCCAATATCTCGGGCGCGGCCGAACCTGCTTACGCCACCGGATCCGGAAATGCCTCCGCGATGGTCGGCGCGCGCGCAGAGGCGGCCCGAATTCTGCAGTCTGGTCCCATGCATGGCGAGCAGCTAAGCTCAACAGACCACGACCGCCTTGTTTATCTGGTCGCCAACGAAGCTCGTATTCCGCTCGCACGCGCGACCGAGCGCGTGGATCTCATGCAGGCGGATGTCCAGAAGCAGACCCGCGACGCCACCGACCGCGCGCGCAAGGCGGCGAGCTATGCGAGCCTGTGGATCGCGTTCTCCCTGTCATTTGGTGCAATCGTGGCAATGTTCGCGGCGACGTCTGCACGTATCGAAGACGACCGCGAAGCCTGGAATCCCCTTCTCATGCTTCGCGGCCGGGCCTGAATATTTTATCTCGCCGTCGCTTGCGTCTTTCTACGCCGCAAGCGACGCGCCGAGGCGGTCGAGCAGGAAGCCGGTGCCGATCTCGCGCGAACCGGCATCCTCATAACCATCGAGGAACACACCCTGCTCCGTCACCGTAAGCGCGGTGCGATTTGCGCCGGCGCGTTTCATCTGGATGGTTGCGAGCGAGACGGAAATCTTCCGGCCGTCGAGACGCATTTCATAGGTATAAATAATGCGCTCGTTGGGGACGACGTCGTGATAGACCGCATCGAAGGTCGATGTAACGCCGCCTTCCCATTTCCCGCTCAGGCGCTCGCGGCCACCGGCCCGGAAATCCATCGTCCGTTCCAATAGCTGCCAACGCCCCTCTTCGCCGCTGAACCATTTGCTCTTTGCCGCCGCGTCCGAAAAGGCCTGGAACACCCGTTCCGCCGGCGCGTCATAGGTTCGTTCGATGGTGAAAGTGGCATGCACGGCCGGGCGTTTGAGTTCGCTCTTGCTCCACATGCGTGTCAGTTCGGCTTCCAGCTTGTCCAGCGTCTGCGACCAGCCTTGCGGAGCAAGGGCCACCGCCCACTCTGCTTCCGCCGGGCCGTGGAACGTATAAGTCTGCGTGATGTCCATCCGCGTGCCTCCGGGCACGTCGACGAAATTCACTTCGGTGCAGGCATTGAACAAGGCGCGGCCGTTGCCGTCGGACACCTGCAGGTCGAGCACCAGCCGGTCGTTCGGTGAGACTTCGACGAACGTACCGCGCGACCAATGGTCCATCCCTTCAGGCCCGCACATGCGCACGGCAAACACGCCACCCACGCGCATGTCGACTTCGGCCTCCGGCACAGTGCAATTCGACGGCGCAAACCAGCGTTTGATATGGTCGGCAGAGCTCCATGCCCGGAACACGATTTCGCGCGGCGCCTGCATCTGCCGCGATATTTTGAGCGGCGCAGGCCGGCTTGCCGTGTGCTTCTCATTTGTTTCTGTCACGTCCGTCTCCTTCTTTCTTCAATGTTTCGAGGTAGCGGCCCAGCCGGTCGAGGCGGCTTTCCCATTCCGTGCGCCTCTGGCTGATCCATTGTTCGGCACGGCCAAGCGCCGCCGCATCGATTTCACAGGTCCGGACCCGCCCGGTTTTGCGGGACCGCACGAGCCCGGATTTTTCCAGGAGCGCGAGATGCTGCATCACGGCCGGAAGGGACATTTCAAAAGGCTGCGCGAGTTCGCTGACCGAGGCCGGACCGCGCGACAGGCGCGCAACCATCGCGCGCCGCGCCGGGTCCGCCAGAGCCTGGAATGCAAGGTCGAGCCGCTGTTCTTGGTTAAGCATATGCTTTAGTATCAGCACGCGATCACTTAGGCAATAGCTTTAGTAATGAATTTATGGAATTCGGATTTTCAGCGACCAAAGCTGGATTTTTTCACGGTCTCGCGATTCCCGGTTTCGCTTGAGCTGATAACGCCCTACCGCGGATTGTTCACGACCCGCGAGTCCGCCGCGCTTGCCATCATCGGGCCGGTCTCCTGCTGAGGCGGCGTCTCGTATTGACGGTAGCTGGGCATCTGATCGAGGCGCACGAAGGTATAGCCCTCCTCGATCAGTGGTGGAACGACGGCTGCGACGAGCGCGGCCGACTGGGTGTGTATGCAGTGCATCAGCACCACGCCGCCATTCTTGCGGCGGATCTCGCGCATATAGCCCTTGGCGCAGGTTGCGGCGTCCCAGCCGCGGTGCCAACAGTCCCAATCGGATGCGCTAAGGACATAGCCATCGTCGCTGAAGCTGATCTCCCCGCCTTCGTCCCAATAGACGGGTCCGACATATTTGCGCAGCCGGGTATCGGCATTGAGTTCCCGCGCGAAGGCGGGCCGCCACGAACCGAACGGTGCGCGGAAATAGAGCCTCGTGCCCGCCGGCATGAGCGGCGCGATCAGATTATCGACGCGGCGGACCTGATCGAGAAGCAGCTCCGGATTGTCGGCATAGGTCTGTCCGAGAAACGGGTGGGTCGCGCTGTGATTGGCGAGCAGATGGCCCTCGGCGGCAATGCGCGCAAGGATATCCGGATGGGTTTCCGCCATGCGGCCCACGATGAAGAATGT
This sequence comes from Rhizomicrobium sp., assembly GCA_036269235.1. Taxonomy (GTDB): domain Bacteria; phylum Pseudomonadota; class Alphaproteobacteria; order Micropepsales; family Micropepsaceae; genus Rhizomicrobium. Next base: position 39,444 of record DATASL010000006.1, read on the forward strand.
GGCCTTTACCCCCGCGGCCTTCAGCGCGTCCAGCACGGCCGGTGTGTGGTCGTTGGGGCCGTCGTCGAAAGTCAGCGCCACCAGATGCGAATGGCGCAACCCGGAATGAAAAATATTGGCAGGCTGAAAGAATGCGAGATCGCTTCCGGAGGCGCGCGCGGCCGGTTGGGCCAGGGCCGGCGGGCCGGCAAGAAGGCTCAGCGCCGCAAGCCCTCCGATTGCTGCTGCCAGTCTCCCCATTTTATCCCCGTACCGCACCCGTTGCACAAACGAGCTTACCGCCAGCCCAATTAGACGGCAATCGAGGCAATTCATTAACCAATTATAAATCTTTGGGAGACGCTCAGTGTGGGAGGAGTTGTCTGCGCACCTGCGTCGGCCCTCACAGTTCCGGTTCGGCAGCCGAATTTCGATGAAATCGGCGTCACCATTTCAACAGGTTATGACCCGCATGCGCCATGGACGCGGGTTTGATGCCGACGGGCGAGGATGCAGCAACACACCGAAAATCTTGTATTTTCAATTTGATACGTAAGAGAGCAGCCGGACCGTCTTATATCCGCGCAACGCGCTCTCAGCCCCACTAGTTATTACACCTGTGGTTTCTGTCCGGTCGATCACGCGATTGCGCATGGCAGGATAACGGAAGCCACGCCTTATATCCGCCCTGCTTGACCCGATTCTGTCGGCCAGCACACGGAGCGGAGCGATGCGGGCACTCACGGCGGTCAGTCTCAAGAGCCCGGCGGCGGTGGCGGTTGGAATTGCCGTCACGATTCTGTTCGGCATCTTCGCCCTTTATAACCTGCCCATTCAGCTGTTTCCCGATATCGACCGTCCCCAGATCGGAATCGAGACGGATTGGCGTGCCGAGACCCCGCGCGAAGTCGAGTCGCAGCTGGTGCAGCCGGAAGAGGATGTTCTCCAGGGCATTGCCGGCCTGCAGGAGATGGATGGCTATGCCAACAATGGCGGCGGCTACGTTACCCTGACCTTCGCGCTCGGCACCGACATGAAGAACACGCTGGTCGACGTCATCGGGCGTCTGAACCGGCTGCCTCCCCTGCCCGCCGACGCACAGAAGCCCTTCGTACAGCTGGCCAGCAACCAGGATTCCAACGCCACGTTGCTCTACGTTTTCATGCAGAAGCTTCCGGGCAATTCCCGCGACGTGAATTCCTACGAGCCGTTCCTCAAGAACGTCGTCATTCCCAGGTTCGAAGCCGTGCCCGGTGTCGGCAGCGCCCAGATCAACTCCAATGGCGGCACCGAGGAGCTCGATATCGTTTTCGATCCGATGCGTGCTGCCGAACTCGGAATCCAGATTCCGAAGATGGCGCAGCAAATCAGCGGTTCGGAAGATGTTTCCGGCGGCACGATCGACGTGGGCCGCCGGCAATACAGCCTCGAATATCGCGGACGCTATTCGGTAGCGGATCTGAAAAATCTCGTTCTAGAGTGGCGGGACGGCAAGCCCGTCCATCTTGGCGATATCGCCAACGTCCATATCGGCCGCAGCAAAATGCAGGGCTTTGCCTATCAGGATGGCAATCCCGCGCTGGGCATCAACATTTTCCGGGCCAGCGGCGCCAACGTGCTCGCGACGGTGAATGCCGTCAAAGCCGAATTGCAGCGGATCAATGACGGGCCGGCCAAGCAACAGGGCGTGGTGTTTGCCTATTCCTTCGATCCCTCGCACTTCATCAACCAGGCCATGGGGATGGTCACCTCCGACCTCGTCATCGGCATCGTTCTCGCGGTCGGCGTGCTCTGGTTTTTCATGCGCGAATGGCGCGGCACGATCATCATTTCCTCCGCAATCCCCATCTGTCTTTGCGCCGTCATCATTTTGCTCAGCCTTGCGGGGCGGACACTCAACGTGGTCTCGCTGGCGGGACTGGCCTTCGCCACCGGCATGGTGCTCGATGCGGCCATTGTTGCCTTCGAGAACATTTTAAGGCTGCGTGAACGCGGCATGCCCGCGGCCGAAGCGGCGCAGACGGGAACGGATCAGGTCTGGGGCGCCCTGCTTGCTTCCACAGCTACGAATGTCGCCATCTTTGTGCCGGTTATCTTCCTCAAGGATGTCGAAGGGCAGCTCTTCGCCGACCTTTCGCTGACCATCGCCTTCGCGGTCTTCGTATCGCTGATCGTCGCCATCACGGTTGTACCGGTCAGTTCGATGCTGTTTCTCAAGACGCATCCGAAAGTCGGAGATCTCACCAGGGTGTGGAAGAGCATCACCAACTATGTGATGTGGCTCACGGATACGCCGCTCAAACGCCAATTCTGGATTGCCGGGCTGATTCTCGGTTCGATTGCCGGGACCTGGCTTCTCTTGCCGAGCCTGCAATATCTGCCCCAGGTGAAGCGGGCCGCGATCGACGGGTTTCTCCAATACCCTTCCGGGGCGACGGTCGAATTCGCCGACAAGGAAATCGCGCGGCCGATCATCGATCGCCTGCAACCCTACATGACCGGCAAGAAACAACCCAAGCTGCTCAACTACTTTGTAAAGATGGACGGGCCGGGGTTCATGGACATGGCCGTACGCGTGCCGAATGACGAGGATTTTCCGAAGATCGAGAAGATCGTACGCAGCGAAGTCATCCGCGATCTTCCCGATACCCAGGCCTTTGCCCAGATGGGCAGCCTGTTCGGCGGCTTCGACCAGGGCGGCGGCATCTCCATCAATATTCAGTCCAACGATCAGGAAGCGATGCGCGCGGCCGCCAAAAAGGGCTTCGCGCTACTGACAAAGAAATTCCCCGACGCCGTCGTCAATACCAACCCCACGCTCGATTATGACCAGCCCCAGCTGAAACTTGTTCCCAACGATCGCTCGATCGCCGAAGTCGGCTGGTCGCGTCTCGACGTTGCCGACATCGCGCAGACACTCGGCGAGGGTATGTATGTGGGTCAGCGTTACGATGGCGAGAAGCAACTTTTCCTGATCCTGAAATCCGTGCCGCTCGGCTCCGCCGAAGCCGTATCGGGCGCGCCCATGGCGACGCCGAATGGCGGTGTCGTGTCGTTCAGCCATCTGGTGAACATACAGCATACGCTCGCTCCGAGCGGCACATACCGCCTGAACCGGCGGCGCACCTTTGCGCTGAATTTCCAGCCGCCGCGCGGCGTGGCGCTGCAGGATGCCATGCGCGTGATCCGCCACGATATCGAGCCCGAGATCCGCAAACTGCTTCCTGCCGAAGGCAATATTACGTATGGCGCGGCGGCCGACCATCTCGACAATGCGCTGTGGAACATGGGCAAGAACTTCGCCCTCGCCGTTCTTATTCTCTTTCTGATCATGGCAGCGCTGTTCAAGTCGATGTGGGATTCGGCAATTGCTACCATCGCATTGCCGCTCGGCATGGTTGGCGGCATGGCCGCGCTGCGCGTGCTGGGCCTTTTCGTCTTCCAGCCTCTCGACCTGCTGACGATGATCGGTTTCATCATCGTGCTCGGGCTGGTCGTCAACAACACCATCCTTCTTGTGGCGCGTACGCGCCAGGCGGAAGCGGAAGGCATGTCGCGCGTCGACGCCGTGCGGTCGAGCCTTGAAACAAGGCTGCGGCCGATTTTCTCGAGCACCCTGACGGCGGTCTTCGGAATGCTGCCGCTCGTCTTCGTGCCGGGGCCGGGTGCCGAGATTTATCGCGGCCTCGGCGCCGTGATCGTTGGAGGAATTCTCGTGAGCCATGTTTTCACGCTGGTGCTGATGCCGGCGATGCTAAGGCTTGGCGAACAATCGGTGGCGCTGCGCCAGGCGCCGATGACACCAGCAAGGCAAGCAGCATGACGACACATATTGAAACAAACAGCGGATTTCCAAAACTCGCGATTCTTGCGCTTTCGCTGGCCATGAGCTGTTCCATGCCGGCACTGGCCCAGCAGCGTGGCGATGCGCCATCGGTCGGCGTGATGCAGGCCCGGGCCGTAAACATGGCGCCGAAGACCGTGCTGCCGGGTACGGTGGTGTCGCGCAACGATTCACAACTGGCCTCCGAAGTCGAAGGACGTATCGCATCGGTCGCGGATGTCGGCACCATTATACCCAAGGGCGGAATCGTGGCGCGCGTCGACAACACGCTCGCCGTCACGCAACTCACTTCCGACAAGGCGAATGTCACGCGGCTCCAGGCGCAGCTCGGTTACGATGGCGGCCAGGCGCAGCGCATGGAAAATCTGTTCTCGCAGAATGCGATCGCCAAAAGCACGCGTGACCAGGCAGTTTCCACGCGCGACATGGACGCTGCCGCGCTCGCCCAGGCGCAGGCTGCGGTAAAAAAAAGCCAGTACGAGGTCGATCACAGCGACATTCGTGCGCCCTTTCCCGGGCGCGTTGTCGCGCGCCTGATCAACCCGGGTGAATACGCTTCGCCGGGCAAGTCGGTAGTCCGGCTGGTCGATATCGGTTCGACGGAAGTGAGCGTGCAGATACCGATCGAGACGGCGGGTTATCTGCGGGAACGCCAGCCCGTTACCGTGGAGATCGAGGGACGCCGTTCGTCGGCGACCGTGCGCGCGATCGTGCCGGTCGGGGATGTTGCAAGCCGGACGATCGAAATCAGGCTCACCCTCCCCGCGGGTGTCGGCTTCGTCGGAGACGCCGCCAAGGTACTAATTCCCTCCGCGGCGCCGCATGAAGTGGTTGCGGTTCCGCGCGACGCGCTCGTGCTGCGTGAAGACAACACGTACGTCTTCAAGGTCGATCGCAAGGGCATAGCCCAGCGCGTAGCAGTCCAGACAGGGTCGGAGGAGGGATCGCTCGTCGAGGTCCATGGCTCGATCGCGCCCGGCGAGCGCGTAATCGTTCGCGGCGCCGAGCGGCTGGAAGCCGGCCAGAAGGTCAAGCCTGTTTTTGCTTCGTAATAATTGTCTATCCGAGGCGGAGAACGGCCTCGCCCAGGCGTTGTGCCAGTGCCTCCGCGTCAGCGCGGCGCTCCCGCTGCTCTTCCACCACGTCTTCCGGCGCGCGGGCCATGAAATCCGCGTTCCCCAGCTTTGCATCGATCTTCGCGATTTCCGACTGCGCGCGCTGAATTTCCTTTTCCAGACGTGCGCGCTCCTTTGCGAGATCGATCACATCGCCGAGCGGTAACGCAGCGACGATATCGCCGACGACGAATTGCGCCGAGCCCTTGGGTATCTCATTGGCGAGCGCAATGGAATCAAGCCGTGCCAGGGTCACGATGGCGCCGTGGTTCCGCTGCAACCGTTCACCGATTGCGCGGTCGGCACCAGTAAGCACGAGTTCGATACGGGCCGCCGCCGGTACGTTCATTTCCGTACGCACGGATCGCACGCCGGACACCAGCGCAATAAGCCACTCGATTTCCGCGCGCGCATCTTCGTGCGCCTGTGCGGCGATTTCCGGCCATTCGGAGACGATGAGCAATGCGTCCCGCTCCGCGGTTTTCGCCCATAATTCCTCGGTGATGAACGGCATGAAGGGATGCAGCAGTTTCAATATCTGGTCACGGACCCATGCCGCCGCTGCGCGGGTTTCGGCGACATGCGCTTCGTCGCCGCTGCCGAGCAGCGGCTTGATCAGTTCCAGATACCAGTCGCAGAAGCGCGACCAGACGAACTGATACGCGGTATTGGCCGCTTCGTTGAAGCGCAACTCTTCCAGCGACTTTGTCATCTCGCGAGCAGCGGTCACGGTCTCCGCAATGATCCATTTGTTGACCGTGAGTTGGACCGCTCCCGGATCAAATCCCGCGATGGTCTGGCACTGGTTCATCTCGCAAAAACGCGCGGCATTCCAGAGCTTGGTGGAAAAATTACGGTTTGTCTCAACACGCGCCGGACCGATACGCATGTCGCGGCCCTGCCCGGCCGCCAAAGCGAGCGTGAAGCGCAACGCATCGGCACCGAATTCGTCAATGAGCACCAGCGGGTCTACGACATTTCCTTTCGTCTTCGACATTTTCTGGCCCTTCTCATCCAACACCCGCGTGTGGATGAAGACGGTATGGAACGGCACCTCCTTCATGAAGTGCAATCCCATCATCATCATCCGCGCGACCCAGAAGAAGATGATGTCGAAGCTCGTGACCAGCGTGTTGGTCGGATAATAACGTTCCAGCTCGACTGTGTTCTCCGGCCAACCCAGCGTCGAGAACGGCCACAACGCCGATGAGAACCAGGTATCGAGGACGTCGGGATCGCGCGTGAGGACAGGTTCGCCGCGATGTTTGCCGCGCGCTTCCGCAAGCGCCTCCTCTTCCGATTCCCCGACATAGATGTTTCCGTCGGCGTCGTACCAGACGGGAATCTGGTGACCCCACCAGAGCTGGCGCGAAATGCACCAGGGCTGGATGTTGCGAAGCCAGTTGAAATACACATTCGACCATTGCGCCGGTACAAAACGTGTGCGTTCGCTTTCAACCGCAGCGATGGCTTTCTCCGCCAACGGCCTGACGTTGAGATACCATTGCTCCGTCAGGTATGGTTCCAATACGACCGTTTTTGTTTTCTCGTCGTGCGGTACCGAATGCGTTATCGGCTCGATACGCTCGACAAGTTCAAGCGCTTCGAGATCGGCAATCACGGCCTTGCGCGCATCGAAACGATCGCTGCCCCGATAGGCGGCGGGCACCGAGTCATTCAATTTCCCGTCACGCTGGAAGATGTTGATCTGAGGCAGATCATGGCGACGGCCGACCTCGAAATCGTTGAAATCATGGGCAGGTGTGATCTTGACTGCACCTGTTCCCTTTTCCGGGTCGGAGTGGCTGTCGGCAATGATCGGGATGCGCCTGTCGGTCAGGGGCAATAAAACAAATTTGCCCACGAGACTGCGATAGCGCTCATCGTCGGGATGAACGGCAACCGCGACGTCGCCGAGCATGGTTTCCGGCCGTGTCGTGGCGATGGTGATGAATTGTCCTGCTTCGCCCTCGATGGGATATTTGATGTACCAGAGATGCCCCTTGACTTCGATGTTCTCGACTTCGAGATCCGAGACGGCCGTCTGAAGGCGCGGATCCCAGTTGACGAGTCTCTTGTCCTTGTAGATCAGCCCTTCGCGGTAAAGCTGTACGAATACTTTGGCGACCGCGCGCGAAAGGCCCTCATCGAGCGTGAATCGCTCGCGCGACCAGTCGCAGGAGGCGCCCAGCCGGCGCAGCTGCTGCACGATCGCGCCGCCGGATTCCTCTTTCCATTTCCAGACTTCGCGCAAAAACAAATCGCGACCGAGCCCGACGCGGCTTTTCTGCCGCTCGGCGAGGTTCCGTTCAACGACCAGCTGCGTGGAAATGCCGGCATGGTCCGTGCCCGGTTGCCAGAGAACGTCCTTTCCCCGCATGCGCTCGAAGCGCGCGAGCACGTCCTGGAGCGTGTTGTTCAACGCATGTCCGATGTGCAGCCGCCCGGTGACGTTCGGCGGCGGGATCATGATGCAATAGGGTTCGGCGTGTGGTCGCGATCCGGCGCGAAACGCACCGGAGTTCTCCCAACTGCTGTAAATCTGGCCCTCGATGTTCCGAGGTGAGAAATGTTTTTCGAGCATGTGCCGTAACTCGGGCGATGACGCGGTCTGTCAAACCGTGTCGCCCCTACGGCGTCAAGGCTGATCGGGAATTATCGTCGTACGCGCGGTTTGATGCGGGCGAGTTCGGAGCGAATGGCATCTTCGAGAAGAGCCGGAAAATTCTCGTCGAGCCAGTCCCGTATTGCCGGCTTCATACGCTCGATCAGCGCTTCGTTATTCTCGGCAAGCCATTTCTGGAAAACGGGTTCGAACGCGTCTTTCACCGCGCGCTCGAACACTGCTTCGACGGTAACTCCCGTGACGTCTGCATGCGTTTCCGATGGAATTTCCACGTGCGACTCCGTTTCCGGTTCCGTACCAATACCCGCCAGCGCGTCACTCAGCGCCTGACGCGTTCTCTCCGAGAAAAACCCGTCATCCGTCAGCGAGATGGCTTCGGCGACCGGGACAGGTTCGGGAGACGCTTCTATCGCCGGTGTTGGATGAGCTTCATCCGGCTTCTCAACCGGGGTTGCGGTGGCATTTACCGTCGATGCAGCCGTCTCGCCCACCTCATGTGTCAGGTCGAGTACTTCCGGCTCCGTGCCGGTGTGTTCCGGGGGTGAAACTGCAGGTGTGGCCTGCGGCGCGGATGCGGCGGACGCGTCGTCGGAGATGATTTTGCGGATCGAGGCCAGTATCTCTTCCATTGTGGGCTCGTGTTGGGAATTGGCCATTTTTAGCTCCGCTGAGCGCGCGAAATGCGCATAAAAAAACGCTAGAATAATTGCCGATAGAAGGAAAGACGGGGTTAACGAGCGCGCAAATCGGTAGGAGATTTCCAATTCCAACGTCGCTGAAATACCGCAAGCGTGCGGCGGCTTGCGACGTACCAGGCCTAGAATACAAATCCTGCCGGTTGCCTGAAGGCGCTTAAAACGGGTGCAAACGCATCGAAGCCGATCCTTCGCCCGATGCGGCCGGGCTCCTTCAGATAAAGCACAGCATGGCTTTGTTTGCCGTTCTGATGAACCCCCACCATCCGCCCGCCATCCGCCAGCTGCGCGAGCAACTTATCCGGCACTTGCTCGAACGCGCCCTCGACAATAATCACGTCGAACGGCGCAGCCGCGCGGCTTCCGTCTGTGAGCGGGCCCTGTACCACCGATGCATTCCTGGCCCCACACTCCGCCACGGCCTCTACCGCGGCGCGCACGAGGTCGGCGTCCTGCTCGAGCCCGATAACGCGACCGGCGATCCGGGAAAGTACTGCCGTCGAGTAGCCGGTTGCGCAGCCGACATCGAGTGCGTTGTCGGTGGGCTGCACTTCAGCAAGTTCCAAAAGTTTTGCAAAGGTTCTCGGCGCCAGCAGCGAACGGCCCGGAACGACCGCGGTTTCATCGTCCGCGTAGGCCACGGCGCGCTTTGCCGTGGGGACGAATCGCTCTCGTGGGATATCGCGAAAAGCCTGGAGCAGGCGGTCGTCCGTCACGCCGTTGGCAAGGATTTGCGTGTCGACCATGATGAGCCGTTGAACGACGTAATCGGGCATGATCCGCTCTGACTGCCGGTGAGAAACGCGGGCTTATAGGCCGGAGAATCGATCCAAGACAACTGGACCCGAGCGGCTATCGAAAAGAGCGGATTTCTTGCCATGTCATCCGTTGTGCTGTACGCCCGCGACAGGGCCACGTGGCGGAGTGGTTACGCAGCGGTCTGCAAAACCGTTTACCCCGGTTCAATTCCGGGCGTGGCCTCCAAAGTTTCAGACCCATGAAAAATCGCGCACATTAACTGGTCGTTAACGTTAAGGTAGCAGGGTGTGAACGTCTTCCCTTGAAGGCACCCCACCATTACCCAACGCCTTGGGGCCGGGCTCTCTCCCGGCCCTTTTTCTTTGGCCTGCTGGCGTCGTCGCCTATAGCCACGGCCTACGGGATGCGCTAACACCCGCTCAGTTCCCCGGTAGCTCAGTCGGTAGAGCAAGCGGCTGTTAACCGCTGGGTCGCTGGTTCGAGTCCGGCCCGGGGAGCCATCGGAGTTTTCCGGTCAACGCGCGCTGCGACTCGACTCGTCAATCCGGCCGCAACCTGTCCGAATCGGCGCCGCGACGTTCCAGCTTGTCGGCCATTGCATCATATTGCCGGGCGACTTCACCGATGGTCGCGCGTGCGGAATCTCCGATCCAGTGCCGGGCCATGACGCGGAGCCCTTCGGCTTTTTCGCGGTAGCGTTTCGCCCTTTCGAGCCTGTCGGGCACGGGCATTCTCCCATTCCCACCGCTCTGAAGAGATTATGCATCAGGGTGCCCTTCGCGTCTGTCGGGTAAATCCTCTGCGATGCCATGACGCAATCGCAAAGCGCGCGCCAGCAAAACGGATAGACGCGGAAATTATGGGCCAGGGCGAAATGCGTGGTAGCGTCCGACAGCCCCGGACCGGAGAGTTCAATGAGTGCCGTAATTCACACCACCTGCCCAATCTGTACCGAAGATTTCGAGGAGGGGGATATCGTCATCACCTTCCGTTCCTGGCCCCAAAGCGAGTTGCTGGGCCATGCAGGGTGCGTCGCGTCCATTTCAATGTACGATGAAGAGGAAGACGAGGAATAGAAATACCAGAATGTTCTCCGCCGGTACCTCCTGTTTGAATTGACCGTGGACATTTGCGGACAGCCGGCGGATGGACCGCGAACTCCGTAATTTCCTTGTCGAATTCGGATTTGCTTCCAGCACGGATGCGATTGTTGCCACGACGCTTGGCGGCGGCGTTTCCTGCGACGTCTGGCGGATTGATGCCGGCGGACGCTCCGTCTGCGTCAAGCGCGCGCTTCCGCGCCTGCGGGTGGATGCACTCTGGGAAGCGCCCGTGACGCGGAATACAAATGAGTGGCGCTGGATGCAGTTTGCCGCGCGCATTGTGCCAGGCTCCGTTCCGCGGCCATTGGCCCATGATCCCGCGCGCCACCTGCTTGCGATGGAATATCTCGAATCCGACTATTACCCGGTGTGGAAGCAGGTGCTGCTTCGCGGTGAGGCGCAGGCGCAGGCGGCAAGCGCGGTGGCATCCATCCTGGTCCGGCTGCACGCGGCCGGCGCGAACGACGCTGAAATCAAAACGCTGTTCGATACGGAGGCCGCCTTCCATGCGTTGCGCATCGAGCCCTATCTGCTCGAAGCCGGCCGGCGCAATCCGCAGGTCGGCGGCATTCTGGGCGATCTGGCGGAGCGAACGATGAACACCAGGCTGGCGCTTGTCCACGGCGACGTCAGTCCCAAGAATATCCTGGTCGGCCGAGCCGGCCCCGTCCTGCTCGATGCCGAGACCGCATGGTATGGCGATCCCGCTTTCGATCTCGCATTCTGTCTCAATCACCTGTTATTGAAATGCGTTGCATGTCCTTTTTTTACTGCGAATTATCTCGATTGTTTTCGCAGCTTCGCATCGGAATATCTCTCGGACGTTTCCTGGGAGCCGGCAGCCGGTCTCGAACAACGGACAACGCTCCTGTTGCCGGCGCTGCTGCTCGCGCGCGTCGACGGCAAATCGCCGGTTGAATATCTGGATGGGGACGATCGCTCTTTCGTGCGCAGGAATGCGTGCAACTGGCTGCGCGAACCCCCTGAAAGTCTTGATGCTCTCGTTGCTTCCTGGCGCAAAAGTCTCAGCGCCTGGAAAAGTCATTAGGAATCGCATCGCTGAGGCGGCTCAACACCAGGCCGGCCTCCGCCAAATGGCGGGGAAACTCGGCACCCGCCAAATACGCCCGCTCCCCTGCCCGCTGCTCTCTCACCGGGTCACGACCGGCAAGCGCGCCGTCGCTATGGCCGGGATGACACATAACGAGGCAACCCTCGTCTGCGCCCGTAATCATTTGCCGGAACAAGATAGCAAACGGAACTTTCTCCCGGAATGTACGTACGCCGCGAAAACCGTTGTTTGTTGGAATTCCGGCCTCCCGTGCCGATTTCCCGATCGCCCGGGATGCGCGCGCGAGATAAATCGATTCGAACGCAGCGGGCCGGCGCCACATCGCCAACCCGATCGGGTCGCGCGGTATGCGCAGATAAGCGCCGATGCGTTTGGCGACATTCACCACGGCCTTGCGCACCACAGGCAGCACATGAACATGCTGATGACCGTCGATGTAGGCGGGCAAGAAGCCCATCGTGTTTGAAAACTTGTCAACTTGCCGCTCGACTTCGTCCAACATCACAGCAAAAGGCGGTGGCCGCAGGTGACATTCGAGCGCAACGCTCGAGATCGGCCGCAAATCCGTCAGCGAAAAATGCAAGCCGAGATCGGCAGTAGCGCGGAAAACCCGGAGCGGCTGTGCGTCATCGGGAAATTCTGGATAATTGACCATGCAGCTCGTGGCCGAAAGCCGCCCCATTTCCAGGAGTTCCAGTATGCCGCGGCTTACGCCGGGCGAGAGACCGAAATCGTCGGCACAGAGAACAATGCGTTTGGCGCTCATGCCCCAGCCCGCAGGAAAACAATCGAATGAAATTCACCGGCGGCCCGAACGGCACACCAATCTCGCGCGTTATATTTGCGCTCCCGAAGCAGGAAGAATGCGATGCCCGCAAAAACGTCGCGAACAAAAGCCTCCCGGAAATCCGTACCGCGCAAATCAGCTCGCAAGACTTCGCGGAAATGGTCCGGTCGGGTGACGCGGGAAAGCGATGCACTGGATCTGAAGGGTGGCGTGTTCAATTTGCGTGATCCAAAGAAAATTGCCGCTTCGCTCAAAAGCTCGGCGGAGCACAGCACGCGCCGCAAAGCCGAGCCATTTCGTTCGGCACTGTCGATGCTGACCTTCTATATCAATCGTGGCGGCAAGAATCTCCCGGCGGCCCGCAAGCGTATCCTGGAACAGGCGAAGACGGAATTGCGGCGCGCCTTCGGCCGTGCTTGAAGCACGGCAACGGCGCGACCAGGTTCCGCGCGCAGGAGCATGCCCCGTTTCATGGACATAAAGCCCGATATCATCTCCGCAATCGGAAACACCCCGCTGATCCGGCTCAGGCAGGCGTCGGAACAGACGGGCTGCGAAATCCTTGGCAAGGCCGAGTTCCTGAATCCGGGACAATCGGTCAAGGATCGTGCGGCATTGTTTATCATTCGCGATGCGCTTGAGAAACAAATGCTCCGGCCCGGCGGGATCATTGTCGAAGGAACAGCGGGGAATACAGGTATCGGGCTTGCGCTGGTGGCAAATGCGCTGGGCTTTCGCACGCTCATCGTCATTCCCGAAACGCAGAGCCAGGAAAAGAAAGACGCACTTCTTTTGCTGGGTGCCGAAATCATTGAAGTTCCGGCGCTGCCCTATGGCAACCCCAACAACTACGTGAAGTTTTCGGCGAGGCTTGCAGAACAACTGAGCCGTTCGGAACCCGCCGGCGCAATATGGGCCAATCAGTTCGACAACATCGCGAACCGTCGCGCGCATATCGAGACAACCGGGCCCGAGATCTGGCGGCAGACTGATGGAAGGGTCGACGGATTTGTCTGCGCGGTTGGCACCGGAGGAACGCTGGCGGGCGTTGCGATCGCACTCAAGGCGCGCAATCCTGCGGTGCGTATCGCCGTGGCAGATCCGATGGGAGCGGCCATCTACAGCTGGATCAAGACAGGAAAACTGGTCGCCGAAGGTTCCTCGATTACCGAGGGCATCGGACAGGGCCGCGTGACGGCCAATCTTGAGGGCGCTCCGATCGATGATGCCTACAGAGTGGCTGACGACGAGGCGTTACCAATTCTCTACGATCTGGTTATGAACGAAGGCCTTTGCCTTGGCGGCTCCAGCGGTATCAATATCGCGGGCGCGATCAGACTGGCTCGCGATCTCGGCCCAGGCCATACCATTGTGACAGTGCTCTGCGATTACGGCACGCGCTATCGCGCCAAGCTGTTCAATCCGGAATTTCTGCTTTCGCGCGATCTGCCGGCGCCGCCCTGGCTTGCACATGAACCCCCAAACCGCGATCTTCCCTTCCAATGATGATCCGAAACTCTCCCCTTGTTTCTACGGAATGGCTCGCGGGGCATTTGGCGGCGCCCGATGTCCGCATCGCGGACGCCTCCTGGTATCTCCCCCAGGCGGGACGGGACGCCAAAGCCGAATTTCACTCGGCCCATATTCCGGGCGCCGTCTTCTTCGACATCGACGAGCTTTCGGATGAAACCGGCAACCTGCCTCATATGTTGCCGCCTGCGGCGAAATTCGCGAGCCGCATGCGTCAGCTTGGTCTTGGGGACGGCAATCTGATCGTCGTCTATGACGGCGCGGGGATCTATTCCGCCCCAAGAGCCTGGTGGATGCTGCGCGCCATGGGTCACGAGGATGTGGTCGTGCTCGATGGCGGCTTCCCCAAATGGAAACGCGAAGGCCGGCCTGTCGAAGATCTGGTACCGCAGCCGCATCTGAGGCACTTCACGCCAAGGCCCAATCACGCATTGCTTCGCGGCTTCGGCCAGATGATGCAGAACCTCGAGACAGGTCGCGAACACGTGGTCGATCTGCGCGGCGCAGCCCGGTTTGCCGGCAAAGAGGCCGAACCGCGACCAGGCGTACGCCCGGGGCATATTCCCGGCAGTGTCAACCTTCCTTACACGGAACTCACCGACTCCACCGGTACGCTGAAATCGGCAGACGAGTTGCGCCGGATATTGTCGGAGCGGGGTATCGATGCGAACCGGGCCATCGTGACGACTTGCGGGTCGGGCGTAACCGCAGCTATCGGAATGTTGGCATTGATGGTGAGCGGAGCACGAGACGTGTCGCTTTACGACGGGTCCTGGTCGGAATGGGGTGTCCGTCCGGAAGCGCCGGTCGCAACGGGATGACGGTTACCAGGCTTCCGCGCCGGCTTCCTACCGTGGTCACCTTTCTGGAAATGAAATCGCGGCCGTCTGCGATCCCGCCGCCGCAGCCCAAAGGCAAAGTTGCGCTGTTGCGCGCCCAGCATCCGCCCGTGCATTTCTATCGTTATCTCTACGACGCGGTCGGACGCGATTACCATTGGGTCGATCGCAAGCGGTTGAACGACGCCCAACTGGAGTCGATCCTGGCAGAAGAGCGGCTGGAGCTTTACGTTCTCTATGTCGAGGGCTGCCCGGCCGGAATGGCCGAACTCGATTTTCGCGATCCCTCGACGGCAAAACTGGCATATTTCGGACTGATATCGGAGTATGTGGGGCGGCAGCTCGGTTACTTCTTTTTGTATCACGCCGCGGTCAATGCGTGGGCGAAGCCTATTTCGCGTCTTCTCGTCAACACCTGCACGCTCGATCATCCGCGAGCCTTGCCGCTCTATCAGCGGCTGGGGTTCGCACCGTACAGCCGTGAGGACAGGTACATCGAGCTGTTGTGATCCTGCGGGCATGGCTCAAAGCCATTTCCTTCCGCTCCGCGACCGTGCAGACTTCCAGGATTGAACCCGGGGAGCAGAGGGCATGAGCCGAACAGATAGCGTAGACGTACAGGGCAGCGAACCGCAGCTTTTCGGGCATCCCCGCGGGCTCACATTCCTTTTCACAACCGAGATGTGGGAGCGCTTTTCCTATTACGGAATGCGCGCCATCCTCGTTCTGTATCTGACCAACTTCCTGCTGCTCAGCGGGCAGGCCGAGCATGTCGTCGGCTATCACGCGCTCAAGAGCGCTTTCGAGTTCCTTGTCGGACGGCAGCTTGGCGTGCAGCCTTTTTCATCGCTGATCTACGGAACCTATACCGCGTTTGTTTATCTCACGCCCTTCTTCGGCGGCATAATCGCGGACAGATATCTCGGACAGCGATATTCGGTGATCGTCGGCGGCGTGATCATGTCGATCGCCGAATTCACGCTGATGATCCCGACGTTTTTCTTTCTTGGTCTTCTGCTGCTCATAATCGGCAACGGGTTCTTCAAGCCAAATATTTCGACCCAGGTGGGCAATCTGTACAAGCCGGGAGACAGCCGCATCGACCGCGCCTATTCCATCTTTTACGTCGGCATCAATGTGGGCGCGTTCTTCTCGCCGCTCATCTGCGGTTCGCTGGGCGAGAGTGTCGGTTACCAATGGGGCTTCTTTGCAGCCGGCATCGGTATGATGGCAGGCGTCTTCATCTATCTTGCGACCCTTCGTACCCTTCCTCCGGATCGCATCGGCCGGCTGAAGGCCAGGACGGAAGAGAAAACAAAACTGACCGCCCAGGACTGGAAAGCAGTAATTGCGCTGGTTCTTCTCTGCATTCCGACGTCCCTGTTCTGGGCTGTCTATGAGCAGCAGGGCAATACGATCAGCCTGTGGGCGCAAAATTTTACCGACCGCAGGCTCATCCCGGGCCTCCTGAATATCGAGATACCAGTGACGTGGTTCCAGGCCTTCAATCCCTTCATGATCTGGGCCTTCACGCCCTTCGTAGTCACCCTTTGGACGTTGCAATCCAAGCGCGGAAAAGAACCGTCCACCGTGATGAAGATGGCGCAAGGCAATTTCCTGCTTGGCCTGTCTTATATCATCATGGCCGCCGCTGCTTACATCACCGGTGCGACAGGGCACGCCAGTTGGATCTGGTTGTTCTTCTTTTTTGCGGTCATCACGCTCGGCGAGCTTTACCTGTCTCCTATCGGTCTCGCGCTGGTCGCTCGCGTTGCTCCTGCTTCAATACTTTCGGCAATGATGGGACTCTGGTTCATCACGAGCTTCACGGGCAACCTGCTGCAAGGGTATATCGGCAGCTTCTTCAGCGAGATGGACAAGACGCATTTCTTCCTGCTGTGCGCAGGCATAGGCTGGGCCGCAGCGGTGATCACCTGGCTTTTCGACCGGCCTCTGCGACCTATTCTCGAAAGTCAGCAGCCGGTCATTCCCGTCCTGACAGCAGAACCGCAGGCGGAGCCGCATATGGAGCCGCAGCCCGGAGGTTGACCGGACAGGCACCCGCACAGGGGAATTTGTATGTCATCGCCTGACACAGATGTGGCGCATGCCGGGCGCATGAGTCGCGAACATTTCGGCGTCGTCAACACGCCGGTCTATCGGGCGTCGACAGTCCTCTACGACAATCTCAAGGATCTGGAGGCGGGAGACGCGCCGTATATTTACGGGCGGCTCGGCACGCCGACATCGCGAAGTCTCGAGAACGCGGCGACCGAGATCGAAGGCGGTGCGCGCACCGTCCTTTGCCCCTCGGGACTGAGCGCCATAACGACGGCGATGCTTTCCGTATGTTTTGCCGGCGATCACATGCTGGTCACGGATAGTTGTTATGGTCCGACGCGGAGTTTCTGCGACAAGGCGCTCCGCAAGCTCGGCGTGGAAGCCTGTTATTACGACCCGACGGTCGGCGACGGCATCGCGGATCTTTTTCGTCCCAATACGAAAGCCGTATTCTGCGAAAGCCCCGGCTCGCTGACCTTCGAGATCCAGGATGTGCCGGCCATCGCACGCGTGGCTCACGCACGCGGCGCGTCGGTTCTTCTCGACAACACCTGGGCGACGCCGCTTTATTTCAATGCCTTTGCGCATGGCGTGGATATCTCGATCCAGGCGGCGACCAAATATGTGGGCGGCCACGCCGATGTCATGCTGGGATATGTCACGGCAAACGAAGCGCATGCATCGCGGCTCTTGAACACGCATGAACAACTCGGCTTATGCGCGAGCGGCGATGATTGCTTTCTCGGACTGCGAGGCTTGCGTACGCTTTCCGTCCGCCTCGCCCGGCATCAGCAAACGGCGCTGAGTCTCGCACACTGGCTGCGCGATCGACCGGAAGTGTCGCGCGTGCTCCATCCGGCGCTGGAAGACGATCCCGGCCATGCCATCTGGAAACGCGATTTCACCGGATCGAGCGGGTTGTTTGGATTGGTGTTGAAGCCGGTTCCGCCATCGGCACTTCATGCGTTTTTCGATGCTTTTTCGGTATTTGGCCTCGGCTTTTCGTGGGGCGGCTATGAAAGCCTCATAGTCCCTGCGCATATCCGGCGGACGGCAGGCGGGTTTGCTGCGGAGGGGCCTGTGCTGCGCATTCATGCGGGACTGGAAAATCCGGGCGATATTATCGCAGATCTGGAGCGCGGCTTTGGACGCCTGCGCGATGCACGTTAGCTGACGTAATGAGGCGCGTATCGCGACTCTACAACCATGCCTGGCAAAGCCTGTTCATGGGCAGCCGGCTGGAGCGTTACCGCGGCCTTCTCGCCTATCTCAAGGAGGCAGGTTACAACTTCCATACCATGAGCGAATTCGCCTGTGGCGTGGACCGCGGCGAGACGTTTCCCGGCCGTGTTTGTCTCCTGCGCAACGACATCGACAGCGATCCGCACGGCGCCGCCGCAATGTTCGCCTGCGATCATTCGATGGATGTGCGCGCGACCTATTTTTTCCGGTTGTCGACCCTCGACGTCGCGTTGGCGCGGGAGATCGCGTCTTCCGAAAGCGAAGTCGGTTATCACTACGAGGAAATCGCAACGGTCGCGAAGCGCCTTGGGCTGCGCTCGGTACAGCAGATAGACGCGCATATGGAACTTATCCGCGACGAGTTCCGCGCGAATTTCCGCCGGTTTGCCGGGCTTGTTGGCGCAACGCCACGTATCGTCGCCTCCCATGGGGATTTCGCCAACCGGCGGATCGGGATCCCAAATCACTACCTGCTGGACGCGCGGCTGATGAACGACCTTGGAATATTGGCGGACGCCTATGATCCGCGGCTGCACGGAAGTCTGGAAGCGCGGTTTTCCGATCTGCCGGCGCCGCAATGGTGGCATCCCGGCGATCCCGTTTTGGCCCTGCACGATAAGCCGGCGACGGTCTCGATACTTGTTCATCCGCGTCAGTGGACGTGCAATCCCGCCCTTAATTTTCGTCTCGATGCGCAGCGGCTCGGAGAAGAAGCAATCTGGCGCTGCCGCCGCGGCACCGCCGGACCGCAAAATGTGCCGGCTTCATGAAACCGGCAGGCGACGGCCATTACTTTACCGAACAGGCGTTGCGCGACTGGACGGCGATCGCCGAGAAACATCGCCTCCGCGACCAATATTTCCTCCGTCGGCTTGAACCGTACTTCCGGTCCGGCCCGATTTTGGAAATCGGCGCGGCAACGGGCCACCTCTCCGCCATTCTGAACCAACGCGGCTATGACGTTACCGCGTCCGATGTTTCGCCCCGCTTTGTTGCTGCAAGCGCTGCGCGAGGGGTACCGGCCCTGTGTGTCGATGCGACCGGGGATATCCGTCTGCAGACCGGCCGGATCTTCGCCAACATACTGGCGCAAAACGTCATTCCGTTGATCCGGCGCGACCGCGATCTCATCCTGGCAACCTTGACGGCCATTCACGCCGCGCTTGAAACATCGGGTCGGATGATTTGCATCACGGCGAGAACCGCGTGTTGCCCAGATCCCGGCGCGTTCCTCAGCCCGTCCGAACTATTGGCGATCACGAAGAACTCAGGACTTTTCCGGATCCTAGCAACGTTTCCGCATCAGGTCGTGCCCACCGGGCTGTACAGACGCTGGAACGCGCCGATCCTCAACTTTGCCGATTTTGCGCTGGCCCGGATCGCGGCGGTGCGACTGGTATCGATCCTCGAAAAGAACGCCTGATGATTTGACCAGCGCTCGGCGCGCGACTGGCGACCCCGGCAGGAATCGAACCTGCGACCCGCTGCTTAGAAGGCAGCTGCTCTATTCCGCTGAGCTACGGGGCCGATCGCAAGCTGGTATCAGCCATGGAGGCGGAAAATCAAAACGGAATCGACCGGCAATGCCGCTTAATGGGTCCAGGGGATTTTACGGTCGGAGCGGAAATTGTCGGTATAGGATTTCGCCCTGACATTCGGGGAATGCGGGTCGAACACCTGATAGGGAATCTCGTGCTTCTCCGCAAAGGCGACGGCTTCGTCCCGCGTGTCGAACTCGAGCGCGATCTGGCTGCGCATATCGGCCGAGCTGGTCCAGCCCATGAGCGGTTCGACGGTCCGCGGACGCTCGGGCTCATATTCCAGGAGCCATCGCTTCGTTCCTGCCCTGCCCGACTGCATGGCGTTCTTGGCCGGCTGATAGATTCTCGCGAGCATGCTGTCGATCCGGATGTGGGCGGCGCGTAACCTGTCTGCGTCGCCGCGAATGGGCAAGCGGGAAATACGCCGCAAACCTGTTGAATTTGGTCGGGGCGGCGTGATTCGAACACGCGACCCTCTGCTCCCAAAGCAGATGCGCTACCAGGCTGCGCCACGCCCCGACGGAATGAAAATGGTTCAGCGGCGACCGTTTGCTTACAGAGTCCGCCGCGCAGGTTCAACGGCGCGTTCTTTAATCGTCCATCGCGGCGATTTCGGCAGCGAGTTCGCCTTTGGGGCCGTCACCGACCCGGATTCGCACCTTCTGCCCCTCTTTCAGCTCGCGGATGCCGGAGCGCCGCAGCACCTCCATATGGACGAAAATGTCGGGCGTATCGGGTCCGCGCGAGACAAATCCATAGCCTTTGCCGCGATTGAACCACTTGACGGTCGCCTCGAAGGCAGGCCCGCGGGGCACCACATTGAACCGGGCCGGCCGCAGGGACGGATTAGGCGATGGCGGCGCCATCGAATTATCCAGCTTCAACAGGCGGCGCGCCTGGAGACCTTTGGGCCCCTGGACCGCCTCGCAGACGACCTGGGCGCCCTCCTGCGCGATTCTGAAGCCCGACTGCCTGACGCAACTCTGATGCAGGAGAATATCACCCTGCGGACCGGCCGCGGGTTTGATGAAGCCATACCCCTTCGCGAGGTCGAACCATTTTACCGACCCCGACACTTCAATCGGTTCACCCGGAATATCGGATGACGTTACAAGCGTTTCCATCCCCTTACCCCCGACGCGCTGCCCCAATTTCACTCAGGGCTAACAAAAAGCTTAACATGACTGTCACGAAGGGGGAAGCGCAACCCGGATGGTTGGTCGAATCTTTCCCTGTGATCGGGCGAAAGCCTGTAACGCCTTGTGTCTCATCGTGATTGCAGGAACTGACGGATGGATTTCACCGGGTGCTACGAAATACCGGCGACGCCGGAAGCCGTGTGGGCGGCGCTCAACGATCCGGCGGTCCTGCAAGCCTGCATTCCCAGATGCGAGCAGATGACACGCCGCGACGCACGCCATTTCGATGCGGTGGCGGCCTTCAGGATCGGGCCGTTGAAAGCAACATTCCGGGCCGTCATCGAGCAAAGCGAACTCGATCCTCCCAGACGCTGCCTCCTCAAGGGCGAAGCGCGCGGAGGCGCCGCCGGTTTCGGCCGCGGCGAAGCGGAAGTCGTGCTCGTTCCCCGGCATGGCGGCGGTACGGTTCTGAACTACACAGCCCGGGCTATCATCGGCGGAAAGCTAGCGCAGATCGGGCAAAGGCTGGTCGATGGCGCAGCGAAACAGATAGCCGATGATTTCTTTGCGCGGTTTGCCGCACAAATCGCGGCGACGCCGGCTGCCGCGCCGGAACAGCCGCCGCCGGAGCCCGTGGAGAGGGAAATCGAAATGACGGAACCGCCGGGCGATGCCGCACGCGAAGGTCTTGCGCCGGAAATCTGGGTGATCGGCCTGATCGCCGTGATCGTAATACTTCTGGTGCTGTTTGGCGTGGCATTGTGAGGACCACCCGCGCAGGGACTCACGCAATAAGGCCGCGCGCGGACGACGATTGGGAGCGATACGTCATCCGCGCGACAGCCGATACGGGGATTTCCCCGCTCCTAGTTGCGGCTGGCGATCCGCCCCCGCCGCGATGAGGTAAGTTCGTCGCCGCCGATCACGCCGTCGCCGTTTTTGTCGAGACGCGAGAACAGCCTTTCCTGCGATGCCGCGAACTCGGCGAGCGTGAGCTTTCCGTCCCTGTCGCGATCGAGCCGCTGAAACACGCGGGCGGAGATCGCCCGCGACTGGGCCGCCAGCAGCTGGTAATACTGCTCGGAATTCAGGCTTCCGCCTTTGGCGAAGGCGTTGAACTGTTGCTGGGTGAGCTTGTCGAACTCGGCACGGGTCACCTTGCCGTCCCTGTTGGTATCATAACTATAACAGAGGCTGGATCGGCCGCGCGAGCCCGCGCCGCGTCCGCCCGCATTGCTGCGGCTGCCCGAACTGCTGCCGCTGCTGCGGCGGGCCGGAGCGGGGGCATCTCCATATTCCCGGCTGCCACGCGAGGTGCTGCAGGAAATCACCCCCGTTCCATCGCGATCCATCTGCTCGAAGCGGTCGCGCTCCGAAGCCATATACTCGTCGGAGGTCATTTTTCCGTCGCCGTTCCAGTCGATGCGATGGAAATCCTCGCCGGCCTGGTCGCGCATATCCTTCAGATGTATGGCGGCATATTGATCGAGCGACATTGTCGGGCCGCCTTTGGTAGCCGCCGCGAATTCATGGGCGAGCGTCTTGTTGAACTCGTCATGCGTGACCTTGCCGTCTTTGTTTGTATCGAATTCGGCAAGGAATTTTTCGCCGAACCGGCTCCGTCCGCTATAACTCGGCAGAGCCGTCGCCTCGATGTTGCCTTGGTCTCCATGGTTCTGCGGCTGCGTCGCGAAAGCGACCCGCATGCCGGCTATGGCGACGCCGGCGCCCACCGCAAGCGCCGCCCCCAGAATGAGCCCGTACCGAACCGTCTGTTTCATGGTAGTCATCTCCTCTTGGCGCTCCCCATGCCGCAAACTGATAGTGGGCCATCCGTCGCGGAACTTTGTCCGCCGCTCTATCAATTGGTCGCAATATTCCGTGGCCGCCCCGGTGTCCGCGACAGGTTGTGACAAATCCGTAATTGCGATTGCCGCCCGGCCGCTGCATGTTGAATCAGGGTGATACGATGCTCAAAGACGAAGCAAAGCCGCATGTACTGATTGTCGAGGACGCCCGCGATATTCGCGAGCCCCTCGCCCGTTACCTGCGCGAACATGGTTACCGGACGACGACGGCGGCAGACGCCATGGTCGCCCGCAAGGTCATGAAGGGCGCTGCGATCGATCTCGTCGTGCTCGACATCATGATGCCCGGCGAGGACGGGCTCAGTCTGTGCCGCTACATCCGGGAAACCTCGCAGATCCCGGTGGTGCTGCTCACCGCGCGCGGGGAAGAGGTGGATCGGATCATCGGCCTGGAGATGGGCGCCGATGATTACATCCCCAAGCCCTTCAGCCCGCGCGAACTGGTGGCCCGCATTGCCGCGGTGCTCCGGCGCACGCAGGCGCTGCCGCCGCGACAGAAACCACCTGTCGCCGAGCGGATCCGCTTCGGCGAGTGGACACTTGATACAGGCCAGCGCGAGCTCATCGACAAGGAAGGCATGGCGACAGCCTTGTCCAGCGGCGAATTTCGCCTGCTTGCCGCGCTTATCGACCGGCCGAAGATTGCACTGAACCGCAACCAGCTCCTCGATCTCACCAAGGGTCGCGACGCGGATCTGTTCGATCGCAGCATTGACAATCACGTAAGCCGGCTGCGGAAAAAAATAGAACCGGATCCGAAGAATCCGCGCTATATCAAAACGGTTTGGGGCGGCGGATACATGTTCGCGGTGGAACCGGAAGCTGGATGAAATTTTGGCCACGCCACTGGTGGCCTCGAACCTTGGGCGCGCAACTGGTCGTCGTCGCGGCCACGGCTGTCATTGCCTCCAACTTTGCGGTCGGCATCTGGTTTGCCACCGCCCAGGAACAGCTGACTGAAGCTGCCATAACGGAGCGGTTGCTCGACCGCGGCGTGTCGGCTGCCACGCTCCTGAGCGGCATACCTGCACATGAGCGCGAAACCGCCGTGCAGACCATGAGCTCGGGCCCATGGCGATTCCGCCTGATCTATGGGAAGCCGGTGCAGCATCCCATGACGGACGAAGAAGAGCGCTATGCGGCGCGCGTACGGGCAATGCTTCCTCCCGAACGCGCCAAGCAGGCAATTTCAGTCGATTTTCGTAAAGGCCAGCTTCTGCCTCTCACCGGACAGCCGCCCGATGTTGTTCCAAGAAGTGGCATAATCGTCGAAGTGACCTTGCCGGTGGTGCGGCGTACCCAGCTGGTGACCTCCTTCTCACGTCCGGCCCCTCAACCATTCCCGCTGGATGTGGCCATCGCCGGACTGGTGGCGCTTCTCACAACTTCTGCTGCTGCAGCCTTCGTCGCGCGGCGCGTAGCGCGGCCGCTCTCCGAGCTTGCAGCGTCGGCCACCGAAGCTGCCGATGGTGGGCAGGCAACGCGTGTGCCCGAAGAGGGACCCGACGATGTCCGCCGCGCAGCGCGTGCGTTCAACCGCATGACCGATCAGGTTTCGCGCACGCTTGAGAGCCAGCGGCAGCTTCTTTCGGCGGTCGGGCATGATCTGCGCACACCGATCACCGCGATGCGGATCAATTCCGAATTCATCGAGGATGAGGAGTTGCGGGAGAGGATCCTGAAGAATGTCGAAGAGCTGCAGGAGTTGACCGAAGCGGTGCTCTCCGCGGCGCGCGGCGCCGGCGGCGAAAAGACCCGAAAGATCGATCTGGCCGCGCTGGTCGAAAGCCTGTGCACCGACCTTGACGAAATGGGCCAGCCGGTTTCCTGGTCGGCGCATGCGGCGGCGCCGGTCAGTTGCCGACCGAACGAAATCCGCCGCGCGGTGCGCAATCTCATCCAGAATGCCGTTGCCTATGGCAGCCGTGCCGATGTTTGTTTGAGCGACGGGCCGGACCGCTATGAAATTATTGTCGAAGACGAAGGCCCGGGCATTCCGGACGCGGACAGGACGCGTGTCTTCGAACCGTTTGTACGACTCGAAGCCTCGCGTTGCGGAGAGACCGGCGGCTGCGGGCTGGGACTGACGCTCGTCAAAGCCATCGCCGAAGGCCACGGCGGCGGCGTGACGCTGGAAAACCGGACGGAACAGGGATTGCGCGCCCGGCTCACCCTGCCCCGCGAACCCGCGGAAGCCTGAGGGTGCCCAGGAATCAAACACGCCGATCATGAGCGATCCCCTCTACCGCAAGGAATTGCTGCGCCTCGCCGCCGACGCTTGCGGCGCCGGGCGCTTGCATGCGCCGAGCGCCTGCGGTCACGCGTTCAATCCCGCTTGCGGCGACAGGGTTTCGGTCGAACTGATGCTATCCGGCGGCCGGATTGTGGAATTTGCACACGAAACAAAGGCCTGCGTACTGGCACAGGCCTCCGCCTCGATTCTCGGCAGCTCCGTGATGCATGCGACAGCGGCCGACATTGCCAGGCTTCGCAAGACGGCGGCCGCCATGCTGGAGACAAAATCACCTCCACCAGCCGCACCATTCGACGCATACGCCGCATTTGAAGGCGCAGTCGCCTACCAAAGCCGCCACCGCTGCGTGCTCCTGCCGATAGAGGCGGTGCTGAATGCGCTTGAGCGAAGCACCACAAAAGGTTCGAAAGAGTAAGTGTCTGTCCGGGAAGATATTGAATCAGAGGAATCGTTTGTGATTCAAGAGAGGTGGCCTGATTCGAGAGGTGGTCACCGGTGTGGACAGCGAAGAACCGCGAGCGATATGACCGCAGCAAACTGCGCTACCCGAGCGAT
>DATASL010000007.1:0-3535 GCA_036269235.1 Rhizomicrobium sp.
AAAGGTCATCCGCGATGCTTCACCCATGTTGTTGTCGTTTGATACGAGGCGTCTCTATGGGTGCGATGGACAATTGAAGATTCTTGTTGAGAGGATTCCTGAAGCCGGAGAGAGCGGCAATCTCATCACGAAGATTGCTCAATTGCTCAGCAATCGAGAGGTTTGCCGAATTCGCGTATGTTTCGGAGGCGACGCGCTCGGTTCCGAGCTGCTGCGTTCTGATGTTCTCCTAACAGAACGGCGCGGTGTCTTCATCGACACGGTGCCGCTCCCTGTTCGATTGTTACTCTTCGGTACCGGACCCGAGATCGAGCCGATTACTCAGTGACCGAAGGAAGGTTCTTCTTGTCCCAAGCCCGGAATTCCATCCGAACATGATCCTTCCAGCGAACCTGCTTTGGCAAGATCGACAATCGTCAATGGCCGGACCGTTTATCTCCAAAGAGGGAGCCAGCATTACCTCATAAGTGGTACCAAAAAATCCCACGGAAGCGCAGTTGCGGAAGACCCAACGGCGTGCCCAGTGTGTTCTACATAATGGATACTCAAGCAGACAGCACAACATTCGGCGGGTGTCCGTCGCGCAGAAAGGGTTCGGGAAAAGAAACTTCAAATTTCCTGAGATTTCTACCTTCGAAAGCTTGAGAAAAAAATAGCAAATCAAATCAACAAAGGAGCAATACGATATGACACCCACAACATTCGACGGGGAAGCGCGGAATCGAATTACTTCGCAGTCCATCCCTCAACAAGTCGACCGCCTACACCGAGGCCGAAAAGCAAGCGCTCGGCATTGTCAAACCGCATCCTGAGTCATCGGCGATACCGGGCAGGTCCTGTCGCTGCCCGAGAGGTGAACGACCATGAAAAATGCGCTACAAACCAATTCGACCGGCCTGATCATTCGACAGAAAGAGCCAACCAATCTGGAGACTCCTTTGGATCAGGTCGATTCGTATCTCACTCCGACCGAGCTGTTCTACATACGCAGTCATTTCTTGGCGCCGAAGCTGGAGCTCGCGTCCTACCAACTGCGCGTCGATGGTGCCGTAAAGAATCCGACTTCTCTGAGCTATAAGCAGTTGCGAGACATGCCGTCCGAGACGCGGGTCGCCACTCTGGAGTGCGCGGGCAATAGTAGGGTCTTCCTTATCCCGCAGGTCTCGGGGGCACAGTGGGAGCTCGGCGCTGTCGGCAATGCAGAATGGACTGGTGTGCCTCTGGCGGCGTTACTGGAGCGCGTCGGCCTCGAAGAAGATGTTTGCGAGATCGTGCTCGAGGGAGCTGACCGGGGGACGCCGGCGGAACCGCCGGTCCCTCCTGATCCGATCTCGTATGCCCGGAGCTTGCCCCGAGACAAAGCAATCCAGCGGGAAGTGCTGATCGCTTACCAGATGAATGGCCGAGACCTCCCGCTAAATCATGGATATCCGGTGCGTGCCGTTGTGGCGGGTCATTACGGTATGGCGTCCGTCAAATGGCTGACACACATCCAGGCGGTGCGAGAACCGTTTCGAGGGTACTGGCAGACATCAGACTACGGCTACTGGGACCATCTGGATGGAAAGCCTGTCCGGCGGGCCTTGGGAGAAATAAAACTGAAGTCGGAGATCACCCGGCCCCGTGTTTACGAAACAGTTGTGCCGAACCAGACATACACGGTTTTCGGCGTTGCGTGGGCGGGGGAAACCGACGTAGCGGAGATCTCAGTGAGCACGGACGGCGGGGAAACTTGGGCCGAGGCAGAATTTCTCGATCCCGTTCAACGGTATGCGTGGCGACGTTGGAAGTTTGACTGGCTTACGCCGAAGGAGCCGGGGCGATACACGCTGCTGGCGCGGGCGAAGGGTGCGGATGGCAGCGTCCAGCCTGCCAAGCATGACCAGAACTACGGCACTTATGTGATCAACTATCCGCTGCCAATCGAGGTGTTTATTAGTGGTCCCGAGAATGCTTTGGCGATCCGAAAGCCAGAACGCCTTTGATGAACCGATATCCTTCGCTCGCGCTCGATTTGCCACTGAAGGTTTTGGTATGGGAATCGGAGGATGGCGCGGTTTGGCTTAGCTATAACAGCCCGGAGTTCCTACAAAAGCGACATGGGCTGGATACGCCGCCTTTCGGTGTGCTGGGGAATCTTGTGGCCGCGGCGGCGGAATAGAGAAAATAAGAAAGCTCTAACAGCCTGCGGGCTGAACAGGGTATGGCTTAAATTGCGATGCAATGCAAAAGGAGCGACACCACGCGACGATAGATGAATCGAAACGGGCGACAGAATATCTCGCTAATGAGCGGACGTTTCTGGCGTGGATTAGGACGAGCGTCGCAGTCGTCAGCCTCGGCTTTGTGCTCGCGAAATTCAGTGTCTGGTTGCAGGAGTTGTCGGGATATCTGGATCCAGAGATGCAGGCACATCGCGCGGGGATTTCGCTGCCAATAGGCGTGGCGATGATGACTCTTGGGGGCTTGCTGGCCGTACTGGCGGCGTGGCGCTATCACGTGGTAAATCGCGACATCGAGCGCGGCAAAGTGAGCGCCGATCGCGGACTTGTGATTTTGGTCACGGCGATGGTCGCACTACTTTCTGGAGCAATGATCGTCTTTGTCCTGCTGACGGCGGAGCGACCGTGAGCGTAATGACGCCTCGCGGCCGGCAACAAGGTGGATCACGTCCGTAAATTCGACAGCCGATTGCAGATCGTTGGCGGCTCGTCGCCAGGACGGGGCATCGCCATGAGGGCCTGACTACGCTTCTTGATGAGCTTGGCCCGCTTTGCCTCGTCGAGCACGAGAATCTTGTCGCCTGTTTCGATGTTGATGCCGCCTTGGCCCGGTGTCTTGAAGGTGGCCGGCATGTGCGCCCTAAGCGCGTCGCAACGGTTTCTGATCGTTACCGACCTCAAGGATTCGTCGCAAGTGGTGTTGCGGCAAGCCGGCACACACGAAGCCGATCCGGGGGACAGTCAAAGACCGATGATTTCGCACCGCTGACGGGCGACGCGCAACTTCGCGCAGGCGGATGCAGAGTTCGGCCGGCGTCTGGCGGTAGGGTTGGGCTTGACAGCAGCGGCTCCTGACGGAACGCGCGCGATGGCTTCTCGTGGGTGAACCTCAGAGCCCTACACTTGACGGTCCCATCGGCTGAAGGGACCGTCAAGCGACGGCAAAGGCCTCTATGAGCAAACACAAGCAGCCACGCCGGTTGGCGGATGCCGATGTGGGGATGTTTGGCGCAAAGTCGAATCCGTCGCGCTCGGCCACTATTGCTCTCGTCGTCTCATCCGCGCTCTGCTGCCAGGCCGCCTCGCGCCAGGCGCACGTCGACGTCGCCACGCCGACGCCAGTCGATCATGCGGAGCGCGCGAACAAATGGGTCGTGCTGGCCCTTTCGGGGACTGCGACCTTCATGACGACGCTGGACTCTTCGATCGTGAACATCGGCCTACCGTCCATCGCACGTGCCTTTCGCGTACCGCTGTCGGGTAATATCGAATGGGTCGTGATCGGCTATCTCGTTGTTATCGCGGCCGTCTTG
>DATASL010000008.1:0-92335 GCA_036269235.1 Rhizomicrobium sp.
GAGGTCCCGCCAGGCAATGCCGGCGCGATAGCGGTACAGAACCGCTTCCACAAACAGGCGATTGTCTTTGGCAGTCGCCCCTACATGACCTTCGCGGCCAGGCAAAATACCATTGATCCTGTCCCATTGGTCGTCACGAAGAGCGTAGCGTCGCATTGGTCAACCCCGAATCAGCCGATCTCCCATGAATCACCCTGACTGCCCGTTGGGAATCCGCTAACTGAGGACAGGCCCTAAGCTCGAATCGTCGGAAATGCACCCATAATCGGGTGCGAGAAATGCTGCTACGGAACCAGAGCCGCCCTCGTATGTAACACGGGGGGCTCTGGATACACGAGCGCGTCGGTTGCCTTTTAGGCCGATTCCTTTGTCCGGCCAAAAAGCGGCCATTCCTCCGTCCCACCGGCCATCAAGGGAGCGCCACGCGCAAGCGCCGTCAAGGCTGGCCGGAGGGCGAAGCCCGGAGGCCACCGCGAAGCGGCGCGGAGCGTGGCCGGTGCGGGTGCTGCGTGACTTCTATCGGTCGCGGCCGAGAATTTCCGATCCCGGAACGGGCTTTCGTCGACATCGCGATAGCACCGGGGCCGGATTGTTATCCCCGGGGATTCGGATTTGGCTTGACCCTACCAACACCTAAATGGGCGTTTACGCCTCACCGTTTCAACCTAAACACCGTGCCGCACCCTCCGGAACAGCTCCCACTCCCTCCTTCGTACGTGGTGCCATATAGATAGCCGGCCCGCTCGTACAATCCGACGTACGGAATCCCGCCGTCGGTTGTTCCACCCTTAAAAACGTGAAGCTGCGTCTCAGTTCCATCTGGAGAAAGCTCAAATACCGTGCCACAGCCATCGCCAAAGACACACCCAGTATCAGTGCCGCCAATTTCTGTTGTTCCAAAGAGATTTCCGACCTTATCTTGAATCAATCCGCCGGTTGGGACAGCCCCATCGCTTCCACCCTTGAAGGTATAGAGGGTCGTTTCCGTACCGTCTGAGGCGAGCCTAAAGACAATCCCCCATCCGGAGCCGCCATTCACCGTCGTGCCATACAGATTGCCCGCGTTGTCGCGAATAAGTCCCCCAGAGGGATTTGCTCCGTCCGTACCTCCCGAGAAGGCATAGAGCACGGTCAGGGTACCATCAGTTGCAAGCTTGTACACTGTACCACAGCCATAGCCCGAACACCCGGTCCCGCCACCATTGCCCGCCTCACCGTAGAGAGCCCCCGATTTGTCTACAGTCAACCCAGACTGGGGGTAGGTGCCATCACTCCCCCTGTGAACGCATAAAGTATTTTCTGGTTGCCGTTCGCTCCCAGCTGGAAAATAGTACCGCAGCCATACTCACAAGAATTGTTTCCGCCGAGATAAGTTGTGCCGTAGAATTTTCCCTTGTGCATTACAACGCCGGATTCAGGCAGAGCGCCGTCGCTGCCACCAAAATTATGCACAATTGTTTCGCTTCCGTCGGGACCAATCTTGAAGACAGTACCACAGCCTCGTGGACGAAAATTGGCTATACCGCATTTTTTATTACTATTACCTCCGTTAATTGTGGTTCCGAATAACGAGCCGCTTGAATCAACGGTCAATATGCCCGTTGGGATAGCCCCATCGTGCATTCCTGCCCCGGTAAAAGCGTGAAGCGTCGTCAGTGTACCGTCCGTAGCAAGCCTAAAAGCGGTACCGCATCCTTGATGACCACACCCGATAGACCCTCCACCTGTCTCCGTTGTTCCGTAGAGATTACCCGATGCATCCGCGATCAGTTGGCCATTGGGAGCTCTGCCATCCATACCTGTGAATGAAATTAGTATATTATCCTCCTCAGCGCAGGCAACGCTCGTTGCAAATGCGAGCAAAATTGCGAAAGTGACCAATTCGGCGAAAAATCGCATGGCTTGCTCCCAGTGCAGCTCCAGTGCAGTTAAGGGCACGCTATATCTTGACAAGACCGACCACCAGTACCTGTGCGCGCGCGGTAACTTGGCTCCATCTGAGTAACACGGGGGCTCTGGTTACACGAGCAGCCCTAGGGGTCTTTCAAGCCCATTCCTTCGTTCGGCCAAAAAGCGGCCATTCCTCCGTCCCGCCCAGGGACCAGGAAGCGCCGCTCGCAAACACGGCCAAGGCTGGGCGGACGCCGACGCCCGCAGGCCACCGCGAGGCAGCGCGGTACACGGCCGGTGCGAGCGCTGCGTGACTTCTACCGGTCGCGGCGGAGAATTTCCGATCCCGAAAAGGGCTTTCGTCGAAATCGCGATAGCGCCGGCAATTCGCGCTCCCATGAAAGTCGGCGATGAAGAGATTGCGCCACGAAATCTGTGTTCGGGCGACGCCTTCGAGCGTCCCCGGTCGGAGGTTTTATTTATAACCGCAACGGTTGACAATGGCCGGAAAATCTGCTAGCGTCTTTCGGGATATTTGCGTGAGCCCGGAGAGCCGCAATCCGGCTTCAACCGGCCAGCGGGGCCGATGCGCCATGCCGGGCCGGAAGATTTCCGCCTGGTCCAAATTCCCTGCTCGGCGAATTCGTGAGCGCGGCGCGGAATGTTTCGAATGACGTCACCATCGGCCACGAAGATGTTTCCGCGTGTTCCTGCTCACAAATCAGCTCCTGCGAGTTTTCAGGGAATTATCGCCATGTGCGCACGGGTGCGACGGGGAATTGTCAGATCGTCTGCCGGCCGAATCCGTCCCGGACAAGTTTTCAGGGAATTATCGCCCTGGGTGCGCGCCGCTCATTGCGGGATTTTTGCGGTCGCATGCCGGGTGCAAGTTCTCAGGGAATTTTTCGGCCTCGTATACGCACCGGCGCGTCGGCAAATTTTCAAATCGTCGGGCGGCCGAATGCCCCCGGCGAGAGTTCTCAGGGAATTATCGCCGTATGTACGCAGCGGTGCGTCGGCAAATTGTCAGATCATCCGCCGGCCGAAACTGTCTCCGGCAAGTTTTCAGGGGATTATCGCCGTGTGTGTTCGCTCGCTGTGCGATTGTTGCGATCGCAAGCCGCGCGGAATTGCCGGGTGCAAGTTCTCAGGGAATTTTCCGGCCTCATATACGCACCCCGGCGCCGGAAATCTTCAGATCGTCTGTCAGCCGAAGCCGTCTTGGCGAGTTCTCAGGGAATTATCGCCGTGCGTGCGGCTCGCTGTCGGATTTTTTGCGGTTGCGCGCCGGGCGGAATTGCCGGGTGCAAGTTCTCAGGGAATTTTCCCGCCGCAAATCCGCGCCGCGGCGCCGGAAATCTTCAGATCGTCGGCCGACCGAGACCGTGCCGGGCTAGTTCTCAGGGAATTATCGCAGGTGTGCGTGTTCCGCGGCGGTCTTGACACTGCGCCCGATGGCGCACCGGACGGGATGAAAATGCGAACTGGATGCTGATCTTGGTCTGGCAACTCCGAAGCGGGTGAGTCGGTCCTGTGTTTGGCACCGTTTTGCGGCACCGAAGGACCGGCGCGTCGGAGAGCACCAAGATGAAAATAAGCTGCCTCGATACGTCTGACGGTTAATGCCTCAACGCGCCCCCTACTACCCACGGAGTAAGGCGCGAAACACAAGAATCTTTAGGCACGCAATTGAATTCGAAGGTTGGGCCTTGGACTATTTTTTTCAGCCCGAAGACAACGCCTCTGGATACACGAGCCGTTCGGAGGGACTCTTAAGCCCGTTCCTTTGTTAGGACGAAAAGATTTGGACGTCGCCGCTTAGCGCGCGGCCCCATCCAAATGGAAGCCTCGCGCCCATCACGACCGGCTCAGGCGGGAAATTTAGGGCTGAAGCGCGAATACCGTGCCGCCGTTATTTGCGCCGCCGGCTGCTGTCGTGCCGTATAGAACGCCTTTCACGTTCAGCAATGTTGCGTTGGGTGTCCCGCCATCCGTGCCGCTGCCGAAGGAATGAAGCACCGTCTCCGCCCCGCTGTTCGGATCGAGCGCGAAAACGGTACCACAGCCTGTCTGGCAATATGCACCGCCAAGTTTCGTCGTGCCGTAAAGCGTGCCCTTCACGTCGATCAGGCCGCCCTCGGGCCACGCGCCGTCGGTGCAGTTCGCCTGGCTGCAAAAGGAATACAAAACGGTTTCCTTGCCGGTCGCGATATCGATCGCGAACACAACGCCCTGATTGTTGGCGCCGCCACTGGACGTGACGCCGTAGAGCTTGCCCTTTATGGCAATAAGACCGCCCACGCCGGGGGCCGAACCGTCGCTGCAATTCGCCTGGCCGCAAAAGGAATACAGCACCTTTTCACTTCCGGTCCTGCTGTCGAGCGCGAATACCGCGCCGCAGCCCCAGCTATTGCCGCAATACGCGCTGACGCCGCCGCCATATGTCGTGCCGTACAATGTGCCCTTTGCGTTCAACAGGCCTGCTTCCGGCCCCCAGCCGTCGGCGCAGTTCTGTTTACTGCAGAAAGAATACAGGACGGTATGAGCGCCGGTTGCGGGGTCGAGCGAAAACACGGTGCCGCAACCGGGATAGTCACCGCAATTGCTGTTATTGAAATTCGCGCCGCCGCCTGCCGTATTGCCGTATAAAATACCTTTTACATCGATCAAACTAGCTTCGGGTACCGCACCATCCGTGCAGTTCTCCTGGCTGCAGAACGTGTATAACTCTTTTTCCTTGCCGGTCGCCGGATCGAGGGCAAATAACACACCGCAACCCGCCGCCAGCGCGCAGGTGCTGCCTCCGAAGGAGGCGGCACCGTAGAGCGCGCCTTTCACATCGATCAGAGCCCTGCCGGGGTTCATGCCATCCGCGCAATCCTTTCGGCTGCAGAAGGAGTGCAGCACCGTTTCCATGCCGCTCGACGGATCGAGCGAGAATAGCGCGCCGCAACCGGTACGAGGAACATGGACACATGCCACAGCTCCGCCGGAATAGGTCACGCCGTAAAGCGCGCCATCGACGTCGATCACGCCGCCGAGCGCTTTCTCGCCGTCCGCGCAGTGTTTCTGGCTGCAAAAGGAATATACGACCCTTTCTGTTGCCGCACTCGCCGGCGAACCAAACAGGCCTGCAACTGCAACGGCAAAGAGAGCGACGGACATGCTCGCCAAGAAATTGAGACAAACGCGCGCGAAAGCAAAGATACCTATCATTTCTTCCATACTCCGGCGATGAGTTTATGTCGGCGTCTATGGATCCCCGCAGCGGAAAATCCCGCATGAGCCAATCGGTACGCGAAACCGGGATAGCACGTTCAAGGCCGCGTTGCGAATCGTCGCGACCTTCCAATCCCCCTCGTCAGTAACACGGGGGGCTACCGATACACCATCGGGACAGTGGCCCTTTAAGGCCCATTCCTTTGTTCGGCCAAAAAGCGGCCATCCTCCGTCCCGACCGGCTCTCAAAAGAGCGCCGCGCGCAAGCGCAGTCAAGGCTGGCCGGAGGGCGGAAGCCCGGAGGCCACCGCGAAGCGGCTTAAGCTTGCCCTTGGCCTTGCGAGCACGGCGTTACTGAGCCGTCGTTTGACGCCGTGCAGCCGGGAAGGAAACTAAACAAGTAACGGTTAATTATGCAACCATAGTGGTTGACAAGGACTGCAGTTACATGTAGGCTGTCGCGTGTATGAGTTTGTCAGCATGAAGCGATGGCGAACCGTCGCTGTTTTGGTTTCGGGCGAGGGAACCTGCTTGCGCCGTACTCGCTTCATGAGACAAATTTTCATGTTTGCAACTTGCATCGAGATGCGTCCGGGCAGGTCTGCATGAAGCGGAGTTTCCCGCTGCATTGGCCCCCGCAATTCCGGCAACACGATCTCAGGGAAAATCTGTACGTTTCGGAACGCGTTATCAGCCTGGTATCACGGCGCGCCAGGCAGCCGTGTGCAAATACTCAGGGAATTTTGGCCATGCATGCGTGTCGGGGAAACCGGCCGTCCCAATTCGAAGCCAATCGAAATTGCAGACTCACGACCTCAGGGAAATTCGGTGCGGTTTCGATCTTCCGGCTCGCGTCCGAGATGCTTTGCGTACCAGCGGTGAGGAAGTGGTTTGTTCATCCTGCCTGCGCAGGATCATCACAATCTCAGGGAATAATCGGGCGTTGCGCGACAATGATCGTGATCTGGTTCCCGTCGCCGCCGCCGCGGCGGGGGAATGCCCAATGCACAATCTCAGGGAAAATTTGCGCCATGTTGGAAACATGTGCCCTGCCGGTGTCACGAAGACGGCATTCCAAACGGGTACTCTTCGAGAAGCTGGCGCGCCGCCATCGCGTGCAATCTCAGGGAAGTTTCGAGCTCATGCGCGGAAACGTTAGCGGTCCGGTCGCGTTTGCGCCCGGTCAGCTGACGAATGGCGCGCCGGAAGGGATTCGAACCCCTGACCCCCAGATTCGAAGTCTGGTGCTCTATCCAGCTGAGCTACCGGCGCCGTGCCCAAGCTTAGGTGCCGGGTGGGAAAAAGCAACGCAACCGGCGACCCGTCGCAGGCGTTCGGGCGTTTGAATCCTCAAGAATATTTTATGGATGGAAACATTGCGGCGGAAACGGCCGGCACCCAGATGTTGAGTGGCACCATAAATTCGCAAAGGGCGTTCCCGATGCGAGACAAGAGGTTCGCGGATCATGGCAAATAACGGCAACGGTGTAAGGCACCGCCGCATTCTGGCGGCGTTGCTCGGAAGCACACTTCTCTGTGGCGGCGTCGCAATCGGGTTTTCGGCGTCCGGCGCCATGGCTCCTCCGCCGATCTCCGTACCGCAACCGCCGAAGCTGCCGAGTTTCTCCCCGCTGGTGGCCGCCGTGAAACCCGCAGTGGTGAATATCTCGACGACCCAGACCGTAAAATCCTCCAAGCTGCAGCTTCCCGAGGACAGCCCGCTTGGCGATATGCTCCAGCAATTCCTCGGTCCGGACTGGCAGAAACAGCTTCAGCAGCAGCAGGGCCACCAGACCGCCCATGCGCTGGGCTCGGGATTCATCATCGATCCGGCCGGCTACATCGTCACCAACAATCACGTCATCGATGACGCCAGCGACATCCAGGTCACGCTGTCGGACGGCACCACGGTCACCGGCCATGTGGTGGGCCGCGATTCCAAGACGGATATCGCCCTGCTGAAGATCCCGGCGCCGCACCCCCTGCCCTATCTCGCCTTCGGCGATTCCGGAAAGGCCAAGGTCGGCGACTGGGTGATCGCCGTCGGCAATCCGTTCGGGTTGGGCGGCACGGTGACCGCCGGAATCATTTCGGGCGACAATCGCGACATCAATGCCGGGCCTTATGACGACTTTCTGCAGATCGATGCGCCGATCAATCCGGGCAATTCGGGCGGACCGCTTTTCGACGAATCGGGACAGGTGATCGGCATCGACACGGCAATCTATTCGCCGACGGGCGGGAGCGTGGGTATCGGCTTCGCCATTCCGTCCAATGTCGTGAAGAACGTCGTTGAGCAGCTGCGCGCGCATGGCAAGGTCGCGCGCGGATGGCTCGGCGTTCAGATGCAGGAAATCACCCCGCCGCTCGCCAAGGCCATCGGCCTGTCCAACGTCAAAGGCGTGCTGGTCGATCTTGTAACGAAGGATTCGCCTGCGGCGCATGGCGGCGTCAAACAGGGCGATGTCATCGTCGGTTTCAACGGTGCCGCGGTCAAGGATACGCGTGACCTTGCGATCGCAGTGGCCGGAATACCGGCCGGCAAGCCGGCATCGATGCAGATCGTGCGGGACGGCCAGCAAATGACGCTCAATGTGACGATCGGAGCCGAACATGCGCAACAGCAGGTCGCGTCGAATGCCGGCGCACAGGAACATGGCGGCCATGTCGGGCTGGAACTGGTGCCGCTCACGCGCGACCGCCGGCAGGAACTGGGACTTGAGTCTTCGGGCGGCGTTCTGGTGGAAAACGTCAAACCCGGAAGCCCCGCCGATGAGAGCGGATTGCAGGCCGGCGACGTGATCCTGGGGATCGGCGGACGCGCGGTCAGTTCGCCGGACGATGCGGCAACACGGATACATGCGGCCGAAACAAGCAGCCGTGGCGCGCTGCCGCTCCTCGTCATGCGCGACGGCACGACGGCCTATGTGGCACTCGACCTGAAAGGAAAGGCCGGTACGGGGTGAACGGCCTCGTTATAATTACAACACGTCACTCGCGGCGCATTTGGACGTCGCTTTGACCGGATGGTAATTCGAACCCACGACTCAAGAAATTTTCGGCGATCGCGCAGTGCATCGCAGCGCCGCGCGCCATGATTGCTTCGTCGAGCACCATCCGGTTGGAATGCAGGCCGCAGCATGTCTGATAGTCGCCGCCTTCGGGTACGGCGCCCAGAAACAGCATGGCGCCCGGCACTTTCTGGAGCACATAGGAAAAATCCTCGGCACCCATGACGGGGTCGGGCAGCGTTTGCCAACCTGATTCGCCAAACAGATGCCGCGCCGTTTCTTTTGCGAGCGCGACGGCGCGGTCATCGCACAGCGTGACCGGGAAACCGGGTATGATCTCGACCTTGGCCGAAGCGCCATGTGCTGCGGCGATATTTTCCGCCACGCGATGCAGTCCTTCATGCGCGAGTCGACGCGATGCTTCCGAGAAGCTCCGGATGGTCCCTTCCAACTCCGCCGTCTCGGGAATGACATTGTTGGTCGTGCCGGAGGTGATGCGGGCAATGGTCATTATCACCGGATCGAAGGCCGGGATCCGCCGTGTGACAAGCGACTGGATGGCCGTGACGATCTCGCAAGCCACCGGAATCGGATCGGTCGTGAGATGCGGCTGCGAGGCATGGCCGCCCTTGCCGGTTACCGTGATCAGGATTCGATCCGCTGCCGCCAGAAGCGGGCCGGCTTTGCCGTGGAAGGTGCCGCTTGGAAGATTCGGCCAGACATGGAGTGCAAATGCCGCATCCGGCAACGGGTCAACCACGCCATCTTCGAGCATGAACCGTGCGCCGTGATGGCCCTCCTCGCCGGGCTGGAACATGAACAGCACCGTGCCGGCGAGACGCTCGCGATTTGCGGACAAGGCCTTCGCCGCACCGGCCAGCATTGCGACGTGACTGTCGTGTCCGCAGGCATGCATCGCTCCGGCGCGGCGCGACGCAAAAGGAAGACCGGTATCCTCCTGCATCGGCAACGCATCCATATCGGCGCGAAGAAGCACGGTACGTCCGTTTGCGGGGCCCTGCAGCCTGGCGATGAAGCCCGTTGTCGAAGGCCCTTCCCTGATTTCGAGCGGCAGTCCCGCAAGCGCCTGCTTGATCTTCGCGGTCGTCGCCGGCGTCATCAGTCCCAGTTCCGGTTCTTCGTGAATGGCGCGCCGCAACGCCACCATCTCGGACATGAGCGCCTCGCCTGCGTTCTTCCACAGTTGCGCATCAAAACAATTGTTCATCACAAACCTCTGCCTGTCGACGATTGAAGATCACTCGGCCGCGGCGGCCACGATAGCGGCGCGTGCGGGCGCCGTTTCGGGCATCAGCACCACGGCGAAAAGTCCGACCAGCCCGCTTACGATGAGATACCAGGCGGGGGCGAGCGGACTTCCCGTTTTATGAATCAGCCAGGTGACGATGAGTTGAGCCGAACCGCCAAATATGGCGATCGAGATGGCGTAGATCGTGCCATAGCCCGTACCGCGCATATGTTTCGGCAGGCTTTCCGTCATGGCGGCCGAAAACGGACCGAAACTGACAGACCCCAGCGTTATGAGAACGACCGTCGCCACAAGGACGGCCCCCAGACTCCGTTCCGCCGCCATCCACGCATAGAGCGGCCAGACAAGGAGAATGAACAGCAGGCGCGGCCAGACAAGGACCGGCCATCGCCCGATGCGGTCCGAAAGCCAGGCGCCGAACAACGCACCGGCGATGCCGCTGACACCTCCTGCCAGCGTCGCAACGAACGCCTGAGAAACGGAGAGATGCAGGACATGCTCCGCATAGGTTGTCATGTAATTTGTGACATAGGTGAAGATCGTGGCACTGGCGAGCACGACCAGGCCAAGCAGGATGATGCGGCGATGCTCGAGCCAGAGAGCCATGCTGCGTTCCGGCCGCAATACAGGCGACGCGCCTTCCGGGAGATGTAGGGTCTCCGTAACGCCGCGAATGAGGAACAGTCCGAAGGGAAGCGCGAGGCCGCCAAGGGCAAAGGCGATTCGCCAACCATAGGCATCGAGTTCGGCGCTGCTCATGAATATCGAGAGAACAGTTCCGACAATGCCGCCGGTCAGCATGGCGCAATACTGGCTCGCCGTCTGCCATCCCGCATAATAGCCACGCTGTGATGCCGGCGCCGCTTCCAGGAGAAATGCCGTCGTCGATCCCACCTGACCACCAAGCGCAAAGCCCTGCGCCATACGCGCAACCACGATGAGCAACGGCGCAGCCACGCCAATTGCGGCGTATGACGGCACGGCTGCGACGCCAAGGATCGCAATGCCCATCAATACGAGACAGAGTTGCATTGCAGGTTTGCGTCCGACTCGGTCGGCGTAGCGCCCAATGAGAATTCCCCCGATTGGTCGCATGACAAAGCCGACGCCGAAGGTGCCGAGCGACGCCATCAAGCTCAAATAGGCGCTGTGCGCGGGGAAAAAGACGTGCCCGATCTGGATCGCAAAAAATGTGTAGACAACGAAGTCATAGAATTCGAGCGCATTGCCGATGACAGCGGCTGCGACACTGCGAGCGGTCAGACGTTCCGCGTTCATGCGGCAAGAAACGCGCGCATTACGCCCTCTGCCTCGACCGGTTGGTCGCGATGGACGCCATGCCCCGCCCCCTGGAATATCTCGAGTCGTGCAACGCCCTGCGGCAGCGCCGCTGCAATTTCCTCCGCGCAGGCGACGGGTGTGACCGGATCGTAAGTGCCGGCGAGAACCAACGTTGGACAATGAATCCCGGCGAGACCGGGTCTCGCATCCATGCTGTGGATCTCGCCGCCGGAAAAATGGCGCATGACGTCGAGGCGCATGATGGCCCGGCGCCTTGCCGCCGCCCAGAGTTCGGCACTTCCGGGATTGTAGAGCGGCATACAAACGCGCAAATAATCTGCGAAATCGCCGTCGGCGCCTGTCGTCCAGAATTTCTCGGCGACGGTGCGGGCTTCATCCCCGCCGCGTTCGCCCATCATCCGGTAGGTGATGTCGAGGCGCATTCTGGCTGCCGTCGAAGAAAGTATGAGCTTGGCCGGATGATCCCGATGACGGCTTGCGTAGCTCATCGCCACCATGCCGCCGAAGGAATTGCCGTAAACGAACGGCTTCTCGATGCCGAGTGCATCGCAGAACCGTTTTACATCGTCGCCCCATTTCGCGAGCGACCAGCTGTCGCGGTCACCCGTCGAACGGCCATTGCCGCGATGATCCAGATAGACAACCTGATAGCTGTCGGCGAAGCGGTCGAAATAGGGCCGCATGGACGAATGGTCGAAACCGGGGCCGCCATGCATCACGATAAGCGTGGACCGCTCCGTCATGCGCTCACCATCGATAGCGAGCTTCGATCCCACCGTATCGAAAAAGATTTCTGCGTCGCCGAGATCGATGAACATCGGATCGCTTCCGGAGCGTGGTCCCCTCTCCATCCATCTTCAACCGGCAATTGTCGCTCTGGCAAGCACGGCAGCCGGGGTATCCCGCGGAAGTCGCGGTGTTGTGAGGCCAGCCGGATTTTTCACGGCTTCGAAACCCACGCCCGTTAATCTGGGACCATGGAGTTCGGAAAACTGTGCGGCGAGCCGGCTGCCCTGGAAATCCGGGGATTGAAAAAATCCTTCGCGCGGCCCGCCGTGGATGGGCTCGATCTCTGCGTCCGGCCTGGCGAATTCTATATGCTGCTCGGCCCCAATGGAGCCGGGAAGACCACCACACTGCGGATGGTGAGCGGCCTCCTTCAACCGGACGCCGGAATCATTTCCATTTTTGGCATCGATGCCCGAGCCGATCCCGTCTCCGCCAAAAGGATAATGGGGTGGCTTTCCGACGAGCCGATGATCTACGACAAACTGACCCCGCTCGAGTATCTGGAATTCGTGGCGGGCCTCTGGAGCGTCGAGACGGCGCTGGCCGAAAGGCGTGCGCACGATCTCGTGCGAATGCTGGGGCTCGAAGAAGAGGCGCATGATCGCTGTGAAGGCTTTTCACGCGGCATGCGGCAGAAAGTGGCGCTTGCAGGTGCGCTTATCCACGAGCCCCGGCTGATCATTCTCGATGAACCGCTGACCGGCCTCGATGCCGGGTCCGCGCGGTTGGTAAAAAACGTGCTCACAGACCGCGTGCGGGCCGGAAACACCGTCATCATGACGACGCATATTCTCGAAATTGCGGAGCGCATGGCCGACCGTATCGGCGTCATTGCGCATGGGCGGCTGATCGCGGAGGGCACGCTTCACGAGTTACGGGGCCATACGGGTCGTGGCGACGCCAGCCTGGAAGAACTGTTTCTTGCCATGGTCCATCAGGACATCGCGGCCGAATGACGCGAACGTCGCTGGCCTGGTTTGCACGACACGAAATCAGGCTGGCGTGGCGCGATCTCGTCGCCATGCTCACAGCCGGCCGGCGCGCCCGCGAACCGTTCCTGATACTGATAGCGCTTGTTTTCCTCGCCTTCATGCACGGTTTTGCATTTATCATCGTCAGGCAAACCGGAACGCATATCCGGCCCGATCTGCCGACGCTGATCGGCGTGACAGCGGCAATGCTTCTATCCACATCGGCCATGTTGTCCCAGGCAATGGAAAGCGTCACGCGCGCCTTCTACGCGCGCTCCGATCTCGAACTCATTCTTTCTTCGCCGGCACCCGCGCATAAGATATTCGCCGTGCGCATCGGAGCAATCGCGCTTTCCGTTGGTGTAATGTCATTGCTGCTCACCGGCCCGTTCATCGACGTGCTTGCGCTGCAAAACGGCTGGCGCTGGCTTGCCGGCTACGGAGCAATTTGGGCTGTCGCACTTGCCGCTACTGCTCTCGCAATTCTCGTCACGCTTGCATTGTTTAATGCCGTGGGACCGAAGCGCACACGTTTCGCGGCACAGGTAGCCGCAGCCATCATTGGCGCCGCTTTCGTAATCGGCATCCAGATTGCCGCCATGCTTTCGACCGGCACGCTGTCACGCTCGGCGTTCCTGCATTCGCGAGTCGTCATTGCGCATGCACCGAATATCCATAGCGTCCTCTGGTGGCCCGCCCGCGCCGCACTCGGCGACGGTATCTGTCTCGTCGAAGTAATTGCAGCGTGCCTGGCGATATTTTTCCTGGTGACGGTATTTGCCGCGCCCCGGTTTACGCGTTGTGCCCTCGCAGCCGGAAGCGTAACCGTCGAAGGCAGTCAGCCTCGACAAACGAAACGACCGTTCCTGTCTCGTAGCCCGGCGCAGGCGCTTCGCCGCAAGGAATGGCTGCTGCTCATTCGCGATCCGTGGCTGATATCGCAGTCGCTCATGCAGCTGCTCTATCTCTTGCCGCCAGCATTGCTTTTGTGGCGGAGCTTTGTGTTGGGCGGCATGGGATCCGCGATTTGCGTTCCAGTGCTCATCATGGCGGCCGGTCAGCTCGCGGGCGGCCTCGCCTGGCTCACGATTTCCGGGGAAGACGCGCCCGATCTTGTGGCCACCGCGCCCATTCGATCTTCGCGGCTCTTGCGAGCAAAGATCGAAGCGGTGATCGGCTCAATCGGGCTGGTATTCAGTCCCTTTATTGTCGTGCTTGCATTCAGTTCACCGTTCAGCGCGTGCGTAGCTCTTTGCGGTATTGCACTCGCGGCATCATCAGCGACCGCGATCCAGCTCTGGTTCCGCTCGCAGGCCAAACGCAGTCATTTCCGGCGGCGCCAGACCTCGTCGCGCATTGCGACATTCGCGGAAGCTTTTTCTTCGATCACCTGGGCTGCAGCCGGCGCCGTCGCCGCAGCCGGCAGTTCGCTCGCAATCATTCCCGCGCTGTTTGCACTGGGGATACTGCTCGGCGTTCGGCGCTTTGCACCTCCCGCCGCTGCGCTAGCGGTCTGATTGCGCGGGCTTCACAAATCGTTCGCGCGGATAGAAGCCTTGTTCAAACAGCCAGCGATATTTGTTGTAGATCGCTTCCTCGATCGCGGGCGTCAGGTAGTCCTTATACGGTGCACGTGTGGACGCATTCAGGCGGGGCAACGGTGAAACAATCCTGCAATATGGCGCCAGCACTTGCGCCAGATCCGACTGTAACGTTTCAAAGCGAAGGATATGCAGATTTGCCGGCCGGCGCCCCGCGATTTCGAACCAATCCTCGATCCGCCCAGGCAGCTGACCATGATAAGCCGCACGCATTGCAAAGCCGGTGAAGTCGCCCGACTGCGCAAGTTCCTCGGCATATTCATTCGCCAAGCCTGGAACGCCGAGATGTCCACGCTGGAAGAAGTGGAATCGCGAGACTTCAAGGTCATAGGGATTTCGGATGACAGCGATGATCGCCTCGAAATCTGTGAGTCGCCGCCCAAGATGCTCCAGGGCTTCGCAGGCCTGTTGTAATGTCTCGTGCCGATGGCCGGCGATCCGCCGCAGATGGGGATGCCGAAGGAAGCCCGCCTTTCGCCGCAATCGTCTGAGCTGAAGCTTCAGGCGCGCAGGAAGCGGGATATCCCTCGCCTCCGGCGGAAATTCGGCCGGTTCGGTCAGGGTGACGCGGCCCGGCAGATTGCGAATCAGGAAACTCGTTGCCGAGGTACCTCCGGTCTTGGGGACGTGAAGGAAAAGCAGCCTGTCCGTGAACAACATTCCTGCGAACCAGCCTGTTCTGTCCTCAACACTCTTGCCACAGCCGAACGCCGGTGCGCCATCTGCCTTCCGGCAACAAATTCGCAAGTCTGGACGTTCCGGCTATATCTCAAAAGTGCTCGTTGATTCCCTTAAAGGAAACCATGCTCACGAATCTCAAACAGCCGGATCTCGAAGCGGTTATCGCAGCCTGCGAACAGGCGGCGGCTTCCGGGCCCGTCGATCCCGAGACCGGTGGCTTGCCCCTCATTGCTCGGGACCGCGTCTACACCCTGGTGGACACGCTGCCGCGCGAGGCCCAGGACGAACTGCTTGCGCTGATGTGGACCGGAGGGCCTAAGAATGAAAATTCCTTCGAACAGAACCTGGAGTTGGCGCAGAAGACAGCTACCGACAATCATGCCGCGTTCCTGTCCGAACAGGCTGCGCGTTTGCCGGACTATCTTAAAGAAGGCCTGAAAAAGATGGGAGCTTCATAGCCGCCCCCGGATGAGCGACGCTGTTCGACATCGATTCTTCTCCGGCATGCGGCGGGGTCGCTCCATTGTTTTGCCGGTAATCAAGCGGACCCTCGCTGAATTCTGGGAAGACCGAATTCCTTCCGTCGCCGCAGGCGTTACCTTCTTTTTTTTGCTCGCACTGTTCCCGGCAATCTTTTCCATCGTATCGCTCTACGGTCTCATCGCAGACCGTTCCTCCATTGCGCGACTCGTAAGCGCAGTCGCTCCCTATCTGCCTGGGGGCGCCATCAATGTCGTGCGGACCGATCTTGTCCGATTGGCCGCGGAAAAGCCGGCAAAGCTCGATTTTGCTTTTTTCACCGGCATGGCGGTTGCGATCTGGAGTGCAAGTGGCGGCGTGACTGCGCTGATCGATGCGATGAATATTGCTTTCAACCGCAAGGAAACACGCGGATTT
The DNA here is from genome assembly GCA_036269235.1 of Rhizomicrobium sp. GTDB lineage: Bacteria > Pseudomonadota > Alphaproteobacteria > Micropepsales > Micropepsaceae > Rhizomicrobium. The sequence goes on from DATASL010000008.1 coordinate 15,632, forward strand.
CTAAAAATCACAATCGATGCTGTCGCCTTCACAATTGTCGTGACCGTCGCAATGGTAGCCGCCGTTTACATTGCCGTAATCCTACCCGTTGGACTTGCGCATGCGCCCCAAGGACAGCAATTGAAGGGAGTTTTCACGTTTATCCGCTGGCCTATCGTCTTTATCGCAGCGATGCTTCTTGTACACCTGATCTACAAGATTTGCCCGGACAGGCAGGATAGAGGATCGTCCTGGATCAGCTGGGGGAGTACCAGTGCGGCCGTGCTCTGGATAATAGGTACATTGCTCTTCGGCTGGTACGTACAGAATTTCGGGACCTACGACCGTACCTATGGCAGCCTTGGCAGCGCGGTGGGATTCCTTACCTGGATCTGGCTTTCGGTCGTGATACTCCTCGCCGGTGCCGAACTTGATTCCGAAATTGCCCGCGCGCACGGCGATGGTGGGAATCGCACCGGCAACTAACGGCGTCCCGTCAACCCGGGTATCCGGACTTCGAACAAGTACGGCCAGTTTTTGCCGGTGAGAAAAAGGCGATCCTGTGCCTGATCGTAAGCAATGCCGTTCGGAACGGCATCGGGATTCGTAGTCGCCGCTCTGGCTGCAAGATTACTCACATCGATCCATGCTTTGACGACGCCCGTTTTCGAATCGATACGCGCAATGCGATTCGTCATCCAGATATTGGCGAGTATTTCACCCTTGACAAATTCGAGTTCATTGAGGCGCTCAATTGATTGCCCTTCTGCCGTTACTTTCAGGCTGCGAACCACCTTGAGCGAATCCGGATCAAGAAATCGCAGAACCGGCGTGCCGTCCGATAAGATGATATTATGCCCGTCTTCCGTAAGACCCCATCCCTCACCGGCGTAATGAAACGCACCCAAGGGGCGAAAGCCGTCCAGCGACCAGCGAAAGCCGATCCCCGTCCGCCATGTCACGCTGATGAGTTGATCCTTCCACGCTACAATCCCTTCTCCGAACAATCCGGCGGGAAGGGAAACGCTCCGCAGCACACGGCCACTCGCGGGATCGACAGCGCGGATATTGGATTGTCCCTCAAGGCCTGTGCTCTCGTAAAAAATACCGTCATGGAAGAAGAGCCCCTCCGTGAAGGCATTCACGTCATGCGGATAGCTCTTCACGATTTGAGGCGCGATGACCGGGAGCTGTCCGAATGCCGGTCCTGGGGTAAGCCCGAAAAGCCACGCACAAAGAGACACCGCGATCGCGCGGCTGGCCGGCCTTGTCCTGCACGTGTACGTCATCATTGCATCCAGCGCGATCTCGCAACGGTTAGAAATTCGCGGGCAACCGGTTTGTCAATCGGGTAAGGCCCAACATCGCGGACGTCCGTCCCCTCCTTGGGCCTGCGCCACAGCTGGCTTATCCTGACGCATCATGCGCCCGGCAGTACTTTTTCCGCTGTTTGCTGAAACGTCCACGCTTCCTGGCGTCGGACCGCAACTCGCCCGGCTGATGGGCAGGATTGCCGGCGATCGTATCGTCGACCTTCTGTTCTATTTACCCACAGGCGTGATCGACCGCACATGGCGGCCGAAATTGAATGAAATCGAGGAACCCCGCGTTGCCACTTTCGTGCTGAATGTCCTCGACCTCGTTCCTCACCGAGATCCACGCCAACCATTCCGGGTCCGATGCTCCGACGACACATCTGCCGTTGAACTCGTCTTCTTTCATGCCAAACCGGAATATCTGGCACGACTTCTTCCACCCGGAGCCCGGCGGATCGTCAGTGGCCGTATCGAGCGGTTTGGCAGCAAGCTGCAGATGGTCCATCCAGATCATATCGTGCCGCCCGAAGAACCTGACCGTCTTCCGGCGCATGAACCCGTTTATGCGCTCACCGAAAAGCTGTCCGGCAAAGTTCTGACGAAGGCGATCCGCAATGCCCTCGACACGCTGCCTGTTCTTTCGGAATGGCAGGACCAATCGTTTATGGCCGCGCGTGACTGGCCGTCATTTGCCGAAGCAATTCGCGCAGTGCATACGCCGGAACACGAAAATGAAATCGAGCCGACGTCGCCGGCGCGGACCCGGCTTGCATATGACGAGTTGCTCGCCAACCAGCTCGCGCTGACCCTGATCCGCAAACGGCTGCGCACACGGAAAGGCCGCGCCTTCGCCGGTGATGGCCGCCTCATCGCCCGTGCCCGTGCAGCATTGCCTTTCGCATTAACAGACGCGCAGCAGTCCGTTCTCGAAGAGGTGCTTGCAGACATGGCCGGTCCGCAGCGCATGGTGCGGCTCGTGCAGGGTGACGTCGGCGCCGGCAAGACCATCGTTGCATTGCTCGCAATGCTGAACGCCATTGAAGCAGGCGCGCAGGCTGCGCTGATGGCACCAACGGAGTTGCTCGCGCGGCAGCACCTGGCGGCACTTGCTCCCATTGCATCTGCTGCCGGCGTGCGCATCGACATCCTGACAGGCCGCGAACGTGGTTCTCAACGTGAACGCCTGCTGACCGCACTTGCCGCTGGCAAGATCGATATTCTTGTTGGTACCCACGCGCTGTTTTCCGAAGACGTCGAGTTTCGCAATCTCGGTCTTGCGGTCGTAGATGAGCAACATCGTTTTGGGGTGCATCAACGGCTGAAACTACAAGGCAAAGCCGAAGCGCCGGCCGAGCTACTCGTGATGACGGCGACCCCGATCCCCCGCACGCTGGCGCTGACGGCCTACGGCGACATGGATGTCTCGCACATCACGGGTCAGCCGCCGGGACGCAAACCTGTCGATACGCGGCTGGGCTCTCTGGACCGGATCGATGAAGTCATTGCCCATCTGCGTCGCGCGGTAAGCCGGGGCGAGCGCGCTTATTGGGTGTGTCCAATTGTTGAAGAATCGGAAAAGCTCGATTTGGCGGCCGCGGAAGGTCGCGCGGCGCTGCTCCGGCAATACGTTGAAGGCAATGTGGGCCTGGTACATGGCCGCATGAAGCCTTCAGAACGCGACACCGCAATGGCGCGATTTCGATCCGGTGAAACGCAAATTCTGGTCGCGACAACCGTCATCGAAGTTGGCGTCGACGTGCCGGAAGCGACGATCATGGTGGTGGAACACGCCGAACGCTTTGGACTCTCACAACTCCATCAATTACGCGGACGCGTAGGACGTGGCGAAAGACCGGCGAGTTGTCTTCTCCTGTATCAGCCGCCGATCAGTGCAACAGCAAGAGCCCGGCTTACGACGTTGCGTGATACGAATGACGGTTTCGTTATTGCGGAGGAGGATCTCCGCTTGCGCGGTCCAGGCGAGTTCCTCGGTACGCGGCAAAGCGGCCTGCCCGAGTTTCGGCTTGTCGACCTCGCGGCCCATGCCGGGTTGCTAGCCGCAGCCCGCGACGACGCGCGGCTGATAATCGAACGAGATCCGCAGCTCGAATCGGTACGCGGCGAAGCTTTGCGCGTGTTGCTTTACCTGTTCGGGCGCGATGACGCCGTGCGTTACCTGCATGCAGGTTAGCCCAGGAAGTTCTCGGCCGACGCCCGGTGTCCCGTTCCTATTCCGTTTCCAAGCTCGCGCCGCTTGGCCGCAGGGAAATGCAGGCAGGAAAACATCAAAAAGCAATTGAAGCCGGAACTTTGGCGGCCATAGAAGCGTTCTTGCGACGGTGCGGAGGTCTCTCGGCTTTCCGCCGGAAACGTGCGTGGCCCAGCCGGCAGGTTCTGGCTGGTGTGACGCCGGACAAACGAGGAGTTTCTAATGAAAGTGAAAGCGTTTCAGGCGGCAGGCGGGGCAGCAGCTGTGGCCGCCATTCTCGCCTTGACCAGCCCGGCAGACGCGGCTGGCGTGAAGATCGGTGTACTGACCTGCCATGTCAGCAGCGGATGGGGATTCATCTTCGGGTCATCGAAGGATCTTCGTTGCAACTTCGCCGGCAGCCACTTTGGGGAGCGCTATGTGGGCTCGGTTTCCAAGTTCGGCGTCGACATCGGATACACATCTGGCGGAGTGCTGGTCTGGGATGTGTTTGCTCCGACCGCAGGAATGCACCGGGGCGCCCTGTCAGGCTCGTATGCTGGCGCGACGGCAAGCGCGACAGTGGGCGTCGGCGCCGGCGCCAATGCATTGGTCGGTGGCTCCGACCGGTCCATCGCTTTGCAACCGCTCAGCATCGAAGGGAATTCGGGGCTAAACGTTGCTGCGGGTATTGGCTCGATCACACTGCGCTATATCGGACCGGAAGGACCCATGGGACCGCCGCCGGGCGCAATGCAGGGACCGCCTCCGCCTCCTCCGGGCCAGTAATTATCCGGATCAAACAAACGAAGCCCGCCGCGCAATCGCGGCGGGCTTTCGTATGTCTGGTCAGACACAAAATGCCAACCACACGGGATTCGGCATTTAGCGCTACCGCCCCGCATATCGACGTCCCGACCGCGCCATGCAATATGCGATCAAGCAGAAGAGGTGAAACATGCCCAATCCACCGCCCATCAGGAAAGCTGTGTTACCCGTTGCCGGAATGGGGACCCGCTTCCTCCCGGCTACCAAGGCGGTGCCCAAGGAAATGCTTCCGGTGGTCGACAAACCCGTCGTGCAATATGCGGTGGAAGAGGCCAGAGAGGCGGGGATCGAACAATTTATTTTTGTGACGGGACGCGGCAAATACATCATTGAGGACCATTTCGATCACGCGCATGAACTCGAGAGCCTGCTGAGTTCGCGCGACAAGATCGCAGAACTCAACAGTCTTCTCGAAGACCTGCCGACCACGGGATCCGTCAGTTTCACGCGCCAGCAAAAGCCATTGGGTCTGGGGCATGCCGTGTGGTCAGCCCGGCATTTTGTTGGCAACGAGCCATTCGCAGTCCTTCTTCCGGACGATCTGCTTGTAGGCAAACCGGGCGGTATGACGCGAATGATCGAGGCCTACCATTCGGTCGGCGGTGGCATGATCGTCGCCGCAGAAGAAAAGCCGCTCGAAGAGACGAATCGCTATGGCGTTATCGAACCTGGCCGGATCGATGGCGATGTCGTCGAAGTCAGGAGCGTCGTGGAAAAACCCAAACCCGAGGACGCTCCATCGCGGCTTTGCATCATCGGGCGGTATATTCTCCCGCCGGAGATTTTTGCGGAATTGGACCGACAGGAGCGGGGTGCCGGAAATGAGATCCAGCTTACGGATTCCATGGCCCGGCTGATAGGCCGGGTACCATTTCACGCAGTCCAGACCGGCTGTGCGCGCTACGATTGTGGTGACAAGGTCGGCTTCCTTCACGCCAACATTGCGGTGGGCCTTACCCGGCCCGACATTGCACCGGCATTGCGCGCCATCCTGCAAGAGGTGGACAAGTAGGAGTCGTGTCCCGAATCCAAACGACATGCGGGCGAATCGACTGAACGCAACCCCGGGCGGGATGGACGGAACCTCCCGCGATTTACCGGGGTGTCACTGGCACCGTTTATCCCCCTACGGCTTTTTGATCTGTTTGGGCCCCTGCGGCTCCGCGAACGCGGTAGTGTTGTCGCACCCATAAAGTTCCCTGTCCGGGAGCCAAGCAACGTCTCGAAAGTTTCCTATTTTCGATCGCAAGGGGATTACATGCGCCCGACCAGAATAATGGGCAGGCTTGCCTGCCGAATTGGCCTGTTTCTGGCCTCAGCGCTCCTGACTTTCGCCGGGCCAACGGCCTTCTGCGCGGAGCGGGGCCTCGACACGGGTTCGACGTACGTCGTTCGCTTCGATCACTGGACCGATGCCGACGAACGCGATTTCGGAGAATTTGTTCAGGCAATCGGCGATTCGGGATGTCCCACGGTCGATGCCTGCCTGAAAGGGCCATGGAACCCCTTCCGGGCGTCCGATTCCCCCGATGCTCACTTCTATTCAGACTGCGCGCAGTTTCCCTATGTGCTCCGCGCCTATTTCGCGTGGAAGCACGGTTTGCCTTTTTCCTATGAGAGCGGCATCGCGGTACGCGGCGGAGGGGCCGATCCGCGCTATTCCCCACAGGGAAATATTGTCACTGCCCGCACTGATGTTCGCACGGGCAGCACCACGGGGTATCAGCTGCTGAACGAATTGCAGCGCGCAATCTCAACTGCCTCCTACCGGATGCATCCCGACATCGACAGCCCAAATCCGCCTGATTTTTATTCACCGCAGCTCTCCGCAAAATCCATTCGACCCGGCACCGTCATCTATGACCCCAATGGCCATGCCGCGATTGTTACACGCGTTGAGTCCGATGGCCGCATCGCGTTCATCGATTCACATCCCGACAACACTGTGACACATGAATATTATGATCTGCGTTTCGTCCGCTCGAAGCCTGGTGTCGGCGCGGGCTTCAAGGATTGGCGGCCTCTTCGTCTGGCAGGCTATACACAGGGCGCTGATGGCGCGCTAATGGGCGGTCACTATCAACTGGCTCGCAACAGCGAAATTCCCGACTTCTCCGACGAGCAGTATTACGGCAACGGTCAAAAGCCCGACGACGAGGATTGGGCCAACGGCACGTTCACGCTCAACGGCGAAACGCTCGATTATTACGATTACGTTCGCGCCAAAATCGGCGGCGGCAAACTCGAATTCGATCCGGTGAAGGAAGTTGGCGAGATGGTCGACTCGAATTGTGCGGATCTGCACTATCGCGAACAGGCAGTCGATATCGCTATTGCCGCGGGTATTCAGAACCGGCCCGAGCCTGATCGCCTGCCGCGAAATATCTACGGCACAAGCGGCGACTGGGAAACGTATTCCACGCCGTCGCGCGACGCGAGGCTCAAGACCGCATTCAATGAACTTCGTAACAAAGTCCAGCGGTTCGTCGGGATGTATCAGAAAGGCGATACCACGCACCTCCTGTACGCCGGCAATGATCTCGTCGATGACATGATTGCTGCTTACGATCGTGAAGCGGACAAATGCTCGCAGACCTACACGCGCACGAACGGGGCGTCGGTCACACTCAGTTACGAGGATGCGCGCAAACGGCTATTTCAGATTTCATTTGATCCTTATCAGTGTATCGAGCGCCGCTGGGGCGCAACGGACCCGGAAGAATTGTCAAGTTGTCGTGACGGCGACGTCAAGCGGGCCTGGTACATGGCGGAGCAAAATCTCCGCAACCAGATCGACCGCACTTACGATGCGCGGATGGATTTCTCGTTGGCTGACCTGCAAACTTCTGGTCCCGGAAAGGGCGTGCCGACACCACCTGATACAGACGCGCGCGCCTTTCTCATATCCATGCGCGGCATGGTTGCTCCGCGGCGACCCACGGCCGGGGCGGCGACAACAAATCCATCACTCAACCCGATTCCAGTGGCGACTCAACGCGAACCTGATTTGAGCGCTTGGCGCGGCCGCCGAGAGGCGAAGTTCGCGCGGTGGCAGGCAACGCATGGAGAGGGCCAAACCGAAACCGCGGCCCTGAATGCGCGCACATTGCCCACATCCGACGGTTCCGACGACGATCCGCCGTCCGACAGCGCCACATCCAATGCCGGAGTGTGGGATTTCCCGGAAGCACCGGAAATGATGGTGATACCTGCCGGCAGTTTTATCATGGGCTCGCCACCCGACGAACGCGGCCGGCGTCCGAGTGAGGGTCCGCAACATCGCGTCGACCTGCGACATCCCTTCGCCATGAGCCGCGACCTCATCACCTTCGACGAATGGGAAGCCTGCGCCGAAGACGGCGGCTGCCGCCACTATTTCCCCTCCGACCAGCATTGGGGCCGCGGCAACAGGCCCGTAATCAACGTCAACTGGGGCGATGCCCAAGATTATGTCACCTGGCTCAGTGCAAAGACGGGCAGGACCTATCGCCTGCCCACCGAAGCTGAATGGGAATACGCGGCGCGCGCGGGTACGACGACTCCCTACTACTCCGGTTACGAGATCACGACCGATCGGGCGAACTACGACGGAGCAGACTATCGACAGGACGGCTCACCGGGCATTTATCGCGCGACGACAACACCGGTGGGCAGCTTTGCACCCAACGGATTCGGGCTCACCGATATGGGCGGCAATGTGTGGGAATGGACCCAGGATTGCTGGAATTCCGATTATCACGATGCGCCGTCCGATGGGTCGGCGCGTAAATCAGGTGACTGCAACCGCAAGGTTGTTCGTTCCGGCGCATTCAATAACACACCAGCCTACGCCCGAAGCGCTTTCCGATTCTGGGAAGTGGGTGAACTTCGCTCAGCCTTTATCGGCTTCCGGGTCGTACGCAATCTCTGAAAACAAAAAGGCGCGGGGAACCCGCGCCTTTTTCCGAAAGGATAGAAATGATCAGTGCGCCGCCGTGGTCGTCGTGCTGCTGCTGCTGCTGGTCACCGCAACCAGGACTCCCGCAAGGACCGCAGCCGCTCCAATTCCGATCAGAGCCGCATCCGAGAAGAATGGCGCCCCTGCGCCGGCTGCAGGAGCCGGCGGAAGAGGTGCTGCTTCCGGCGCAGCTTCTGGCGCCGGGGCCGGTGCTGGCGCCGGAGCTTCAGAGGCTGCTCCTCCAGAAGTCGCGCCGCCCGAACTAGCTCCGCCGCTTTCGCCCTGCGCGAAAGCACTGGCAGTCGCCGAAAAGAGCAGAGCTCCCCCGGCCAAAATCGACAATATTTTCCTCTGCATGGTACTTCTCCCGCAAGAATGACGTAACGGCCGACTCAACTTAGCTTTGGCAAAGGTGCGCTGTCAACCTTTGACCAGCCTCCCGGTTCCACCGAACAATTCCATTTTATGGCGTCAATCATTAACGATTGTCTCTCATGGAACGATTCCCATCGAACGCAAGTAGGCCACGATCTCGTGCGCCAGCTCGGCCGGCTCGGCATTTACCGTCGTAACCGTTATTTCCGCCGTATCCGGCTCCTCATAGGGGCTGTCTATACCGGTAAAGTGCTTGATCTCGCCTTGCTTTGCCTTCTGGTAAAGGCCCTTGGGATCGCGATCCATGCAGACCTCGATCGGCGTATCCACAAAAATTTCGATGAACTCGCCGGCGTTCAACATATCCCGGGCCATCCGCCGCTCGGACCGGAAGGGCGAGATGAAGGATACCATCACGATCAGCCCGGCATCGACGAATAGCTTGGCCGCCTCTGCGACGCGACGAATATTCTCAACCCGGTCCGCATCCGTGAACCCGAGATCGCGATTGAGGCCGTGGCGCACATTGTCGCCATCCAGCAGGTACGTATGTCGGCCTTCGGCGAACAGTGTCCGCTCGACTATATTGGCTATGGTGGACTTGCCGGACCCAGATAGGCCCGTAAACCACAACACCGCCGGCTTCTGATTCTTGGACTCGGCGCGCGAGACCTTGTTCACATCGAGCGCCTGCCAATGCACATTGGTCGCACGCCGCAACCCGAAGTCGATCATACCCGCGGCGACGGTCGCATTCGTGAAACGGTCGATTAGGATGAAGCCGCCCGTATCGCGGTTTTCCATATAGGGGTCGAACGCGAAGGAGTGCGCCGCCGAAAAATTGCAGTAGCCGACTTCGTTCAGCGCCAGCGTCTTGCCCGCCATGTGTTCCAGCGTATTGACGTCGACCTTGTGCTTAAGTTCGGTCACCGAAGCCGGGATTGTACGCGTGCCGACCTTGACCAGGTACTGGCGACCGGGCAGCAGCTCATCCTCCGCCATCCACAGGATGTGCGCAGCAAATTGATCGGATACTTCCGGCCTGTTCGAAGCATCACACAAAAGATCGCCGCGCGAGATATCGATTTCGCGGTCGAGTGTGAGTGTAACCGCTTCGCCCGCCTGTGCTTCGGGAAGATCCCCATCCATAGTGACGATGCGGGACACACAGGCGAGGCGGCCCGATTGAGCCACCACAATGCGGTCACCCTTTTGAACGCTGCCGCTGGCGACGGTTCCTGAAAATCCGCGGAAATCCAGATTTGGCCGGTTCACCCATTGGACACACATTCGAAACGGTCTTTTTGCCAATTCCGTCTCGACATCAACGGTTTCGAGATGTTCGAGAAGTGAGGGCCCCTTGTACCAGCCCGTATTGGCGCTCTTCACAATCACGTTATCGCCAAAACGGGCCGAGATCGGTATCGGCACAAGGCTGGTAAAATTCAGCTTCTGCGCGAAATCACAAAACTCCGCGACAATTCCTTCAAAGGCGGCCTGGGAAAAACCGACGAGGTCGATCTTGTTGACCGCAAGAACCACATGCCGAATTCCAAGCAACGACGCGATATAGGAATGGCGCCGCGTCTGGGTCAGTATACCCTTTCTCGCATCAACGAGAATGACCGCAAGTTCGGAGTTCGAAGCGCCCGTCGCCATGTTGCGCGTGTACTGCTCATGGCCCGGCGTATCGGCAACGATGAATTTGCGGCGGTCCGTCGAAAAGAAACGATACGCGACGTCGATCGTGATTCCTTGTTCCCGCTCGGCCTCGAGCCCATCGACCAGCAGCGCAAAGTCAATATCGCCTCCGGTCGTGCCGTGCTTCTTGGAGTCCTTCTGCAGCGCGGCAAGGTGGTCCTCGAACAGCAGTTTGGAATCGTACAATAGCCGACCTATAAGCGTCGATTTGCCGTCATCTACACTGCCGCAGGTCAGAAACCGCAGAAGCGATTTTCGTTCTTGCTCCGCGAGATAAGCTGCGAGCGTGCCCGTGGGGCCAGTCATCAGAAATACCCCTCACGCTTTTTCTTTTCCATAGAAGCGCTTTCGTCGTGATCAATCATGCGGCCTTGGCGTTCCGAAGTCCGAGCGGTCAGCATTTCGGTAACAATGGCCTCAATCGTATCCGCCGGAGATTCGATTGCACCGGTAAGCGGGTAGCAGCCCAGAGTGCGGAAACGGACCAATTTCATTTCCGCCTCTTCCCCCGGGGCAAGCTTTATCCGGTCATCATCAACCATGATAAGCGCACCATCCCGCTCCACTACCGGCCGCCGTTTCGCAAAATAGAGGGGCACGATGGGAATATTCTCGACCATTATGTATTGCCAGATATCGAGCTCGGTCCAATTGGACAGCGGAAAAACGCGGATCGATTCCTTCTGCCGCACGCGCGTATTGTACACTCGCCATAGTTCCGGCCGCTGGTTCTTGGGATCCCAGGCGTGCTGCGCTGTCCGGAAAGAAAAAATCCGCTCCTTCGCGCGCGACTTCTCCTCGTCGCGGCGTGCCCCGCCAAAGGCTGCATCGAACCCGTATTTGTCGAGAGCCTGTTTCAGAGATTCCGTTTTCATAATCTGGGTATGAAGAGCCGAGCCAGAATCAAAAGGGTTGATGTTACGCCGCACCCCGTCCTCATTGATGTGCACCAAGAGTTTCAGGTCCAGCCGCTTTGCCGTTTCGTCCCTGAACTGGATCATCTCCCGGAATTTCCAGGTGGTATCCACATGCAGAAGCGGAAATGGCGGCGGCGCAGGGTAAAACGCCTTCAGCGCCAAATGCAGCATGACAGAAGAATCCTTGCCGATTGAATAGAGCATCACCGGGTTGCGGAACTCCGCTGCAACTTCCCGGATAATATAAATGCTCTCTGCCTCCAGCCGCTTGAGATGGTTTACGCGGTTCGGCAACTCGACAGTATGCGCCATTTCCACCATACGCCCCAATTTCTAGTGCGATCCGGCAGCCATGCTCGCCGCATGGTGCCCCTCCTTCTCTCTTAGCGGTGTCAAGCGCCTGTCGCAAGCAAGGTGCGCTTTGAAGTCCTGATGGTCGCAATCTCCCTGTTGCACCAACAAAAAGCGATTGACCTCAAAGGGTAGCTTCGAATCCAAAAGCTGGTTCTCCCGACCCGGGTAAACCAACGTACCCCTTACTCTTCCGCGCCCACCTCTTCTTGCGGCTCGCGCCTTTTTCCACGGCGTGTTTTCTGAGACGCACCTTTTTGGATCCGCCGTCGCAGGCGCGGATATTTACGGAGCAGCATTGCTACGTCCTGATTGGACAAGGCAAGAAGCCGCATTGGCGTATGCGCAAAAATCGTCGCCTCGTGCGTCGTGCCGTTGAGTACCGCGTCAACAGCAATAACCTCTCCTGGACCTAAGGTCGAGTTGCCGCCGCCCCCCCTTCCGCGCCCCTGTCCGGTTTCCTTCGCGAGGCCTGAGACGATGAAATAGATTGCCGTAGGCGTTTCTCCCGCAACCACAATCGGGACATGAGGAGCGACCATATGCGAACGAAGCGCCGCCATCACCTCACTCATTACTTCAATATCCAGCCCGGAAAATAGCGGAATCCGCGATAGCATGCTGGACGTGACGACAAAATCGCGACGATGGATTTCGGTCACGAAGGCCGAAGCGATAATGCCAACAGGCAGTGCGAATAATCCGAGGCCCATTATGGCCGTCACACTCGCAAGCAGCCTGCCCGCGGCGGTTATCGGATAGGTATCACCATATCCGACAGTGGTAAGCGTGATGACGGCCCAGTACATGCAGCTCGGAAGGTTTCCGAACACGTGAGGTTGTACGGATCCTTCAATGATGTACATGCCCTCCGCACACAGGGACATGATACAAAGCAGCAGCAAGAGCGTGCCGAAAAGAGCGCGTCGCTCAAGTGATAATACATGAATGAGCGTCGCCACGGCGGGCGAATAGCGGGCAATCTTGAGTAACCTGAAAAGTCGGAACAACCTCAGGATGCGCAGGTCAACGAACGGCATGAACAACGCAACATACGCTGGGGCAACCGCCAAAAAGTCGATAAGCATATATGGCTGAATAAGGTAACGTACCCGATCGATAACCGGGCGCGAGGCAAAACGCGGATCTTCCGGTACTGTCCACACTCGCAGCAGATATTCGACTGTAAAGATCGCAACGGATCCGTATTCAAAAGCACGAAAATAGGAACCATAAACAGCGGCATATTTGGGCACGCTGTCCAAACTGACAGCTATTGCATTGCCGACGATTAGAACGATGAGAAATATCTCGAAAGCGAGCCCCAACCGGCCAGAGCTGCGACCGGTCTCCATCACAAGATGCACTCTGTAACGAAGACTTCTCGGCGTTTGATCCGGCCGCCCCGTTATGCCTCCATGCTCTGGCCGCCGCTTCTGCCGGACGTCACGTGCCTCCCACGAGGGAATGGACGATTCTGCGCCGTCCGGAGCGCGATTCAACCCTCAGACCTCTGAAGATGATGATAAATGGCACCCGCATAAAACGCGACGATGAAAACAAGCGCCGCGAAATCGAGGGGATTGTTGACGAAGCGCTGATAGAAAAAGCCAACCGCGTAAACAAGAATGCTAATTCCCGCCACAACGAGTCCCAGTAAAAGATAGCGGTTCCAGACGCCCTTTATCATGCCCTTACCTTTTGCCCGACACCCGAATTTCGAACGAAGTCAGGCTCCTTTAGCAAGCTTTTTCTCAAGTGCAATCACGTTGCCCGGATCCACCGGAGCGGACTCATCAGATACGCCGGACGAAGTGAGGCCGTCCGCCAGCAAAAAACCGCAAAAGACAATGGATCCGATTGTCAGCCCAAGAAAAGAGAGCCCAGGCATCACTGTTGCTGTGAACGAGGTCAGACCAACCACTCCGACGTAGACGACGATCGCCCCACGTTCACCCAATCTTGCCGCCAGGCGATAGTGGAAGTGTCTCCGATCAGGCAGGAAGGGGGATCGCCCGTGCCAAAGGCGCAAAACTATAAGGCGCAGGCAGTCGAGAACCGGGATGTAGAACCACACAAGGGCGGTCTCAAGATGGAGCCGGCCGCTATTGTGGCAACGCACGGCAAGCAAACCTACGACAAACGAGACTGCAAAAGCGCCACAATCACCAAGAAACAGGCGCCCCCGAAGGTTGTACAAAAGTGCGACGAGCGAGGCCGCTCCAATGACTGACGCGGCCGCGGATACATCCGCCTCCCCCAAAAAGGCCAGACACGAGGACCAGATACACACGAAGGCCAACACAAGGCCATTAAGCCCGTCCGTCATGTTGACCGCGCTCGAAAATCCGGCAAGAGCAAGAACGGTCAATGCAGGCAGCAGAAGCGGCGGCGTAAGCAGCCATCCGCCGGCTGCGAGATGGACGCGGTTTGCCACCAAGGACGGGTCCAGATGCAGTGCGACCATTGCGAAAATGGCAAGCAACAGCAATCGACCACCCGCGGATATGCCCTGCTGGTCGTCCATGAAACCCAGTATGGCCACTCCCCCGCCGCAAAGCAGAATTGTGAGGTAGAACCCTGCCGCTTCGGGCCTCCCCCAAATGATCTCCGCTGACGCCCACACGGCGAGAGGAGCCATTACGGCGATGCCGCCAACCATGGGTGTGGGCCCGGCGTGATTTTTTCGGTTCGAATCGGGATAATCTATGATCCCCAGCCAGTCGCCGACAGGCCACGCGAAAATACAAATCGCGACCGTCAGCAGGATGGGTAGGTAATCAAGCAGCATAAACGTCCATCCACCCCAGATGGGGATCGCAACAAAGGCGTCCCACCGCCTGAGTCGCCACTAAGCGATTGAGCATGCGTGGATTTTCCCGCTCACCGGGCTACAGTAGTGCCCCCCAAACATAAAAGCCATACTTCACCTGCCTTTCCTTCCCGTATACGCTTCATGTGGCCGCGTCCTGTAGGCGACAATTGCCGCGATGGCCGGCATTTTTGCTGCCTCAGCCCATGGAGAATCGAAAAGTGCGGGACTCTTAATGCGGCGGTTGCAGGAAGACTGGCGGACCTTGGGGCGCCTGATGCGAAAAGCGCGATCGCGACTGCAGGAAACGCCAGGGACGCATAACAAATTAAAGGAAGCCGCACGAATTGCCCGGAAGGCCAGGGAAAAGCTGAGCCGGCGCCTCCGGCGCGGAGGGCCTCAGCCCAATATAAAGATCACACATTCACGACAATCGGGCGTCGCCGCCCAACGCGTAGTCTTGTCCACGCTGTTGCTTGAGGAGGTTCTTCCAGCGTGTACACCCCTTGGAGGTGGCACAATTGCAATTGCGGTCGATGGAGCAGCGATTCCCGATATTCAACTGCGAGACAGCCTGTCCAATCTCTACGGAGTTACCGTCCTCGACCGTCATTCGGAAGCATCAGGCCCCGACGGCCGCATCACAACCCAACTGCTGGTCCAAGCGCCGCGCGAACTCGTTAACCATTCCACTGCCTCGTTCGAACTCCTTCTACGCACGCAAAACGAACAGATTGTGTTTGAAAATATCCGCCTTGAAACAGCAGTAGCGGTGAACATTCGCGATTTCCGGTTCGAGAACAGCTGCGTGGTATTTTCCGGCGAATGGCAGGGAGGCGAACCGGCAGGAATGTTTTTGGGGTTGTTTGTCGACGGCGAACTCAGCGCCTCATGCACTCTATCGCCCAGAGGGGAAACATTTTCTGCGACAATGGCGGTCGATCACACACATCTTGATGGCCACGCGCACATACTCGAGCTGCGTGAAACCGTCGGCATGAGTATTTTGGCGACCCTCTATCAAATATTGCCCTTGCACATCACGTCGTGGCAGGCGTTGCAAGCTCATGCTCGGCCGCCTCTCGACGGCGCGCTTTCGCATCAGGCGCGTCATCATTTCCATTCCTATCGTCTTTGGTTCGATCGGTTACGCGAGAATGGCCCCGGGGGTGTCCCGACGCTCGATAGGCTGTATCATGAAATCCAGCAGGGGTTTCGCAAGCGCCACAGCTATCCGAAGATCACCTTTCCCAGACACGAACACCCAACGGTGTCCATCGTCATTCCTGTGCATAACAAGTTCGAAGTTACCTACTACTGTCTCTGTTCAATTCTGTTCGCTTTCAATGAAACGCCTTTTGAAATCATCGTGGTTGATGACGGCTCCACTGACGAAACGGCAAAAATCCTCGAATTCGTTGATGGAATTCAGCTGCTGCGCCGCACCAGTGCTCACGGTTTCGTACAGGCCTGCAATGACGGCGCGGCGCTTGCCTGCGGCGAATTGATGGTATTACTAAACAATGATACCGAAGTTACCACACGTTGGCTCGATGAGCTGGTATCGGTATTCCGAAATTTCGACCGCGTCGGCCTCGCTGGATCGAAGCTGGTTTATCCCGACGGGCGGTTGCAGGAAGCTGGTGGCGTGATCTGGGGATCGGGCAATCCTTGGAATGTAGGACGCCACGGCAATGCCGACGATCCGAAATATAATTACTTGCGCAAGGCTGACTACGTTTCCGGGGCTTGCATGATGATCCAGCGTTCGCTTTGGAATGACGTTGGCGGCTTTAGTCCGGAATTTGCGCCCGCCTACTTCGAGGACACCGACCTAGCGATGAAAGTACGCTCGCGTGGACGATTCGTGGTCTATGTACCGGCTTCTACGGTCTATCACTTCGAAGGCCAGTCAGCCGGCACCAACACCGCCACGGGAATGAAAGCATTTCAGGAGTTGAACCGGCCAAAATTCCGAAAGAAGTGGGCCCAGGCTTACCGCAATCATGGTCGGGAAGGCGAGGCACTGGATTTCGAGAAAGATCGGAACGCGGCGTTTCGCGTGCTTTTCATCGATCATCAATACCCGTTTGTGGATCTGGATGCAGGCAGTTACGCCACGTTTCAAGAGATACGGCTCCTGCAATCGCTTGGCGCAAAAGTCACATTCCTGCCCCGAAATCTGGCATGGATGGACAGGCATACCACTGCGCTCCAGCGCATCGGGGTGGAATGCCTTTACGCGCCATATGTCATGAATTTTCCACAATATATCGGTGAACATGCCTCGAACTTCGATCTTATTTTTGTCACCCGTTACAAGGTCGCCGAACAGGCCATACCCATCGTTCGTGCCGCGTCACCAAAGACGATGATAGCATTCAACCTTGCCGACCTTCATTTCCTGAGAGAACTTCGCGAAGCGGCCGCGCGAACTCCCGGCTATTCGCGGATGCGCGCCGAAGAAACCCGGCGGGCGGAACTGGCGGTAGTCAAGATGAGCGATATCACCTTCAGCTATTCCGATGTTGAGTTGGGAATTTTGCGGCGGCACATATCTCCATCAACAAAACTGGCGAAGATGCCATGGGTAGTTGATTGCAGCAATCGCACAACCTCGTTTTCCGCCACACGGGATATTCTATTTCTTGGGGGGTTCGGACATCCGCCAAACGCACAAGCGGTAAAATTCTTTGCGGGTGAAGTAATGCCTCTCATACGCAAAAAATTGCCGGATGCCGTCTTTAATGTGATTGGCAGCGGCGCACGAGCCCGGGTGCGAGAACTTTCGTCGGATTTCGTGCGGATACTGGGCTACGTACCAAAAATTACCAGTCATCTCGATCATGCGCGGGTCTTCGTTGCCCCTCTTCTTGCAGGCGCCGGGCTCAAAGGAAAAGTGCTCGATGCCATCTCCCACGGAGTCCCCTGCGTTTTGTCACCCATCGCCGTGGAGGGTACAGGCCTCACACACGGGCTGGATTGTCTGATTGCCGATTCGAAGGAAGCGTGGGTAGATTGGGTAGTACGTCTGTATACGGACGAAGAGCTGTGGACTCAGATTAGCGCCAATGCCCTTAAGCTTGCCACAATCAACTACTCGTTTGATGGGGGCGCTTCAGCACTAGAAAATGAACTCGCACGAATTGGTATTTCGAGTCAAAAGGAATGGGGTCTCGCATACCAGTTCACACGCCCCATGCGTTACGGAATTTAAGGAGAACGGAGTTGCGAGCATTCATGGAAAATATCCATTGGGCGTATGGAGCGAGATATGGATATTGAGGAACTGGCCTGGGCTGTCAGTAAAGAAAGCAGCGTGGAGCGGTCGACGACGCTGCGAGTGATCGAGGCAACCTTCGCAATCATTGGCGCCGAGTTGGCAAAAGAACAGAAGGTCGGGATTCCGGGATTCGGCACAATTGTGCGCAAGCTAAGCAGGAAGTCGGGCAAGGAAGGCAAGATTCTTTTCACAATCGGATCCGCCGCTGGAGAGACCGGTAGCGCCCACGATACGAAGGCGCGCAGAGGAAAGAAGTTAAAAAAAAAGTACGCGGAAAGCTAAAAGAGGGAAATCTCCCTGACCCCGTTATCGAGAGCGCGCATTCGTCGCGAACACGAACCCTGCAGGGTGATGACGAACACGCAAGGCACGATGCTATCAATCCTTTGATCACTTCCAACACCAACGTTCTTGCACCCCCTCCCCAAGCCGCGTTACGACCGGTCGTAGTGCATTATCATCTTTTCAAGAACGCAGGTACTTCAGTCGACGAAACGTTAAGGCAGAATTTCGGCATGTCCTGGACAAAGCATGAGTTCGCTGCCGATCGCCGAGAGAACGCGAATGCCGTAGCAAATTTTATCCGCAACAATCCCCATATCGAAGCATTTTCTTCTCATACAGCATTGTTACCAATTCCGGTGGTAGAGAATGTCGTGATATTTCCGATTGTCTTTATCAGACACCCGATTGACCGCTTACGATCCGCTTATGAATTCGAGCGTCGGCAGAACGCAAGTACTGCAGGAGCCCGCCTGGCCAAAGCATTGGACTTTGCCGGTTACCTACGCGAACTGCTGAAAACTCCGCGCCATCGGCAGATCCGAAATTTTCAAACCTTCCGGCTGGCCTATAACGAGTCGCGTCATAAGTGTTCCGAACTGGAACGCGCTACTGCAGCTATTGAGAGTTTTCCATTCGTTGGCCTAGTGGAAAGGTTTGATGAATCGCTCAGCAAATTGGAGACATCGTTGCAGCGCCTGTTTCCGAACTTTCGAGCACAGCCATTCCATAGGAATGCTGCGCTCTCGCGTCAAGCTGCGCTTTTCGACAGACTCGCAGAGGTTTCAGCAATGCTTGGGGAAGAGCTTTACGGCGAAATTTGTGCAGCAAACTCTGATGATCTGGTAATTTATGAGAAGGTGGTTACTCGATTTAATTCGGCCGGCCGGCATCCATGGTAATGGTGCACCATGGGAAGCGTTCCTTGCGCTTGGCGCTGGACGGCTGTGGCTCTCCGTCATTAGCAGCAGATGGTTCGAATTTTGTGTTGACCGCCTTATAGAACTTCCGGCTTGGTATGCGGTCCAAACAATTTTGCATGTGGGATGCCTAATCTCACCACGAAGCATTTCGTCCCGAATAGCTAAAATTTTGGCATCATTGTGCCAGAGGGCGAACAGCTTCTCCGACTGAATGCCCCCCAGGAGCAGTATAGGCGAGGCTGCCCTTACGATCTAAACCGCACGGCTGCAGACTGCCATCGGATAAAACAAGGCGTTTCCAGGGCGAATCGCAAAATCCGAATTCACGCGGCAATTCAACCGGCATTTTTGCTTCGGTATCCGGGTACATGCCGCCACTGGCAATATTTCGAGCGCTGAGACGGAAACGATACCCGTTCCGCTTACGATACGGGTACCAGTTTGTATTTGGCTGCGCATCCGCATGTACCGTTGGTTCACCATCGCAGTGGATGCGGATTGGTTGTGTCGTCATAACACGGATATGATCGAGAACAAAAATAGAAGGATTCGTCGTCAATCTGCGGTTTTCGGTTTTGATTTGGGCTTTCGCAATAGAAGCAGCTAAAATTGCATATGGATCAAAGCCCGATGAGGATCTTCGGGTTCCGCTGGCAAGCATTCTCGAGTAGATGCGATAATCGGGGTGGCCTGGGTGGCCGCAAATGCGCAAACGATTGCCATTTCTGTGCCCCCAAGACCCTGATTGCGCGCCTTGAACATCATGCAATTCCTTTTTATGGGAACTGGTTTCGGACATCGCCTTTTGTACTGATTGTGCCGCCGACAGGAACGATTTCCTTTACGAACCCTTCTGGCCAATCCATATGCACCGTGACATCTCGTGCTTATACAGCTCCGGCCAGACCTCAAGGACGAGGCGCAGATCTTTCATCCCGCAATATTGCGCTATCGAAGCTATCGCCCCCTCGCCGAGTGCCCAGAAATTCGTCCGATCGCCGCAGAACCCATAAATCCACTTGCACGCTGCGGAATCGGCACTTGCCCGATAGCATATGGTTTCCAATGCAAACCAGCCCTCCTTTTTCAAACTGCGAAAGCAATGCTCGAGCGCACGAACAGGGTTTGCAAGGTGATATAGGGTCCCGAGATGGAGCACGACATCGAACGCCTCTTTCCTCTCAAAATCTTCGGCGCTGGCAAGGATGAATTCCGCTCTCACGCCGATAATCGCGGCAAGTTCGTCCGCGACCGTTTTATGTTTGCGCGACACATCTATGCCCGTGACGTTTGCATTGTAATGTTGTGCCAGAAACAGGCTGTTGTAGCCTGCGTTAAACCCCACATCGAGAATATTCGCGCCCACAAATGCTTCGGTCGGGATATGCTCCATCAGTATCCTCAGCTTGTTCAGCGGCGCAGGATTGAATGGCTGAAAGGTAGCCCCAGCGCTTGCCTTGGGGCCGCTGTCGAATTTGAGTTCCATCCGCCAGGGCTCGTGGCGCTTGAGAAACGCCAGCGCCGCCTCGCGCTCTACGCCATGAACGATCCACTCGCCTTTCGGAGTGGCGCGTACTGCTTCAGCATTCATGAATCGTGCAATCCTTTGCAATAGTTGGCGGCTCTTCGATTGCATACGGCTTTGGCGCTTTCCGCCCCGTATCCGCCGGTGACGGGCACATCAGTCGCTATTGATGCCGCCGGCGATCTTACTGCACACTACGAGGCCGGGTTCAAATACCATACCAACGCCTTTACACTAAAGACCTAAATTATCCTCCGCCCCGTGCTACCCCCCAATATGCACATGGATTTTTTATGCCCTCCCAGGCGAGGTCCGAGAGACGATCATGGTTTGGCCGTCAAGCACGAATCCGCTATAGAGCCGGTCGGACCTATCCGGACTGAAATCCGCTCCGGACAGCGTCCATGCGCCTGGAAACCGGTTATCCGACAAATCGCTTGCCGAATGATGGCAATTTCCAAAGGGAAGGAACCCCATACACCGTTATGATTGATAAGTGCTTCCTTCATATTGGTACGGAAAAAACCGGGACCACTTCGATCCAGGAATTCCTGGCGACTAACCGTCGCCGTCTGCAGGCGCATCGATACCTTTACCCAAAATCTCCCGGCGCTCTTAATCATCTCGGCCTAACGTGTTATGCACAAGACGACGACAAGTTCGACGGTGTTCGCCGATTAAAGGCCGTCTCTTCGCGAAGCGACGTAATTCGCTATCGCGCCAGCCTGCTCGCCGCACTCGACGGCGAAATCGGGAAAAGCAATTCGACCGCCGTGATATTTTCGAATGAGCATTTAAGCAGTCGCCTAACCACAACGAAGGAGCTCCGGCGACTCAAGGAGCTGTGCGAACGATACGCAAGGGTGACACGCATCATAGTTTATATTCGGGATCAAGTTGGCTTCCTTGCCAGCCGCTACATTGAGGGAATAAAAGGGGGGGCAACCCGGTCGCTCACTCTCCCCATACGACCTGGAGTGATTAGATTAATGGATTATGAGAAGTTGCTTGCTCCATGGCGAGAGGTATTCGGTATTGACAACATGCATGTGCGGCGCTTTGTGAACACTGATTTTTGTGGTGGTGATTTGTTACTTGATTTCGAGTCAATAATCGGAATTTCGGCCGGCGTCCTTGAGACATCTTGCCGGCGCAACTCGGCCCTAAGCCAGGGCGCTACAGAATTCCTCCGTGAGTTTAATAACTATGTTCCCCATTTACTCGGAGAAATTCGCAACCCCTTACGAGGCAGTGTTGTTCAGCTGTTGGAGCAGTTCCAGGATAGAGACCCCTTCTACGTACCAGCCCATGTCGCTGAACATGTCGAGAACTTATTCCGTGCCTCCAATGAGGTAGTTTCTCGTGATTATTTTAACTCAAAATATAACCCACTGTTCGAAAAGCGACAGACTGTATCTGTGAGCCATGCATCACCTAAGGGCGATCATGCATCTGACATGATCCGGATTGCCGCACATCTCTGGATTCATCAACAGCAGGAACTGCTGAATTGTAAGCACTCGGCGGATAAAAGTCAGGACGGTAAGACTACATGATACGTTGGCAATTGAGTTCCCGACCTAAGCCCCAGAACGGCAACAAACTGGACAGCCTTCCAGTGATCGTGCAATTTTGGCATTCGTCGCCTCCAACCGAGATCGCCGAACTGATGGAAACGTGGCGGCAATCTGAAACCGAAGGATTTGAATATCTCGCGTTTGATGCAAAAACCGCCTGCGATTTCATTCGGGCGCACTATGACCGCCGAACAGAAGAAGCCTATCTTGCCTGTGCTGTTCCAGCCATGAAGGCCGATTTTTTTCGCATTTGTGCGTTGCTAATTCGACCGGGAATATATGTCGACGCCGATACACGCCGAAGCGGAGGGCTTTTTCGCAATCAGCGTCGCAACGAGCACTCCGCATCCTTAGAACAACTGTACCAAAAATTGGCACGCGGACTGTTGTTCTGTCGTGAGCGACGAATTGCTAATGGATTTATGATCGTGAAACGCGAGCGCGATCCTTTGTTACTCGCGATTTTGTCAAAGGCCATTGACAACATCGAAAACCGCGTTTCAAACAATGTTTACGTTGTAACCGGACCGGCGATAGCCACAAAGTTCTTTAACGAACTTGGTGCTGAACACGAATTCTTCCAAGGCTTCGAGTTCTGGACACAGGAAGCACTCCTACCCTACATGAAGATGGTTGGGCGACTATCCTATAAGCAGACCGATGATCATTGGCTCAATGCCCAGAAGTGCAACTCGATTTTCACACGCAAACCGTCCTGACCTGCTGACGTTGCCTCCAGTTCTTATCCAGCGGGTGACGTTGCCCCCAGTTCTTATCCAGCGGGGACTGGAGTCTGAGGGTTGATTTTCTCCATCTGTACGAAAGGAGCAATGGGCAAAGGCGCGTTTCCCTCCATGAGCCTTGGCGGCTTTGCCCATTGCAGTCCGAACTGGCTCTCGTGGACGGCTGGCGCAAGCCAGCCGTCGGATAAGAGCAGGAGGTAGCGTCAGCTGCTTAACCGCGACTCAAGACCACACTCGCCAATCCGCCGAACGCTCGCAGGCAATCGGTGCAGTTGAGGCTACCAACTACATAACCGCACTACCCGTCTTAGGATCACCGTCATACAATTGGGAAAACCGTTCCATTATCAGTCTAACCTCACGTGGCGAACGCCGTATCGCATCATCCACGTCGATGTCCGGCTTTACCATCCCGAACTTATGCACACTCAAGTTTGACCGCAAAACGCCAACCGTAGCGATAGACGGCGATATAACTGAGAACTCTGGGTTTTCCACTCTGACCGCTCCTTTACTCGACAATTGCGCCGCGAGCTCGTTCCATAAGGCGTATGACGCAGCAGCAGCAACCGGCGCATCCATATCCCCGATATCGATATCAAATCTCGCCATAAGCGTGCGGCGGCGCAGCTGGAAAGACGGGTTGGCGCGACAACGAACCTCATTTTCCAACATGATAGACGGAATTGAATCTCTTGGATCACGTATGTAATGAAATATTCTCCCACCGAGCCATGTTTCTCCCTCCCGGGCTTTCCCACGTGAAAACATCGGGCAGATTGCCCCCGAAAGTCGTCGTCCGGTCTGCCACCAGCTTACAGCTCCGTCCTCACCCAGTCGCTCGTGCCCTACACGAAGACCGGCTCGTCTGAGGGTGGCGGAAAGAGACGCCGAGCCGCAACGAGGGTGTCCAAGAAACAAGAAGGGAACCCACCGAACTGTTGCTTTCGCCGCGTCCGGAGCAATGGTGCCAGAACACGAATCCCAACTGGCTTCCATACCGGACACCGGATGCGTTTGCACAAAGTGATCGACAGTATCAGGCGTCAGCCATACAACGGTTGAACGCTCCGCCGTAACTGCGGGAGAGGAGCATTCCGTGCGCCCCGATCTACCGTCACTAAATTTTGCGATTGACGGATCGAGCAATGTCACGAGCAATTGTCCGAAGCACTCCTCATGGGCGTCGGCCGCCACAAATTTTTCCTTCAATTGATCTATTCCAACGCTTCGCGCGGACGCGGTTCTTTCTAGGGCGAGCATGCCTGCGCTCAACCGTGTCAGCGGTTCGATCGATCTACGACACTCCATGTCCGTGCCAATATAGAAACCGCCGCGCGCGAAAAGAATCGCAGCGCAAAATATCAACTCCTTTCGAGACTGATCCCGGCAATTCACGAAAATCGAACGAACGACTGCACCAAAGTACCGCCCTATGAATTCGGCGGCAGACGCTTCGGTCCAACAGTAATGCTCAAAATTCGGATTTTTTTCCTTCCAACTCGCAATCCAAGCCAAATTTTGATTGGCGGTCCGGGTGCCGCAATATTGGTGGATTCGTTTTGGCAGCATTTGTGTAATCCCGCTATGAAGTCTCCGTTCTCGTGCCATTTAACCATACTAATTCAATTTCAGACGAACCCTTGGATTTGAGGCGCGAGGTACCCAATGGCGAATTTGTCCATTCTCATTCAAGAAAACCGCGCACTGGCGCACCCATGCCTTTCATGGTTCCGAGGTCTATTGCTGAACGTCAGGTTCGTTGGCCGCATGAAAACAAGTACCACGCTCTCCCATTTTTTCTTGAAGAAGATCGCTCAGATAATCGCGTACCCGTTCCTGTCGAACTGAAAGCAGCAATTCCTTGAATGCTGCATCGCTGATGAATTCCTGCTGCCAAGCAATTTCGTCAAGACAAGCTATTTTTAACTTCTGCTGATCTTCGATCAGACGGATGAATAGTGCTGCATCGAGCAACGATTCGTATGTACCTGTATCGAACCACGTAATACCGCGCCCCATTCGGACAACGTGTAATTCATCCGATTCCAAGTAACTCGTGATGATATCAGTTATTTCGTATTCTCCCCGCGCAGAAGCTTTAAGAGATGCCGCTCGTTCGCTGACGCGTCCATCAAAAATATAAAGCCCGGTGAGCGCCCAGTCGGACCGAGGCATGGCCGGCTTTTCCTCGATAGTAACCGCCTTTCCAGCGCTGTCGAATTCCACGACACCGAAACGCTGCGGATCACGAACGCGATATGCGAACACCGTCGCGCCGGAGTTCTGCATAACTGCCGATTGTAGCACGGCGCCCAGCCCGGCGCCGTGAAAGATATTGTCGCCGAGAATCATTACGACCGGCTCACTCTGCGCAAAATCACGACCAATTACAAATGCCTGCGCCAGCCCTTCCGGCTTTTCCTGTACTGCATATGATAGCTTTAACCCCCACTGGCTGCCATCGCCAAGAAGCCGTATAAAATTGCATTGATCCGCCAGCGTAGTAATGATTTGTATATCACGAATGCCAGCCAACATTAGCGTTGAAAGCGGATAATAAATCATTGGTTTATCATATACAGGCAGTAGCTGTTTGCTAATGACCAGCGTGATCGGGTGAAGCCGCGTCCCCGTGCCGCCGGCGAGTATTATGCCTTTCACGGTATATTCACCTTTTTTTGAACTGGCGCTCCGAGACGACCGCCATTGTAAGAGTCGAGACTGCGCCACCATTCTGTCTGTGACAGGTACCATTGCACGGTATTAGCCAGCCCGGTCTCAAAATTTATCTTGGGGACCCAGCCGAGCTCAAAACTTGCCTTGGACGGGTCGATAGCGTAGCGCATGTCGTGACCGGGCCGGTCATCGACAAAGGTGATTAACTCACGCCGAGATATGCCAGATCGGCGATGTGCGTAAGCATCCACCAAATCGCAAATTGCTTCAACAACATCGATGTTCCGTTTTTCGCAACTCGCGCCCACATTGTAGCTTTCCCCCAAACGTCCTCGTCTGGCAATTGTATAGAGCGCGCGCGCGTGGTCCTCAACGTGGAGCCAGTCGCGAACCTGTGCGCCGCGGCCATAGACTGGCAGCGGTTCGTAATTGAGCGCTTTGGCGATCATCAGGGGAATGAGTTTTTCGGGAAATTGCCAGGGACCATAGTTGTTGGAACAATTCGAAAGAACAACAGGCACTTGGTAGGTCTCATGCCAGGCGCGTACAAGATGATCAGAGGCTGCCTTGGATGCAGCGTAAGGCGAGCGGGGCGCGTACGGGCTCGACTCGCTGAAACGTCCTTCGGAGCCAAGCGATCCGAACACCTCATCTGTCGAGATATGGTGAAAGCGGAAATCCCGCTTCTTGTTTCCAACCGTCGTTCCGAGATAATCACGAACTGCCTCAAGAAGCGTGGCCGTACCTAATACATTGGCGGTGATGAAATCGAGAGGCGCATCAATGGAACGGTCAACATGGCTCTCGGCGGCGAGGTGCATTACAATGTCAGGCGCATAATTGGCAAAGACTGCGAAAAGCGCTTCACGGTCGGTAATGCAGGAATTGATGAAGCGATATCGTGGATGCTTCGCGAATTCGGCGATGGCCGCACGGTTGGCGGCGTAGGTCAGCTTATCGAGATTGATTACCGCGGCACTTGTTTCTGCGAGCAGGTAGCGAATAAGTGTTGAACCGATGAAGCCGGCACCACCGGTTACGAGTATTGTTGTGGGATTGATGTCTCCGCTCGTCATTGGAATGTCCAGAATGGAGGCGCTTCACCTGTAAAATTCAGGAAGGTCGTGTAAATTTGGATGCAATCGGTCCCGCTCAAGGATCGTTGCCTCACTCTCCGGCACGGGCCAGTCGATACCCAGTATCGGATCGTCCCAGCGCAAACCTCGCTCATGTTCGCGCGAGTGTGGCGCATCGACCTTATATAGGACGTCGGTGTCGGGTTCCAGTGTACAGAATCCATGGGCAAACCCTGCAGGGATGAAGAGTTGTGCCCCGTTCTCCGCACTTAGCGTCGTGGCAAAGCTACGGCCATAGGTAGAGGCTGAACGGCGAATATCGACCGCCACGTCACAGATTGCTCCACGAAGGACGCGGATCAGTTTGGCTTGCGTGAAAGGAGGAATTTGGAAATGAAGGCCACGGATCGTCCCCCGAGCCCGCGAAAATGATTGATTGTCCTGCACGAAATCGCAGACGATTCCGATGTCATGGAAGGCTGTCCGGTTATAGGTTTCTGAAAAAAAGCCGCGCGCGTCACAGTGCCGGACTGGGACGATCAGCACGAGACCATCGAATTCCGTCTTATGAAAACGTGGCATATTCAGCGGCATGTTGATAAGACAGCACTCTGTGCTGGTTCTGCGAATTCGCCCAATTCCCTTAGAACATGTTCGAGCGCCGTCCGCCAGGATGGCTGACCGATTCCGTAGTCGCGCGCGATCTTTTCACAATCCAAAACCGAATTTGACGGTCTTCGGGCGGCAGCAGCGTACTCCGCAGAGGTTATTGGAATGAGCACCGGGTCGCGTTGGGAAAGACCGAATATTGCACGCGCGAAATTGTGCCACGTGGTGGGTTCCGAGCCAGTGAAATGAAATGTGCCCCACGCGCCGTTCCCGTCCTTAATCTGCCTTACTATTGAGGCTATCGCCAGAGCGATGTCATACGCCGCCGTCGGTGCCCCTTTTTGATCTGCAACGACTCGCAGTTGGGCCGGCCGCTCGTTTGCAAGCCGCAGCATTGTCAGGAGGAAGTTCGCCCCATGAGAAGCAAATACCCATGAGGTGCGCAGGATTACATGCTGGGGCAGCGCTTCGCGAATGGCTATTTCGCCATCGGCTTTGGTGCAGCCGTAAACCGAAAGCGGGCCGATTGGATCGCGCTCCAGATATGGTCCGGCTTTGAAGCCGTCGAAAACATAGTCTGTGGACAGATGGATCAACTTGGCACCGAGGTGTCGGCAGGCCACGGCCATCGCCGCCGGAGCGTCGCGGTTCACCATTTCTGCCGCCTGGTGGTCCACTTCGGCTCGATCAACCGCCGTATAACCCGCCGCATTGATCACAATTTCCGGTCTGATCCCGAGAATTGCGTTCCTCACTGCTGCGGTGTCGAGCAGATCCGCTTCCGAATGTGCGAGCTGCTGTACGTGGCAACCTAAGGCCCAGCGCACACGGGACAGTTCTCGCGCGACCTGCCCCGTCTTACCAAAAACCAATATTCGCATCGAACGCGCTTCGCACAACGACAGGGGGAACAATAGCGTTTCGCAAAGCCGTGGCCACTAGTTTGTCGTTGTCCGGACATAGTCTTGGCTAACAGAGCCGAAATGAGCGGCTATTCGCCCTCTGATCCGCTCGGCTTCCAAAACCCAGAGGAACGGGTCACGAACGGCGCTCCGCGTGACCACAGGATAGATTGGAAAGCGCGCACAAAGGAGGATTGTCTTCAGAAATGAGGGGGGGCTGCCATGTCCAGGCGCAGCCCGTTCGCTCCACAGACCAACATTACCATGACGGTACCATCGGCGTCGCATCCAGGCCAGCGAGGCCCTCTCAGGAGGGATTTCTTCGAATACCAGGGCATCCTTCGCCCACGCCATCCGAACACCGGCAAAAAAAAGCCTGCGGAAAAAAACACTGTCTTCACCTCCCGATATCCCAAAATCTTCAGGAAAGGGTCTGTCGCCTAGAAAGGCGATTGCTGCCAGATCAAGCAGGCAATTGCACGTGCAATACACGTAGACCTTGCCATTCAATCGTCCCTCCCGGACGGACCATAGAATTTCAAATTTCTTTGCCACGCTGCTGCCGGCGTCAAACACCGGTTGGACGGGACCACCCACCGCGATCGCTTGAGAAGCTTGCCTCGCCGCGAGAAGGCTCAATAGCCAGTCGCGCGACGGCCATTCGTCGTCATCGAGCATTGCGATTAATTCGGCACCCATCCGGCGCGCCGTGGCGACTGCCGTGTTGCGTGCCGCCGAGATGCCCGGACGACGCTCAACGATATATTCGACTGCTACCCCCACTGCAGCATGGAAGTCTTCGACCAGGGATCTGATCGCAGGATCGCTGCCGTCATTATCGACGATCACGAAGCTGGTGCATTGTGGTCTCGCAAGGCTGCGCAAGGCAAAAAGCAGGCGAGAAAGTTGCTTTGGTCGGCAAAATGTACAAACGCAGATGGCGACAGAATTCGCCGACGTAAGCCGGATGCCGTTAGTCATATCGTTCATCGAAATTGACCGCGCAGCCACGAATGATGTTGTGCCCAAACGTTTCGCCACATGCTGCGCAAAGGCGGAGTCGCAAACCAGCTGCCCAACCGTGGACGCAGCATAAGAAGCAGGAGGGCGAACGGCTTCGCGAGCGGCGAATAATATGCGCGTATCAAAAGCGCACGAGAAGCCAGGAGATGACGGATCTTGCGATCCCTATTGCACTCAGTCCCGCTACCCGAGTGAATAATTGCCGGTTCAGGCGAAAAGACTGGATTGAATCCAAGCCTTCTTGCTCTTAGGCAAAGTTCCTCGTCCTCACTATACATGAAAAAAGGCGGAGAAAAGCCGCCCAGGCGATCCCAGAGGTCGCGGTGCACAAGCATAAATGAACCACAAACAACATCTACAGATCGCTCATTGTCGCGGCGCCAGCCACCGTATCCCACGGCGGCAAACAGGTCGGAATTCGGAAAGCGCGTATCGAGTGCAAAGGCTGTACAGAAAAGCTGCCAAAGACTGAGTCCGCGACGACAGGAAGTTGGATTAATCTCCCCGCCAGCAAAGAGCGTTTGGCCACCCCATATCCCCGCCTGCGACCGTCGCCGTGCAAATGCCAACATACGGCGGATTGCCCCGGGTAATACAAGCGTATCTGGATTAAGAAGGAGCAAATATCGGCCTTTTGCAGTATCGGCAGCAAGGTTCGCGGCAGAGGCAAACCCCGAATTTTCGGTCAGCGGAATGACTTGGAAGGCCGGATATGCGCTTGTTATCTCATTGACCAGCGCCGTCGGCGAGCCGTTATCGACAATTATCACTTCGGCGGACAGCGGCGCAATTTCGCTTGCCACGGACTCAAGACAGCTCATCGTCAGCTCCCTTGCGCCATATGTGACAATTATTACCGACACCTCTGGTTTTGCCGGACTTGTGACAGTGGCACCCAGATTAATCACCCTGAATCAAGATCCAGATAGCTGCGTGTCTTCAGTCCCATCCAATAGTCGAAGATGCTTCCAATATCGAGAGCGATGCCTCCCTGTTGTCTCGCGACACTCACCAGAATTTTTCCTGGATAGCCCGCGCCTACCATTACCAGTCGATTCTGCGCCACGCCCCGGATATTCTCGATAACCGAATCGAGTATCTCCGGCAGACTTCCCTTTTGGGAAGAAGCCATTCGCAGAAGTGGCCCCGAAACCCGGTCAGCCGGCAAAACGATATTTGAAGCAATGTGAGCCCCGAAACGCGTATGCGTCAAATCAGCCAGGTCCGGATGGCAGGAGACTAACACGACATCGCGAACACCATCCAGAAGCTCTTCATAACAGTTCCAGATCGCGAGATCCTGGTGCAAGTGGCAGGAGGTAAACATGGGCGATGCCAAGCCGGGCGACCGTAGATCGGAATAGCGTTCCGCAGAATATAGCAGGGCACGAAGGCCGCGCCCTGTCAGCGAGCCCTCCAAGGTGTCGGATTGATCAAGGCGCAATTCGCGCAGAAAACGCGCGATCGTGGGAATTCCGATACAATCTGCATCCCAGATTGCCCGCGCAACGGCTGGCGCAATCCGCGCCCGCAGATCAGAGGTTAAGGGCCGTCCCCACCAGATGCGCTCGCGCTCGCGCGCGTCGGGTTGAGCGTGCGCCATGAGGTTCGGTTCATAAGGCAGACAGGCAGCTTCGCCGTCGCCGGCGCGGACCATCGCGAATGGCTGACCCAATGCCAGGCGGCTTCGTACCAGCGAGACGAATATACGGCATTGGGCAGCCGATATGTCGGTGTCTAAGAGGCACCCGGCAAATCTGCGCTCAAGTTGCGCCTCGCAGAATGCCGCACGACGAAGCAGCTCCTTTGGCTCGGCCGGCACCGCCGATCTCTCAAGCATGCGTAGAAATTGATCCCGACGTGCGCCTATTTTTTTGGCGGATTCGATATTCCGCGTAAAATGCGCAAAGATTATCCGGCTCAAGCGAACAGCGGCGATCCTGTAGGCACTTGTCCCGCGAAGGCTTGCCAAAAAAGACCGAACCCGAATCCTGATCTGGGTGGAATTGCCCATGTGCTGGTCGACGAAAGTGAGACCAATAATGAAGCGGCAATCGGATATTCTTGCCTTGCGGTTCTGGACGAGTGTGGCCAGCGCTGATTCTGCCTCCGCAGCTTTTCCGGCGCGCAGCGCAGCATTTGCTTTGCCACGTACGAATGCGGCATCAGACGGATAGCGTCTGGCGGCTTCGCTCCAAAACTCTGTATGATCGCTGTGACGGCGCCTTCGGTCGGCAATCCCGCCTTCCAGGCGAAGACCAAGCCGGGGGACGAGGAGGCCCACGAGGCGAGCCAGTTTTGAGGCAATTTCCTGACCAATTGCCCAATGCGACATTCCCCGTAGCCAACGCAGCAAAAAAATCGGCGGCTTTGGCCTGCCCTTGCCCGCGGAAATTTTTTTTGCCGAGTTCGAGGTTGTCGCGCGCAGGTTTCTCTCCCTTTCCAGATGGCAACACCAACCGGCTGAATCATATGATGAAAGGTAACGCTGAATCTTTGATTTTTCCAAATGGCAACCTAGATGACCGCTTTACATTACTTGATGGGGTCGAAATGATCGCACCTGCGTACGCGATAATTTCTTAAGCGGCGCTGATCCGCGCCTCCAGAGAAGCCAAGTTTGACCCATGCTATGGACGGTTTGACCGCAACAAAGCGCCAAAGGAAAATCCTCACAATCGTGGGGGCGCGGCCACAATTCGTGAAGGCATTTCCCTTGTCGCGAGAATTGCGTCTCCACGGCGAGTTCGAAGAGATTCTCGTGCAT
Source organism: Rhizomicrobium sp. (assembly GCA_036269235.1). Lineage (GTDB taxonomy): Bacteria > Pseudomonadota > Alphaproteobacteria > Micropepsales > Micropepsaceae > Rhizomicrobium. The sequence continues at coordinate 47,425 of DATASL010000008.1, forward strand.
ACCGGTCAGCATTTCGACTGGAACATGTCAGACGTTTTTTTCTCCGAGCTTGGAATAGAGACCCCTCGGTACAATCTGAATGTCCATGGCGGGAGCCACGCCACGATGACTGGCCGCATGCTTGCGGCCATAGAAGATATCTTGCTCGCTGAAAAGCCAACCGGTGTTCTCGTTTATGGAGATACCAACTCGACGCTGGCTGGCGCTCTTTCCGCAGCGAAATGTGGCGTGCCGGTCATTCACGTGGAAGCAGGCTTAAGATCGTTCAACCGGAAAATGCCGGAGGAGGTCAATCGCGTAGTGGTTGACCAGCTAAGTTCATTTCTTTTCTCACCAACATCCAGAGCCGTGAACAATTTGGCTCGCGAAGGGATTACATCCGGCGTGCATCGTGTCGGCGATCTCATGTTTGATACCGTCAGGATCGCAACTCCGTTGGCGGTGCAGCATTCGGAAATCCTCAAACGTCTCGGATTTGAGGAAAAGACCTACGGCGTAGCAACATTTCACAGGCAAGAAAATCTCACAGACCCCGTCCGACTTGCGGCCATTGTGCACTATCTGCAGGACCAGTCGCATTCGCTCCCGCTGATCGTTCCGCTGCATCCGCGCACACGAGGCGCTCTGCAGAAATCCTCTCTCATACTCGGACAAAGCACCATTAAAACGATTCCCCCGATTGGCTATCTCGACATGTGCAGACTCGTCAATGCGGCTGAGATAGTATTTACGGATTCCGGAGGCCTGCAACGGGAAGCCTATTTCCATCGCGTACCATGCGTTACGTTACGCGATGAAACCGAATGGGTTGAGACAATCGAGTGCGGCTGGAACCGGTTCTGGACTTCCGCCGTCTTTCGTCCCCGCTGCGACGTTCCCGAACTTGAAGAAGAAAAAACGGCAGAAGCAATTTTTCACCTTCTTGATAAGCACCTTGCATAAATCGATAGAAGCATTCTGCAACCATTGCGTCGTCCGGTACGGTTTACGCTCGCCTGTGGTCACGGACATTTGCCAGCAACAGGTGTGCAATCATGAAGAGCACAGACGAGCCGAGCAAAATCATCGCCTCTTCAACAAGCCTGTCGGGATCGGTAGCGTCAGTCGGGTAATTCGGAGCGTTAACCGTAATCAGGAACGACTGCTGCTGATTGGCGAGACTCTGTGCGGACACGAGCCCCTGCTGCGCTGCTGTGAGTTCCATTTCTGCAACCGAACGCTCGTAAGGTTGAGCGGTCTCAACCGCCTTCGTTGCCGCAGTCAGTTGATCTTTCGCATACTTCAACGTTGCTCCGCTCATTACTCCCGACATGTTGTTTACAAATTTCTGAGCGTCTTTAATGATTTCATTGCAAATTGTTCGCGCTCGGGCTGCATCATAATCGAGAACATTTATGGTGATAAGAAGCGTCGTCGAGTCCTGACTCACTGTCACCATCTGTTGATAAAAGGATAGAAAATCTTCATCACTGGCGTCGGTATCCAGCCGCCAAAATGGGCTGTGATTTGGTGCCGCATAAAGCTGCCGAAGATGGAACTGCTTGTCCAGCGACTTGAGAAGATCCTGCGACTGAATGTATGCGACAACGGCACCGCTCTGTGTACTACCAGCTGTAGAACCGAACAGGCTGCTGCCCACAATCGTGCTAAGGCTTGCACTTGTTGACGACGAATTCTGAATTGTAACAACAGCCGACGATTGATACAGTGAATCAGTGTACCCATAAAGATAAATGAACCCAACAAGTCCAATTATCGGCACGACCGTCCAAAACGTAAACCTTCCGCCAAGCCAGCTAAAGAATTGCCGAGTGCCATGCGAAAGCTGTTTTGATGCCGGCTCGCGTTCCAGGTCGACCGACAGGTCGGACTTGGAAACGTCGCTCCCGAGCGCCCTCGAAGATGAGTCCAACGTACTACTCAATGGTCAGCGCTCCCCGAATAGTTATAGCGATCACTCGAATGCATCCATGATTGCAGATCCAACAACGTCGATATCCCCAATCCCATCGGAATCCTCATTTTCGTCTTCGAGCTGTCTCGCCCCTTTGCCCGATGGCCGCTTTTGCTTTTCGGCCTTCAGGATCGTTTTGAAGTATTCTATACCTTCGCTTTTATCGTTAAAATATCTAGCCTTTCCCGCGTCCAGAACGAAGATCGACTCGCAATATTTCTCGACTTCCTCGGACGAATTGGTCGCCAAAATGAACCCACGACCGGCCATCCTCTTCGTCACTAATTCGATTGCCTGTTCTTTGAAATCCTTATCGGCGGCGGCCAAAGTTCCGTCAAATAAATATGTGTCGAACTCGAGTCCAATCCCCAAAGCAAGCGCCAATCGTGGCTTCACAAATTTGGGACACTTCTGAACGGGTACATTAAGGAATGCCTCGATCCCCACCATTTCGGCAATCTGCCTAGGAAAACTCTCGTCCGCCACACCATAGAGCCTTGCCAAGAACCGGATATTTCGCACCACGCTAACCGAACTGGTAATAAAGTTAGAGAGTGGTATCGGCCACGATGTGCGCACACGGCACTCGACCATTCCGGTGTATGGTATTGCCGTACCGCAGATCAACCGCAGTAGGGTGGTTTTCCCCGATTTCGATCCACCCAGTACGCCTACCTGACGATTAGCAGGAAGTTCAAGCACCAATCCGTCGAATAATGGCCCGTTCGCGCTTGCTGAACCGGCGGGAACGCACACATCGTGCAGCCTGATATTCATGCGGGAAGCCTGCGTCTGGCATAGCGTTCCAGGAGGAGACCGAAGAATGTCATGCCTAAAAGGCATTCCGCTACATATGCCGGCGAACCAACCGGCGTCTGGTAAGTATAAAACCAGTAGCTACGTAAAAGCTCTTCGATGTGCAACATCGGGTTCCAGGTAAGGTATGGCCATATCGTGGGCGGGAACGAGGTAACCTGAAAAATAACACCGGAGAACAGTGTCGAGAATCTCAAAAAAAAGCTGACAAACTTGCTGGCTGGCGCATAAAGCCGGCTCAGGACCATTAGCATAAAACCCAGCGAAGTCCCCATGATGGACATCGCTATAAATAATAGACTTATGCCTAATGGATACCGTGGAAACGGTACATCTTCGTAAAAGGTGTCAACGGTCGCAAGTATTAGAAAGAGAATCGCAAAAGTAAGGAAGATGCGGATAGCCGATGCAACCACGAGATCAAGTTCAGTAATTACAGGCAGTTGGAGAAGTATCCTGCCTCGTTTGATCGCTCCCTCGGGCAACTTGAGGCAAGAATTAAACATGAGCCATGGTATAAGGCCTGATATAATAAACATTATTATGGGAACACCAGGCCGAGTGAACCCCTTGATTGCCAGTTTCAGGATCAAGAGACCGGCAAATGACAGAAAAGCATCAAAAAATACCCAGCCGAATCCGTAGGCTAGATTGGCCTGCTGAGATTGTATGTCCCTCAGCGTCAAAGCGCGAAGAACCTGAAACTGAACCTTAAGAAGCCTTAGCAAGCGGGAACTTCCGAACCGACACGGGCGCAATTTACCGTGCCAAGAGATTTGCCGCAAATCTGATTTGCGCGTGCCCTATCCCAAGACGATTGCGGTAAACGGCACCAGCCGGCTAGGCGAGGATGATGCGCTCGCGCCGCTCATCGACATTTCGGGTTGCATTCCGCGTGTCGACCACGAGGTCAAGCGCACCGACGAGTTCGCCGTAATCAATGGCGTCGTGATCGGTCACAATCAAGGCTGCATCGTAAGACGTCTCAAACCTGCCCGGCTCCCAGGCAATACTCAATCTGCCTGCTAGAGCCGCATGAGCCCGCGTCATCGGGATTTCCGGAATCCACGGATCGTAGTAGCAAACTGATGTGCCCATAGCCAACAGATCCTGCATGATGACCAATGCTGGACTTTCGCGCAAGTCGTCCACATTTTTCTTGTAGGCGAGGCCTACGAGGAGGATGCGGGCGCCATTGAGGCTCTTTTGCTTCCGCGACGACAGCGCCGCTGCAATTGCATTGACGACGGCGCGCGGCTCGCCAGAGTTGATCTCGCCGGCAAGTTCGATGAACCGCGTCGGCACGTCGTATTCTCGCGCCTTCCAAGTCAAATAGAAGGGGTCAATGGGAATGCAATGGCCGCCCAGACCTGGTCCTGGATAGAACGGCATGAAACCGAACGGCTTGGTAGAGGCGGCGTCAATAACATTCCAGATATTAATCCCCATTCGCTCATAGATGTGCTTCAATTCATTGACGAGCGCGATATTCACGCAGCGAAAGATATTTTCCGTCAGCTTAACAGCCTCTGCCGTCGCGGTGGAGGGCACAGTCACGACGCGGTTGACCACCGCGCCATAATAAGCATTGGCCAAATCGCGGCTGAGTTCATCGTCCGCCCCGACAACCTTGGGAATGTCGGTCGTCTTGTAGGTGGGGTTTCCGGGATCTTCACGCTCCGGCGAGAACGCCAGAAAGAAATCCCGTCCCGCCTGCAACCCACTTCTCTCAAGAATGGGCCGCACGACCTCGACCGTTGTTCCAGGATAAGTTGTAGATTCCAGACAGACAAGCTGGCCCGGCCGCAACACTGCCGCGAGTGCACGCGAGGTGTTCTCCACAAAACTCAGGTCTGGTTCCCGATATCTGGTGAGAGGGGTAGGAACGCAGATCAGGATCACATCCGGCTGGTTGAGTTCCTCACCACTGCCCGTCGCGTGAAAACGGCCGCTGCGCCTCATATCGAGGATATTCTCGTCGGGAATCGTCCGAATACCAGACCTTCCGTCGTTGAGCGCTGCGACCTTTGCGGTATCCGTATCGAAACCGACGACTTGAAAGCCCTTCCGATGCGCTGCAATCGCAAGCGGTTGCCCCACATAGCCCATCCCAATGATGCCAATGAGAGCTTCCCGAGTCTCTATCTTCCGCTTCAACGAGATGTGATCGACGGCAAGCGATTTCGGTGCGACGGCCAAACTCATCCTTGTCTCCAACGATTTCGTCGCTGTTCGCGCGTCCGTTCAGCCGCGAAGAACAGCGGCCAATATAATATTACGGACACCCGAATGAGAAATTAAGATTCGGGAACCAATTCCCCATTGCGGAGTCTATAATGTTCACCCGTTCGCGGACAGACCAATTGCGCGTCAAGACGTTCACCGCTTCTGCCGACCCAATTTCGAAAGCGCGCGGGTGACCCCACTACGAGCGAAAATGACCGCACATCCTTCGTGACGACCGCCCCCGCGGCGATGAACGCGTACGAGCCGATGATTACACCACATAGGATAGTGGCATTTGCACCCAGGGTAGCGCCCACTCCGACACGAGTGGGCTTGAATTCGCTCTTACGTTCGATAAAGGCGCGCGGATTGGAGACGTTGGTGAAGACACAACTCGGCCCACAGAAGACGTCGTCCTCAAGCGTCACGCCCTCGTAAACTGAAACGTTGTTCTGGATTTTGCACCGATTACCGATGCGGACGTTCGGCCCAATCATTACGTTTTGCCCGATCACACAATTCTCGCCGATGACGCAGCCCCTGAGGATATGGGAGAAATGCCAGACCCTGGTACCGCGACCTATCGAAACTCCCGGGTCAATTACGGCTGTTTCATGCGCGAAATGATCTGCGGTCATGCGGTCGGTCAGTGCGTTGGAAAGCGGCCGTTACGGCGCCCACGCCTAATCAAGAGCAAGTAGAGCCGGTTCGGCATGCTGCAGCTTCCGCCCGTTGAAGCGATTCGGTTCGGCGCGGGATCGCGAGGAACGGGGCGCCGTGTGCCGGCCCGTCTTCAAGGAGCGGCTCGCAGCATCAAGCACGGAAAGTACCGACAACGCTTCTGCCGAATCGGTCCTTGGTGTTGTACCCGTACTAACCGCATACAGAAAATGTGCACATTCTTCATGCAAAGGTTCCAGCTGTTCGACTGAAAAGCGGACCGGATCGGTATTTACGGCCCACGGCCTCCCGTCCCGAAAAACGATATCGTGCCTGTACAGCAGCAGCTTATCGGCCCAATCCGCTCTGTCGTCGAAAATCACCGTGGCCTCGGATCCCACGACAGTGAATTTCTGTTCCTTGTATGGATTGAGCCATGACACATGCGAACGCGCTGAAGCGCCACTCGGAAACTTCATGTGTACCGTCGCCATGTCCAGAATCGATGGCGTCAGAATTGCGCTCCCCTCAGCCCACACGCGTTTAGGCAGTTCACCCATCAATGCCAGTATCAACGAAATATCGTGAGGTGCGAAAGACCAGAGCACGTCTTCTTCCGTACGAAGCCGACCGGGGCTTTGCCGCCGCGCAAAAATACGCCGGATGTGGCCCAGCTTGCCGTCTCGCACCAGTTCGATGAGCTTAAGGACGTGCGGATGATACCGCAGCAGGTGTCCCACCATTAGGACACGGGCTCTTTTGCGTGCGAGGCGGGCTAGGTCCCTGCCATCTGAGACGTTCAAAGCAAGCGGCTTCTCGACGAAAACGTGCTTGCCAGCTTTGAGCGAACGTCGCACATGCTCCCCGTGAAGCGACGCGGGCGACGCCAGCGCTATTGCGTCGCAATGCGGATCTTCGAGAACTTCGGCCAAAGATCGCGCGGGTACTCCGAAATCAGACGACAATTTGGACGCAGCATTGGGATTGGAGTCACATACAGCGTGCAACGCCCCCAGCCGGGACAAATTTCGAGCAATATTCTTGCCCCATTGGCCGCAACCAATAGTAGCAACGCGTGGCTTTTGCCCGTTGAGGTTACACCCCCTCTTCATGACCCCTGCTTTGCCACTCCACTCGCGCCGAGAACCGTTAGCATGGACCCCGGCAACGGTTCAATGTTAACCGGTTGTATACAGGATGTCTGCCGTTGCTAGCTGGCGCGCCTTAGCACTTCAATCGTAAATGATTCCAGTTCCGGAACGACGAATTGCTTACTTTTCCAGACAAAGCCACCTTTGTCCTTCCAGAACTCGTTGCGGAAGGACCAGCCCAACTGCGGCGCAGAACAATCCTCGCCCACATGGCTGGTATCGATAGTGACGCCGATAATCATGATTCGTTCTTGGCCTAAGTTCTGCAACGTACACGTTACCGCAATTCCATAACGGGATTGATCCGCGAAATCGTAAAGATACGTCTTTCTGCCAGATCCCGGCTCAGCCGGAGGACTTAGGGGCGGTTGATATCCGGACAGATTATGAACAAAGCCGGCAGTTCGAACTATACGTCCGTCCCGAGTCGTAATGGCGAGTTGCGGCCCACCTCGCCAAACAAGGTCTCTGCCGGTTTCCGTAGCGAGAACAAAGAGCGACTCGTCGCTCGATCCCAGCCGCACGCCGAGCGTTGCGTAAGGGACGCCAGCCACTCTTTCGCGCGGCACGGAAGACGCGGACCCGATTCCGGTAATGGCGTGCAAAAGCAGCTTGCCCATTATCACGGAGTCGCTGTTGGAAAAGCTGCTCGTATCCGAGCACCCGGCCATGCCAAGCGCTACAATCGCTGCCGACAGGGCACCGCCGCATCGTCGTATCATTGGAAAACGTGCGACCATTGACGTTCCATATCCCCGTAACTTGAAGATTGCGTCATGTCATATAGCTGCGCATCATTGTAGAGCGGCTGGCCACCGTCGCGTTGGATGGGGCGCAAATCCTCTTCGAACAAAGTAGTCGTTCCGATTGGAAGCGCCCATTCCAGTGGAATGACGATCCGGATACCTTTGTCGAAGCTTCCCTCTCCGAATTTGCTGAACGGAACATTCGTGAACGTGGCCCAGGCACCCACGAGTATTCCAGTATCAAACCGACGATAAAGCTCAATCGTACCGCCATAGTCACCTGCGAGATAACGACCGGCGCGAAATACCGAGACGACATTATACCAGGGGGTTTCGACATAGAGCGACACATGGCCGGTTACGACATGATAGGACTCGGCCTTTCCAGGCTCCTGAAAATCACCGTGAAGTCCAAAGAGATCGTCGAAGTTGCGCTGGTAGACGTCGTAGATATCGCCGCCAACCGCCCAGCGCTGGCCAAAAGGCCGATAGAGCACCTCGCCTCCAACACCGGCGTACATTTGTTCGAGATAGCCCGCAGTAAGCCTCGCATAAAGTTCAGGAGCGGGTTTGAAGTAATCGGACAGCGTGAGCAGGTTGATCCCCGTCGAGCCTTTCTGCAAATAGGTGGTGATGTCGGTGCGCACATGCGGCAGAAGGCTGGTGTTCGGTCGCGTGATGCTTCCAAAATTATTCCAAACGCTCCATGTGGCTTCATCGTCCAGGACAAGACCCGGTAGAATTTCCGTACGCGTTTTCCCCGAAATTCCAACCCCGATATAAGCGGGATTGTCGGGATCGAACAAATCTTCTTGGAGCGAAGGAAACAGGCTCCAGGTAAATTGGGGGTCATCCAGGCCATTCGAATAATGCTTATCGGGCAAGGCGTCCGACAATATGGTTCCCGACCAAAGTTCTGCCGGCGTGGTCTCTCCGCGCGCTGCAGCATCCAGTTCGGTCCGCGAAAATGTCACGGTGCTCAGCGGCATATGCGACATGGTTGTCGTAATCTCGAACGCCGCGATATCGGCTGGCGCTGTACCTGACAATGCTCGTGCGGTTCGGCTTATCGCTTCCGTGTCACGCAAATAGCGATCATTTTCGATTTCGACCTTCACGACCCCATGCGCGATAGATATCCCCTCGACGACAAGCTGCTGATCCTCGATCGCTTTGCGCATTGCCGGCAGAGTACCGGGTCGCCAGGAAAGACTTGCAACCTCTAAATCTGGCTTCGGTGCGGGCGCCGTTGTCGAGCAAGTCTCGATCGGATCCCAGTTGCTTGCGAGCAGGATTACTTTTGGTGCCGGCAAAGGCCCTGCGGATTCCAGGGCCCGGCAAACCGGTGGCGAATGATCGGGAAGATCGACCTGTGCGACCATAGTGTCGCCGGCAATCCAGGCATCGGTCAATTGCAGTCCAGCTTTATGGAAGACATCCGCGATGCGCCAATCATCACCATGGAAAGTGGACGGGTCCGGCGGTCGCGGATCCTCTTTGGAAGGTATCGTCAAATCGAAAAAATGAACGGGCCACGCACTCTGTGTCGCAGCTTCGCCAAGGTTGAGTCGGGTCATCGGCTGGCCGACCCCGGTTGGTCTGGCCGTAAGTGGCGGCTGAGGATCGAGTCTGAAAGGCCAGTTGGGCTCCGTCGGATCCATTGCGATGCTGGCATTAACGGCAAGTTCGCGTCCGCCGATTATTGCGACGCCGAAATCCACATCGCTCCAGACACGATAGTCCAATCCGGCGTTGACGGGCACTGGCGCATAGTTCTTCGGATGAACGCTTGGATTGTGAAAATACGAAGATTCTGCCGCATAATCGTCTGTCGAATATTCAAGCTTAAAGGTCAGGTCTGGAATGGGCGTCTGATATTCAATGCCTCCAAAAATTCCGACGTCCTGTCCGTGAAACCAGTCGCCGAAAAGAGGGGTGCCTCCTGTCGTCGAAGTGCTCGCGCTGCTCGCTCGCGTGCAGAAGCTGATAGCAATCTTACAGAAAGGATTGGTAAAGGTTCCACGAGACCCCAGCCGCCCCCATCCCATACCGGCAGTCAGATCGAACGGTCCGAATTGTTTGGATGCTACAAGATATTCTGCTGAATACACGCCGGTTCCAATAAAATCCTGAAGCCCAAACGCAATTTGCGGCGTGTATTCGCCTTCCTCGAAGAGGCGGAATTTCACATCAAAACTGCGGTCGTAAAGCGCCCTCTGTCCGATGGGTGCGAGCGCGTAGTTGACCGAGTATCGAAACGTCGCTTCCATCCAGGGGAGCGCCTGCCAGTTCAGCGCGATCCGATCATCCGGCTCTTTGACCGATGCACTTATCCACATATATCCATCGGGCATGAATCGCGCATTGCGCGTGTCCAGAAGACCTATCCCACCATACAACGAAGGCGTCGGGAGTATGTTGGAGACGTAAACGTCATTCTGGGCGCGAGCAGGAAGCGCGAATGGAACCCAAGCCAGTCCCACGAAAAGAAACCGGCGCGCGGTGCGGAAAGTCCGGCTGCGTGTCAGCAACAAGCTTGCCCCATTTGATCCCGCTCGCTCGAACACATTGATTGCGGCGCGGCGAAAATACCGTCGATAATGAAATTTCTCAGCGTGCGAAGCTTTTGCATGCCCGCAGAGCGGAGTCCATCGCTCACGTGTATTGTCGGCCGCAAAGGGAAAATCGTGACTGGCATCGCTGTACTACAGCGTCCTGCACCCGGCGGGAAGTTCCCAGCCTTTAGCTTGCGCGAAGCTGCGCGCTGAGAGTAATAAGCCTGTCTGAGGTGTCCTAACCATCGTCAAGGGGTCGCCGCTTTGCGGCGGGCGGCGTGCTTATGCAGAAAAAACCCTTCCGAAATCGCTTTGCGTTCGTCGCATTGGCCGTCGCGGCTTTCTTCGCCGGCTGGGCCACCATTGAACTTCACGCCCAGACGATCAGCAGTTCTTCGGTCCAGTCTGTGCTGCAGAGCCTCGGTTCGACGACCGGCACTGGAACGTCGGGTGTTGCTGCCCCGCCCGGTCCCATTAGTGTCCAGCCTGGGGTTTCGCCGTCAACACAAACGCTGGCCCCAGCCATACCGCCAACGGCTGTTCAACTGCCTTCTTCGACGCTGGAGCTGATTTTTTCACAGCGCGCCGGAGTTCCATTGCAGCAGTTCGGCTACGACATTTTTGGGATCGGTACCCCGGTTACAGTTACACAAATCGGTAATGTGCAGGATCGCTACATCCTCGGCCCGGGGGATCAGCTGACAATCGTCTGCCGCGGCCATGACAACAATACGTACGTGGTTCCGGTCGATCGGGACGGGCGCCTGATCGTTCCTGGCTACGAGCCTGTCCAGGCAGCCGGCAGGACGTTTGCACAAGTCAGTCACGACCTGCAGGCCGTCATAGCAAAGGACGCTCTTTCAACCCATTCCTACGTCTCGCTGGCACAGACACGTCAGATTTCCGTTCTCGTCAGCGGCGAGGTAAATGCCCCTGGTCTGCGCACTTTGAGCGGTCTCAATACGCCAATTGACGCCATTTTGCTGTCTGGCGGCATTCGCAAGACGGGCAGCCTCCGCAACATCACGCTGGTGCGCAATGGCAAACGCATTCGCCTCGATCTCTACTCCGTTCTGGCAAGCGGCAACCTTGAGGAAGCGGGCAATCTCACAGATGGGGACAGGATCGTGGTGCCCCCGATCGGGGCAACTGCTGCGGTCGTGGGGCTTGTCAATCGTCCCGGCATCTACGAACTCCCGCCCAACGCGCACGCGATCAGCGACGAAGCACTTGTCCGCATTGCCGGCGGCAAGATCGCCGGAGCAAACCACCTTTCCAAGCTGACGCTTCTTGCCAGCGGTTCAACTCAGCTTGTCGCACTCGGCCGTGGCGGATTGGTCGAGAGCGGTGAAGTCCTGTCGGTGGACCAGCAGGCGGGAAGCGCTCTTGGGCGCGTGACGCTCGCGGGTGCTGTTCAGTTGCCGGGCACGAGGCCGATAGGGGATGTTCCGACATTGTCCAGCCTCATCCGGCGATCCAGCGATCTCGCCGCGAATGCGTATACCCCGATGGGCATTCTTGTGCACACGGACCCGCAAACGAACATTCACCACACTGTGGCCTTTTCGCTGACGCAGCTGTTCGCGGGAAAAGAGGACCTTAAGCTTAGCGAGGGCGACGTTGTCTTTGTGCTTTCAAGCCCCCAAGCCCAGTCGCTTGGTGCTGCGGCAGCCGCGCAATTGCAGGCTGCCTCGCAAGCAGCGAACGTCCCTCCGTCTGAAGTGTCGCTTGCACTTTCGGCAAGCGCAGCCCAAGCCACACAAACTGCAACGCAAGCCTCGCCGTCTACCGCTGTCGCCGGCGCCGCGCCCCAGCCGAGCAACAATGCAGCTGCAATCTACTCAGCTTCAAATGGCGCGGCCTCCTCCCCGTCGGCCGGCTCCAGCGGTGCGCCGACGACTGTAGGGCAGGCGGCCGCAACCGGTGTCGGTCAAGCGATCACCGGTTCGCTGCCTGTAGGTTCGTCGCCGACGGCAGTCGTGTCTCCCACAACACCATCCGTCATTAACGGCGCAACGTCCCCTGCCCCCCCCATGGGTCTCATGACGGCTGCGCCGCTGCCACCCACCCCTCCTTATCAGGCCAACGTCGCGGCAGCAGCGAGCCAGCAGTTGCCCGCGGCTGTTGCGCTGCTCCAAGCGGAGAATGCCCAAAGCGCGGCGGCGGGAATTCCATTGCAGGGAGGCGGCCTTACGCGCCCGCTTGCGCTTGGTGTTCCTGCGCCTGATAACATCCCCCAGGATCTGGCCACGGAGCTCGGACTGACGCTGAACAGCTTGGTCAGCCTTGCCGCAGATCATCTCGTCTGGATCGAAGGCGATATTCACGATCCGGGTACTTATTTGTCTGAGAGCGGTACGTCGCTTGCGACCATGCTTGCTGCGGCCGGAGGGCTCCAGCTGCAGGCGGATCTTTCAGCGGTAACGGTGACGTCAAGCCAAATTGACGCGGCAAGCGGCACATCACATACCGTGCGGAACGTTTATCGCGGCACCAGCCTTGGAGATTTTGAAAAGGTGGCATTGCTGCCGCAGGATACCGTGATTGTTCGCCAGGTTTTTTCCGATCGCGAGAACGGTACGATTTCGGTCGTGGGCGCTGTTCGATATCCGGGTACGTTTGATATATTGCGGAGCGAACACTTGTCATCGGTGCTTCAAAGAGCCGGTGGCCTGACCGACGAAGCCTATCCGCTGGGCGCTGTGTTTACGCGGATAAGCGCGCAACAGGCCGAGGCGCAGGGAAATTACCGCGAGGCAGTCGAACTTCAGACAGGGGCTCTCACGGCCGCAACAACACCGAATGTAAACCCAGCGATATTGACCTACCTCCAAACGCTGCAACAGCAATTGCTGCATCAGCCGGCACTCGGACGCATCACGGTAACAGCCGATCCAACCATTTTGGCTGTAAAACCTGAACTCGATACATTGCTTCAGCCTGGAGATTTTGTCTACATTCCGAAGCGTCCCTCGACCGTTGCCGTCAGCGGGGAGGTTTTGAACCCCGGCTCATTCCAATATCGTCCCGACATGACCGTAGACGATTATGTTGAGCTTGCGGGAGGATATACCAACGTTGCGGAAGACGATGAAACGTTCGTGATCATGCCGGACGGCAGCGCACGGACGCCTTCCTCCAGTGTTATGAGCTTTTTTGGAAGCGACCCAATTCCACCCGGTTCCACCATCGTTATTCCGCCCAATCCGGCGCCTTTCAACTGGATCGTGTTCACCACGCAGATATCGCAAATCTTTAGTCAGATTGCGATCGCGGCCGCCGGGCTCGCGGCTGTCTCGGGCAAGAACTGAGGTCAGGAAACCGCAGGGACAGCACCGGCCGCCTGCCGGATCTCGGCCAACATAAGATTGGCCAGCCGATCGCGGTCATGATGACGCGCAAGACGCTTGCATCCTTCGCGAAAACTTTCGCGCAATCGCGCGTCAGAACTAAGCTGCAGCGCAGCCGCAGCAAGAGCTTCGGCGTTTTCAGGCTCTACAGCCAGCCCAGCATGGTATCTGCGCACAATGTCGGCCGAGATTCCGCTGGCGCTGAGCAGGATTGGTTTCTCCATTGCGGCCGCTTCAAAGATCTTCGAGGGCAGCGCGCCGTCGAATACGGCAGATTTCCGCAGCGTAACGACGATCGTATCCGCCAGTGCAAGGTAATCAATCGCTGCTTCGGAGGGCACGCCACCGACAAACGAAACATTCTCCACGCCCGAGGACTCTGCCAGCGCAATCAGGTCATTACGGCGGGCGCCTTCTCCTACAAACAAAAAATGGATGTTGCTGGCTGCCACAAGCTTGGCGGCTCGTACTACGACTTCAAGGCCTTGCGCCAGGCCGTGGGTACCCACATAGGCCACCACGAACTTTCCTTCGAGCTTGAGCCGCGCTGCCAGACCAGGGCTGGCTATCCGCGGGATCAACCGTTCGAGATCAGCGCCGTTCGGAACCACGCCAACCTTATGTGCCGACACGCCGCGCCCAACCAGCTGGACGCGCATCGGTTCCGTTACGGTGACGATACGTTCCGCGCTGGCGTACAGTGTCCTCTCGACATGCCGGAGGAGGCGCATCATACGTCCCTCTTTCATGGCGCCGACGGCAGTTATTGATTCAGGCCAGAGATCGCGTACCTCGAAGACCCAAGGGCACTTTTTTACCCGGCCCAGGAGATGCCCGGCTACGGCTGTAAGAAGTTGGGGGGAGGTGGCGACGATGATATCCGGCTTCTGGAACAGACCAGCAACAAATCCGGATACCGCAAAGCTTGCGAAGTCCACGGCCCGCAGGACGACTCCCCTGTTCGGCGCGAGGAAGCTCCAAACGCGAATGACACGAATGCCATTCATCATTTCCTGCATGTGAAGCCGATTGCGATAGGGTGCCTGCGGTTTGCCAAGGGGAAAGTTTGGCACGGTCGTAATGACCGTCACGCTTACCCCCTGCTTCACCCAGCGCCGGCAATGTTCGTACGAGCGTCGCGCCGACGCATTCTGCTCCGGAACGAAATTATCGGTAAGAAATAGGACTTCCATCCGCAGCCCTGGCTACAAATTGGAGGGCAGTCATCGCTTCCGTTCGTGCCCTCGGACCCGACCGGCCGACGGATTCGTCAAAATGATCCGACGACGGATCATCGCCCGCGGGCAATGGGAACACAAGATTGGTTTGTGCCGCCCCTCTTTCCGTCTGAGGTGCCAAGTCGCGACAATTTCGACAAATTTCGGAGAGTTCTACTCGCTATGTTGCGGGTGCGCCGCTGGATTTTGCCCACTGCCACCTTTTTCGAGTACCTTCTCCGGGGCTAGAACCCGTGGGCTCGGGCCATTATCAACGAGAGTAAATATGCGCACACCCTATGCGGAAAATCTTCCTGCAGATGGTTCGACCCTGGCGCGTAGCCAGGCGGATGACGGGCCATATGAGGCCAAATCCCGTTTTCCCGCGGGTTTGAAAAAAGTGCTCTGGGTGCTTCTTGGCTTGGTCCTGCTTGTGCTGCTTGTCTGGGCAATCAGACCCGCGGGACAGACGGCTCCTGGCCGTCGCGGTCATCATCTGAATGCGAATGGCCCAATACCTGTCGGCGTGGCGCGAGCCGCGCTCTCGGATGTGCGGGTAAGGTTAAACGCGCTGGGTGCGGTAACCCCTCTCGCCACGGTAACGGTCAAGCCGCAAGTCAGCGGCACCATACAGAAGATCAGCTTCACCGAAGGCCAGATGGTACATGCGGGCGATGTCCTGGCGGAAATCGATCCTCGACCATACCAGGCCGTCATGGACCAGGCGAAAGGCGCACTGGCGCGGGACAAGGCGCAACTCACCAATGCGCAAGTCGACCTGAAACGGTACCAGCAGCTTTGGTCGCAAAACGCGATTTCGCAACAAATCCTGGCAACTGCCGAGGCCAGCGTTCGAACCGACGAGGGCACGGTGGAGGCGGACAAGGGCGCACTTGAAGCTGCAGCCGTCAATCTTGCTTTTTGTAAAGTTACCACCCCGGTCGCGGGCCGCGTCGGCATCCGTCAGGTCGATATCGGTAATTACGTGCAGGTCGGTGTTACAAGCGAGATCGTCGTCGTCACCGAATTGCAACCTATGTCAGTGCTGTTTACGCTCCCCGAAGATGACATCGACCAGATACTAAGTCGGACGCATGCTGGCGCGAAATTGCCCGTTGACGCCTATGACAGAGCGAACACTTTAAAAATTTCATCTGGAGCGTTGGCGACGGTCGACAATCAAGTCGACCCCACAACAGGCACACTTAAATTGCGGGCACTTTTCGATAACAGTGATCTTCAGCTGTTTCCGAGCCAGTTCGTGAACATCCGCCTTCTGGTAGATACGCTTCATCGGCAGGTCACGGTACCGGTTGCCGCAGTTCAGCACGGCGCTGCCGGCGACTACGTTTACGCCGTCGGACCTGACAAGCGAGTCCATATGCAATCCGTTCAGCTTGGGCCGACTGATGGCGATATCGTGAGTGTGAAACATGGGCTCGTCGCGGGAACGACCGTCGTCGTAGACGGCGCCGACCAGCTGAGTGACGGGGCACCCGTGACGATTCCAGGCAAGACGCCTTTCTCCGGTCCATTGCGGAATGGTACCGGCTCAAAGCACGGTCATCGCCACCGTCGTTCAAGCGATGGCAGCTGAGATTATTCCGGTAAATTGCATAGCGGGCTAACAACGCTCATGAATCCGTCCAGCCCATTCATTCTAAGGCCTGTCGCGACATCGCTTCTGATGATCGCGATCATGATCGTCGGGCTTGTTGGCTTCTCCTATCTTCCGCTCTCCGCGCTGCCTGAGGTCGACTATCCGACAATTCAGGTACAAACATTTCTTCCTGGCGCAAGCCCGGAAGTTATGACCACAACTGTCACAGCTCCGCTGGAACGTCAGTTCGGCGAAATGCCGGGGCTGAACCAGATGACTTCTGCGAGTTCCGGAGGAGCGTCAGTCATCACGCTTCAGTTTGATCTCAGCCTCGGCCTCGATGTCGCAGAGCAGGAAGTCCAGGCGGCAATCAATGCCGCCAGCAACCTGCTGCCTCAAGACCTCCCCGCTCCACCCGTTTACGCAAAGGTCAATCCGGCCGACGCGCCGATCCTGACGCTCGCCATCATGTCGAAGGCAATGCCGTTGCCGCAGGTCGAGGATCTGGCCGAAACACGCATTGCGCAGAGAATTTCACAGCTGCCGGGCGTCGGTCTCGTCAGCATCAACGGCGGCCAACGGCCCGCGGTTCGTATCCAGGCCAATCTACAGGCTCTCGCAGCTTATGGCCTCAACATCGACGATCTGCGCACTACCATCGCCAACGCCAATTCGAATGCACCGAAAGGCAGCTTTGACGGCGCTTCGCGTGCTTACACAATCAACGATAACGACCAGATACAATCGCCCAGCGGTTACCGCGATATTGTGGTGGCTTACAAGAATGGCGCGCCGGTGCGATTGTCGGATGTCGCGACAGTTACGCAGAGTGCCGAGAACAATCAGCTCTCAAGCTGGAATCGTACCATTCCGGCAATTCTCCTGAACGTGCAACGCCAGCCAGGCGCCAATGTCATCGACGTGGCCGACCGTATCAAGGCGATGCTGCCCCAGATCGAAGCAGGCCTGCCCGGCTCGGTCAGAATGTCCCTGATCACAGATCGCACAACAACTATTCGTGCCTCGGTTTCCGATGTCGAGATGGAGCTCGGGCTTGCAGTTGTGCTCGTTGTACTCGTCATCTTCGCTTTTCTTCTCAACATACCGGCGACGATCATTCCCAGCCTTTCTGTGCCGCTTTCGCTCGTCGGCACCTTCGCGGCCATGTATCTGCTCGGCTTCAGCCTTAACAATCTGTCTCTGATGGCGCTCACGATTGCGGCCGGCTTCGTTGTCGACGACGCTATTGTGATGATCGAGAATGTCAGCCGCTATCTCGAAGCCGGTGAAGAGCCGCTTCAGGCTGCGTTGAAAGGCGCCGGCGAAATCGGCTTCACCATCGTGTCGCTCACCATATCCCTGATTGCCGTCCTCATTCCGCTCCTCTTTATGAGTGAAGTCGTCGGCCGGCTGTTCCGCGAATTCGCCATGACCCTTGCCATCACCATTCTGATCTCTGCGGTAGTGTCGCTCACGCTGGTACCGATGTTATGCGCGAAGCTCCTGCGACACAGAAGCGAAGCGCAGGAGAGCCGGTTCACTCGTCGTTCGCGCGAATATTTTGCCCGCATCATCGACCGGTATGGCGAGATGCTCAGCTGGGTGCTGGATCATCAGCCATTGACCCTGGCGGTAGCATTGGGTACTCTTGTTTTGACAGTCATCCTCTATGTACTGATACCAAAGGGGTTTTTCCCGCTCCAGGATACAGGGCTGGTGCAGGGCATCACTCAAGCAGGCCCGACTGTTTCCTTCGACGCCATGGCGGCACGGCAGAAAGCGCTCGCACACGCGATCCTGAGAAACAAAAATGTGCAGGGGCTGTCCTCATTCATCGGCGTCGACGGAACGAACAGCACATTGAACAGCGGGCGCTTGCTCATCGATCTCACGCCAAAGGACAAGCGTACCGACAGCATCACCGACATAATGACCAAATTGCGCCGCGCAACGCGTGACGTTCCGGGCATATCACTCTCGCTCCAACCAGTCCAGGATCTCACGGTCGATTCCACGATCAGCCGCGCCCAGTATCAGTTTGTGCTGGAATCGGCGAGCACTGCCACCCTTGATACATGGGTACCTCGGCTCGTTTCGAAACTGTCCACCGCGCCGGAACTAAGCAATGTCACGACAAATTACCTTGACAAGGGTCTCTCTGCGAACATCGTAGTGGACCGCGATACGGCCGCCCGCTTTGGAATTACCTCCGCAACGATTGACAACGCGCTGTATGATTCCTTCGGTCAGAGAATCGTCTCGACGATTTTCACGCAATCCAACGAATATCGCGTGATTCTCGAGGCCGATCCCAAACTACAGGCCTCGCCGGCATCACTGTCCACGGTCTATCTGCCTTCCGCAGCTGGAGGCCAGGTACCGCTTTCGGCCTTTGCCAAGGTCGTGGAACAGCCGGTCCCTCTCGAGCGCGACCATCTGGGGCAGTTTCCGGCCGCTTTCATTTCTTTCGATGTAGCACCCGGGCATTCATTGGGCGCGGCCGTGGCTGCCATCAATAATACTGAACAAGGCATCGCGATGCCCGCGGCGGTCTCGACCGCGTTCCAGGGCGCGGCACTAGCATTCCGAAAATCGCTTGGTAATGAATTGCTTCTGATTCTGGCTGCAATCGTCACCGTCTATATCGTCCTCGGCGTTCTCTACGAGAGCTACATCCATCCGGTAACAATTCTATCGACGCTGCCTTCGGCAGGCGTGGGTGCGCTGCTTGCCCTGATGATCGCTGGAAACGACCTCAATATCGTTTCTATCATCGGCATCATTCTTCTGATTGGCATCGTAAAAAAGAATGCCATCATGATGATCGATTTCGCGCTTCAGGCGGAGCGTGACCAGGGGAAGTCACCTCGGGACGCCATTTATCAGGCCAGCCTTCTCCGTTTTCGGCCAATCCTCATGACGACAGTTGCCGCATTGTTCGCAGCGCTCCCTCTGATGCTGGGCAGCGGCACAGGATCGGAATTGCGCCAGCCCCTCGGCATTGCGATTGTCGGCGGCCTGTTGGTGAGCCAGCTGCTTACATTGTTCACAACACCGGTGATTTACCTCTACTTCGACCGACTCGCGCGCAGGTTCCAGATTGGTCCGGCACGGCTGTTGCCGCAATCGGAGCCCCTGACGCCGTGAACATCTCGGCTCTCTTCATCGGGCGGCCGGTTGCCACGATGCTGTTGACCATCGGTCTCGCCCTGGCCGGTGGAGTTGCTTTCTTTCTCCTCCCGGTCGCGCCCCTGCCGAACGTGGATATTCCTACGATCTTCGTCTCGGCCCAGATGCCGGGCGCTAGCCCCGAAACTATGGCAACCAGCGTTGCGACGCCGCTCGAACGTCATCTCGGCAGCATTGCCGATGTGACGGAAATGACCTCGTCGAGTTCGGTCGGCTCGTCCCGCGTTGTGCTCCAGTTTGGAATCGATCGCGACATTGATGGCGCCGCACGGGATGTAGAGGCTGCGATTAACGCGGCGCGCGTTGACCTTCCGACATCGCTGCGAAGTAATCCCACCTATCGAAAATTCAATCCGGCAGACGCGCCCATCCTGATCCTCGCCCTTACTTCGCGGACGCTGTCGACCGGCCAGATCTACGATGCTGCCTCCATCGTGCTGCAACAGAAGCTCAGTCAGGTCGACGGCGTCGGGCAGGTGCAGATCGGTGGCAGTTCGCTTCCGGCAGTACGCGTCGATCTCAATCCATTGGCGCTGTTCAAATATGGAATCGGCCTCGAGGATGTACGAGCCGCGCTTTCCGCTGCCAATGCCAATGCGCCCAAAGGAGCAATTTCACAAGGCGCGCTCAAATATCAGCTTTATACCAACGACCAGTCGGCCACCGCGGCGCAATTCCGTCCTCTGGTTATCGCTTACCGCAACGGGGCGGCGGTTCGTCTCGCCGATGTGGCCAGGGTTTACGACGGCGTCGAAGACATTCGGAACATCGGCCTCACCAATGGAGTGCCGGCGATCCTGGTCATTCTCTATCGCCAGCCCGGCGCCAACATGATTGAGACAGTAGATAGGGTTCGCGCAGCGCTACCTGCACTGCAGGCCGCCCTGCCCCCCTCGATCCAGCTTATCGTCGCCAATGATCGCACTACGTCGATCCGCACGTCGCTGCGAGACGTCGAGCGAACGATGATGCTTTCTATCGCGCTGGTCGTTCTTGTCGTATTCCTGTTCCTGCGAAACGGTCGCGCCGCGATGATCCCAAGCATCGCCGTTCCTCTCTCTCTCATCGGAACATTCGGTGTGATGTATCTGATGGGTTTTTCGCTCGACAATCTCTCGCTGATGGCTCTGACGGTTGCCACCGGCTTCGTGGTGGACGATGCGATCGTCGTGCTTGAGAACGTCTCCCGCCACATCGAAGCAGGAATGCCGCGTGCCCAGGCGATCCGCCAGGGTGCCCGCGAGGTGGGCTTCACCGTTATCTCCATGAGCCTGTCGCTGATCGCGGTCTTCCTGCCTATACTTCTGATGGGGGGCATCGTGGGGCGGTTCTTTTTTGAGTTTGCCATGACGCTTTCGATTGCGATCATGGTCTCTTTGGTCGTCTCCTTGACTACGACGCCCATGCTGTGCCGTTACCTGCCACGTCATGATGAAGCCGAGCAGCGGCAGGGTCGAATTCTGTGGATGGCCGAATCCGCTTTCGAGGGCATGCGCCGCGCCTATGAGCGTGCGCTCATCTGGTCGTTGCGGAATCCCGGCACGGTTATGTTCGTGCTTGCAGTCACAATCTTTCTTAATTTCTATCTGTTCACCATCATACCGAAAGGATTTCTTCCCGACGAGGACACGGGCGAAATGTTCGGCAAGATCGTTGCCGATCAGAGTATTTCCTTCCAGTTGATGGAAAAGAAATTCGACCAGTTCGTGACAACAATTGCTCGCGATCCAGCGATCCAGAATGTAACCGGATTCACCGGTGGCGGCAGTGGAGGCGGTCCAGGCGGCAGCGCAGTTAATTCCGGCAGCGTATTCGTGCAGCTGAAACCGGCCAGCGAACGCAACGTGACGACCGATCAGGCCGTTGCCCGGCTGAGCAAGAAGCTCAATCGACTGGCAGGTGCAGATTTGCGCCTGCAGAACGCAGGAAGTTTCCGTGTTGGCGGTCGTCAGGGGGCAGGCGCATATCAATACACGCTCGAAGCGGACACGCTGGACGAGTTGCGGCAATGGGTGCCACGGATCACCCAGGCGCTCCAGGCCGTTCCGGAACTGGCGGACGTAAACTCGGACGAGGATCCGGCTGCTCTGGAAGCCAACCTCACGATTGATCGGGCAACGGCAGCGAAACTGGGTCTCACGACCTCACAGATCGACAGCACGCTCTACGATGCCTTCGGGCAACGCCAGGTTTCGACGATTTACAACGATCTGAATCAGTATCAGGTGGTAATGGGTGTCGCGCCCGAATTTTGGCAGAGCCCGGCGTCGCTCGACGATATATACATCAGCACATCGGCAGGCACAGCATCCGGAACCCAGTCGAGCGGGGCTGTTTCAGGCACCGTGCAATTGACGACGGCCACAGCGCCGACTGCGGCGCAGGTCGCGGCAGACGTCGTACGCAATCAGGCTTTGAATGCGCTCACAAACAGCGGACGGGGAAGCGCATCCACAGGCGCCGCAGTAAGTACGTCCCAGGAAACCATGGTTCCGCTTTCGGCATTCAGCAGCTTTAACCGCGGAAACACGCCATTATCTGTGAACCATCAGGGACCCTTCGTCGCCACGACGTTTTCGTTCAACTTAACCGAACACGAATCATTGGAAAGCGCGGTCGACGCAATCCAGAAGACAATGCTGCAGCTTCATGTGCCCGCATCCATACATGGCGGATTCGCGGGGAATGCTCTCGTTTATCAGAATTCGATGAGCGATGAACCCCTGCTCATCCTGGCGGCGATCGTCGCGGTCTATATCGTTCTGGGAATACTCTATGAAAGCTATGTTCATCCGTTGACAATTCTTTCGACCCTGCCCTCCGCCGGTGTCGGCGCTCTCCTTGCTCTGCTGATTACCAAAACGGATTTCACACTGATGGCACTCATCGGCGTGCTTCTGCTCATCGGTATCGTGAAAAAGAATGCAATTATGATGATCGATTTTGCGCTCGAAACGGAACGCAACGAGGGGCTGTCATCCCGCGACGCAATTCACAAGGCCTGCCTGATGCGGTTCCGTCCCATCATGATGACGACGTTCGCGGCTATCCTCGGCTCATTGCCGCTCGCGCTCGGCATGGGTTCCGGCTTCAGCCAGTCGCTCGGCATTTCCATCGTCGGAGGCCTTTTGGTGAGTCAGCTGCTCACGCTCTTCACCACACCGATCGTCTATCTGTACCTTGATCGTTTCCGGCTGCGCTGCCGGAGAACCTGGCAGCGCTGGACTGGTAGTCCGGTGCAGGATACCGGCCCGAGGCCCGAACTTGCTGTTTGATTACGCTATTAACCGTTTGGCACTCCCGCTCGGTCGAAGCGATGGAGTGCTGAAAGCCTTCATTAGCGATGGCGTCAGGAACGAATTGCACGGTACGCGTGCGAGGCGGACCATTGCGGCCGGGCAAGGGCGATGAAACCGGCCCTCCGAAGGAGCTGCAATATGTTATGGGCTGGAAAGCTCGTGCTCTGTCTGGGCACGGGGCTGAGCGTATGTGCAATGAGCAATGGCGCAATCGCGTCGATGGGATCTCTGGCGCCGCGCGGCGCGCAAGCGACCGGCGACGCACAGCAGCAATGGGTGGCCGACCTGCGCACCGGATGCCGTGCGCTCGATGCCGACTTCAGTGCAGGCGACAGCATTCAATGGCAGGGAGCTTGCGTTGGCGGGCTCGTTAGCGGGTCGGGCACGTTGTCATTTCTCAACAACGGAAACGTTCTTGAGACGCTCATCGGCACCTTTGGCAGTGGGGCGCTTTTGCCGGGGCACTCCTCTGCAGCCTGGTCCGACGGGTCGAAGTTCGATGGCAATCAGTCAAACGGGCAGTTCGACGGGGTAGGCCAATTCATGTCTGCCAGCGGAGACAAGATCAACGGCCAGTGGAAAACGGGTGCCCTGAATGGAAACGCAGTTGTCATTTGGGCAAACGGCGATCGCTATGACGGCAACTGGAAGGACGGAAAGTCCGACGGACAAGGAACGGAGATTTGGGCGAACGGTGATAGATTTGAAGGATTATGGAAAGATGGCGCTCCTGTAAGGCAGGAAACTGCAGGACAAGTTTCGAACATAACTGCGCCTCCATCAATCACCGCTGCAGCACCTCCTGATGCGCGGAGTCAGGCACCTCATTCGAGCGAGACATCTGTCACGCAGGTGGCGACAGCACCAGTTGCGGCGGCGACCGTTCCCGCACAGGCAACGTGGGCAGCCGGGCCTTTGCACGACATGCTCGGGAAAACGTTAATCGCAGTCGACGGATCGACCGTCGGCGTTGATCAGAGCGACGGCGGTCTTGTGCGCGTCGTGACTCTCCCTACCGGTGTATCGCAGCAAACGTTCTTTCAGTTCATGAACGAACGGATCGGCACCGTATCAAGCGAATCAGCCGCAATCGGACTTTTCCGCGTCGGCGAAGATGAAATCGATACAAACTACGTTGACGGCAAGATCGAGGTAATGAAGGTTGCAACGGCGGGCGGAATTCTGATGACGTCTCACAGTCCCGACGGGAATTTGGCCTGCACGGCATGGTACCCCGAGGGACATACATTCAGCCAGGAGGAGAAAAAGGCGGCAGTAGCGGAATATGCAAGCCGTCTGGGTATCAGCGAACCCGCAATCTCCAAAAAGCATCGCGCTGCGCCAGTCTGCGGTGGTGGGTTTGTGACCGATGTCGCGGCATCCAATGCAACCGTGCCGGATGAACGTGCATCCGCGGCACCGATTGTCGATCCCGCATTCGCCGCCCCCAGCCAGCCCACAGGGCTGCAAGCCGTCCCTGTAAAAGTTTCAGCCGTGCATCTGATTGATACACCGTACGTGCCTGCGATCGCATCCAAGGCTGTTCAGGAGATCAAACTCGGCGTTGATGCGACCGGTCTACAAGCCGCCCAGCTTACGCCGGTTTCGCAAGCCGCTGCGCCTGCGGTACCTGACGTTTCGCAATGCCTCAGTGTCGCAGATACCGGCGGCTATTGGGGCTTCCAGAATCGCTGCAATACCGCCGTGCAGTTTGCCTATTGTGAGATGAGCGACCTAAATCCGCTAACATCCTGCAGCCATACAAGCGTTTCAGGCAGCGTGGCCGCACAGGGATTCAGCGCGCTGGTCAATGAAACAAGCCTGTCGGCACAAGGCAACAACCATGAATTCCGCTGGATGGCGTGCGACGGCGGAGCGGGTGAAGTCGTGCCTCACCTTGACAGTTTCAGTCCGCCTTCGGGTCGCTGTCTGCGCGCCGTACCTGCCGAGCCGGCAGCTAATTCAAAGTCGGCAGGGTTGTAAATAGTCCGAGCGTCGTTGCGGGCGTCTCTTGCTGTGGATGGACAGTCCCGGTGACCAGCCGCAACATTGCCATGTTCGACGCAAAAAGCAGTTCTGCGTTGGTCGCTGCCGTCTTTATTTGTGTCAGCTGGTCTTTGGTCTGAAGCAGGAATTTCCGATCGATAATTCCGAAGCGTGCACGCTTTTCGTCATTGTCCACGGCCGCCTGCGTTTGTTGCTCCGCCTTGTTTGCAGCCTGCCACTCGCCGAACGCGGAACGAAGGTTTCGAACGCAGTCCGTGATATCGACCTGCACCTGCGTTTCCAGCTGATGCAGCGCCACTTCCGACTGTCGCTGGGAGGACATGGCTTCCGACGCCCGCCCCTCAGCAGTATTGTTCTCGAGACTTTGTGAGTAGACCACAATGGCGCGCGTGGGATCGACCTGAAGCGTAAGAACGGGTGCTTTGGCGTTTTCTGCGCCGCGCCGCGTGTCGGCTGCAGCCGCTATGTATTCGCGCGCGGCTTTGAGATCAGAACGATTGTTCAGGGCAAGATCGTTCAGCGATGAATCATCAAGGCTGGCGACCGCTGCGTCGTCGCTGGCCATGTCCGGGAGTATGCCGCTGGGGGCGGGTAATGGCCCAACGGCCTGTCCGCGCGTCGCCACGGCAAGGTCACGCCGGCAGGAGCTAACCGCATCCTGATTCTGATTGAGTGTGATCTGCCGTGTGACGTTTGCTGCTATATAGCTCTGCGCGACTGAAGGCTCAACGAGCCCGCGTTGCGCCTGTTGCTTCAGCGAATCGGAATATTCCTGACCGTCGCGCAGGGACTGTTCCGATATTTTTGCGATCTCGTCTGCGGCCAGACAGCGCCAATAAGTCTGAATCATGTCATGCACCGTATGCGCAATGGCGAAGTCGCGATCAAAGCGCGTGCCGACGAGTGTTGCTTTCGCCGCCAATTCGGCTGCATCGGCCGCCTCTTCGCCCAGTCCTTGCAACAACGGGATGCGCAGGCCAAGGCTGGGACGAAGTGCCGTCAGACCGAATGTCTGCGCGGTCGATGCGCCGCTTGTGCTGGGGTAGGCTGTTATGCCGGGCGCGATCGAAATACCGTTGCGAAACTCGCGGCCAATGCTCAAAGAGTAATAATAAGCGCTGAGAATATCCGTGTTGTTGGTCAGGATTCCCTTGCCTGGAATGACCGGCGAATAGACGGATCGCGGAACATAAAGCGCCTGCCAGCCTCCCTGGGCCTGGGCGTTCCAGTCGAAAGCGCCACCAGCTTCCTGCACATGCGTCGCCGCGGTTTTTACCCGCTCATCCTGAAGGCGGATCGAGTCATTGTCGGTTCTGAGAACATCGCGGATCGAGTCCGAAAGGCTGATTGTCGTCTGGGGTTGCGCAAATACGGGTTGTACGGCGAACATGGCTGTGAACAAAAGGATGAGCGCAGCCGCGGCTTCTACCACAACAATATTGGTGCGAATCCGCCGCATCAATTGCCCCAATTCCGAGATGCCGCTCACAGTGGCTCGGCAATTCGACCATCGACCATGTTCATGACGCGGTCGGCGGCGGAGAAGATACGATTATCATGCGTAACCATCAGGATGGATGCGCCTCCAATTTCGACAAGCTGCCGAAGAAGCTTGATGACGAGTCCTGCAGTTTCCGCATCGAGAGACGCTGTCGGTTCATCGGCAATGATGATCGGTGGTTCGTTGATCAGCGCACGCGCAATCGCGATGCGCTGCTTCTGGCCTGTCGACATCTGGCGCGGCTTGGAATCGAGATAGGCCTCCATGCCGAGCAAGGTAAGAAGGGATATGGCACGACGTCGAGCCTCGCCACGCCCAGGCTTACGCCCTGCCACTTCCATGGCAAGGGATAGAGTCTGGAACACGGTCAAGGCGTCGAATAGGTTATGATCCTGAAAGATGAAGCCGATCCGCCGACGTATGTCTCGCTGACCGGCGGGCGGCAGTCCGGCGAGTTCCGTGTCAAGCACGCGAATGCTGCCCGATTGCAGCGAGCGGAGTGCGCCGATCAAAGTCATCAGGGTTGTTTTCCCGGCGCCCGACGGTCCCGTAAGAATGACGAATTCGCCGCGCTCCAAAGTGAAATCGACGTCGAAGA
Source organism: Rhizomicrobium sp. (assembly GCA_036269235.1). GTDB lineage: Bacteria > Pseudomonadota > Alphaproteobacteria > Micropepsales > Micropepsaceae > Rhizomicrobium. The sequence goes on from DATASL010000008.1 coordinate 74,294, forward strand.
GCACGGGCTTCCGTGCGGCACCGGTATCGAACGCGTGGCTTACCTTTCGGGCGACAACTACCGCAGTCGCGCGGGGTGCGGTGGCAAGCGGAGAGTGCAGGCCCGGTTCGCTCACGGTCATCTCAATAAAGTGCGGCAGGATCGGCAGTCGCGACTCGCCGGACTGCGATGAGCCCGGCCGCCATGCACATCACCAAGGTGAAACAACAAACAATAATGCCAGACCCGACACCGATGCCGATTGGAAGCATCGACTGCGAAGCGATGTAACGATCGGCGAGCCACGCGAACACCACTCCTGTCGAGAAACCGGCCACGGACAGAATCAAGGCTTGACCGAGTATGATTCGGCGAAGGAAGTGATTGGAGAATCCCATCGCTTTCAGTGTCGCGAACTGGCGCAGATGATCGGTGATCTCATTATACAAGACCTGATAGCAATTGATGGTTCCTATCACCAGGCCGGCCAGCATGCCGACCGCGAAAAGGAGTCCGACGGGAGCCGTGCGCAGCGTATAGAGGCTCTCGCGCTTCGCAGTTTCCTGCGGTGTGAGGACCGTGACATCGGGCGGAAGACTGTCGATGATCCGCTGTTGCACTGACTTCAACGAAACACCCGGCCTGAGGTGAATAAGGCCCATGATCGGCTTGGATTCCGGCAACCGTGCCAGCCAATCGCCCTCACTCATCAGAATATTTCCATCATTCACAATATCCGCACCAATGCTGACATACCCGCCGACACGCAATGGCACGGTGTCGATCTGGATATCATCACCGACTCCGAATTGGCCGAAAATGGGGCGGGACAAGCGGTCGTAGAGAAAGCCGTGTGAAATCTTCAGCGCGTGCGAGATGGCCGCCGGATTGGCCAGCTTGAAGGGAACGTCGTCGGGCGGGAATGCATAAAGGATAATGCGCCGGACCCGTTTGTCGACCGGATTCCGCAAACCAACGTGATCCTCGTAGATCGGCGTGACCCTCGCAACACCAGGAACGGCGGCAGCCTGCTGAAGACGGACGAGGTCGATCTTGTCCCAGCGATGAAGATTGACTCGCGCGATGTTCATGATCAGGAGGTCACCGCGAACGAGATTGGCGATGATCGATTGGGAGTTGAGCATTCCCAGAAGCAGTCCCAACTCGACAAAAACGATGACCACTCCCATCGCGACGCTTGCCGACGCGATAAGCAGTCGCAGCCGGTTGTGAAGCAGCAGCCTGAGGCCAAGTCCGATCCTCGGCCACATCAGTAGAGCGCCGCCGGATCGGCACGCTGCACCCGCCCCAATACTGCCGCAGCAGCGCAGATTGAGGCTGCGAAGGTAATCACCAGCATCTTTCCCAGAAGCACCAAACCCAGCGCTGCCTCGAGATGGGTACGATATTCGATGTACCAGAGCACGACACCGCCTATCAGCAATGCAGGCAGCAAGCCTCCAAGTCCGACAAGGATCGCCTGGGTCACGCCGATGCCATAAACGAAAGCCGGGCTCGATCCCATCGCCTTCAGCACTGCATATTCTTTCATGCGGTTGGCGACTTCCGTTGACAGAACCTGCACGATGATCACGGTACCGACGAGGCAGGCGATCAGCATGCTGATATAAATCATGATGCCCACCGGCCGCACCGAAAGAAAATAATCCTGTTCCTGCTGCAGAAGTTCCGCGCGCGTAAATACCAGCGTATGCTCCGGCACGATGGCTTCCAGATCGTGCTTGGCCTTCTGCGGTGAAACACCCGGCTTGAGCTGGAACAGACCTATGCTCATCTTGCTCGAATCGCGGTCTGTAAGCCGTGGAAAATCGGTGTTTCGCACAATTCCGGTGCCCTCGCCATAGAAGAAGAGGCCCAGCCTGAAGTGTCCGTCGATGGTTTCCAGTTCATCACCGATCTTTGCCATGGTGCCCGTTGCCAGCGGACCGATATCGGGTTCGGAATAATCGTCGATAAGAATCGAATGAGACGAGACTAGCGATTTCACGCCGTCACGGATAACCGGATCGCGAACGAAAGTTCCCGGATCGTCCAGCCCGACCAGAAACAGATAGGCCTGCTTTTTGGAAGGCCACTGCATCCAGTGCACTACGTCGACATTCAATCCAAATGCCTGCGAAACGTCGCCGGTGGCACGCGCCTGGTCGAGCACGACACGATCGATGGTCTCGAAGTTCAACAGAAACTGATAGGTATCGGGCACAGCGGCGACGTCAAAGTTAAAATCATTATATAGCTGGGTGACTTTGACCTTCGCGGCGTCGAGCACCGAAATCTGCAACGTCAAAAGAAACAACGCGACGGCAACCCCGGCAAGCGCCGCAACCAGGCGAAGACGGTGCTGAAGAAGATTCGCGCCGGCAACGATAATGCAGGAGATGCCGGGCAATGCACCACTGACGGAAAACAGCTCCGCGCATCTTTCCCGGAACCCTGTGGATACCGACTTCTCGCGCACTAACGCGCAATCTCCACTTCGACTTCCATGCCGACGACTTTGCTGGCAACGGATGGATTGTCGAGCTTGATGCGGACATCGCCAAGCTGGGCTTTCGTATCCACGAGCCGGCCGACATTTTCCACCGTGCCTTTCAGCGGCTTTACGAAGGCACTGCTCTTGATCGTGGCGCGAAGACCCGGCCGCAATTTCAGCAGATCGCCCTGAAACGCCTGGCAGATGACATACATGGTGCGGATGTCACCCATCTCGATGGCAGCGGTGCCTGTAAGATTTTCGCCGACATGCTGGTCAATGCGGAGGATCATGCCGTCGATGGGCGCCACCATCCGGTAAAGGGCGAGTTTCTGCTGTTCGATTTGCAGCCGCTTTTCGGCGCTGCTGACATTTGAGGCGTTGTCGGTGCGAACCTGATTTTCTCTTTTTTGATCCAGTTCAAGCTGCATACGCGTTTCAATGGCCGTCTGCTCCATATCGGCAATCTGCTTTTCGGAGGTCGCATCCGGACCGAGCGCGCGATAATTCCCCGCGTCCCGGACCGCGCGCTTCAGCCGCCCCTCATCGATTCGGACGGCTTCCACCGCCGAAGCGAGGTTTTGCGCCGCATCCTTTCGGGCTTGCGAAAGCGACAACTCGGCGATTCGGGTATTGGCTTGCTGCTCGCGGTCATCAAGCGTCATCAGCAGATCGCCGCGCTTCACCATCTGGTCGGGGTGCACCGGAATCGACAGCACTCGCGCGCCCTGAACACCGTTCAGGAGCACCACGCCGCCATTCGGCTCGATCCGTCCCGTTCCGCCGATATCGTCGGCCCATGCGATGGAGACAGACAGGAGCAAGGCCGCGGACAAGAGGCCAGCCGCTTTCATGAGAAGATCGCAGTTCCCTGCTTGTTACGCCCGAAAGCACAGACGACCTTTCGCGGTCGCAGCGCCCGGACCAAAAGTCCCAGCAACACCGATTTAACCCGAAACTGCACCCGTCGCGCCAGCCCGAATTGCCCCCAGGCCGCAAATCGAATAAGGCTGCGACCGGGCCGTGCCGCCATTCCGAACCGGGATTTCCATTCCATGACCATCGGCGACACGATTTCCGGTTCCCGGCAGGCTTTGCTGGCCGCATCGCCGCGACTGTTCCGCAATCCACTGCTCGACCGGCTCTCGCGCGTTCATCACCTGCTTCCGACCGTGGTATATTTGCCGGTCGCGATCCTGCTGCTCTATGTCGCTGACCACAACATGCCGGCGATTGCGGTTGCGGGTGAATTGATGGGCGGTTACGTGTTGTGGACTTTGCTCGAATATTTCGGCCATCGCTTCCTGTTTCATTATCATTTCACGTCGACGTTCGGCCGGCGGGCGCAGTTTTTGATGCACGGCGTTCACCACGACCATCCCAACGATCCGCTTCGGCTCGTCATGCCGCCACTCATGAGCCTTCCGATCATGACGGCGTCGTGGGTGGTTCTGCGTGTAACGCTCGGACCGCTGACGTCTATGCCGGTGCTGGCGGGCCTCATCATCGGCTATCTTGTCTATGACATGTTTCACTATCACCTGCACCATGCACAACCGAAGACTGGAATCGGACGGTTTCTCCGCATTCGCCACATGCATCATCACTTTCGCGACGATACCGTGTCTTTCGGGGTAAGTGCACCCTGGTGGGACTACGTATTTGGCACGCGAGCATCGGAGGCGCGTCGATAGCAATGTCCGGCGGCATGACCTTGTTGGACGTTTCGGTTCTGCGTGCATTGCTGCCATTGTCCGTTCTCGTCTGGGCCGGGCACATGGTCGTATTCCATGGGGCAGGGCTCGCATTCGAATTGTGCGACCGGAAGGGTTGGCTGCGCAGATACAAGTTGCGTGACCGCGAGCGCTTTGCCTATCTGGATTTCTTGCCGCGGGTGCTGTTCAACCAGACTTTCCTCCTGCTGCCCGCCATGTGGCTTTGCGAAAAGCTCGGCCTTGCCTTCTCAGGCCCGAAGCACATCACGCTAATCGGTGCGGTACTATCCATCCTGCTGATGACCATTGGCCATGATTTGGTGCAGTATTTCTCGCATCGTTTCCTGCTGCATAATTCGCGCTTCCGGTTCCTGGGTCACGCGCTGCATCACTCGACGGGTGCCTCCAAGAGCATCACGGCCTGCTACATGTCGGGACCGGACTTCTTCCTGACTATCGTCTGCCCCTATCTCGTTCCACTCGTTCTTATCGGCGGGGGCACTGCCGATTTCGGATTTCAGCTGCTGGTCGCGGCTCTCGGCGCGATCGGCGGTCTGTACGAACATTCGGGTTATGATTTCGCACGCGGAATCCGCAGCTCCGCCGCAAACGATGGTGCATCGCTGCTGCGTCTCGTTCCAGACTCGCTGATTTCAAGTCATGCACATGGCGAACATCATCGCCGCTCGCGAGTGAGTTTCAGTGACGGTTTCGGCAGTCCGGGACTTTGCGACGCGATCTTCAGGACGCGGTGGGATCTGCGGTAGCTGCGCCCCGGAACTAAAGATCAAATCCCATCTGAGGCGAGCCGGCAGCACTTCCCGGGCCCATCGTGGAAAGCGTAACTCCAACCAGCCGAATGCCAACCGCCGTGGGCAGCACGGTACGCACCAGATCCCTGCTTATGGCGCGCAGAGCTTCCCGGTTTTGCACCGGCATTCCGCTGGTTCGGCTGCGGGTGACCTGACGGAAATCGGCGTATTTGATCTTGACGGTGACAGTGCGGCCAGAACTTCCTGTCCGCTCGCACCAATCCCAGACCTCATCGGCCTGCGCTTGCACTTCGGCCTCGATGACGGGCGAATCGGTGAGATCCGTTGAAAATGTCGTCTCAGAGCCTGACGATTTGCGCGGACGATCCGGCGAGACGACCCGATCGTCCTCACCGCGTGCGATCGCATAGTACCAGTCGCCGGATTTGCCGAAATGGCGCGCCAGAAATTCGCGCGACATCTGCCGGAGATCGGCTCCGGTGCGAATACCGAGCCTGTTCATCTTGGCTGCCGTGACCGGCCCGACGCCATGGAATTTGCTGATCGCGAGCATTTCGATAAATGACGGACCAGCGGCAGGAGCAATTACATATTGGCCATTGGGCTTGCGATAATCGGAGGCAAGCTTGGCGAGGAATTTGTTGTAGGAAACTCCAGCGGATGCAGTGAGGCCGGTCTCCGAAAAAATGCGGGCCCGGATTTCCACCGCCGTCGCTGAGGCGGTGGGAAGTCCACACTGATTTTGTGTAACATCCAGATAAGCCTCGTCGAGGGAAAGCGGCTCGATAAGCGGCGTGTAGTCGGCAAAGATCTGGCGAATCTGCCGCGATATGATGCGATAGACGTCGAAGCGCGGCGGGACGAAAATCAGTTCGGGACATTTGCGCGAGGCAGTGGTGGAAGGCATGGCCGAGCGCACGCCGAACTTGCGCGCTTCGTAGCTCGCGGCCGCAACGACCCCGCGCCTTGCGCCGTGACCGACTGCGACCGGTTTTCCGCGCAATCCCGGATTGTCACGCTGCTCCACCGACGCATAGAACGCGTCCATGTCCACGTGAATGATTTTGCGAAGCGGACTCATGACGCCACAGTTTACACGGTGGGGAGCCGCGCTTCAGGGCGAAAGAAGGAATAAGCCGACCCGCAAGCATCAACGTGGGTAAGGAAATGAACGAACCGCCGCCTGCTGGAGTGTTTTGGGCGCCGGCCGGGATCGCCGCGACAAACAGGACTGCAAGCCGGACGGGAAAGGACAACGGACGCGCACGAGCCGCGATACACCGGTCCGGGAGTTGGGGGCTCCCGGTCAAACGGCTGCAGATGCCTTCGCGTTTCCTCGCACGCAGAAAAGGCGGGAAGCGCGCCCCGCCTCTTGTCCGGAATAGCCCCCGGCTGGTCCGGGCGGCGTGGCTTTATTGTTCTGCCGAAGCCTGGCGCATGTGGCCGCATTTGTCGGCGACCTGAAGCTGCGAAACGGCAACAATGCGGCCCTTGAGGTCGCCGACCTGCCATGGAACCGATTCATGGGTCATCGAACCGACCGGAACGCCGAGCAGAAGGCTCGTCGCTGCGTCCTCGGCCCGCGCGCTGTCCTCCGAATCGGCGGCCTTGTTATAGGCAGCCGTCAGAGTCGCTTTGTACGCTGCCAGCTGCGGGCAGTTGAGATACGAGTACTGGGCGGTGCTTATCTTGTGCGGTGCAATACTTTCCGGCGAAGCCGCGCAAGCACACAAAAGCATAGCAGTCGCAGCCACGGTCATGCCGCGGTATACGGTTTTCATAGTACTGGCCCTTTTATTATTTTAGGTGCGCGGCTTGCTGCCTGCGCCGTGTTTCTGAATTACACGCAGGCTGTCCCCGTTCAATTTAAAGCCCCGGCTATGGATACAAATGGATGCCCACGTGGCCTCGCTGTTGAGTCAAATTTAACTCAAATTGTTAATGTTGCGCTCCGGGCGCCGAACCGAATGGACGCAAAAACGTTTCCTTCCCTGGCTTAACCGGAAGGGGACGTATGGCCTTGGGCAGCGAACGCGTCCCCCTGCGGGACAAAGCGGACGCGACTGCGCAGTTGCGGTTCGCGGCATCGGCCGTAGTGGTCGCTATCCTGATTGCCGGGATTTATTTTGCCCGGCCGATCCTCGTGCCGCTGGCCCTTGCTATTCTTCTCGCCTTTGCCCTTGCACCTGCCGTCACGCTGTTGCACCGCCTGCATGTGGGCCGGGTGCTTTCCGTGTTATTGGCGACGCTGTTTGCCATTGCGGTCATAGGCGTCGTTTTCCTGTTCATCGGCACACAACTCGCCCATCTCGCGACGGATATCCCCCGTTACGAACGCAACGTCGCCCACAAGATCCACGCGCTCGAATCGTCAGCGATGTCGAATGGCTTCATCGCGCGCACCTCGAACTTGCTCAACAATCTTAACAACCAGATCGCTTCGGGCCAGGTCGAACGCGAAGTCGCTCCGAGGAAGGGTGCACCAAATCAGGAGCGCCCGCTTCCCGTCATCATCCGCCAGCCTGCGGTTTCGCCGTTACAAATTATCGAGAACATCGCCCGGCCTCTGCTCGATCCGCTGGCGACCGGCGGCATCGCTGTAATCTTCGTCGTGTTCATCCTGTTGCAGAAGGAGGATTTGCGCGATCGCTTTATCTGGGTAGCCGGCAGCGGCGATCTGCAGCGCGCAAAGATCGCCCTTGATGATGGAGCGAGCCGCGTCAGCCGCTATCTGCTCACCCAGACCGCCATCAACACGGCTTTCGGTACGCTGATCGGCACGGGTCTGTGGTTCATCGGCGTACCCAACCCCTGGCTCTGGGGTCTTGTGACGATGATGATGCGGTTCATTCCCTATGTGGGTGTACCGCTCGCCGCCGTGGCGCCCATCGTCCTGTCGCTCGCGGTCGACGCTGGCTGGTCGAAAGTTTTCTGGACTGCTGGAATGTATTTCGTGCTTGAGCCCGTCACCGGCCAGTTCGTAGAGCCGTTCCTGTATGGGAAGACAGCCGGTCTTTCGCCGATCGCCGTGGTGGTTGCGGCCACATTCTGGACCTGGGTCTGGGGCCCCGTCGGACTCCTGCTTTCGACACCGCTCACACTTTGCCTTGCGGTGTTGGGGCGCCATGTGGAGCGGTTGAAATTTCTCGATGTGCTGCTCGGCAACCGGCCGCCGCTTGCCTATGAGGAAAGTTTTTATCTTCGTATTCTGGCGGGTGACCCTGACGAGGCGGCGCGGCTCGCCGAGACGTTCCTCAAAGAACATTCGCTCTGCGAATATTACGACATTGCGCTAAAGGGGCTGGTGCTTGCGCAGGCCGATGCCGATCGCGGTGCGCTCGACGAAGAACGCTGCGCCGCCGTAAAGACGCTCGTCGAAGGGCTTATCCAGAACCTTTCCGACCATGAATCTTCAATCCTCAACTTTCTCGGCAGCGCCGAAGAAAGTCGTGAAACAACAAAGCTTCCGGAAGGCGGGCTGCCGGAAGCGTGGCGGAACAGCCCCGTACTTTGTGTGGCGGGACGCAACCTGCTCGACGAAGCGGCAGCGCTGCTGCTTGCGGATCTGCTGGGCAAATGCGGCGTCGGTGCCCGACTGATTTCCGCGGACGAAGCTTCGTCGGCAAACATTCACAACCTCGATGCGTCCGGTGTACGGATGATCTGTCTTTCCTATCTCGAACCGGGCAGCGGAACGAACGCCCACTATCTGATGCGCAGGTTGCGCAAACGCATCCCGGCCGCGGCGGCAATTGCAGGTTTCTGGGGCATCACCGATGACAACAGCCGATTCCTCGATGCCGTCGAAGTCGCCGGCTGCGATGTGGTGACGTCGCTTTGCGCGGCGATGAACCATATCGTTGCAGCGGCCGGGCAAAAGCCTGCCGCGCCCGAATCCGCCGAAGCCGAAACGCCGGCCGGTACCGCGACGGCACTGGCTTGAATCCGGATCGCTTCATGACAATACAGACGACCCGGTTCCTGCTCGGCGCGAGCGTGCTCTGCGTTGTTGCCTGCGCCGCGCAGGCGGCCGAGCGTGGCGCGCCGGTGGGAAATGCACTCACCGGAACCACCGAGGCGTTATTCGTTGCGCAGATCGCGCTGCTGCTCCTGATCGGGCGCGGCCTCGGCGAACTCATGCAGAAACTGGGACAGCCCAGCGTCATCGGACAATTGCTTGCCGGACTTGTCCTTGGCCCTTCGCTGTTCGGCTGGCTGTTTCCGGCAGCGCATCATTTCATTTTCCCCGAGAGCGCCACCCAGAAGAGCCTGATAACCGGCGTCTCCAATGTGGGCGTGATGATGCTGCTCCTGCTGACCGGCATGGAGACGGATCTGAAGCTGGTGAAGCAGGTCGGTCCGCCGGCATTCATGGTATCGGCCGCAGGCGTGACGGTGCCGTTCGTGTGCGGCTTCGCACTCGGCTGGTATGTTCCGGCTTCGCTCATTCCCGACCCGCACCACCGGCTGATCGCCGCGCTCTTTCTCGGCACTGCGCTTTCCATTTCTTCCATCAAGATCGTGGCGATGATCGTGCGCGAGATGAACTTCATGCGCCGCAATCTCGGGCAGATCATCGTCGCCTCCGCGATCATGGAAGATACCGCGGGCTGGGTAATCATTTCGCTGACCCTGGGCCTCGCCGGCGCCAGCGGGTTCTCGCCCGCGTCGATTGCGAAACCGCTGATCGGAACCGTGATATTTCTCGCGCTCAGCTACACGGTGGGCCGCCGCCTCGTCTATTACCTGATCCGCTGGGTCAATGATAATTTCACCAGCGAATATGCCGTCGTCACCGCCATCCTGATCGTGATGTGCGTGCTGGCGCTGATCACCCAGGCCATCGGCGTGAACACGGTGCTCGGCGCCTTCGTCGCGGGCGTGCTGGTCGGCGGCTCGCCCATCCTGTCGCAGCATATCGAGGATCAGCTGCGCGGCCTCATCACGGCTTTCCTGATGCCGATCTTCTTTGGCCTTTCCGGACTCTCGGCCGATCTCACCGTCTTGAAGGATCCGCAGCTGGCCCTGTTCACGCTCGCGATAGTGGCCGTGGCGAGCGTCGGCAAATTCGGCGGAGCCTTTCTCGGCGGCCGGATCAGCGGGCTGTCGGGCCGCGAAGCACTGGCGCTTGGCTGCGGGATGAACGCGCGCGGCAGCACGGAAGTGATCGTCGCCAGCATCGGCCTCAGCATGGGTGTGCTGACGCACAATCTCTACACCATGATCCTCACCATGGCCGTCATTACTACCATGGCGATGCCGCCCATGCTGCGCTGGGCGCTGGCGCGCTTGCCGATGCACGAGGACGAACGCGCGCGGCTCGAAAAGGAAGAAATCGATGCGCGCGGCTTCGTCAGCCGGTTCGAGCGCCTGCTGATAGCTGCCGACGAAGGCGCCAATGGCAGGCTTGCAACCCGCTTTGCGGGTTTCATCGCCGGGCAGCGCGGCTTGCCGATCACCGTGCTGCATGTGCCGGATCAGCCGAAGAAGGATGCTGTGCCGAAGCAAGCGGCAGCGGCGGAGCTCGAGGCCATTGCACTGGCGGGCGCGAAGGAGGGTCATCGTGCGACAGCCGGGCAAAAAGGCGAATCGCGGCCGGAGAAAGTCGATGTGCAGGCGCGCGCCGAAACGGACCGTGTCGACCGCGCCGTCGCGAAAGAGAGCCCGAAAGGCTATGACTTGCTGTTTGTCGGCGTGGAGAAAATGCGACGGCCGGACGGCAGTTTCTCGGCCAATGTCGACCGCGCCGCATCGGACTTCCACGGACCGACTGCCCTGGCCATCGCCGGTTCCGGCGAAGCTTTCGCCGCCGAAGCTCTCACCATTCTCGTGCCCGTCAACGGCACCGAGCCGTCGCGCCGCGGCGCCGAAATCGCTTTTGCCATTTCGCCGGCTGCATCGACGCGGCTGACCGCGTTGCACGTCTCGCAACGAACGGACACTGCCAATGGCGGACGGCGCAACCGCGCCCGTCAAAGAACCGAGCGTGCCCTGCTGAAGGATGTCACGGCGCTGGCAAAGCGGTATGGACACGAGCATATCGACACTTCGGTGCAGACCGAAGAAGCACCCGACGCCGCCATTCTCAACGAAGCAAAGCGGATCGGCGCCGACCTGATCGTCATCGGCGCTGCGCGCCGCACCGGCGATTCATTATATCTCGGCCAGACTGTCACCAGCGTGTCGTCGCAATGGAACGGCGCCATTGTTTTGTTGGCGACGTGATTGCGTGGCCGGCCGCCTGCCGACTTATGAATGATTGTTCCCGGCGCGACGCGGAAGAAATGCTGATTACGACGGACCCACCGTTATCGCGTTGCGCAGCGCGATGGGCGACGCGATCGTCACCAGCGGCTCCAGCCCGGCGCCAGTGCCGCGGATTGTCACCGTGCCGTAGTCGAGGATGCGCCCGAAAATATCCTGGGTGACGTCGACGCTCTCCACCTTGTCCATGTTCATCTCGACGCTGCGGCGCGAAATAATGCCCCGCTTGTAGATGACGCGATGATTGGTGACGGCGATCTCCGTACCGATTCGCTTTACCCACGCGGCGATGAGATGCAGCACGCCGAATACGAATGCGAGCCCGACAATGATGGCGAACAGGTGCGCGCCATGCCCGATGCCGGGGCTGACCAGGATGACGATTCCGCCCACGGCCGCGAAAGTCAGCAGCGCCACGGCGGGCAAAAAAATCACCCAGTGCAGCGTTCCGGTATAGCGGATCGTTTCCCCCGGCTGGAGGACATTATCGACGTAGCTTGCCATGAGAGCCCCTTTCCGACTCACCCCGCCGCGCGATCATGCCCGGCGAAAAAAAGAAGGCAAGACGGCGCTTGGCGGTTCGGCCGAACCGGACCCCGGGAACGGCAGGAAATGACGGATTGAAGATCAGCACACGGATGAATCCATGAACAGGCGATGTATCCACAGGCCTGTGAATATGTGGACAAACGCGACGGGAGCGCCGCCAGGACAGGCCGTTGCCACACCGGGCATATCGGACCTGTTTGGGAGCAAACTGTGCGTATGATTCCTGTTGCGCGCGCCGCGGCCGCGCCCAATGCTTCGGCAAAGGATCTGTGAGGTGCCGAATTGGCACGGGGCGGCCCGGCGGTGATATAGCATGAGCGACGGACATTCTTTTCCCGAGCTGTTCAACATGGATCAAGATGCCCGCCCCGATGGCGGCCACCCCGAGGGCACGGGCGTAATTCCCCATCAGACCCTGCTTGAAATGATGCGGCGCGACGAGATTTTCGCCCGCGCGCCTTTCGAGCCGGATCAGTTGCAACCTGCCAGCATCGATCTCCGGCTCGGCCGGCGGGCGTGGCGCGTTCGCGCGAGCTTTCTTCCCGGGACGAACGATACAGTCGAGCAGCGAATCGAGAAACTCGGCGGCACCGAAATAGATCTGAAGCACGACGCGGTGTTCGAGAGCGGCGTCGTTTATGTCGTAGAACTGCTGGAGCGCACGAAGCTGGCCGGCGGGTTGTGGGGCGTCGCAAATCCGAAGAGCTCGACCGGCCGGCTGGACGTACTTGCCCGTCTCATAACCGACGGCGCCACGCAGTTCGATTTCGTTCGTCGCGGCTATGAGGGCCCGCTTTACGTCGAAGTTGCACCGCAGGCATTCAGCATCGTTGTCCGCCAGGGAATACGACTGAATCAGTTGCGATTTGTTCGCGGTACGTCACCCGGCCTGCCGATCGGCACGGAGGGTGGCGTCAACGAATTGTACAAAGCGGGCAAGCTGGTAAAGCCCGACGGCGCTTTCCTGCCGATGCGCGGACCGCTCGTCCCGGTCTCGATCGATCTTCGGGGCGCGGGACCGCACAGCATTGTCGGCTACAAGGCCAGGAAGACGACAGATACGATCGATATGGGGCGCATAGGTTATTACGAGCCCCGCGAGTTCTGGGAGAAACTCCAGGACGTGGACGGGCGCCTGCCGCTCGATCGCGGCGAATTCTACATCCTGGCGACGCGCGAGGAAGTGGGTGTGCCGCCCGATCTCGCCGCAGAAATGGTCCCGTTCGATTCCGCGTCCGGCGAGTTCAGGGTTCACTACGCCGGATTTTTCGACCCCGGGTTCGGCTTCGAAGAAGGCCGGGCGCAGGGCAGCAGGGCCGTATTGGAAGTGCGCTCCTACGGCGTGTCGTTCATGCTGGAGCATGGCCAGATTGTGGGGTGGCTCAATTACAGCAGGCTTGCAGGCGGGGCTCCGAACAAACTGTACGGCACACACATGCAATCGAACTATCAGGGCCAGGGTGTAAAGCTCGCCAAGCACTTCAAGCCCTGGCCCGAAGCAACCTAGCCGGCGCAAGCGAAATCGGCAGGTACAGGATCAGCCATACGATTACGCACAATGGAAAACCCCAAGCGCCGGGCCGAATGAACGGCGTGTACAATATGATTCCTACGGGATTTGCTATCGGCACAGCTGCAACGCTCGCAACGAGCCATGCTTCTATCGAAAGCCAACATAACGATTCGGCGAATTTGCTGTGCGAAGCACATGCAAACAAAAGAACGAAATGAACAGCGAAGCATGAAACGGCGCCGACGGAATTCCCCCCTTCACGTCACGGGTCCAAACGAGACCCGTTCCGGTCTTGCTTTGATTATCCATTATGTTCCGCCCTGATCGGCGAAAACCCACTCAAGAATTGGTCTTTTCGCCCGTGCCGGTTGCCGTGGTTTTCCAGGCGGTGCCGTCTTTCGACTGCTCGAACGACACGGTCACTTTCCTGTCGGACGCGAATTTGTAGACGATCCGCTGGTGAACGGTCTTGCCGTGACGGCTTTCGGTCCATTCCTCGGTGCGCGTGGAGCCGTCGATCTGCATTTTCGAGGCAAAGGGCTTGCCCGGTTCGTCACCGTCTTCGAAGATTTCGTAGTGCCAGAAGGCCTTGTCGTGTTGATTGTAGGTGTCCACGACCAGCGAGTTGATGTGCTTCCCGCCCCAGATGTTGGAGAAGCTGCACATCATGAATGCGCGATTGGCCGACCAGCGGCAATCCGCATGCCAGACGAACTCCGTCGGCGGCGATTTCGCGTCGCCGGACACCTGACCGTGATAGACCCAGCTGCCCTCGGAGATCGCGAGCTGTTCGAGCCCGGAATCGGCCGCGGCAAGCGCGGCCGATGAGAGGCACGTTGCCAGCCAAAGCAGGAGGCCAGACACAAAGTAGCGGCTTTTCATTCCGGTATTCCTCTCGCGGGTCATCCGGAGATTCTATCCCGCCGCCATTTGTTCGGCCAGCCGCCCCGAAGGATTGCGATGCGGTGTGCCGGCTTCGCCGTTGTCAGCCCGAGGCCATGTTCAGAACATCCGCGGCCTGCAGCGGCTGGCCTCCGATCGCCCAGTCACCGCCTTCGATTTCATTGATTTTGACCCAGGTCACACCACGAAGCCTCTCGCCCTCGACGGAAACCATCGCATCTGTCACCTTCGTGATGATCTCGGCTTTTTGCTTCGGCGTGAAAACGCCCTTTATGACGTGAATGTCCACCAGCGGCATGAATTGCTCCTTCCGTTAGGAGCCCAGCTTTCCACCCGGCTTCCGGTGGCGCTAGTTCAGGAACTGAAGCGATGAACGTTCAAGAATCCTGCGCGGCGGCGACGGACCCGGTGCAGCTCCCAAGCGGCGCGGAGTCGTTTTATGGACAGTTCTGCCCCATCGCCATGGCCGCGGAGTTGCTGGCAACGCGATGGACGCTCGTGCTTCTCGGCGAAATGTTGTCCGGATCCACCCGTTTCAACGAAATACGCCGTGGCGTTCCGCGCATGTCCACCGCTTTGCTGTCCCAGCGATTGCGGGAGCTGGAGCGCGCCAGGGTCGTTGTGCGGCAGAACGGCGAATACAAGCTGACACCCTCCGGCAGGGATCTCGCCCCGATTGTCTTCGGCCTCGGGCGATGGGCACTCAAATGGGTGGATTCCGACTGCTCGCTGACCAATCTCGATGCGCGTTTGCTGATGTGGAACATGCGGCGCAATCTGCAGCCCGATCCGCTTCCGGCGCGGCGGGTCGTCGTCGAGTTTCAATACCCCGAGCTACCACCCGGTGAGGCTCGCTATTGGCTGATCATCGCGCCCGACCAGCCTGTCGATCTCTGCTCGGTCGATCCGGGCCACGAAGTCGATCTGCTCGTTATGGCCGGGCTGCGGGCGATGACCGCCGCGTGGATGGGAATGAGCAGCTTTGATGAAGAGCTCCACGCCGGGCGCATCACACTCGACGGCGACGCCGCGCTTTCCACGACATTCACGCGATGGATCGGCCGCAGCAGACTTGCCGAAAAACTGGCCTGAAGCGACCGGCGAATACGACAGATTACCGAACTTCGCATTGCTAATTACCAGTTGATCCGGAGTCGGCGAGTAATTATCGTCCACAAATATCGCGTGGACATCGCCATTGCGCTGCGCGCATCGGCCGCAACTAATAACTGCAAGCCCCCCGTTGTCATTCCCGCGCAAGCGGGAACCCAGAACCATGGACCATCCGAAAGAGCACGCGCACTGGGTTCGCGCTTTCGCAGGGATGACAAATTAATAGGTTTGCGCAATAATACCGAAGATTGGCTCCGATCGCACACAGGGAATATCTAACTACTTCCGGCTTTCAATCTCTCGCACAAGCTCTGTCGCAAACGTGCTCAATGTGTCGTCGCGGGCGCCCATGATGATGATGCGGTCGCCGCGGCGGGCCATTTCCACCAGCGCGCTGCCGCATGCGGCCCGATCGGCGATCGCGTGCGCTGTGCGGCCCAGCGCGACAATGCCCTCGGCGATGTCGCGGCTGGTGACGCTGCGATCCGTGGTGCCGCCGAAATAGACGGGATCGGGCATGAACAATATGTCGTCGTCGTTCATGCCGCGTGCGAAGGCGTGGATGAGTTCGTACTTCATCAGCCGCAGCGGCCCGAAGCCGTGGGGCTGGAACAACAACAACAGCCGGCCGGGAATTTCATGCGCAGTGGCCAGCGTGGCGGCGATCTTGTCGGGATTGTGGGCGAAATCGTCGAGCACGGTGATACCATTTGCCGAGCCCACCAGTTCGAAGCGCCGCCTGAGGCCTGCGAAACTTTCGAGCGCTGTGGCAGCATCCGCCAGATCGACACCCGCGGCCCGCGCCGCGGCCATTGCGGCCAGCGCATTCTGGACATTGTGACGGCCGGGCACGCGCAATGCGACCATGACGCGCGCGCCGCTTCTTCTTTCGCGGACCTCGAATTTCACCCCGCCCTCGCGCGGCTCGATCGCCGTGCCGAAGAGATCGGCCATCGCACTTTCCAGCCCGAACGACACCAGCCTGCCCGCCGCGAGCGGCCGGGCGAGCAACGCCGTTTCGGGATTGTCGCGATTGAGAACCGCCACCTGCGAACGGGCGATGAAATCACCAAACAGGGTGCGCAGCTCTTCGAGCGATTTGTGATCGAAGGCGATATTGGTCACCACGCCGATGCGCGGGCGATATTGCGCGATGGAGCCGTCGCTCTCATCGACCTCGCTGACGAAGACGTCGCCCTCGCCCACAACGGCGCTCGCAAATGGAACGGCACGCGTGATGAAATTCTTCATCACCGCGCCGTTCATGATGGTGGGCCTGCGGCCGGCGCGCTCCATGATCCAGCCGAGCATTCCGGTGGTGGTGGATTTGCCGCTGGTGCCGCCGATGCCGACGGGTATCTGTGCGGCGTTGAACAATTCGGCGAGGAGCTGCGCGCGCGTGACGATGGCCGCCCCGACGCGACGCGCGGCGATCACATCCGGCACCGTGTCCTCGACCGCCGCCGAAATAACGACCGTCTGGTCCGCGCTTTGGACTCCGCTGCCGTCCTGTGGAAACAAAGCGATGCCATGCGCGCGCAGAAAGTCGAATTTCTGCGCCGTGCGCCCCTGGTCGAGCGCGCGATCCGAACCGGCAACGCGCGCGCCATGCGCCGCAACGATCAGGGCGAGCGGCAGCATGCCGCTGCCGCCGATTCCGCAGAAGAAACAGGTTTTTTCCATTGCCGGAAGCTATAAGGCATCGGCGGCAGGTGACAAGAATCGCGGCATGGGCGCGGTCAGGATCGGGATTGTAGCTCCGGGCTCGCGCATCGACGCGGCGCTTGCCGCGCGCGTGCGCGAGCTGGCGGCGGCGCATTTCGGCGGTCGCGCGGAGCTTCGCTTTCACCCGCAATGTTTCCTTGCTTCCGGCCATTTCGCGGGCGACGACGCCGCGCGCGCCAATGCCTTTCTCGATTTCGCCAATGATCCGGATGTGGACGCGGTCTGGATCGCACGCGGCGGCTATGGCGCCTGCCGCGTCGTCAGGCGGGTGCTGGACGGGCTCACGCCGGCGGCGATGGAGAAGACCTATCTCGGCTACAGCGATGCGGGCTCGCTGCTTGGGGCATTATATGGCCGCGGTGCGACGGGGGCTGCGCATGGGCCTATGGTGGCGGACATTTTGCGCGAAGGCGGCGACAAGGCGGTGCTGCGCGCGCTGGGCTGGCTGGTGGAACGCGAGATGTCCGCGCTCGAAGGATCGGTGTCCGGCGAGACGCCGACGGCCGCGTTCAACCTCACCATTCTTTCCCATCTGCTGGGCACGCCGTTCGAGCCCGATCTCGCCCATCATGTGCTCATGCTCGAAGACGTGTCCGAGCATCTCTACCGCATCGATCGCGCGCTCTGGCAGGTGACCAACAATGCGGGCATCCGCGGCTGCGCGGGGCTCAAGCTCGGCCGCGTCAGCGCCGTACCCGAGAACGATCCGCAATTCGGGCGGACGCCGGAAGAAATCATGCGTCACTGGTGCGGGGAATCCGGAATCCCGTTCCTCGGCTTCGCCGATATCGGGCACGACATCGGGAACAAAGTGGTGCCGTTCGGGGTGGTGTAGTTGTTTGTGCGGCGGGCGGCCGCAAAGCAATGCGTTATCCCCTCCCATTGTCATGGCCCGCGACGGCGGGCCACCCGGGTTCGGATAGAGATGGTTTGGGAGCGACGTAAAAGAAATCCAAACGTCTGCACGCACGCCCAACGCCAGACAGAGTGTCACCTGGGTGGCCCGCCGTCGCG
>DATASL010000009.1:0-45593 GCA_036269235.1 Rhizomicrobium sp.
AGCCAGTTCGGACCGCAATGGGCAAAGCCGCCAAGGCTCGTGGAGGGCCACGCGCCTTTGCCCATTGCTCCTTTCGTACAGATGGAGAAAATCAACCCTCAGACTCCAGTCCCCGCTGGATAAGAACTGGGGGCAACGTCATCATCGTTGTCGCCGTCCGTTAAATGGCGAACACTTCACTTTTGCCCTATCTTAGCCTTCATAACTGATCCAGCGCCATCGCGAGAGCGTCTGAATTCATCGCTGTCTACGCGGGCGAGGGTACCAACCTGGTCCGTAATATCTACCATATTGGCGCGGCGGATTCGCAAACTGACGGTATAAGGGCGACCGGTACGGCCTCGCTTCGTATCTAAGCGCTGGAACCGGGTATTGTTGGACTGCTCTTCTAGTCATCGCTTGATCGGCATCAGGCGCGGGCCCCGGGGTCGGAGCATCGGTTGGTGAACTCGGCACGGATTCTGCGCTCGCGTCAGCCGTTGCCCGTTCTACAACCTCGAAATCGTATTTTCCAACATTCTTACCATCGATCGACAAAGCAATAGAATATTGACCAACGCCCAACGAGTTCCAATCGCACCAGTAATTTTCCGAAGCAGTGGGGAGCACGTAATCCTTGCAGGAATTCACCTCCGACCCGTCTTTCACTAGTTGGACGGAAACCGTGTCGCTTTGGGCATTATGATAGGGAAGGTACATACCTACGGTAGATCCTGCGCTGTAGGTGCGAACATCTCCCGAGGGTTGTCCGTTCCGTACGTTGTCTGAGATTAAGACGGCCGAAGCCATCGACTGAAGGCGATCTCCGTCCACAACGCGAAACTGAGTAGTGTTCAAGACCTTACCGTTTGCGCCGAGACTGAAGGTGAAGCTTCCTTCCGGTAAACTGACATTGCACCACGCGTTGCCCCTTTCGTAGCGGATGGTGATATCGTTGCAGGCCGCCACGCGTCCGCCATTCGCGTTCCAGACTGCCATTTGAACACGATCATCTGATACCCGCCCATTCGCGTATTCAGCGTATAACGTTACCTGTGCTGGCGCCGCGTTGAACAGGCTACTCACGCCAATGGGGTGGTTGTTTTCGACGCCGCTCGCTGTCGCCATTGACGTGAAGTTTATTGCGCTCGATCCACGAATCGCGTTGCTGATTTGGCCGATTAGCCAAAGAACGACAATTGCTGCAACGCCGTACCAAACGAACCTACCTATGCTTCGCTTGGCCGGGCGAATTGGGCTTTGCAATATGTTCTGCTCGCCTGCAATAGGTGGGATCGGCCGCTTTTGCGGACCTTTGGGTCCGGACGCGTACCCCGGTCTGCTTTGCATATTGTCGCTGGTTTGAGGTCTCCCGATTGTTTGCGCCATATCGCCTGTCGGCACACTGCCTCCAAGCGGGGAGCCGTTCGAGACCGGGCTCGACAGCGCACCGCGAAAAGTGCGTGCTAGCTCCTTTACGTCGATAGCGCATTTGCGGCCAGTGTATTGATCTATGGCGACATTATGGGATGCGTGGTCGCCAGGCCTTTTTACCGCAATAATTCGCTTCATTTCGGAATACGAAAGATGGCCTTCCTGGTGAAGTCGCTTAATTAGTGGCGCAAACTCCTCTTTCCGCCCCGTAGCGTCCGCCTGCCGCGGTGAGCCGCGCAAAATTGCGACTTGAGTGAGAAGCTCCTCCGCGAAGACCCTGGCCGTCCGAACAGCAGAGCCGGGGCGCTCATCTGCTAGCGCCAGAACATCTTCGAATGCGGCGCGGAGTCCCGGATAAGCATCAAGAAACCCAAATTCCGGGTCTACCTGATTTGCGCCCTGTGGCATCCTAAACGCCCCATCCTCTCGTGCTTCAGCGTAGCGACATGGTCCGTCGGTTTCAAGGCAGGTCGGGCACGAGATTATCCCCAAGCCTCGGCACGCGTCCCCCAGTTTTTCCCGAGGCGTCTGGTAACATAATCAATATGGCGAATCCTGAGGGAGGCGTATCCCGCTCGCGCACCGAGGGCATAAATAGGTTCCTGGACCGATACGACGGCCTCCGGCAAACGCTTCATGCGTGGGTAGACATCCTTGGCCAAGAAAAGGCACCCCTCTCATTTGAGCAGGTCGTAGAGTTGGCAGCAGCGGACCGCGAGGCGCGGCTCGCCGTCCGCCAGTATTTTGGGAGTTACGGTGAGGGATACGAATCCGAGAACGAATTGGCAAACGACGCGCGTGAAAAGCTTGCTTGGGCGCTCGTGGAAGCTCTTGATTCCCAATCAGGAAAGAGCGTGCGTCCAGACTAATTATGCGACACTCGGAGCAGCGCGGGTCCGGCGATGTCGACCAAAATCAGCGTTGGCCGCACAGCCGTTCGATTTTGTGAGACATCGAAACAAAGTCTAAGGCGCTGAACAGAATGTGTTCGGTTGTCGGGTTAGTATTATGAAGTACGCTAGCAAGATGCTGAAATTTTGCGCTAGCTGGTTCGGGCGAAAGATAAATGGCCGCGATGCGGTCGAGAAGTCTGTGATTTTCTGGATCGAGATACTGCGTCGCTACGCGCCCGACACAGCCACACTGCGTTTCCGTTTGCGATGACTCCAGCCCAACACGTTCGACTGTTCGTTGACATGCCTCCGCCACGCGCCCTTCGCCGCTAGATCCGCATCCGGCCAACATCAAACACAGGACCATCGCCTTGCTTCCTTTGGAGCGATTCATCCCTCGAGTCATTCCGCAGCTCCTGTCGCCTGCCGTTGGCGCGTCAGACTATCGATCGAGTCGCGAAGCGCTTGCATCCAAAGCCCGCTAAGCATTCCCGCGAGCTGGGGTGAATTCGCCATCATCGCTTCTGCCTCCCCTTGGAGCCCGATGGCGTTGCGCATCGTCCTTATTGCGGCCTCGATGGGCAACATGGCTTGCGCCTGCGTAGGGAAGCGTTCTTCCATCCACGCCTTCATTTCGGCTGTCTCCATGGCGGCGAGCATGGCGTCCGTCGTTGTCGTGCTTAGCCCGCTTGCGAGCCGCAATTCGTCTTCCCGACGGGTAAGTCGCGCCCGCTGTTCAAGCGCAGCGATCTCCTGCGTCGCCCCGATGCGAATCCCGGTAGCCGAACGTCCGCCCAACACCTTGCTTGTGAGTGGCAATGTTTCGACCGTGAGCAGCAGCAACACGAATAACCAGAACTTCTGGCGTGCACCTGCATTGTGCGCGAGGAGGTCGTCGAGCACGATGGATGACGCCGGTACGAGTGACTCAGCTTCAGTCCCGCCAGCCGAGCGGAGCCGCTGCGCAATAGTCGAGTGTGCTCCATCAAGGGCTGCGAATTCGCGGCGGTTCAGCGACTCGGCTTCTCCGATCCTGCGGTTCGTCTCAGAGCGCCAAGTTGCCAAGTCTGTTTGCGCCTGCTTCTCGTGTACCGCGCAAGCCTTCGCGTATGTCGCCAGTTCCTGTCGCACCAAAACGGGATCGATCAATGCAGTGGCAAGGCTGCGACGCTTGGCGCGGTACCCGCGCCAGCACTGATCGGTCGCTACACTCTCGTGTATGAGTTCCGCCGGAACGTGACCGGCTTGATCTTCGAGTTTTTGGAGGCGCTTAAGCGACTCGGTTGCGGAAGATTGCTGTTGCGACAGATCGTATTGCGTAATTAGGCCGTGTGCCAGGTGGGATTCGGAAGTTTCGCGCATTTCGAGCGCATGCTGTTCAAGCTCCGGGCGCATGAACACGGGTATGGTGATATGAGCAGTGAAGGTACTCACGAGCATGATCGTCGCGACACGCACCATCGCAAACAAGATGGCCCACGCCGACATTCCCCTTGTGTCGAGCAAATAAATTGTCGTGCGATCTATCGCGAGTACCATTCCCGCACCGAGCACTCCCGAGAAGGCCACTGCGGCGAGCCGGACGGGCCACGCGGCGCCGTCGGTGAAGCCGTACCCGGCAACCGTCCAGTTCGCTGTTGCGAACGCCGCCGCGAGAAGAACGGTGGCGCCGATCTTCGCCACCTGCTCCACATGTTCCGCGGGTTCGTTCGCTAGCAGCGTGCGCGGGTAGCCGCCCGCCCAGGTGCAAATGTTCATTGGCCCTCCTTCGGCGTCGCGTTGGGTGCGATCTCGATATCCGTCGAATTGTCGATAGACGCCGCGCGGCGAACATCCGCTTCAGCCTCGGCAAGTGCCTGAATCGCTTCCGCCGCGCTGGCAAAGCTGTTCATTACTGTGGTCGCGAGCAATTCGTTCGGATCTGTCGGAACGCCCGATGTAGCAGCAGCCGCGCGTCGAGCGCCGAGTTGATTCAGGCGCTTGTATTGAGCGTCAAGCACGCAGCGATTGTGATCCATGTTGGCGATGATGTCTTTGGTATCCATCGATATTCTCCTTTAAGCGTTGCGTTCTCGAACCGCCGTTTGCGTGACAGAATTCAGTCGAGGCTGGCCTTGAGCTTTTCGATGTGATTCAACGCGAAACCGTGCAGAGTCTTCATCGAAGCCTTTGCGTCCGTCATGCGCGTGCGCGATGCTTCTATGTCGGTTGCGGCATCCGCCTCCACGAAACTGCGGAGTACGCCATGTTCCTGTTCATCGATCTTGCCCGCCGCGAGCAATTGGTCCGCCAACGCGAAGTTGCGGTGGCGATTATCGATGTGGCACACGACCTCGCCCGTGGCCCCGTTGGTCAGCGCCATGTCCACGGTGGCCATTTTGTTGTTGAGCGACACCTCGGTTGCGCCCAACGCTGACACGCCAGCTTCGACAAGCGTTGCACGAATCTGGCGGGCGCTGATTTCAATCGCTGTCTTGGCAATGCCGGCTTCATGTTCAACCTTGAACAATTCGATATCGCGCCGAGCTGCGGCAGCCGCCTTACTCGTGGCGAGCTTGACGCCCCAGCCGCGAATTTTTCCGGTCTTTGCATCTAGGGATTCAGTTTCAGCGCCGTTGGGAAGCACCGTGAGCTGGCGGGTCGGGGTGGGTTTGTTGGTGATCATGGCTGGTTCTCCTTTCGTCGCGTTGCTGTAGTTTTCGGGGAATGGAGGCAGCGGCAGCCTCGTACCGGTACATCCACGGTTACGAGACTGCGCCCCCAGGCGGCTTGAGAGCGCGCCATCCCGAGAATTCTCGAAGCAATGTGTGTCGTGTCTCAACACTCCATCCTTCCCCTCACGCCAACATAAGAGAATTGAGAGTGGTGTAGCGGGCGGAAGCCCCGAAGAACGGGGTGAGGAGACGAATGCGTTTCGGGCTTTCCGAATGTCCGCTATTGTCATTCGCTGTTTGTGCGCGCATTTGGGCGCCAAGCTGCGCGAGCGGGGCGTAGTAGCGATCTACACAAATGTTTTCGGCAGGTGCCTGGGGAAGCCGTAACGGCTTATGCACAGGCTTCCTTGGGGTCTTGGATTTCTTGTGGGGCGTGTTGGCGTTGTCATTGGCCTTTGCCTTGTTCACGGTGCCCAGCGCATGTCTGAGATCGCATACCGCGCGATAAGGTCCACGCACATCGCTTCCTGTTGCCGAGAATACTATCGTGTGCATGCTACCGTTCAGCTCAACGACGAGGGCGTTGTGCTTGGTTTTCTTCTCGAAATGATAAGTGCTGATATTGCGGCGCGCGAGCTCTCGCTCAAAACGCTCTTTGTATTCACGTGTCCGATTCGTCATTTGCTCCTCCGTGGTTCATCGCAGGTTCACTGCGCGAGGAGCAATGTCGTTCCGCAGGGCCGCGCCCGTCCAGAAAACTGTCAGGAATGGGGCGGAAGCCTGTGCTGAAATGGGGCGGGAATGAATTGGCTGTAACCTACTCCGACGCGTTCCCGAACCCGTTCCAGGCTATTCCAGAGACCGTTCCACCCAGTTCCGGACGCTCAATATTTGCCGTGAGCGTGGGACGCTGATACGCGCGGGATCACTCGGTTTGAGCAGCGGAGTACTTGGCTGGGTTTGGCGAGAAAGCACAGAAGAGCCAATTGGTTACGAGGCTGGCTAAGATTCCGACTCCTGCTCCGTTCATGGTCGTGTCAAAGCCTAGATGCGTCCAAACGAACGCCACAGCGATGCCCGCGATAATGGACATGAAGAGCGAAAGCGCGGAATGCTTCCACCCGAGGCACTTGATGACAACCGCCCCCGCCACTCCGGCGCCGATCTTGGAAAGTGAGTCAATAGCAATCGAAAAAACTGTCCCCGGTAGCGAAAGTGACAAAATAATAGTAGCAAATCCCAAAACAACCGTAACGAGAGTCATCGCAATCCGGCTGGGCTGCCTGGCGTGATCGCCCGTGGGGAGTATGTCTCGGAGCAGCGCCTGAGCCATGGCAACGAGGATGCCGTTGCTCGTCGAAGCAATCGTCGCGAACACGTCCGCAAAGATGATCCCGGTGGCAATTGCTCCTATGTGTTGCTCGAAGAATACGCTAAGGCCAGTTTCAGGATCGGCAATGCTTGGCATGACCCCTCGGAGAATGACGCCGAAAATGGTCATCGAAATCCACGTCGCTTGAAGAAAGCCGAGATAAATCCACATGGCGGCGCGAGTTTCTTCTGGATTTTTGCCAGCGAAATACCTTGAGACGATTTGCGGTTGACCGAGCCCAAAGCCTATTGCAGCACCGGCAAATCCGAGCACGAAGCCAACGACCGAAACTAGGGTTCCGTTTGGAAAGAGCTTCAAAAAGTCCGGGCCAGCCCCTGTGATGTTGTGCATAAACTGCGAGGGTTCTGAGGACGCGAAGGCCAAAACAGCTCCTAGCGCGACTCCAGTTCCAATTATTCTGATAATGGCTTGGACTAAATCGGTGTACACCGACCCTCGGAAGCCGCCCAAGCTCGAATATGCAACTATAGTCGCTGCAAACGCTATGAGCGCGGTTAGATCGGAAATTTCAAATATGCCGGACAAGAATTTTCTGCCGGCCAGCCACTGAGCCGCCGTGTAGGTGGCCAGGAAAACAACAAGGAGCATAGCAACGATTATTGAAGTGCCGCGAGCGAAGCCCCCGGTCAGGTCAAAGGTCAACATCTCAGAGAGGGTAGTGGCTCTTGCCTTCCTTGCGAGTCGATTAAGCCGCGCTGGGAACAGCGTCCAGAAAACGAGATCACCCAGGAGCCAGCTGATTGGCAGCATCAACCAGTGAATACCGCCGACGTAGCCCAAACCCACCGCACCGGTCACGATAAAACCGCTGTTGCCAGTGGTGCCAGCGGACAAGCCGATCAGCCACTTGTTCAGCCCTCGGCCAGCAAGGTCTTCGTCAGGTTCTCTGGTGTTTGTTCTGCAACGCGCAAAGATTGCGGCACCGAACGTGACCGCAAGCGTTACGAAAAATACCAATTCAGCGGTACCGAGCCATGGAGTCTTCAATGGCACTTCCTTCCCAAACCAGCCCCTGAAAGATGCCACCATCCGCTGCTATGTCGAGGGAACCGTTCGGAATGGACCATGCCCCCGGGAGAGCCTACCCCCTCAGTTATCCAGCCGTCTTTCGAAATACCAGGTACCTATGGTACCGCGCCTTACCTCGACCATGGTGGGTCTCCACGCACTCAAAACCCAGCGACGTCGCACTGGCTACTATTGCCTTTTCCAGATACCTTTTGGCCACGATCAAAATAAGTTTTACGCCTTCGATTGCTATTTTTAGCCGGAAAACGGCAGCGAGCGTGCCAGGGAGTAGCGAACGTGCTCGTGCAGGGAGATGGCTCGCATCATCGAGAAATTTTACTTCTACGTACCCTCTGCGAACATCAGGTTCTCGTGAATGTCTCTTCTCATCCAGCAGATGGTGTACCGGGCCTAACGCGAAGTTGCGCGTACTGTCGCGCGTACTGTCCCCGTCATATTCGTTTTCGAATAATTTACGAAAAACATCGACTTCGGTTTCGGGAACAAACTCGCCGCTGACTACGAACAGGTCTCCCTCCTTGGTAGTGTTTGAAACCGCATGAAATAAAACCGCATCATCCAGATTGCCTATTGTGCCTCCCAAAATAAACACTGCGATCCTTTTTTCTTCCTCGAGCGGTTCGATGATATCTTGCCACGCCGCGAGCCTCATGAAGTCTGCACAGCAGGGTATGAGATCGATACGGTCCCTCACCCTTCGCGTATCAAGTACTCTTTCAATAGCAGTAATTGTATCTGCTAGCATATAAAAGCTACTATCAAAAACGATAAATTTGAAAGGCGTTGTCTTATACGCTTCATGATCAAGAATGCTATTCAGAATTTCGACGTCCTTCTGCCATGCGCCAGCTCCCAAAATCACAACGCTTCCAATCTCCTGCTTCTCCAAAGCCTCCGTCCAGATATCTCCGGCGAGAAATTCGTCCAAAACCTGGCGGCAATGTTTGAACTGGTGATAGCCACCGCTGTCTACTACATTTTTCCAGCCCTCGACCGCATAGCGGTCTGAATACATGTAACGTTGGTCAACAACTCCCTTGTCTAGCCAATCCTTGTGTACGTCTAACCGATGGGCGTCGAGATCTACCAAAAACTGAATATGCTCCTTTGTGCCTTCGATCCGGCGTATCATAGCTCTGTTCTCGGCTGACATCATCCGCCTGAACTCCTGTTGCGTGCAGTGGATCATGTCCGAAGCGGTGAGCTCTGGTCGCTTAGGATTGATAAACCGGGCAATTTTCTCGAATAGCTGAAGGAAATGCTCGTCTGTGGGAGGATGGTTCCCAAACTTATGCCACATATTATCGATATGCTTAGGGTAGTTTTTCCCCCCCCATATGGTCGCGATGACGTGCTGCTTTGTTCCACCGTTGGCCAACCGTTCTAAGTCCCGCTTCTTTCCGACCAGCCAATGGACGACGCCTCTTTTGTCTTTCATTCCAGCCACCCGCCTTTATGCTGGAACGGTAATAGCGGCAACGATTCATTGCAAGCCACACACTTGAAAAGGAAAAAGGCCCCGTATAACGGAGCCTTCTTGCGATTGCGGCCGGCATCAACCCGCCAGAACCGCGATCATGTGATCTGGCAAATAGATGTCATCCACATACGCGTAGTCCCAGTCCCACAGATGATTCCCCCGTGACGAGCGAAACATCACGCGTACGCAGAGCAACCCACCGGGATCGCGATAAATCGTCCCGGCGAACACCACGTGCAAGTTGTCCCAAGCGATTGGTATGCGATCCCGATTCCAAGAATACATAAGGAATTGGAGGACGCGCGCGTTCAACAGGGGCTTACCTTCAAACTCCTGGAGTAGGCCGTGGCAATTATTGCGTCCGGTATTGTCAATTGCTGGCGCGTGCAATGATACGCGGGATTCGTCCCACTCAAACGGCTTCATCGTTTTGTGCGAATGGACCTTGTAACCATCATGGCCCTCCAGCCCGATCTGACATTCGACTTCGCAATGAACAGTTGAACCGTAGACCGCCTCAAGTACGCTTCCCGGGATCATCTGACCCTCCCAAATTCAAGCGATCACCATTGATCGCCTGAACGGGAAGGGCCAGATTCTTTAGTAATACTATACATAACTACACAATTTGTCAAGCAACGTGCTGATGGGCGGATTGAAAATGACATTGCCCCCCCGCATTTAATCCGGGTTGAAGTTGAGTCTGGCCCTTGGAGAGGACCAGACGATGAAGCGAGTTCGGTTTACGGAAGAGCAGATTATCGGGGTTTTGAAGGAGCACGAGGTTGGGGCGAAGACGGCCGATCTATGCCGCAAGCACGGGATCAGCCAGCAGATGTTTTATAATTGGAAGAGCAAGTATGGCGGGATGAACGTGTCGGAGGCTCGGCGTCTGCGTGATCTTGAAACGGAGAACGGCAAGCTGAAGAAGCTGCTGGCTGACGCGATGCTGGACAATTCGGCGCTGAAGGATCTGCTGTCAAAAAAATGGTGACGCCCGTCGTCAAGCGGGAAGCTGTCGCGCATTTGCGGAGCAGTCACGAGATGAGCGAGCGGCGGGCGTGCAAGGTGATCGGCTGTGATCGGATGACGGTGCGCTACCAGTCGCGCCGGCCGGACGATCCGAAGCTGCGTGAACGGCTGAGAGCCCTGGCGGGGCGCGTTGGCGCTTCGGTTATCGGCGTCTGATCCATTACCTTCGCGCCGAGGGTTTCGTGGTCAATCACAAGCGGCTCTTTCGTATCTATCGGGAGGAGAAGCTGACGGTGAGGAAGCGTGGCGGCCGCAAAAGAGCCATCGGCACAAGGGCACCGATGCAGCCGCCCAAGATTCCAAATGAGCGCTGGTCGCTGGATTTTGTTTCCGATCAGCTCGCCAGCGGCCGCAGGATTCGTATTCTGACGGTGGTGGACGATTGCACGCGGGAATGTGTGGCTGCGGTCGCCGATACTTCACTCTCCGGCATACGTGTGGCCCGCGAACTCGACCATGCCATCGCAAAACGGGGAAAGCCCGGGAAGATCGTCAGCGACAACGGGACCGAACTGACAAGCAATGCGATCATTACATGGGCGATCGATCGGCAGGTCGACTGGCACTACATCGCACCAGGCAAACCCACCCAGAACGCCTTTATCGAGAGTTTCAATGGCCGGCTGCGCGATGAATTCCTGAACGACACGCTGTTCACATCGCTCGCTCACGCCCGCGCGGCGCTCAAGGAGTGGCGAGACGACTACAATACCAGACGCGTTCATTCTCGCATCGGCTGGCTGACGCCAGCCATTTACGCAAGCCAATTCGGACCGCAATGGGCCGATGCGCCAAGGCTCGTGGATGGCCACGCGCCTCGGCCCATTGCTACACCCGATCAGATGGAGAAAATCAAACCCCAGACTCAACTCGTCACTGGATGAACAATGGGGGCAACGTCAAAAAGGGCCTATTTGCTTGATTGTTTCATATTATACACGAAATGTATGGTATTTTACTAAGGTAACGGAGCGTTAAAATCTGAGGTACTTATCGTGTCTTGATCATCGCGCCTGAAGAGCTGCGCGAAATGCAATGTAACAGGCAAAATCGCCGATCCTCTTTCTCTCTTCAACCTCCCCATTCACCGAAAAGGTTCGTCGCCATCCCAGCGAAGATCCTCCTGCCGCAGCTTTCCGAGTGAACGCATTAAGTGCAGCTATGAACGCATCGTGCGCGCGCGTCCGATTGCTACCAGCTGACCCCCGTTGAGACGCGTCGTAGAACGCCCATTGAATTCTGGCCATGAGATACTCTCCTGCCAGCCGGACCAACTGTTGTCGCAGCTCGTCCCCGTCTTCGAGAAGGGCGAGGTCTTGCTCGAAAGCAGAAAAAGAATTTTCCAAGTCAGGAATACCAACCATGACTCACCGTACGCTGCGAAATTCGGTTCGTATTGCGGTCCAAGTGACCATTCTGACGGGAAAAGCTGATCGCCTCAACGGCTTAAGCGTCGCGCCGTGCTAGCCACCGTCAAGGACGCCTTCGGCGCCGCTTCGCGGTCGCTGCGCGCTCCTTGACCGCGTCTGCGCGCGGCGCTTTTGCTGGTATGCGGTCGGGACGAAGAAACGGCTTTCGGTCGAACTAAGAAACTGCCCAAAACAGCTCGAAGCGGCGGTGGCTTAGTTCGCGCGCTTCTCGACCTCTTTCGCTTGCCTTTGTGCTCGCAGGACGTTTCCCTGGACAGGGAGACCCTTACACTTGCCGCACCTGCTACGTTCGTACACTCCCCGCTGCTTTCCGCCACGCCTCATACCCAGCCCAGTCCGCCCAAATGTCCCGCATCGATCTTTGAAGTTCTTCTTCCACCTTTGCCATGGCCGTTTCCGGGTCGGGAATTTCGTCGGCTATTACGCGTCCGTACAGGTCGGCACACCATGTGAGTTCCGCTCGTGCTGGAGTGCGTACGTTACGCGAAACGCCGGCACGGAAGGAGAAGCTGCCACGGCCGATGTCGAGTCCATATCCCACGCAATCGCCGCGTCCCCAGCGTGTCCACCATCCACGCGCCATGACAAAATCCTTGAGAACAATAAGGGAACGGTGTATCTTTCTTCCGATTTGCGCAAAGGGATTACCATGGCCGCGAGCAAAGCGCGCGAACCCGTTCCAGATCAAAAGCCGGTCGGCATCTGGATACGTGTTTCGACCGAGGATCAGGTGAAGGGCGAAAGCCCTGAAGTCCATGAAAAGCGGGCGCGCATGTACGCCGAAGCGCGTGAATGGAAAGTGCGCGAGACATATCGCCTCGAAGCAGTGAGCGGCAAAGCCGTTATGCAGCACCCCGAGGCGCAGCGCATGCTCGCCGACATCCGCTCCGGCCACATCACCGGCCTCGTATTCAGCAAGCTCGCGCGCTTGGCTCGCAACACCAAGGAGCTGCTCGAATTTGCGGACGAGTTCCGCGCAGCGAACGCCGATATGATTTCACTTCACGAAGCGATCGATACCGGCTCCCCAGCAGGGAGGCTGTTTTTCACGATCGTCGCAGCTATGGCGCAATGGGAACGAGAGGAAATTGCTGATCGCGTTGCGGCATCCGTGCCGATCCGCGCGAAAATGGGGAAGCCCATCGGGGGAGCGGCACCCTTTGGTTACCACTGGAAGGACAAGAAGCTCGTGCCTGAGCCGAAGGAAGCGCCGATCCGCAAACTCTTGTACGAACTATTCGCCGAGCACCGCCGCAAGAAAACGGTCGCGCGGCTTCTCAACGAGCGCGGCTATCGTACCCGCAACGGCTCCAAGTTCTCCGATACAACCGTTGACCGGCTCTTGCGCGATCCGACGGCCAAGGGCACCTATCGCCAAAACTACACCCGCACTAATGACCGCTCCCGGTCCTGGGAATTCAAGCCGGAAAGCGAATGGGTACTCACCCCAGTCGAGCCCATCATCTCCGAAGAGCTATGGGCCACCTGCAATCACATCCTTGACGAGCGGCACGCGAGTCGTAAGCCAGTCACGAGGCAGAATGTCCACCTGTTCACGGGCTTCGCGCATTGCCAGTGCGGCTCCAAGATGTACGTCTGGGCCGAGAGCCCCAAATACGTCTGCCCGAAATGCCGGAATAAGATCCCGATAGCCGACCTCGAATTCTGCTACCGGGACCAGCTCTCGCAGTTTCTCAAATCCCCGGACCAGATCGCCGCCCACGTCCAGGCGGCCAACGATGCGATTCGGGAAAAGGAAAACCTCCTTGCCTCGGCCGAGGCCGAATTCAAGAAGATCGAAACCGAGGACGAGCGCGTCTACCAGCTCTACATCGCCGACAAGATCGGCCAGGACGAATTCGGCCGCCGCCACAAGCCGCTGGCCGACCGGCGTACCCAGCTTGAGGACGAGCTTCCGCGCCTCCAAGCCCAACTCGACGTGATGCGGATTTCGGCAATGTCCGAGAGTGCGGCTATCTCTGAAGCTACCGACTTTGCAGCCGGATGGGACCAGTTCAAGCCTGAGGAAAAGAGACAGCTCGTCGAGCTCATCACGGACAAGATTGTCGTGGGAAAAGAGGACGTTTCCATCAACCTCCTATACCTGCCTACGGCCATAGAGACCGGTGGGAAGGCAACGCGACCTCACGGATTCATCGCGGCGACCAGTTGGAAACGTGCGGGATAACGAACATGAGCATTGGCGCGCGCGACAATTGCTTCGCCCGACTCCAATGGCTGGCGGAGCGAGTCCAGCACGCCGCGCTGGAATTCGGGCAACTCGTCCAGAAATAACACGCCCGTGTGGGCGAGCGAGACTTCCCCCGGCTTTACACGAATGCCGCCGCCGACCAGCGCCGGCATGGAGGCGGAGTGATGCGGAGAGCGGAACGGCCGGCGTCGCGAGATGGTTCCGTCGCGCAATTCGCCCGCGAGCGACTGGATCATGGAGATTTCCAGCGCCTCCCGCGCCGTCAGCGGCGGCAGCAATCCCGGTAATCGCGACGCCAGCATTGATTTGCCGGCGCCCGGCGGACCAACCATCAGCACGTTGTGACTGCCCGCTGCGGCGATCTCGAGCGCACGCTTCGCAGTCTCCTGGCCTTTCACATCCTTCAGGTCGGAAAGGTTTATTGTGTCATCGGCAATCTTCGGCGTCGGCGCATTCAGCATCTGGGCGCCTTTGATGTGGTTGACGAGCGCGATCAGCGACGGCGCGGCAATGATTTCTATTTTTCCGGCCCACGCGGCCTCCGGTCCGCTCGCCGCCGGACAAATAAGGCCGCGACCCGCCGCAGACGCGGCCAAAGCTGCGGGCAGAACACCCGCGACAGGCGTCAGCGCGGCATCGAGCGACAATTCGCCGAGCGCCACATAGCCTGCCATTTCGCGTATCGGCAGCACGCCCATGGCGGCGAGAATTCCCAGTGCAACAGGAAGATCGTAATGACTTCCTTCCTTCGGCAAGTCGGCCGGCGCGAGATTGACGGTGATGCGGTCGGGCGGCATTGCAAGGCCGATCGCCGACAGGGCTGCGTGCACGCGCTCGCGGCTTTCGCCGACCGCCTTATCGGCAAGGCCCACAATGGTGAAAGTCGGGTTGCCGCGTGCGATATGGACCTGCACATCGACCTCACGCGCCTCGATTCCCTGAAACGCGACGGTGTAAATATGCGCGATTGCCATGCCATCCCCCGAATATTGGTCCGGGGAGCTTGGCTGGAAAATATCAGCGCAGTTTGTTGAACATGTACCGAATTATCGCGGCGCGGATCGCCGGTACATGAACTGAAACTATTATCAGGCTCCGGTACGAATGAAAACTGGGACCAAGGATGGCAGCTCAATAGGCCCGATGGCGTGTTACCAGCTCCGCCTAGAACCGGCGGTGATCCAGGAGATTGACGAAGATGAGCAAAGCCAAGTGTGTACTCTACAAGGCAGCCGCGAAGCGGACGTTAGAAATTGGATTTATGGCTTTTTTGACCTGTGGGTCTGCGTTCGCGGATCAGGTGTGGGTATGCGAGATGCCTGAAGTATGGGCTCACGGGAAGGTGCAGAGTCGATACTGGTCGCACGAGGGATCGTTGATCGAAATGGCGCAACCTTATCGCCGCTATACAGTGCTTATTGACAACGATTTGAGCATCGTTGGCAGTGGAGCAACTGGTATGAATAGCATTCCAGAGGGTCCCGCGCCGCTTCGGAAGCCAATGATTGGGGCTGTGACTTTCGCCATTGATAAGAAGACTGGCGATGCGATACGAGGGGGTGTAGTAATTTTTGGTACATATGCGCCACCTGTGCATGGCACGTGTCATCAACAAGCATCAAGGGAGCAGGGCGCCATTTGGCCAAATGGGTCAGATGCCGTCCCCCCAAGCCGGGGTCCTTGAGCGCGCGTGGAAGCAGGTAACGTATCGAATGAATAGAGTGCTAGCTGTTTCGACCCGGGATTTGCTGGAGCGGATTGAGGGTGAAGCGATCCGGCTCTTTGTCCAGAGCTTGCAGACGTACTCATACGGTGTGAGGCCTTTGAGGGTCTAGAGGCGCTTGGCGAAGTTGTAAGCGGTGACGAAGTCTGCGAGGTGACTCCGAAGTTGATCGTGGGCCTCGTAGTAGAAGCGCTTAACTGCAGTCCCGGGTCCGCATCGCCCGATGCCCGATCACGTCGCGTATCGGCAGCACGCCCATGGCGGCGAGAATTCCGAGTGCAATGGGGAGATCGTAATGACTTCCTTCCTTCGGCAGGTCAGCGGGCGCGAGATTGACGGTGATGCGGTCGGGCGGCATTGCAAGGCCGATCGCCGACAGGGCTGCGTGCACGCGCTCGCGGCTTTCGCCCACTGCTTTGTCGGCCAGACCCACGATGGTGAAAGTCGGATTACCGCGCGCAATATGCACCTGCACGTCCACCTCGCGCGCCTCGATCCCCTGGAACGCGACGGTATAAATATGCGCAATCGCCATGGCTTGCCCCGAATATTGGTCGGGGGAGCATGGCCGGGAAATATCAGGACAGTTTGTTGAATATGTACCGAATTATAGCGGGCCTGGATTGCCGGTACCTGGACTGAAACTATTACCATGCTCCGAGGACACAAAGCTGGCCCAGCCTTGCATAGGAGGCTCCCTTGGTATTCCGAGCGCCGCAGTGGTAATTAGCGTTAATCTTCCATGGCGTGCATATAAAGCCGCTGGAACAGCGCCACACAGTCTTCGTGTTTGGGTGAAAGGCGGCCCCGGTCGTAGATTCCGGCATCGAGATTGCGCTGAACGGCCTCGGTGATGGCGATGTCCTCGGCCGTGGTGACTTCCGAAGCCGTAACCGTTGCCTGCAACTCAACCTCCGGCAGATCGGGCGGGAAGAAGTAGATATAGTCGAGCCGCGTGCGCGCGAAATCGAGCGGGCACATGCGCTCCATCATCAGGCCGTTGCCGTACCCGTTGATACCGAGACAGGGCCATATCCAGCCCCAGAATCCGCTGACGGCAGTCCCTTCGCGCGGCGGGGCATGATGGAACACGACTTCACCATGCAGTTCGATTTCGTAGCGGGAGCTGTCGATCGCGGCGTGCAGCGCTGGATGGACCACCGGGACGTGATAACCTTCGAGGTAATTCTCCACATAGGTTTTCCAGTTGCAGCGGATTTCATGGCTCGCATGGCGCAGGGGCCGGAAAGTCTCGATCGGCATGTGGCGCGTGCGTTCGGCAAACGGTCCGATCACGGATATGAGCGGCGGCGCATCCGGATCGATGTTGATGAGCAGAAAACCGCGCCAGTTCTCGCAGAGCGCCGCGATCAAGCCATATTTGCGCGGATCGAAATCCGCGGCCGGTCCAAAATCCCGGGCGCTCCCAAGCCGTCCATCGAGCGCGTAACGCCAGCCATGATAGCGGCAGACAAGCATACCCTCGCAGCGGCCCTCTCCATCGGCCTCGAGCGGTCCGGACCGATGCCGGCAGACATTGTGGAAGCAGCGGATTTTCCCGTCGTTGCCGCGCACCAGGATCAGCGGATATCCCGCTAGCGTAATGGCAAGCCATGAGCCCGGCGCAGGAAGCTGTGAGTCGTGACCAACGAGCTGCCACGAGCGTCCAAAAATATGGCGGCGTTCCGTCTCGAAGAGCGACGGATTGCGATAGAGCGCTGCAGGCAGCGTTTCGGCGGCGGTGCGGTGCATGGCGGAAATCTAGCAGCACGTACTCACGCTTGCGAAGCTGGGGGGCCGCTCCTAGGTTCGCCGTGACGCTATTCGCCCGGAACGCCGATGACATCTCCCCAATTCGAAGGCACGGATCGCTATATTGCGACTGATGACCTGCGCATTGCCGTGAATGCGGCGATTACGCTCGAACGACCGTTGCTCATCAAGGGTGAGCCCGGTACGGGCAAGACGCAACTTGCCTATGAGGTCTCGGATGCACTCGGCGCCACGCTGATCGCCTGGCATGTGAAATCCACCACCAAGGCGCAGCAGGGTCTCTACGAATACGACGCGGTGACGCGGTTGCGCGATTCCCAGCTTGGCGATCCGCGCGTGAAGGATCTGAAGAACTACATCCGGCGCGGCAAGCTGTGGGACGCCTTCGATACGGGCGAGCGGCCGGTGCTGCTCATCGACGAGATCGACAAGGCGGATATCGAGTTTCCCAACGATCTCCTGCTCGAGCTCGATCGCATGGAGTTCTTTGTCTACGAAACAGGTGAGACGATTCGCGCGAGACTGCGCCCGATCGTGATGATCACGTCGAACAACGAAAAGGAACTACCGGATGCCTTTTTGCGGCGATGTTTCTTTCACTACATCCGCTTTCCGGATCGTGAGACGATGCAGCGGATTGTCGATGTGCATTTTCCAGACGTCAAACAGCGGCTGGTCGCCGAAGCGTTGAATATTTTTTATCAGATCCGCGACGTGCCCGGCATCAAGAAGAAGCCGTCGACCTCCGAACTGCTTGACTGGCTGAAGCTGCTTCTCAATGAGGATGTTTCACCCGAGACGCTGCGCGAGCGCGATCCCAACCGCCTGATCCCGCCACTGCACGGTGCGCTGCTCAAGAACGAACAGGACGTTCACCTTTTCGAGCGTCTCGCCTTTCTGGCGCGGCGGGAGGCGAGAGGATGAAAGGCGTGGCGAACGCTTTCGCGGGGTTGACAATCGCTTTTGCAGCAACCGCCACTTCTGCCCAGACGGTTGCGGGTGATCCGTTTGCCGATCGCGCCGACGGGGCGAAGCTGCACGTCGCTTCGGGCTTTGTTTGCCCGGCAAAAATCGGGACGTTCGAGCGCGACGCGGTGGGCGAAACAAATCCGCAAACCGAGGCGGATTTCTGCGCCTATTCGGCACTGGACAGCGTCTACGGTACGATCAGCCTCGTGCCGCTGCAGGGAAGCTACGATCCGAAGCAGTCGCTTGCTGATGACTTTGCCGAACAGGAAGGCACCGGCGGCAAACTGGTCAGCGAAAGCACAGTCGACATTGCCCAGCCGCACGCGCCGCCGCTCCCGGTCTATATGCGGAGCTACGAAACTGCGAGGCTCGAAGAACTGCATTACCGCGTAACCTATACAGGCGCCACCGTCGGAAGCTGGGCAGTGCAGACCACGCTCGAATTCGCGGAACCGCGCGATACGAAAGAGGTGCAACAGTTTTTGCGCGCGGTTTATGCCGGCGCGTCGGCTGAAATCCGCGCGTCACACTAGCCGGGCAAACGGCATGTTCTTCCAGTTCTTCGACGAGCTCCGCAACGCGAAAATACCTGTCTCGTTGAAGGAATATCTTGCGCTGATGGAGGCGCTGTCGAAGGGCGTGATCGAACTCAGGGTCGACGATTTCTACTATCTGTCGCGCGCTACGCTGGTAAAGGACGAGCGCAATCTCGACCGTTTCGATCGCGTCTTCGGTCATGTGTTCAAGGGGCTGGAGGCGATCGATGCAGGCGAGCTCGCGCAAATACCCGATGATTGGCTCAAGGCGCTGACGGAGAGATTCCTCTCCGAAGATGAAAAGAAATTGATCGAGTCGCTGGGCGGCTGGGAAAAGCTGATGGAGACGCTGAAGAAGCGGCTCGAGGAACAAAAGAAGCGCCATGACGGCGGCTCGAAGATGATCGGTACGGCCGGCACCTCGCCTTTCGGTGCCATGGGTTACAATCCCGAAGGGGTGCGTATCGGCCAGAACAAGGGCCGGCACGGCCGCGCCGTGAAAGTGTGGGATCGCCGCGAATACAAGAATCTCGACGATTCCGTCGAACTCGGCACGCGCAACATCAAAGTCGCACTGCGCCGCCTGCGCAAATGGGCACGCAGCGGTGCGGAGGTGGAACTCGATCTTCCCGCTACGATTCGCGAGACGGCGAACAAGGGGTATCTGGACCTGCAGCTCGTGCCCGAGCGGCATAACCTCGTGAAGGTTCTGTTGTTCTTCGATGTCGGCGGATCGATGGACGCACATATCCGTGTTTGCGAAGAACTCTTCAGCGCTGCGCGCAGTGAATTCAAACACATGGAGTTTTTCTACTTCCACAATTGCCTTTACGAGGGGGTGTGGAAGGACAATCGCCGTCGTCACAGTGAAATCATCGCAACCTGGGATGTGCTGCACAAATTTCTGCACGACTACAAAATCGTCTTCGTGGGCGATGCCACGATGAGTCCCTATGAAATCACTTACCCGGGTGGCTCCGTCGAACACTGGAACGAAGAGGCCGGCGCGGTCTGGCTGCAGCGGGTGACGGACATCTATCAGCACGCCGTGTGGCTCAATCCCGTGAGGGAACAGCACTGGGAATATACGCCGTCGGTCGGCATGGTCCGGCAAATTCTTTCCGATCGCATGTATCCACTTACCCTGGCAGGCCTTGATTCCGCGATGCGCGAACTGGGGCGATGACCGGTCACTGATCCGGCAGCAAAAGACCTTGTCAATTGCGGGAAGCCAGAGGCAGCGCGTCGCTTTCGCTTGCACCAAAATGAGACCGGAGCGATTGGCCCGGGCATTGCACCTGTGAATTCGGCCGGCGTCGGACCGGCCTCGAATTCCGGGATGACCCATGAGCCATATGAATTTCAGCGCCAGTGCGCCGCAGCCGGCCACTCGCCGCCGCGCCTACAATCCGCGCGGAAAAGTTTCCTTCGGGTATCGGTCGCTCGTGGTGAATCTTGTTCTGATCACCGTCGTGATGGCAGCCGCCTTCGCCATGGTCTGGTTCGTCTGACGCTGTCCGGAGTAATTACTCCGGCGCGACGGTCACCTTGATGCCGTCAAGTTCGGGCGTGCAGGTGATCTGGCAGGAGAGCCGCGAATTCGGCTCGACAGCCAGTGCCATGTCGAGCATGTCGGTTTCGGCATCGCTGCGCGGCGGCAGCCTGGCGAGCCATTCCTCATCTACGTAAACGTGACACGTGGCGCAGGCGCAGGCGCCGCCGCACTCCGCGGCTACCGGCAGACCGGCGTCGCGTAGTATCTCCATCACGCTCCAGTCGTTGCGGCCTTCGAGCACATGCTCTTTGCCGTTGCGGTCGGTCGCGATGATCTTCATGCCACACCAAGTTTCTTCTGCAGGCTGGAGGATGACGTTGTGTACTGGAATCGCAGCTTTTCGTTCGGCCGGCAGATGTGAAACGCAGCCTGCGCCATCATGGCGGCTTCATGGAAGCCGCAAAGGATGAGCTTGAGCTTGCCCGGATAGGCAGCAATGTCGCCGATGGCGAAAATGCCGGGCGTCTCGCTTTCGAAGCGGGCGGTATCAACCGGGATGAGATTTTCGCTCAGGTTCAGGCCGAACTCTGCAATCGGACCGAGTTTGATAGTAAGTCCGAAGAACGGCAGGAAAGAATCGCAGACATGCTTCCATTCCTGTTTGTCTGCGCCCGATAGAGTTATCGCCTCAAGTTGCCCGTCCGCGCCGTGGAGGCCTTTGACGCTGGCGACATGGAAGTTCACTTTCCCCTCCGCCACGAGCTCGCGCATGCGGTTCACGCTGTGCTGCTGGGCGCGAAAGCCGTCACGGTGATGCACAAGGGTGAGGCTTCTGGCGATCGGTGCCAGATTGATCGTCCAGTCGAGAGCCGAATCGCCGCCCCCCGCGATCACGATATCCCGGTCGCGGAAGGCTTCCAATTTTCGCACGGCGTAATGAACGCTTCTGCCTTCATACGCATCGATTCCGATGATCGGGGGCCTCTTCGGTACGAAGCTGCCGGCGCCGGCAGCAATCACGACGACCGGTGCAATGATTTCCGTCCCGGCATCGGTGGTCAGTTGCCAGCGGCCGTCGTCAAGCCGTGCAAGCATATTTGCCATCTGACCAAGGTGGAATCCCGGACTGAACGGCTTGATCTGCTCCATCAGGCGGTCGGTCAATTCCTGCCCGTTAACGACAGGGAGCGCCGGAATGTCATAGATCGGTTTCTCGGGATAGAGCTCCGTACACTGACCGCCGGGGCGGTCGAGGATGTCGACCAGTTGGGCCTTCAGGTCGAGCAGACCCAGCTCGAAAACCGCAAACAGGCCGCATGGGCCTGCGCCGAGGATAGCAACGTCCGTTTCGATAGCCATTCCATAAAACTGCTTTGCGGAAGCCCCGGGGCTTATAGGTGGGCAGGAAAACGCTCGCAACCACGGCAAACACAAACGGCTTCCGTCAGTTTCTAAGCCTGGCGCCGCCGATAGGCTGCGACGAACCTGCTTGCCATTTCGGCATTCGATTTCAGGGTTTCAAGCGCGGCGGACGCCTGCGATGGCGAAAGAGCCGGGTCGATGTCTTCGGCAGCGGCGAGTTCTTCGGCCAGTGGGAAGGCGCCAACGCCCAGAGCGGAACCTTTGAGCGTGTGCAAAATGCCGCGCCAGGAATCGGTGTTCCGCGCCTCGATCAGTCCACCGAGGCGAGCCAATGCCTGTGCACATTGATGCACGAACATCTCCAGCAGTTCTGCATTGATGTCGAACTCGCCGCCCGTGTACTGCGCCAGATGGGCCAGATCGATCGGGTGACGGGCCGCCGCGCCTGACATGGGAAGCACCCTGCAAGTATCTTCGCAGCATGACGCCTCGGTCGCAAAAACAACGTTAATGCCGTGCGGCGCGCTCGGAGGCGCGCGCTTTCATCGCCTGTCCCGGATGCTTTCCTTCGGCAATTTCTTCCACCAATTTCGCGCAAAAGGCTGGAAGATCATCTGGCCCGCGGCTGGTGATCAGCCCCTGATCCACGACGACTTCCTGATCGACCACCTCCGCGCCGGCATTCCTGAGGTCCTGGCGGATCGTGGGCCAACTCGTCAGCCGGCGATTTTTGGCGAGGCCCGCATCGATCAGGATCCAGGGCGCATGGCAGATCGCAGCCAGGGGCTTGCCGGTGTCCGCAAAAGTGCGAACGAAAATCTGCACTTCAGGTCTGGTCCGCAATTGATCGGGATTGTTGGCGCCGCCCGGCAGCACGAGTGCGTCGTAATCGTCGGGCCGGGCGCGCTCGAGTTCCTTGTCGACGGGGACCTTCTTGTCCGGCCTCAAATGGTCGAAACCCTGAATCTCGCCCGGCTTCAGTGAAATTACCTCAACCTGCGCACCTTCATCGCGCAATGCCTGGAGTGGCCTGAGCAGTTCGGCCTGCTCGAAACCATCTGTCGCCAGTATCGCGACTTTCTTGCCGTTCAGTCTGCCGGCCATCGTCATGCCTCCGCGATTTCCTAATTACTTGCTGCCGGCCATTTGCGGCCCGGTGGAGAGCGACTGCGCCAATTGAAGGTGGCGCTGCAGGACGGGCAGGCTCGTCCTGGCGAATTGCATCAACTGCGGATTGTCGCCGGTTTGGGAGTAGCTGGTGAACATTGCCACCGCGTCCTGATGACCCTGCACCTGTTGCTGCGCATAGGTCGTGTTGAACTGGTCCGGATTGGCGGAACGCAGCTGCGCGATAAGTCCCGTATGCTCCGCGTCCAGGCTCGTGGGCAGTTGCAGTCCAACGCGCGCCGCGGTCGCTTTCAATTCTGCATTGTTCTTGCCGTGATCGCGGATCATCCGAGCCGCGAACCCGTCGATAACCGCGTTGTGGGAGCGCTGTCGAGCGATCTGGGCGGCCTGCACTTCATACATGCCCGTTATTGCCGCCTTGTTCGCGAAGTCCTGGCTCGACTGCGTTGCATTCGTCGCCGGCATGTTTGTGGTTGGATTGGCGGCGGGTTGTGCCTCCGCTGTCGCCGACATCGCGAGCGAGGCCACTATCGCAGTTCCCGCCAACAAATATTTCAAGGGCATTTGGCCCTCCGGATTGCGCTTCATTCCGTCAACCGCAGGACGCGCAGTTCGTTCCGCAAAACCCTCCGCATATATGACGCCGACGGAAGACATATAATTTCGCTCAAAAGCTGATTTCTATCAGCATACTTGCAATTCGGCGGCTGGTGGCGCAGCATTTTCTTCGCTTCGTGGCCCGCGGATTGGCGAACGGACGCGAGGCGGATGTCTCTATCGAGACGCAGGAGGAATTCCGCCATGCTGGTCAAACATATTTTGCGGGAAAAAGGCCGGGAGGTCGTGACAATTTCGGGCGATGCGATGTTGTCGGAGGCTGCGCAACTGCTCGCGCGGCGCCGGATCGGCGCCGTGATCGTCCGCGACGTCGAAGGCGGTGTATCCGGCATACTTTCCGAACGGGACATTGTTCGTGCCGTGGCCATGCATAGCGTGGCCGCACTCGGGCACAGCGTGGCAACTCATATGACGCGCGAAGTCTCGACCTGCGGGGAGGCTGATGCCGTCGACGAACTTATGGAGACGATGACGCATGGCCGTTTCCGGCACATGCCGGTGATGGAAGACGGCAGGTTGTGCGGTATCGTTTCGATCGGCGACGTCGTGAAAACCTGCATCGCCGAGACCCTGCGCGAGGCGACTTCGCTACGCGAATATATCGTGGCAGGCTAATAATTTATCGCGGCGGGTTAATGGAGGCGGCGCGTGAACGCCGGCTTCGCTAATCAGCTAACGGCAAGAATTTGTTGGGACGGCCCTGCGATGCGGCCGCGCCCGATTGGGCGGCAAGGCCGATACAACAGATCGCCGGCGCTAAAGCGGGCCACGAAACCAGCGCTCTGCCCCGTTCCACCGATCCCGGTCGATCTGTGGCAGGAACCTCCTCCCGAAACGATGCGTTTTCTTCTGGTGCAGAGGCGAGTCGCCTCGAACAAGAAGAGGAGGCGCATTATGCGTTGCAAATCAATTTTGCTTGGCGGTGCTCTGGCTGCCATTCTTGCCGGCGCCGGCTATGCTCAGGCGGCGAGCGACAACATGCCTGTAAAGAAGCCAGCCCATCATGCGATGGTCCATCGCTATCGGCATGCTGTTCACCATCAAATGCAACATACTGCGATGCGCGCGCCGGAAATGTCTGCGGAGCGCGCCGCGACCTACAATCTCAACCGGGAACAGCTCCGACCGGTCGATTATGCGCGGGAAGCGCAATATCGGACCGGCACGGCCAACGGAAATCCGGAACCGGGACGAAACACCGGTTTCACGCCGGCCAGGCGGATTCCGAATGGTTTGTCGTTCCAGGCCGCCACTCCCGCAGGCGGGCGTGGTGACACGCCAGCGTTGAACTCGGCACACCGGCTGTAATCAGAAGGTCGATCCGGGAACCGCTTGCGAAAGGGCCGCGTTGTCTTTTGACGCAGAGGCTGAGCGCCTCGCGGCAGATCACAGCAGAAAAAGGAGACGCATCATGAGATGCAAATCAATGTTGCTGGGCGGCGCGATGGTGCTGGCTCTATCCGGTGCCGCGTTTGCCCAGTCGGCAACGCCCGCCGACCAGACTTCTCAGCCTGCGGCGCAATCGGATCAATCCGCGCCGGCGGCATCCGATAGTTCCATGTCGGCGCCGGACAGTTCCGCATCGTCCGGGTCAAAGCATATGACGCACCATATGCGGCATCACGCGCGTCATCACATGCGCACGGCCTCAATGCATTCGTCGTCGACGCCTGCCGAGAAACGTCAGACCAACGATCTCAACCAGCAACAGCTGCAAACGGCCACGGCTGCCGCAAATCAGGCTCCAGGCAACGGCCAGCCAGGGGGCGCTATGGGCACACCGGCGGGTTACACGCAGCAGCAGGGTGCAATGCCGGGCAGCAACATGCAGTCCGGCACATATACGCAACCTTCCGGCGCGAAACCTGGCGGCGAGCCAGGCAACGCGGCTTATACCCAACCGGGCGGCCAATCCCAGGCCGCGCCTTCGCCGGGCAATGCGGCCGATTCGCCGAAACCGCAGTCGAACGAGCCGGGAGGTTCTTATATGACTGCTCCAGGCGCCAATGGCCCTGCCGGCGCACCGGGAAATCCAACCACGACAACAGAGCAGAACGCGACGTCGCCGTCGCAAAATCCGCCCAAGCAGCCAGGGCCGAGCAGCTAAGCCCTGTAAATTTGCAACCTTGTTAATTGATGCGCGCGCCTTCGGGCGCGCGCATTGCATTTAACGGCAACGCGGAGCGTCCGCCTGCGTTTTCTTAAGCAACTGCGGTGCCCTGAGCGCGAGCCCGCGAAAACAGGAGAGCAGTCATGAAACAAATATCAAGAAAAAAATCTTTGATGCGCCATCTTGCCGTCGGCTGCGTTCTTGCGGTGTGCACAGGTCTGCCGGCTTTCGCCGCAGGACCGCCGGGAACAACCACCACAAGTCCGGGCCCGGGCACGACGACCACGACGCCCCCCGCGTCAGCGCCATATCCAGCGATGGCGCCAACCGTGAATTCCCCGCCAGGACCGACAAGTGCACCCGTGCCGGGGACAACGGCACCGTCGCAAACAAACCCGACACCGGGTACGACACCGGCGCCTTTGGGCGCAACCAATTGTGCGCCTTCGACCGAAACTGCTTCGGGTTGTGCTCCCGGGACGGGCACGGTCAACAACGGCATCAGCACTCCGCCGGAGACAGCGTATCCGCTCAGTCCTCCCACAAATATTCCGCACTGAGGAACCTGCCTGTCGGTGCCCACGTTTTGCTATCGGCATGACGGTGGAGGGAAAAGGAGAATGCAAATGACAATCCGAACAGCAATTCTGTCCGGCGTGGCCGCCTTGGCCCTCTCGAGCGCAGGCGCGATCGCGCAGGACGATTACAATCGCTATGGCGAAGGTCCCTCCGCATCGACTCCGGACGAAATGCAACAAACACAGGATCTCAATACGCGCGGGCTTAACGGCACAACGTCGTCACCTGCGGAGTTGAACGGTGGAGCACCGCCACGCGGCGATGGTCCTGAC
Organism: Rhizomicrobium sp.; assembly: GCA_036269235.1. GTDB lineage: Bacteria > Pseudomonadota > Alphaproteobacteria > Micropepsales > Micropepsaceae > Rhizomicrobium. The sequence goes on from DATASL010000009.1 coordinate 26,102, forward strand.
GCTCAGGGTTACGCCGATCAGAGTTACGCCAACGATGCCCAGTACCGCGGTTCGGCTCAGGACGAGAACGCGCCCGTCGGCGACGAGACCGGGCCGCCTTCCGCGCCGCAGGCGCAGTACGATGAACAGCAGCAGCAATATCAGCAACAAATGCAACGCTACGGGAATCAGCAGCGTGGCTACCAGGATGAACGGCGGCGCTATGCCCAAAACGTTCGGGATTATGATCTGGCGCAGTACGCCTGGAGTTATCCGGCGCCTGTCGAATACCGGTATGACGAGGGCGGATTGCAGCCACTTTACCTGATCGCCGAGCCCAGTCAGCAATTGTGGCAGGTGCCGGTTTCGGGGCCGGGCGGCCGCTGGGTCGGCCGCGTGCGGAACATCGAAACAGGCCCCGACGGACGCCCGCAGCGCGTCGAGGTCGCCTTGAACCGGCGCGTTTCGGTGTGGGTGAGGCCGGGCGATTTGCGGTTCGATCCGGAGGAACGGGTGCTCTACACCGATCTGTCAAGGGACCAGATGTGGGATATGCCCGGGGCAACAATCGAAAGCAGCCCGCTCTGATATAAGTACAAATAGAAATTCCGGCTTGCCGCGCCTTCGGGCGCGGTCTTTTTTTGCCGGCAGCTAACGGCGTGCCCGGAAGTGCGATGGGGTCACACCGAAACGTCTTTTGAATTCACGGCAAAGATGCGAATGGCTGCTGAAGCCGCAGTCGAGCGCCACCTGACAGATTTCGGCACGCGGGTCCGAAAGCTGTTGCGCCGCAGAATCGAGCCGAAGCTTCCGCAAGTAATCACCGATGGTCGTACCGTAGAAGCGCCGGAACTCCCGTGCCACATGAACCTCGTGCCGGGCCGCCGTTTTTGCCACGTCCGTCATCCGCAACGAAGCACCGGACTGTTCGTGCAGGAATTCGCGCACGCGCCGCAGCCATTGCGGCGGAGTGGTTGATTGCCGTCGGCCGGTTTCGCAGCTGCGTCCAAATGCGGCGACAATTTCAAGCAGAACGCCTTCGCAAACAAGGTCGGAATAAGTGTCCCTTGCGCGGATTTCGCGGAGCAGGCGTTCGCCCAGATAACAGAAAGAAATATCGCGAAGATGCGGCGCCCCTGCGAGGGTTGCGGCGCTATCTCCAAAAGACGCCAGCCAGTCCCGCTGCGGGCGAAATACGATCTGCCGCGTAGGTGCTGCACCGAAACGCTGGGAATGCGTGGCGCCCGCCGGAAAGAAGGCAACGTGCCCGCGCTGATAATGACGTTCCGATTTCCCGATTCTCTCGATGAAGCCGCCGCCCAGAACGATATTCATCGATGGCGCATCGTGTCGATGGGGCGCCATCGCGTGAAACGCGGGATAGTGGCGGACTTGCAGATCGGTTCTCGCCGGCATGACACCCGTTCCTCCGCTGGTCCGGTGCAAGCGCGCTTCTCCTGTGAAAGACGGGGGCGCACCGGCGGTTTATTCTGCCCGCGGATTTCCGTTGTGTCACCCTATGCGCCATCCCTCCGTACTTTGCACCGCGGCACTTGCAGTCTTCTGCCATTCTGCTTCAGCACAGGCATCGCCGTTGAGCCCGGCGAAGGCGCTGAGCTATGTGCGCGCCGGCGATCTTCATTTTTCGCCGGACGGCTCACAACTCGCCTATGTGGCGACGAGCTATCTCTGGGATGCGCAGGGGCATCTCGCAATCGTTGATCTCAACACCGGCAAGACGCGCGAATTCACGCCGCCCGGCAAGTCGGAGCGTTCGCCGCAATGGTCGCCGGACGGCAAATCACTTGCCTTTCTCTCCAATCGCGCCGGCAGGGCGGAGATTTATGTGATGCCCGCGCAGGGGGGCGATCCAACGCCGCTGACCGCGCGCAGGTTCGGTGTGACAGGTTTTCATTGGTCGCCGGATGGACGAACTATCGCCTACCTCGCGAAGGATGACGATGCGCCGGATGAAGACAGCGGCCCCCAGGTGGCCGATCGTGAAAGCGATCTGGCGGCGCTATGGCTATTGAATGTCGCTTCCGGGAAACAGCGGAAGATCGGCGTCGCACATACGGAGATCGGCTCGTTCGGCTGGCAGGATGGCGGCCATTTGTTGATCGACGGGACGCAGACACCGCGCGTCGAGGAATTCACCGATGCGATCTACAGAATTTCCACAAACAACGATGCGGTCGAACCGGTCGCACGAGTCCCGCAGCCATTCGACAATTTGATTGTTTCGCCCGACGGCAGCTCCTTTGTGGTGCGCAGCACCACGGCCAATGGCCCCCTGGAGCGCGACCTTCTGATGGGCAGCAGCACTGGCGGGGCGCTGCGGCCGGCTTCATCACCACCCGATCTCGCCGTGGCGGAAGTGAAATGGCACCAACAACCTGTCATCTGGCTGCGTCTCATTCACGGCTTTCGCAACGAGATATGGCGCTTTGCGCAAGGCACCGCGCCCCAGCGGATCGCGTTGCCGTTATCCGTTGCTTCCTTCGATGTCGCCCATGATGGCGCGCTCGCGTTTGTGGGCGAGGACTTCCAGCACCTGCCCGAAATCTGGTTGCGGAGCAAAGACGGAAGATTGCGGCAGTTGTCGCATCTGCAACAGGGGTGGAACGGTGTCGGGCTTGCGCGCACGACAATATTCCAGACGCGAAGTTTCGATGGCACGGAAATCGAAGCAGCACTGATGGAGCCGACGGGGCCGCGCCCGTCCGGCAGGCTGCCGCTCGTACTGCGCGTGCATGGCGGACCAGCCTCCAATTTCTCCGAGGGCTATGGTTGGGACACGGCATGGTCCGAAATGCTGGCGTCCCACGGTTATCAGGTGCTGATGGTCAATCCGCGCGGCTCCAACGGCTACAGCGAAGATTTCGCCAAAGCCAATCGCGGCGATTGGGGTGGAGGTGATTACAAAGACCTGATGGCCGTTCTCGATGCGGTGATCGCGAACGGCGATACGGATCCCGCCCGGCTCGGCGTCGGCGGCTGGTCTTATGGTGGCGAGATGAGCGAATGGGCGATCACGCAGAGCAACCGCTTCAAGGCCGCGGTCGTGGGCGCAGGTGTGTTCGATCAGCAGGCCGAATTCGAAACCGAGCGAGGCCCCGCAGGAGACGAGTGGTATTTCGGCACGCCCTGGGAACATCCGGATATATTTGCGCGGAATTCACCGTCAACTTTCATCCGCAACGCGCGGACGCCGGCATTGATTCTCGACGGTGAAGACGATCAGAGCAATCCGGTCGGCCAATCCAAAGGTCTCTATCGCGCGTTGAAGCATTTCGGCGTCGAGACGGAGATGGTGCTCTATCCCGGCGAAGGTCATTCACCGGATAAAGGCAGCTACAACGTAGACATGTTCACCCGTATCCTCGACTGGTACGACACACATCTGAAGAGAAAAAGAGATAATTCGTGACTTTTCATTGCCGCGAAAACGATCATGGGCGGGCTTCCCCGCCCATGATTTGTACGAGTCAGATTGAGGCTTATTCTACGTCAGCTTACCGTCACAGAAGTGCCCGCTGAAGCGATTCCATTTACGACGACCTGAAGCGTGCTGGCGCCTGTTTCGCATGTCTTCGGAAGATCGAACTCGGCATTTGTCGTGCCCGTCGTCCACACGCCCATTGTCGAGAAGTCGTAGCTGCGCCCGAAGCAGACGTCGCCGGTGCTGTTGTTGGTGATTCGCACGATCGGGAAGTTCGTGGCCGATTGCGCGTCGTCGCCATAGGTGCCGCCCAGATCCCAGCCATTGAAGTTGGTGCCCGAAATGGCGTTGCCTTTGCTGCCATGCTTGAGCTTCGCCGACACGCTCGAGACCACAGGCAGCCACGCCGCCTTCGGCTTGCCCTTCGCCGTGTAGACCGAGACTTCGAGCTTCGGATCCTGGCTGTCGTCCCACAGGACCTGGCCAGTCGGCAGCAGCAACAAATTGCCGTAGTAGGACGGATCGTTCGGCGCTTCCTTCGTATCATTCACCTGGGTCGCCGTCACTTTGCCCTTCTTGGAGATGCTGAACTCCCAGAAATGCGAAGGAGCCGCATAGACGCCCGGGCTTGCCTGGACCAGCACATTTCCACCCGGCAAAGTCGCCGCCGGGCCGTCGGCGCAGTCATAGATGCTGCTATTGATCTCCATGACCGGACCCGATTTCCAGGTGCCGCTCGCGACATCGTAGATGTCGTTGATGCCAGTGGTGGGATTGCCGCTGAACTGGATGATCGTGCCCTGTTTGCCATACAGAGGCGTAAGTGGCGCAGGCCCCAGCTCTTTGGAGCCATTCGTCAGCAGATCGGGCGTCGTGCCCGCGAGGCTCCAGGTTCCGGTCGTGGGATCGTAGATCTCATAATCGTCGTAGTTGCTCCCAATGTTCCAGACATCGACGGTCAGGACATTCCCGCCGGGGAGCGCCGTCCAGCCCTCCTCGCTGTTGCTCCCATAGCCGCTCTGAGCCTTCCAGTTCACGGTCGTGCCGCTGATCGAAGCAAGCGCTTCGTTGGCGTTGCAGCATTCCGCGAGCATGTAGGTGCCGTTCGGCAGGATGATGCTGTCCGCATCGCCGATATTTGTCCAGCCGCTTGGTGGCGTAACGGACGTCCACGAGTCCTTTACCGGGTCGTACAACGAGCCGGCAGTGCTCTCCCCGCTGCCGCACACATTGTACTCGCCGCCATTTATGATCAGGCGGCCGTCGGTCAGGATCTGCGATGCAAAGTAAAGCGGGCAATCGCCCGCGGGCATTGGTGCGATCGCATTCCAGGTACCGTCGGTGTACTGACCCTTTTTGTCCGGCGATAATTTGTACCATTGCTGCGTTCCGGCGGCCAAAACGAGAACCGTTCCGTCGGTAAGCAGCTGGGGCTGCCAGGGGCCGTATTGCGCGAAGGCGGGCAGGTTGCCGACATCGGTCCATTTGCCGGATTTCGACTTTTTGGGAGCGACATAAGGTCGTTCAACTGTTCCGAGACGAACAGTGGGCGTGTTCGGATCCGGCGGGACAACGCCGAAAGTATAAGGGCGATAGACGGGACGCGCCGAAGCGCTTGTGCATAACGTGCCGATTGCTGCAAGTGCCAGCATCGAAACGCCGATTGAGAGACGATTGCCGGATGTCATGGGATTCCCCTTGTCGAGCGGTCCGACCACCGGGCCAGCTCATTCCCAATCCGGCACCTTGATGACCCGCATGTCAAATGCCTGCAGCTTCCGCGCATAGGAAATCACGGCACTGCAATCACCGCTTAGGCGAGCGCGGGCGCACCAATTCGTTGTGGCATGCGGGATCGCGGGGCTGCGCCGGCCGTCAGGAATTCGAGCTGTGAGATTATTTCATCTGCAGCTCGGCCTGGCGCCGGGCGCGCATGATGCGAAATTGGCTCTTCGCCCTTCAGCATCGCCGCAAGCGAATGCCGCGCGCGTGAAGCCCGGCTCTTGATGGCCGTCGGCCGGCAATGCGAAAGGGCAGCGGCCTCTTCGCTCGAGAAGCCGCCGATATCGGTCAGTATCAACGCCTCGCGCTGCCGTTTGGAGAGCGAACCGAGCGCGCGCGTCACATCTGCAAGTTCTGCATTCCAGATCTGTTCATCACGCGCGCCGGGAATCTGTTCGGCGGCTTCCTGGTTCCAGGCTGCCTTTCGCCAGGCGCGGCGAAATTCAGACCGGAACTGGTTGCGCATGATCGTGACGAGCCAGGCTTCCAGATTGGTGCCGCGCACAAAGCTCCGGCGCGACTGCCAGGCTTTCGCGAGCGTTTCCTGCACGAGATCCGCCGCGGATTCGTCATCGCGGTAGAGTCGCTTCGCCCATTGCCGCAAGCGCGGCATCAGACCCGGAAGTTCGGCGGAAAATCCGGCGTCCGGGTCCGATTGCGTCGTCGTTTCCGGCTTTGTTGGAAGCGCAGCATTCATGGAAGTCTGCCTTTCCGATTGATCTATGATGCGACAAACGTGAGCGGAAGCGCGCCGAGAAGCACAATGCCGGGTAGCGCGAATAAATATTTGCGGCGGTCGAAAAGCAGGATCGTCGTTCCGAGCAACAGAAAAGCCGCAAGCACGACGCCCCATATCCGCAACTGCGGCACGGCGAGGAAGGCGGCCGCGGCGAGGGTAAAGCCGCCACTGACCCAGTTGAAGCCGCGCCCGTAACCCCACTCCGCAAGCAGGCGGCGCAGCGCCGGCGGGTTTACGAGCTGGACGAATCCCGCAATACCCATGAACGATGCGGCAATGCGCGGCACGAAGAAGGCAATTGCATGCATGTTTTTTTATTCCTCGTTGCGATCCGGAAGAACCATCTCGCTCTGCTTAGGCAGCCGCTTGAACGTGAGAAACGACTTCGTTCACCACCTTGCGTGCGCGAACGACGCCGGCTTCCGCAGCATCGGGTCCCATCAACTGACCCTCGACATGCACGAAAGTTACATCCGTCAGTCCATTGAAACCCAGAATGGCGCGCAAATAAGGCTCCTGGAAATCCATCGCGCGGACAGGGCTTTCGCCGGTATAGATTCCGCCACGGGCGAGGATCACGAAGACCTGCTTGTTCTTAAGCAGACCCTCGGGCCTGCCTTCCGCGCTGTAGTGGAAAGTGCGGCCGGCACGGGTGGTATGGTCGATCCATGCTTTCAGAGTCGAAGGGATGGCAAAATTGTACATCGGTACGGCGATGACGATGATGTCGGCGGCTTCCACTTCCTCGATCAGCGGATTGCTCTCCTGTGCCAGTGCCTGTTCGCGGGCAGAGCGCTCCTCCGGTGCCGTGTTCCATGCTTTGAGGTATTCGCCGGTCAGATGCGGGACGGTTCCGGTTCCCAGATCGCGTCTCACCACATTCGCCGGTTCATGACCGGTCTGCCAGGCTTTGATGAACGCCTCGCCCATCCGCGCGGATTTCGACTCGGGGCCCGAAAAACTCGAGGTCACAAAGAGAAGGCTTTTCATGCTATGGACTCCCTCAGCGACCGGTTCTCTGGACTCTGCCGATAAAGTGTGTTACCGGTCAGTAACATGAACCTAGATACTGACTGGTCAGTACCGTGTCAAGAGTGAATGCACAGGCCAAATTGCCGGCCGCCAATATGCCCCCGCCGCGTGAGCGCATCCTCACGGCGGCCTGCGATCTGTTCTATTCGCGGGGTATCCGGGCCGTGAGCGTGGACGACATCGCCACCGCCGCGCAGACCAACAAAATGACCTTTTACCGGCACTTCGAATCGAAGGACCTGCTGGTGGCGGAATATTTGCGGCTGCTCGCCAAGGAGAACGACACGATCTGGGAAGAATTCGAACGCGCTCATCCCGGCGACCCGATGGGACAATTGCGCGCCTGGGTCGAGCGTATCGGCAGGATGGTGACGGATTGTAAGAACCGTGGTTGCGCGCTCGCCAATGCAGCGGTGGAAATTCCCGAGAAAGGTCATCCGGCGCGTGCGGTCATCGAGGCCTACAAGACGCAGAAACACGAGCGGATTGCCGCGCTCTGCCGCAGCGCCGGATTCCGCGATCCCGAGCGGCTGGCCGATGAAATCTTTCTTCTGTTCGAAGGCGCGCGCGTGGACCGGCAAAGCGTCGGTGCCAGCGGCCCCGGCATGCGCGTGGCCGAATTGATCTGTGCGCTGCTCAGATCCAGCCCGCGTGTTGAAAAACCGCAATAGGCGCGACTGGACGGAACAATCCCTTCCGCTAAAAGTCTGGCATGAGTCAGGGATGCTTCCGCGCCGCGGGCTGTGTTGTATCGATCAGCCTCCTGTCGCTGTTTTGTAGCACAGCGCTGGCCGGGCCGCCCTATGTCACGGACGATCCCGAGCCGACCGATACCGGCCATTTCGAGAACTATCTTTATGTGCAGGGCACGCGCGCGGATGGCGCATTCGACACCCCGGGTGCCGGCATCGAGATTAATTACGGTGCCTTTGCAGACACACAACTAACCTGGTCCGTGCCGCTCAATCCCAATCCCGGACCGGGCGGAATGGGTATCGTCTGGGCGCCTCTCGGTGGCGGCGTCAAATATCGCTTCATCGACGAGGACCAAAATGGCTGGCGGCCGCAGGCGGCCGTTTTTCCGCAAATATCCATTCCCGTGGGAAGCGCGGCACATTCAGATTATGTTACGGAGCTGTTGCCCATCTGGCTGCAGAAATCATTCGGCGAATGGACGAGTTTTGGCGGCGGTGGGTTCGTCAACAATCCGGGCGCAGGCAACCGGAATTTCGAAATTTACGGCTGGGCGCTGCAGCGACAGATAACGAGAAATTTCGCTTTGGGTGGCGAGGTTTTCGGCCAGACACGCGGCTCCGATAATTTAACTGCGAGCACGGCAGTCGGTTTCGCCGCGCTCTACGATTTCAGCGACCAATGGCACCTCGTTAGTTCCATCAACACGGGTGTCGTGAATGCGCATGAAGCCGACAGCGTCTCCTACAATCTCGCGCTGAAATGGACGCCATGATACATAGCATGGCGACCAAGCGGCAACCAGGATTGCACGATGCAAAGGCATAAAAGCTTTTTGGGCTTAGTCACAGTTCTTCTCGGGTTATCCGGATGCGATACACTCTATGGGATCGATTCTGGAAAGGTCGTCTCAAACGACGCGGACAATAGTTGCATCGCCCTCGCGCTTCAGAATACGCCTGGCGTGACGGAAGTCCGATTCCAACCTAGGAAAAACGAAAATTGGTTGGTTCTCGGCAGGGGGCCGCATCACGGAAGCATAATCCGATATTTTTACTACAAAGTATCAGGAGTGGAAAGTCACCCTACGTTTATGATCGAGGATTACGGGGACGGCAATTTTTATGTCTCGAACACCATGCTGTCCATGAACAAAACAATTCCAGAAGCCGAAATGAGAGCGGTCTTACCTGTTATGAGAGTCGCCGAGAGAAAAATTTCGTCTGATTGCGGCCTGCCCATCAATGTGGATATGCGGCATTCGTGCAACTGGCGGCCGTGCGATCCGCGCAACGCCCCTTGATCTGACGCTCAGAAAGACAGACTTCTTCAGTTGACCAGAATTCACCATTTGCTATATTCCGGGCACGCGCAAGGTTCCCGTTGGGATGTGAAAGGGAACGCGGTCGAAAACCGCGGCTGCCCCCGCAACTGTAACCGGAGAGCGACCATCGAGATGCCACTGGGCGAATTCCCGGGAAGGTAGATGGGAGCTATGACCCGGAAGCCAGGAGACCTGCCTTACGCGGTCGTCCTGTTTCCGGTCGGGGTGCGCCGGGAGCTGCGGGGGAAACCGTCGCGACGACATGTTGGAGTCGTCGTCGCGGAGCCCGGTTTAACAAATTATATCGCTGATACCGGACAGTTCCGCATGCCGGCTCCTGGGTCCCAACCAGGAGAACATCATGCGTCGTTTTCTCATTGCTTCCGTCAGCCTGATCGCCCTCGCAGCGGCAGGCGCAGCCAGCGCCCAGAACAGCGAAACGCCGGAAACGGTGGTCGTCACCGCTACGCGGCTACCGACGCCGCAGGCGAAAGTCGCCAGCAGCATCACCGTCATCACGGCCGCGGACATCGCCGCCAAACAGCAGCAGACTCTGCCCGATGTGCTGGCCGATGTACCGGGTTTGAACGTGCTGCAGTCGGGCGGCCCCGGCGGGCAGACCTCCGTGTTCATGCGCGGTACCGATTCCAATCATGTGAAAGTTCTGGTCGACGGCATAGATGTCAGCGATCCGAGCAGCCCGACAGGTACGTTCGATTTCGGCCAGTTCCTGACCCAGGATATCGACCGCGTCGAAATCCTGCGCGGGCCGCAGAGCGGTCTTTACGGCCCGGATGCGATCGGCGGCGTGATCAACATCATTACGAAGAGCGGCGCGGGCCCGCTGCAGGCCACGGGTGATATCGAAGGCGGCTCGTTCGATACATTCAACCAGTCCGGCACGGTCGGCGGCTCGGATGATGGCTTTCATTACACCGGCACGGTCGAGCATTTTTCGTCGGGCGCCACGCCGGTGACGCCGCTCGATCTGCTCGCGCCGGGCGAAAAGCGCCTCGACGATTCCTACAACAATGTGAGCGCGTCGACGAAGCTCGGCTACGACCTCACCGACAATTTCGATCTTGGCCTTGTGGCCCGTTACACAAATTCCCAACTCGATACGACCGGTGAGAATTACTTGACCGGCTTCCCCGATGCAACGCAGAGCCATCAGGGCATATTGCAATATGATACACGCGGCACGGCTCATCTTGTGCTGGCGGATGGATTCTTCGAGCAGACACTCGGTATCGCCTATCACAGCATCGATTCCACGCAGGCCAGCCCCGACGATCCCACCGCCTATTATCTGGGCGATCGCACCAAGGTGGACTGGCAGGGCAATCTGAAATTCTCCGGGGATGAAATACTCGTTCTTGGCGCCGAGCATGAGCATGACGGCATCCGCGCGCCGATCTCCGCCGGCCTCGACATCGATTCCGGCTATGCCGAACTCGAATCGACGCTCGGCAATTTCTACAACACGGCGGCTCTGCGCTTCGACGACAATTCGAATTTCGGCGGCAAGGCCACCTGGCGCATTGCGCCCGCCTATCTGATTGCCGACACCGGCACAAAACTCGAAGGCAGCGTCGGAACCGGTTTCAAGGCGCCGACCCTCAGCGAGATGTTCCAGAACTTTCCGTCCTTCGGCTTTTACGCCAATCCGAATCTGCGGCCGGAATCCAGTCTCGGTTATGATCTGGGATTCGAGCAGCCTCTGTTCGGCGAAGCTGTACGGCTCGGTGCCACATACTACCACAATAACATCAGCGACCTGATCAACGCTACGTTCACGACGTACGTGAATGTCGGAAAGGCGGAGACGGACGGTGTGGAGGCCTTCGCGGCCTGGCAGATATTGCCGACGCTCAATCTGCGCGCGGACTACACCTTTACGGAGAATGACCTGGATCAGAACCTGCTGTTGCGGCGGCCCAAGAACAAGGGAACACTCAACGCCGAGTGGCAGGCGACGGATTCACTTTCTTTCGATGCCGATCTTCTCGCCGTCAGTTCGTGGATCGATGGCGACCGCGCCTTCTTTACCTACGTGAAGGCGCCCGGCTACATGACGGCGGATATTTCCGCGAACTACAAGATCAACGCCATGTTCTCGGTCTATGGCCGGGTGACAAATCTCTTCGACGCCAACTACCAGGAACCGGTCGGTTTCCTGCGACCCGGCCGCGGCTTTTTCGCAGGACTGAAAGCGAGCATCTGAGGAGCAGATACGGGCAGCACAATCCGGTCATGGCTCGCCTTCGCGGGCCATGACGTTTTGGCCATGCCGGCTGCTTGTTCCGCAACAATGGCGGGCCTAGAGTGGCGGACGAGTGAAATAGGCAGGGGGATGCGATGCGGCGTTTATCGGGCGTGGCGGCTGTTGTTTTCTCGTGCGGGTTGATTGTTTCAGCGGCGGTCGCGGCAATCGCGCGGCCGGACGAAACGCACCTCGTCACCCTGGCCGGCAATACGCGGTCTGAAGCGCGCGATCCGGCGAATGATCGCGGGCCGGTTGCCGACAGCCTGGCGTTGCCGCATATGATGCTGGTGCTCAAGCGGCCGGCCGCGCGCGAAGCGGCGTTCGAACGCGCGGTGGCCGAACTCACCGACCGCACCTCGCCCGACTATCACCACTGGCTGAGCGCGCAGGAGATCGGCGAGCGCTTCGGCCCCGCGCCGAAGGATGTCGCCGCTGTAACCGGCTGGCTCACCGCGCATGGCTTCACCGTCAACACCGTCTATCCCTCGCGTCTGGTGATCGATTTCTCGGGCAGTGCCGGGCAGGTGCGCGAGACGTTCCATACGGCGATTCACGCGCTCGCCGTCCAGGGCCACTCTCACCTCGCCAATGTCAGCGATCCGCGCATCCCTTCCGCGCTTGCGCCGGTCGTCGAGGGCATCGTTTCGCTGAACGATTTCCACGGCCATGGCGCCGCGCATGGCGGCCCGGCCTGGACGGTCGACAATTGCGGCCTCGGCTCGGCCGACCTGGTTCCGAATTGTTACTTCGTCACGCCGCCCGATCTCGCCACGATCTATGATTTCAATCCGCTGTTCAAAAAGAAAAACACCGGCGCGGGCCAGACCATCGCGGTGCTCGAGGATTCCGACATCTACAGCAGCGACGATTGGACGATGTTCCGCTCGCTGTTCGGGCTCTCCGGTTATACCAAGGGTTCCGTCACGCAGGTGCAGCCGGGCAATTGTGCCGATCCGGGTACGAATGGCGACGATTTCGAGGCGATCCTCGACGCGGAGTATTCCAGCTCTGCCGCCCCGGATGCCGCCATCGAAGTGGCAAGCTGCGCCAGCACCAAGACCACCTGGGGGCTGACCATCGCGGTCGAAAACCTCCTCAATGAAACATCGCCGCCGCCGGTCATGAGCGTCAGCTATATCTGGTGCGAGGCTGATGCGGGCAAAGCGAACGACAAGGCCTATTACGATGCCTGGCAGCAGGCTGCGGCCGAGGGCGTTTCGGTGTTTGTTTCATCGGGTGACGAGGGCGCGGCTGCCTGCGACTACGGCAAGGCGGAAGCCGCGCATGGCATCGCCGTCAACGGGCTCGCCACCACGCCTTACAATGTCGCCGTCGGCGGCACCGATTTCGGCGATACCGCCATGAAGAAGAACGCCGTGTACTGGTCGAACACCAACAGCGACGATTACGGCTCGGCGCTGTCCTACGTGCCGGAAATTCCCTGGAACAGCTCCTGCGCCAGCCAGCTGATGGCGAAATACGTCACCGGCTCGAAAGTGACTTACGGCACCGGCGGCTTCTGCAACAACAGCAAGGGCGCGCCTTTCATCACCACCTATGCCGGCAGCGGCGGACCCAGCAGCTGCGCGCTGAAAGGCTGCAAGGGCTATCCCAAGCCATCCTGGCAGACCGTGCTCGGCAACCCGGCCGACAAGGTGCGCGACATACCCGACGTTTCGCTGTTCTCCGCCGGCCCGGTCTGGGGACATGCCTATGTTGTTTGTTTCTCCGACCCCGCGCATGATTTCGGCGATCCCTGCTCGAAATTCCCCAATGGCTGGATCTATGGCTACGGCACCTCGTTTGCTTCGCCTGTCATGGCCGGGATCCAGGCGCTGGTGAACCAGTCGGCCAAGTCGGCGCAGGGCAATCCCGATCCCGTGCTGTATTCGCTGGCGAACGCCGAGCTTGGAACGAACGGCGATCCGTCCTGCCATGCCACCCGCGGCAGGAAGATCGGCAAGAGCTGCGTTTTCCGCGACGTGACCACGGGCGATATGGACGTTCCCTGCTCGTCCGGCACGCCGGATTGTTATTTGCCCTCGGGCAACCTGGGCGTGCTGTCGACCTCGACGAAGAAATACAAGCCGGCCTTCAACGCCGCCAATGGCTGGGATTTCGCCACCGGCCTCGGCAGCGTCGACGCCGCCAACCTCGTCGCCGCGTGGCCGAAGTGAGGCTGATTTGTTTCAGCCCCGTCGCTCTCCGCATGAAGTAATTTCTTCCATCAATGGTGCCTGGCCAGCAGAACCGGCAGCAGGATGAAGGCGGCTCCGTCGGTCAGCCAATGGGCGATGATGGTTGACCAGAGATTCCGCCGCCAGACATAGAGCAGCGTCAGTATCAAACCGCCCCAGGCGGCGATGATCACCTGGCCCCATCCGCCGCCGGAAAGATGCGCGAGGGTGAACAGCACGAAAGTGACAAGCGCGGCGAGCCACATGCTGCCGCCGAGCTCCGTCAGCCGCTCGAAACCGTAACCGCGAAACGCCGTCTCTTCGACAAAGGCCGCGCGCGTGACCGAGAGGATGCGAAGCCAGAGCGGCGCCGCCGCCATGGCGGCGATGTTATGCTTCAGGCTGAGATGCAGCGCCGGCAGCACCAGCTGGAAAATGATGCCGGTGCCGAGGAACATCACGATGGCGGCGCCGATGCCGAGCAGAATGTCGGCGGTGCCCGGCCTGCGATAACCGAGCGAGGAAAGCGGCCGGCGTTCGACCACGACCACATAAAGCAGGATTGCGGCGAGCAATATCCACCAGAGGAATTCTCCCGCGATGGGATTGTCCGGCCCGATCAGCTTGCCGCCAAGATCGCCCAGGTGACAAAACGGCACGGCCAGCGCCAGCAACAGGCCAATGACGATCTGCACCCTGCGCGCATTGGTCATGCGAAGTTCCCCGAGATTGGACCGCGGACCGTAGCACGCAGCAATCGTACGCGCGAATATGCGCCGGCCGGCGTACGCCGAACTGTGCTACCTGTCGGCAAACCTTCGGCGGGTCGGCATTTGGAAGGCTGGAGCAATTTCTTTCTCGGCGAGTTGAGCGCGGCAGCGGCGCTGGCCGGGCTTTTGTTTGTCGCGGTGTCGGTGAACCAGGCGCGCATCCTTGAGCTGGGACGCATAGCCGACCGCGGTATCGAAGCATTGGCGATGCTGTTCCTGGTCCTGGTCGTCGCCTCCATTCCGCTGATGCCGGGCCAGCCCGCGCGACACATCGGTGCGGAGATCCTGCTGATCGCAGGCGGGACCCTGCTGATGCTCGTTCCCGTACAGCGCGCCTATCACCAGGCTGTCGATCCGGAATATCGCCGCCGCTCGGGGCAGATGGCGTGGCTCAACCGGATCGCTATGATGAGCATTGCGCTCGGCGGCCTCGTCACGTTGTGGAGGGGCGACGGCGGCGGCCTCTATCTCGTCGCCATCGGCATTCTCGCCACGTTCCTCGCGGTCGGTGCCAATGCCTGGGTGCTGCCGATAGAGATCAACAGGTAGCGCGCTGCTGCGGAGCCCTGCCGGCCTTTCGACCGACGCTGCGTTTAGTTGCGATGGAGTAATGCGGGAACACGTTCCCTTGGTACCCGACCGCCAGGCGATTTACCGGCGGCTGGTGGCGTTCGGCCCGGTGATCCTGTTGCATGCCGGGCTCCTGATCGCGTTGCTGCATGTGAACTGGAGCGCTTTGAACGTCTTCACGCCCGGGCATGAAGTCATTCTGCTGCTGAAGCCGGTTCCGGTGAAGCCGGCATTTCAGGGCGATCTGCTGCCGCCGCTCGAAAGCGCCGAAAGCGGCATGCCGCGGCTGGCCGTGCCGGACATCCAAGGGCCTCGCCCCGCCGCCGCAGCCTCCAATCTCGCCGACTTGTACGCAGGTGACATCGCCTCCGTGGTGCAGAGCACGGGTGGGGATTTATTCAGATGCTGGCCGAAAAGCGCGAAAGCTCCGGCGAAGATCGGGGACGCGCAATGCCTGACGCTCACGCGCGATCACGCCTTCGATTTTCTCGTAGCGCCCGAGCGCGCACAGAACGCGGATATCTGGCAGCGCGACCGCGACCGCCGGAATGCGCCCCTGCTCATGCCATGCTGGAGCGGGATGTCGCTCGCGACGGTCACCTGCGTGGCGAACGGGCTGGTGAACGGCTTCGATCTGGAGAACCGGCCGGGTTATGCCGACGCCGACAAGGATTGGCACATGACCGGCGCCGACGCGGAACGCCGCGAAATGCAGACCGTCGATCCCTGCGGCGTTCAAAAAACAATCGGCCCCGCTTTCCTCTGCCTCAACCGCATTGTGAACGGAAGCGGCCCGCCCTGATTACCCGCACTCTGCGATAGTCATCCCCGTGAAGGCGGCGACCCGGCAGGCAGGCTCCTCAAGGTCCTGGGCCGGCCGCGCTCCGTCAGTCCGGTTGCGGGATTTCCGGAGACTGCAAAGCCGGCTCCGCACGCGACGTGGTCCGGAACAAAACGGCCTCGATGGCGAGGAACAGAATGACAGGCGCCGCCGCGCCTGCCACACCGCCGATTTCATAGCCGAAGCGTCCCGCCACATAGAGCAGGACGATCATGCTCATCGCCATGCCCGGCGCGCCCAGCCCGCGCATCGCGGCTCTTTGGTGATAGCCGATCCAGAACGCGAAGCGCGCCACGATCCAGACGACCGCGGTCGCGACCACCGCCCGCATGCCGGCCCCTCCGCTGCAACTGGCCGCAAGTCCGGCCAGTCCCGCCGCAAAGACGACGATCTGCTCCAGCGTATTCTGCAGATATTGTTTGTTCACCCGCAAGCGCCGCGTTTCGTAGCCGGCAAGCGGATCGAAGGCGGGCGATGCGAGCCGCTCATGCGCAACCGCTTCGACCCCGGTCACCAGAGTGAAGAGAACCGCCACGCAGACGCATTTCAGCGCCAGCAGCAGGCGGGCGCCGAGCGTCTCCATTCCCGCCAGAGGCGGCAGCAGCCGATCCACCGCAAGCCAGAGCGCCAGCGCGACCGGAAGCGCCAGGGCGATGCAGAGCATGCCGGCCTTCCGCTGATGCCTGAAATCGCCGGTTGGTTGAGCTGTGCCCTGCATATTGCCTCCCAAGGCCGGCGCGTCCTCTGCGCCCCGATAACATCCCGCAGTCCCCGGCCGAATTGTATAACCGGCCCTGGAATGATGGCAGAAATTATACGTAGCCGGCAGGTCGATTTCATGCCGCGACTTTGCTACTCTGCCGCGCACAGGTTACTTTCGGGGAGAGCGGGAATGGCCGGCAGGAAAGCAATGGAAAAGCTCGTGCGCGATATCTACGCGGCGCGCAAGCGCGGCGATTTCGAGGCGATGGCGCAGATGTGCGCGTCGAAAGCCAGCCTGCGTCTCGCCGGCTCCCCGGAGCATTGCTTCATAGCCGGAACGACGCGCGGTCGCGCCGCCCTGCGCAAGCAGTTTGCCGCGCTCGCCCAATTCGCCTTCGCCAACCAGAAAATGCTCTCGATCATGACGGATGGCGACACCGCCGCGGTCCATTGGCGCGCCAAGGTGACGTTCAAACCCACCGGCAAATCCGCCGTCACCGAGTTCTGCGACCTGTGGACGATCAAGAAAGGCAAAGTGGCATCGGTGGTCCAGTTCATAGACACCGCGCTTGTCGGGGAGATGACGAGGTAGGGAATGACACTTCTGCCCCGGTGCAATTTCGTTGCGGTCAATTGAGTAACTGGTGTTGCCATGATTCTGATGGGCGCCTGATCTGATATCCTTGGTCACGCCGGTTAGAACAACCAATCCTTGATCGAAGTGCGCACATTTCCCTGATGTTTATCCGCTTTGTCACGCAAAAACCAATTGCCGGCTCGCGAGCTCGGGAGGGCAACTTTGCCGCAGCGTATGATCTGAAACGGAGTGGACACCTAACTTCAGCAGACGAGGATTATCTGACCGAACTGCTTGAATGGTTCAAACAGAACCTCCCGATCCCAACGTGGTTCAATCGAACCACCTCAAAGGGATACTACCGGCGCGCCACCACAGGAATTGCACGGTTCAAGCCGTCAGCCGCGACGCATCTGGAAAAAATCGAAGAGTTTGTCCAATTGCTCGATCGCTACGAGGTTCGGTGTGAAATTGTAAAATCTAAGCGGCCCGGGTACCTCATCTATGAGGATGATGCGCAAGTAGTTGCCGAACCTTTCCGGGATTCATCAACATAATGGATGCGAGTTGGCAGGTAATGGTTCAAATGAACCATCTGCCGCCAGGCAGCGGCAATACAAGGATGAACCGGACTCCAATCGACCTTCGTCCGCCCGCCAATACTGCGCAATTGAAAGCCTGGCTGAGGGTCCGGTCTTTTAGCCGGTACCCGCTGCGATCGTTTTCCAGGCTTTGCCATCCGCCGACTGCTCGAACGATACGCCTGCCTTTATGTCGAATGCGAATTTGTAGACGATCCGCTGACGGGTGGGTATAAGTAACTTTCGACTTGTTCCACCCGACATCACAAAAGCACCGTCTTCACGCCGAGGTTTGGTCCCGCCTCGCTCAGCCGCTGGTCCAGTGTGCAGAGGGTGGCGCCGTGGCTTGCGCAGATGGCGAGGTGCAGCGCGTCACCGGCGCGAAGGCCGAGCGCATATTGGTCGGCATAGGCGGCGGCCGTCCGGAATTCCACGGACGTGATTGGCAGCGTCCCGAAATTCTCCGCGCGCAGATGCACAAACATGGCAAGGGCATCGGCGCGGTGCGTGACTTCGATATGGTCCATACGAAGCTTGATGGATAGCGCCGCGGAAAATTCGGTCGCCACCCATTCGCTCACCGCAAGTTCGCCTGGTGCCTGCCCCCCGAGCCAGTTCTGCACGCGCGCCGTTTCGCGCTCATTGGTCAGCGCCGCGACCAGAACCGAAGTATCGAGATAGAGCGTCAATAGCGCGCCTCATCGCGCATCCGGCGCACAAACCCGGCCGCGGGTTCTTCCTGGCGCGGCATTGCTTCGGTCAAGGCGCGCAGCGCATTGAGATCCACGGGCTTGCGCGGCGAGCCGACCGCCATGAGCTGCGCCACGGGCTTGCCCCGTCGCAGGATACAAACCGTGTCTCCGGCTGCCGCGCGCTCGACCAATTCACTGAGATGCGCCTTGGCATCCGCCAGATTCACCGTACCCATGACCAAGCTTTCTGACCAATTCATTGGTCACTTCTAGCAGATTTACGTATGGGCGCAAACTGCCCGCCGGCTGTCTTGCCTCGCGCTCTCGATATTGCACTTGCGAAGGCGGTGAGGTGCGGCGTCTTGGCGGCGCTCAACGTATTGTACGGTCGACCCCAGCTATTGTGCGCCTCTGGTTGGCCAGGAAGCCCGGAATTCCGCCATTTCCATGCGCTGCAAAAAATCTGCAACAAGATGGGCTTTACCGTTTGACACGCCGGAAGCACCCCCCTATATACCCGGTCCGCGCCGCCCGCGGGAACGATCTTGCGGGCGGCGCCGCTTCTCTGGCATAATGAAAGTTCGTGCCAAAAGGCGGCTCTTTGACATTGTGATTCGAGGAAGGGGAACGTGGGCGGCGGCTCGGTCGCGGCTCGTGGGAAACCACGGGCAAACGAATCGAGCATTCCGAACGCTCGCGTTCTTCAGCAAAAACAGACATGAATGTGGATGAATTCCGGGTTCTCCATGGGCCCGAGGTTCATTCAACTCCGTCATGTTATGATTGCGAACAACGACGAGCGCTCGCGAGTGCTCAGGATCAAAACATGAGAGTTTGATCCTGGCTCAGAACGAACGCTGGCGGCAGGCCTAATACATGCAAGTCGAGCGCCCAGCAATGGGAGCGGCGGACGGGTGAGTAACACGTGGGAATATGCCCCGAGGTACGGGACAACTCAGGGAAACTTGAGCTAATACCGTATGATCCAGCAATGGCAAAGATTTATCGCCTTGGGATTAGCCCGCGTCCGATTAGCTAGTTGGTGAGGTAATGGCTCACCAAGGCACCGATCGGTAGCTGGTTTGAGAGAACGACCAGCCACACTGGGACTGAGACACGGCCCAGACTCCTACGGGAGGCAGCAGTAGGGAATCTTGGACAATGGGGGAAACCCTGATCCAGCCATGCCGCGTGAGTGATGAAGGCCTTCGGGTTGTAAAACTCTTTCGACGGGGACGATAATGACGGTACCCGTAGAAGAAGCTCCGGCTAACTTCGTGCCAGCAGCCGCGGTAATACGAAGGGGGCTAGCGTTGTTCGGAATT
>DATASL010000010.1:0-41971 GCA_036269235.1 Rhizomicrobium sp.
GTCGTGGTGGGTCCGGACGCCGTTGCCGCCGACAGCACCACCCAGGCGATCCTGCGGCTCAACCAGGGCTTCATCAGGCCCGACAGCACCACGGGCTATAAGGACGTCAACTTCCTTCCGAACGATTACGGCAACAATTGCGCCTGCACCGTGGCGCTGGGCGACGGCATGCTCAATATCAAAAGCGGCTCCATCTCCAGCAACCTGCCGAGCCAGATCGCCGGCCCGATCTACTACGGCGGCCCGTCGGTGGGGACGCAGTTGCAGCTGAATGCGAATGAAGTGGGCATGAGTGCGAGTACGGATACCGTTGCAGCGCCGGGAAAAGGCGGGTTAAAGTTACGCGTCGAGTGTAGCGGCTCGCACACTGGCAAGGTAAAACTCATGGCGCTTGCCGGAGATTTAACTACTTAAACTTTGGTGGCCGATAACATTGGTGCCGATGTGTCTGCTTGCCAATGAGATACAAGAAAATCAGCTCCGCGTGGAATTCGATGCTTGCATCTTACGTTGTGTTATTCAGTGTAGGATTAGCCTATTCGACGGAAGCAAAAATGATCAGTTTCGATCCTCCGGGCTCTGTTTCGACGTCGCCGGAGGCAATCAATGATCACGGATGGATAACCGGATTTTATCTTGACGGAAGTGATAATTATCATTCATTTCTCCGGTCGCCGAGTGGAAGCATTACTGTTATTAACATCAAGGGGGGAGGGTGTGGTACCGTTGCAAAAGATATTAACCGCAAAGGCGTTGTTACCGGAAATTACGCCGACAGATCGTGCATTTCTCATGGTTTCTTGTGTACTTTGCGTGGAAAGGTCACAACTTTTGACGTCCCCGAATCGTCCGGCACAGTGGGAGAGGGTATCAACAACAAAGGTACCATTGTGGGGGCGTACTTGGATAAAGATAATAACGAAGAGCACGGCTTCATACGCACAGCTGACGGTACAATAGCGACTTTCGATCCTAAGGGATCTACATATACAGTTCCGCTTAAGATTAATAATTCAGGTGAAGTTACAGGATCCTACGAAGAGAACAGTGTTTGGCATGGTTTCGTTCGAGCAGTTGATGGGACAATCACAAGCTTTGACCCGCCAGGTTCAGCTAGCACAGACGCCAATAACATTGACGATGAAGGCGTAATCGCTGGCGAGTTTTTGGAAGACGATGCGAACCATGGCTATCTTCGTAGCGCCGAAGGTACATTCACAACTGTTGATCCTCCAGAATCAAAAGAAACTTTTGCACTTGGGATCAATAAGGGAGGCGTCGTCACCGGTTCGTACGTCGACGATACTGGTCAACATGGGTTCGTTAGAGCAGCAAACGGAACCTACAAAATGTTTGATCCAAAAAGATCTACCGCAACCTTGCCAGAAGCTATCAACAAAAGCGGCGCGATCACGGGTTTGTACGCGGATATCGATAGCCAAGAGCACGGTTTCGTGCGCACACCATGATTACTCGCTTCCACCCGGCAATGCGCTTTCGGCGCTCGGCTTTAACGGCGAGTTCCGGGGGTATAATGTCTATGCCGGCGCATCGGGCGGCAATTGCGTGGATATCGAGAACAAGGGCAATCCCTACCGCTTTTACGGCCTGACCGTCACCGGCTGCCGGATCGGCATCAACCTGGTGTCGACCGGGGGCGCGGAATATTTCGGGGCCATCGCCTTCAGCAACGATATCGACGTTGCGGTTTCCGGCACGACCAACAAGCCGCAAGCCTTCATCGTCTTCGACGGGCTGCACCTCGACAAATCCAATCACGAGAACATGTATCTCGACCAGCAGAACGAGACGGTGATCTGCACTTCGTATATTTGGCGACAGTTCCTCCATTACCGCACTGTATGGTATTGTTCGGACGATTTGGCACAGCGATGCAGATCGTCTAACAACAATCATGATGACAGATGCCGTACGCTCGCCTCTGCCGCCTTATGTCCGCACCGAAGATGCGGCGCGGAAGGTGCGGCTGGCGGAGGATGCCTGGAACGCCCGCGACCCGGCAAAGGTAGCGCTGGCCTATACGCAGAACAGCCAATGGCGCAATCGCGCCGAATTCATCACGGGGCGCCCGGCGATCGCAGCCTTCCTGACGCGCAAATGGGCGCGCGAACTCGATTACCGGCTGATCAAGGAGCTTTGGACGTTCCGCGACGACCGCATCGCGGTGCGTTTCGCCTATGAGTGGCACGACGACAGCGGAAACTGGTTCCGCTCCTACGGTAACGAGAACTGGGAGTTCGACGAACGTGGCCTGATGCGGCGCCGCATCGCCAGCATCAACGACGCCCCGCTTGCGGGGAATGCGCGCAAGTTCTTCTGGCCGCTGGGGCCGCGTCCCGACGACCATCCGGGCTTAAGCGACCTCGGTCTCTGACGCATGCATCGATGACAATATCCGAAACAATCGCGCCGGCCCCTGGCAGCACTACAAATTATTGTGGCTCATAATACATGCACACGCGTTGTGCCGCATAGGATGAGGCAAGCGCCGCAGGTTCCTCCCGGCAAATATCAAAGTAAGCTTTTCAACTTGCCGTATCGGTATACGGTCTCTGTGTGTACATATGGGGATCGCCATGAACAAGTTCCTGCTTTTGATCTCGGCGGCAGTTCTTTCCACCACGGCCGGAAGTCATGCTGCAACGCAACACCAATCGGGCAAGTCGGGCCGGGCTCACATAAGCTTTGGGCCCACTTACTGCACGACGGTAGTAATCAACTGGTCCGGCTGGTTCTACGGCGAATTCATGAGCAGCCTGGCCTGCGAAGGTTACTATCCGCCCCTTTTTGGCCTCAGCGTGAAAGGCAAGATCAAGGGCCTTGGAGAAGTGGTAATGGGTCCGATGATATCCGGCGGCGTGGAAGGGCTTCCTTCCTATAATTCGACCTTTGCCCTTTCAGCGCCGATCAAGGACGGCGGCACTTATACGTTCATCGAGATGGGAGGAAGCCTGTCGGCATATGAGGCGGGAAGCGGTACGTATCACGTCTTAAAAGACAGGGTGCCAAAGCGAAAAGACCCGCGGGCCATTTCCATTCGCGAGAAGATGAGGGAATACGCCAAAGCGTATGCGGGGTGACGAGGCCACTACCGGGGACCTGCACAAAACCGGCTGCCCATAACAGCAAATATGAGTGTTCAGACTGTCCGGCCTGTTGTAGATTAAGAGTAACCAATCAAGGGGGAAATCATGAACAAATTTCTGCTTTTGACCGCCGCCGCGGTCCTTTCCACGACGGCCACCGGCTACGCCGCGCCGCAAGAAGAGCCTAAAAATTCGGGCCAGGTGTCGATAACGTTGGGCGGCAATAATTGCGCGATGCTGCTCAGATGGACCGGCGCTTTCTATGCCAGCCGTCAGTCGGTCACATGCAGCGGCGGAAATTCCTTCTTCGTCACTGTCGGCCTGAGAAGCAAGGTGAAGGGCATCGGAGATATTATTCTCGTTCCAACGGAGATCGCGGCGTTAGAGGGAAATCCGTCATTCGGTTCGAGTTTTGTCTTGTCGGCACCGCTTAAGGACGGCGGCACCGTTATCGGTTACGGCACGGCGTCCTCCCTGTCCGTGTATGAATTCTCGGTTGGTAACGGCAAATATCACGTCAAAAAAGGGGCACATAAGGCAAATAATCCCCGCACCGCACCGATTCAGGAGACGCTGTTGAAATACGCAAACGCGCATATGGAATGAGGTTGCGCTGAAAAACGGACCGGCCGCGTAACGCGGCCCTGCATATCACCCAGGAAACAAAACCGGGGCGGCATACGCTGTCCCGGTTTTTCCTTGCGGGGCTGAGATCGCCGGCTCCGCGCATGAAGAAAGCGGCGACGAGGCAATCAAGCAGCGGAATATTTGCTGTCCCGCATTTCGGGATATTTAACGCCCCGATGCCAAGCTCCCGGCTAAATCCGCCGGATCATTTTGACGAACATGCACAACAGCGTTGTCGGCGACGGGCTGCCCATTCGCGCACGAAGCCCCGATGCCTGGAGATATTCCGCCCGCATCCTCGACGCGATCGGATATGGCATCGGCCTATGGCTGCTGCTCTGGCCCGAGCCGTATAAGTTTGCAGTCGTAAGTGCGATGACGGCCTTCCTGGCCGCGCTGGCGATCGAAATGCTGTTGCGGCAAAGGCTGGGTCTTGCCGATCCCCGGCGCGGGGATCAGAGGCCGCGAATTCAAATGCTGTTCGTGATGCCTGCCCTCGCCCTCGCATTGCGGGCGCTGCTGGACATCAATCTCCTCGACTGGCGCCCTGTCCTCGTCTGGTCGCTCGCGCCTGCAGCGCTGCTTGCCGTCCCGCTTTTCGCCGGCGACAGGGATTTGCCGAAGCGGCCCCTCATCGCCGCTATCCTGCTGGTCCTGAACTATGCCTATTCCTGGGGCGCGATCGTCGAAGCGAACTCGATATTTGATACTTCTGCGCCCCACCATTTTCAGACCACCATTCGTGCGATGCATGCCAATCGCGGCAAGTCGACCAGCTACCATCTCGTGCTCGGACCCTGGAACGGCAGGCCGGCCGGCGACGATGTCCGGGTGCCATATGCGGCCTACGCCGGCCGTCGACCGGGGGATACGATCTGCGTGACGCTCTCTGACGGGTGGCTGGGGTTCCGCTACTACGCAGCGAGATCCTGCTGGGTGGTGCTTCCTCCCGGTCATGAAGCCGGATAAATTTGCAAACGAGTTGCATTATCATTCGCATTTAACATAGCATTGGCTGTCGCCGTTGCGAGTGGCGGACCGTGAGTACGGATTTACGAAAAAAATCGCTCCGACGGCGGCAGCCGGAAGTCGCAACGCTGGTCAGGCAGTCCTGCGTCGCGGCTCCCGGAATACGCGTAATCCCCGACGTTCCCCCGTGGGTCTACGCTCCATTACCTGCGCACCGCTGACGCGGCGCGCCTTTTCTCACATGTGCGACTGCGCGGCGCAAGCAATCGGCGGTATCCCCTTTGCCGAAGCCGACTCGACATTTGCGCTTTGCACTCCCATTGCTCGAACGCCATGTGGACCCTTGAGCGAGCGATCATCCGTGAAGGCGAGAGCGAGAAATTGGCGCTGTCGCGGAACGGTGCGTCCGTTTCCTTTGCGGAAATCATCGCTGCCTGGCGACAGGATAAAGAGTTTCGCGACTTCTTCATCCGCGAGCTGGCCGCGATTCGCTTTCCAGCCTATTTCTGGGAAATGCCGCCGGTCCGCCGCGACATGATCGGGCGCAGCTATGAATTTGTCGTCGTACGCAGCGACGCCCTGGCCGATATGCACCCCGACCCTGACGCATTTTCCGGCAAATTCCGGGATGTCACGCGATCCGTGGCAACGTTCCGAAATCTGGGCGGCGATGCGCTGCTTCTGGCGCCGCGCCCGTCTGGAGAAGCGGCCCACTACACCCATCTGGCTGCTTTCCTGCGTGGAGCTCCTGCGCAGCAACGCCACGATCTGTTCGTGTTTCTGGCCGAGGCGATCGACCGGGAACTGCTTCGCACCGCCTCACCCATCTGGATCAGCACCTCGGGGCTCGGTGTGGGCTGGCTGCATATCCGGCTGGATTCGGTCCCGAAATACTATCAGCATCGCCCCTACGCCCAGGCGTGCTGAAGTGATATCCGACTTGGCCTTCGCCCCTTCTCTCCCTATGTGAAGCCCATTGAAATTCCCGGAGTACCCGCATGAAACTCTACTACACGCCCGGTGCCTGCTCGCTGTCGCCCCACATCGTTATCCAGGAGGCCGGCCTTTCCGCCACTCTCGAAAAAGTCGATCTCAAGACTCATAAGACTGAAAGCGGCGAGGATTATTATGCGGTCAATCCCAAAGGTTATGTGCCGGCGCTGAAACTTGACGGCGTGACTCTGACGGAAGGGCCGGCGATCGTGCAGTATCTGGCCGATCAGAAGCCGGAAAGCGGGCTCGCGCCGCGCGAAGGCACCATCGCCCGTTACAAGCTTCAGGAATGGCTCGCCTTCATCAGCAGCGAATTGCACAAATCCTTCGGACCGCTCTTCGGCAATGCGCCGGACGCAGTGAAGAAAGAAGTGGCAGAGAAAATACAGAAACGTTTCGGCTATGTCGAAAAAGAGCTGGATGGCAAGACATTCCTGACCGGCGAAGACTTCACCATCGCAGACGCATATCTGTTTGTGATGTTGTTCTGGGCGCGCAAGCACAAGCTCGATCTCGGCGCCTATCCGAAACTGGCGGCCCTGTTCGATCGCATCGCGGCGCGCCCCAGGGTCCGGGAAACGCTTAAGGCCGAGGGACTGGAGTTGTAAATTCTTCGGGGGCCGGGCTTACTGCACCAGAGCGACGCTCTGGCAGCGCACGCCGTTGACCCAGACGTCGGCTTCGCCGAGTCCGACGCCGGTCAGATGCGTCAGTTCGTCGACAACGCTGTCGAGCGGGCTGGCAACGCCGTTCAGCGAAGAAATAACGGCGGAACTGACCTGACTCTGGTTCATGCCGATACCGAGACCCAGTATCTGAACATTCAGCGACAGGTTGCCGACCAGGCTCGTCAGAATCGAATCGAGCGCATTCTGAGTGGAAACGGTTTTCACCACGCCGTCCTGGATGTCAGTGGAATCGAACGTCACATTCTGCCAGTCGGAACCGCCGACATTGACCACCGACTGACCGCTCACCTGCAGAAGCAGCAGGAGATTGATCATGTTGGCGTTGCTGACCTGAAGCTCCTGCGAAAAATTGTTCAATTGGGAAACATTCACGGTACCGATCGCGGCCTGGCCGATGCTTGGCGATACCGCAAGGGTCACCGATTCGGGCGCCGTGGGCTCGCAGGTCAGGCTCGAAAGCTTTGCCTGCGCCGACGCGAGTTCGACATAGAGCGGCAGGTCTATCGACGTGATCACACCTGGCAATCCGGCAGGCGTGACATGGGCGTCGACGTAGATTCGTGCCTGGGCGGTTGAAATAACGACGGTGTTTTCATCGGTAACGGCCAGCCATGGCGAACTGGATGGCCGCTGCCCTATGGCGAGCCATGCGGTTATGCTCCCGACCCCGGGCACTGTGCCGCCCAGATTGAGCTGCACCTGATGTCCACCCTGCGCCAGCATAAGCACCGCATTGGCGAGATCGAGCGCATTGACGGAAAAGCCGGAAGGCCCATTGGCCTGAACGTAATCCTGACTCCCGTATGGTCCGAGATTGAAGAGTTGACCTACGGTGATCGACTGCTGGTTTGCAGCAGTCGCGATCTCCGAAATCGCCGAGGCCGCTGCACTGTTGCCCTGGGAAGTCAGAACATCGCCGATGGCGGTAATGGCGGTATTGGTCTGTGCCTGCGCCGCCAGCGTCTGATTGTAAGACACGCCGGTCAGGTTGAGGCGCGAGGCAAGAGCGCTGGAATACTGGAACAGATCGACCTGCGCACTGGCGAGTGCGTTATAATCGGCGACCGAGAGATTGACAGAACTTCCGGTCAGCCCAGTGAGCAGCGCGTTGGCGACGCCGCCCTGGAGCCCGGCGAGGCGGGTCCCGATCGAAAATGACGCGAGTTGACCGGTCGTAGCCGTCGCGGTGCGCGATATGGCGACCGACTCGCGGCCCAGGAACATGCGTGTGAAATAAAGCTCGGCATTGGTCCCGACCGTTACGTTCACGGCGTTGATGGGGTTGCCGCCGGCCGTAAACCGCTGTGAGACCGGTATGCCCGGATTAGGCGCGTAGTTTCCGGTCACCACGGTGGTTGTCGATGGCGGCAGATTGTTCGCGGAAACCGTCTCGTCCGCCGCAGCCTGGGCCTGGGAAAGATCGCCGGCAGCGGCCATGGCCGCGAGATCCGCCACGCCCTGCAACTGTCGCGTCTGCATATAAATGGAGCCGAAATCCACCGCAGCACCCGCGAACCCGACGATCACTACCAGGGATATACCTGTGATGATCGAAACGGCCGCGCGGCGGTCGCGCCGGAAGGCTCCGGGCAACCGCCTCAGATACATCAATAGCCCCCGAGCTTGACCGCCGCTGATCGGACAATGGTGGTGGAAGGCATAGGCAGGAAGTTGGCGGCCACCCAGAAAGGCGTGTTGGCAGCGTTATAAGACACGCTGATCGAATAGTTTTCGCTCGAGCCCTGATAGTTCACGGTGGCCAGGCTCGGGCTGAGCATTCCGTAATTGCCGATTTCCGCGTTGAACGTACTCTGTGCGAGACTCAACCGCTCGCTGTCTGTCAGACCGGCAATAGCGGCCCGCGCAGAGTCATTTGCAAGCTGCTGAATGCTGCTCGCCATCCAGAAATAGCTGCCATAGGATACGCTTCCCGCCAGAAACGCGAACAGTGCCGGCGCGATGAATGCGAACTCGATCGCGGCCGAACCCTTCCGGTTCCGCCAGAATGCGGTGCCCCAGGAACAAATCGACGCACGTCGAGCGCGGAGATTTCTCATTGGCCTTCCTCTACGGTTTTGTAACCGCCCCGAGCCCCATACCCCAGTCGTGACATGATGGCACTTCTGTTGCGACGGTAAAGCCGGTTCTGCGAGTGTATTTATTCTGCACTTAAGCTGTCATTCGGGATTTGTTTCGACTCTTACCCAATATCACGAGCGCCGTTTATATGTAGAACCGGTGCGATTCAGGGTAATTCGACATAGCCAAATTGTGATAAAGAACAAACGCTTAGGCGGCATGGCCGCGATGCTGCCGGCCTTCGTCCTTTTGCCGAACGGCACGATTGCCCGCCTTCGGCATGGCTCGACGCACGTACGGTCTGGCATGAAACGGCCGGTACCGCCCCTCAAAGCTGCGGGGGGCCGCGACAATAACGCGCGCCTCCAACTCGTCGGTGTCCAGCAAGTAATGAGAAAGCCGGCCGTCTCCCGACAGGAAAAATCGTTCAAGAATGTTACTTACAATTTGAATAGATTTGCTGCCTTAAGGGCCTGCAGTCCTTTGGTCGGTTTTGCCGGCGACGATAGCTCTGGCATGCCGGTCGGCGGCAGTGATAATATCCTGCACAGCTCTCAATTCTGGAATATGAGCAGGATATAGGCAAAGAACAGGAGCACGTGGACCAGGCCCTGCAGGACATTGGTGCGTGCGCTGGTAAAGGTGGTGACGCTGACGAAAAGGGTCAGCAGCAGCAATACCAGATTGGCGTGGCCGACACCCAGAACGATGTTCTGTCCCAGCAGGTTGCTGATGATTAGCATGATCGGGATCGTCAGCCCTATCGTGGACAGCACGGATCCCAGAAATATGTTCACGGAGCGCTGGAGCCGATTGGCGAACGCCGCACAGGCTGCGCCTATCGCTTCCGGCGTCGCCACCAGCGCCGCAATAGCAACACCGCCAAGCGCCGGCGGCGCCTGCAGGATGTGGATAGTATAAGCGACGGGGGTGGCAAGTTGCTCGGCGAGATAGATGACGGGTGCCATATAGGCCAGCAGCATGATTACATGCAGCAGAATCGAATGCGCCGGCCGCCCGCGATTATCATCGTCCTCGCTTTCGGACGTGAAATAACCACGATAGCGGCCAGACTGAATGGCAAGAAAGGCGCAATAGAGACCCGTCGACATCAGGATCAGAAAAAGCTCCTGGGGCCGGGAAAGCGTGGGACCGGAAGTCGTCTCGGTGAAATTCGGCAGCACGAGGCTCAGAACGGTGAGCGGAACGATGACGCTCAGATAGGCATTCGCGCCCTGCAGGTTGTAATACTGCTCGTGATGCCGCCAGCCGCCGAGCAGAAGCGAAACGCCGACCATCCCGTTCAGAATGATCATGAGGATGGCGAGCAGAGTGTCGCGCGTCAGAGTCGGATTGTCGTCGCCGTGCAGCATTATCGCGGATTTGCTGACGGCTTCGATAGCCGTGACCGACAGGGTCAGGATGAGCGTTCCATATGGTTCTCCCAGCCGGACCGCGAGATGTTCTGCGTGGCGCACGACCGCCAGCGCCGACCCGAGGACTGCAGCAAACAACCAGAGAAAGACAGCTGCCAGCCATAGGGGATTTGAAATTCCGCTGAGCAGGCGGGTGCCGAGGAAAAGGAAGCAAAGCGCGGAACCCGCGCTTGCCGCGAGAAACCATTCGTCGCGGATCAGACTCTGCGATTCACGCGTTCGCATTTTGGCCAAGGAATTGACAAGACCAGGACATCCGACCCGGAAGCGGCAGGTGCCGCGCGAATCTGTCGAATATCCTATTCATTGCAGTCGCAGACCATGATGATCAATCCGGTGACGGCCCCCTGAATCTGCCCCTATGAACAGCAACGTGCCCGCAGCCCCTGACGACACCTCCGCAACCCGCCGGTTGCTGCCTTGGCTCGTGGCAGTCGCCTTCTTCATGGAGTCTCTGGACACCACCATCCTCAATACGGCCGTGCCGATCGTGGCAAAGGCGATCGGCACTTCGCCGCTCAGCATGAAGGCGGTGATGGCGAGTTACACGCTGAGCCTCGCCGTATTCATCCCCGTGAGCGGCTGGGTCGCGGACCATTTCGGTACCAGGCGTGTATTCGCCTCTGCCATCGGCATTTTCACGCTCGGCTCCTGCCTCTGCGGATTGATGAGCAACATCCATCTGCTCGTCGCCTGCCGCGTGCTGCAGGGTTGCGGCGGCGCGATGATGGTACCGGTCGGCCGGCTCACGCTCGTGCGCAGCTTTCCCAAATCGCAGCTTATCCGGGCGATGAACTTCGTGGCGCTTCCCTCGCTTGTCGGGCCCATGCTGGGACCGACGGCGGGCGGCTTCATTGTCGCCTATCTCCACTGGCGGGCGATCTTCTTCCTCAACGTCCCGATCGGGTTGCTCGGCCTTGTGCTCGTATGGATGAAGCTGCCGGATTATCGCGAACGCACCCAGCCGCTCGATGTGGAAGGCCTTATCCTGTTCGGCGCCGGCCTGGCGCTTCTATCCTACGTGCTGGAGGTTTTCGGCGATCATTCGCTCAGTGCACCAGAAATCCTCGGCCTCCTGTTCGTTTCGCTTGCGCTCCTGTTCGGTTACGGGGTGCATGCGGACCGCATTCGCTGGCCGCTCCTGCGGCTTGGCCTGTTCCGCAGCCGCTCATTCGCGGCCGCCGTCAGCGGCAGCTTCGTAACCAGAATCGGCATAGGCGGCGTGCCCTTCCTGCTCCCCCTGCTCTATCAGGTCGGGCTCGGCTTTTCGCCCGTACAGTCCGGCCTGCTCATCATGCCCCAGGCAATCGCAGCGATGAGTACGAAGATCTTCATCCGCCAATTGCTCCAGCGTTATGGCTATCGCAATGTGCTGGTCGGCAATACGCTTATCATGAGCGTATTTCTCATGCTCTTCGCCATGATCGGGGTCGGTTCGCCCGTTTGGCAGATCGTGCTGCAGGCTTTCTGTTATGGCGCGCTGACCTCGATGCAATACACCAGCATGAACGCACTCACCTACGCCGATATACGTCCGTCGCGGACGAGTGCAGCAAGTTCCATTGCCAGCACCGCTCAGCAATTGTCGATAAGCTTCGGCGTAGCCGTGGCGGGCCTCGCCACGATGTTTTTTGTACCGCAGTCCGCGCGGAGTTCGCCAATGCTGATGATCCACGGACTGCATCTCGCCTTCCTCGCGCTCGGCGTTTTCACGGCATTGTCGACAGTGGTGTTCAGCCGATTGCGGCCGGAAGACGGCGCCTATGAACCCCGACACAAGGACATCCATTTGGCATAACTAATGTCGGCTTTTTTGCAGGTTTCCGGTAATCAAGCAGACGGTAACTGCGATCAAAAGGCCTTCCTCGATTCCGCAGGATTTGCTTCAAATACAACGCAAATCCGGGCATTGTGCGGATGCAAAAATTGAAGGTGCTTCGCGGTGAAATCGGTTGTTCTAAGAGTTCTGGCTGACGAATCCGGCGTGACTGCCATTGAATATGGCGTAATCGCCGCCCTGATAGCGGTAGTGATTATCGCCGCCGTCGGTTCGGTGGGCACGCAGCTCAAGACCACGTTCAATTCCGTTGCGGCATCGCTTTGAAGAAAGATTCACTAAGCGGAACCAGAAGCTGCTGTTGACCCTCGCCTATCGTTCATCACCGAGTGTCTGGGCGTAGGATTTTCCGTACGGATAAAACAGCTCCTTGTGTCCCTGCTGCCAGGCCGTTCTCAGTTCAGGCGTGGTGATGTCCCAGTCGGGCCTGCATTTCTTGAGGACCGCTCGGAGATCCTGGCGCAGCTCCTCAAGCGTCGGCCTCCCGAAAAACCAGTACCCGTTGTAGATCTTATGGACCACGAGTCCCGGCTCCAGCACCAGCGTGTGCGGGATCATCGGATTATGTGTGGCATCGGTGTATTCCGCGATGTCGAGATCCTTCTGCACAACGCGGCGTGGGTCTGAAAGAAACGGCCAGTGTGCGCCGACGCCCGTACGATATTCGCTGGTCTCCACAATGGTATCCGTGCTGATCGTCACCAGCCGGCAATAGCCGACTTCCAGTTCGCGGTGGAATTCGACGAACAGTTCGGCCTGGCGCCTGTCCTTGGGACAAAAGCCGCCGCGACTCAGCATGAGCACCATCGGATCGCTTCCCTGCAACTCGGAAAGCTTGCGATGTTTGCCGGTATGATCGGAAAGTTCGTAATCGGGAAACGACACTCCCGGAGCGATGTCAGATCGCACGCGCTTCTCCAGCATGTATGCAACCCATTTGCGCATGGGCGCGCGATACGCCGCAAGACGGCGTCGTGGTATCTCCGGACAATAAAGCACGAGGCACCCGGATAAAGGTGAAATCAGGTTGATCTGGCGGCGCGCGCAGCTTTGGCCTGATCGAGCCTGCGATTTCCCCAATTCGACCAATGCACGAATGTCGGGCTGCATGGCGCTGCCGTCCTCGGTCGGCGCGTGACGCACGCTCCGGCGTGCATCGTCGGCGCGTGCATGCGCTCAGAGCCCGACTGCAGCGTTAGGTTCCGTATTTTACCGTCGCGTAAAGAGATGGTCCTTCGAGAATTTGGCGCCGTCAGGCGCAGTCCTACATGCTGGTGGCGGTTCGCGCGTCTTGCATACGGTTGCTACCGTACGTAGGGCGCGGCCCGATTGTGATGAACAAGCTTCCTCCTTAGCCATTTCACGCGCCGGTCCGCAGGCACGCCACGAATCATTTTGTTTGAGTGGTTTCGCGTTTGAACTTTGCAGCCCTTATCCGCGCATGAATAGCGCCGCAGCTTTGTCAAGCAAGACGGAGCCGGTTGCGATCGGACAGATCGTATTCCACCTTCGACGCAACGAGTTGAACGAAGCCGGCTCCCTGCTTGCGCGCGCACTGCTCCGCGCGCCGGACGATCCTGCTATTCTTCATCTGTCGGGAACCGTGCACCGGCTCCAAAACAGGCCGGTCGAGGCGGAGGAATATTATCGGCGTTCGCTGGCCAGTGACCGCAGCCAATCGCATGTGCATCGCGATCTTGGCAAGCTGCTCGCAGCGCTCGGCCGCCTGAACGATGCAGTTGTTGAATTTCGCCGGTCGCTGCGGCTCCGGCCCGACGATGCGGATACTCATCTTTGCATCGCCGTAGCACTTTCACGCCAGGGCCAAATCGCGGAAGCTGAAACAGCGTACCGTCAGGTTGTTTGTTTGCAACCCGGTCATCTGGTGGCGCGGCTTGGCCTTGCCGAAACATTGTGCCGCCTGGGACATCCGCGGGAAGCGGAGGCGGTATTGCGCCGAATTACGGGCGTAGCCGAGCCCGCGCTTGCGGCCGCAATCGCATACCGGCTCGGGATCGCCCTGCAGCAACAGAAGAAATATTCCCAGGCACTTGCGCAGTACGATTCTGCGCAAGCATTCCAACCCGATTTTCCCGCAGTGGATTTTGTCCGCGGCGAGACCCTGCAGCAGATCGGACAGTGGGAACGGGCGGCGCTGTCATTCCGCAAGGTTCTCGAACGTCACCCTGCCCATGCGAACGCCGGAGGAAGTTTCGCGCTGATCTGCGCATTGACGGGTGATTTTCCGGCTGCACGAGAATGGTCCGTGAAGGTTCTGGAACGTTCCCCCGCGCACGGCGCCGCCCGCATCGCTCTGGCCCTGACAGAGATCGAAGACGGCAATTTCGCGGCGGCGTCGGAAGGACTGCGTGACTTGCTCGAAGGTCCAACGGCACAGAACGTCGAAGGTACCGCCGTCGCAGCCGGTTTCGCCGCCGATGCATTCGACCGGCGCCGCCGTTATGCCGAAGCCTTCGCCGTCTCGTGTGCTTCGAAGATGATGCTGCGCCATATATGGCCGGGTTTCGCCGGCACCGCGCGAATGACCGATATCGCACGCGAATCGACCCGATATTTGCAACATGCGACGCCATGGGAGGCCGCGGAAGTTTCAACGCCCCCGGAGAGCCCCGCAGCCGCACATGTTTTCGTGCTCGGCTTCCTGCGCAGCGGCACAACGCTTGTTGAGACTGTCCTGGCCACTGACTCGAATGTAGTTCATGCGGATGAGGTCGATTTTTTGGGCGACGCCGCGCGCACCTTCCTGACGAACGCTGGCGGTCTCGAGCAACTCGCCACACTCTCGGCGCCGGAACTCACACATCTGCGCGCCAACTACTGGCGGGCAGTCCGCAGTGCGCATTTCGTGGTCCGGGGAAAGATATTCATCGACAAAATGCCGATCAACACCTTGCGCCTGCCGTTGATCGCACGGTTGTTTCCGGCTGCTAAAGTCGTTTTTGCAATTCGCGATCCGCGTGACGTGGTGCTGAGTTGTTTTCGGCACCATTTCGACCGCACCGCGTGCAGCATGGAATTCCTGCGGCTCGACGATTGTGCAAATCTGTATGCGGCGGCAATGAGCTTCGCGGATGTCTGCCGGAAAAAGCTGCCGCTGGACGTCCTTGAGCTTCGCTACGAAAACCTCGTCGGCGATTTCGACTCCACCACGCGCGCACTCTGCCGCTTCGTCGGCGTGGATTGGAGCGAAGCACTCCTGGACTTCCGGCAGGCAGCCGAAACCATCGACCTGCGCGGGGCAAGTGCCCGTCAGGTGCGGCGCGGGCTATATTCCGGCGCGGCCGGACACTGGCGCAACTACTCGGCGGAACTTGCGCCGGTTCTTCCCGTCCTCAAGCCATGGGTGGAGCGTTTCGGTTATACGCCCGACTAGGCGGGTCTGATGTTTTCGCTCGCGGCCTGACCGCCGATGGCCCTTCCCCGCAATGCTGCGCTAAAAGAGCCGGCAATTCCGCGGCGAGGAAGCTGATAATGTCCGCAATCGGCGTGTTCGAAAACCTTCCCGAACTCGATGCCGCAAATCTGACGCCGTTGCAGCGCATCCTCCTCATTACCGACGGCACACTGACCGAAATTCTCGAAGCCTATTTTCTTGAACGCATCGAGCTCGTCAAACTCTCGGAATATCTGCTGACCAGCGGCGAAATGGACGCGCCGCTCCCGGCCGCTGCGGACGAACGCATTCTCGAGCGCAAAATCAATCTCCGGGGAGTGGTGTCCGGAAGACTCTACGTCTATGCCGAATCTCTGGTTTTTGTGAACCGGCTCGATCCGTCTTTTCAGACCGAACTGCTCGAAACAAATATTCCACTCGGCCGCCTGTGGCGGAGCCACCGGCTTGAAACCTTCAAGGAACTCGTAAATGTCGAATGCAGACCCGCGGCGACGCTTGCTGCGCAGCTCGCCTGTGCCGAAACCACTCCCGTGCTCGGGCGCGTTTACGACGTCTACTCGGCCAGACGCGCGGTCATGCGAATTGCGGAATATTTTCCCGCTACACCGTCGGAAGGCTGAGCCGCCACGCGGCTCAGCGCAATCCGCGGCATTTGGGCGGCTTAATGGCCGTTATCGGCTTCTGTTTTTGGCTGTTGCTGTGCCGCCGGCTGCTCATGTTTGTTCCACCAGCTCACGGAATGACATTCGCGCGCCGCACCGAGGCGGCTGCCCGTGATTAGCATGGAACTCTTGCAAACGACTTCGTCCGGATTCTGTGCTGTGACAGCCTCTGCCGCTGGTGCGGCTTGCACTGCGGCCGCCGCAGGCGCTGCTTCCTGCGTCCCTGTCGCCGCCTCTGGCCCTGTAACGGGCGCTGAGGAGTCCGGATCAGCCAACACCGATCCAGGCACCAGAACACTCAAAGACATGCAAAAAACCACAACACCGATACGCATCGACACCTCGCATTTGATGAAAAGGCCCTCGCTCCCGGTGAAGACGTTCCAGGGGCTCGATTTCCCCACCCGCAATGCCCAAAAAAATCGATACCCGTCAAATCACCTTCATGCTGTATCGTTACCTGCGGAGGTTTCACCGTATGGCTGGCGATCCGAAAGACCGGGAATTCTGGGCCGATATGCTGGCCCGAGTCCGAAAGCGGACTTACGCGGATCAGGATGCCGAGGATCTACTGCACAGCGCCTGGTTGCGCCTCTTCGCCTATCGCACCGAGCACGAGGTCAAACAGCCAGCGGCCTTCATGGTTCAGACCGCATCGAATCTCGCTATCGACCGCCATCGGCGGACAAGGCACACCAGTGCGCAGTCGATCGAGGCTTTCAGTACGAGCCTCGAAGACAATTCGCCGCTGCAGGATGAGGTTTTGGAAGCCCGCGAACGTCTAAGGAGAGTTCAGGCGGGTTTGGACAAGCTGCCGCCCCGAACGCGTGAGGTGTTTGTCATGCACAGGGTGCAGGGAATGAAACTGCGTGAAATCTCTGCAGCATTGGGCATTACGCAGAGTGCAGTGGAAAAGCACGTCGCAAAGGCCGTTCTTTTCCTTACCGAATGGACGGACGGCTGGTGATGCACGCCACGCGCGGCATTCATCCGGAAACCAAGGTGGAGGCGGCGGCGTGGCTGGTGCGCCTGCATGCGGACGACCGCAGCCAATTGGACGAAGATTCGTTTCGGGCATGGCTTTCCGCGAAGCCGGAAAACGGGCGTGCCTTCGAGGCGGTGACCACGGTCTGGGATCTGGCCGAGGGGCTGCGCGCTCGAAACAATTCGGTTCAACCCCCGGCCCTGCGGCGACGATCTGTGCTGGCCGCAATCGGCACGATCGCCCTTGCGGGGACTGGTTTTGCCGTCTGGCAGGAAGCCTATGCCGGCGTCTACGAGACGCAGATCGGCGAGCAGAAGCACGTTACGCTGAGTGACGGCACGCGGGCGTTTCTCGACACCGATACGCGGCTGCGGGAGAGATTCACGGCTTCGCTGCGTGCGGTGGATCTCGACCGCGGAATGGTTGACTTTCGCATCAAGCCCGACGCGCAACGTCCCTTCATGGTTGATGCGGCCGGGCAGCGTGTCCTCGCGGACCGGACAACCTTCGACGTGCGCCGCGACGGAAACCGGGTGTCCGTCGTGCTTCTTGATGGTCAGGCAACCGTACTTGCCGTCGCGCAAACGGCGCGTCCCCGGCTCGCGCTGATCCGTGGCGAGCGAGCTATTGTTGCTGCGAACCTGGTGCCGCGTATCGACAAGCCCAATCTTGCGCCGCTCGTGGCCTGGCAGGCCGGGCAAGCCATGTTTGAAAGCGAAAGCCTGCTCGCCGCCGCCGCTGAAATGAATCGCTATTCGACCACCCGGCTCGTGGTGAACGACGCGATTGTCGCAAAGCTCAGGCTGAGCGGTGTCTATCGCGTCGGCGACAACATCGCTTTCGCGCGCTCCGTGTCTCAGCTCCTTCCGGTGATTGTTGAACATTATCCGGATCATATCGAGTTGGTCCGCGATGAGTCGCGGATGCCGGAGGGGTGAGGAAATTCCCCTGCCCGTTCGTCTGAAAAAAGGGGACAGTGTCGGGAACTGAAGCAGGGGACAAAGAATGTATCGGGGGCGTAGGGCCACGCTGGGGGCAGCACTGGTCGGAAGTGTAGCGCTTTTCGCGCTGAGTGCGGGCCTCGCACAGGCGCAGGAAACAAATTTCTCCATTCCGGCGCAGTCGCTGGACCAGACGTTGCGCGAAATATCCCGCAAGACCGGTGAAAACATTCTTTTCCGGCCGGAATCGGTAACGGGCCTCAAGGCGCCGGCACTGAACGGAAAGATGAGTGCGCTGGATGCAATCGCGCGAGCGCTGACGGGTTCCGGCCTTGAGGCCGTCCCCGACGGCGGCGGCGGCATCATCGTTCAAAAAAAAACCGTTCGGCGAACTGAATTCGCGACTCCTCCGGACCAGGCGTCACTGACCGGGCCAACCGACGTCGAGACTGTCGTCGTCACCGGATCGCGCATTCCACAGACAGCCATGACCAGCCCAAGTCCGGTGGTTGTCATCGGTCAGCAGGAGATCAAATTCGAAGGGACGACCGATGTCACGACGCTTCTCAATAATCTGCCAGGCGTTTTCGCCTCCCAGAATTCCAACATCTCGAACGGTGCAACGGGTACAGACAACGTCAATCTGCGCGATCTCGGACCTTCGCGCACGCTCGTCCTGATCGACGGCACCCGGCAAATGCCGGGCGACCCCGAAGATCCGGCCCCCGACATCAATTCGATCCCGGCCGCGCTGGTCGATCACATCGACGTCGAAACAGGCGGCGCGTCCGCAGTGTATGGCTCCGACGCCATTGCTGGCGTGGTGAATTTCATCATGCGCAAGGATTTCGAGGGGCTCGAAGTCGACGGCACTTATTCCATCACCCAAAACGACAACGATACGGCACGCTGGCGCAACCTGACGCAAGACCAGATAAACATGGGTTCGCTGGGCTATGCGCAGTCGCCCGAAAACGAATGGAACGGCCAGACAGAAGACCTGACGCTCGTCGCGGGGGTGAATTCGGCAAACGGCAAGGGCAATGTCACAGCCTATCTCGGCTATCGCAGCGTTGCCGCTGTGCTGCAGTCGACCCGTGATTATTCCGAATGCGCATTCGAGCCTGCGGCGGTGGGTGATATCTGCTTCGGCTCCCAGTCGTACAACACCTGGGCTTCACTCGATAACGCATTCGGTGGAGCGCCCTATGAGTTCTTCCAGGCAGGTACCGGCAAAGCCGGCAGCGGTCATTTTACGAATTTTACCGGTGCCCCCAATCAGGTTTTCAATTTCAATCCTAACAATTACTTCCAGCGCCCCGACACCCGTTATACGGGCGGTTTTTTCGCCCACTACGAAGAAAGTAAACAGCTCGACGTTTATGCAAATTTTATGTTTCATGACGACGATTCGGAAGCGCAGATCGCGCCGTCCGGTTTGTTCTTCGGTTCCGGAACACAATCGGACTCGACCGTTTACGTCAATTGCAGCAATCCCCTGTTGACGACGCAGGAGAATACGACGTTATGCGGTTTACTGCCGGGCGATAATAAAATCACCAGGAACGGTCGGACATATTACGACGGCCTTGGCAACGCGCCCGGAGCATCGGGAAATCCGTTCGGCGCTGCCGGTCAGGCCGACCTCCTGATCGGCCGGCGCGACGTCGAGGGCGGCAATCGCCGATTCGATTTGCGGCATAATTCCTACCGCATGCAGGTCGGCTTCAAGGGCGATCTGAATCCGGACTGGTCTTATAATGTCTATGCGCAGGAAGGTTATACCAGCTACGCACAGGACACGACCGGTGAATTTTCCACTTCGCGGATTCAAAATGCGCTGGAAGTCGATCCGGCGACCGGCCGATGCTTCAGCGCGGAATCCGGAAGCGCGCCGGGCTGCGTACCGCTCAACATCTTCGACGGCATCGGCTCGATCACGCCGTCCATGCTCAACTACGTCGACGCCACGTCTCAACAGACGGGATGGACGGAAGAAAAAATCGTCAGCGGCTCAGTCGCCGGAAATCTCGAGTCGTGGGGCGCGAAATCGCCCTTCGCGCATGATGCAGCGAAGGCCGTACTCGGCGCCGAATATCGCCAGGAAAACCTCGCCTTTCAACCCGATAGTGAATATGTGACGGGCGATATAGAGGGCACCCCCGCAGTTCCGGGAGTGCCGGCCGCCGGATTCAATGTCAGCGAAGGTTTTGGCGAGCTGCAGCTGCCGGTCGTTCAGAACAAGCCTGCAATCGAGGATCTGACGCTCAAAGGCGGCTACCGCTATTCGTCCTACAGTGCCGCCGGCCCGACGCAAACCTGGTACGCCGCCTCGGACTGGCAGATGTCCGACGACATCCGCTATCGCGCAAGTCTGCAGCGCGCAGTCCGCGCCCCCAATGTGCTGGAATTATTTACCCCGCAGACCACGGAAAATTTCGAATCGACATATATGGGATCGGATCCCTGCGCAACGATCACGACCGGGCAATGCGCCAAAGTACCGAACGCCGGTACGCAATTGCTGTTCTGCCCGATCTCTGCCTGTAACAACCAGGTCGGCGGCAATGCGCTGCTGACGCCGGAGACATCGACTACCCGCACCATCGGCGTTGTTTTGACGCCGCATTTTCTGGACGGGTTCAGTGCATCCTTCGACTGGTGGGACATCAGCGTCGCGAATTACATTTCTGTGCTCCCGGTGCAGGAAATCCTGGACTACTGCTATGGGCCGCAAGCCACGCCGCAGAGCGAAACCTATTTCTGCCAGTTCATTCACCGCACCCCGTCCGGCATGCTCTATGGAAACGGCTACGTCTCGACCGATTCGATCAATACGGGTTACCTGAAAACCAAAGGCGTCGATTTCCAGTTCGACTACCAGACGGATACTGCGGACTGGCTGGGTGTAAACGGCGGCACGCTCTCCGCCAATCTCGTTGGAACCTGGCTCGACGCGCTGATCAACGAACCTGTGCCCGTATCGCCCTTCACCGCCAGTTCGGCTTCGCAGAGTGCATATAATTGCGCCGGTCTCTATGGCGTCGTCTGCGGAACGCCGGCGTCCAAGTGGCGCCACAAGCTTAGGCTGACCTGGTCCACCCCATGGGATGTCGACCTTTCGCTGCAATGGCGGTTCATCGGCGCTACCAAATTCGACGCCGACACCACCAACCTCCTTATCGGCGGAG
Source organism: Rhizomicrobium sp. (assembly GCA_036269235.1). Classification (GTDB taxonomy): domain Bacteria; phylum Pseudomonadota; class Alphaproteobacteria; order Micropepsales; family Micropepsaceae; genus Rhizomicrobium. Next base: position 20,932 of record DATASL010000010.1, read on the forward strand.
GACCCGGAGTCGTGCCCTGCCCCAACAGCGGCATAACAGTCGCCGGATACGAAGATTGTCCGGACGCCCGTATCAGTTCCTACAGCTATTTCGATCTTTCCGGTTCCTGGCAGGTTCGGAGCGGCGTGGAGCTGCGAGCGGGCGTCAACAATATCTTCGATATCGAACCGCCCATCCTTACGGATTCAGCGACGACCAATTTCTCGAACGGAAATACGATTACCGGCCTGTATGACGCCCTCGGACGCACGGTCTTTGTCTCGGCGACGATCAAGTATTAGCTGACGGCCGGAATGGCATCTCTGCACCTCCCGATAGTCTTTGCGAAGCCCATCGCCGGAAAAGTCGAATGGTTGCCGAAAAGTAGTTTGCATTAGCAATGCACAAGGGGACCAACTCATGCGCCGCGCTGTTCTGGCACTCGTCATATCTCTTGCTTCCACTACCGGCATCGCCGCAGGCGGCCCGGCGCCGGCTTATCCTCCCGCCACACGCGGCACGGTCGTAGATCATTACTTCGGAAAAGCCGTGCCGGATGCCTACCGCTGGATGGAGAATTCGCACGATACCGCATTGCACAAATGGGTAGATGCCGAGAACGCGCTGACGAATTCCTACATGACGAAAAACCCGATTCACCACTGGTTCGCGAAGCGGCTCACCGAGCTTTGGAATGTTCCCACGGAAGCAACGCCCATACCGGTAGAGGGCGGGAAAATCTTCTTCGAGCGCAATTCGGGGCTGCTGAATCAGCCGGTGGTATTCGTCCAGGATTCGCCTTCCGCGAAGCCCCGCGTCTTGATCGACCCCAATGTCATCTCACCGGACGGCTCGACGGCTCTCTCGAGGTTTATACCTTCCCCCGACGGCAAACTGCTCGCCTATGCATTGGCACCGGGGGGCGGCGACTGGATGGATTATCACGTGCTCGACGTCGCAAGCGGCAAGCCGCTACGCGACGTGGTGCGCTGGCTGAAATCCTCCGGGGTTGCATGGACCAGGGACGACCGTGGCTTTTTCTACACCCGCTATCCGGCACCTGCGAAAGGCAACGAGATCAACCAGGAGACGGTGCGCGAGACTGTTTATTATCATGCTCTCGGTACGCCGCAATCCGCCGACCGGCTTATCTATGGCCGCCCCGATCTCGCATACTGGCTGATAGATCCGACAGTAACAGAGAACGGCCGTTACCTGTTCGTCACGCTCAGTCACGGTTCTTCCCGCGACACCGAACTTTACTTTGCGGATATGGGCAATCCGCTCAAACCCGATATCGCCGCACCACTCAAGCCGCTCTATGACAAGAACGACGCAATCTATTGGCTCATCGACGTCCGAAATGATGAAGCCTATCTGCAGACCAATCTGGCCGCCCCGCGGGACCGGATCGTGGCGGCGAAGCTTTCCGATCCGAACCCCGCCCATTGGCGTACTGTCGTGCCGGAAGGCAATGCCGTCATGCAGTATGCGACCTTCGCCGGTCCGTATATCGCGGTGGCCCGGATTGTCGACGCCACAAGCCGGTTCGAACTCTACGGCACAGACGGCAAATCCGCCGGCGCAATTCACCTGCCCGAACTCGGCACGATCGTGGATCTCAGCGGCACGCAGAGCTCCAGCTTTCTCTACTACAATTTCAGTTCGTTTCTCTATCCGACAAGCACGTTCCGTTACGACCTCCGGACGGGAAAGACCGAAACGGTATCCGAACCTACAACGAAATTCGACCGGTCGAACTACGAAACGAAGCTGGTCTTTTACCCGTCCAGGGACGGCACGATGGTGCCGATGTTCATCCTTGCAGCAAAAAATGTGAAGCTCGACGGAAGCCGCCCCACGATGCTTTACGGGTATGGCGGTTTCGACGGCACACTGACGCCGATATACAAGCCGGCCTATTCCGCATGGCTGGAACTTGGGGGCGTTTTCGCCCTCTCCAATCCCCGCGGCGGCGATACCTATGGCGAAGCGTGGCATCGCGCCGGAATGCTCGGCAACAAACAGAACGTGTTCGACGATTTCGCGTGGGGTGCGAAGTATCTGATCGCGAAAGGCTACACTTCCGCCAGACACATCGGAATCCAGGGGCGTTCCAATGGCGGCCTGCTTGTCGGCGCCGAGATTACCGAGCATCCCGGACTGTTCGGCGCCGCCTATGCCGAGCACGGCGTATTCGACATGCTCCGCTATCAGCGTTTTTCCGACGGCGGCCTGTTTGTGCCGGAACTTGGGTCGTCCGACGACGCAAAAGCGTTCAAATGGCTTTACGCCTACTCGCCGCTGCACAATGTCAAGGACGGTGCCTGTTATCCGCCAACCCTGATCACGACGTCATGGGACGACGACCGCGCCGTACCCATGCACTCGTTCAAATTCGCCGCGGCCCTGCAGCATGCGCAGGCTTGTTCCAATCCCATCTTGCTGCGGACCACCGGCGCAACCGCACACAGCTACATGCCCACAGACCAGGCTATCGCCCAGAATGCGGATGAATGGGCTTTCCTGGGCTATTATCTGGGGATGACCGAAGCGTCCATTCCCCGCACCGCACCAGCAACCATAAAGGGGGATTAGTACATGCGCGGCGTTATTCCTGGATTGCTTGCGGTTTTTGTTTTTGGGTTTGCCGGGGCGGCAAGCGCGCCGGAAGTTGCCTACCCGCCGGCACCGCGCGGCGCGGTCGTGGATCACTATTTCGGCATCGCCGTATCGGACCCTTATCGCTGGATGGAAAATTCGAAAGATCCCGAGCTGCACAAATGGGTCGATGACGAAAACAGGCTTACTCAATCCTATATGGCGAAAAATCTCATCCGGCCATGGTTTGCGAAGCGGCTGACCGAACTCTGGAATGTTCCGAGCGAAACGACTCCCGAGCCGGTGCATGGAACACGGTTGTTCTTTCGCCGCAATTCGGGGCTGCAAAACCAAGCCGTTCTATACGTCCAGGACTCGCCCGCATCCAAACCGCGCATGCTGGTCGATCCAAACAAGATTTCGCCCGATGGATCGATTGCGCTCTCTGCCTACTGGCCCTCGCCCGACGGCAAGCTTCTCGCTTACGGCCTCTCACCCGGCGGCGGGGATTGGGTCGAAATACATGTGGTGGATGTCACATCGGGCAAACCGCTGTCCGACGTCGTGCGCTGGCTGAGGTCCTGGGACCTCGCATGGACGAATGACGACAAGGGCTTCTTCTATTCGCGCTTTCCGCAACCACAAAAGGGCAATGAAATCCGCCAGGAATTGATCCATCAGGCTCTTTATTATCACGTTCTTGGTGCCTCCCAATCCGCGGACCGGCTGGTCTATGCGCGGCCAGACCTCGCACACTGGCTGATCACGCCGCAAATAAGCGAGAACGGCCGATATCTTCTCATCTCCCTCTTCAATGGAACAGCGCCGGAGAACGAACTCTATTTCGCGGACCTGGGCGATCCGCTCAAACCTGATGTCACGGCGCCACTCAAGCCGCTCTATGTCAAGAATGACGCGTATTATCAGCCGATAGACATAATGGATGGCGAACTCTATCTGCAGACGACGCTCGGCGCGCCGAGCTGGCGGATTGTAGCGACGAAGTTCTCCAATCCCGATCCGGCTCATTGGCGAACGGTCGTTCCGGAATCGAAGGGGGTCATGCAGGCGTCCAGCTTTGCGGGCCGCTATTTGGCCGTGAACAGGATCGTCGATGCTGCAGCCCGGCTCGATCTTTACGACACCAGCGGGAAGCCGGCCGCCAGCATTGCATTGCCGGCGTATGGGACGCTCATGGGCCTGAGCAGTCTGCAGAGCTCCAACACATTCTATTACAGCTTCAGTTCCTACCTCTCGCCCACGAGCAGCTATCGCTACGATCTGAACACGGGAAAAACAGAGACCGTATTTTCTCCCGACCTCAAATTCGATTCATCCAAATATGAAACGCGCGAGATCTTCTATCCCTCGAAAGACGGCACAATGGTGCCGATGTTCATTCTCGGCACAAAAAATCTGAAGCTGGACGGAAGCCATCCTGCCATTCTTTACGGCTATGGCGGGTTCGGCGCGACGCTCGTGCCGTTCTTCAAGCCGCCCTATCCGGTCTGGGTGGAACTGGGCGGCATCATGGCCGTGCCGGAACTGCGCGGCGGCGATACGTATGGAGAAGCCTGGCACCGCGCCGGCATGCTCGACAAGAAACAGAATACATTCGACGATTTTGCCTGGGCGGCGAAATATCTGATCGAGAAAGGTTATACTTCCGTCCGGCATATGGGAATTCAGGGAAAATCTGATGGCGGACTGCTCGTGGGCGCTTCCATCACACAGCATCCCGAACTTTTCGGCGCGGCCTATGCCGAGCATGGTGTGTTCGACATGCTCCGTGTCCAGCGCTTTTCGGGTGGCGCACTGGCGATTCCCGAAGACGGCTCGGCCGACGACCCGCACGCCTTTAAGTGGCTTTATGCCTATTCGCCGCTCCACAATATCAGGAGTGGAACCTGTTATCCGCCGACGCTGCTCACGACATCGTGGGATGATGACCGGGTCGTGACCATGCATTCGTTCAAATTCGCCGCCGCGCTGCAGCACGCACAGAGTTGTGCCAATCCCATCCTGTTGAGAACCACGGGGGCGACGGCACACAGCTATATGCCGACGGATCAGGCCATCCAGCAATATGCGGATGTCTGGGCATTCGAAGGCCAGCATCTCGGGATGACGGCGAATTCGATTCCGCAATCGCGTTAGTTACAGACGAAGGAGAGCAATCCATGCATCGCGCTTCCATGGCTCATTTCGCAGCCGTTGCATTCGGCGTGCTTGCCACTGCAAACGCACAGCCAGCCGATCATCCGCCGGTCGCGCCGGTGCGCCCGGTGACGGATAATTATTTCGGTACGAAGGTTACCGATCCCTATCGCTGGATGGAGAACCGCACAGACCCGGAATTCATCCGCTATATGCTGGCGCAGGGTGCTTACACGCAGCATGTCCTTGACCGGATTCCCGGTCGTGGCCGGCTGCTGGTGCGCGTTGCCGCCCATACGGGCGGCGGTGTTTTAATCCTGGGCGTGCAAAGAGCCGGCAAGAGGCTTTTCGTATTCAGACGGGCACCGGCCGAGGACACCTGGAAAGCCTATGTTCGCGAAACGCCTGCCGGACCGGATCGCCTGCTTCTCGATCCCGATCATTATACGAAAAACGGACAGCACGCGCAGATCACTTTCGCCACGCCTTCCCAGGACGGCGGGAAGCTGGCCTATGGTGTTGCGCTGGGCGGCTCCGGACGAAGTGTCATCCATGTGATGGATGTCGCCAGCGGAAAGGAATGGCCGGAGACTATCGATCGCGCCGATCAGGCGGCACCATCATGGCTGCCGGACGGTTCGGGATTCTTCTACAAGCGCATGACCGTGTCACATCCGGGCGAACCGGAAACCGCGCGTTATCTCAACGGCCGGGCCATGCTGCATCGTCTCGGCACCACTGCGGACAGCGATATTGCGCTCATCGGCGCGGGTGTGGCCGGGTCGCCATCCGTGATGCCGCAGGACGTGATGTGGATAAACAACCAGGCCGGCACGGATCAGGCCGTCGCAACGATCTCGCACGGTTCCCAACCCGCAACCGAGCTTCTCATTGCTCCGCTCGCCCAGGCCATGCATCCCGGTGCCCATTGGCGCAAGATCGCCGACACTCCCGACGGAGTAACAAATTATGCGTTGCACGGCAGCACGCTCTATCTGCTCCTGCACAAGGATGCGCCGCACTACAAGATCATCGCTCTCGACCTCGGGACGCTTGATTGGTCGCAGGCGAAAACAATCGTTCCCGAAAGCGATCGCGTGATCGAAGACATGGAGGTCGCGTCGGACGGCCTTTACATCCTCGATCGAAGCGGTGGCTTCGGGCATTTGCGCCGCTATGATTTCGCGACCGGCTCGACCGAAGAAGTCGTACTGCCCGTGAAGGGATCCGTCGGTTATCCCTCGACCGATCCCCTCCAGTCCGGCGCATTGGACAAGCTGGAGAGCTGGCTGATGCCGGAGCAATGGTACAGCTTCGGCGGCAGCAAGGTTGCGCCGCTCGACCTTGCGCCCAAATGGAAAGACGATCTGTCGGCGTTTGTTTCGGAGGAAGTGAGCGTTCGGGCGCGTGATGGCGTGATGGTCCCGCTTTCCATTCTTCGCAGGAAAGATCTGGTCCGCGATGGCAACGCGCCGCTGCGGCTCATGGGTTACGGATCTTATGGCATCACCATGTCACCGCGTTTTATGTCGAACATGATCTCGCTGCTGGAGGATGGCGGCATCTATGCCGTCTGCCATGTGCGCGGCGGCGGCGAATTCGGCGAAACCTGGCATCTGGCTGGCATGAAAGCCACCAAGCCGAACACCTGGCATGATTTGATCGACTGCGCGAAATACATGCAGGCGCAGGGTTATGCATCGCCCGCAACGACGGCGATCGAAGGCGGCAGCGCCGGCGGCATTACCGTCGGCATGGCATTGACGGAGCGGCCGGATCTGTTCCGCGTGGTGTTCAGTGAGTTCGGCGACTCCAACGCATTGCGTGCCGAATTCGAAACAGACGGCGACGGCAATGCGCTCGAATATGGCAGCGTGAAGACCGGGCCCGGGTTTCGCGGACTCTTGGCGATGGACGCGCTTTCGCATGTGAAGGATGGCGTCGCCTATCCTGCCGTGATGCTCACGACCGGCATGAACGACCCCAATGTTGCGCCATGGCAGCCCGGCAAGATGGCTGCGCGGTTGCAGAAAGCCACGGTCAGCGGCCGTCCCGTGCTGCTGCGCGTCGACACCGATGCCGGCCATGGCAGCGGCCCCACCAAACAACAGGCCGACAGCATCATGGCGGACCAAATGGCCTTTATGTACTGGCAGATGGGAAAGCCGGAGTATCAGCCGTCGAAGTAATTCCGACTGCGACTCACTCCGACCGGTCGAGAATGCGGCCGAGCGGGCGCGCAAAGACAAGGGCCAGCAGCGCGCCCGTCGCCGCAATCGCCGTATGCAGACCCCAGAAGGCGGCAGGCGACATCTGTTCGTAGAAACCGCCCAGCCGGCCGATAGTGATGTTGGCGAGAAACAGGCTGAGGAACGCCACGCCCATCATGGTCGATTTGATCGCGGCAGGCGCGGCGCGCGAGACCAGAGCAAGCAGCGTCGGCCAGTAATAGAGAAACGCAACTCCGAGCAGCACATCGTAGAGAATCGGGAACGGCGCCGGTACGCGCACAAACATCGCGCTGCCGATGACGAGCAGGAAATTTGCGAAGCTTGCGATGGCGGCGCCGGTGGCGATCTTCGTCATCTCGCTGGGCTCGCCGCCGTGGCGGTCCTGCCATTTCCACAATGCGATCAGCGCCGGCACAGTCAGGATGCTCACGAGCGGATCGATCGAATTGAACCACGCCACCGGCACGCGCCAGCCAAGCAGGCCGAGATCGACATGCGCGTTGATCCAGACGAGGCCGATATTGGCGTTCTGGTAATAAGCGATCGACTGGAAGATGGTAAGCACCATGACGGCACAAAGCGCCGCCACCGCCCGCCACTCGGCGCCGCCCAGCTTTGCCGCGGGTTGTACACGATTTGCAGTGGGAATGGTTTCGGTCAGTGTGCGGTATCCGGCGATGTAGGTCGCGAGTCCCAGCAGCATCAGCGCGCCGCTGAGCGCGAAACCCGCGTGCCAGCCATAGATCTGCGCCAGCAGCCCGCACAGCAGCGGCCCGACCGTCGCGCCGAAATTGATTCCCATGGAATAGATCGAGAAGCCGCGCGTGCGCCCGGCTGAATCGTCCGGCGCGTAGAGCGCACCCACCTGTACGGAGATATTGCCTTTCAGCAGCCCGCAGCCGACGATGAGCAACGTCAGCGCAGCGAGAAATGAAGCATCGAATGCCATCAGGATCTGGCCGGCGCTCATCATCACCGCGCCGATCATCACTGCAGGCCGCCGGCCGAGGAAACGGTCGGCAACCCAGCCGCCGAACACCGGAGTGAAATAAACGAAGCCCGTGTAGAGGCCGAACACCTGCGAAGCGAGCGCGAGCCTGCTCATCTTGCCGAACACGGTTTCGAGAACGGCGCGGAACTGGGCGAAGCCCGCGACATGCTCGACATGACCGGGCAGGAACAGCGACTGGCTCATATAAAGTACGAGAAGCGCCGTCATGCCGTAATAGGAAAAGCGTTCCCAGGCTTCGGTGAACGACAGAAAGGCAAGCCCGACGGGCTCGCCGAAAAAAGTCGGGCGCCGCGCAACCGGGATTTGAAGGCTCGATTCTTCCAGCGTGGTCATGCCTCGGCCCCTGATACAGAACGCGACATCCTGAGGCGCCTTATCCTTTGTATCAATCGGCAAGGAGGTGTCCATCGACGGAACAGGCGCGCGCACCCGCAAGGATGGCTGTACACGGACTCGTTACTTCGCGGCGGCGCGCTGAGACAATAGCCTGAGCGTGACAGCGCAATGGAGTCCCCTCAAGCGGGAATTCTGACATGCATCTGAACTTTCCCCCGACGACACTGGTAGTCTTTGCGATCGTGGCCGCGTTCTCGTCGGCGGATTATGCGTGTGCGCAATCGGCGCCGGCTGCAGCAGTTCCCGCCCAATCGACACCGGCGCCCGCCGTCGCCACGCCGGCACCCACCGTCCCCACGCCGCCGGCCGCCCAGGCGAACGCAAAGGAGACGGTCGTTGTGAAGCCCGATGCGCTCGCCAATCCCGACGAAATCGTCTGCAAGACGAGTCCGCCGCCGACCGGGACGCGGCTGGGCGCCACACGGCAATGTCTGACCGCGCGCGATTGGGCCAGACGCCAGGAGGAAGCGCAAAGAATTCTCTCGAAGGCGCAAACCCTTGGCAACGAGGGAATGATCCCGCCACCGGGCGGCGGCGGCCACTGACAGAAACGCATCGCCCGGACCGCGAGCCTGTCGGCATTTGACGCCGTTTCAGAACGTGAACTAACTTTGCCGTCACACGGCCGGGGCACGCCATGATCGATACGTCACGTCTCAGGCTGCGGCCGTGGACCGAAGCCGATGTGCCGGAATTCACGCGCGTCACCAACACGCCTGCGGTGATGGAATATCTCGGAGGCGTGCAGGTTCCGGAGACGTTCCTCGCCGGCTTTCATCGTGTGAGCACATCGCAGGCGGAGAACGGTTTCTGCTTCTGGATCGTCGAGCGGTTGGACGATCACGCGCTGCTCGGATGTTGCGGCTTCAAGATCGCCAATATCGGTCCTGTCATTGGCGAGATCGAGATCGGCTGGCGGTTGCGTGCCGATGCCTGGGGACAGGGTTACGGACAGGAGGCGGCACAAGCGTGTCTCGCCTGGGCATGGCAAAATCTGTCCTGCCCGCGCGTCGTCGCCATTACGGCCACAGAAAACAGGAAAAGCCGGCGCCTGATGGAGAAACTGGGCATGCAGCGATTGCCCGAACTCGACTTTGCGCATCCCGATCTGCCGCCGGAAAGTCCGATACGATTGCATGTGACTTACGGGATTGCGCGTCCCCCGGCCTGATCACATGGCGAGCCGCAATTCGATCGGCGTGAATTCCGCGAACATCTGTGCCGCCTCATCCAACGCCTTGAGCGGGACATAGTCGCAGACGGCTGCGAATTTCCCCCACATTTCGAGAACTTTGGGGTGCGAATGTGCGGCGTCGATTCCGCCTTCTACCCATTCGAACATTTCGACGACGGTGCCGTCCTTAGCGCGCATCGCCGCCACCGGCCTGTCCGTTGCCAGATCGAGTTCGCGCAGAACCGGAACGTGAGCGCGAACCAGCGCTTCGAGTTCTTTCTCACGCCCGGGTTTCGGCCGATAGGCAACGATGACGATCCGCCCCATGCATGGTCTCCTTCTGCCGCAGGACAAACAGGCCCGGTATCTTAAAACGTAACTGCGGCAAGTACGAGCAGGGTTGCGAGCGTAGCGACATGCAGCGTCGCATGTAATGTGTTGGGGACCATACCGTTGTGTTCGGGAAGGAAGGCGTGGGTGGAACCGAACATTTCCCGGTAACGCGCAGCCCGCACCGGCTCCGGCCGCACCAGATAGGGAAACCACCAGGCTCGCAATGCGCCGAGGAAAAGCAGGCCATAGCTGATCCACAGCCACCAGAGGAGCCAGCCCGGCAGATGCGTCTGCAAGGCCCTGATCGTATAAATCAGCCCGATCGTATAGGGCACGCTTTGTATCAGGGTTACCCAGACGAGGCGCGCCGTCGTGTCCGCCCTGCGCACTGCCGCGACGTCGTTCAGCGGCGGAAGAGGGAGCCAGTCATGCAGCCACAGAATAACGACTTGCACGGCTTGGAGAAATGCGAGCAGCGTCAGCATTTCGGCGTCACGAAGGGCTCGGCCAACGAACGGCAACAGCGCAACGTCTCATTTCTTTGCCGTTTCCTGCTGATGTATCTGCGCGGAAATAGCCGCGAGCAGATCGGCGGCCTGGCGCGCGGTCAGCACGTCGCTTCTTTCGATGGCGCCCGCGATAAGCTGCCAGTACGGCACGGGAAGGGTGACGGTAACCTGTTGCTGCTGCTGCGGTGCCGACGCCGGCGCAGGCGGCGTTGCCACCTGTGCGGCGAATGCCGGTGCAGCCAGGGACAAAAGACACGCGGCCAGTCGAATCTTCATCCTCATTCCTCCGTCTTGGCAGGTAGCCAGAAATGGCATGTTCAGGGATGGGTGCAAATTCCGCCGGTCCATTGTGTGCAGGTCGTGCTCGTCACGCCGGCTGTGCCATTGTTGTAATAGGCGCCGGGAATGTTGAGCGTGCCCACGCCTTCCACCGCGGCGCCGTCGATCGCCAGCGCCTGGCTGCCGGAAGCAAGATTGCCGGAAAGCAGCGGTGTCGATCCCGAGGACGCGCAAAGCGCAAATGTATCATTTTTTGCGGACGTGGCCGCGTCGCAATTGTTGTTCGTGCCGATCAGGATATTGCGCGACCCCGTCGAGAGCGTCGTGCTGCCGACCTTGTAACCCAGGCACATATTGTTTGTGCCGGTCGTCAGCGCCTCGCAGGACTCGAAGCCGAATGCCGCCGTTCCTCCCGCCGAGGTGGCATTCGCGCCGGAGAAGCTCCCGAACAGGCTGTTCTGCGCCGCGGTTCCCCGAAGCATGGCCCCGGCATTGTTGCCGAAACAGCCATTCTGATTCCCGGTCAGCGGAGTCGCGCTCGCGCCGCGGCAACTCGATTCGCCGAAGGCCGTCGTGCCGACGCCCGAAGAAACAAACTGGCCCGCCTGGACGCCGAATTCCGTGTTCTGCCCCGACGATGAATTGGTCTGGTTGGCGCAGGCATTGAGACCGGCGCAGAACGATGTGGGATCGCCGTCGGGATAACCGAGAATGAATTGCTGCGCGAAATCGATCTGGCTGGAGGTAATATCGAACGGAACGGACGACGCGACGCCATTGCCGGTGTCGGTGCCGCCATTGTTGTAGACCGTGCCGTAATTATAGGCATTGTAGCCGCGGCCGGCATTGCCGGTGGCAAGGCTGTTTGTCGCGTAAATGAAGCCGCCGGATTGCGCCAGCATACCATTCGCCGCACCGCCGCTGGCCACACCCGCCGCACCGACATTCACATAGCCGCGATGGGTGACGAGAACGTTGGCGTTGGAACCGCTGGCGCTTCCGGTGCCGCCGGTGGCAATCAGCGAACCGCCGCTGACGATTTGCACCTGGCCGCCGCCCCACGCGAAGACGGGATTGGTGCCACCGCTCGCGAATACATTCCCGCTGGCGTTCAGTTGCGAATTGTAGTTGACGACGACGCCCGCTCCGCAATTGTAAAATGCGAGGATGGTCGGTACGAACACGCGGCTGACATCTTCCTCGTCGAGGCCGAACTGATTGGCCGAGTTGTCGCATGAAATAACAACCTTGTCGATGACGAGCGCGGATTGACCATAGACCTGGACGCCGGTGACGCCGGTCCATTTCAAGACGGTCGGAATATCCGTGATGGCGGCGGTCACGGCGCCGCCAGGCGCCGATGATGCGCGCGAGAGCGATGTCACGGTGATCTGGTTGGTGCCGCTGTTGACGGCGGTGACCGGAAACACGCCGTTCATATAGGTTGGATTGGTACCGCCCGAAGCATTGGCGATGGTGATGTAATCCTGCGCCGCCGTCATGCCCGCCACGCTGTCGAGTTGCAGCGTGAGCGACCATGCTCCCGCCGAGCCTGTGGCGCCGACAATGCTTGTGAGGTTGTGGGCGATCGTGCCGGCGCCGGTAATACTGAGAATGTTGCCGAAGCGGCTTTGCACGGTGAGCGGTACAGTGTCGGTGTAGGTGCCGGCCGCGACATTCAGCGCGATGTTGGCGCTCGGCACCACGTTAAATGCCGTCAGCGCCGAAAAGGCCGCGCGCACGGATGTGTAGTTGCCGCCGCTCGGCGCGATGGTGTAATTCGTGCCGGGGAGAGATTGCACAGGCGTGAAACCGAGCGCGCTGTTGATGTCGGACTGCAGCAGCGTCACCGCACCGGTGCGCGTGTTGAAACTGGTGACCTGGGCGGTCGCGGGCAGCCCGAGCGCAAAAATCATTGCTGCAGCCGTCACCACGCGCGCAAAGCTGAACAAATTCATAATCCCCTCCTTGTGACGGAGGCGGCGGACGATGCGCGCTCCGACAATTTCACGTCGCAGTCTTTCCCCGATTCGCAATTCAGCGGATTTGCCGAAAAGAGACAAGCCGCGGCGTATGGCGGGTTTCGTCGTTAGTTCGGGCGCCGGAGAGCCGCGCGTCGCATATTGGAACGATTATACTGCATTTTTTTCAAAAACGACGAACGCTGCCTGCATCCGTTCGGAAGGTTCGCTGCATCCAAGCTCGCGAACATACCACGCGCGCCTGCTTGCGCCGGGGGAAACGGAGAAACCGGCCATAACAGTCGCAACCCACGTCGTACAAACTGGCGCCCGGCGCCGCTCGCCCTTCCCCTCCGATGGCGTACACGGATCCGCCCCGGACGTCGATACGCGGACGGCAGCGTCCCGCCTGGAAAAATCGCTCTGAAATCTGCAAAGAATTTACCGGAGAAAGTTCATGGAACCCGAAATCTTCATCCCCTTTGTGCTGACGCTGGCGCCCGTGCTGATAGTCCTGATGAGTTTGTATTACCGCCGGCAGCAGACGGAGGCGCGCTATCGAACATTGGTGCAGCTCGCGGACAAGGGCGTGCAATTGCCGCAGCAATGGCTTGCCACAGCGCCCGCCCCGCACGCCGAGCGCCGCCGCGCCTTCGTGCTCATCGGTGCCGGGCTGGGACTGATGGCCATGTTCTATGCGCTGCCGTTTCAATTCGAGGGCGGCTCGAGCATCAAGGCTCTCTGGGCAGTCGGGCTCCTGCCGCTGTTTACGGGCCTCGGCTATCTCGCCAGCTGGTGGCTGAACAGAAGCGGTGAGATGCGTGACTGATGCCGCCGCGGAGGCGCGCGTCGACCGGGCCTTGGTCGCGCGCGTTCTCCTGGCCAATGACCGCCGGGCTTTCGAGCAGTTGCTGCGCCGCCATCAGGGGATGGTACGTGCGCAGCTTCGGCGTCTGCTGCATGGCGATGTAACAACTGCCGACGATCTGGCACAGGAAACCTTCCTGCTGGCATGGCGCAAGCTCGACCAGTTCCGCGGCGATGCGCGTTTCTCGACCTGGCTCTACCGTATCGCCTATTCCTGCTTTCTCCAGGCGTGCCGGAAGCGCCCCTTGCCGGCCGCCGCGACAAACGAAGAAGCCGGGATTATTTCCTTGCCGCAGGCTTCGGATCTCAGGCTTGATGTCGGGCGCGCCATGCGGTCGCTGTCGGCCGCCGAACAAACAGTTCTGCTGCATTGCGTGCAGCTCGGTTTGAGCCACGAAGAGGCGAGCTATGTGCTCGCAATGCCGCTCGGCACGGTGAAATCACACGCCGCACGGGGCAAGACAAAATTGCGCGCGCTCCTGTCGGCCTGGAGCGAAGTGGAATACGAGGAGCGGGCATCATGAACAATCATCATGTCGAAGATGTCGAGGCTCTGCTGTGCGACGAGTTCGCCGGGCCTGTCCCCGATAACGGCTTCTGCGTACGCGTAATGGAGGTCCTGCCGCATCGTCCCCGCCATTCCTTATGGCCGGTGATGACAGGCATTGCTGCGGGCGCGGTTCTCACGCTGCTGTTTCTTCTTTCGTCGCCGCTGGTGCAGATCGCCATACGCGACTGGCTGCACGGCGAACCGTCTGCGGTCGCGCTCCTCGTGATGTTGACGATAAGCAGCCTGTCGCTCCTCGCCCTGGGATGGACGAGTGCAGAGGCCGACGAGCGCTGAACGGGCCGATGTTGGATGTATCAGCGACGCAGGACGGGCTGGCCGCCATATCCCCGTTGATTTAATGGATGCGGCTTGCCAATCTGAAGCGTCTGCGGCTGGCCGATGTCGTTATCGATTCGAACATTCGCCAAAGACGTCGAACGCGGGGGCATATCTGATCGGCTTTCCGGATTTTTGGGAAACGACTGCGGGTCACGCTATGAGGCGGCGCCAATGCTGAGCAATACGGATATTTCGCAGATTCTGGAAACACAGCGCGCGATACCAGGCAGCTTTCTCGAGGAAAGCGCGGCTGTGTGGTGCGCATTGTTGCCCGCGCAACAGAAGACCTGGGCATGGGCCGGTCAGGCACCAGGAGATTATCTGGAGATCGGCGTGCTGCACGGCAAATCCGCCAGTGTCCTTGCCGGGTTCGGCAACGCCTACGGAAATTGGCTTACCATCGTCGATCCCCGGATCGAGCCGGCAACAAGAACGACCCTCGATGCCATTTCGCCGCGCGTAGACTATATCGAGATCATTTCGGAACGACTTCCGCAGAGCGAGTTTTATGCGAAGAAGGCCCGGAGCATGGCGTTCGCGCATATCGACGGCATGCACCGGTTCTCGGCAGTAATTTCAGACCTGCGCGTGTGCGAACATCTGTTGGCCGATTTCGGCATCATTTCAGTGGACGATTTCCATACCGACCTGTTCCCGCAAATCCCGGCGGCGGTATACAAGTACCTCTATTCCGGCATCAGCGATTTGTGCATTTTCCTCGTCGGCCTGAACAAGGCCTATCTGTGCCGGAACATCGCGAAAAAATATTTCATGCAGATTTCGCGCGCGGGGCTGCTTCCGGCTCTGGAAAGCATGGGACAAAAGCTCACCCTCGTTAAGACAGACCGCAACGACAGTTTCGACGCATTCGCCATCGCCCATTACTGGGACGGTCCGCTCTTTGGCAACGAGCACGACTGAATTCGGCGTACGACCTCGCGAGCGCGATCCTGGTCCGTCAGCAGTTGAATCGCCGGGGCGGCGCGAATCAGTGCTTGCTGCCCGAATATCGGATGCACGCGCCAGTTACATGAATTGATGGAATTTTGATTTTGTTTCGCCGATCGGTCTGCCATTATCAAACCATGGACAGAAGACCGTTCTTGACGATCTCGCTCGGTGTTTTGAGCTTGGTCGTATCCGCCCAGTATCCGAGGGCGATCGCCACGGAATCTACAAAGGATGTCAAGGCAGCCGTCGCCGCACTCAAGGCAGGTGACAGCGATCAGGCTCTTGCTTTGCCGACCAAAGCGATCAAATCCACGAACCTGTCCGGCCGCGATCTCGCGACTGCCTATTATGACCACGGCAGCATTTATTTGTCGCACAATCAGGTCGATGGTGCGATCGCAGATTTCGATTTGGCCATTACGAACGATCCGAAATATGCCGAAGCCCATACCATGCGCGGTAACGCCCTGGTCCAGCGTCACGACGTCGACGCTACTATCAAAGGTTATTCGGCAGCTCTCGGGATCGATCCTGGAAACCCTGCTGCAGCGCTAGACCTGGCCAACGCGTATCACGCGAACAAGGAGGATGAACGAGCGCTCCCGGTCTGCGACTCTGCAATCCGGAACGGGCCGAGGGCTTTCGCTTACGAAGGTCGCAGCCTCGCCCACCTTGCGCGTGGTGAAGCCGATCTGGCCATTGCCGATCTCGACGAAGCCATCCGGCTTAAGCCGGACTACATCGCGGCTTTGCTCAATCGCGCAAACGCCTATGAAACCAAAAGACAATATGACGAAGCGATCGCCGATTGCACCGCCGCGCTCAGGATCAGTCCGGAGAATACAACGGCGTTGAACGATCGAGCCAATATCTACGCAAGAATGGGGAAGGCCGACCTCGCTGCGGCCGACTACGCAGCAGCTGGTAAAGCAGGCGCCGCGGAGTACCGTTCTGTTGGCGATTCCTACATGGCGCAAAAAAACTATGCCAATGCCGTCCGGCAATACGATCTGGCGCTCGCGCAGGCGCCAGGCGACGCGGCTGTGCTTCTCAATCGTGGGGCCTGCCGTCAGCAGCTGTATCAGTTCAGTCAGGCAATTGCCGATTACACGGCTGCAATCAAAGCCGCTCCAAACGATGCTCGCGCCTACAATAACCGGGGACGGTATTTGGCGCAGAGGGCAAGCTCGACTTCGCAATTATGGATTTCCGCAAAGCGGTCGATATTCAGCCCGATTTCGCCGATGCGAAACAGAATCTTGAGGGTACCATAAGGGCGAAGACGACCGGCGCGACCGTGCGCGGGAATTAGCATATAGGGGAACGCTCTATCGCCAGGAGCAGGAGTTTACCCCGTTCGCCACACCGGGTCGCTCGTGTGCCATGACGGCCGCGGCACTTGTGCGAGACACCATCGCAGTAATACGGGAGCTCGAACAAACGAACAGTCTCGGGGCACTCTTAAGCTGGGCCCTTTATCCAAAAGCGACGGCATCAAGACCTGCGCTTTTGATACCTGCGGTTCGTGCTGCGCTCGGCCTTACGGTGCGATTGAGAATACCGTCCCGCAACCTTCGTCGAGCGCGCAAGCGTGGCCGCGACGACCGCCAACTCGGGTTGTTCCATACAGTGTGCCCTCGAAGTCGACCAGGCTGCCGGCTGGATAAGCACCATCCGCCCCGTCAGCAAAGGCATGCAATTGCCTCACCTTTGCAGTTGACGGCCGAATAGAGAAAACATTGCCGTAGCTCCTCTTGCCGCCGTTTACGCTCGTTCCGACAAGCTTGTCCTTCAGTTCTATCAGCCCACCGTTCGGTTGTGCGCCCCTATTGCAAATATCCCCTTCTCTCTTTTGCGTTTGGCAAAAGACGTACACGGCAGTTTCGGCGCCGCTTATCAGATCGAGAGAAAAAATGGTGCCGCAGCCTTCTGCGTCGCAAGCGATTTCATTGCCGCCCTCTGATGTGGTGCCGTATATGGCGTTCTTGAACTCAAGAAGCGTGGCTGCGGGCTCCGAACCATCGGCACACTTTTTCTTGCTGCAGAAGGAATAAAGGACCGTTTCCGCACCGGAGCCCGGATCAAAGGAGAACACCGTGCCGCAACCCGGGTAATCTCCGATGCAAGCTGTATTGCTCAAACCTCCGAACTCGGTCGTTCCATAAAACGTACCGTTCACGTTGAGCAATGGCCCATTAGGCAAAACGCCGTCGGCGCAATTTCCCTTGGTGCAGAAAGAGTAAAGCACCGCCTCAGACCCGGTAGTTGGATCGAGTGAGAATATCGTTCCACACCCCGAGCCCGCGCTCAGGCAATTTGCGCCGCCGAGCGTACTCGCACCATAGAGCATTCCGTTTTCGTTTATAAGGCCGGAACTCGGCCATTGTGGATCGAGGCCATTATGCTGGAAGGAATACACAACCGTCTCAGCGCCGCTGTTTGGATTTATCGAAAATACGGTGCCGCAACCGGAGGAACAGGTCCCAGTCCCCCCGAAAGTTGTTACCCCATAAAGAGTGTTATTCACATCGATCAAAGTACCGGCGGGCTGCGAGCCATCGACGCCATTGCCTTGAAACGAATAAATAACTGTTTCGGCACCGGTCGCGGGATCAAACGAAAATACTGTGCCGCACCCTCCCTGACAGTTTCCTGTGCCGCCCAAAGGGGTGACGCCATAGAGGGAACCGTTCACCTCAAGCAACCCGCCGGAGGGAAAAGAACCATCGTGCCCACCCTTGAAGGCATACACGACTGTTTCCGTTGCGGCTTCGACCTGGGGAACCCAAAGCATCGCAATCACCAGCGCAAGGCCGGCTGATAGCATGGTCGTTCGCACATTCATTGTTGACTGTCCCAAAGAATCGATCGTACCCATGCTTGAGCCCACTTCAGCCCTCTGAAGGTAACACTGGGGCTCTGGATACACCAGACCGGCACAGGCCTTTTTTTACCCATTCCGTTGTTCGGCCAAAAAGGGGCCATTCCATCGTCCCGACCGACATCCCAAATGCGCCGCGTGCAGGCGCAGTCAGATTGGTCGAAGGATGAAGCCCACGGGCCGGACGCAACTGGGCCTCGACGGTGCGAGCAGGGTCTCCGACCCGTTGCATGACAGAGTGCGAGCATGAGGAATATCAGGGAGATTCGCACCGTGTTGGAAGCGTGCCCCTGCCGGTGTCACGAAGACGGCATTCCAAACAGGTGCTCTTCGACAAGCCGGCGCGCCGCCATCGCGCACAATCTCAGGGAAGTCTTGAACCCATGCGCGGAAACGGGCGGTTCGACCCGGCCAGTTGGAGAATGGCGCGCCCGACAGGATGAAAATGAGAACTGGGTTCTGGTCCTGGTCCGTCGGCAATTTGAACGCTGAGGGGCCCGTCCTTGGGCAAAGCTCGCACTTCTATCCTGCCTGGTGACGCGGCAATTCAAACGATTTCAATGAGTTAGCGTGCGGCGCACTGACTGGATGAAACTACAAACTGGGTACTGGTCCTGTTGCGTCGCCAACTTGAGCCTTAGCATGCCGGGCAGGAAAAGAATTTCCGTATTCTATCCTGTGGAGACGGTTTGTTTGAAATTCAGGGTGCCGTAAGCGCGAACACCGTGCCGGCGTTATTGGCACCGCCTTTTTGTGTCGTGCCGTACAATACGCCGTTCACATCGATCAGGCTGGCCCAAGGGTACTCGCCATCCGCACATTTCGACTGGCCGCAAAAGGAATAGAGCACCGTCTCCATGCCAGTATTCGGATCGATGGAGAACACCGTCCCACCGCTATTCGCGCCGCCACTTATCGTTGTGCCATAGAGCTTGCCGTTCGCCGCGATCAGGCCGTCGAGGGGATTGAAGCCGTCCGTGCAGGCGCCCCCCTGGCTGCAAAACGAATAGAGCACGTTCTCTGCGCCCGTGGCCGGATCGATCGAGAAAACGGTTCCACAACCGATATTGCCGGCGCAGCCCGTACCTCCGCCCGATTCGGTTACTCCGTACAGTAGCCCGTTCATGGCGATCAGACTGCCTTGAGGCGCCTCCCCGTCGGTGCCGCCCGTGAAAGAATAGAGCACGGTCTCTGTTTGGGTCGCCGGATCGAGGGTATACACCGCGCCGCAACCCGCATTGCCGCATCCGGTGTGGTCGGCACCCCCGGCAGCGGTCGTTCCGTATAATGTACCGTTCACATCGATCAGAGCGGAGCTCGAATTCCTGCCGTCCGTGCAATATTGCTGGCTGCAGAAGGCATAAAGCTGCGTCTCCATTCCGGTTTTCAGATCAAGCGAGAACGCGGTGCCACAGCCCGTGAATCCGCATTCGGTGTAATTGGCGCCCCCGCCTTCGTCCGTCGTGCCGTAGAGCACCCCCTTCACATCGACCACGCTTGCCAGCGGGAGAAACCCCTTCGTGCAACTGCCGTTCTCGTAGCAGAAGGAGAAAAGCACCTTCTCCTTACCGGTGCCGGGCGAGACCGAGAACACGGTGCCACCGCAGGGCTTGCCGCCTTGGCAGTGCGCGCCGCCGCCGTCGGTTGTGCCATATAATTTTCCCCTCACATCGATCAGGCCCGCAAGGGGAGTCCAACCGTCGGGGCAATTGACCGTTCGCGTACAAAAGGAGTGGAGCACTGCCTCGATGCCGGTGGCCGGGTCAACCGAGAACACCGTGCCTTTGCCGTGAATGCCGCCTTGCTGGGTTGTGCCGTATAAGGTGCCCCTCTCGTCGATAAGGCCGGCGACGGGGTACTGCCCGTCCGTTCCGCTGCCGAACGACCATAAGACCTTAAATGTGGCGGCTTCCGCTGCTGGAACAGGCCGGGCAAGTGCGCAGCCAATAATCCCTGCAAACAGAACGATGGAAACGGTCTTCATCTTTTTTCCCTTGAAAGACTGCCGGGCCCTCGCCGACGCACATTTATTTGGTCGGCGCAAGCTGCACCTGCCACCCCACTCTAGGGCGTGTCCTCAATTGAGCCAAGTGACGGCGGCAGCCAGGTGGATGCCGGCAAGGAAATTTCTGGCGGTTTTGTCGTAGCGTGTGGCGATTGCTCTGTACTGCTTGAGCTTGCAGAAGAAATTCTCGATCAGATGGCGCGCCTTATACATTTCTTTGTCGAAGGTTCGCGGGGATTTCCGATTGCTCTTTGGCGGTATGACGGGATTTTTTCCTGCCGCGAGCAAAGGTTCGATGACGCGCTCGTCGGCATCAAAAGCCTTGTCCGCCAGTAACGTGCCGGCTTGCAGAAGGGGCAACAGCTTGTCAGATCCTTCCAGATCGTGGGCCTGTCCTTGTGTGAGAAAGAATGCCGTCGGGTTGCCCAGGGCATCCACCAAGGCGTGAATTTTGGTGGTCAATCCACCTTTGCTGCGGCCGATCGCCTGGTCCTCGCCGTCTTTTTTTGAGCGCCGGCGCTGTGCTGATGGGCCCGCACGATTGTGCTGTCGATCATGGCGTACTCATTGTCCGCATCGGCTGCCAGCAACGCGAACATCTTCTTCCAGATGCCGCTCCTGGCCCAGCGGGAAAATCGCGTGTGAATCTTGATCGGATCGCCAAAGCGCTCAGGGAGGTCCCGCCAGGCAATGCCGGCGCGATAGCGGTACAGAACCGCTTCCACAAACAGGCGATTGTCTTTGGCAGTCGCCCCTACATGACCTTCGCGGCCAGGCAAAATACCATTGATCCTGTCCCATTGGTCGTCACGAAG
>DATASL010000011.1:0-33294 GCA_036269235.1 Rhizomicrobium sp.
GATTCGTCGCGCAGGTCGGAAATGCCGTCGATCTTCTTGTCGCGCACCAGGTCAGCGATGCGCTCGACCATCGTCGCCTTGTTCACCTGGTACGGGATCTCGGAGACGATGATCGCTTCGCGCTCCTTGCGGACCGTCTCGAAGGCGACCTTGCCGCGCATGACGATCGAGCCGCGTCCGGTGTGGTAGGCGCTGCGGATGCCGGCCTTGCCGAGGATGATGCCGCCGGTCGGGAAGTCCGGTCCGGGAATGATGGCGATGAGATCGTCGATCGACAGCGACGGATCGTCGATCAGCGCGTTGCAGGCGTCGATCAGCTCGCCGAGATTGTGCGGCGGGATGTTCGTCGCCATGCCGACGGCGATGCCGCCGGCGCCGTTGGCGAGCAGGTTGGGGAAGCGCGCCGGCAGGACGACCGGCTCGCGTTCGTGGCCGTCGTAATTGTCCTGGAAATCGACAGTGTCCTTGTCGATATCGTCGAGCAGCGCCATCGCCGCCTTCTCGAGGCGGCATTCGGTGTAACGCATGGCCGCCGGCGGATCGCCGTCGACCGAGCCGAAATTGCCCTGCCCGTCGATCAACTCCAGGCGCATGGAAAAATCCTGCGCCATGCGCACCAGCGCGTCGTAGATCGCCTGATCGCCATGCGGATGGTACTTACCCATCGTGTCGCCGACGACACGCGACGCCTTGCGGTAAGGCTTGTTCCAGTCATTGCCGGATTCATGCATCGAATAAAGAATGCGGCGATGCACGGGCTTGAGCCCGTCGCGCGCATCGGGAAGCGCACGCGAAACGATCACGCTCATCGCATAATCGAGATAGGAGCGCTTCAGCTCGTCCTCGATGGCAATGTTGCTGATGCCCGCGGCTGGCGGGCCGCCGGGCGCCCCTGTATCGCTCAAATTTTGCTCCTCAAGGGGGCCGGTGTCAGGCCGCGCCACGGGGCCCGAAGTTGAGTGACGAACCTAGCATTTCGCAGCGCAGCAATACCAGCCCCTTCGACAGGCGCAGGCCGAGGCCGACTCTAGGTACCCCCATGCTGAGCCCGACGTAGCACGGGCGAATCAGAACGGGATCTCGTCGTCCATTTCATTGCGCTCGAAGCTGGCCGGCGGTTCGCCCGAGCCACTCGTCCGCGCCGGCGCGCCGCCACCCTCGCCGCGGCTGTCCAGCAACACCAATTCACCACGGAATCGCGACAGCACCACCTCCGTCGAGTAGCGCTCGGCGCCATCCTTGTCCGTCCATTTGCGGGTCTGCAGCTGACCTTCGAGAAAGACCTTGGAGCCCTTGCGCAGATACTGCTCGGCGATCTTCGCAAGGTGCTCGTTGAAAATCACCACGCGGTGCCACTCGGTGCGCTCCTTGCGCTCGCCGGTGCCCTTGTCGCGCCAGGTTTCCGACGTCGCCACCGAGAAATTGACGATCGGATCGCCCGCATTGGTGCGCCGGACATCGGGATCCTTGCCCAGATTTCCCACCAGAATCACCTTATTCACGCTGGCCATGTCCGTCTCCGCTTTCTCGCTTTTCCCAATGTTACCCGCCCTGACCTGGCCCGCGCCATTCCGACACTCAAGCGGTCCTGTGGACAGAATAGGGAGGGATAACATGTGTTCTTGTTTTGTTCAACACCTTTCGGGCCGTGTATCAGGGCAATACCCTCGAAGGTCATCCCCCGCAAAAGCGGGGAGCCAGATCAACGGTCTGTTCGGACACACCGCACTGCTGGCTTCCCGCTTTCGCAAGAATGACAAATTATTTGATCAAAACGCCGTCGCCATCATCGGAATGAGTTGCCTGGCTCCATAAACACTGAGGTGATGTTCGTCGCGATAAAGGGGAATGCCGACGAGTGCGACCTCGCAGGTGCCGCGCGGGCAGAGGACACGTTGCGGATAGAGCACCGTTGCGTGGTATTCGTTCTGCACATGCGCAAATGCCGTCATAACAAACTTCTGCCTGTGCATATAATCATCAAGGCTCGGAGCAACGGATTTGGTGTCTTGCGCGAGCGCGCGGCGCGCGAGAACGGCCGGCACCGGCCAGCCGATCTCCGGAACTGCGGCGACGATGACGATCTTCTTGTGCAGGCTCTGTAATTTGTCGACCGTGCGCACGAGACCGCGTTCGAAGACTGCATGATTGTTCTTGTCGGAATTGCTGCGGCAGGAATCGTCGAGCAGCGTGACGTGCCCGCTCGGCTCGTTGCCATAAGGCGAGCCTTCCGCGTACTTCGCCCAGCGCGCCTCGAGAATCACTTCGGTGATACCGGGATCGCGCGCGAGAGTGGCAACCGCGTCGTTGAAGGCGCGACATCCCCGCATCGGCGTCGTTACACCCAGCAATGGCGGACAGGCTTCGCCGCCGACAAAGATTCCGGCACGGCCGCTATGCGCGGCCGCCCGCGAAACAGCCGGCAGGATCGCGTCGGCATGGCTGTCGCCCCAGAGCAGAAAGCTCGGCCGGGCATTCTTTGCTCCGATGCGGCAAAGCTTGTGATCGCGCACATCCTGCGCGGTGCGAAAAAAACATTTCTCGATCCGTGATTCATGGTCGTCCTGCTCCGCCAATATGCGTTGCAGACCCGGCCGCAAACGCTGCGGCAAACCATCGGTTGAGGCGGTGACTGTGGCAGAGCATGCTGTAAGCACCATCGCGCAGGCAGCGGCGCCGAAAGCGGCGCGCTTGCGGAAGCGAAATCGTGCGCCGCGAAACGGCTGCTCGACATAGCGCCATGAGATCATTGCCAGAACGAAGGAGAGAGCAATCAACAACAGGCTCGAAATGCCGGATGGCTCACGGAAATCTATATAGCTCGCGAAAACGAATACCGGCCAGTGCCAGAGATAAAGCGAGTAGGAAATCAGTCCCACGAATACGAGCGGACGCGATGCGAGAAGCCTTCCCGCAATGGTACCGCCCGGATCTGCCGCGTAAATTACCAGTGCCGCACCGACGCAGGGCAGCAGGGCCGCAGGACCCGGAAACGGCATTTGCGATGTGAACAGGAAAACGGCAGTCAGAATGAAAAGCAGGCCGAATGCTGCAAACAGCTCTGCCGCAAGACGCGATTTGGGCCGCGGTATCATCCCGAGTGCGAGCAGCGCACCAAGCATCAGTTCCCAGGCGCGCATGGGCAGCAGATAAAATGTCGCGACCTTTGCTGCCGTCACGCCCCATGTGCTCAACCCAAGTGATGCGATGAGCACGCCGGCAATCACGGCAATGCGCCAGCGTGGCGTCATGCGGCGCAAGGCGAGCAGAAGCGCAGGAAACAGGAGATAGAACTGTTCTTCCACCGCAATCGACCAGAGATGCAACAACGGCTTCTGATCGGCAAAGGCGTCGAAATAGCCGGCTTCCCGCCAGAACTCGAAATTCGCGCCGAACAGCGCGGTGGCGAACAGACTCTTCGCGTAGAGAACGAGATCGACGGGAAAAAGGAAGATGAAAGCAGCCGCGGAAACGAACGCCAGCATCGCGAACAGCGCCGGAAATATCCGCCGCACCCGCCGGACATAAAAATATGCCAGCGAGAACGTACCGCGCTCCATCTCGTTCTGGATCAGCGACGTGATCAGGTAGCCCGAGATGACGAAGAATACGTCGACGCCGACGAAGCCGCCGCGAAATCCCGGCACGCCATAATGAAAAAACACGACCGGCAGAATTACCAGCGCGCGCAGACCGTCGATCTCCGGCCGATAGTGCGGGCGATCTGAAGAGGAATGGTTGCACGCGGAGACGCGAAGGCGCGGAGCAGAACCGCCAGGACGCCAAGGCGCAAAGGCGGCCAGCCAGGCGGAAACAATGGAAGATGCGCGCGCATTCGCGCGCAAATCTCCTTCGGAGATCGAAACCTGGTGCTGAAGCTGTTCCGAACCCCTTGGCGCCCTGGCGTCTTGGCGGTTCACTTCGTTTCCGCGTCTCCGCGTCTCCGCGTGCACACTAACCTCCCTGTGCAAGACACGGTCCTCGAAGCATCAGCGCACGGATCGGTATCGGGTTGCAAAGTTCCTGCGTTCTACCTATGTTCATGTGCGAGTCGGATTTTCCGCGCCTTTCCGCGATCAATGCTCTCAGCGCTCCTCGGGCGATCGTCCGTCGTTTGAGTCATGACTGACGTGCGGTTGCGACGGCGGAGTGCATGAGGCAGGAGTCGGTGACCGGACGAAGAGCATGCTGAAGAACATTTCGATACGCGGAGCACGCGAGCACAACCTCAAGAATGTCGATGTCGACATTCCGCGCGACACGCTGACGGTTATTACCGGACTGTCAGGCTCCGGCAAATCCTCTCTCGCGTTCGACACGATTTATGCGGAGGGCCAGCGCCGCTATGTCGAGAGCCTTTCGGCCTATGCGCGCCAGTTCCTCGAGCTGATGCAGAAGCCGGATGTGGACCATATCGAAGGCCTGTCACCGGCGATCTCCATCGAACAGAAGACGACTTCGCGCAATCCGCGCTCGACAGTCGGCACCGTCACCGAGATCTACGACTATCTGCGCCTGCTCTTCGCACGTGTGGGTGTGCCCTACTCGCCGGCAACCGGCTTGCCGATTGAAAGCCAGACCGTCAGCCAGATGGCCGACCGGATTCTCGCGCTTGATGCCGGCACGCGGATTTACCTGCTTGCACCCATCGTGCGCGGTCGCAAGGGCGAGTATCGCAAGGAACTCGTCGAGCTCCAGAAGAAGGGCTTCCAGCGCGTCAAGGTCGACGGGAAGTATTACGAACTCGGGCAGGTGCCGGCGCTCGACAAGAAAATCAAGCACGACATCGAGATAGTGGTCGACCGCATCGCGGTGAAGCCCGATATCGGCAACCGGCTTCCCGATTCGATCGAGACGGCGCTCAATCTCGCCGAAGGGTTGCTGGTCGTCGAATTCGCCGATGTGAAAGAGAACGGCGAACCGAAGCGGCTGCTGATGTCGTCCAAATTTGCCTGTCCGGTTTCCGGCTTCACGATTCCCGAGATCGAGCCCCGGCTGTTTTCGTTCAACAATCCGCATGGCGCCTGCCCGGTCTGCGACGGGCTCGGCACGCAGCTCTATTTCGATCCGGAACTCATCGTCCCCGATGAAAGTATCAGCCTGCGCAAAGGCGCCATTGCGCCCTGGGCGAAGTCCTCCTCGCCTTATTACCTGCAGACGCTGGAGGCACTGGCGCGGCACTACAAATTTTCTTTGAACGAACCGTGGGAAGACCTGCCGAAGCGCGCACGCGACATCGTCCTGAACGGCTCGGGCGAAGACGAAATCAAATTCATCTATGATGACGGGCTCAGGCGCTATGAAACGAAGAAAACCTTCGAAGGCGTACTGCCCAACATGCAGCGCCGGTTCAAGGAAACCGATTCGTCCTGGGTCCGCGAAGAGTTGGAGCGCTATCAGGATACGAGTCCTTGCGAAGCGTGCAACGGATACCGTCTGAAGCCGGAAGCGCTGGCGGTGAAGATCGCCAATATGAATATCGGGCAGGTTTCCGAACTATCGATCAAACATGCCGATGAATGGTTTCGCGATCTCGATCCGCATCTGACGGCCAAGCAGCAGGAAATCGCCGCGCGTATCCTCAAGGAAATTCGTGCGCGGCTGCGTTTTCTCAACAATGTCGGGCTTGACTATCTTTCGCTGTCGCGCGGCTCGGGCACGCTCTCCGGCGGCGAGAGCCAGCGTATCCGCCTGGCGTCGCAGATCGGCTCGGGACTGACCGGCGTGCTGTACGTGCTCGACGAACCGTCGATCGGGCTGCATCAGCGCGACAATGCAAAGTTGCTCGAATCGCTCAGAGGCCTGCGCGATCTCGGTAACAGCGTTATCGTCGTCGAGCATGACGAGGAAGCAATCCGTGTCGCCGATCATGTGATCGATATGGGACCGGGCGCCGGCATTCACGGCGGCGAGATCGTCGCCGAAGGAACGCCCGACGATATCATGCGTTCGCCGAACAGCCTCACCGGCAAATATCTGGTGGGGCTGGAACAAATTCCTGTGCCTGCAAAGCGCAGAAAAGCCGTGCATAACCGCTGGCTTAAAGTGATCGGGGCGCGCGGCAACAATCTCAAGAATGTTTCGGCGCAGATTCCGCTCGGCACATTCACCTGCATCACTGGCGTCTCGGGCGGCGGCAAATCCACGCTGGTGATCGAGACGCTCTACAAAGCGG
Organism: Rhizomicrobium sp.; assembly: GCA_036269235.1. Classification (GTDB taxonomy): domain Bacteria; phylum Pseudomonadota; class Alphaproteobacteria; order Micropepsales; family Micropepsaceae; genus Rhizomicrobium. The sequence continues at coordinate 6,176 of DATASL010000011.1, forward strand.
CGGCGCGGCGGCTGAACGGTGCGCGCGAACATCCCGCACCACATGATCGCATCGAAGGGCTCGAATTCCTCGACAAGGTGATCGACATCGATCAATCGCCGATCGGGCGCACGCCGCGTTCCAATCCGGCGACCTATACCGGCGCATTCACGCCAATCCGCGACTGGTTTGCGGAACTGCCGGAAGCCAAAGCGCGCGGCTACGCGCCGGGGCGTTTCTCGTTCAACGTGAAGGGCGGGCGCTGCGAGGCCTGCCAGGGCGACGGCGTCATCAAGATCGAGATGCACTTCCTGCCCGACGTTTATGTGCAATGCGATGTCTGCAAGGGCAAGCGTTACAACCGCGAAACGCTGGACGTGAAATTCCGCGATTATTCCATCGCCGATGTGCTCGACATGACGGTGGAAGCCGGCGCCGGACTGTTCCGCGCCGTGCCCGCGATCCGCGAGAAGCTCGACACGCTGGCGCGCGTGGGCCTTGGCTATATCAGCATCGGCCAGCAGGCAACGACGCTCTCCGGCGGCGAAGCGCAGCGTGTGAAACTGTCGAAGGAATTATCCCGCCGCGCGACAGGCCGAACTTTGTATTTCCTCGACGAGCCGACCACGGGACTACACTTCCACGACGTAGCAAAACTGCTCGAAGTGCTGCACGAACTGGTCGACAACGGAAACACGGTCGTGGTGATCGAACACAATCTCGAAGTGATAAAAACCGCCGACTGGATCGTCGACCTCGGGCCCCAGGGTGGCGACGGCGGCGGGGAGATCGTGGCAAGCGGCACGCCGGAGGATGTGGTCAAGGTCGCGCGGTCGTACACGGGGCAGTATCTCAAGCCGCTGCTGAAAAAAAGCAGTACTATAACCAAAGCCGCAGAGTAATATCCCCTCGCCCCCTTCTTCAGGGGGAGAGGGTCAGGGTGAGGGGGCCGTGGTCACAGAAAGAACTTCGAAGGAACGCAACAACCGCGCAACGCTGCGTACACCGCCCCCAAGACAATCTTCGCTTGACGGAATAGATTTTCATCCTGCAGCGCGGCGAAAACACCGGCAGCAGGCGAATTTATGAACTCGGCCATCTCGACCGTGCCCTCCGCGCCGTCGTTGAATCGCACGCGCAGACGAAAGCCCGGCAGCACTTCGACGAGTACCGCGCCATGGCGCCCTTGGGTGTACTTGCGGTGTTACTTCAGCGGCGTGATCTTCTTCGGTGGTCGCATGTCGCTGCATAGCTCCCAGTCCTCCATTAGTTCCGTCCTGTGCTCTGAGGTCCATTCCATCACCAAGGCAAGCGCCCGTCCCGGCACATGCTTCCCTCGATTACTTCGAAGGTGCGGATGTCGATCAGCGCTTCATATTCTCCGTATAGCGCATGAAGACGCGGCAGCCCGTGACGAGAAACCACTTCCGCGCCTGCGCGGCTCCGCACCCCCTCGCTCGCAAACAGAATCGTTCACGACCAATATGGTTGACATATGACCCATATTGGTCTATTATAGTCCCGAGTCCTTTCATACGAGGCATTCATGACCGCATCATCTTCCACCTACGCCGTCGGGCGGGGGAAGCCGCCGCTGCATTCGCGGTTTCAGAAGGGCCGGTCGGGCAATCCGAGCGGCAAGCCGGGGCCGGCAAAGCTCGCCAAGCAGCGCTTCGAGCGCGCACTTTATGCGGCGCTGGAAAGCAGCGAGTCGGAACTCGCGCAGTCGAAGCCCGATAATGTCATCACCGGGATCGCCAGGCGGATGGCGCTGGACGCCGCCGCCGGACGCAGCACGGCCTTGAAGCTGGTGCTGACGCTGCTCGACAAAGCGTGCGGAATTCCGGCGCAGCCGGAAGAGGACGACTCGGAACAACTCTTCACCGCAACAGAACTCCTTTCCCTGCTGCAGGGAAAAATGCAGGGAAACGAAAAAGAATTTCTGGAGGAAATTCTGTGGCCGGAGGCGCGTGAGCAAGCGGCGCCCGCGGATGTCACAATTTGCGAACAACGCAACGATGCGCCTCCGGCCGCTGTGATCACGTCCGGGCAAAGCAAAGCAGAACCTCTTTCCCTGCTGCAGGGTAAAACGCAGGGAAACGAGAAAAAACGAAGGAACAAATTTGCACGGTTTCAACTTCCCCTTGCGGGGAAGAGCCTGCCCCCGCAAAGGGGAGGTAACGAATGGATGAGCAATGAACATGCGTCAGATGGCCTGTAAGCCGGGTTCTGTCCCCGGGCGGTGAAGCCCGATGGATGGCCATTCCTCTGGGACGCCTGTTACCAGGCGCCTCGCGCGACCGACCCGGACGGCTGCCCGGAAACAGGCCAGATGCCGTCCCTATTTGGTCTTGCTCCCGGTGGGGCTTGCCGTGCCGCGTCCGTTACCGTCCGCGCGGTGCGCTCTTGCCGCACCGTTTCACCCTTGCTTCGGCCGAAACCGATTAGCGGTTTGTTTTCTGTGGCGCTTTCCCTGGGGTCGCCCCCGCCGGACGTTATCCGGCACCGTGTCTCCGTGGAGCCCGGACTTTCCTCCCCGCCAGTAATTTGCCGCACAGCAGTCTTTGAAGACGGATTCAGCGGCGAATTACAGGCGGGGCGGCCATCCAGCCATCTGACGCAAGCGGAATATAACAGTCTGACGCGGGCGCTGCGAGGGCTCAGGCGAGCGCCCGGTCGACCGCCGCGAGCGCGTGCAGCTCCGTCGTGTCGAGCAGGGGGATTTCCGACTCCTCCGGCTTCACCAGCAGCGACAGTTCCGTACAGCCAAGGATGACACCCTCCGCGCCGCGATCCGCCAATCTCTGAATCGCGGAACGCAGGAAGCTGGCGGACGAATCGAGAAATTGCCCGCGCGACAGTTCTTCATAGATCAACCGGTGGGTTTCCTCTGCATCTTCCTCGCCGGGCGTGATAAATTCGACGCTGTGATCGCGCACCAGCGGGCTGCGCAGGAAATCCGCGGCCATTGTGTATCTGGTGCCCAGAACACCAACCTTGCGAAGATCCCGGGCATGGATGGCGGCGCCGAGCGGTGTCGCGATATGGAGAAGCGGCAGCGCCGATGCGTTCTCGACCGCCTCGGCCAGTATATGCATCGTGTTGCAACAGATAATGAGAAAATCCGCGCCGCCGCGCGCCAGCGCCGAAGCCGCCTCCCGCATCCGCTGGGCCGCCGCCTTCCAGTCGCCCGCCGCCTGCAGCGCTTCGATCTCTCCGAGATCGAAGGACCACAACAACACTTTGGCCGAATGCACGCCACCCAGACGGCGCTGAACCTCGCGATTGACGATCCGGTAGTAAACCGCAGAGGACTCCCAGCTCATGCCGCCGATCATGCCGATGGTTTTCATGTCGTTGTTCCTGACAGGTCACATCTGGTCCTCATTGCCCCGCGCGTCCGGGCAATGAGGATTATAAAATACGTAGGAGGCGGCGATGCCCGATCAATATGCATGCCCGCTATTCCAGGATTTCCAGCAGGGCGCGCAGACGTTCTTCCGTCTCCGCGTCGCACACGCCGTCGATTTTTTCCGGCCGGAAATGCCGCTGAAAGGCGGTGACGACAGCTGCAAGCGGAATATCCACTTCCGGCGGCACACCATATCCGAAACGTGCGAGCCCTTTGGCGAACATCTCCTCACCCGCGCCACGGGCGGAACCGGTTCGATCACAATGCGATTTCGGGAATATTCCGACGCCGCTCTCCGCCAGACGGGACCAGGGGAACAGTTCTCCGGGATCGGTCTTGCGGGCCGGCGCCACATCGGAATGCCCGACGACGCGCTCCGGTGAAATCGGGTGCCGCGCAAGAATGCCATGCGCCAGACCGGTCAACGCCTCGATTTGCGCGTCGGGAAAGGGCATGTAACCGAACTCATGCCCCGGATTGACGAGTTCGATTCCGATCGAGCGGCTGTTCACGTCGCGCTCGCCGGCCCAGCAGGAAACACCTGCGTGCCGCGCCCGCAGACTCTCGTCGACATGCCGATAGACAGTTCCGTCGCGATCGATGGTGTAGTGCGCCGATACTTTTGCCTCCGGATCGCAGAGCCGCTCAAGCGCATCCTCCGCCGTCCGCATGCCGGTGTAATGCAGCACGAGAATATCGATCGGACAGCCGTCGCGGCGCGGATCGTAGTTCGGCGACGGACGTTCGATCCAGCCGCTCACGACACCAGCCGCCGTTCCTTGATGATCTTCGCATAGGCCGTGTTGATCGCCGCGAGCTTCTCATTGGCGAGGCGGATAAACTCTTCGGGCACACCCCGCGCCATGAGACTGTCGGGATGGTTCTCGCGCACCAGCAGGCGATAGGTGTGTTTTATCTCCTCCTCCGTCGCACCATATTCGACACCGAGGACAAGATAGGGATCCGCCTCTTCCGGCACGAGATGCGAAGCACGAATGCGCCGGAATTCCGGCGGCGTGAAACCGAAAATGTCGGCGACGCGTTCGAGAAACGTGAGTTCCGCGGGATGCAGGACGCGATCGGCCATCGCAATTTCGAACAGGCCGTCGAGCACGTCTTCCAGCACGGCCGGGTTGTCCCGGAAAACACGCGCGATCTGCCCCGCATAAATTTCGTATCCCGCCGTATCCTGCCGTGCGAGATTGAAAATGCGACGTACATTGGCTTCTTCCGAAGGCGGCACGCGAAATATGCGACCGAACGCTTCGATCTCGTCAGGTGTCACCATACCGTCGGCCTTCGCCATTTTTGCGCTGAGCGCAATGACGGCTATGGTGAAGACGATCCCGGGTTCCTCATTTCCGCCGCTGCGGTCGAAAAGCACATGGCCGGCGAACGCACCGGCCAGAGCACCGATCGGTCCGCCGCCGAGCAGAAATCCCGCGGCAGCTCCGCTTACTTTTCCCCAGATGGACATGGGTGAATTTCATAGGCCAATCTTGGCAGGTTTGCGACCGTGACCAATATTTCGGGCAGCATCGGGCGAAAATGACGAACAGCGGCTGGCGATTTTATATCGACCGCGGCGGTACTTTTACCGACATCGTGGCGCAGGCGCCCGACGGCCGCTTTTCGAGCCTGAAACTTCTTTCGGAAAGTCCCGGAATCGACGACGCAGCGCTGGAAGGCATACGCCGCTTTCTCGGACTTCAGTCCAATTCCACCATCCCACCCCGGTCGCTGATCGAACTGCGCGCCGGCACGACGGTGGCGACCAACGCGCTCCTGGAGCGGCGGGGCGAGCCCGTTGTGCTCGTCACCACGCGCGGCCTGCGCGACCAGCTCCGCATCGGCTATCAGAACCGCCCCAGACTTTTTGCGCTGAAAATCGAACTGCCGGAACCGCTTTATGCACGCGTGATCGAAGCCGACGAGCGCATCGATGCTTCCGGCGCCGTGTTACATCCGCTCGACGAAAGCAAGCTGAAACGCGATCTTTCCGCGGCGCGCGCGGAAGGAATCGCCGCTTGTGCGATCCTGTTCATGCATGGCTATCGCTTTCCCGAACATGAAATGAAGGCGGCCGAGGTTGCGCGGGAACTGGGTTTCGCGCAGGTCTCGACAAGTCATGAAACAATGCCGCTGATAAAATATGTCAGCCGCGGCGATACGACCGTCGCGGACGCATATCTGTCGCCGGCGCTCGACCGCTATGCGCAGCGTATCGCGCACGCCATTGGCGCCGGCGAAACCGGTCCGCGGCTGTTCTTCATGATGTCGAATGGAGGGCTTGCCGCACCCGCGGCGTTCCATGGCAAGGATGCTGTGCTCTCCGGGCCCGCGGGCGGTGTCGTTGGAATGGCGGAGACCGCGCGGGAGGCCGGCTTCGATCATGTCATCGGTTTCGATATGGGTGGCACCTCGACCGACGTGTCGCGCTTTGACGGCAGTTATGAACGCAATCGCGACAACGAAGTCGCCGGCGTGCGCCTGCGCGTACCGATGATGGCCATCCACACCATCGCAGCGGGCGGCGGCTCGATCCTGCACTACGATGGCGCACGCTTCCGGGTGGGGCCCGATTCTGCGGGCTCGAATCCGGGTCCGATGAGCTATCGCCGCGGCGGCCCTCTCACCATCACCGATGCCAATGTCATGACCGGCAAGTTACAGCCGGAGAATTTTCCGAGAATATTTGGCAGTGCGCAGGACCAGTCACTCGATGCGATTGCCGTTCGTGACGCCTTCGCAGAACTCGCGCGACGAACGGGACGCAGCGCCGAAGATGCAGCCGACGGCTTTATCCGTATCGCGGTCGAGAATATGGCAAACGCTATCAAACGGATTTCCGTCGCGCGCGGTTACGATGCGCGACGCTATGCGCTCGCCTGTTTCGGCGGCGCCGGCGGCCAACACGCCTGTCTCGTCGCCGACGCGCTCGGCATCACGCGGATTTTCATCCATCCTTTTTCCGGTGTGCTTTCGGCCTACGGCATGCGGCTTGCCGCGATCCGCGCCTTCCGCCATCGCGCCATCGGCCGCGAACTCGATATGCCAATGGGCGAACAGCTTGCGGAGACGGCACGGGAGATGGCGCGCGAGTGCATTTTGCAAGTCGAGACGCAGGGTGGTTACAACATTGCGACAGCCACTTCCTTGCACATTCGCTACGCCGGCAGCGATACGTCACTCCCGATTGCACTCGCAACGTTTGACGAAATGTCGCGGGAATTTGTGACGGCCCACGCGCGGCAATTCGGCTTCAGCTTCGAAGACAAGCCGCTGATTGCTGAATCCATTGAGGTCGAGGCATTCAGCCGGGAACCTCCGGTGGTTTTACAGACACCGGCAGCGGCAGCGGTATCTGTTCCTGCCGAGTTGCGCCGATCGCGTTTCTATTCGCGGGGCAATTGGCATGATTGCGACGTGTTCCAGATTGAAGAGATCGATTCCGGTACGACCAAATCAGGTCCCGCCATCATCATCGAGCCAAACCAGACGATCGTCGTCGAAAGCGGCTGGCAGGCAGAGGTCAGCAAGGCGCGTGCGGTGATACTTTCGCGAACGGAGCAGCCGGAATTTCGCAAACCAGATAGCAAAGCAATCGATCCCGTATTCCTCGAAGTATTCGCAAACCAGTTCATGCAGATCGCGGAAGAAATGGGCGTCACGCTGCAGAACACGGCAGCATCTGTGAACATCAAAGAGCGGCTCGATTTCTCCTGTGCCATCTTCGATGCGGAGGGCAATCTGGTCGCGAACGCTCCGCATATGCCCGTTCACCTTGGCTCAATGGGCGACTGCGTGACCTCGATCATCTCGAAATTCGGCGATCAGATTGCCGAGGGCGACATGTTTGCAACCAACGCGCCTTATAATGGCGGCACCCACCTGCCCGATATAACAGTGGTGGCGCCGGTGTTCATCGACGGCGAACGTAAATTCTTCACTGCTGCCCGCGGGCATCACGCCGATGTCGGCGGAATCTCGCCTGGTTCCATGCCGCCCTTTTCCTGCAACATCGGCGAAGAGGGCGCGCTGTTCGACAATGTGCGCGTGATCCGCGAAGGGCATTTCGACGAACAGTCCATGCGTGCAATTCTCGATGCCGGCGACTATCCCGCGCGCAATCCGGCACAAAACATCGCCGATCTGAAAGCACAGGCGGCCGCTTGCGCACGCGGCATCGGCGAGTTGCACCGTGCCTCGGACATCTACGGCGCTTCTGCAATCGCGGCCTATATGCGGCATGTCCAGGACAATGCCGAGGAATCGGTGCGCGGTGTCATCGCCGCACTGCACGACGGTCGCTTTGTGATGCCCATGGATGGCAAACTGGAAATCCACGTCGCGGTCCACGTCGACCGCGCGAAGCGCAGCGCCCGTATCGACTTCACAGGCACTTCGGCGCAAACGGACAGCAATCTGAACGCCCCACACGCGGTCACCAAAGCTGCGGTGCTCTATGTTTTCCGGTGCCTTGTGCCGGGTGATATACCACTCAATGCCGGCTGCCTGAAGCCGCTTGAAATCATCATCCCCGAAGCGTCGCTGCTCAATCCGCATTATCCGGCGGCGGTCGCCGGCGGCAATGTGGAGACAAGCCAGGCGGTTGTCGACGCTTTGTTTGGCGCCCTTGGCGTGATGGCCGCCGCGCAGGGGACGATGAACAACCTGACGTTCGGCAATACCGATCATCAGTACTACGAAACCATCTGCGGCGGTGCGGGCGCAGGCGCAGATTTCGGCGGCGCGTCGGCCGTGCATACGCATATGACCAATTCACGGCTGACCGATCCGGAGGTACTGGAGACGCGTTATCCCGTGCTGCTCGAGGAATTCGCGATTCGCGGCGGTTCCGGCGGCCTTGGAAATCATTATGGGGGAGATGGTGTCCTGCGGCGCATCCGTTTCCGCGAACCAATGAACGCTGCCATTCTTTCGACACGCCGGGAGACCGAAGCGTTCGGTCTTAAAGGCGGTGAAGCAGGCTTGCCAGGGGCAAACATGATCATCCGGGCCGACGGCGAAACAATTGCCCTCAGGGGACGCGACGAGATTGCAGTGAATGCCGGGGACCAGATATTGATCGCTACGCCCGGCGGCGGCGGTTTTGGCCGGCGGCACGATTTTCATTGAATGTAATTACGAGGCCCGCTTCAATCTCGGCTTGATACGCGCGGCGGGCAGCGCGATTGTAATGCATGTGCCTTCGCCGGGCCGACTGTCCAGCTGAACGCGACCGCCATGTGCCTCGGCCAGACCTTTCACGATCGCCAACCCAAGGCCGGTACCTTTATCGGCGATGGCGACATCATGACGTCCCTGACCAAAACTTTGAAACACCCGCGCGTGATCTTCGGGGTCAATTCCGACACCGGTATCACGTACACCCATGATTATCTCGGTGGCTTCCGAGACACGGGCAAAAGTCACAACCTCGCCGCCAGCGGGCGTGAACTTGACGGCGTTGGAAAGCAGATTGATGAGGATTTGCCGCAGTGCCCGTTCGTCCGCATGCAACAGAGGCAGATCGCCTGCCACATCGGTGACAAGTGTCAGTCCGCCGTTCCGCGCGCGCGCAGCCATCAGCCGAACGGTGGCGTTGACCAATCTGGCGAGGTCCATTTCAGCCTCGCGAAGTACGATCCGGCCGGCTTCGATCCGCGCGAGATCTAATATGTCGTTGACCAGCGCGAGAAGATGACTGCCGGATTCGTGGACCAGCCTGGCATATTCCGCAGACTGCTCCGGGTTGGCGCCGCGCGAAGTTGCATAGATCATTTCGGAAAAACCGAGAATTGCGTTCAGCGGTGTTCGCAGCTCGTGACTCATATTCGCCAGGAATTCGGACTTGGCGCGGCTTGCAGCTTCGGCGCGTTCGCGGGCGCGGTCAGATTCGGCCTTGGAATGCGCCAGCGCCTCGATCAGTTCGTTCTTGTCGTCGCGCAGAAGAAACATGTCGCACGCCGTCGAATAGATCTGGCGGGACATGTAGGCCATGTAACAAACATAAAGAAATGCAAGTACTGCGAGACCGTCATAGATCGGGCCGCCGTTGCGCAGCGGTACGACGATAAGCACAAAGCCATATATGGCGTAGCCGACTACGGTCAAAGTCGTGCTGGCGCCCACCAATGCTCCGTTGCCCGCAAGCGTACAAGCTATGAGCAGCAGGATCAGCATTTGGTTCAGATCATCGCCCCTATGCCACAGCAGGAATCCGAGTGAAGCCCACGAAGATGCGTAAAGGGCGTAACCCACAACCGCATGGACCACCCACTTCTTTTGTTCGGAGAAAGGCGGCTCCTTCCACTGGAACGCGTAGGCAACGACGCCCAGATAGGCACCCCCGATCGCAACAAGCCCGAACCAGAAGACGAGCACTGCCGGGTCAATCCAGCGCGCAAACATCAGGCAGGTGACCGCCGCAAAAATCGGCATCAGCCAGCAATTCGGCTTAAGATTGCGAAGAACGAGGCGCAGTTGCTCGAGCGCGAGCTTCTCGTGCTGCTCGCGCCGTAAGCCTGTATCAATCCTGCGTTCGGCCAACGGCTTGTCCCGACAAAGCCCGGCCCCCGGCAACAGCCTGCACTATCGCAGGTTAAGTCCGTCTTTCACCAACGTTCCAAACAGAGGCTGCGGCAACACGCGGGTCTGGTTAACCCAGCCTTTCCAGCGCCTGCGGCCCGTTCACGGTCACGTTCAAATCCGTAACGAGCCCGCTGCCGAGAGAATATACCCACCCATGCACGCTCAAAGGCTGCGATCGCGCCCAGGCATCCTGCACAAATACATCCGAGGCGACGTTTCTCATCTGCTGGATGACGTTCAGCTCACAGAGCCTTTCCAGCCGGCGCTTCTGATCGGCAATGGCCTCAAGCTCCTCGCGGTGGCGATGATGAACCTCGCGAATGGGATGCAACCAGTGATCGATAAGGCCGTGCCGGTGGCCGTCCACGGCAGCTGCTATCCCGCCGCAACCATAATGTCCCACGACGAGGACATGACGAACCTTGAGAACCTCCACGGCGAATTGGAGCACCGAGAGGTAATTTGCATCCTGGGGAGGAGCGAGATTTGCGACATTGCGGTGGACGAAGAGCTCGCCCGGATCGAGCCCAACAATCTCATTGGCCGGGACGCGGCTGTCCGAACACCCGATCCACAGATATTCCGGCGCCTGCTGCCGCTCGAGCCGGCGGAAAAAGTCCGGATCACCGGCGACTTTCGTTTGCGCCCATTCGCGATTGTTTCTTTTCAGCTGTTCGATCACGATAACCTCGTTATCTCATTTCAATCCGACCAGCACCTTGCCCTCGGTCGACAGATAATTGTTGCGGTAATCGAAACGCAGCGTGTCGGAAAACAGCAGCCAGTAGTATTTCATCTGCTCCGCCCACCAGTAGCCGGGGCACAGATCGCCCTGCTTCATCGGCCGCGCAGTGACGTCGTCGATGATCGTATAGCCGAAGCGCGCGCGGCTCGTCCGCTTCATGTTCTCGTAATGAACGCGTGCCAGCTGTCGCGGCCAATCGCCCGCACCGTGCACAAAAAGTGCGAGACAGGAATCGACGAATTCGGGCCGCAATTCATTGCTCGGTCGCGTAGCCGTGAATGTGCCATAGTCGAATCCTTCCGGCAGAACCGCATAGCGGGACTGCACATCGGCCCACGATGCAAGATAGGCACGGGCATGCTCGGCGTCGCCGCCCTTTGCCAGCAGACCGGCATAAAACGCGGCGAGTTCGCTCTGGTGCCGATCGATGCGCACGCCGGTCTCAAAATCCACCTGCGTGAACCATAGCCGCCCATCCAAAATCTCGGCTTGGTGTTTCCACGTCGCGGCGGTGTGGACATCGTACCAAAGTTTGAAATCCGCGTCGCCAAATAGCCGCCAGCCGCCGTAGAGATATTCGTAATAGGAATCGGATGGCGGTCCGATCGTGGCGCGGCGGCTGAGCCATTTGCCCGTTTCTGCGTCTATCGTGTCGGGAACAAGATCAATCGGCGAGCGGCGGTCGAAGCAGGCTTTCGCCGCCCTTCTTGCGGCGTCGTAGTAACGGTTGTCACCGACGGCACGACTGAGCGTGCCGAATTCGGAAATATAGGTACCAAGTTCGGCCGGGAATGTCGCCGCATCGCGCACCGCCCCCGTCTTCAGATTGACGAAACGATAGGGGATTCCCGTCGGCGATTTGGTGAAGGCGGGCAGCAACCGATCTGCAAGTTCGTGCGCGAGCGTAAGAAGCGCTTTGTTGTGTGTCGCGAGCCAGCCCGACAGCAAGCCGCCGACCACACGAATATTCGTCTCGAAGACCTGCACTTCACCATCAAGGTCGAAATGCAAATTCTTCTCGATCCACTGTACGCCCGCCTCAAGTTCGGCGTCCAGCTTCATCAGATAAAGCGTATCGAGCGATTCCACGATCGAAAGACCAAGACCAGGGCCGTTCGGAAAGAAAAACTCTTCTGCCCCACCGCTGACCGGCTTGATCTGGTCGTGACCAAACGCCAGTTCGACATAGTTGCGCCACGCCCAGGCCATTTCGGCGCGCACATCCCGGGCGAGAGCTGGCCAATCCGTCTTTGCTTCTGACGCCAGCGATGCTTTGGCTGCATTGAACATCACTGCGGCTGCCGGAAAAGCCCGAAGGAAGCCTCGTCGCGAAAACGGATTCAATCCAAGACCCCTTCGTATTTTTCCAGAAGACTTATACGGCGTTCGGCCCGGAGCCGAACACGAGAAGCTGTCGTGCCGCACGCGCAGACAATGCCAGCACCCCTCAATCCGCAAGCAGCCACCTGTTATCCCGGTCCAGATGATGGCGCGAGAGCGCCGGAGCCGGGCACGGACCGTAGCCGCGTTTAGGTGCCGATGTTATGCGAACAATCGGCCCGCGTCCGGTACCCGGCCGATTACCGGCTCTGTCTAAGACTGAATACGACCTGTGCCTCGGATTGCGCAACGACGGGCAGACCATCCTTCATTGCGGGCTTATAACGCCAATGCTCACGCACCCAGTTCATCGCGGCCTCGTCGAGGCCGTCATCGCCGCTGGATTTTGCGATCGACACATCCTGGACAGCTTCAAGCACCACGGCCGCGCTGATGGCCAGCATCATGCGCGAAGGCGCGCCGGCGGCTCCCCGCATATCCAAATGCATTGGCCGATCCATCGTCCGCCTCCTTTCGTTCGATCGCAGGCGCATATGAGCTTTCTCCCGCGCCGCGAAGGCAGGAACATCATACTACTTTGGAAGGCGGTTTGGAAGTTGCCGTCCCGCGATCAGGCGGCGGCCGCGGTTTTCGGGTCGTAGCTCAGCAGTGGCGCAAGCCAGCGCTCCGCCTCTGCCATCGTCCACCCCTTCCGGCGGGCATAATCTTCCACCTGGTCGTGCTCGATACGGCCAGTCCCGAAATAGCGGCTTTCGGGGTGCGAGAAGTATATTCCGGATACGGACGATCCCGGCCACATGGCATAGCTTTCCGTCAGTTGAACTCCGGCGCGCCGTTCGGCCTCGAGCAGCCGGAACAGCGCAGCCTTTTCCGTATGGTCGGGTTGTGCAGGATAACCCGGCGCGGGCCGAATGCCGCGGTATGACTCCGCAATCAGCTCATCGCAGGTGAAATTTTCTTCGGGCGCGTAGGCCCAGAACTCCCGGCGTACGCGCTCATGCAGACGTTCGGCAAAAGCTTCCGCCAGACGATCGGCCAATGCGCGAAGCAGAATCGCACTGTAATCATCCTTCTCGGCTTCGAAGCGGCGGATGTGATCTTCCTCGCCATGGCCAGTCGTCACCACAAACCCGCCGAGATAGTCGGTGAGGCCGCTTTTGCGCGGCGCCACGAAATCGGCCAATGCGAGATTTGGTTTGTCGGACTCGCGCGACATCTGTTGCCGGATGGAATGCAGGGTTGCGAGCGGAACGCCACCCGCTTCTTTCTCGAAAAGAACGATATCATCCTCGTTCGCGTTGGCCGGCCAGAAACCAATCACAGCTTTGGCCGTCAGCCAATACTCACATACGATCTTATCCAGCATGGCCTGCGCATCCGCGAACAGGCTGCGCGCAGCTTCGCCCGCCTGCGGATCGTCGAAGATCAGCGGATAGCGGCCCACCAGTTCCCATGTCTGGAAGAACGGCGTCCAGTCGATATAGGGGACGAGTTCGGCGAGATCGTAATTCTGAAACTCGCGCAATCCCAGGAAATGCGGCTTTGGCGGCGTGTAGCGCGACCAATCGAATTTCAAGCGATTGGCGCGCGCTGCGCCAAGCGACAGCCGCCGACCCGGCGAGCGGTTCGCCCCGGCATGGCGTTCGGCGATCTCGACATATTCGCGGCGTATATTCGCGGCGTAGTTCATGCGTGCGCCACCGATAAGCTGCGCTGCGACGCCGACGGCGCGCGAGGCGTCCGGAACATACACTGCCTGGCCGCGCCGGTAGTTGGGATCAATCTTCACGGCTGTGTGCACACGACTTGTCGTGGCCCCGCCAATCAACAGCGGAATATCGAAGCCCTGCCGCTCCATTTCCGACGCGACATGGCACATCTCGTCGAGCGATGGTGTAATGAGTCCGGAGAGTCCGATCAGGTTTGCGTTCTTCTCGCGCGCCGTGTCGAGAATTTTCTGCGCCGGCGTCATCACGCCCAGGTCGATCACCTCATAACCATTGCACTGAAGGACCACGCCCACGATGTTCTTGCCGATATCGTGCACGTCGCCCTTGACGGTCGCCATGACAATACGGCCGGTGGGCTCGCGGTTGGCATCGTCCTCGTCTTCCATAAAAGGAATAAGATGGGCGACTGCTTTCTTCATCACGCGCGCAGATTTCACCACTTGCGGCAGGAACATCTTCCCGGCGCCGAAGAGATCGCCGACAACGTTCATGCCGCCCATGAGGGGGCCCTCGATCACATCGAGCGGCCGCGCCGCTTTGAGGCGTGCCTCTTCGACGTCCTCGGTGACGAAGTCGGCGATACCGTGAACCAGCGCATAAGAAATGCGTTCATCCACCGGCGCCTGCCGCCACGCAAGAGTTGTCTCCTCCCGGACGCCGGGCGAATCGTTCTTGAAGCGCTGCGCCAGATCGAGCAATCGTTCCGTCGCATCGGGCCTGCGATTGAGCAACACATCTTCGACGCCATCGCGCAGATCGGACGGGATGTCCTCATAAACCGCAAGCTGACCGGCATTGACGATGCCCATATCCATGCCGGCTTTGACGGCATGATAGAGAAAAACGGAATGCATCGACTCCCGCACCGTGTCATTGCCGCGGAATGCAAAGGAGACGTTCGAGAGTCCACCCGAAATATGCACATAAGGAAGCTGGGCGCGGATGCGATGTGCCGCTTCGATATAGCCGCGGGCATAATCGTTGTGTTCCTCGATTCCGGTCGCGACCGCAAAGATGTTGGGATCGAAGATGATGTCTTCGGGCGGAAAGCCGACCCTGTTCACCAATATGTCATAGGCCCGCTTGCAGATTGCGAGCTTGCGCTCCGCGGTATCCGCCTGTCCCTGTTCATCGAACGCCATCACCACGACGGCCGCGCCATAGCGCAGCACCTTGCGCGCCTGTGCGATGAACGGCTCCTCACCTTCTTTCAAGCTGATCGAATTGACGACGGACTTGCCCTGCACGACCTTCAGGCCCGCTTCGATCACGCTCCATTTGGAGGAATCGATCATCACCGGTACGCGCGAGATATCGGGCTCCGCGGCAATGAGCGAAAGAAAGCGCCGTATCGCCGCTTCCGAGTCGATCAGACCCTCGTCCATATTGATGTCGATGATCTGGGCGCCGTTCTCGACCTGGCTGCGCGCCACTTCCAGCGCCGCTTCGTAGTCATTGGCGGCAATCAGCTTGCGGAACTTGGCCGAGCCCGTGATATTTGTGCGCTCTCCGATATTGACGAAATTCGTTTCCGGCGTGAGCGTGAACGGCTCCAATCCCGAGAGCCGAAGGTAACGCGGCTTTTCCGGGATCGCGCGCGGTTGGACGCCGCGAACCGCTTCGGCAAATGCCGCGATATGCGCCGGCGTCGTGCCGCAACAACCGCCAATGATGTTGACGAGACCGGAGCGTGCGAATTCGCCGATCGTCGCGGCCATGGTATCAGGCCCATCGTCATAACCTCCGAACGCGTTCGGTAGTCCGGCGTTCGGATGCGCGCTCACCAGCGTATCGGCGACCTGCGAAAGCTCGTTCACATAAGCACGGAGTTCATTGGCGCCAAGCGCGCAGTTAAGCCCCACAGCAAACGGTTTTGCATGCCGGACGGAGTGCCAGAATGCCTCGGCCGTCTGCCCGGTCAGCATGCGTCCCGAAAGATCGGTGATTGTCCCGGAAATCCACAGCGGCAGGTACTCACCGGTCTCTTCGAACGCTTCTTCGGCCGCAAAGATCGCCGCTTTCGCATTCAGCGTGTCGAAAACCGTTTCTATCATGATGAGATCGGCGCCGCCGCGGATGAGCGCCAGGACGCTGTCGCGATAGGTATCGCGCAACGCGTCGAAGCTGATATTGCGGAAGCCCGGATCGTTGACGTCGGGCGAGAGCGACGCGGTGCGATTGGTAGGGCCAAGAACGCCGGCCACGAAGCGGGGCCGGTCCGGTGTCGACATTTCATCGCAAACCGCGCGCGCGAGCGCGGCGCCGGTCTCGTTCAGTTCGGCAACGAGATGCGAAAGCCCATAATCGGCCTGCGAGACGGAGGTCGAATTGAACGTGTTCGTTTCGAGGATGTCCGCGCCCGCCGCAAGGTAATCGCGACCTATCCGCTCGATAATATCCGGCCGCGTCAGGGTCAGAAGGTCGTTATTGCCTTTGAGATCCTGTCCGTGATCGCGGAACCGTTCGCCGCGGAAATCCGCTTCACCGAGCCCATAGCCCTGGATCATAACGCCCCAGGCACCGTCGAGCAGCAGGATGCGTTTCTTCGCTTCCTGTTTCAGCCATGCGATCCGCGCTGCGCGATTCATTGTCATGCGAATACCCCGGATCGGAAAAAGAAAGAAAAAACGCCAAGGCGCCTGGGCGCCAGGGTTGGATTCGCCATGGCGGCGCGAAGGTCGTGGAGAAAAATGATTTCCGCGCGAATGCGCGCAGACAATTCCTTGTGCCCTTCGCGGGACGCAGTTTTGTAATACTCTGGAGTCCTGGCGTCCTGGCGGTTCGATCTCGTTTTTCTAACCATCTGCGCGCCTTTCACGGATACCGAGCAAACGACAAGCAGCGTAGGTGAGATCGGCCTGGTTCAGCGTATAGAAGTGAAACTGTTCGAAGCCCTCGAGCCGCAACTGCTCGACCTGTTCGGCGAGCACCGCTGCGGCGATCGCCCTGCGGGTTTCGGGATCCTCATCGAGTCCGTCATAGAGTTGCGCGAGCCAACCGGGTATCTTCGCGCCGCAACGCGCGGCCATGCGCAGGACACCGCTGAAATTCGTGCTCGGCATCAGACCCGGGACCAGAGGAACGGAAACGCCGCGCGCCTGCGCACGATCCCTGAAACGGACTATCGCGTCGATGTCGAACGCAAATTGCCCGATGGCGCGGGAAGCACCCGCCTCCGCCTTCTTCATGAGCAAATCGATATCCTCATCGAGCGAGCGTGAATCCGGATGGCGTTCGGGATACGTGCCGACGCTGATCTCGAACGGTGCGATGGCGCGAATTGCTGCCACAAGTTCGGCCGTGGATTGATACCCACCGGGATGGGCACAATACGACAGGCCCTGATCGGGCATGTCGCCGCGCAAGGCCACGATATGCCGCACTCCGGCATCCCAGTAATTTCTTATAACTTCGTCGACCTCGGCACGCGTTGCAGCCACGCAGGTGAGATGCGCCGCCGGCACCAGCCTTGTTTCTTCGACGATACGCTTGACCGTAGCATGCGTGCGGTCCCGTGTGGAACCGCCCGCTCCGTAAGTAACCGAGACGAACGACGGCGTGAGCGGTTCCAGGCGTCGTATGGCGCGCCACAATTGGTCTTCCATGGCCGGCGTGCGGGGGGGAAAGAATTCGAATGATACTTTGAGCGAGGTAAGCTGCGAACACATGCGCTGAAGGCTCATGCGGCCACCTTTGCGCGCCGGCCGAGCGGCAGCGCTACCATGGCACCGAACCAGAGTTTGACCGTGAGCTTGCCGCCATCGGCTGCGATCGATCGCGAAACGGATGGCTTCAATCCTGCCGCTTCGAACCAGCTGTGTACTTCCTTGTCTGAAAAGCCGAGGCGGCGATGAGCCAGTTCGCTGCGGCAGAACTCGAGGTCATGCGGCGCGAAATCGATGATCAGCACACCACCCCGCCGATTGAGCACGCGGGCCGCCTCCACTACCGCGGACTGCGGATCTTCGAGGTAATGCAGGACCTGATGAAAGATTGCCAGGTCGAAGCCGTCCGACGCACCCGTTGCAAACGGCAGGCGGTGAATGTCGCCGAGTCGCACCTGGCAATGCTGCGCGCGCATTCGCTCGAGCCGGTCGCGCGCAATCGCGAGCATCTCGGGACTGTTGTCCACCCCGATGCCCTGGCGGATGTGTGGCGCGAGCAGCTCCAGCATGCGACCGGTTCCGGTGCCGGCATCGAGGACTGCGGCATGGGGAAGGGTTTCAGTCAGCGCAAGGACGGCTGCCTCGACTTCCTGGTCGGGCGCGTGAAGAGAGCGGATACGCTCCCAATCCCCGGCGTTGGCCTTGAAAAATTCTGCAGCGGCAGCCTGGCGTGCCTGTCGTACCGCGTCGAGTTGCTTGCGGTCGGCTTCGAACGGTGTGCTGTCGCGAGCCGCCAGCGCCGAAAGCAGATCGGCAAACCGGGCAGGAACTCCAGCGCCGGCGGACCGGTAAAAGACCCAGCTGCCCTCCTTGAACCGTTGCAACAGCCCGGCATCGCAAAGCAGCTTCAGATGCCGCGAGACGCGAGGCTGGCTTTGACCGAGTATCTGGGTCAGCTCCGACACCGTCAGCTCGGCCTCGCGCAAAAGCAGGATCAGGCGAAGCCGTGTCGGGTCACCCGCCGCGCGCAGCATGGCAAGAAGCGCATCCATACCACATATAAACATATCTTTATGTGTTTATGCAAGAAGAAAATGCCGCGCGTGCTATGGGGACGAACCTTCTGCGCGTTGATCCGGGAAGCGATTCATGCGTTCCCATCGCGGTTGCGGCTGGCAGGCCATGTGCGAAAATGCCACGAACCTGCCATATACAGCCGAGAGCATGGCGGCACCCGGGTTAGAGGCGCCGGGTTAAAGGCGAAGGACACAATCTATGAAAAGCTGTTTCACCGCGCATCGTGCATTCGGTTGGGCGAGCGCGGCTCTCGCTGTCACAATGTTGTTCGGGCTGACCGCGATCACCGTCCCGCAGCCAGCCACCGCCCAGACGTCGCCCGGGTTATCGGGCGCTGAGAACTACGTCGGCTCCAACGTCCAGCGGGGCCTCACTATCCTCAACAATCGCAGCCTTTCCGAGGCGGAGCGGCGGGATCAATTTCGCGATTTTCTGACTTCGCTGACCGATATCCGCCGCATCGCGGTCTTTACGCTGGGCGGAGCGCGGCGCTCGGCTTCGCCGGCCGAAATCGAAGCGTTCGTCAATGCGTTCCGCAATTATGCGGTGGCGGTGTATCAGTCCCGGCTGAAGGCCTATGCCGGACAATCGTTGAAGGTTGTCGGCGGAAGAGATCACGGACCCGGCGATTTTATCGTCCAGACCACTCTCGTTGATCCTACGGGACGTACGGAACAGCAGGGTGAACCGATCGAGGTGGATTTCCGCGTGGACAATTCCGGCGGACATTACGTCGTCATCGACGTCGCCATAGCCGGCGTCTGGCTGGCGCTTGAGGAGCGGGACCAGTTCACCGCCTTCCTCGAGGAGAACGGCGGAAATGTCGGCGCGCTGGTCAGCCATCTGAACGCTCTCGCCATCCGCCTGCGGGGCGGCGGCGCGGGCACGCCCGTACATTAAGGCACGTCGATCCCGTGCGACATCCTGCGGCCAGACAAGTGTCGGCCGCCGGCGCCGCGCCGGAACGCGCGCAATGTCAGGCGGCGGGATCGGTCTCGGCGGTCAGGTGCAGCAGCACGGTGTTGTTCTGAGAGGCGTCGCGGCTTGAGCCGTCGAATTCGGAATAGGCGATGACTTGCAGCGACAGCTTGATGTTGAACCAGTTGAGCGGCGAGCGCGCGTCATCGGACGGCAGGTAGTCGATCTCGCCGATGAAGCCTTTGCTGGCGGGGCTGCCATCGAGCGTTCCGAGACGAACAGGATCGGACGAACCCGAGATCTGGAAATACTGCACGACCGGTACGAAATTTCCGCCCCGCGACCAGCTCACATCGCCGCGGAACATGGTCAGTCCGTCGTTCTTGCGGGTTCCGAAAATCGGTAGTGGTACAGTTTGAAGATTAAGGCTTCGGCTCTTCGGTCCAGCCTGCGGCGACCATGCAATTGTGAGTGTACTGCATCACGACCGCATAGTGGGCGAGCATCGTTCCCTGATCCATCATGGCGCTGCTTAAATTGGCAGTCTGCCCGGGCTGTGTCTGCCCGTTGCTATAGACCGGCGAGGGAACGGCAAAGGATGCGTTCCGACAGACTGCTATTTGGCGCTGATAATCTGCGTCTGTGGCGTTGGGTTTGACCCATACCGTCTCTGGTGCGGGCGGTGGCGCGTGGACGCATCCACAAATCCAGAATGCCGTGACAGACAAAATTAACAGCCTATTGTGCTGCATCATTTCCCGTCTCCCAAGCTTCAAGAATGGCTACCATATCGGCCATTTCCCAAAGTTTGGTTGACACCCCAGCGGCCATCGCCGGAGAGACCTTAAGGGTCTTGTGAATGCGCACGAAATTGTAGTGCATGAAGTAGATCGCCATCATGTGCTGATGGTTCGCGGCCTTTTTTGAGAAAGCGTTGGTGAGCCGCGTCATGCGGCGGTTGCCCATACGGATATTGAGGTTTTGCCGCTCCACATAGCTTGTAGAGACGTGTTTCGGGTCGGGATTACCCTCGACCTTGTGCTTGACCGCGCCCGTACAAACTGCGGGAGAATAGCGGCGCTGGCCTTCCGGAGCCGCGCCATAAATCTTTACAAGCTGCGCAAAATCAACGTCCGCACCGAAGTTTTCCTCGACAGCCTCGACATACGCCTTGTGGCCATCACTTGTGATCTGGACGCGGTTTGCCAGCCGGGGCGCAAGGTCGCTCACGAAATCGAGCGCCGCCGCTCCGTCGCGTGCGCCAACGTAAAATGACGCGACAAGCTTCGTGTCGGCATCGAGCGCAACCCATGTCCAGATATCGCCAGCGCCTTCCGGAGCGGCCTTTGCCGTCGCAACGTTCTTTTGTTTCGCGTAGCAAAATCCCCATGCCTCATCGAGCTGTAGCCGCTTGCACGGCAAATTCACGAGCGCCTTGTCCATGTATTCGGAAAACGCCTGCCCGGCATCTTCCAGCAGCTTAATCAGCGTGGTCCGGCTGATCCCGGTGAGGCGGGTCATCGAACGGAGCGAAATGCCTTCGGCCATCATCTGGAGGGCTTGGGCGCGTTTCTCGGTGGGCAGCTTGTTCATGCCATTAAACTGTCATTCTTGTGCTTGAGTGTCAAGCATAATTTTATTGTTCGCGGCAGAAATCTCCTCAAGCGCCTCGATAATGTAGCGCTGGCGCCAGATACAGCGCCTAAAATCATATTGCAACACTCATTTTTGGACGATAGAAGGCAATTCTCCTAGCGCTTACCACGGACAGCGCTAGAAGAATGAAGCGCAAAGAGGTCGATGGCGCATGACGGCCCAAATAAGCAATGAAATGAGGCGGTTGCAGAAGAAGTGGTCCGCAGGAGGCGGGTGGCCGAAGCGCTTAGAATGGCTGGAGCCGACCCAGATAAGGGGTTGGTCCGGGCAGCGCCTCACCTTCCCGTTCCCGATTGTCGCGATTGTCGGGGAAAATGGGTCGGGAAAGAGTACCCTTCTGCAGGCTGCGGCTTGCGCATACCAAGCGGAGAAAGGTGGCCGCACCTGGTATCCGTCCGAGTTCTTCCCAGACACCGCGTGGGATCAAGTTAGCAAGGCCAGTGTGCGCTATGGCTATGCGCAAGGTGCCGATCACCCGACGGGATCAATCCGGAAACTTACATCGCGATGGTTGGGACAGGTGGAGCGCCCGACACGCCCCGTCGAATACATCGACCTGAATCGTATACAGCCCGTCGGTGCTCGCGTCGGATATGCCCGCATCGCTAAGACGAAACACACCGAAGCATCTGCAAAACTGTTTGAAGCAAGCCAAGTCGCGCGCCTTTCAGAGGTAATGGGGAAAGCGTATGACGCAGCGAAGATGGCGATTTCAAGCATTGATGATAATCGAGAAGTCCCCGTCTTGAGTCGCCAAGGCGTGGCGTATTCAGGATATCATCAAGGGTCCGGCGAAACTACTGTTGCCGAACTTCTGCGGGCCGACCTTCCAAAGTACGGCTTGATTCTAATCGACGAAATCGAATCGTCATTGCACCCGCGTGCCCAACGGCGATTAATCCGCGATTTAGCTGAACGTTGCAGGGAAAGAGAATTGCAAATAGTACTAACGACCCACTCTCCGTACGTGCTCGAAGAGCTGCCGCTTCTAGCGCGCATGTATATCCTTGAGACGGGGACAAAAAAACAGATCGTGCCCGGCGTAAGTCCGCAATTTGCAATGACTCAAATGGACGACGAGCAGCATCCGGACGCAGACTTATATGTAGAGGACGATGCGGCGAAAGTCATGCTCGCGGAAATACTAGCAAGGCATGGCATGGAGGTTTTCCCTCGTTGCCAGATCATTCCATTTGGTGCCGCAAGTGTTGGGCAAGCGTTAGGTCAGATGGTTTCGGCAAAGCGGTTTCCGCGACCATCTGCCGTATTCTTGGATGGAGACACAGCGCTTTCCATCGGGTGCTCTTTGTTGCCGGGGATTGACGCTCCAGAACGCGTTATATTTTGTGATCTACAAAAGAAGAAATTTGGAGAAGTTTGGCTTCGTGTAGGCCGTGATGTTTCAACGGTCTCGGATGCGTGTTCGAAAGCTATGAATCTTGGTGATCACCACGACTGGGTGCGCTTCGCTGCAAATCAATTGCTCTGCGGAGGCGATACTCTTTGGCAGGCGATGTGCGCCGAGTGGGCGGAAAAATGTTTGCCCAAAAGTGAGGCGGCTAAGGTCGTGCAAGCTATAACTGATATTTTGGATTAAGCTTTACTCCACCGCTTAGCCGCAGCTTTCTTGGCGATTTCCGCCCGCCGTTCCGGGGTCATGGATTCGGCCCGCGCCTTGCCGCCCTTCAGTCCCCCCTTGCGGGCGTATTCTAGCGCTGGGTCAATCGGCTTCTCTGGTGCCACGTCTTCCAGCTGCCCGGTGAGGATGTCCCCGATGAGTTTGCCCCGCGCTATGATGTCGGTTGGGCGTTTGAGGGCAACAATCTCGCGAACCTCGTCTTCTTGAAGTGCGAGCTTCGATTCCTGTTCTAACGGAATTTCCCAAAGAGGCTCTATTTTCTTAACACCAATGCCTGCAGCCTCTCCGGCCAATCTGCATGCCGTATCGGGATCGGGGTTCCTGACGTTCCACAATCGCTGTCCGCGGTCCGTCGTCGTGCGAATTTTCCAGCCGTATGCCATGCTCGCAATATGGCACGGGGCCGGTCAGGATGCGAGGCGGCCTTGCAGCCGTTAACTTTCAAACTGTACCACTACCCGAAAATCGCGTGGCTCGCAATCAGGTTCTCGTCCTCGTGAAGAGCCAGAACATGCGCGGAAATCATATCCGAGGTGCTGCGCCCGGGATGCGCGATCCAGCGCCAGGTGCCATCCAGCGCTACATCGGTATAGGAATCATCGCCGAAGCCGGTGATCGCCGTCTGTCGCACGCTCGCCTGGGTGCCGTACGCGCCCAGCATCAGTTGATGCCGGCCGTCGAGAAAATCCTGCCGCAGCGTGAGACGGCCATAGGGAAAAGCTCCCGAAGCACCATTCGTGCCGTCGATCGCCCGCATGCCCGCCACGCGCAGCGCATCGCGTTCCAATCCGCCATAGGCCGCGATTTCGCTGAACTTTGTATCGTCCCACATGACGTCATAGCCGGGCGTGTCGAAGGAGAGGAGCGAAGCCTCTTCCGTGCCGGCAAACGCCGCGCCGGCCGTGACGGAGTGATAAGCCGGTGCCGGATTGGGAGTGCCCCAGCCGGGATACGCGGCTGAGAAATTGTTGATGAAGGGAGAGAAGCCGGGCGCCAGGGCCAGTCCGGGATTGTACAATTGGGCGGGTATAACGGTGCTCCACGCACCGCCCTGCCCGCCGGCGCCGCTCCCCGGCAGAGCAAAGGCTATGTGCGGCAGCAGCGCAGCAAACAACACGGCAAAACCCGACCGGGTCAGGAACTTCTCGACACCCACGACATGCGCCCTCACGACACGCCGACAAGGTTCGGCCACACGCGTTAATTTTCGGATGCGCGCAGGGGCGGAATCGATCGAACGTCAAGGGAACAGCAGGAAATCCTGCGAGATGGATTAATGAGATATTGCCGCAGATGTACAAACAGGCGGCGACTGGTCGATCATCCCGTTTGCGCGATGCCCATCCGGAAAAGCGACAACCTGGAATGCGCACGGGACAGCAGGGAAATTGATGCGGGTCTGGACGGCTGTTCTGGCCTTCTCGTTGTTGCCGACTCGGCTGTGGCCCGCAAACCATCACATAACTATCAATCTGCCGCGCCCCCGGGAATGGAACGAGAAAGTCATTACCAAGGTGCAGGCGCCGTCACGGCTTGACCTGGTACACCGTGCCCGAACTGTAGGACCCGCCAGAAACAGTCGCACCATAAAGTTCATTCTTCACTCTTGTCAGACCTACGAAAGGTTCGATGCCATCAGGAGTTCCGAAGGCATGCACCACATTTTCTGAACCTGTCGCCGGATCGACCGAGAACACGGTACCGCAGCCGGGACAAGACTGATCTTCACCACCATACAGGGTGGTTCCGTAGAGCTTTCCTTTGAGTTCGATCAGGCCCGCGGCCGGATTGCCGCCGTCTGTTCCGCCCTGGAAGGAATAAAGGACCTTTTCTGTCCCGGTGACGGGTTCTACGGAAAATACGGCGCCGCAGTCACAGGTGCCGGTGCCGCCGTTATAGGTGGTGCCGTATAGTATTCCATTTACATTGAGAAGATTGCCGTCGGGCCCGGATGCGTCCGAGCATTGCTGGCAAAACGAATAGACAACGCTCTCGGCACCTGTCTTGAGATCAATCGAGAACACGGTGCCGCCATTATTTGTGCTGCCGCCGCTACCCGTCGTGCCATAAAGTTTGCCTTTGAGCGCGATCAGACTATCGGTGGGATACATCCCGTCTGTACAATTCGGCTGGCTGCAAAATGAGTACACCGTCTCTTCTACGGACGTCTTCAGATTCAGCGAGAACACGACTCCGTAGTCATTGTCGATGCCGCCCCGGAGCGTCCGTGCCGAACAGAACGCCTTTCACATTGACAAGCCCGGCGAACGGCACGCGGCCGTCGCTGCAATTCTGCGCACTGCAAAACGAATACAGGACCGCTTCTGCGCCTGTGGCTGGATCGATGGAGAACACCGTACCGTTTTGATTGGCGCCGCCGCCGAGTGTTGTGCCGTACAAAGTGCCGCCGACTTCGATCATGTTGGCATTTGGTTGAAGCCCGTCGCCGGCTACTCCGAATGAATGCAGAACCGTCTCGACGCCGGTTTTCGGATCAAGGGAAAAGACAACGCCCTCATTGTTCGCGCCGCCATTATTCGTGGTTCCATACAGCGTTCCCTTGACTTCGAGCAGCCATAGGGCCCAAGCCCGTCCACGCCGCTCTTCGAAAAGGAGTAAACGACTTTTTCCGTCGCGGCCTGTGCTGGACGGCCCGGCGAGGCTAGTCCCAGAACAGAGACGACCAGTGCAGCTATCGGCAACAGTTTCATCGCACATCAACTCCGTTGGAAAAAGTTTTTGGCCGCGTATGGGGTTGAACCCGAAGCCAATGCCACGCAGCCCTTGTCCGATAACTCTCCCGACATGCACTGCGCAGACTTGACATAGGACAGGCCCCCTATTTGCCATGGCGATGATCTCGCCTGACTGTTACGAACGCGTAAACTGGCTCCCGCCTTTGCTACAAAGTCGCAGGACAGTGTTTTCTGTACGCGCAAAGCGCCACCGAATTAGTTAAAATTTGCGCGATGCCTGACGCCCCTGCAATCGGCGAAACACCGAAAGGCGCGGGCGCGAATGTGAACGGCGCTGTGGTCTATGTGCCCGACTATTACGGCCAACATGTCCAAAGCGCGCCCGGTTGACCGGTTACGTTTTGTACGCGGAATGTTGGCGGAATATTTCATCTTGACATTTCTGGTTAAACCTGCTACCCAATTTGGCAGGATGAATTGTTGTGCCCGGCGCCGGTCTCGGCGGCCGGGTTTTTCTTTTTCCGCGTGTGCCAGTCAGGCCGGAGCGGGCATCTCAGCATGAGGATGGAAATGGGCAGGAAACTGAGCGGCGTGGGCTATCAGCACCCGCCGCGCGAGCATTGCTGGAAAAAGGGCGAATGCGGCAATCCCAAAGGCCGGCCGCGCGGCCATCGCAATCTCGCTGCGGCGCCACCGCCGTGCTGCATGAGAGCGTCAGCCGGCCGGTGGATGGCGACGAACGCGAGATGACGAAGCTCGAAGCCGTTATCCGCCAGCTGGTGGACAAGGCCATGGATGGCGATCCCCGCCTGCTGCGCGAGCTGCTCGGCGAAATTCACAAGAAGGAAGCCCAAGCCGAACTCGACGCCTCAGGTGAACCGCTCGCCGAAGTCGACCGCGAAGTGCTCGAAGCACTATACATCCGTTTGCGGCGAGACGCGGTGAAAGATGTATGAGCAGCGCCGTCGTCACAGAAGTACTCGTGTTCGGACTAGGTGTTGACAAAGGGATTCTCAGACGGATTGTGATGTGATTCAAGACTGCCTCTTGGAGGGAGGCGGTTTTGATTCGCGGACAGATGAGCGATGGAGAATGGGCGTTTTTCGAGCCGTTTGTGACGGCGAGGACTGGTAGGCCGAGCGATTGTCGCCGGATTTTGGACGGCATTTTCTGGGTGACGCGCACCGGTGCTCCATGGCGCGATCTGCCCGAGGAACTGGGCAAGTGGAATTCGGTCTATCAGCAATTCCGGCGCTGGACCCTGGCAGGGTTATGGGATGTACTCCTCGACGCGCTGGCCGGCTGTGGGGCGGCTCCCAAGACGATCCAGATGATCGATTCCACCGTCATCCGCGCCCATCATCAGGCAGCCGGCGCAAAAGGGGGGCTCAAAACCAGGCTCTTGGCCGTTCGCGCGGCGGCTTTACGAGCAAAATTCACGCCCGTACCAACGGTGAAGGTCTCCCGCTCGCCTTCGTCATCACGCCAGGCGAAGCGCACGATGCGACGGCCTACGATGAGCTAATGGATCTGGATGACACACGTCCCGAGGCATTGCTTGCCGACAGAGGTTACGACAGCGATGCCATCCGTGAGGATTCCTGGTTCCACGGCACCGACCCGGTCATTCCAACCAAGAGCAATCGCAAAATACAGCGTCCCGTCGATCCACTGCTCTACGCCCTGCGCAATCGTATCGAACGCTTCTTCAACAAGCTGAAAAACGC
>DATASL010000012.1:0-21532 GCA_036269235.1 Rhizomicrobium sp.
CTCAGTTCGTTCGCCGCCGAAGTCACGCGCGTCGCTCGTGAAGTGGGTACAGATGGAAGACTGGGCGGCCAGGCTGAGGTGAAAGGCGTGGCGGGTGTCTGGAAAGATCTGACGGATTCGGTCAATTCGATGGCTTCGAACCTCACCAACCAGGTCCGCAACATCGCCGAAGTGGCCACCGCCATCGCCGGCGGCGACCTTTCCAAGAAGATCACGGTCAATGTCAGCGGCGAAATCCTGCAGCTGAAGGAAACCATCAACACGATGGTGGACCAGTTGAACGGTTTTGCCTCGGAAGTGACGCGCGTGGCCCGCGAAGTGGGTACGGAAGGCAAGCTTGGCGGTCAGGCCGTGGTGCGCGGCGTGGCCGGCACCTGGAAAGATCTCACCGACTCGGTGAACTCCATGGCGTCGAACCTCACAGCGCAAGTGCGCAACATCGCCGAAGTGGCGACGGCTGTGGCGACGGGTGACCTCAGCCGCAAAATTACCGTGGACGTGAAGGGCGAAATCCTCGAGCTCAAGAACACGCTCAACACGATGGTGGACCAGCTGAACGCGTTTGCGTCCGAAGTGACACGCGTGGCGCGCGAAGTGGGTACGGAAGGCAAGCTCGGCGGTCAGGCCCAGGTGCCTGGTGTCGCCGGTACGTGGAAGGATCTCACCGACAACGTGAACTCGATGGCGGGTAACCTGACGGCGCAGGTCCGCAACATCGCCGAAGTGGCAACCGCCATCGCCGGCGGCGACCTCTCCCGCAAGATCACGGTGGACGTGCGCGGCGAAATCCTTCAGCTGAAGGAAACGCTCAACACCATGGTGGACCAGCTTAACCGCTTCGCCGGCGAAGTGACGCGCGTGGCACGCGAGGTCGGCACCGAAGGCCGCCTTGGCGGTCAGGCAAATGTGCCGGGCGTTGCCGGCACCTGGAAAGACCTCACCGACAACGTGAACCTGCTCGCGGCGAATCTTACCACGCAGGTGCGCAACATCGCGGAAGTGACCACCGCCGTGGCGCGCGGCGATCTTTCCCGCAAGATCACCGTGGACGTGAAGGGTGAAATTCTCGAGCTGAAGAACACCATCAACACCATGGTGGATCAGCTCAACGCCTTCGCCGCCGAAGTGACGCGCGTGGCCCGCGAAGTGGGCACCGAAGGCAAGCTCGGCGGTCAGGCACAAGTGCCGGGTGTGGCGGGCACGTGGAAGGATCTCACCGACAACGTGAATTTCATGGCGGGCAATCTGACCGGTCAGGTGCGCAACATCGCCGAAGTGGCGACCGCGATCGCCAACGGCGACCTGTCGAAGAAGATCACCGTGGACGTGCGCGGCGAAATCCTGCTGCTCAAGGAAACGCTGAACACGATGGTCGAGCAGCTCCGCTCCTTCGCCGCAGAAGTGACGCGCGTGGCCCGCGAAGTGGGTACCGAAGGCCGGCTCGGCGGTCAGGCGGTTGTGCCGGGCGTCGGCGGCACGTGGAAAGACTTGACGGACTCCGTGAATTTCATGGCGGGCAATCTCACCGCCCAAGTGCGCAACATCGCCGAAGTGACGACGGCCGTGGCGCGCGGCGACCTCTCCCGCAAAATCACGGTGGACGTGAAAGGCGAAATCCTTGAGCTCAAGAACACCATCAATACCATGGTGGACCAGCTCAACGCCTTTGCCTCGGAAGTGACACGCGTGGCGCGCGAAGTGGGCACCGAAGGCCGCCTCGGCGGTCAGGCGCAGGTGCCCGGCGTGGCGGGCACGTGGAAAGACCTCACCGATACTGTGAACGTGATGGCCGCGAACCTGACCGAGCAGGTGCGCGGCATTGTGAAAGTGGTGACCGCCGTGGCCGACGGCGACCTCAAGCAGAACCTCACCGTGAAGTCGAAAGGCGAAGTCGCGGCGCTTGCCGAAACCATCAACAACATGACCGACACGCTGGCGATCTTCGCGGATCAGGTGACGAGCGTGGCGCGCGAAGTGGGTGTGGAAGGCCGGCTTGGCGGCCAGGCCAACGTGCCGGGCGCAGCCGGCACGTGGAAAGACCTCACCGGCAACGTGAACCTGCTTGCCGCAAACCTCACCACGCAGGTGCGCGCCATCGCAGAGGTGGCGACCGCAGTGACCAAGGGCGACCTCACGCGCTCCATTAAGGTGGATGCGCGCGGCGAAGTGGCTGAGCTCAAAGACAACATCAACACGATGATCGGCAATTTGCGCCTGACCACGGATCAAAATACCGAGCAGGACTGGCTGAAGACCAATCTCGCCAAATTCACCAACATGCTGCAGGGCCAGCGCGATCTGGCGACCGTCGGCCGCATTCTGCTGTCGGAATTAACGCCACTGGTGAATGCGCAACTGGGCGTCATCTACCAGATGGAAGCGGCGGAACCGCCTATGCTCAACTTGGTGGCGTCCTACGCCGACCATCCGGTGGATGGTCATCCACAAAGCTTCCGCGTGGGCGAAGGTCTGGTTGGGCAGGTCGCACTCGACAAGAAGCGCGTGCTGCTCGGCGATTTCCTTGAAGGCTCGGTGCCGATCGGTTCAGCCCTCATGAACATGGCGCCGAAAAGCATCATCGTGTTGCCGGTGCTGTTCGAAAATCAGGTGAAGGCGGTGATTGAGCTTTCATCGCTCACCACCTTTACCGCTCTTCAAATTGCCTTCCTCGAGCAGCTCACCGCCAATATCGGGATCGTGCTGAATTCGATCGAAGCGACGATGCAGACCGAAGGTCTGCTCAAGCAGTCGCAACAGCTTGCGGGCGAACTGCAGGCGCAGCAGAGGGAACTGCAGCAGACCAACGAACAGCTGGAGCAGAAGGCGCAGCAGCTCGCGGAGCAGAACGTCGAGGTGGAGCGCAAGAATCAGGAAATCGAGCAGGCGCGCCGCGCTCTGGAAGAGAAGGCGACCGAGCTTGCGCTGACGTCAAAGTACAAATCCGAGTTCCTGGCGAACATGTCCCACGAACTGCGGACGCCGCTAAACTCGATCCTCATTCTGGGCCAGCAGCTCGCGGACAATCCGGACAGCAATCTGTCTGCCAAGCAGGTGGAATTCGCCCGCACCATTCACGGCGCCGGTACCGATCTTCTGAACCTCATCAGCGACATTCTCGATCTGTCGAAGATCGAGTCTGGCACGGTGACCGTGGATGCCGAGGAGATTTCGTTCAACAATGTGATCGAAGCGACCGCGCGGCCGTTCCGTCACGAAGCGGAGACGCGCCAGCTGTCGTTCGAAGTTGGCGTCGATCCGCGTCTCGATCGCACTATCATCACCGACGCCAAGCGCCTGCAGCAGGTGCTCAAGAACCTGCTGTCAAACGCCTTCAAGTTCACCGAAGCCGGCGGCATCCGCCTCACCGCATCGAAAGTAGAAAGCGGGTGGAGTCCCAATCATCCGGTGCTCAGTCAGGCACCGTCGGTGGTTGCATTCGAAGTTGCCGACACCGGCATCGGTATTCCGATCGAAAAGCAGAAGATCATCTTCGAGGCCTTTCAGCAGGCGGACGCATCCACCAGCCGCAAATACGGCGGCACGGGCCTTGGGCTCGCCATCAGCCGCGAGCTTGCGAGCCTGCTGGGCGGCGAAATCCACCTTCGCAGCACGCCGGGCTCTGGCTCGACGTTCACGCTGTATCTGCCGTCCCGTTACGTCGGGCCGTCCGTCACCAATCGGCCGCAGCATGCAACAGGGACGTCCCTACCATCGCGGGCCGCGATTATTGGAACGTTGCCCGAGCGCACCGTCGAGCAAATTCCGGATGACCGGAGCCTGATCGAACCGGGCGATACTGTGCTGCTGATTGTGGAAGACGATCCGCATTATGCGCGGATCGTGATGGACCTGGCGCACGACGAAGGCTTCAAGGTGCTGGTTGCCGCGCGCGGCGAAGATGCATTGGAGCTGGCCTACGAATACCGCCCGACAGCGGTGTCGCTCGACGTGTTCTTGCCGGATATGCTGGGCTGGACTGTGCTCTCCCAGCTCAAGCAGAACCCACAGACGCGCCACATCCCTGTGCAGATCGTCACCATCGATGAAGATCGCCAGCACGGGCTTGCCCGCGGTGCTTTCTCGTTCGTGACCAAGCCGACCAGCAGCGAAGGTGTGCGTGCAGCTCTCTCGCGCATCAAGGAATATGCCGAGCCGCGAAAAAAACGGCTGCTCGTCATCGAAGACAATCCGGCGGAGCAGATGAGCATCGCCGCGCTTCTCGGGCACGAAGACATCGATATCGTCGCCGTTGGAAGCGGCACGGAAGCGTTGGAAATACTACGCGAGCAGCCCGCGGATTGCATCGTACTCGATCTGCGCCTGCCGGACATGACTGGTTTCGAGGTCTTGGAAAAGCTGAAAGAAGATTCCGCGCTGTCCGATATCCCAGTGGTTGTCTTCACCGGCAGGGAACTCTCCGCTGAAGAAGATGCGCAGCTTCACACCATGGCGCGGAGCATTGTGGTAAAGGGCGTGGAATCGCCGGAACGGCTGCTGGATGAAACCGCACTGTTCCTGCACCGGGTGGTTACCGAGTTGCCGTCCGAAAAGCAGCGCATGTTGGAGCGCCTCAACAGCTCAGACGAAGACCTCGTTGGCCGCACGGTGCTGCTGGTGGACGATGACGCGCGCAACATTTTTGCGCTCTCCAGCGTTCTGGAGCGGCGCGGAATGCACGTGCTGACGGCGACAACCGGCGAAGAGGCCATCAAACTGGTGGAATCGACTCCGGAACTCGCCATCGTGTTGATGGATATCATGATGCCGGAGATGGATGGATATCAGACGATTGGGAACATCCGCGCCAATCCGAAATTCCGCCGCCTGCCCATCATCGCGCTCACCGCCAAAGCCATGAAGGGCGACCGCGAAAAATGCCTGGAGGCGGGTGCTTCGGATTATCTGGCGAAGCCGGTCAACACCGAGCAGTTGCTGTTCGCGCTTCGCATGTGGCTGCACCGCTAAGGGAGACGCCGCCATGCCCGCAGACAGCAAGGTCAACGTTCTCCTGGTCGATGACCAGCCAGGGAAGCTGCTCTCCTACGAGGTGATGCTGGAGCCACTGGGCGAGAACCTGATCAAGGCATCCTCCGCCAAGGAGGCGCTGGAGCATCTGCTCAAGCATGACATCGCTGTCGTGCTGGTCGATGTCTGCATGCCGGAGCTGGACGGCTTCGAGCTTGCCGCGATGATCCGCGAGCATCCGCGCTTCCAGAAGACCGCCATCATCTTTATTTCCGCGATCCATTTGAGCGAGATGGATTACATGCGCGGCTACAGCGCCGGCGCCGTCGATTATGTGCCGGTGCCGGTGGTGGCCGATGTGCTGCGTGCAAAGGTGCGCGTATTCGCAGAATTATACCGGAAAACACGCGAGTTGGAGCTGCTCAACCGCGATCTGGAGCAGCGTATCCACGAGCGCACCGCCGCGCTGGAAGCCTCGACCAGACGTCTGCTTCAAAGCGAGCGTGGCCGCAGCCTGGCGCTGGCGGCAGGCAATATGGGTTCGTGGGAATACGACCGATCGGAAAACCGCTGGTCGTGGGACGAAGGCCACTGCCGGATTTTCGGCATCGATGCGGACAGCGCCAATTCCACAACCTTTGCCCCGAGCACCGATCTGATTCGGTCCTTTTTTGACGAGAACGACTGGAACACGCTGACGGAAGCCGCCGCCGCGCTTTCGCCGGAGAACAGCACTTTCCAGCGCGAGGTCTGTATCGTCCGGCCGGACGGTCATCTGCGTTCGTGCATCGTGTCGGCGGCCGGCAGTTTCGACGATGCTGGCAAGATGGTGCGCGTCGATGGCGTTACGCTGGACATCACCGAGCGTAAGGAAGCGGCGAACCGTCAGACTTTGCTGACACGGGAGGTCGATCACCGCGCGCGCAACGCCCTGGCCATCGTTCAGGCCATCGTGCGCCTGGGCAGAGCCGACAACACGCGCGATTACGTCGCCGGTGTCGAAGGCCGGGTCCGCGCCCTGGCGCAGACACACGAATTGCTGTCGCAGTCGCGGTGGCAGGGCGCCGACATTCTGCGGCTGGTGAATGAGGAAGTCTCGCCCTATCGCACCCGCTGCGCGACGAGAATTGCGGTGGCCGGTCCATCCATCATTCTTTCGCCCGAGAAGGCGCAAACCGTGGCTCTTGCATTGCATGAGCTGGCGACCAACGCCGCCAAATACGGCGCGCTCTCCAATGCGGAGGGCGAAGTCAGTGTACGCTGGGAAATTCATGGCGGCCGGTTGACCTTGCGCTGGACGGAACTGAAGGGGCCGCCCGTCTCCGAACCGAAGCATCGCGGCTTTGGGATGAAGATCATCACCACCAGCATTGCCCAGCAGGGCGGCGGCGAAGTGCGTTTCGATTGGCAGCCCGGCGGCCTTGTCTGCACGATCTCGCTTACTTGCGGTTCTGCCGAAGATGCGAAGGAGCGTGCGAAAGCCGTTCCGGACCATCTGAAACTGGTGCCGCCGGTTTCCAGGCGCCCGCACGTGTTTCTGGCCGAAGACGAAGCCCTTGTCGGCATGCTCATTCGAGAAATTCTGGAAGAGATCGGCTGCGCTGTAACGGGCCCCATCTCCGATCTGAACACGGCGGTCCAGACCGTCCGCGTAGGCACGTTCGATGCCGCTGTGCTGGACGTTAATCTTGGCGGCTCTTACGCCTATCCATTGGCAGAACAGCTGCGCAGCAACGGAACACCGTTCGTCTTTCTCACAGGTTACGCGCAAGACACGTTGGATGAGCGCTTCGATGGCGCGCCGATCCTGCGAAAGCCGGTGGAGCGCGACGCTCTTGAAACCGCACTGCGCACAGCGCTGGCGAGCGGGGAGCGCGAGGTTTTCCTCCGCGCCCAGCGGTAAGCACCCGATCCCTCTTTTGTGAGGCAAGACAGCCGGGGTGGCCGTTGCGGCTATCCGAAGCCGTGGGTATCGTTGTTTGAGCGCCAGGGATGCGGTAGCAACAAAACGAAGGGGAGTTTCATGCAACGTGGATGGCTGCTGGTCGCCACTCTCTCGGTGGTGGCAACGATCGCCTGCGCTGACAACGCCAACAAGAACGCGAACGACAAGGACCGTACCAAGGTCGAGCCTGCGGTCGCGCAATATTTCAAGAACGACGATAGCGGCACCGACAGCTCGGCTGCCGGAATCAGCTATCACGCCGTTGCCGGTACGATTGTCGTGCACCCCAAAGGTTGGGATGACGTCACGCAATCGGTAGAAGCCGAGCCCGGCGCTCCGCCCAATCCGGAAACGGAATCCGCCGAAAAGGGCCCCAAACCCCAGAACGAAACCGGCGCCCGCGCCTCTATCTTCTACATCTACTATGCGAAGAGCGGTGAAAAGCCGGAGAACCGGCCGATCACCTTTCTCTACAATGGCGGTCCCGGCTCCTCCACCGTGTGGCTGCACATGGGTGCCTTCGGGCCGCGCCGTGTGGTCACCGCGAACGATTCCCATACGCCGGCCGCGCCGTACAAGGTGGTGAACAACGACTACACCTTGCTCGATGCCAGCGATCTCGTCTTCGTGGATGCCCCCGGTACCGGCTTTTCGCGGATCACCGGCAAGAACAAGGAGAAATCCTTCTATGGCGTGGACCAGGACGCCTACGCCTTCGCCGAATTCATCACCCAATTCCTCTCGAAATACAGCCGCTGGAATTCGCCGAAATATCTGTTCGGCGAAAGCTACGGCACACCGCGATCCGCCGTGCTCGTAAATATGCTCGAGACGGACCGTTCGATCGATTTCAACGGCGTGATGCTGCTGTCTCAGATCCTGAGTTTCGACATGAGCGCCGATGGGCCCGAGGCCAATCCCGGTGTGGACCAGGCCTACATGCTGGCGCTGCCCACCTACGCCGCCACGGCCTGGTATCACAACCGGCTGCCTGGCAAGCGTCCGCCCGATCTGCAGAAGTTCCTGGGTGAAGTGCAGCATTTTGCGATGGGGGATTACTCGCAGGCGCTGCAGGCAGGCGCCGCGCTGAATTCCAAGCAGAAGCTGATGATCGCCAACCGGCTGCATCAGTACACGGGACTGCCCGTCTGGTACCTCATGCGGGCGAACCTGCGCGTTAGCGGGGGCATGTTCGAGCAGAATCTTCAGGGCAATCTCGATCTCACAACCGGCCGCCTGGACACACGCTTTTCCGGGCCGTCCATGGACCCGCTGGAGAAGGAGGCACAATACGATCCGCAATCCGCTTCCATCAGCTCGGCTTACGTGAGCGCGTTCAACGATTATGTTCGGAGGGAGCTGAAATACGGTTTCGGCAAGCAGTACAAGCCGGAAATCGAGGTGTGGCGGAACTGGAATTTCCAGCACCAGCCCCCGGGAGCGCCGATGCCGCTGCCGGTATCCACAAACGTTATCCCCGATCTCTCGACGGCAATGAAATACAATCCGAAGCTGCGCGTGATGCTGACGGGCGGCTATTTCGATCTCGCCACGCCGTACTATGAAGGCGTCTACGAGATGCGCCATTTGCAAATCCCGCAGGCGCTGCAGCGGAACATCGAGTACCACTACTATCAGTCTGGCCACATGGTGTACGCCAACGAGGCTTCGCTGAAGCAGCTGCACGATAACGCGGCAGACTTCATCCGCCGGACCGACAACCTGGAACACTAGGAGCAACGCCGCATCCGCTGTCATGGCCCGCACTCAAGCGCCATGCCAGTTGCGTGACCGAAGCGGATTGATCGAAGGGACAATGAATTGCAATTTCAGGCTTTGTCGCTCTGGCAGATTGGCTTGCTTGATTGTCGCAGCAGCTTTTGCGTCTATGTGCGCTTCTGCCACGGCGGCAACTCTAAAGACGATCTATTCCTTTTGCCGCGCTGATCTATGCCGTGATGGCCGCTCTCCGGCGGCACCTCTTCTTATTGATGAGAGTGGAAATCTATTTGGTCAGACGGAAGCCGGCGGCAAGGGCAGTGGGGGCGTCATTTTCCAATTTGCGCGTGGAAATTCGCGCGAACAACTTCTTCATGCGTTTTGTGAGAATCCAAAGAACGATACCTGCAAGGACGGAGCGCAACCGGGATCGCGGTTGATTATGGATCAAACTGGCGATCTTTACGGCACCACCGAGAGCGGCGGCGCCGACTTTGCAGGTACTGTGTTTGAATTGATCCCCAATGCTGATCGTTCGAAGTGGAAAATCAAAGTGCTGCATACGTTCTGTTCAAGTTGCAGCGATGGTAGCACCCCGCGGGGCGGCCTGACATATGCGGGCGCGACCAGCGGCGCGTTGTACGATGGCGTTTCCCCTTTATATGGAGCGACCGAACTCGGCGGCGCGAACAGTCACGGCACCATTTTTGAACTCGATGTCGTGCCAGGCAAAACGAAGCGGCGCGAAAAAATAATTTACAGTTTTTGTTCGCAGCCCAATTGTATGGACGGTGCCGCGCCCGGAGCCGGCGTTATCGCCGACGCGGTAGGCAACGTTTTCGGTAGCGCGCAGGCAGGCGGACTTCAGAACTGGGGCATCCTTTACGAGTTCACCCTGGATGCGAAGAAAAAGCATTGGACAGAAACCGTGCTCCATAACTTTTGTGCCGCACAGGATTGCGCCGATGGCGCATATTTTTGGAACCGTACCTTTTACCAGCGTGAGGGGCCTGCCCGGCGGCGCCGTGTTCAAATTGGTTCCCAACGGCACCAACTCCCTGTACTCGGTGCTCTACACTTTTTGCTCCCAGCCGAATTGTCAGGACGGAGACCAGCCGATCGGCGACCTTGCTATGGATAGTACGGGGGCGCTCTATGGCACTACCTACAAAGGCGGTGCCAATGGCAGTGATGATGCCGGGACGGTGTTCAAGTTAAGCGGCTCAACCGAAGAGGTACTCTACAGCTTTTGTATCTCGCCGTCCTGCAGCGACGGAGCCACGCCGGTGGGGGGTGTGACTCTCGATCCGCTGGGAAATCTGTACGGAACAACAGAATCTGGGGGAAAGCATACCGGCGGAACACTTTTTGAAGTCCTGCCATAGTCCACACATTATCCAGTTTGCACAGGCAAGCCGCCAATTCCGTTAACCGGCGGGGATCTCCCTCTACATGATTTCGCTGCAGGCGCAGTTCAGATTTTACGTCGACCGCACGCCGAACGGCACGATCTTGTTTTCCACATCGTGGCCGATATCGGCGCGGCCGAGATAGGGAATGCCGCTGGCTTCGCACCAGTGGCGGACAACCTGCTCTTCGGTTTGCGCGAAATCGGGATCGTTCGGCGGTACGTCGCTTACACGTCCGAGCTTGATGCCGGCAACTTTGCGAATGTTTGCGCTGGAGGTGATGTGGAACAACGCGCGGTCCACCGCGTACATCGGTTCGGAAATATCTTCGATCAGCAGGATGTGGTCAGACAAATCGGGCTCGAACGGCGTGCCGATCAGGTGCGAGAGTATGGTGAGATTGAAAGCTGCCAGCGGTTTGCCCTCTTTCACCGATGGCTCGAGATCGACTGGCGTAGGCATGCCGGTCAGAAACCGCAGCGCACGTTCGATCGCCGCAATGCCGGCATCCCTTTCGACGTCACGCGCCACCGGCCCATGCGCCACGCGAAACTCCATTTTGTAGAGGCCCGCCAACAGGAAACCGGCGTCGCTGTAGCCGAAATAAAGCTTGCGCCGTGCCTGTTCATTCAAACGCGATAGCACCGATTCCGCGATACGGTTGGCGCCGTAGCCGCCGCGCGCCCACCATAGCGCATCGAAGCGGTCGTCGTTTGCGACTTCCACGAACGCATCGGCGCGCGCACCATCTTCACCGGCAAAATGTCCCCACGAGAGAAAGCATTGCGGATGGAAGATCAACTCAACGCGCTCGCTAAATTCGGCACGCGCGACCGCCTGCACCTTTTCCGCCGTGCTCTCATCGATCCGCGAAGCCGGCGCAACGACCCCGATCTTTGTCTTACCATCCGGCATTGGCGGTCCGTAGCAATATCACGCGGAGACGCGGAGGCGTGGAGAATTGGCATTCGTGCAGATGGCCGTGGGCAGCAAGCGTGGCATTGTAGACCGGAGAGGCTCTCTCTGTATCTCCGCGGTTGTGCGTGAAAACCACCATCTAACCTGATCGCAAGTGTGCTGGCTTCGAGTCGGCGCCCGCTTTATAGCCTGCACGAATGGACATATCGAAACCCTATTTCTTCTGCGGCATTGGGGGTAGCGGGATGCTGCCGCTGGCGCTGATTTTGCGCGGCCATGGTGCCGCGGTGTCGGGCTCGGACCGGGCGCTCGACCAGGGTCGCACGGCGGCGAAATTCGATTTCCTCAACAGTCGTGGCATTGCACTCTATTCACAAGACGGCTCGGGCATCACCAGCCCTGAGCAAACGGTGGTGATCTCGGCGGCAGTGGAAGACACCGTGCCTGACGTGGTGGCCGCGCGGAAGTTCGGCGCACCCCTGATGACTCGCGCGGAATTGCTGGCGCGGCTGTTTAACGCGGCGCCGCAAAGCGTCGGCGTCGCGGGCACCAGCGGCAAATCCACCGTCACCGGCATGATCGGCTGGATGCTGACGGATCTCGGCCGCGATCCCACCATCATGAACGGCGCTGTGATGAAGAATTTCGTCAGCGCCGATGCGCCGTTTGCCAGCGCGCGGGTGGGTGCGAGCAACCTTTTCGTCAGCGAGGTGGATGAAAGTGACGGCTCCATCGCCCGCTACACGCCGCACATCGCGGTGGTGAACAACATCTCGCTCGATCATAAGACGATGGACGAGCTGCGTACCCTGTTCCGCGAGTTCGTCTCCAAATCGCGCGTCGCGATTCTAAATCTCGACAATCCGGAAAGTGCCGCCCTCACTCCAGCTGCTGCACAAGCAATCACCTACAGCTTCTTAAATCCTAACGCCGATTTGCTGGCCGGAAATCTCTCTCCGACGCCGGACGGCATTTCTTTCGATCTGATTTCGCGCGCTGACGCAGAGCCCGCGCAACGCGTTGAGCTGCAAGTGCCGGGCGCGCACAATGTCTACAATGCGCTTGCGGCGCTCGCCGTGGCGCACGCTCTCGATATTTCCCTGCAGGATTCCGCCGATGCGCTGTCGCGCTTCACCGGCATCCGGCGGCGGCTGGAGATTGTCGGTGTCACGAACGGCGTCACAGTGATCGATGACTTTGCGCACAACCCGGATAAGATCGCCGCCACCCTTGCCACCTTGCATGCCTTTCCAGGACGATTGCTGATCCTGTTCCAGCCGCATGGCTTCGGCCCGCTCAAGAAAATGAAGGCGGAGTTCATCGAAGTCTTCGCGCGCGATCTTGCCGCGGACGATATCCTCTTCATGCCGGAGCCGGTTTATTACGGCGGCACAACGGATCGCAGCATCGGGAGCGAAGACATCGTGAAGGGCGTGCGCGAAGGCGGGCGCAACGCCCAGGCATTCGCCACGCGTGCGGAGTGCTGTGACAAGTTGCTGGAGCTGGCACGCCCCCGAGACCGCATTATCGTCATGGGCGCGCGTGACGACACGCTGGCCACCTTCGCCGCCGAATTGCTGTTTGCACTGGAGCAAAGGAACGCGGACTGAGCGAAGGCGGAACTCCGCCGCTCGCGGCCGCGTTCTCCCGATATGGCGCTGCTCGAAAAGGTCCGTTCGCACGACAGCCATATTGTCGATCTTCTGAAGCATTATGGCGAGCCGCTGCCTGCGCCAGATACCTCAGATTTTGGCGCGGCTTTCGAGCGTTTTGGCCATGCGAAAGTTGTGCTGTTGGGTGAGGCGACGCACGGCACATCCGAATTTTACTGCGCCCGCGCTGCCATCTCGCGCGCGCTGATCAAACGGCACGGTTTCAATATCGTCGCGGCGGAAGCGGATTGGCCGGATGCCGCGCGCGTCGATCGTTTCATTCGCCACAAATCGCCGGAGCCATCGGCGGCACAGGCCTTCGCGCGATTTCCAACCTGGATGTGGCGTAATGTTCAGGCGCACGATTTTGTGCTCTGGCTGCGCGCACACAATGAACGCCTCCGGTCAAACCAGCGCGTGGAATTCCGCGGTCTGGACATTTACAGCCTCGGAAGTTCGATCGCCGCGGTGCTGGCATACCTCGACAAGAACGATCCGGAGGGTGCGAAAGAAGCCCGCCGCCGCTATGGCTGCCTCACGCCGTGGCAGGACGAGCCCGCCCGCTACGGTCATGCAGTGCTTTACGGCCGCAAACCCTGCGAGCCGGAAGTCGTGGCGCAACTGCAGGACCTGCTGAACTCCCGCCTCGATCGAATCAGGCACGACGGCGAAGCATTCTTCGATGCGGCACAGAACGCGCGCATCGTGCGCGCGGCGGAACAGTATTACCGCATCATGTACGAAGGCTCGCGCGAATCCTGGAACCTGCGCGACCGCCACATGTTCGATACGCTGCAACATCTGATGAGCGCGCGCACCGATGCCAAGGCCATCGTCTGGGCGCACAATTCGCACATCGGCAATGCGGCGGCCACCAGCATGGGCTGGGAAGGCGAATTCAATATCGGCGAGTTGTGTCGCACGGCTTACGGCGATGAGGCAGTCGCGATCGGCTTTGGTACGGATCGCGGCACGGTGGCAGCGGCTGATGATTGGGACGAGCCGATGCGCGTGAAGAACGTCTTGCCTGCTCGCGATGACAGTTACGAGCGCCTGTTCCGCGATACGCGAATCTCGCGCTCGCTGACAGACTGGCGGCCGCACGCCCGCGCCGATCTGCGCGAAGCGCTATCGCAGCCCAGAACCGAGCGCGCCATTGGCGTGGTTTACCGGCCGGAGACGGAATACCTCAGCCACTACTTCAAAGCGGTGCTGGCCGAACAGTTCGACGCCCTTGTCTGGTTCGAGGAAACGCGTGCCGTCACGCCGCTCGGCCCGGAACATGCGCGTGCGATGCCGGAGACATATCCCTTCGGACTGTAGCGCAACGCCTTGACGCGAAAGCTTTTGCCATTCCTACGACTTGGAAGGGCTATCTGACGAGCGGGACGCCCTCCTGCGAGCCACCGGCGCCAAGCATCGAAAGAGGCAGGCAGACTGACTGGCGCACCCGGAGAGATTCGAACTCCCGACCCCCAGATTCGTAGTCTGTGACAAGGCTTTGATTCTATTGCATATTTTTGCAAACCATACCTAAATCAACCTTAATAAAATCAAGAACTTACCAAAACCGTGCAAACCGATTGCGGCAAATTATGAGGCAAGCGATTCTCGCATCCATATCACAGACGGTGGACGCAGGTGTCGTGAGGGACGGTTTCCGCCAATAACAGGGAAAAATACAGGGAAAATTCGATTTTCAGCGGAAAAAATGGCTGCCTGGTTTGCATGAAACCCACATTCTATGTGGCTTTCAGCGCATTTAGCCGTCTGAAAATAACAGGGAACCTATTTGCGAATAACAGGGAAGGCCCTCACCGATAAACAGGGAAAAAACCATTGGCAAATACTGTGGCATCTTGATGAGTGGCGGCGTCCCCCAGAACCGCAAAAGTCCTTCGCTCGGGATGACGACGCCGGGATTGATTTAGAAACGCTTCGCAACGAAATCAGGGACGCCCACGTCGGCCCGATCCTGCATGATAAGCAGCCGGCAGAGGACGACCTTTTCGCCGCTACCGTGGGCAATAGTCGGGGCATGACGCAATTGCGTCATGCCGTCGTCCCCGCAGCATTCTATTTCCCGGCGGTTATTTCAAAGACAACCACGATTATTTTTGCCCCCTTGGCGCTCGTGCCCTAGAAGTTGCCGTCTGCGTCCGCCGCAAGGCCGCCGATCGGAAGGTCGCCATCGGACCCATTGAAGGAATGAAGCCTGTCTCGATAGGAATTTAGGAGCTGTACGGGGCCGGTGGATGCCAGTTCGTGCCACAATGCCCCGATCAGTGCGCCGCCAAATACCGGTCGCACAGTGCGGCAAGCTTTTGCGCTTGTGCTTTCTCACCAGCCGGCCCACTCGCAAACCTCCAACTCACGCCTCCACCGTTGACGCCGCAGGATAGCTGGCCCTTGACCGCGATAACGCTGTTTCCTCTGGTGGCCATTTTGGCTTTGTCACCCACCCTGGGCAGCGCGACCGTCGCCTTAGGTCCGGAGGGGCCGGTGAGACCCACATTGTACGCCAAGTCTACGTTGTCGCCGGAAAGTGTTGAGAACTCCAGGTAGCTACCGTCGGCTGTTTCGAAGCGGCAGCCCGCGCCAGCGACGGGACGAATGGTTTTAATCGGGGGCTGCTTCAAAAACAGATTCGCATCGGACGGCTTAAAGACGTTGCAGGCATCCGGCGCCGCCGTCGATGGAATGACCGATGCCAAGACAACCGCGACAGTGCAGAAAACGATATGAATTTTCACAGTTTTTCTCCTCGATCGGGCCAAGCGGCCATTGGCCGGGAGCCGTCCGGTTTCTTCGACTTACGTCTTGAGTTTGAACACCACGCCGAGATTGTGGGCGCCCCCGGCGGCCGCTGTCCCGTAGATCGTGCCCTTCTTGATATACAGGCCGCCGTATGGATGCGCGCCGTCGCTGCCCCTGAAAGAATGCACGATCTTTTCAACGCCCGTGCTCGGGTTTATTTTGAAGACCGTGCCGTTGTCGCTCGAATTGCCGCCGTTGATCGTGGTGCCGTAGAGCATCCCGTCTGTCACGTTCAGCGTCAGGCCGGAGTGGGGAAAACTCCCATCTTTGCCGCAGCAGATGCCTTGAAATGCGTGCAGCACGGTGTAATTGCTTCCGTCCGGATCGATCCGGAACACCGTTCCGAGATTGCCACCGCTGCCACCATTGGCGGTCGTTCCGTATAACGCGCCGTTGT
This sequence comes from Rhizomicrobium sp., assembly GCA_036269235.1. Taxonomy (GTDB): domain Bacteria; phylum Pseudomonadota; class Alphaproteobacteria; order Micropepsales; family Micropepsaceae; genus Rhizomicrobium. The sequence goes on from DATASL010000012.1 coordinate 15,823, forward strand.
ACGACAGCAGCGTTCCGTAAGACGCGGCCCCGTCGCTGCCGCCGGCGAAACTGTGGAGGACGCTGGTGTTGCAGGTGAAGCCCTGGAATTCGACGATTGCTCCGAGATCGCTCGTTCCTCCCGCCGTCGTAACAGTGTATTCATTTCCGCTTGCGGGAATAATTCCGGCGTAAGGATTCGATCCGTTCCGGCCCGCAAATGAGTTCGCGCAGGCGATGCCCGAGCTGCCATCGGAACGAACGAAAATCAGCGTTCCGTCATCGCTGTCACCGCCATTAGATGTCGTGGCCTCCAGCGCGCCTCCCACATCTACGAGACCGGAGAACGGAAAGGCGCTATCGGGGGCGCATTGGGCCGCGTACAGCTGCTCGTACGCACCCTGAGCCGGAGCATATTTGTAGATTGTGCCGCAACCTGCCGAACCGCCGAATTTGGTCGTGCCGTACACATTACCGTCCACCGGCCATGCGATGGGCGTGCCATCTGCGTTCTGGCCGTCGCTGCCGCCGGTGAAAGTGTGGAGCACGCTCGGTGTGCCATCCTTGTGGATGAGCGTGAGCGTGCCAAGATTGGAAGAGCCGCCGCCGTCAGTGGCCACATAGAAGCCGCCATGACCGGCCGGAACGACACCCCCGAACGGACTCGCGCCGTCGCTGCTACCGCCGCCGAAGCTATGGACCACTCTGAAGCTCGCCTGCGCCGCTCCGGCGGACAGCGCCAGCGCCAGCACGGAGCCAAGCAACGCGGTTTTCAAAAGACTGATTTTCATTTCATCCTCCTGTATCTGTCGCGGCGCTTTCATCTGCCGCGAATCGATCGATTGTTCGCCCTTCCGTTCGGTCGAACATGCGCGCGTTTCATTTCAGCCGGACGGCCGCGGCTTTTGCGCATCCACTGCGGTACAGCGTGCCGCTGGAGTCGAAGAACTGGACCGTGGCGTTGCCAGTCCAGCTTTGGCGATTCAATACGATGTCCTGATGGATTTGCTGCGATCCGGCCTCGATCGGTGGCGGACCGTCGGTGCCGAACACGATCAGCGCATAGGTGTTCATCTCATACTTGTTTTCGCTCTTCTGCTTCCATACGCCGAAAGCGGTGCTGCGCTGCCCAGGCTGAAGAGCCGGATTGTTGGTGTCCTCGCTTTCGGTACCGCCCTCATTGAACGACAGCAGCGAATTGAAGGTGGGCGCCAAGGGATCCCCGGTGCTGCAGTCGACAGGCGTGACGGAGACGTTCCACAGGCCGCGGATGCCCGTCGCGGAGGCGAGAGCAGGGAGAGCGGCCAGTATAAGCGCGCTTCCGATAACGGTCCGCAGGACGAGTTTGCTTGCAATGATCGGCATGGCGAAGGCTCCTTTCAGCGTTGAGGCCTAGCCGGCGAATATTCGGCCGCCTTCCGTCGTTGGTCTTGGACAGGGGCGAACATCGGATAGGCCAAAGGCGCCCTCTTCGGATATTATCCTGCCGGTTGCAGAAAGAAGGCCGTCATGCTCGCCGAAAGCGGCGCCGAATCGCGAGGGCCGCCATCAGCAGTGCGCCTAACCGTATCGACAGACGCGTTGCCGGAACGAAATCGCGTGGCGATGTTCTGCGAGGGTTTCGCGCGGCAGGTATTGCGCCTACAGATCGAACCCCAGGTTAAAGCGCCTTTCCACGCCAGCTTGTCGATCTGCAAGCTTCCGGGATTGCTTCATGTTTCGCAGAGATTTTCTCCCGTCGCGATAAGCCGGACGAAGGAGCTGGCGCAGGACGGCGACGACCGCCTCGTGATGTTCTTCGCGGATTCTCCAATTCTTGTTCGGCAGGCCGGCCGCGAATGTGAATTGAGTTCCGGCTCGGGCGTGGCAAAGCTCCATGCCATGCCAGGCGGCGTCACTCTTCCGGCTGGCGGCGCATTTTCGAGCCTGATCGTCCCTGCCGCGGCACTGTCAATGCTGCGCGAAAAAGAAGATTGTCTGAGCCGCGCTGTCCCAAACCATTCGCCGGCCCTCCGGCTGCTCCGGGCCTATCTGGAGCTCCCCGACATTCCACTTGCTGATGCGCCCGATGTCCAGCGGCTCGCGGCGGCTCACGTATATGACCTGCTGGCGCTGGTGCTTGGCGCAACCCGCGACGCCGTGGAAATTGCGAAGGGCCGGGGCCTTGCTGCAGCGCATCTCCGGATCATCAAGAACCATATCGTCAAAAATTCTGGACGAGCGCTGTCTTTGCAGTCTGTCGCGGCACGATACGGGATCACGCCCCGTTACCTCCAGAAGCTGTTCGAGCGGGAGGGCGTGAGTTTCACCGAATTCGTGCGCGACAAGCGGTTGGAGAGTGCCTATCGCATGCTGACCAGTCCCCGCTTTGCTCATATGAACATCGCCGAAATTGCCTATGAAGCAGGATTCAACGATCTCTCCCATTTCAACCGCAGCTTTCGCGCGCGATGTGGCGCGACGCCATCGGATGTGCGCAGCGCGTGCCATTGAGCGGCGGCGTCAGTGCAGCCTCACGGCGAGTCGTTTTTGCAATTTCGTCGAATAGGCCTGGAGCGATGCGCGCAGTTGCGGTGTCGGCATCGATGAGGGCCGCGGGGCGGCGCGTTGCGCGGTTAGGTAAACATCGCCAGACGACACCGGAAAAGGTGGTAGAGACGCATTTTGAATTTAGCCCAATTCTGCAAACGCACGGGGATATTCCGCTTTTCCCGAACGGCCTTTCAGGCCCTCAGGCTGGATTGAGAGGGCCATGAAGTGGGGTCCAGCATACGGTGAGCTAAACGCTTCCGCCGATTTGGCCTCAAACCCAAACCGCTCATAGTAATTGTCGCCGAGAACGAAAACGCCCAACCAACCGTCTGCTCTCGCCAATTCTAGGCCTTTTCGAATTACGGCATCGGCAATTCCCTGCCTTCGGTGCCGTGAGAGGACTGCGACGGGCGCTAATCCTAGAAGCCCCTCGGGTGATTGCATCTTGGAAAAAAGGACATGACCGACAACCGTTCCGGCCAAGTCAGCCACCACCGAATAAATCACATCGCCATCCCCATTTAGCCTGTTTACAAGATCGGCCTCAGCCTGGGTGGGGAACGAAGCCGCGTGAACATCCCAAATGGGAGCACGATCAGCTACCGTTGCGACTCTAATTTCCACTTACGCCGCCTTCTTGTATGGCCCATTCTTCGCTACTGCTGCCGAAGAATGGGCAGGGAAGCAAGCGGCTTGGAGCACCTTCAAACCCACCACGATACGAGCAGCTTGCCAGATACATAATCGCCGCTGCCCAGAAACCGATACCATTGCCGGGCGTTGACGCTGGAATCGCAAACGTCTGGAGGTCACTGTGTCGGGCAGTGCCGAACCGAACGGAGGGCTCAAAAGCCACTGTTCTCATCGTGGACGATGAACTTCTGGTCCGCTGGGCCATTGGAATGCGACTTCAAGGTGCTAGACGCTCCCAATGCAGACGCGGCCATAGAAGCCATCCAGCAAACAGGCATGAATGTTGACATCTTGATCTCTGATGTCCGCATGCCCGGCTCAATGGACGGCTTTGGCTTTGCGGCGTGGCTCAAGGAACATCTGCCACAAGTTCCGGTAATCCTCACGTCCGGCCATGCACAGGCTGCGGACGTGGCTAAGGAACTCTGCGATCACGTCGGCGAGATCGTGAAAAAGCCGTATGATTTCGATGCTCTGGCAGCTCGAATCGAAAAGTCCCTGTCCGCGAAGAAGGGGTCTTCATGAAAAGCGGGCCACACCGGTTTTTGGCGCGCGGGCCACGTGCTGTCGAGCGCCGGCGCCGCAGTGCTGGCGGTCGCGTACATTCAGGCGGCAGCGGCTTCATACCGGTCATGCCGCGCGTCTCGCGAAAACAGGAAACCCACCGGCGAGAACAGGGAAATGCTGGCAGCGATAACACGGTGGCTTTCGGCGACGCCCTCGCCGGGTCTTCAACGGAGCTGGTGCGCCGAAGAGTCACCGGCCGAAGCCGTTAGTAAGGCGGAGCTTGCCGGTGGCGCTCGTTCCGGGCGGCGGAGGTCCACCACGCGAGATCGTCGGCGACGCGGCCGAACGCTTTCCGCGTCAAGCGCCCCGGTTCGCCGATCGGTTCGCCTTGCGCGTCGAGAGTCTCGGCTATGGGCCCCACTGCAAGCGTGCTGGAGACGACAACCATTCCCATCTCCGACAGGATCGGATGCCAGGATGAGCTGGCGCGGACGCCGGACAGCCGACTCGGCGAGTAGCTGACAAGGGCGGCGGGTCGCCAGTACCATTCTTCCAGGAAGTGATCGGTGAGGTTCTTCAAGCCCGGCTGCGGCCCCCAATTGTATTCGCCTATCACGAACACAAAGGCATCCGCCGCGCGGATTTTCTTGGCGAGAGTTTCCATCGCCTGGGGAGCTGTACCTTTGGGGTACTCCTTGTACATACGGTCAATGATTGGGAGTCCTATGTCGCGAGCATCGATCAAATCTGGAAGAGCCCCACGATTGCGAAGCTCATTGGTAACAAAGGTTGCCAGACGGATGCCGACGCGCGAAGCCCGGTAAGAGCCGTAGAACACCAGCACGTTATCGGACATCATCGACTTCCTTCCGTTTTCTCGTGGCCCACCCGGCGGCCACGAGACCAAGACCTCGAAAATACCATTTGTCCAATCGGCGCCCTGATGGAGTGTTAGGCGCCGACGACACGATTCACCTAATTCATTGGAGTGAATGGCGCACCCCAGGAGGTGAACTGCGAACTGACTCCCTTCACACAGGGTAGGCACTCCCTTCGGCCGGCGCGGACATTGGATGGGTGCGTAGCCAGCATCCGCTTCACACGCGGGAGGTCGCAGGTTCAATTCCTGCCGCGCCCACCATCAGTTAGGCCAAATCGGCACATCCATCAGCGCCTCGAAGAGTGGGGATTTCTAGTCACTGCGCCGCGAGTCACCGTGCAGGACACGTTCGGGCTCGGAAACCGCTTGGTTGCGAAGGAGGACGCGGGGTATAAGAGGTGGACCACCGGTCACGGGCTGGGGCGCTCCAACTTGGAGGATGGTTGGAAGATGCCCAATACACTCGCGCTGCAATATCGAAAGGCTATGCGCGTCGGCTTCTTCAATTGAACATTGATACGGTACAGAAGGCATACAGCTGCCTTCTGGTTACAGATGGTCCCCGGTATGATTGTCGTTCTGTTCGCTACGGCGAGCGGATTTTTTTGTTGATTAGAAACCTTTAGGCTAGTCGGCCAATATGTTTCCCTAAGCAGGGAATGTGCTTTTTTCAGCACAGAATAGGCCAGCCGCCGTCCGTCAAAATCGGTGGCTCAATCAGCGAAGCATCGTTTCTTCACGCTGCCGATACCCTTGCGGCAGGACTCCCACTTACCTCTATTCAGGTGTAGAGTCATTATATCGCACTAGCGTGCGACGCGAAGCAAACGGGGAGGCTTCGATGCGCTTTTCCATTGTCTCAATAGTGCTTGGACTTTCGTTGGTCTCCATCGGCGGGCTTAACGCCTCCGCCGCTAACGCACTGAAACGGCCTACACCGGTTACTCGTCCCCCAGTTCATCCGAGCGCAACCGTGCTTCGCGAATTTGCACTGACGGCGCTGGATCATCTGAAAGGTCCGGCGCAGCGGCCGTTTCTGCAGTTGCTGAAGACACTGCCACCGGCAAAGCAGGTTGGCGTCACGATCTCCACCAAGGCGACAAGGAACATGGCATGTTCG
>DATASL010000013.1:0-1572 GCA_036269235.1 Rhizomicrobium sp.
TAACGGCGGCACCACCGATTGGCGCAACCGGATCGAATCGGCGGCTCCTGAGGAGAAGGAAACGGTGATCGCACAAGCAGTCCGTGAAGTTGTCGGCTCCGTTCTTCGCGTAAAGCCTGACACGTTACGGGATGACCAACCCCTCACCGACCTCGGCCTCGACTCATTGATGGGCGTCGAGATCGAGAATTCGCTCGAGGCGGCCATCGGTATTGCTCTTCCCCCTACGAGTTTGATGCGCGCGCGAACTATTGGGCAGATTGCGAGTTTGATCGCTGGCCACGTAGGCGGCACGGCGCCGCCAACTGCTGCGCCGGCAGCGGCACCAATTACCGTAGCAGAGGCGGCTCCGTCCACGGTTGAAGTTGATCTCGACGCCCTTTCCAACGAACAGATCGACCAGCTCCTCGGCGACGACCACGAACCCGTGCTTGAGGCAATTCCCAATGTCTGAGGATAAACGCGCTCGTTTCAAACAATGGCTTGAGAGCGGTGAGGCCTGTCTGCATCCGCTGACTTTGCCACAGCGCGAATTGTGGGAAGCATCACCGGCGCCGGCCGGAGATGTCTCCAACCACATTTGCTGTGTTATTAATGTACGGGGTCTCATCACTCCGGAAGATTGTGTCGCTTCCCTGCAACGAGTGGTCAATCGACAGGAAGTGTTGCGACTATCGATATTGCCGGGAAAAAACGGACCTGTTCAGTTGATCCGGGCTCGCGCCGAGCCAGTGATGCGGTTTCGCGACATTTCTCCGCAGACATCGGCTGAGAAAATCGAAGAGCTTGCCCTCCAAACTTTCGCCGAGCCATTCGATCTGATTCAGGGTCCTCTTTATAGAGTAGAGGTCCTTCGCCGTGCGCCCGATGACCTACTGATGGTGTTTGCGATTCACCATGCAATTGCCGATGGCTGGACGCTGGGTGTGTTTGTTCAGGATCTATGCGCCGCCTATGTCCAACAACGCGTGGGCGGGCCTGACAAGCTCCCGCCAGTGCCGACTTCTTATTCCGCCTGGGGCGCCGCGGAGAGGGCGTTCTGGCAATCGGCCGAACTGGAACCACGCATCGCTTTCTGGAAATCCCGCCTCACGGGCATACGTCGTCTTTGGAGCGTGTCCGACGAAGCCGACGTCGTCTTTCTGCCGCGACGATTGGTTTCGCGATTACCGGCGGAGATCAGCGGACCCGTGCGGGAGTTGGCCCGTCGCAGCGGTGCCACGCTTTTTAGCACTTTGCTTGCAGCATTCCAAGTCACGCTGTCGCGGTGGACCGGCGCCGAAGACATTGTAGTGGGAACGCCGGTCGCGAATCGCACGAGGCAGGATGTCCGTGAGACGATGGGATATTTTTCCGGCGTGGTTCCCCTGCGGGAGCAGGTGGAACGGAATCGTCCTTTTGCGGAGCATTTACGAATCGTTCACCAATCCGCAGTCGATTCATTTGCAAACGCGATGCCGTTTGCCGAACTTGTCCGGGCAATAGGCGAACGTCCGTCGCCAAAACACAACCCGATTTTTGAAGTGCGATTTGCTTTACAAAATCACCCCGTGCCGGACGCGGAAATTCGAG
>DATASL010000014.1:0-35214 GCA_036269235.1 Rhizomicrobium sp.
GTTTGGCACCTCGATGTCGGCTCATCACATCCTGGGGCTGGAGCAGGTCCCAAGGGTTCGGCTGTTCGCCGATTAAAGTGGTACGTGAGCTGGGTTTAGAACGTCGTGAGACAGTTCGGTCCCTATCTGCCGTGGGTGTTCGAAACTTGAGAGGATTTGCTCCTAGTACGAGAGGACCGGAGCGAACGCACCTCTGGTGGACCGGTTGTCACGCCAGTGGCACAGCCGGGTAGCTAAGTGCGGAATAGATAACCGCTGAAAGCATCTAAGCGGGAAACTAACCTCAAAACCAGGTTTCGCTTGAGAGCCGTGGAAGACGACCACGTCGATAGGCCAGGTGTGTAAGCGCAGCAATGCGTTGAGCTTACTGGTCCTAATCGCTCGATTGTAACACTTGATTGTTTAGCACTCCTCGTTCCATGCCTGGTGAAAAGGCCAGGCAATCAAACGAATCAAATTGGTGTCTTTGTGCATTTGCGAACACGCTCAAGCGTGTTCGCAAAAAAGAAATAACGAAGCGTCCTTCGCTGGACTGGTGGTCCTAGCGGGGGAATTCCACCCGATCCCATTCCGAACTCGGCCGTTAAAGCCCCCAGCGCCTATGGTACTGCGGCTCAAGCCGCGGGAGAGTCGGTCGCTGCCAGTCCAGCCAAGGACGCTTCGTTTAGCATTTCGCGAACATGCTCACGCATGCTTCGCCTGCGAACGCGCTCGCGCGCGCTTCGCGGTAACCCCGCCTCACACTCTCTATCTTTCGTGAAAATTTTGAGTTCGACTGCTTCGTGCGGTCTCGAACCACAACATCTTGTGTCATCTCGCCTTGTCGGAAAGACGCAGCGCGTGAAGCGCAGATTGTGGCCGTAGCGGCGGCCGCCCCTCGGGGAAATGGTTTGGCCGCCGCGTTCCTGTTGCTACTTACTTCTTCGCGTTTTCCCAGAGCCCGAAAGTGGCGCCGGTCGGATCCGTCACCAACGAAAATTTGCCCATGTCGGCCACAGGCACATTCTCCTGAATGATGTGTCCGCCAAGCTCGCGCGCCTTCGCGGTGGAAGCCGAAAGATCGTCCACCAGGATGTAGGGAACCCACAGCGACGGCGCGCCAGGCATCGGATGCTGCATCATCCCCCCGCCGGTGCCTTCGCCCACGCCGATGGTGGTGTAGGTGCCCATCGGCCCCATATCCATGTCCTTCAGTTCCCACTGGAATAGCTGGCCGTAGAACTCCTTGGCCTTCGGATGGTCGGTCGTGTCGAGTTCGATGTGCACAAAGGGATTTGCCATTCCTGTTCTCCTCGGCCGTTGAACTTCAGGTGTCCCCCATTACAGTGACACCCGAATGACGGGAACCGCTCTGGCAGCTTGGCGCGCCTCCGCTGCACGCATGGCAGGGTCGCGATCTACGGCTTCCGCCGGTGGAGCGCCCAGGAGCGTTGTGGCGCTTCCGGGTTCACATCCAGATCGACTTCGGCCACGCAGCTATGGGTCTGCGCGTGGCTACCGCCCGTGTGCCAGGTGCCCTCGCGAAGTTCGATGCTGTGCATTTCCGCCACCTGAAAACAGCGCCATTCACCTGCCGGCGGCAGGCCGCTGTTGGTTTCACCGCCGAACTGATAGGCGAGCAGCATCTCCTTCCCTCTGGTAAGTCCCAGAACATGCGGGCAGACTTCGCGCTGGCGGTCCCGATAGGTGAACGCCAGCTGCTTGCGGCCAAGAATGGCCTCGAAACAGAGGTCGTAATACTCACTCGCCACGCAAAAACTCTCCGAACCAGACCTCAGCAACTGCAACGCGAGACCGTATCGTTCAGCCCCCGCCGGCGCCAGCAAACGCATGGAGCCACTTTTCTCCGGGCTTGAGGCCAATTATCCTTCGTGGATCAGGTCTCAGGGAGATGGATCCATGGCCCATCGCGAGCAACGCGGGAACAAGGAAAAGAAGAAGCCGAAGCAGGACAAGAACGGGAAGGATAAGGCGGCGCCGCCACCCTTCGTCCAGCCTGAACTCGTTCGCAAACCGCACAAGGGTAAGCCCGCCTGAAACTGAGTGCCGTTGGCCCGGTCGCCGATCCGCCGTTGAATTCGGGATGTTACAATCCCATGTCAGCGACGCTGGACAGCGCGATGTGCTTGCCCTATATGCGCCGGTCCCTATGACGCGGGGTGGAGCAGCCCGGTAGCTCGTCAGGCTCATAACCTGAAGGTCCTAGGTTCAAATCCTAGCCCCGCAACCAATGGCCGAGGCGAAAGCCTCGGCTATTTTTTATTCAGCGGAAATCACGGCTTTTGGGAATGGCTTGTGTATCCCGGCGATGGCGATGCGGCGCATCGCGCCAGGAGCCTTGGCCATCGTGCTTCAATTGATCGGCCCGGGCGAGCGCTTCGCATTTATCGCCGTGCGTCACGGAGAGCAGCGACAGGTCGCTTGTTAAATCGACAAGTTTGTCCGCAATGACATGCGTGACGATGCCCTGCTTCTGCAGTTTGCCGGTGACCATTAGCAGGCGCGAGGCCAGCAAGGTGCGGCGATAGGTTTCAAACACTTTCGGCCAGACGATGATGTTGGCGATGGAGGCTTCATCCTCCAGGGTGATGAAGATGACTCCGCTGGCGGTTCCCGGCCGCTGACGAACGAGCACCAATCCGGCCACGGTGATCCGCGCGCCATCCGGTGTATCGATGATCTTTGCGTTGGGCGTAATGCCGCGCGCGTGCATTTTTGTTCGCAGCAGCGACAACGGATGCGCTTTCAGCGACATCGAAAGCGCCATGTAATCCTGCACGATGTGCTCGCCGAGACAGAGCGGCGGCAGGCGCACTTCTTCCTCGCGGCGCAGAGATTCAGCGTCCACGTTTTGAAAAATTGGTAGTTCAGGCACGGCAATCCGCGAGTTTTCGGCGGCGCCGTCCAGTCCCTTCACACACCATAATGCTTCGCGCCGGTCCAGCCCCAGCGAACGGAAGGCATCTGCTTCGGCAAGCCGCGCCATGGCCTCGCTCGGCAGATTGGCGGCAAGCGCCAGATGACGCACGCCATCGAAGCCGCGCCCGCGCGCGGCCACGAGCGCTTTGGCATCGTCCTCGCGAAAACCCTTGATCTGGCGAAAGCCAAGGCGAACGGAGCACCTATCAGCCCCCCACACGCTCTGGTTGCTCGCGACCTTCCCGCAAGAGAGAGATGAAGCTTTGTGTTCCAGCGTGTAATCCCATTCGCTGGCGTTGATGTCGGGTTCGCGGATTTCCACGCCATGCATCGCTGCGTCGCGCACCAGCTGCGCCGGTGCGTAAAAGCCCATCGGCTGCGCGTTCAGCATCGCGGCGCAGAACACATCCGGATAATGCCGCTTGATCCAGGCGGAGACGTAGACCAGCTGCGCAAAGCTCGCCGCATGACTCATGGGAAAGCCGTAATCGGCAAAGCCTTCGATCTGGTGAAAGCAGCGCTCGGCAAATTCGCGTTCGTAGCCGCGCGCGATCATGCCTTCGATGAATTTCTCGCGAAATTTCGGAATGGTGCCGCTGCGCTTGAACGTCGCCATGGCGCGGCGCAGCTTGTCGGCTTCCGCCGGCGTGAAGCCTGCCGCCACGATGGCGATCTTCATCGCCTGCTCCTGAAACAGCGGCACGCCGAGCGTGGGCTTCAGCGCCTCTTCCAGTTCCCTGGTCGGGAAGCTGACGGTTTCGATTCCTTCGCGCCGCCGCAGATACGGATGCACCATGTCCCCTTGAATGGGGCCAGGCCGCACGATCGCCACTTCGATCACCAGATCGAAGAACTCGCGCGGGCGGAGCCGCGGCAACATCGACATTTGCGCGCGCGATTCCACCTGAAACACGCCGATGGAATCGGCTTCGCACAGCATGTCGTACACGGCAGGATCTTCGCGCGGCACGGTCGCCAATTCGAGCGGCAGATCGTAATGCTGTTGCAGCAGCGCGAAGGATTTGGCGATGGCGGTGAGCATGCCGAGCGCCAGCACATCGATCTTCAGAATGCCGAGCGCATCGATGTCGTCCTTGTCCCATTCAATGAAGGTGCGGTCCTCCATGGCGGCATTGCCGATGGGCACCAGCTCTTCCAGCGGCCCACGCGTAATGACGAACCCACCGACATGCTGCGACAGGTGCCGCGGAAAACCGTACAGCTCACGCGCCAGATTGAGTGCCATCGCCAGCCGTGGATCGGCGGCATCGAGGCCCACTTCCTCCACGCGCACATCCTCCATGCTGCGCCCCCAGCTGAAGAGATTGCCGGAGAGCAGGCCCACCATATCTTCGGAGAGGCCAAGCGCCTTGCCAACATCGCGAATGGCGCTCTTGTTTCGGTAGGAGATGACCGTGGCGGTGATGCCGGCGCTGTGGCGGCCATATTTCTCGTAAATGTGCTGGATCACTTCCTCGCGCCGCTCATGTTCGAAATCGACATCGATGTCGGGCGGCTCATTGCGTTCGGTGGAAACGAAGCGCTCGAACAGCAGGTCCATCTGCGTGGGATCGACGGCGGTAATGCCGAGCATGTAGCAGACGGCGGAATTGGCGGCCGAGCCGCGGCCCTGACAGAGAATGCCCTGTCCGCGCGCCCACGCCACGATGTCCCACACCGTGAGAAAGTATGGCGCGTAATGCAATTCGTCGATCAGCGCGAGTTCGTGCGCGATGAGCTTACGCACCTTCTCCGGAATACTATTGGGATAACGTTTCGCCGCACCTTCCCACGCCAATCGCGCAAGCGTTTCCTGCGGCGGCCCGCCGCCGATCGCTTCGTCCGGATATTCATATTTCAGTTCTTCCAGCGAGAAGTTGAGCTGATTTGCGATTTCCATGGTGCGGGCGACAGCGTCCGGATATTTCGCAAACAGCCGCGCCATTTCCTTCGGGGACTTCAGGTGGCGTTCGGCGTTTTGTGCCAGACGCTTTCCCGCTTCATCGATGGTGCATTTTTCGCGAATGCAGGTGAGAATATCCTGCAGTTGCTGCCGCTCGGGCACATGATAATGCACGTCGTTGGCAGCCACGAGCGGCACGCGCATCTCGCGCGCGAACACGGCCAGCACCGCGAGCCGCTTCTCCGCACGATTTTCATAAAGCGCCGTTGAACCGAGATACACTCGCCCCGGCGCGGCATCTCTGAGTCTGCGTAATTGCTCTGCGAAGCTTGGAACTCCTTTTCCTCCCCCGTTTACGGGGGAGGTGGTCTGGCGAGTGTCAGGCGAGCCAGACCGGAGGGGGGGCTTTGTCGGCACTTCCACCTTCCGCTTCGCTTTCGCTTCGCTCAAGCTCAGCACCTCCCCCGATGGCGGGGAAGGATGATGAGAAGCGCGTCGTTCCAGTTTCGCTGGCGACAGAACGATGAAGATCTGGTCTTCGGAGAATTCCAGAATGTCGTCCAAGGAGATTTCGCATTCGCCTTTTTCTGCCTTGCGCTTGCCGCGGGTAAGCAGGCGACAAAGATGGCCATAGGCGGCCCGGTCTTTGGGATAGGCGAGTGTCTCGAAGCCATCGATGGTAACGAGCCGTACACCCACGAAGAAATTTAAATTTGTTTCCTTAGCCACAATGTGCGCGCGAACCACGCCAGCAAAGCTATTTCGATCGGCAACCCCGATTCCTGAAAGGCCGAGCGCCACCGCCTGAGCAATCAGCTCCTCGGCGTGGCTGGCGCCGCGCAGGAAAGAAAAATTGGTGGTGACGGCAAGCTCAACGTACCCGGTCATGCATACACTCCGTGCACGAACCACTTGGCGTCTGCGCCATAAGGGCCGTCGCGATAAAGCCAGAAGCGGCGGCCTTCTTCATCTTCCACCGTGTAGTAGTCGCGCGTGCGAGCCTTGGCATCGCGCCACCATTCGGGGCGGATGCGTTCCGGCCCTTCCGCATGCGCGACTTGATACGGCACGCCGCGCCAGCGGAATTGCAGCGGCGGCCCTTCCGGCACTACGGCCGTGACCTCCGCCGGTTCGGCGCAGGGCAGCATCAGGAGCGGCCGCATCGGGATGTCTTCTTCATTCCATGCAGAGCCTTGCGCCACCGGTTTCATCATAAATGCGCGTTCGGGAATGTGCGTATCGCATGGATGTGCACGCAGCACGTTTTCTAATCCCAATCTGCTGCCGAGATGGTCGATCAGCAGCGAGAGCTTTTCCTCGGCACCGCACTCCGGATCGGCGGCGATGGCGGTCTGCTGAGGCGCCATGCGATCGGCTTGCGTCACATCCAGCCGCGCCGCTTCAAAGCCAAACCCGGCATCGTAATCTTCTGCGACGGCATCGAGCTTCAGGGAAAACAGCTTCACGATGTAATTGGCATCGCGCGACGGCCTCGCCAGACGGATGGAAAGCTCTGTGGTTTCACCATCGACGCGAAACAGGGTGAGGTGCATCGCGCGGGCGCCTTTGCCGTCGCGCTCCAGCGCAGGCGCAAGGTCTGCAGCCAGTTTTTTCGCGAGTTTCAGGATGTGCTCCTGCACCGAAATGGGCTCGGCCAGCACGGCGCGGGCGCGATAGGGCGCATGTGGCAGCAGTGGTGTGAAGGATTCGCCGGCGCGGCCCAGCGCCTGATCCAGCCGATTGTTCAGCAGCTTGCCGAAGCGCTGCGCCAGTGGCGCGCGTGGCAGCGGCAGCAAATGACCGATGGTCTTTAACCCGAGATGCTTCAATGTGGCGGTGGTTTTGTCCGGAATGCGAAGCGCAGAAACCGGCAGCGGCGCAATCGCTTCGGCAATCTTCCCCTCCGGCACGATAGTCTCGGACTGGCCACTGAATTTCGCCAGCGCGTGCGCGGCGCCGATGCCGCCGACAATGGCGCCGCGCGCCGTGAAGCCGAGGCGTTTGAGGCTCGCGATTACGGCACGCAGCATCGCCGCTTCGCCGCCGAACAGGTGATCGCAAGCCGTAATGTCCAGCGTGAGACCGGAAGAACCGGCGCGTTCGTCTGCTTCCGGCCATGGCGCCACGTAAGGTGAAAACCGCGTACACCAATGCGCGAGTTTTATGAGCGCTGTGCGATCCTTTTCCGGTTGTGCGGGCCTTGTTTGCAGGGAGGGCACGCGCGCGCGCGCATCGGCCAGCAACTCGCCCGCATTCAGGCCCAGCGCCGCCGCGCGCCGGTTCACCGCGGTCAGATGCCAGGCGCCGGTTGTCATCGTAACCAGCGCAAACGGCAGGCGCGGATCAGGCGGCGCGGTTTTCGCCTGCCGCTCGATCGCCCAGTGCGGAAGATAGACACAAAGAGTGCGCGTCATGATCCCATTCCATCGCCCATTCGCCCGTCTTTCCGCCCCGCGCGTATTCCAGTGCGACACGGAAGCGGGCGTTTTTGTAGAACCCGGATTTGTCCTGCCCTGCTGGCGCAGGCGAAACGCGCCAGCGCGTCACCGCGGCGCTTGGCGCACGATCATTGTAATTGCGCAGGAGAAAGACCGGCGTGTTTGTCTGCTCGGCCGCCAGTTGCAGACGGCGGCTGGCGGTGAGATCCATCGTCTTCGCGCGTGCGCCGAGCACGGCCGCGACGCCGCCCAGCCGCAGGCCTTCTTCCATCGCCCACAAGCAGTCGCGCGAGTTTGCGCAGCAGACGAACACGAGACGCGCAGGGTCAAGGCCGAAAAATTTCAGACCCGGTGCGTAGGGTAAGCCAAAAATGTTTGCCTGTTTTGCGGTTGGCCAAAGCAACGCACCCCGGGCCTGTTTTATGATCGCGGTCAATGCAAGCAGGAATCCCAAAGCAGCAGGGATGCTGCGGTGATCGGCGGCGGTGATTTCATGCAAAGCGCCGCGCGCCAGGCCGCCGTGAAGGGCTGCATCCACTTCGCCAATGCCGCAGGAAACGGTTTCTTCGGAGCGGGCGCGAAAGGTTGTTGCCCTTGCGATTTGCCGCCGCAAGACTTCCAGTTGTGCCTTCCGAATATACCCAAGTTGTGCCATTTGTTCATCTTTTGTTCGACTATGATCCCGCGCCTAACCGGAGTCAACGTCGCCGTAAGTTGCTGATTTTAGAGCGTTTAAAGTAGCGCCTGATCGAGATCGGCGATGAGGTCGTCCGCGTCCTCCACGCCGCAGGAAAGACGTACGAGAGAGTCGGAAATACCCAGGACATCGCGCTTGTCCGGCGGGACTGACGCATGGGTCATGATGGCCGGATGCTCGATCAGCGATTCAACGCCGCCAAGCGACTCGGCCAGCGTGAACAGGCGGCAGCGCTCGAGGAACCGCTTGGTGCCGGCGAGATCGCGGTTAAGGACGACCGTGACGATTCCCCCAAACGCGGACATCTGCTTTTTCGCAAGCACATGCTGCGGGTGCGATTCCAGCCCGGGATAGATCACCCGCGTAACATCACCTGTTCGCGACTCCAGCCAGCGGGCGATCTTCAGCGCGTTGGCACAATGCCGTTCCATGCGGAGCGCCAGCGTCTTGAGCCCACGCAGCGCGAGAAAGGAATCGAACGGCCCGGCAATGGCCCCGACCGCGTTCTGCAGAAAGCGCAGGCGCTCGGCCAAGTCCTTGTTTTCCCCCACCACCGCGCAACCATTCACCACATCGGAATGGCCGTTCAGATATTTGGTGGTGGAATGCACCACAATATCGAAGCCGTGCTCCAGCGGCCGTTGCACATAGGGTGAGGCGAAGGTGTTGTCCGCTACCGCCAGCGCACCACACTTCTTTGCCAGCGCGGCAATGGCGGAGAGGTCGGCCAGCTTGAGCAGCGGATTGGTGGGCGTCTCCACCCAGATCATCTTCGTTTCGGGGCGCAGCGCGCGCTCGATGCTGCCGACGTCGCTCATGTCCACAAAATCGAACGAAAGCCCGGCGCTCGCTTTGCGCACCCGCTCGAACAGTCGGAACGTGCCGCCATACACATCGTCGCTGACGACCACATGATCGCCGGTGTTCAGCAGATCGAGAACGGTCGCCTCCGCTGCCATGCCGCTGGCAAAGCCAAACCCTTCCGTGCCGCTTTCGAGATCCGCGATGCAGCGCTCGAAGGCGGCCCGCGTCGGGTTTTGCGAACGCGAATATTCATAGCCCTTGTGAACGCCGGGACTTTCCTGCGCGTACGTGCTGCTCGCGTAGATCGGCACCATTACCGCGCCGGTGGTGGGATCGGGATGCTGGCCCGCATGAATCGTGCGGGTGGAAAACGCGAGGCGGTTGTGGCCGTGGTTACCGCTCATGGATTGAGCCGCAGGTAATTGATGAGGTCGACGCGGGTGATGAGGCCGACGAATTTCTGCCCCTCCACCACGATGGCGACTTCGTTGCGTTCGAAGATGGGGGCGAGCACATCCATCTTGTCCGTGACCTGCACGGTACGCAGCCGCGCCGTCATCGCCGTGCGCACGGGATCCTTGAACTGCTGCGTGCGAAATTCGTCGTGGCCTTCCACATGCGTGAGGATATCGCTTTCGTCGATGATGCCGACGATGCGGCCATCCTTCAGCACGGGGAGCTGCGAGACATCAGAGGCGCGCATACGGTTGTAGGCGACCATCAGCGAATCGTCCGGCGTGACCGTCACCGTGCCGCCGGATTCGTATGGCCGGGTGATGAGATCGCTGAGATTGCCGGTGAGCTTGCGGTCCGCCAGCCCCTGCTCAATGACCCAATAATCGTTGTACACCTTGGAGAGATATTTGTTGCCGCTGTCGGGCACCAGCGTGACGACGCGTTTCGGCGTGGTTTGCTGGCGGCAATAGCGCAACGCGCCGGCCAGCAGCGTACCGGATGATGAACCACCAAGAATGCCTTCCTTCTCCAGCAGCGCGCGCGCGGTCTCCACGCTGTCGCGATCCGAAATGGAATAGGCTTCCTTCACCAGCGACAGGTCGCAGTTGGGCGGCACGAAATCCTCGCCGATGCCTTCCACCGTCCACGATCCCGCCTCGGTCATTTTTCCGGTCTTCACCAGCGGCGCGAGAATCGACCCCGCAGGATCGGCGAGCACCATTTCGGTTTGTGGTGAAACGCGTTTGAAGAAGCGCCCAAGCCCGCTCAAGGTTCCGCCGCTGCCGACCCCCACCACCACGGCGTCGACATGGCGCTCCATCTGCTCCCAGATTTCGGGGCCAGTGGTGGTTTCGTGTGCCTGCGGGTTGGCGGGGTTGGCGAACTGGTTAGTATAGAACGCTCCGGTCTCGTCGGCGATGCGCTGTGCCATGTCCTGGTAGTATTCCGGGTGACCCTTGCCGACATCGGAGCGCGTGATGCGCACGTCCACGCCCATGGCACGAAGGTGCTGAACTTTCTCGCGCGCCATTTTGTCGGGCACGATAAGGATCAGCTTGTAACCTTTGAGAGTGCCGACTTGCGCAAGCCCCAGGCCGGTATTGCCGGCTGTGGCTTCGATGATGGTGCCGCCCGGCTTAAGGCGGCCATCCTTCTCTGCCGCCTCAATCATCGATTTGCCGATGCGGTCCTTGATCGAGCCACCGGGATTCTGGCTCTCGAGTTTCACGAGCAGTTGGCAGGGGCCGGTTTCGAACCTGGTGAGTTCGACCATCGGCGTGTTGCCGATGAGATCGAGGGCGGATTTCAGCGGGCGGTCGCGGGAGGCCATGCGGGGTCTTCTTCTGGACAGCAGAAAATAGTCGGGAGGGGAGGCGGAAAGCTACCCGAACGGAAGCATCCCTTTGCCACACTGCCGTCAGGCAAGGCAAAGGCCGGAAGCTGGAGCGCTTCCGGCCTTGACGTACGGATCGTTGGCTATTGCGGAGATTCGGACTGCTGCTGTTCCGCTTTCGATTTCCGCTTCTTTTTTGGCTGAGCATCGGTGCTGCCGGGTTGTGATTGGTCGGACGCCTGCGCCGAGGGCGACGGGTTGCCCTTGCCCGGTCCATTCATGTTCGAGGGAGGCGAGTTCCGGTGACGCATCATTTTTCCATTGGGCGCCTCTCCCGGGGTGCCGGTTGCCGCGCCATTGGCAGGGCCGGGGCCACTCATCGACCCATTATTGCCCCCACGGCGGCGTAGAGTTCCCGACATATCGGAGTCGCCCGGCCGAGAAGAGCCGGTCTGGTCCGGGCTATTCATCGAACTGTTGTTGCTGCCACGCCGTCGTGGAGTTCCAGATGCATCAGAGCTGCCGCGCTGGTTCGTGCCTGTCTGATCCGCACCACTCATGGCGCTATCGGCTGGAGCGGTTTGATTGCCATTGTTGCGCGTCCGGTTCCGGCCCGAATTCATATCTGAAGACCCGTTGGGCGGTTCGGCCGTTTGGTCACCAGTATTCTGGCTTGCCCCGCGGTCACCGCGCTTTTTGCTGCCGGCTTCAGCGTCGGCGTTTTGACCGGGTCCATTCATATCAGGACCTGTTGTGCTGCCATTGGGACCCGCACCGTTGCCCGCGCCTGATGCCGCACTGCCGTTCGGTCCATTGGCACCAGCGCCGGGAGCGCGGTCATTGGATTTTCCGCGGCGCACAGCCTCGACATCGATCGGATGGGAGGCGCGTTCCCGGGTGCGGATCTGGTTGCCTTCATCGACGGTGGTGATCACCGCATTCGGCTTAATGACGGCCTTTGCCGAAACCGGCGCAATCCGCTTGCCTGTCGCACGCTCGACGATACGCAGATCGACGCCGCGATTGACGACACGATTGTTCACGACCTCGAATTTCGTAGCGGGCCGCGTGCGGCCCAGCACGATTTTGATCCGGTCGCGCGACACCACGAAGCGCCGGTAATCCCGCTCCACCAAATGGCGATTGTTGACGAAGACGAAAAACCTGTCCGGATCGACCCGTCCACCGTACCATTTGTTGTAGAAGTCGATCCCGATGCCGCCGATATTCACGCCGAAGCGAAAGCCGCCGCCGGAAGCGAATTCTTCGTCCGGCGGCATGGGCATCCAGCCGGTGTAATCATCGCCCTCACGCCAGACGACCCATGCCGGCGCCCATGTGTAACCGGGCACCCAAAGCCATTGGTACTGCGGGTCGTACACCCAGCGGCCGTAGTGATAGACGACATCATCGAAGGGATCGTTGGATACCCAATACCAGCCATATTCGTCGGTGTATTGCCAGTAGCCGTTGGTGTAAGGCTGGAAATCAGCGCCGACCAGACGAGGGCGCGGGCGCCAGACGTCGCCCCAGACGGGGTGCCGCATCCAGCGTCCCTCATTCGCAAGACGGTTGTGGAAGAAGTCGAAACCGATTCGCGCATTCATTTGCGCGGCAGCCGGCGGTGAGATCGCAACCGTGCTCACCCCGTTGAGCAACAGAGCTGCGGCGAAGGCGGCCGAGAAGAAGGGTTTTCGCATTTTGTGCTCCTGAATATCGTTAGGCGTGCGGAACCCCGATCCCGTGCGCCGAAGAGTTGCCAGCTTGATGGCGAATGGGGCAAATCTGCGGCAATGGCAATGAATTTCACCAGCGACAATGCTTACGGCGTGGCGCCGGAGATCCTCTCTGCTTTGGCCGCGGTGAATTCGGGGGCGGCTGCCCCATACGGGGAGGACGAGATTACAGCGCGGCTTAATCGGCGCTTCGCCGACTTGTTCGAGCGCGAGGTAGCCGTGTTCCCGGTGTTCACCGGGACTGCGGCCAATGCGTTAGCAGTCGCGACGTTGTCGCCACCCTATGGCGCGGTCTTCTGTCACGAACAGAGCCACCTGATGGTTGACGAATGTGCCGCGCCGGAATTCTTCTCCGGCGGCGCCAAGCTGGTGCCGTTGCGCGGGCAAGATGGAAAGATCACGGCCGCAGCTGTGGAGGATGCGCTTCCGCATTATCGCGGAGGCGTGCACAGCCCGAAGCCGTCGGTTATCAGCGTCACGCAGGCGACGGAGCGCGGCACCGTCTATCGTCCTGACGAGATCGCTGCACTGTCGGACGCTGCACACCGCGAGGGGATGGCGTTGCACGTGGATGGCGCGCGTTTCGCCAATGCGGTGGCGCATCTCGACTGCGCGCCGGCCGATGTTACCTGGAAAGCAGGTGTGGATGTGCTGTCGTTTGGCGCAACGAAAAACGGAGCACTCTGCGCCGAGGCCGTAGTCTTCTTCGATCGCGGACGTGCCCACGAGTTCGAATATCGCCGCAAGCGTGCAGGGCAGCTCGCATCCAAGATGCGCTTCATCTCCGTTCAGCTGGAGGCGTACTTGCGGGATGGACTCTGGCTGAACAGCGCCCGCGCCGCAAATAGCATGGCACAACAACTTGCTCGAGGCTTGGCGGCGCTACCCGGCACCCAGATCGCACACGCAGTGGAGGCGAACGAAGTGTTTGGCTACGTTCCGATAGCGCTCGTCGAGAAACTTCGTGCGGCCGATGTTTCCTTTTATGAATGGGAGGCGCCGCGGAACGAGCGCGTTCTGCTGCGGTTCGTGTTGTCCCGCTTCACTCCGCAAGAGGATGTGAGCCGCTTCGTGTCTTTGATGCGAGAGTGAAGTTGCCGTTCATTCAGTATTCAGCTTGCTGAACCGTCGTGCCAATTGAGCGAAATGTTTGCGAATTCTGGCTGCAACTTTGCGCAGTACACAAACTATTTATGCCGATGGTGAGCCCCATCGTGCGGCTACGCGTTGAGTCTGCAGGAGGGAGAGCGAAACCCAAGGAGGTTGAAATGAAGCACTTTGGTAAGGTCGCCCTCGCCGCTCTTGCGTTGGGTGGAACCGTAGCAGCGACGACAGTGCCGGCAAACGCGGCGCGCGTCGCAGTCGGCATTGGCTTCGGCGTGCCGGCCTACGGGTACTATGGCTATCCGTATGCTTATCCGTACTATGGCGGTTATTACGGATATCCTGTGGCGTATGGCGGCTACTATTACGGTGGCCCCCGCTACTACTGGCATGGCCGGTATTGGCATCGCCCGTACCGTCGTGGCTGGCGGCGCTGGTAGTCTCCGCTAATAAAAGGAAACGGCCCCAGAAATGGGGCCGTTTTTTCTTAGATGCGACCGACCAGCGTGATGGTACCGGCCTGAGAAACCGATTTGTCGTCGCCGCGGAGATAATCGTAGTGCAATCCGATTGACCATGCGCCTGTTGTGGCAGACAGGCTTCCGCCCAAAACCACATTCCCTTTCGCCGGGTCCGGACCCGTGAGTGAAAAGTCCGTACCTGGTGTGCTTGCAAACGAGGCGCCTACTTTCGGTGCATTCGCGAGGAAATCGTAGCGATAGCCAGCGCGGGCCTCCGGCTGCAGATAGAAATCACCGAGGTCGATATCCTGCCGCACGTCCGCGCCTGCAAACGCGCGCGCAGAATCGTAGTAGATGGAATTCACCGAAAGATCGAAGCCGTCGCCACCATTCGGATCGCCGCCGCCGTGCTCGGTGTAGCCGTTCTCCTTCATCCACATGCCATCGAGGCTCACCATGGGCGTGAAGATCGTGCTGCCGGTGGTCATGATCACGCCCGTCGTTGCGCCGATCGCACCGAGCAAGGTATCGCGTTTGCCTTCCGCGGTGCGGGTGATTTCATCGACGTCGAGATGGCGCCTGCCGTCCAGCTGACCGACGCCGACACTTAGCTGCGTGTCGAGGAACAGCCCGCGGCCCCGCCAGTCCGTGTATCCGGTCAGCAGCGCCCATTGGCTGTCGGTGCTGCTGTCCTGCGGTTGTTTCTCGTTGATATTACCGGAGTAGAAGCTGATGGCTGCGCCATAGCGGCCGTCCGCCGGATTGCCGCCATCGAGGCCCAACACGAAACCCAGGCCGGTATCGCGGTAACCGATTGTTCCGGCATTGGCATCTTGATTAAGACTCAGGTTGAACTCCTGGCCCCAAAGGGTGGTGTCACCCAGTTGGCCGGCATACATGCGCAGCTCACGCTGGCGGGCAGCGACCGGGCCAGAGGTCTGGTCGGTTATGGCTATTGCCAGCGCTCGTGAAGCGCCCGTCACATTCGGTGCGAATTGCGAATAGACGCGCTGATACAGCGTCTGGCCCTGATCCTGCGTGAGCGGCACGCCATCAACGGGCAGGCCCGCATTGATAACTGCGGCGCCAAGCTGGCTGTCATTTGCGAGCGCAAGGTTGGCGACCGGGAACATTCTCAAAGCGTAGCCCGTCAGCCCGATTTCTTCTGCCGACTTCGGCGTCAACGACAGCACCAGCTGGCTGCGATCGGCGGTGTCGTTGACCCGCAAACATTCCTGATCGCTGTTTTCAAACAGGAACGGTACCGCCGTGCAAATCTGATTTTGCAACGCGCTGAGGCTGAGTTGCAACTCGTCCAGCGGCGCATCGATCAGGATGAACTGCGAGGCTTCACCGGGCGTCTGGCCGGAGAGGAATGACTGGAACGGCAGGCTGACAATGGCCTGCGGATCGAGCAGCACCTGACCGCTCGCAGTAACGATGCCGCCTGCTGTAGGATTCGCCGCAAGATTGTAGGTCTGCGACAGCGTAAGGCCCAGCGTTGCGCCGGCGCCAACCGTCAGATTGTGAACTTCGAAGCGCTTGTCCAGATCGATGGAATCGTTGATCTCGGTCAATGAGCCGCCAGGATTGAGCAGGACATCGAGCTGTCCTCCCGCTCGGTCGGTGATATTACCTATGACGAACGCGTGATCGTCGATCTCAAGTGAATCGTCCGCTCCACCGGCATTGCCCGTGCCCCCGAAATTGATGTCCCCGGAAATGCCCGCCGTCCTGTTCGCATCACCGTGGACATGAACGAAATCAGCGGCATTCCCCAAATTGACGTCCCCGTTGATGGTTCCGGAGTTGTCGATTGTGGTGTTCTGCGTCGCAGCGCTCATGTCGATTGCAATGGCGACTTGCGAATTGTCATCGAGCGTCGTGGCCAATGCAGAAATTGTTCCGGAATTCGTCACTTGGGTAAGGGTGCCGGACTCGTCCCAGATCGCGCAAGCAGTGAGAGCGGTTGCCGTGCCGCACGTCGTTGCAGAACCGTTGGATAGTGTGGTGTCTGTATTGGTCGCCGAAGCAGCGATGACACCCTGATTGACAATGCTGTTCAGCACGCCGCCCCGGCTTATGTGAATCGCGAACGCCGAACCCCCGAGAATGGTGCCGGAGTAACTTGCGCTAATCGTGCCGGGAGTGGCGCTGTTCTGATTGGAATTGAACAGGACAGGCACAACACCGCCGCCGGCTCCTGGCGTACCGCCGATGAAGATTCCGGTCGCAGACTCCGCGCTCAATTGCTTGTCATCGCCTGTTGTGGCGGCTGCAATGGTGCCGGAACTGAAGAAGCCGTTGTCGATAAACGCATTGAAAGAACCGGCACCCTGGACGCTTACAGCAATCGCGGCGGCCTGATCTGGATTAGCCGGCGAAGCACTAATCAGGCCCCGATTGATGAAGCCGTAGTCGCCTTCCGGTAGACCGGGATTTGCGCCAATATTGATATCCCCCGCCGCCGTTGCCCCATCAGCTGTGGGAGAAATCAGCAAAACGGGGAGGAGGCCGTTGCCGGTGATATTGGCCGGAGTTGTCGTATCGTTGGCGTTGGTGGGTCCATTGTTCAGGATGCCGCCTGCGATATCATTGGCGATCACAAGAGCGCTGCCGCTCACCGGATTGCCGGAGGACAGGGGCGCGGTCGTGCCAACGGCAGTAATGTTGCCGCTGTTCGTGAAATTGCCGCCAATCGCGCCCAATAAAACGACGCCCTGAGAATTGGCCCCCGTCGCAGTCACGGCTCCGCCCTTATCGACGAGGAAATTTCCGGTAACGGCGTCGCCGGCCGTATTGTTGTCGATCCAGATGCCGACGGTGCTGCCATCCGAGGTGGATTTGGCATTTGTGGGCGCCATTATAATGCTGCCAGCCACATCCAGATTTCCGGTCAGCACAGAGTTGGGATTTATGTGCACTCCATAAGAACCGTCGCCAGTGAGGCTCATGATCGAGCCGGCACCAAACGTCACATCCCCGACAACATTGGCGGTTGCGGTATCGCTTGTGCCGATCAGGAGACCCGTCAGCGACGTTCCGCCGGAGAGTTTTACTGAACCGCCAAAATTGATCGCACCGTTCAGCGTCGTATTGCTGCCGATATCGACAGCCACGGCATTATCGCCAGTGACGACTACCGAGGAGCCACCCTCCAGATTGATTCCTCCGTTGAATATGCCCGATGCATCGCCATTCGCGATGCCAACTAAGATAGCGGTCTTTAGCCCGCCACTGCTGCCGCTCAAATCGAGCACGCCCGTGCTATCGAAGGCCGTGGCGCTCGCACCCGGGCCATTGCCGCCCGCGGTAGCATCCATCTGCACACCGATGGCGCTGGTGGTGCCAATGTTGCTGATCGTGCCGTTGTTGGTGACCGTATTTGCGGAATCGATCTCCACTGCTGGCCCAGCCGTGGTGACAACGACCGAGCCGTTCGATTCGATCAGGATGTCTCCGGGCGAGCCGTTGGCAGCGGTGCTGGTTTTGATTTGCTGCGTGACCTTGGTCTTGATGTCGGTGAAGTCGTCGCCGAGCACGGGACGGGAGAGCAGGGCGGCCGCAGCCACCGTCAGCATTAACGCGCGCTTCGACAAGAAGAACCCCTTTGTCCTTGTGTGAACGATGCAGGGCAGGAATGACGGTTTGGCGCCCAGCCCCCGGCTTCAGGGCACCCAACAGCGCCCGCGGGCGGGGAGATTAGCCATATTCTTGCGGCCCGCGCCAGAGCCAATTTACCCTTTTACAACCATGCTTTAGCGGAAATCGCATAGCCCTGCTTCATTACGGCGCTGAACGAATTCGGCCATGCGGCGCACCGGTATCGACCGAAACGACAGTCTTATCACTGCGCAGCGGTGACGGCGGGAGTGCGGCCGGCGCGCTGCCGGATGAACTGTCCCAAGCGCTGGAGCGACATCTTTGCCTCCTGCAACTCCGGATTGGCCTGAAACAGATGCTGCATGCCATCGTAGATTTCCACGCTGACGGGCACATCGGCTTCCGCCGCGCGATCGCCAATGCGGCTGGCATCGTCCCGCAGAATCTCGGCGCTGCCGGCATGCACCATCACAGGCGGGAAATCGCGGAAGCCTGCGTAGATTGGCGAGGCATAGGGATCGGCAGGGCTCTGCTTCTTCAGATAATGGCGTGCGGTGAGGAACAGCAGATCCCATGACAGCTGCGCATCTGTCCGCGCATTGCTCAGCAAAGACCAGCCGGACAGCGTCATATCCACCCAGGGCGATAGCGCGATGCAGGCTGCCGGCATGGGCATGTTGCCGTTGCGGATGGCGAGCAGCGCCGAAAATGCCAGCCCGCCGCCGGCATCGTCGCCCGCCAGCACGATAGAGGACGGCTCGACACCCTTCTGCACCAGCGCGCGATAGGCATCGACGCCGTCGCGCAGGCCGGAGGGGAACAGGTGCTCCGGCGCCAGACGGTAGGCGACCGAGAAGGCGCGGGCGAAAGCGTGATCGCACAGCCGCGCAATCAGGCCGCGGTGGGTTTCCGGCGAGCCGGCGATAAAGCCGCCGCCGTGGAAATAGAGCAGTGTGCGGTTGGCGGAGGAACGATCCACCGTCACCCATTCGCCTTTGATCGGCCCCAGTTGAGCCGGCTTGAACTTCGCGTCGGGCGGCGGCGGCGCAAACTTCTGAAAGGTCGCCTCGAAACGCTGCCGCAACTCCGCGATATCGGCGTCAGGCTCGAGCCGGGCGCTGCGGCTTGAAGAAGAAGCTTGCCAAATGGCCATGCGCGAAACCGGATGAACAGAGTCGCGGCACCATATTTGCCGCGACGGAAGCTGTCACCCCGAATTGCGCCGATCATGTGACGGAGCGAAGCGCGCGCGAGCGTGTTCGCAAAAAATCCACGAAGCACGCGAGAGCGTGTTCGCAAATAAAAGGGCGCACAAAAACGGCAGAGGGGGACGAAACGCGCGTCCCCCTCACCGCTTCCCGCTTTCGCAGGGCCGCGGCACTCCCCTAAATACGCAAGGGGAGAACCGATCCATTTTGTGCGAGCGCTTTAGGCCGCCTTCGCGCTGCCCTCGATGGTCTTGAGCGCCGGCGCGTTGATCGCGATGCGGCGGGGCTTTTTCTCCTCGGGCACGATCTGCTCGAGCTCCACATGAAGCAGCCCGTTCTCAAGCTTCGCGGCCTTCACTTCCACATGCTCGGCGAGCTGGAAGCGGCGCTCGAAAGCGCGGCCGGCGATGCCCTGGTAGAGCACGTTGTTGCCGTCGGACTTCTCGGCATCTTCGCGCTTGCCCGAAATGGTGAGCACGCCATCGTGCAGCTCCACGTTCAGGTCCTTCTCGGCGAAGCCGGCGACCGCCACCGTGATGCGATAGTGGGTCTCATCGGTGCGCTCGATGTTGTAGGGGGGGTAGCCGTTGCCGGAATCGTACTGGGAAACCTGGTCCAGCATGTCGAACACGCGGTCGAAGCCGACGGTCGAACGGAACAGCGGGGAAAAATCGAATCTCATGGTCACAACCTCCTTAAAAGCGATGTGTCTAGAGCCTCGCCCCTTTCGGGCCCGAGGCCTTGTTTCGCCCGAGTGCCAACCGGCCACCCGGACACCCTTGAGATAAGCGCGGCGCCTGGCGCTTCAAGGGCGGGAGTGACAGAGAGGCTGCTTCCTATGCCGCTCCCGGATGTAGATGCCGTTTAGTGTCCCTCCCCAACATCATGATCGTTGTTTTCAAGCGGACGGGTATCCTCCCCCTCTTTCCGCCCGACCCTTGTGTCTGTCCGGAACCAGCCCACCAGATCTCGTGGGGTTGTTTTTGCGGACACGGGTACCCCTCCCCCTGTGGCTGCCAGAGTTCGTAAAAGTTCCCATTCGAACCTCCGGAAAATTAGGGAGGGGTATCCCTGTGCGGCGCGCGCCAAGTTATCGGCATATTTCTCGCCGAACTGCGCAATAATCTTGCGGGTCAGCTGTAAGGAACACATAAAGAACATAATACAGGCAGGCTGGGTGGTCAAGCTTCTAAACGAGCGTTTCCGGTGAGAAGACGAACAGGTCTTCGAAGCGGTTGGGCTGCAGTTGCTTGTACGCGGTCTGCAGCACTTTGAGATACGCCCAGTTCTGGCCGGAAAGCTGGGTGGTGTTTTCGCACCAGAGATGCGCCGCGCGATCCTTGTTGGCGACGTTGGTGTCTTCAAGACCCTTGGTCTCAACGACGTAGTGAGTGCCGTCTGCGGTGACCGCCACGAAATCCGGCTCGTAGTAGCGCAAATTGCCGGCATTGTCGGTGTATTCGATTGTGAACGCGAACTGCTCGGGCAGCTTTGCAAAGCGCTCCACGTCAGGCGCCTTCTCCAGAAACACTGCAAATTCCTTTTCGAACGCGTTCTCGCAAGGCGCCAGATTGAAGACGCATTTCGTGGCATTGGCCGTCTGCCGCGACCACGGAAACGGTGGGGTGCCGGACAGCAGCCGGCCGGCGTGCACGAGCTGAGGCTGCTGTTCCTCGATCACCAATTTGCGCAGCGCTTCGGCGAACGTTTTCACCGTTATGTAGTTTGTCACGTTGTTGCTGATAGCCTTCAGCATGACCGGCTCAGCTAGATCCACGCGCTGGCCGAACGCTTTCTCTTCCAGGAATTGGCGCACCTTCGGCACGAGCGCGGCGAATTGCGAGGGCAGCTTCACATCCTGCGCAATTCGCTTTGCATAATAGCCGATAACCTCCTCCGGCGTCTGCGGCTCGGGAATGTTGTACTCGCGCTCGATCTCCTTCTGGAGCGTGATGATGTCGAAGCCTTCATACTTGAATTTCTTGGCCACGGCATCGTTCGGTTTGCGCGGCAGCACGGGACAGTTGAACGCCTCTACGTCGAGACCAGCAATCTCCTCGGCCAGCGATTTCTTTCGCGTGAGAATCGGGCTCAACACAGGAATAGAAATATCCTTGTCCATCTTCGCCGGATCGGGCGCGATGGTGACGATGCTGACCTTCTCGGTCAGCTTGAAGGTTTCGAGCTGGAGGTCTTCTTCGCGTTCCAGCTGCTCGACGAACTCGATGAACTTCTTGTTGCCGATCACGTCCACGCGCTCGGTATAACCGGTCGCGCCGCGGAACATGAGGCGCAAGCCACGCCCCACCGTCTGCTCTGGCAGAATGTTCGCTTTCGAGCTGTACGGCCGCAGGCCGATGATCACGGTGACACTCTGCACGTCCCAGCCTTCGCGCAGCATCATCACGCTCACGATGCAATTTATTGGGCTTTTCTCATCGTCGATTTCGCGTGACGTTTTTCGCGCCGCGTCCAAATCTTTCTTCGAAACCTCACCGGATTTGTCCGTGTGGATGATCAGCAGCTGCTTCTGGTCACCTCTCGCGCCAAATTCGGCGGGATACTTGGTCCTCAGCCAATGGCCGACATCGTCGGCTTCCTCCGTGTCGTTCATCATCACGAACAGCACCGGCTTCTTGCCGAGCGGCTTCAGCTGCTCGCGATATTCCCTCCAGCGCTCCACGCCCGCTGCCAAATACGCTTCGTACCTGACACTGGCGATATCCGACGGCTGCTCCTGGATGCCTTGCGCCAAGCCCTTCAGCGGGCGCTTCACCACATTGTCGATGATCGCCTGCTTGAGTGGGTAATCGTACACGGTCCAGGAAAACAGCTGCCCCTTGCTGTGCCGCGGCGTGGCGGTGAAATCGAGCTGTGCCGCGAGGCCGCCGGGCACATCGGCATTGAGTGCGCGGATGGTCTTGTTCCACTCGCTTTCTTCGTCATGCGTGTGGTGGGCTTCGTCGTTCAGCACGACGACTGGGCCGCCGCGGTCCGCAATGCGCTGACCGAAATCCTCAATGCCCGAGGTCTGCGCCGGCGGCTTCGGCCCAAGCACCGCGGTCATTTCTTCGGGCTCTTCGTCCCTGGAACTGGCGCGCTCATAGAATTGCTGCACATTCGTGAGATACAGCGCGCCGAGCGAGCTGGCCCGCTCGCCTTCACCGCGCACGTAGCACTGGAAATCGCGCCAGAAGATTTGCATCTCCGGCGGCACGATGGGATCGCTGCGGAAGATATTGCCGCCGGCAAAGTCCGTGCGCAGCCGCTCGAACACGATCACGTTCGGCGCGATCAGCAGAAAGGTTTTGGCGAAGTCGTCGCGGCCTTCGTTCACCGCATTGAAGAACTGCCAGGCAATAGCGAGCGACATGACCTTCGTTTTGCCGCTGCCCGTCGCCATCTTCACGGCGTAGCGGGCGAA
The DNA here is from genome assembly GCA_036269235.1 of Rhizomicrobium sp. Classification (GTDB taxonomy): domain Bacteria; phylum Pseudomonadota; class Alphaproteobacteria; order Micropepsales; family Micropepsaceae; genus Rhizomicrobium. The sequence continues at coordinate 22,087 of DATASL010000014.1, forward strand.
CTCGTCATATTGCAGCAGGCGCAGGTCGCTGCGGGTGGCGAAGGTTTCTACCAGGCTTTTGTGGCTGCGGACATTCGCGACTTCATAGAGATAGACGAGCGTCTCGACCGCTTCCTTCTGGAAGGGGTGATATTTGAAAGGGCGGCGGTCCGGCGTCCGGTGATCGGTGTGGAACCAGTGGTTCAGCAAGAGCCGGCTGGTTTCGGTGATTCCCTTGTAGCCGCCGTTCGCGGCCCACGCATTCACCTTGTCGCGAATTGCCGGCACGCACGGCGCCGTGGAGACCCGCGCCTGCAACAGGTCGGGTTGATCTTCGCTCTTCTTTCGCCGTGCCACTGCCCCTCCCGCCTGCTGCGGTCACTTCGCGGCGTGTGCCGGTGGAAGCGCGACTGTAAAGTCACGCATCGGCATGCACGCGCGCATCGCTCCGCACGCGGATGCGCCCGTGCTCGCGATTCCGCGGCTTCGTTTTGACAAGAATCTCCACATCTTTGCCCAGCATGGTGAGCAAACGCATGAGCCGCTCGCTCGAGAAATTCTCCAATCGGCCATTGAGCAACGCGGAGACTTTCGGCTGATCGATGCCCATGACCTTGGCCGAGGCCATCTGCGTCAGCCGGCGCGTCTTGACGATCTGGCGGATTTGGCTCGCCAACTGGGCCTTGGTCAGCTCTTCTTCCGGCGCCTCGAATCCCAGATCGGCAAACACATTGCCGCTGCTGGCGATCACCGGGATTTGTGCTTTTTGTCTTTTATCCATTGCTCGTAATCCAGTTTTGCCCGCTTCAAACGTTGCTCGATGAGATCCAGCTCCGCCTTTGGCGTGGCGATGCCGCGTTTCGATTTCTTCTGGAAGGCATGCAGAACGTACACCGCCCCGTCGAACCTGACCGTGTAAACCGCGCGATACGTGTCGCCATCGAAATCGTCGGCAATCTCCATCACACTGGCGCCTCCGAAGCCCTTAAGCGGTTTTGCATACGGCGCTCTGCCGCCTGTCTGCGCCTCCCAGAACGCGCCGCCAACCCGCCGCTTGACGGGTTCGGGAAAGGCTTTCAGATCGTCCCGGCTTGAGCCGACCCATCGAACCGGCTTCGGCGGCTTCTCATCCTCCATATGGTGTAATCGTCATCTATGCCTGTTCAGGCATAAAGTAAACCCCGCCCCTCAAACAGACACCCGCACGCTTTTTGTGGTGTCGTTGCCGAGGATATCGATCACCTTCACCACGATGGTGTAGTCACCGGCTTCCGCATAGGTATGCGCGATTTCCAGCTGCAGCGTCTTGTCCTTGCGCGTGCGATAGGCCTGCCATTCGTTGTGGAAGGTGTCGCTGCGGTTGTCCCAGTCCACCGCCCAGTAGTCGATCCATTGCGACCAGTGCTTCACCGCCTTGCGCGCTTCTTCCGGCACGTCGTCGGGCGGAATGACGAAGTCGGTGAGCTTGAGGTGGACGTTGTGCTTGTTGGTCTTCACGTCCACCGCAAGCGCCGCCAGCTCGAAGAATTTGATGTCGCCCTGTTCCACCGCGCGCTTGTCCATCACATCGCGCGGGATGCGCAGGAACCGCATCTGGATGTTGGCGGCGGCCGCCTGCTGCCGCGCCACTTCGTTCATCTCGAAAGCGAAATCCCAGCCCAGCACATCCACGCCGTTCGTCTTCGGCGCATTGTCGCCGGTGCCGATGGCGCGCTTGAACTCGGCAGCGATCTGCGTGATGTCGCCCGTGCTGACCGGCGCATCCACCGCGCCAACATGCACCATGCGCCCGGCTTTGACTCCGTGCAGCCAGGTGTAGCCGTGAATGGGCGTGGCGTTGGCCAGATTCAGGATGAACTCGATATAGGCGCGCTGTTGCTCGACCGTCTTTTCGTTGGCACCGAACTCGGTGCCCGCCCATACCTGCCGCTCGTACTTGCCGAGATTCTGCACGATGAACGGCCGCACATTCGGAACCGACAGCAGCCGCTTGCGCGTGGTGTGAATGGCAAAGCGCCCCAGATCGCAGGCAATCCAGCGCCGCCCCAGCTTCTCCGCCACCGCCGCCGTCGTGCCGCTGCCGCAGAAGCAGTCAAGGACTAGATCACCCTCATTTGAGGAGGCTTTGACGACGCGCTCAAGAAGTGCTTCTGGCTTTTGTGTCGGATAATCCAACCGCTCACTGGCTGTGTTTCCGACCCTACCGATGTCGTCCCAAAAATTGCTAAGTGCTGGCCCCTTCATCTCATCAAGATAGAACTTGAGCCCATCCAAGCGCGGTGCTCCATCGCGCTTCTTCAGTATCCGCCCTTCTGACCACCACGCTTCCAGTTGCTCCTTCGACGCTCCCCAAGATCTGTTCGGCGGAGGTTTCGTGCCTCTCCATTCGAACTGCCGTGAAGGATTTTTCGTGGAGAATGTTAGATTTTCTGCCTTGTAGAGTCGGCCTGATTCATCTGGCCGATAGCGTGACAACTGTTCTTCGCTGTATGCGCCATACTGCTCATTGAACGTGTAACTATCGGATTTCGTGTAATACCAAATTGTTTCTGTCGCTCGAACGAAACCCTTGGATTTGAAGTTGTGCGAGCTCGTTCTTTTCCAGATCAACTCATTTCGGAAGTTTTCTTCCCCGAAATTTTCGTCGAGCAGCATCTTCACGGCACTGGCCACCTGCCAGCCCACGTGCACATAAATTGCTCCGCTCTCATGGAGCAGTTCACTTAGGAAAATAGAAGTTTCGTAGAACCACTGCAAATATGACTGTAGGCCTCGGCCCCAAGTGTCACGATACGCCTTCTGTTCGATAATGCTCGGCTCCTTCTCGAACGTGAAGGAATCGTCCTCGGCATTGTCCGGATCGTCGGGCACGGTGGCGGTGAAGGAGAAATCCGCGCCAGTGTCGAACGGCGGATCGATGTAGATGAGGTTCACCTTGCCGGCGAATTCCGGCAGCAGCGACGGCAGCACGTATTTCTTATCGCCCCAGACGAGCCGATTGCGCCATTCCTCTTCCGCGAAACCGGCGCCCAGCAGCAGACTCTTCTGACGCTCCTGCGCCGATTCATTCACCGTCTCCACAGTCTGGAACGGCAGCGCCACACGCAGCGGCGCCACGCGGCGGCCCGCTTCGTCGTACTTGCCGTCCCAGACCAGCTCGGCGCGGGCGGTTCTTTTGGGCGAACACGCTCCCGCGTGCTTCGCATTGCTCGCCGCCGCTTTCTTTTTCGCAACATCGCTCATTCGCCGCCACGCCCGCTGGTTGCGCCTTTGTTTAGGGCGATTCAGGTCAAGGGCAAAGCACGCTGTCAAATCCACCCGAGCAGGCGGGCGAGCGCGATCAGCCACAGCGCGGCGATCGCCGAATTGATGATGGCATCCATCTGCGCGCGGGAAAGATTCCATCCGGTGCGGCCGTTGATCATGGTGCGCAGCCAGGCGCCCTCCTCGCGATTGCGCGGGTCGCGCCAGCGGCCGGTGCGGATGAGCGATTCCATGTTGTTCAGCACGCAGCTGCCGCTGTTCAGCCGCCATTGCAGGAACATGACCGGCAGGAACACGAGATAGACGATCAGCGCCGCGTGCCAGGGCGCCGCCCATCCGCCCAGCACGTAAAGCAGCGGCAGGACGTGAACCGCGAAACAGAACTTGCCGAGCGCGTCGCGCCGTTGCGGGCGCGCTGGGATCGCCGCTTCCAGTTCGCTGGCTTCGGTATCCTGCAAACTCACGCGATGCGCGCTTTCAGATACGCGCCGATGCGCGCGATGGCGTCGCGTCCTTCCGACAGCATGGGATAATAGAAGGGCCACACGTGCCACATGCCGCCCCAGCTTTCGGCGCTCACCTCCACGCCGGCTTCCTCCGCGCGCGCCCGCAGGCGCATGGTGTCATCGAACAGCACTTCGCGCCCGCCAACCTGCAGCAGCAACGGCGGCAGTCCGCTAAGGTCGGCGAAGAGGGGCGAGGCGAGGGGCGTCTTCGGATCGCGGCCTGCGAGATACTGCGCCGCCATCGCATCGAGCCGTGCCTTGGTGATGGTGGGATCGAGCGTGGCGTGGGTGCCGAAGGTTGCGCCACTTTGAGTGAGATCCACCCAAGGCGAAATGCACGCGGCGCAGGCAGGGAGCGGCACGTTCCGCTCGCGCAACGAGATCAAGGTGGCGATGGCCAATCCGCCGCCGGAGCTGTCGCCCGCAATTGCCAATCTCGCGGGCGATATTCCGGATGCAAGCAAACCCTTGTACGCCGCAACGGCATCCTCCAGCGCGGCGGGAAAGGGATGCTCCGGCGCGCGACGATATCCGGCAACGAACACCGGCAGGCCCGACGCTTCGCCGATCGCCGCCGCGAGATGACGATGCGATTGCGGCGAACCGTTCACATATCCGCCGCCATGCAGATACAGCAGCGCTGCATCGGCAAGCACGTGCCGCGCGCGCAGCCAATCGCCGGCAATGCCGCCAAGCTCCGCCGTCTGCACCTCCGTTCCCTCGGGTGGATGAAACACCTCGCTCACCGCGTCCATGCGCGCGCGCTGTTCGGCGAGGGTGAGGTTCGGCGCAGCGTGTTCGCGCAGCATGGCCAGTACCGCAGCGCGGTCCGAAACACCCATTTCCATTTTCCAGTTCAGCCCGCGCTCATGTTACGTCCATCGCAAGAACGGCGCCATTGCGGGCGGGGCGGCAAACGCCCATATTCGCCTTCGAGAAGGGGCTCCGCTCCGCCACAACCGGCTGGTCAAACAGAACACGCGAAGGAAGAACCATGAGCTCTCCACAGGTGCAGGATATCATCCAGAAAATGGGCAGCGCGGTGGGCGCCAATTCCGGCCTTGGCGGTACGGTGAAGTTCGATTTCGGCGAGCCGGGCAGCGTGTTCATCGACGGCAAATCTTCGCCCAACGCGGTGTCGGACGGCGAGGGCAAGAACGCGGATTGCACCATCAATGTGGGGCTGGACACCTTCGACAAGATGATCCGGCGCGAGCTCGATCCCACCAGCGCCTTCATGCAGGGCAAACTGCGCGTGGCCGGCGATATGGGCCTTGCGATGAAGCTGGGGCCGATATTGCAGCGGGCGTAGCGCCGGGCGTTGTGCCTGCCTTTCCTTTTTGTTGCGGCGAAGTGAGGGAAGGCGCGGCTGTTTTTGCGAAAATCGTCGTCTCTGCTTCAGGTAGTGTCCTAATTTGATTTTGGGAGGTACCGTTCCCCGCGTCGTGCTGCGCCTTTAGCGCAACAGCCAACAGACTTCGCGCACGGGAATTGGACAAGTCCAATGATCTGCTTGTGTGATCCTCGGGCGCGGCAGGAACGATTGCCCTTCGATAGCAAGAGCGGCGCGTCCTGCGATGATGAAGAGCGCCGCGGCTGCGAATCGAACGAACCCAGAGGCCGCGAAGCCGGTGTATCTCCGCACCAGCCGCGCCGTCAGCGGACACGCCGAGAGTCCGGAACCAAGAGCAAACCAGCCATTGGTCGGCGGCCACGGCCCTTCCAGAATGAGCAAACCTAAGCCGCCGCCTCCAGCAAGGATTGTCCAAATCCAAGCAATGACGGCAGCGAGGAGTTTCTTCGCGTTCGGCCAATTCATTCGGGAATCAATGTTCCTACTACTCAATCTCTTCGCCTCATTCACTCGTCTGCTCCACCAATTCCTCTAGCGTCCACAGCCTATCAGAGATGCCCGCTGCCATAGCAGGGGTAATCCGCGTGGTCGGATGAAGCCGCACGAAATTGTAGTGCGCGAAATGCAGGGCAACCGCCGCACGATGGTTCTCCACCTTCTTTGAAAAGGCATTCGTTAGCCTTGTGAACCTCCGGACCCTCCGGATGCTCATACGCATGGTCAGGTTCTGGCGCTCAATTAGGCTGGTGGAAATGTGTTGCTGATCGGGATTGCCCGCCACAACGTGGCGCTCGGCTCTGACAACCTTGGGCGGACTATAACGTCCGGGTCCCAGATTAGGACACTACCCTGCTTCCAACCTTCCTTGCACCGGCGTGCGCTAAGCCGTATGCGAGTCTGGAAGGCGGCAGGTGTCGGCGGCCGTGGGTGTCGGGACAAGTGTAACGCAGGGCTTCGGTAGCCAGGGCGCGATCGAGTCCGACGATATTCAGGCCCGTTTCGCATATGGGCGGGACGGCAAACCGCTTCGTATCGCCACATTGCTGCCGAATCCGGATCTGACGTCGCGCGGCGTATGCGTGCTGCTGCACGGGCAGACGGAATTCATCGAAAAATATGTCGAAGTGATGGGCGAACTGCTGTCGCGCGGCTTTATTGTCGCGACGATGGATTGGCGCGGCCAGGGCGGCTCGGCGCGCGCGCTGGCGAACCCGCTGAAAGCCTACATCGCCGATTTTCAGCAATACGATTCCGATCTGCAGGTTTTTCTCGACAAGGCGGTGCGTAATCTCAGCGACCGGCCGCCTGTCGTGCTGGCGCATTCGATGGGCGCGCACATTGCGCTGCGGGCGATGCACGATCATCCAAAGCAGTTTCGCGCCGCGGTCCTGATGGCGCCGATGCTGCGGGCGCTGACGCGCGGGTATAACCCACGCCTCGCCCGCCTCATGTGCTCTGCGCAGAACTTCGCCGGGCGCGGCGGCGATTGGGTATTCGGAATTGGCGAGCGCGATCCGCTGCAAATGACCTTCGCCGATCAGCTGGTGACATCGGATGCGCAGCGCTTCGCACGCACGCAGAACATCCTGCGGCAGCATCCGAATTTGCGGCTGGCGGGGCCGACCTGGGGCTGGCTGGAAGCCGCGTACCGTTCCATGGATACGGTGATGTCGCCCGGTTATGCGGAAGCAATCGCCACGCCCACACTTGTTTTCGGCGCGGGCCGCGATCGCATTGTGGATACCATCGCGACGCGGGAATTCGCTGCGCGGCTGCCGCATGGCCGCTATCGCGAATTTGCAGACGCCGAACATGAAATCCTGATGGAGAACGATTCCATCCGCGCACGTTTCTGGGAAGCATTCGACGAATTCGTTGCCGATTACATCTGACGCGGGTTGCTTCCGTTTAACAATCTTACGGCAGCCGTAACAAGCGTGACCAATGCGCCACGCATTCGCCTCTCCCTGCATTTTTCGCTGGTGGAACCGTGGAACGGCGCGGGGGGCAATACGTATATACCGCGAGGTCAGGCCCCCAGGGCCCGGCGCCGTGTGCAAGCGTAATTTCAGAGGAGACTTCCAGATGCGTTTGAATTCGTCCCTTTTCGGAGCGGGATTTGCCGCTGCCCTTCTACTTTCCATCGCGCCGGTGTCGGCACAGCCTGTGATCGGCGGGCCGTGGTCCGGCCTTTATATCGGCGGCAACATGGGTGGCGCGTTCGACGCCAACAAATTGAGCTTCAGCGACCAGAGCAGCGCGCAGGATCTGGCCTTTCGCGGCCAGAACAATGACACCAAATTCATCGGCGGCGTGCATGCAGGTTACGACTTCCAGCCTGGCGGCATCATGTTCGGCGTCGAAGGCGATTCCGATTTCGGCGACAACATCAACTATCTCGCCAGCATCCGCGGCCGCGTCGGCGCACCGCTCGGTCCGGTGCTGGTCTACGGTACGGGCGGCGGCGCTTTCGAAGGCGCGCATGAGCAGTTCGCGGTGGATTCCGTGAGCGGCGGCACGTCCCAGTTCAGCCGCCGTGTGAACAAGAACGGCTGGGTAGCTGGCGCCGGCGTGGAAACCTACATCATGCCGGCGCTCAGTGTCGGCGCCGAAGGCCTATGGTACGATTTCGGCCGCGACACGGTCGATCTGACCACGCCGGCTTCGACCGGCGCGGAACCGTTCTCGGTGGCGGACGACCGCAAGTTTGCCGTCGCGCGCGCCCGCATCACCTATCACCTCGGCTGGTAAATCGAGCACTCCAGGTGAAAGACGGCCGGCTGTCCGAAGGGGACGGCCGGCCGTTGTGCATGCGCATCGCGCGCTAGTGTTTTGCCGCTCCGGGCCGCTATCATGGCAAAGGTGAGAGCGGAAACGGAAGGAGCGCCGGTCATGGTGAAAGAAGAAGAGGTACTGGCCGCTTTGGACAAGCCCCGGGCCGTCTATTCGCTGCAGAAGCTGCTCGATCCAAGCAACCGAAGCACCGATGCCTTGCAGGAACTGCTGTTGCGCATGCGCGCCGCGGGCAAGGCGAAGTTCAACATCAACACGGGCAAATGGAGCAAGGCCTGAAGTAGCAGTATCTCAAGTCTGCCGGGAAGCGTCATTCCTGGCCGTCGCCGATCTCGATTCTGCTGCGCGGCACAATCAGTTTTGAATCTTTACTCGGAACACGTTCCCCCCATCGTGGCCGCCGTTCACTTGCGTAGTGCCAAACAACGTGGACTTTGGGCCGAGGATTACGGGGCCCGGAGTGTCACCATCATCACAGAGTTGCGAGCAGAAACTGTAGATGACCCGGAAGCCGCTGCGACCAAACTCGTAAATTGTTCCGCCTCCTCCATTCGCGCCGCCGTATTGAACCGTCCCATAAACATTCCCATGGGGTCCGACAACGACACCCGCATTCGGGTTTTCTCCTTCACGGCCGCTTGGACATCCCGTCGGAGCATCGCAAAAGCTGTGGAGGATTTTGGCACCGCCGGATGGCTTCGTTTTATACAATGCCCCCCATCCTCTACCGCCGCTTGCCACAGTTCCAAACAATGCGCCCTTCTTGTCGCGGGCGGGCGGCGCGGCGGGCTTGCTCCCGTCAGAACAATCCGGATGCTTGCAGAAATTATATAGGACGGTCTCACTGTAACTGTCAGCCGAGTTCAACTGGAACAGAGTGCCATTTGACTCCTTGCCCCCACTCCGTGTGGTTCCGTACAGATTGGCTGCTGAATCTGCGATAACCCCGTTTGGCGCGATGCCATCGGGGCAGTTTTGACGCCCGCAGAAGCTGTGCACCACACTGAGCTGCCGTTGCGTTTGTCCATTAATTAGGGTGAGTTGGAAGACGAGGCCGCTATTCAATATCCCACCCTGTTGCGTTGCGCCATAAAGGGGCGACAGCCCGTCGTAAGGGACACCCGCATCGGCGCCAGCATAGGTCAGCGTGCTAACCGGATCGATGCCATCCGAGCAGCTTTTTTGCGAGCAGAAATCATACAGATCGATGAACGTATATGCGGATCGATTTGGATTCGGCTTAAGTTCATAGACGATTCCGCTCTGATGAACCCCGCCCGAAGGCGTTACTCCAAAAAGATTTCCGTTCTGGTCAACGATCGGCGCATCTACGGGCAATGAACCGTCGGCACAATTCGCTTGTCCGCAGAAATTGTACACGACGTTGAACGTGTAAGAATTGCCCGCTGGAAAGAGCGCGAAAACCACACCATCATTATTTGCTCCGCCCTCCGCGGTAGTGCCGTAGAGCGCTCCATCATTGCCGCGCGTTACACCGCCGACCGGGTAGGCACCGTCCGTGCAATTCTGCTGGCTGCAAAACGAGTACAGGGTCTCCGGCGTTTCTGCGACTGCGTTGGGTGCGGAAATCCCAAATACAATTGTTGTGCACGTCACAAACATGGTGAATTTAAGAAGCTTCATCGTACCCCCTATCTATGCGGCCGATTAGACGAAGTCATCGGAGAGCGCAATATTGGACAATACCAGTGCTTCTTCACGCGGAAATGCCTTAACGTAGGCGTATTACCTGTCCCGCTCATCGACCGGCGTACGACTTTCGAGCCAACTGCCAAAGCCAAAATGACGGCTGTTGCATGGCGCGGTCTGCGGGCGGAGAGTGGCGCTTGCGATTCTTTTGGCGGCAGCGTCTCCACGTGATCGTTCGCATTCTCGGGCTCGATCCGGGCCTCGCCCGCATGGGCTGGGGCGTGATCGAATGCGCCGGAACGCGGCTTTCGCACATCGCCCATGGCGTGCTGCGCAGCGACGCGAAAACCGAACTGGCCCAGCGCCTCTTCGCGCTGCATGAAGCCATCGCCGCCATCATTGCGGAGCTGCGGCCATCGGCGCTGGCCATCGAACAGGCGTTCGTGGCGAAGGATCCGTCCGCGGCGCTCAAGTTGGGGCAGGCGCGCGCCGTGGTGCTGCTGGCGGCTGCGCGGCAGGGCCTCATCATCGCCGAATACGCGCCGAACCACATCAAGAAGTCGGTGGTGGGCGTCGGCCATGCGGAGAAAGCTCAGGTTCTGGCCATGGTACGGCATCTGTTGCCCACCGCGCGCGTGGAAGCCGCCGATGCCGCCGATGCGCTCGCCTGCGCCATCGCGCATGCGCATTTCGCCGGCACGCGCGCGAAAGTGCTCGCGGCACTGGCATGATCGGAAAGCTGACGGGCATTGTGGATTCGGTTGTCGAGGATCATGCGATCCTCGACGTTGGCGGCGTGGGGTATCTGGTGCATTGCCCGTCATCGACCTTGGCGAAGTTGAGCGCCGGCGCAAACGCATCGCTGATGATCGAAACGAAAATGAGCGAAGAGGCCATCCGTCTGTACGGCTTTTCCACGACGGAAGAGCGCGAATGGTTTCGCCTGCTGCAGGGGGTGCAGAATGTGGGCGCGCGTGTGGCGCTGAACGTGCTGTCGGCATTGTCGTCGCGCGAGCTGGAACGGGCGGTGGCGCTGGGCGACAAGGCCGCGGTGGGACGCGCGCAAGGCATCGGGCCGAAACTCGCCACCCGCATCGTCACAGAGCTGAAAGATAAAGCGCCCGCCATGATGTTGCGCGGGCATGCGGAAGACGCGGTGCCGATTATCGCGCCGCGGGGGCCGGAAGCCGATGCCGTCGCCGCCCTTGTGAAGCTTGGCTATTCGCAGACGCAGGCTGCAGAAGCCGTGGCCCGCGCCGCCCGCGACATCGGCGAACACGCACCCGTCGATGCGCTCATCCGCGAAAGCTTGCGGGCCATGGGGCGCTGACTTAAACTGACTAGTCAGACCAGTCAGGAGTTTGGCCAGTGGCGAAAAGCTGGGCAGTGCAGGATGCAAAGGCGCGGTTCTCGGAAGTGCTCCGACAATCCGAGATGGCGCCGCAGCACATCACAAAAAACGGCGAGGAGAAGGCCGTGCTCATTTCGGTTGAAGAATATCGCCGCCTCCGCGGCGCAAAACCGGAGCGCACGCTTTATGAAATATGGAAATCGGCACCGAAAGTACCGGAATTCAAATTGCCTCCGCGAAAACGGGAGCGTATGCGAAAAATCAAGTTCTGATGTTCCTCCTCGACACCTGTGTCGTTTCGGAAGGCAATCGGGCCCGCTCGAATGAAGACGTTGATGGCTGGCTCGCCGCGCAGAAAACAGCGGATATGTTTATCAGCTCCGTGAGCATCGGAGAGATCCGCTATGGAGTGGACCGCCTTCCGTTTGGAAAGAAGCGCTCGGACCTGGAGCGATGGTTTGACGAGATCGTGCTGGTAGGGTTCGCCGGCAGGGTCGTTGCTTTCGATCTGAAGGCAGCGTTGCACTGGGCTGACATTCGCGCGACCTATCCGAACGCAAAGCTGGTAGATGCCCAAATCGCTGCGAGCGCAATCGCGTCCGGCCTTATCTTGGCGACACGAAATGTGAGAGACTTTCCCTTCCCGAACCTCTCGGTGTTCAATCCCTGGCAATCAGCGGGGTGACAGTGGCAGCAGTTGCGTCAAAAGAAACGGAGCGCCTCGTCACACCCGAGCGGGGGGAAGAGGACACGCTGGAAGCGTCGCTGCGGCCGAAGCGGCTGGCGGAATTTGTGGGCCAGCAGCAGGCGCGGGAAAATCTGTCGATCTTCATTCAGGCCGCGCGTGAACGGGGTGAGGCGCTGGATCACGTGCTGTTTTCCGGGCCGCCGGGCTTGGGCAAGACCACGCTGGCGCAGATCGTGGCGCGTGAGTTGGGAGTGAATTTCCGCTCGACGGCCGGTCCTGTACTGGCGAAGGCGGGCGATCTCGCCGCCATTCTCACCAATCTCGAAGCGCGCGATGTGCTGTTCATCGATGAAATTCATCGGCTCAACCCGGCGGTCGAGGAAATCCTCTATCCGGCCATGGAGGATTTTCAGCTCGACCTCATCATTGGCGAGGGACCGGCGGCGCGTTCGGTCAAGATCGAGCTGGCGCAATTCACGCTCATCGGCGCGACGACGCGCGCGGGCCTTCTCACCAATCCGCTGCGCGACCGCTTTGGAATTCCGGTGCGGCTCAACTTTTACACCGAGGCCGAGCTTGAAGAGATCGTCAATCGCGGCGCCCGCGTACTCGGCATCGGGTTAACGGCCGATGGCGCCAACGAGATCGCGCGCCGCGCCCGCGGCACACCGCGCATCGCCGGACGACTGCTGCGCCGGGTGCGCGATTTTGCCGCCGTGGCGGGCGTCGCCGCCATCGACCGGCCAATCGCCGATAAAGCCTTGGCGGCGCTCGAGGTCGACGGCGCCGGGCTCGACGCTATGGACCGCCGCTATCTTTCGACCATCGCCGTCAATTACGGCGGCGGCCCGGTCGGCGTCGAGACGCTCGCGGCCGCGTTGTCGGAGCCGCGCGACGCGATTGAGGACATTATCGAGCCTTATCTGATTCAGTGTGGCCTTCTGCAGCGCACGCCGCGCGGGCGCCTGATCACGGCGCATGCGTTCCGCCATCTCGGCCTGCCCGAGCCGGCGCGCGACCCGGCGCAATTCGGATTGTTCGGCGCGGAGGAGGAATGAGCCGTGCAGCGTATCTACCAAGGCGGCTGTCATTGCGGTCGTGTGCGGTTTCGCGTCACCGCGGATCTGTCGCGGGTAACCGAATGCAATTGCTCGGTCTGCAGCAAAAAGGGTTTTCTTCATCTCATCGTGGCGCCGGAAGCCTTCGAATTGATCAGCGGCAAGGATGCGCTGACGACCTATCGATTCAATACCGGCGTCGCGCAGCACACGTTTTGCGCCACTTGCGGCATTCATCCGTTTTACATTCCACGTTCCGATCCCGATAAGGTCGATGTCAATGTGCGTTGCCTTGACGGTGTCGATGTCGCCGCGCTTAATATCGGCCACTTCGACGGCCGCAACTGGGAAGAGGCAATGACGGGGCGCGTGCCGTGGAGATAGCGCGGCATTGGCTGACCCTTGATCGGGTGGTGGAATCGCGTCATGAAAACGACTACACAGCGAGCGGCCGAAGCTCTTGAGCTCCTACCGGAAGACATGCG
>DATASL010000015.1:0-130044 GCA_036269235.1 Rhizomicrobium sp.
TCGTATCGAACGCTTCTTCAACAAGCTGAAAAACGCGCGACGCGTTGCTACACGCTACGATAAAACCGTCGACAGCTTCATGGCCTTCGTTCAACTCGCCTCAATCAAAATCTGGTTGAGGTTTGTCAACAGAACCTAGTTCGACCTGAACCAAGGGGATAAGTCTTAAACGTAGTCGTGTTCGAAAAGCGCAGACGCTACGGGGTGAAGGATAGGTTCGGAGAGATCAATCGAGTATTGGCTGCCCTCTTTCAGTTTAATTATCCTCTGGGTTGTCAGGAATGTGCTACCCTTTTCGTCGCTCTTGGCGAAGAGAAGCCATTCATCCCTTCGCGCAGAAATGATGGCTTTGATTTTCCAGCCATCGCCTGTCCAGAGTCGCGCGGTCCGCGCTGCGCATTTATCGAATATGCATGTCGCGACCGCAGGCTTTCCGTACCAGAGCCATAGATCCAGTGCCGGCTCGGGTAGCGTGATTTCGTTCCGCGAATTTCCGCCTTCAGTGACACCGGATAGAAAGCCATGGTCGGCGAGCGGCCATCGTTTATGTTCTGAGAAGACGGCGCGGGAAATAAATGTCCGCTACCTATCGTCGGCAAGATCCGGTCGATTTGAACAGCCAACGATTGGAATAAAGAGAACGACGAGCAATACGACGTGGCGCATTTCAAATCGCCTTCGCGTAAATCCGGTATGTCTTCGCCGGAGGGCCGGCAATGGCTTCGCCGAGTGAAACCATCCGCGGATCGGTTTCGCGGACCCAGGAATATTCGGCCCAGTTGAGCGGGTAACGCGCAGAAGCCTGCAGCACCAGATCCTTCACAAGTAACACAACCAGCGCGCTGCCGCGCGCCGTGGTGCGCCATTCGCGGCGGATGCCGAGAAAGGGAATACGCGCGGTCTGCCAGGTCTCGCGCTTTAACGACCAGATCAGCTTTGCCCAGTTGAACGGCAGCAGGCGCCCGCCGAATGGTGCGATGATGCCATTGATGTCGGGCATGCCGACGCCGATGCCCACTTCCTTGCCGTCGATCATCAGGAAGCGGCCATATTCGTTGCGGAAAAACGGCTTCAGCTCCTTCGCCAGCGCGTCGATCTCCGCGGCGCTGAACGGCACGAAGCCCCAGGCGTCCGCCCAGGCATCGTTGTAGATATCGATCAGCAGATCGATTTCGGCGCGGTAGCGCTTCATGTCGAAATGGCGGAGCCTGACATTGCCGAAGCGGGCGGCGCGATCGGCAAGCTGCGCAATGCGCGGCGGCAATTCCTTCGGCTGCGTGCGGTAGGCAAAGAGATCTATTTCTTTGCGCAGCCCCGTTTGTTCGAGCAGCGCCCCCATCCACGGCTTGCCGTGCGGCATGAGCATGGCGGGCGGCGAATCGAAACCGTCGATCAGACAGCCGCATTCCTCGTTGATGGAGAAACTGAGCGGCCCCACCATGCGCGTGAGGCCGCGCTGTTTCAGCCAGCTCGCCGCCGTCAGGACCAGCGCCTGCGCGGCCTCGGGATCGTTCTCGCAATCGAAGAAACCGAAATGGCCGGTATTGTCGCGATGGGTCTCGAGATGGCGGCGGTTCACCTGCGCGGTGATGCGCCCGACCGGCTTGCCGCCGCGCCTCGCAACAAAGAAAGCCGCTTCGGCGAACGTAAAAAACGGCGCGTGTTTGGGAGCAATACGCTGTTTCTCGAGCAGGTTGAGTTGCGGAACCCAGTTCGGATCGCCGGCATAGATCGCGAAGGGAACGGCCAGCCATTCGTCGGCCTGCTTCGGAATTTCAAGCTGAACGATTCGCAGCGCGCCCGTGGCAGCGTTCATGCGTTGTTTCTCCGTGTACGGATCAGCAGGGAGTCGACAAAAGCGGGCGGCAATATATCCGCAAGCCACGCCAGAAGAGCGAGCGGCCACGGGAAAGCGATCTCGCGCTCGCCGCGCGCGATACCGCGTTGGATGCGGGCCGCCGCGCGCTCCACACTCCACAGCATCGGCCGCGCGCCGGGCACGCCGGCACTCATCGGTGTTTCAACAAAGCCCGGAGAAACGACCGTGACGCGAACCCCGCCGGGCGCCAGCAGGCGGCGCAGCGCGTGACCATAAACGCGGACGGCCGCCTTCGATGCGGAATAAAGCGGCGAATGCGGGAGCCCGACATAGGCGAGCGAACTCACGATGACGACATGTCCTTTTCCGCGGGCGGTGAAGCGCGGCAGCAGAGGTATCACAGTATGGACGACGCCCAGAATATTGGTCGCGACAATTTTCTGCGCGGTGGCGAGCGTTTCGCCCGAGTCGGGCGCAAGGACCTCCGAACCGCCGATGCCGGCATTGGCGATGAGGAGATCGACGGGCTGCCGCGTATCGCACGCCGTAATCCACCCTCCTGTGGAATCCGCGTCGGTTATGTCGGCCGCGTGCCACTGCGAATCCGCGCCCGCGCTCCGGCAAGCATCGCTCACCTGCTGCAGGCGCGCCGGGTCGCGCCCGGTGAGAGACAGTCTTACGCCGGGGCGTGCATAACGCCGCGCCAGCGCCGCGCCGATCCCGCTGCTCGCTCCGGTAATAAGTACATGTTGCGGAGTCATGGTTGCGGCGCCGGAAGGAACCACGCGAAGACGCGGAGGAAATTCACCACCAAGACACCAAGTACACCAGGACGAATTTGCGCGCAGAGCGCGCGACAACTTTGAGTTCTTGGTGTCTTGGTGTCAAAAATTACCTTCTCCGGCGCGCCGCGCCAGCATAGGCAGAGATCAGCGGGTGCGCCAGACGAACTGGCTCGACATGGAGTAATTCCAGAAGGCGCCCATGATCGCGCCGGCCGCGCCCGCGAGCCACCACATCGGCTCGCGCGAATAGAGCCATGAGGCGAGGCCGACATTGGTGATCGCGCCCACGGAGCCGATGGCACAGAAGCCCAGAAACCCGAAGATCAACCCCTTACCGGTCAGCCGCCGGTCGTGATAGGTGAGCGCGTTGTTCAGTACGAAATTGCTCACCAGCGCGAAGAACGTGGCGATGCTTTGTGCCACGGAAAAGCTGTGCGCGAACGGCCGAAAGGCGAGCAGAAGCACGACCAGATGCACGGCAAGGCCCGACGTGCCGACAAGCATGAAGGCGATGAAGCGCGGCCCGATCACCCCGCCCGTCATCTTGGCGAGCGCAAGACCCACGAACTCGAAACCGACCGCCATGTCGAATTTGCTCTGGCCGTGCAGGCGTTCGCCGAATTCGTAAGGCACTTCGGCGACGCGCAGTTTGTGTTTCGCCGTCAGCACGATATCGAGCAGTATCTTGAAGCCGACCGGCGACAGCTCGCCCGCCACTTCGTCGAGTTTCTCCCGCTTCAGCATGAAGAAGCCGCTCATCGGATCGGAAATATTCACGCCCAGAAGCCGCTGCGTGAGCCCGGTGGCCGCACGGCTGAAACGGGCGCGATCGGTGGAGAAAGAGTCCGCGCTGCCGCCGGCGATGTAACGGCTGCCCACGACGAGATCGGCGGAATCAGCGGTCAGCGCCGCAAGCATGCGCGGCAGGATGCGCTCGTCATGCTGCAGGTCGGCGTCCATCACCGCGACATAGGGCGCGCTGGAGGCGAGCATGCCTTCGATGCAGGCGCCGGCAAGGCCGCGGCGTCCGACGCGCTTGAGACAGCGCACCCGCGCATCATGGGAGGCGACGGATTTCACGGTTTCCGCCGTGTGGTCGGGTGAATCATCGTCGACGAAGATGGCTTCCCAGGGAATGCCTTTCAGCGTGCGGTCGAGTCGCGCGACGATCTCGCGGACATTGCCGGCTTCGTTGAAAGTGGGGATGACGACGCTGAGAAGCGCGGGCGCGGCTTCCGTTGCGGTCACAAGCGCGGCAAGAGCCTGGGCGGACACGTCCATCTCCACAAATCCCGGCCAGCATTGCCCGGCCCCGGTTAAGAAATCAGAAACCAAACAGGCCACCCGGGGCGAATCTCTTTTATGTATCCCGGCTGTGTCCGCTTGTCATGCCCATGCAGAGGCGCGGGCGCGCCGGTTCCCTTGCCGCCATTCCCGCGCGAGCAGGAACCCGGCAGCGTGAGCTATCGCGATGATCGATAATCCGGTCCACGCGTTCGCGGGGATAACAAATTAGGACAAATGAAATTACACCTGACAGGATTGGTTCACGCAACGCCCGGCGGCGGAAGTTTCTCTTTTGTGACCTGATAGGCAGGGCGCGCGGACATGCGCGCGCGATAATCCTGCACCTCGGGTGTAAACCGTTCGCCGAGTCCCAGGCGATCCGCCAGATCGAGCGCGTAGGTCACGGAAATATCGGCGGCGGTGAAACTGTCGCCGGCCAGCATCGGTGCTTCTCCAAGCCGTTGCGCGACCAGCGTCAGGCGATTGAAGAACATCCGCTCTGCGATCTTCGCGCCCCAGTTCTGCTTCTCGCCTTCCGGTGCGAAAAATTTGCTGGCGACGACGACATTGAGATAGGCCGCGAGCCCCGCCTCGCCCAGATGCAGGAATTGCTGATAGACGGGAAAGCCGGGGTCCGCAGCAGCGGGCGCAAGTCTGTTTTCGTCGTATCTTGCAATCAGATATTCGATGATCGCAATGGACTCGACCATCACCACGCCGTCATCGTCGAGCACCGGCAGAAACCCGGCGGGATTGCGTTTCTGCAACTCCGCGTCTGCGGAGCGATTGCGCAGATCGACCGAATGCAGGTGATAAGCGAGGCCCAGCTCCTCCAGCGCCCACGCCACACGAAACGCCCGCGTCGGGAAGCCGCCGAATACCGTGATCATTTTTGCACCTGTAGCAATTCGGCATGAAGCTGCATCATCCGCCCCGCGCAATCAATTGCGCTCCCGCTGTCACCCCCTGCGCAAGCGGAGACCCGGCCCGCCAACCTTTCCTCAAAAACATCGAGCTGCCCGGTTCCGTTTTCGCGGGAATGACAAGTCTGGTTTATCGGTATTTCCGTTATTCGCTAATTATCGCGAACTGGTCGTAACGTGGCGGCGCAGTAGAACAGTGCGGCGAGCGCCGACAGATCGAGAAATACCAGATAGCGGTAATCGCAGGCGATGGAGATGGCGAAGAAACAGGCGGCGAATGTCAGCGCGGCGGCAAGCATGGCAGCCATCGCCATATCGGCGGGACCGCGGCGCCAGAGGAGAAATACCAGCAGAACCAGCGCAAGCGCGGAATAGGTCGCGTGAGAATAGAGCGGAGTCGCAAGAAACCATGCCGCGTAATTTCCGAGTGCCCTGTCCTGCGGCCGGAACGGCCGGGCCACGCCCAGTTCCTGCAGATATTGCTGCGGCCCGGCGACACCGGTGATGTAGGGCATGCATTGCGTGACGTCGGGCGTCAGCAACACCTGGCGAAACACCTGCGCGCGCACGGCGAGATAATCGGCAGGATGATGGTATATTACATCCAGCCACTGGGAGGCGACGGCAGCCGGCGCCGTCGCCGCGAACGCGCGCAGCAACGGCTGATCGGCAACCAGCGTGTCGTTGCGCACCGGCGTGTAGAGCCGCACGCCGTCGCTGCGGAGCAAGGGCATCAACTTCGGATTGGCATGGGCAAGCATTTCGAGCCGCAGTGCGGGATCGCGTTTCACCACGCCGGTCAGGTCATACAGCTGCAGCAGCCTTATCTGCGCCGGCGCGCTCCACGCATCCTCGGTGCGCATTTCGAGCAGCACGCTGGCGACCAGAAGCGCCGCCGACACGCAGACCGCCGCGCACCCGCCAAGTGCGAGCGATCCCGGCCAGCGCCATCCATTCCTTCTTGCTACAAGAACAAGCGCGGCGAGGCCGAAAGCCAGCGCCACGGCGCCGTTCTGCCGCGCCAGCGTGGCAAGCGCGAGACAGGTGAAGGCCGAAACAAGAAAAATCCAGCGGGAGCGTTGCCGCCAACGAACAGCCGCATGCGCCAGACAGATAAAACCCGCGACGGACGCATCCGCGAACAGGACGTCTTTCCACACGATGCCCTGATAGACAAAGACCTGCGGCAGCAGCGCTGTGATCGCGGCGACCGGAACAACGAACCAGTATGACCGCCGCGCGATCCAGAGAAGCGAAGCAAACCCGGCAAAGAATAGTACCGTGTCGAATACGGCAAACAGGCCCGTGCCTGGAACCAGCGCATCGAACACGCCCAGCATCCAGGCCATGACCGGCGGATGCCAGGGATTGTAGTGGCCCGTCCGGCCGTCGTGCAGCTGCACCACCGAATCATAGGAGAGCTGCCCCGGCCAGCTCAGGATCAGAGAAACAATGCAGGCAAGCAGCAGCACAGCCGCAGCAACGATGCGGGGCGAAAATCCCGAGTGTTTTTCCCTCTTCCCCGCAGGCGTGGGGGAGAGGGGGAGACAGGTTTCCTTTTGCCTTGAAATTGACGCCAAGCGGGCATTACCTCGTGTCGGATAGGGGATTACACGGGATTTACTTGCCCTGAAATGCCGCGGAGCCGAATGAAGCATCCCCGCGTGCGGCACAGGCGAGCGGGGCGGAGCGTACGCAGCACATGACCGACAAGCCGATTTTTTTCGACGCCAGCGGGCGGCGTGCCTCGCGAATGTCGATTTTCGGCTGGACGGCCACAGTGATCGCGGCGCTGGTCGGCACGCTGTTCATCGGCAGCCTGGTGTTCGAACCCCATGTGGCGCAGCCCAATCTGCCCGGCCATCTGAGCGCCCTCAACCCGGCGGAACTGGTGCGGCGCGCCTTCGATCCGGCGATGCTCAACGCGGCGACGAAACTCGCCCAGGAAGCGCGCGCCGAGCGGGCCAAGCTGGTGCGCGCCTGGCGCGCACAGCGGGCCAAGGTGGCGAAAGCCCATGCCTCGCCCGCAACATTGCATCCGCTTCCCCACAAGCCGCTGACCGTCGGTTTCTATCTGAGCACGGACGAACTCGGCTATCCCGACCTCAAGCGCGAAGTGTCGAAGCTCGACTGGTTCGTGCCCGCCTGGATGAATCTGCAGGGCCCGCAGCTGAGCCTGGTCCACAGCGTGGACCGCAAAGCCGTGGCGGCGATCGCCCATACCAAACCCAACGTCGCTATCCTGCCGCTCGTCCAGAATGCGTCGAACGCGGTCTGGAACGGTCAGGGCATGGCCGCGCTGCTCGCCGATCCGCAGCGCCGGAAAACCCTGCTCGACGGGATTGTTTCCTATCTGGCCACAAACAAATTTCAGGGCGTGGTGGTGGATTTCGAAAGCCTGCCGCAAAGCGCCTATCCCGATCTGCAGTCTTTTCTCACCGAAATGCGCAAGGCGTTCGCGCCGCATAACTGGCTGGTGGTGATCGCGTCGCCCTTCGACGACGACAGCTGGCCCTATGCGCAATACGCCAGTCTCGTCGATTACACGCTGCTGATGGCCTATGACGAGCACGACGACTCGGCCGGCCCCGGCAGCGTCGCAGGCGAAACCTGGTATGAGGAAAATCTCGACAAGCGCATGGCGGTGCTTTCGCCGGCGCACACCATTATCGCACTGGGCAACTACGGTTACGACTGGTCGGAGGGCCATGGCGACGCGGTAAGCTTCCAGGATGCCGTCGTCGCGGCCCGCGACTCGCAGGCGCATATCGTCTTCGACGACGCGACCAACAATCCGCATTTCTCCTACATGGAGGACGACAACAGCAAACACGAAGTGTGGTTCCTCGACGCGGTGACGGCGTTCAACCAGATCCACGCCGCCGATCCCTATCAGCCTGCGGGCTATGCCCTGTGGAAGATGGGCAGCGAGGATCCGTCCGTGTGGTCCGTACTCGGACAGCGTTATGATGCGCCGGCGCCGGAGGGTTTGCGCAATATTCCCGCGAGCCCAGACGTCGATTTCGAAGGCCAGGGCGAAATCCTGCAGGTCGAAGCCCATCCCGCCACGGGCACGCGCACGCTCGACATCGACGCGGACACGGGCGACATCGACGACGAGAGCTACACGAAAATACCGACGCCCTATGTGATCCGGCAGATCGGAGCAACCAACAGCAAGAAGCTCGCGCTCACTTTCGACGACGGGCCCGATCCGCAATGGACGCCCCAGATTCTCGACATCCTGAAAGCCAAGCACGTCAAGGCGACGTTCTTCGTGATCGGCGAGAACATGGAAGCCAATCCCGAACTTGTGCAACGCATTGTCGCCGAAGGCCACGATGTGGGAAGTCACACGTTCACCCATCCCAACCTTGACGACACCCCGGCCGCAGCCGTGGGATTAGAACTCAACGCGACGCAGCGTTTGTTCCAGGCGCTTACCGGACGTTCGCTCCGCCTGTTCCGGCCGCCCTATCTCGGCGACGCCGCACCTTCCGACGAAGCCGATCTGCAGCCCGTCGAACTGGCACAGGACCTCGGTTACATCACGGTCGGCATGCACATCGATCCTTCGGACTGGGAACTCCCGGGGACGAAAGCAATCCTGCAACGGACGCTGGCAGGCGTGCATGTCACCAATCCCGACCTGCGCGGAAACATCATTCTGTTTCATGATGCGGGTGGCGATCGTTCCCAGACCGTCGCGATCCTGCCGAAGATTATCGATACGCTGCGGGCGCAAGGTTATCAGTTCGTGCCGGTGGCGCAGCTCGTCGGCCTTTCGCGCAAACAGGCCATGCCCTACCTGCCGCTGACGCCGACGCTGATCATGGACCGCGTGGTGTTTCTCACTTTCAGCTGGGCGGGGCTCATCCTCTATTATTGTTTCCTCGCCGCGATCTTCCTCGGCATCGCGCGGCTTCTCGTCTGGTGCATCCTTGCGCTGTTCAACCGTCCGCGCGAAGCCGAACAGGCCGCACCGCCGATGCTGGACAAAGACGCGGCGCTGGTTTCCGTCATCGTTCCCGCCTTCAACGAAGCCAAGGTGATAGCGGCGACCGTCGAACGCATCCTCGCCAGCAATCATCCAAACCTCAATGTCATCGTGATCGACGACGGCTCGCATGATACGACCGCGGATGTCGTCGAACGCGGCTTTGGGACCGACGCGCGCGTCAAACTCATCCGCATTGCGAATGCGGGCAAAGCCAACGCGCTCAATGTGGGCCTCTCGCATGCGACCGGCGACGTGGTGGTGGCGCTCGACGCCGACACGCAGTTCAATGCCGACACGATTTCGCGGCTGGTGCGCTGGTTCGCCGATCCGCGGGTTGGCGCGGTCGCGGGCAACGCGAAGGTCGGCAACCGCATCAATATAATTACGCGCTGGCAGGCGCTCGAATATATCGTCTCGCAGAACCTCGAGCGCCGCGCGCTCGCTGCTCTCGATACGCTGACCGTGGTGCCGGGCGCGGTCGGCGCCTGGCGGCGAAGCGTGCTCGAGGAACTGGGCGGCTTTCCCGCCAGCACGCTTGCCGAAGATCAGGATCTGACGATCGCCGTCCAGCGCGCGGGCTATCGCGTGCTGTTCGATGCCAGCGCCATTGCCTGGACGGAAGCGCCTACGACTATCCGCGGCTTCGCCAAGCAGCGATTCCGCTGGTCGTTCGGCACGCTGCAATGCCTGTGGAAATACCGCGCCATGACGTTCAATCCGCGCTACGGCGCGCTTGGAATGCTCGCGCTGCCGCAGGCCTGGATGTTCCAGATTTTCCTGACGGCGCTGGCGCCCATCGCCGACCTGATGCTGATCTGGCAGATTTTATTCCAGAGCATCGCCTGGCTCGAACACGGCTCGGAGTTCAACAATTCCAGCCTCGTCACTGTCGGCATCTATTACGGGGTGTTCATGGGGGTCGATCTGCTCGCCTGTCTGTTCGGCTTCTGCATGGAACGGCGCGAGAACTGGAATCTCACCTGGTGGCTCCTGCTGCAACGCTTCGGCTATCGCCAGATCATGTATTACGTGCTGGTGCGCTCCATCTCCACCGCCATCCGTGGCCGATTCGTCGGCTGGTCGAAACTGGAACGCACCGGGACGGTGCAGGTCAAATACATCCGCGACCTGCACGCGCATTAGAAATCGGACCGTCAATGCGCGGTGAAGAACTGAAACGTCTTATTGGAACCGAGCTGGCGCTGGTCCGGGATGCCCGCGTCGTCGACCAAGTTCGTTCCGCGCTGATTGAACCTTATGCAATCATGCGTGGTTGGGATTATGGTGTCGCCGGCCAACAATATCTGTGCTGGATGGTCTTAAACGATTCTGCCACCGGCGCGGAAATTGCCTTCTGCGATGAGGGCTTCGGACCGCGCTGTCCCTGGGGTCTTGTAAGTTCCGGCAAAGATCGGACCATGGGGCCGGATTCGGGATGGTACACCACTTTCATGGCCGCGTATTTTGAATCCTGGGCCTGCACGGTCCTTCCAATCTGGCGCGTATTGAGGATCGGATCGGATGGCGTTGAAAGTCCACTATCGGACGAAGGAAAGTGGGATTCCACCTGGCGGGCGGTTAAGCGATTGCAGCAGGACGATCCCGCGGGTCGTTACAACTGCGGCCATTCAGTTCTGTACGGCAAGCCCGGCGCTAACTCGGGCGCGGTGTGATGGTCGCAGCGTTCAAATCGCGTACGGCATTCGATACAGCCGGATTGCCGATTGCATCGTTTCCGTGCAAGCAGGATTCGCGGCGGCAAACCCAGCTACGAGCAGGGCATGAGAGTCCAGATGCACCTCATGACTCGCACGTTGGCAGAGTCCTGATTTGAATTTTCATAAGGCGGTCGAGCACTATGGTTCAAACCATTTTCCGTGCGCAACGACGGCTGCCATATGCCGTATTGTGAGAGGGGAAAACCTATTTCTGCAGAATCCCAATCGCATAGCCCAGAAATACCAAAGGGCCGTAGCCTCGTTCGGAACGTATTTGTCGAAGCGAAAGCCCTCAAAAGAGGTTCCGTGTCGCTTCGTGATCTCGACGAGAATTTCGCAAAAATCGTCGCCCACGACGGATAGGTCCTGGTAGAACGTGGACCGCGCAGTAACGGGCTCCCGGCTCGTCGTCCACTTCTGGACCAACCCGATAAGCTCCCGTTCGATTGCGGCGATTTCCATCTGGTCGTTACCGACTGGTCCGCCCGGCCAGTTTCTCAAGCGACCCTAGCCGATCCGATACCACTGCCGCCATGGTAGCTGTCACGCGGAGAGACTTGTTGCAGGTCGACTAGGTCCGTGGTGCCCGCGCGCAGTGGCGGATCACCGGCGTCGAAAGCGCGTTTCCCGCGCTGCAGTCAATTCCCATGCGTATCTCCTCGCATGCTACGAGTTCGCTACGGAAGAGACGGAATCTCCGGGATCATAGGGCGCTCCGGAGCCACATCTCGTCTTCCGTGTCTCACCGTCTCAGCGGCGCAATTGCGCGTTTGGCTATCAAGACCGGTTCAGAACAAATAAACTGCGTTAAGGCAATTCATGCGACAGAATATGCAGCGCCGTTTTCGCAATTGGCGGGAGTCATTTAACGGTTGCGGGGTTAGCTGATAGCCGGGGTCTGGACCGGACAAATCGCAAATGCAGGTGAAATATGATCCGGATTTCGCGGTCCGCCGCAAGCTGCTGCGCTTGCTCCGCGACGGTCTGGCTGGCGCAGAACAGCTTCACGATATTGTCGAAATCGTGCGCCGCGCAGCGCGCGCCATATTCTCGGCTGACGGCGTCGCCTTCGTCCTGAACGAAGACGGCCATTGTCACTATGTCGAAGAGAACGCGATTGCGCCGCTGTGGAAGGGGCTGAAGTTTCCCATGGAGCACTGCATTTCGGGCTGGGCCATGATTCATGGACAAACCGCGGCCATTGAAAATGTGTATCAGGACGACCGCATACCGCATGACGTGTACCGGCAGACCTTTGTCGCGAGCCTGATCATGGTGCCGGTGAGTCGCACGGCTCCGGTCGCCGCAATCGGCGCCTATTGGCGGATCCGCCAGAAATTTTCCGCTGAAATGGTGGCTCTTGCCGAGGAACTGGCGGCGGAGGTCGGTGCGGCTATGCATTCGCTCGCGGGAGCACATCCAAGGCTTGTCTCAGTCGCTTAGCCTGTTTCCATAACGGTTGATTTATGTCCATCTCGGTTTATATCTTTCCGATTGTCGTATGGAGAGAGCGATGGTCAATGCGCGCCGCAGACAGGATTGGGTTTCGGAGATGGGCCGGCAGATGCCGGTCGGGACGGGGTTTGCCAAGCGGCGGCGGAAGTCGCTCAGGGATCATTTCTGCGATGGCTTGCGGGCGGGGCTGAAAGCCGAGCCCCAAGCCTTCGCCGCCACAAAGCCGCGCACCATGATGGGGCTGATGGTGCGCAATCTCGTCTGTGCCGCCGCTGATGCACGCTGCGACGCCGTCAAACTGGTCTTCAGCTTCGTCGATGAAGCAGAACTTCGCACCGAAGCGGGAACGGAAGACGCGAGCGACACTTCTCAGGGAATTTCCGGGCCCGAAAGCGGCGAGACGCAATGGGACTGGGATGAGACCAGCGGCTGGGACTCCTCCGAACGCGAAACCAGGCCCCGCGAATCCAAGGCCGAAGACACAGCCAAAACCGAGGCGCTCAGGGAAGAATTGCACGACCGCTTCATGCGCATGGCCCAGGGCATAAAGGACAACGCCCTGCGCGAGGCAAGGCTCGAAATAGAACAGGGTCGCCAACCAACGCACGCACCATTCTCAGGGAATTCCGGCACCTAATCACCAGCAACGGCGGCGAGTCAGGACAACAAGAGATGTGAAAGCGATGCGGCGTCAGCGCGGGACGAGGAATGTGCCTTCGTCATTGGTGTGGTCGATGCGGTAATTATAAAGGATTGCGCTTCGTACAATATTTGGCAGTGGAAAGGGATCTGTCTCGTCGAGTTCTATGGCAGTGAAATGGTGTGCGCCAAGCAATTCCAGAAACGGTACCATATCGCGCCTGCCGGTGCGGAACTGCTGGTCGAGGTTGAAATCATCGACGGGATCGGGCTTTCCCGCCCAGTAACAGAACGCGAGCGATTCGCAGATCGCGGGGCCGGGACGGCTGCGAAGGAATTCGATGTCCTGCGCGGCGAGCGATGTTTCTTCGCGCAACGGATGCAGCCAGAAACCGCTGTCGCGCCATTCGTCGGTTTGCGCTGCCAGCACCATGAACGGAACAAAGGCCGCGAACGCAAAGGCACGACCCAGCAGATGCGGAGCGGGCCTGCGTTCCTCCAGGAGGCGCGACATTACGAGGCCCGCGCCCAATGCGAGTGCGATATCGGCATCGAACATCGCATTCACATCGACGCCCGCGCCGCCGCCCATGAACGCGCCGATCGCGATTCCAAGCGCGGCATAGAGGGAAACAAACGCGGCTGGCAGATCGTTTGGCCGGGAAAACCGGTACGCCGCCATCCCGACCAGCGGAACGACGGCAAATGGAAACCATGCCGCAAGGCTGCTCGCAAACTGTTCGAGGAACCACAACCGCGCAGAGGCAAGCCGCGCAAGCAGATCGACGCCGGAAAGCAGACGAAATGCGACAAGACCTGCAAGACACAGGCAGCTACCGGCGATTACGAGCCGCAAAGCACTGCGGCGATCGAACGATGCCAGCCACGCAGCTGCGGCCAGCGGCAGAACGAACAGATTGTGCTTGACGAATCCGCCGGCAACAAACAGGAAGGCAGCCGCGAAAACTGCCGGCGCCGGACGCTTTTCGCGCAGCAGGAAAAGGAGGCCACCAAGCTGGAGTGCATTTCCCAGCAATTGCGGATCGTCCATGCCGACATAATCGGAAGTCAGGAAAAAGGTCGCGGCGAGAACGATCGCCGACAGCAGCGCGCCCTGCAGGCTTGCGCCCAGGCGGCGAGCTGCCAAAATCGCCAATATGCAGATACAAACAAAGGAGGCGAGAGAAACAAGCCGTCCGGCGATGATCTGGTCGCCCGTCATGTTCCCAAGCAACCCCACGAGATAGAACGAAAGCGGCGGGTAATTGTTGAGCATGAAACTGCGTGGATCGGGATAAAGCCCATGTCCTGCCATCGCGGCCGCGGCATGGTAAGCATTCCAGCCTTCATTGGGATCGAGCGGAACATGCAGCGGGATGGTCGCTGCCGCGCGCCAGATACCTGCGAGGCATGCGAACGCCCCGACAGCAAGCAACACGGGCAGTACCGGCGCAATGGCATGATCGAACGCGTTCATGCGGCGGCCGCCTTGGCGGGCTGCGATGCTCATTTGCTGCCGCAATTCTCGTCGTGACGGATGCGGTAGAGAGAGAAGAAGCTGCCCGCATGCCGGAGCTCCAGCATGTCCGGCAGCGGACTTCTATGGCCGCCAAGATGTACCACCAGCGCGATGTCGTAATTACATTGGAAATGGATCAGATAAGGAAATATCTTGCGGATATCCGGATCGTCGTTGACATTCCCTGCGGCCAGATCGTCAAGCTCCGATATGTCCGGCGGCGAGCCCTCTTCGGCGGAACGCGCGGCGATGTGCGCGACGGCCGGCCGAAGCTGGACGACGTGCTGGCCTGCCGTGGTGAACAGCAGCGGCGTGAACGCCTGACGGTCGATGATCGCGTATTCCGCCATGTGCCAGTAAGGCTGGTCGGAGGCGAGTCCCATCGCATCCCCGTCCAGCACGGTCACGATCTTCGATCCGGGAGCCAGCGCTCGCGTCGCCGTGCGGAATTCGGCGAAGCGATGGTCGTAGTAGAGCCAGTTCCCCGCCAGCGTCGCTGCGCAGAACGCCACGATCGCGACCATGCCGAAAGCAAGCGCCGCGGCGGTGCGGGCCCCCAAACGAAATTCCGAGGAAGCAAATGCAAGCACGCCCAGAACCGCCGGCAATCTCAGATCTATGCCCCATCCGCCCATTGCCCATTCCGGAACGAGTGCGGAAGCCACGAGGAGAACGACAAGCGCGAACCGCATGCGCGAATGGATGCCAAGTCTCTTCCGCCACAAAGCGACCGCGAACAGCAGGAACAATGCGGCCAGGAGTATCCACGCCGGCCGGTCGAAACAGAACTGGATGGCGGCACTCAACCGGTCGTCCCATGTGTCGAGGTAGTTGAACTCGACGATGCCATGCGTGCCGGCAGGTTTGAGGAATACATAGGCAAGGGCGGCCGGCGCGAATATCGCCGCCACAGGAACGAGCCGCCGGACGATACGCGATGGCGATACCGGCCGGCCGGCCGCCGATATCTCGTAGCAACCGATCAGCAGCAGCAGGACCGCCACTGCAAATACATGACAGAAATAAATGATGAGGATGGCCGCGGTGAAGCCCGCGAGGTGCAGCGCATTCCGCTTTCTTTCTACGGCAACCCATGCGGCAAAAACGCAAAGCGCGAGGCCGGTCGCGAAGTAATAATTGATGAACCCCCACATCAAGTTTGCATTGTAGGCGAAGACGCTGGCGAACAGCGGTGCGATGCCGATGCGGCGGTAGAGCGCCCATTGAACAGCGCCTGCCCCCAGAACCCAGCACAGCACGGCGGCCGTCAGGAAAACCGCGGTCGCACCGGACAGTCCAAAGACGGGCGCAAGAAGCGGCACGATGGCTTCGGCGGCGAGATTGGGAACGAGCCCCCATTGCACATGGTAGAAATGAGACAGCAGCGGGGATTTCGCTCCGCCCGCCAGCAGATAGAAGGTCGCCAGATGCGCCGGATAATCGGGCATTGCCGGCATGGGTGCGATACAGACCGGAAGGACCAGCAGCACCGCGCAGGCGAACAGCGCCAGCAGCGGCCAGCGTGTCGATTGTGCCCCTGCCCCCGAAGTGACACCCGGTTGCCAAAAATGCGGCGGAATCTCGCGGTTGCCTTTCTGCTGTTCTCGCCAGATTGTCGCAGAATCCATGCAGTCCGTCCGTGTTCCCTCAGACGCAGAAGTTCCCCACCGGGGATCGAATGAACCGGTTTCCAGCTTACATAAGGCAGGAGGGTTTCGCCGCCTCCGGCTTTTCGGCTATAGCCGGACGTTCGCTTTGGCAAGTGCGACGGCGAAGGGCAACATAACTGGACGCGGTTGAGATGGCGGAACCGAAGATGCGGGTCATACTTGCGCAGCCGCGCGGCTTCTGCGCCGGCGTCGTCCGCGCCATCGATATCGTGGAGCACGCGCTCGAGAAATATGGCGAGCCGGTCTATGTGCGCCACGAGATCGTGCACAACCGCCACGTCGTCGAGGCGCTGAAGCGCAAAGGCGCGCGCTTCGTCGAAGAACTCGATGAAGTCCCGCAAGGCGCGGTGACGGTGTTCAGCGCCCATGGCGTGCCGCAGGCGATCGTCCGCGAAGCGGCGCGCCGGGAACTCCCGGTGCTCGATGCGACGTGCCCGCTCGTCTCCAAAGTCCATGCGCAGGGCAAACGCTACGTTTCCAAGGGCCGCACGTTGATTCTCATCGGCCATGCCGGCCATCCCGAAGTCGAAGGCACGATGGGACAGGTGGGTGCGCCGGTGCATCTCGTTTCTTCCGAGGCTGACGTGCAGGCATTGGACATTCCCGACGACGCGCCGCTCGCATATGTCACCCAGACGACGTTGAGCATCGACGACACCCGCGGCGTCATCGTGGCGCTCAAGCGCCGCTTCAAGGACATCGTGGGACCCGACACCTCGGACATCTGCTACGCCACGCAGAACCGGCAATCGGCAGTGCGCGATCTCTGCAAGATCGCGGAAGTGATTTTGGTCGTCGGTGCGAACAACAGTTCGAACTCCAACCGGCTGCGCGAAATCGGCCTCGAGGAAGGCGTGCCCAGTTATCTCATCGCCGACGGCAGCGAACTGGACCCGGCCTGGGTGAAAGGCAAAGAGGCGATCGGCCTTACCGCCGGCGCCTCCGCTCCGGAAGAGCTGGTGCGCAATGTGATCGATGCCCTGCGGAAACTCGGCGAAGTCGAGGTATCCGAGATGAACGGCGTCGAAGAAAAAATCGAATTTCGCCTGCCTGCGGAATTGCGAAACCGCAAGCGCCAGGCAGCAACGGTGGAGTAATTACTTGGGTATACCGCTGAAACAGGCCGCGCGCGTCGGCGCCTATGTGATGAAGCAGCATATGAGCGGGCGGAAGCGCTACCCGCTGGTGCTGATGCTGGAGCCCCTGTTCCGCTGCAATCTGGCCTGCGCGGGCTGCGGCAAGATCGACTATCCCGACGAGATCCTGAACCAGCGCCTCTCCTTCGACGAATGCATGCATGCGATCGACGAATGCGGCGCGCCCGTTATTTCGATCGCGGGCGGCGAGCCGCTCCTGCATCGCGAAATGCCGCAGATCGTGCGCGGGTTTCTCGACCGGAAGAAGTTCGTCATTCTTTGCACCAACGCGTTGTTGCTCGCCAAGAAGATCGACGATTACGAGCCGCATCCGGATTTCAACTGGTCGATCCATCTCGACGGCGACAAGGCGATGCACGACAAATCCGTCTGCCTTGGCGGCACCTATGAGAAAGCGGTTGATGCGATAAAACTCGCGAAATCGAAAGGCTTCCGCGTCACCATCAACTGCACGCTGTTCAGCGGCGCGGATCCGGCGCGCGTTGCGGCCTTCTTCGACGAGATGAAAGCCATTGGGCTCGACGGCATCACGGTCTCGCCCGGCTACGCCTACGAAAGGGCGCCCGACCAGGAGCATTTCCTGAACCGGGAGCGCACCAAGAATCTATTCCGGGGTATTCTCTCCCGCGGCAAGGGCGGCAAGAACTGGCCGTTCAGCCAGTCCGCCATGTTCCTCGATTTCCTCGCCGGCAATCAGACCTATCGCTGCACGCCCTGGGGCAATCCCACGCGCACCGTGTTCGGCTGGCAGAAGCCCTGTTATCTGCTCGGCGAAGGCTATGTGCAGACCTATCGCGAACTGATGGAAGACACCGACTGGGATTCCTACGGAGTCGGCAATTACGAGAAATGCGCCAATTGCATGGTGCATTGCGGCTTCGAGGCGACGGCCGTCATCGACAGCGTGAAACGGCCGCTGACCGCATTAGGCGTGATGATGAAGGGCGTGCGGACGGAAGGAGCGATGGCGCCGGAAATCCCGCTGGACCATCAGCGGCCGGCGCAGTTCGTGTTTTCAGCCCATGTCGAGCGCAAGCTTGCCGAGGTCCGCGCCCGCAAACCCGCCGTCGAGCGCGTTGCGGCAGCGAAATAGGGCAGCAAACGCAACTTCCGCTTCCCAGGCGGTGCGGATAAGCGCCGGCAGCTGACGCGGCGCGCGGCGCAGTGCACGGACGACCGCGCCGAAATCGATCCCGCCCGTGGGACGCATGGCCACGCGGGCTGCGGCAGGAAGGCTGCGATGGGCGGCGTCGGAAACGATGCGCAGGGCGGCAAAGGGCACGCCACGCCTCTGGGCGATGCGGGCGGCGATGTGGGATTCCATATCCACCGCCGATGCACGGGTAGCGGCGTGCAATTTTTCCTTGGTTTCGCGGTCCGCGGCCATCAGATCGCTGCCTGCAAGAGGCGCCAGCACGGCATGCGGCAGGCGCGACGCCAACTCGCGCGACCACGCGGCATGCGTCGGGTACGAGTCCTCATTGTCGACGATCTCGGAAGCAATGATCGCATCCCCAACCCGCAATTCCGGGGACAGTGCGCCGCAAATGCCGATGCTGAGGATACGCCGCGCGCCATTGGCCAGCTCGGCCGTCAGCCGCTGTTCGAGCGCCCCGGCGTCACCGCCGCCGATGACCGGCCGCACGTCAGGACCCGCAACAAGGCGCGCCTCGCGAGCGAGGCCAGTGACTGCAATGATCATCAGATTCCGTACGATACGCGATTGGAGTGGCCAGCCCGGAGGTTGCGGTATCGCGCCACCGCCCACAACGGGAAGAACTTTGCGTAGCCATGATACCGCAAGTAGAACACGCGCGGGAAGCCCCCACCGGTGTAACTGTCTTCGTCCCAAAGCCCTTCGTCCTGCTGGCTTTTGAGCAACCAACGAATGCCGCGCGCGACCGCCGCGTGATTCACTTCCCCTGCGGCCATAAGTCCCAAAAGTGCCCATGCGGTCTGGGAGGGAACCGAGGGGGCGTTTTCGTACCCGGCATAATCGAGCTTATAGCTGTCGCAGCTTTCGCCCCAGCCGCCATCCGGATTCTGTACCGAAATCAGCCATTCTGCGGCGCGGCGCATCGACGGCGCGTCGTGATCGAGGCCCGCGGCGTTCAACCCCGCCAGTGCCGACCAGGTTCCATAGATATAATTGACACCCCAGCGCCCGAACCAGCTGCCGTCCTTTTCCTGGATGCCCGTCAGGTAGTCGACCGCGGCCTTCAGACGCGGGCTTCCCGCGGACTCGCCCAATTGCGCGAACATGCCGACGCAGCGGGCAGTGACGTCGGCTGTCGGCGGATCGAGCAACGCGCCATGATCGGCGAACGGAATGTTGTTCAGATAATAGTAGGTATTGTCCGCATCGAAGGCCGCCCAGCCGCCAATCCGGCTCTGCAGGCCCTCGACCCATTCGCGCCCGCGTGAAATCGACTCGGCGCAACTGTTTGTTACATATCCCGCCCGCTCCGCGCGCTCGAGCGCCATCACCACCACGGCGGTGTCGTCGAGATCGGGGTAGTGTGCGTTGTTATATTGAAAGGCCCAGCCGCCGGGCCGTACATCCGGGCGATCCCCCGCCCAATCGCCTTTGACATCGAGCACCTGTCTCGCCTTAAGCCACTCACAGAGCGAATCGACGGGCGCGTTGCTTGCGGAATCGTCCGCCTCCATAAGCGCATGTGCTACAAGTGCCGTGTCCCAGATCGGGGACACACAGGGCTGGCAATAGGCTTCGCCGTCGCGAATGACGAGCAACCTGTCGATGGACATTCTGGCAATGGCGCGGTCGGGGTGTTCCGGCGCGTAGCCCAGCGCGTCGTACATCATCACGCTGTTTGCCATGGCGGGATAGATCGCACCAAGACCGTCCTCGCCATTCAGCCTTTCGGTGACGAATTCCACACAACATGCGATCGCGCGCGCGTGCAGCGACTTCGGCGAAAGCGGCCGCAGGCGTTTCACCAGGCTGTCGAGTGCATGAAACAATGCCGCCCAACCGTGATTCTGATGCGGCGCGCGCGACGGCGGAGGCGCGATGTACCGCACAAACAATTCCCGCACATGTATGCCGCGCGGATTGCGGGCAACAGGCCGCAACGCCGTAAGCACCAGAAGCGGGACGAGCACCGTCCGTGCCCAGTACGACATTTTCGACAGATGAAACGGAAACCAGCGCGGCAGCAAAATGACTTCCACCGGAATGACCGGAATGGCCGACCACGAGACCTCGCCATACAAAGCGAGCAGAATGCGGGTAAAGACATTACATCGTACAGCTCCGCCCTGCGCGAGAATCGCCTCGCGCGCCCGCTGCATATGCGGTGCATCCGGAGAATCGCCGATCATCTTCAATGCGAAATAGGCCTTGACCGTGGCGCTGATGTCGAAAACACCGCCGTGATAGAGCGGCCAGCCGCCATGCTCCGCCTGGATGCGGCGAAGATAATTTCCGATCTTGCGTTCGAGACCCAGATCGGGTGTCTCGGCCAGATAATGCACCAGAAGGACATATTCGGCCGGGATCGTTGCATCCGCTTCCAACTCGAATACGAAATGCCCATCGCTGCGCTGAAGGGCGAGCAATGCCCGCGTTGCCCGCGAAATCGAGTCGCCGAGCAATGAAGCTGTTTTCTCGGGAGCGAATATCTGATCCATGTAATTATATTATGGGCCGGTCGGTTCGCCGGCCGCAAGTCCGGCCGCTTTCTGGCCGGAGCGGATGGCGCCTTCGATGGTGGCGGGCAGCGCCGAAGCGGTCCAATCCCCGGCCAGAAAAAAATTTGACCACCGCGTTCGTGCCGGTGGCCGCTTCATATCCTGGTCCGGCGTCGCCCGGAACGTCGCGCGCTTTTCCTTTACGATCTGCCATGGCGGTAGTTGTAGCGAAAGGCCATGGGCCGCGGCGACATCGCGCCACAAAATGGCAGCAAGCTCCGCCCGGTCGCGATCCACGATCCCGTCCGCGCCGCTCACCGTCACTGAAAGCCGTTCGGGAAAAGCAAAAACCCATTCCGCCGTGCCGCCTATGATACCAAGTATCGTCGGCGAATCGGGATGCGCCGACGCGCGGTAGTGGGCATTCACGATGGCCGAATTGTGATCGGGCACGGGGATGTCCGGCATCAACGCCGAAGCGACCCAGGATGGCACAGCAAGGATCACGCGTTCGCCATTTCCAACTGTAATCCGGAACTCGCCGAAGTCGAGCGCAACAACAGCTGTCTCGTTGAATATGATCGCGCGCAGTCTTTCGCCGAGACGGATTTTCGCGCCCCGTCGACCGAGAAATGAGAGAGCGGGCTCCACGAACGCCGCCGCGAGACTGGGCGTCGCTATGCGCGGCAGACAATACCGCCCGCCGCGTGCCAGTGTCTCGCGAATGACCCTGCAGGCAAGCTCAGCCGACGCCTCCTCGGGCGCCGTGTTGAGCGCGGCCAGAAGAAAGGGTTGCAGCAGGCGATCCCAAAGTGGTCCGCGGCACGCAATCACTTCGCCAACGCGTTTGCCGCGATTGCGGCGGAGGAGCGGAGCAAATTT
This sequence comes from Rhizomicrobium sp., assembly GCA_036269235.1. GTDB lineage: Bacteria > Pseudomonadota > Alphaproteobacteria > Micropepsales > Micropepsaceae > Rhizomicrobium. The sequence continues at coordinate 21,509 of DATASL010000015.1, forward strand.
CAGATAATCGCGCGCCTTTGTATCAGGTACACGCCGCGATGGCGAAAACACCCACCAGGGCAACGAACTCCCGTTTGGAGAGATGCTCCAGCGGCGGCCACTGCGGATATCGCAAAATGCGAAGCGCGCTTCGGCCGCGCCCTGGAGGCGATCTTCAGCACCGATAGTCCGGAGATAGGTATAAGTTGATGTGTTGCCGCTGAGGACGAGATGATTGCCGTTGTCGATGACTTCCCCGAATTGTGCGTCGAACCAGGAACGGCAGCGACCGCCCGCCAGCGGCGCCGCCTCCAATAGCTCGACCGGCATGTTTTTGCGCGCCAGCGCAGCCGCGGCGGCAAGACCGGAGAGACCGGCGCCGACAATGTAGGTTTTCTTTGGCGTCATCCGGCAACGCCGTGGCGAAGTAACAACCAGATCAGCTGCGCCTTCGCGAGGCGCACGCGATGGCGCGGCGGCGTCCAGCCGGCTTTCTCCATTTCGCACAGGATGGCCGCATAGGCGGCGCTCATCAGTTTGGGCGGTCGCAGGTCGCCGCGCCGGCTCGCGCGCATGATCGCATCGGATTCGCGATAGTGCCGATGGGCAATTTCGGCCACGCCCCGGCAGACTGGATCGATCCTGGGTGACGAGACCGCACTTACAGGATCATGGGATTTCAGTGACGCCTGTTCCAGAAACTCGCCGGGAAGATAGAGCCTTCCCAGCCCGGCATCTTCATCGATGTCGCGCAGGATGTTTGTGAGTTGGAGCGCCCGGCCGAGATGATGCGCGAGGCGAAACCCCAGCTCCTCGTCCATGCCGAACACTTTGATGGACAATCGTCCCACCGAACTGGCTACGCGATCACAATAAAGATCAAGCTTTGCGAGGCCGGGTGCGCGAATGTCTTCCGTGGCATCCATTGCCATGCCGTCGATCAGCGCCAGGAAATCTTCCTCGCGCAATACGTAGCGACGAACAGCGTCCTGAAGAAACAAGGCCATGGCATCGGCATTGCCGTCATAAAGCGAGTGGATCGCGCCACGCCACGCATTCAGACCTTTTGCCCTTTCGTCATGCGACGCGCCGGCATCGTCGGCGATATCGTCCACTGCGCGGCAAAACCGGTAGATCGCATACATCGCTTCGCGCTTCGCCTTCGGCAGCAGCCGCATGGCGAGATAGAACGAACTGCCGGAAGCTGCGCGCTGCGCTTCTCTGTCCGCTGTTTCAACTGCCATGAGCCGTTTCGTGCCAATCGCGTGCAGCGCGGAAAGAAGGCGTCTTTATGCTGCGGCCAAACAGATAGTGCGCACCGGAAGCCAGCGCGATCCCAAATGCCTCATAACTGGTATGATGAACCTGTTCCGACAGTGGATCACGCCCTTGAAGCCTTCGCGTCAGATCCTCCGCAAGTCGCTGGATGACCGCAACCTCAATCCCCAGACGGCGATCCCCAATTCCTGCCGCGAACGGCCGCGATTGTTCGAGCAGTATCACTACCCGTGCCAGCAACTCGTCCAATACCTGGCGCAATGCCGGCGGAGATATTTTCTCCGCCAATATGGTAGGATCGAGGCCATGCCGTTTCAACACGTCGAGCGGCACATAAACACGATCCAGCGCGCGATAATCATTCGCACAATCCTGCAGATGATTGATCACCTGAAGCGCCGAGCAAAGTGCGTCGCATGCCGGCCAGAGCGCGCGTGATTCGCCATGCGCATCCAGTACGAAACGTCCGACCGGATTTGCCGAATAGCGGCAATAATCCATCAGTTCGTCCCAGTCCGTATAACGCAGCTTTGTGACATCGCGGCTGAAGGCCTCGAGCAGATCGAGGCCGTGCTGCGCCGTCAGATTGCGTTCGAGCAGCACGCGCCGGAGATCTTCCGATTCCGGCGATGTTTGTCGTTCGCCAAGGAGCGAACCGCGCATTTCATGGAGCAGCGCCAGCTTTTCGGCAGCAGGAGCGTCCGGGTGGTCGGCAACGTCATCTGCAGCGCGGGCAAACCTGTAAAAGGCCAGGATAACCGGCCGATACCGCCTGCGAATCAAAAACGACGCGACGGGGAAATTCTCGTCGCGGTGACCTTTTCCGGAGGAAAGCGAGGCCGTGTCCTGCATGGGTATCAGGCCATCGCCTGCGCGCGGCCTTTCCACATGCCCCCGCGCCCGCGCCAGTGTTGAATCGCAGAGTTCATGGTGAAAACAGTATAGCAGGCGCCGGTCACTGGAAGTAACAGACCCCAGAAAGGTGACTGCCGATAGAAGCGCAACATGGGTTGATAGGCGAGTGCCATGAGAAGCCAGGCGGCAGCCCCCAATATGCGCGCCGGCCCCGCTGCAAAAACCGCCAGAAATATCGGCGCGGCATAGACAAGCAACATGCCCAGCACGGTGCCGCCCAAAATCACCGGCGAATAACCAAGCTGCGCGTAGGCAGAGCGCGCGACCATCCGGCCGATCTCACCCATGCCGTCGTAAGGCCTGACACTGACGGCCCGTTTGGTAAGACCGAGCCAGATCGGTCCCCGGCCTTTCATCACCTGCGCCAGTGCGCAATCATCGATAATCGCCCGCGCGATCATGTCGAGGCCACCGGCCGCCTGCAGCACATCGCGCCGGACCAGCATGCAGCCGCCTGCCGCAGCAGCCGTCTTCCGCGATGGATCGTTCGACCAGGCGAAAGGAAACAGCATATCGAAGAAGAAGACAAAAGCGGGGATGAGCAGCTTCTCGGCGAAACTCTGGCAATGAAGTCTAGCCATCAGCGAAACAAGCACGAGGCTGCCCGCTTCGCCGCGCAACACGAGTTTTCGGACATTGTCCGGTGTGTGCGCGATGTCTGCGTCGGTGAACAGCAGGTAGTCCGGCGCATTCGTTTGCAGCGCGCGAGCCACACCTTGACGCATCGCCCAGACCTTGCCCGTCCAACCGGCCGGCCGCTCCAGCCCTGTAATGATTTCCAGCCGGCCCGGAGCCAACCCGGGTATCGCGCGCCGCACAGCTTCCGCGGTACCGTCCGTACTGCGATCATCGACAAGGATGATGCGTAATTGTCCTGCATAATCCTGGGCCAGCAGGCTGCCAACCGTTTGGGCGATCACATCGGCTTCATCGCGCGCCGGTACGACAGCAACAACGGAAGGCCAGTTACCACACACCGGAGAAGGTTCGTCGCTGTCGTCACGTTCGCGCATCAGCCAGAAGCCGCCACGCGCAGACAGCAAATACATCCAGACAAGCAGAGATATGCCCGCGAATAAGGTCATCGCAGATATCCGGCGCTGCGGTACCAGGCGAGCGCATCTTCCAGCGCCAAACGATGCGGTCGTGCGTGATAACCGAGTTCTTCTTCGGCGCGCGCGGAGCTGAAGAACATGTGATGACCCGCCATGCGTAGCGCGTCGCGCGTAAGGAACGGCTCCTTGCCTGTCAGTTGCGCCGCGGCCTCGGCGAGCATGGCGAGCGGGAAAAGCGGGCGGCGCGGCAGCTGCAGGCGCGGCGCCTTGCGGCCGGCGAGTTCGCAGATGATCGCCAGCATCGCTTTCAGGCTCACATTCTGGCCACCGAGAATGTAGGACTCGCCGATCTTTCCTTTTTCGAGCGCCAGCAGATGTCCTGCAGCCACGTCGTCGACATGGGCAAGATTGAGCCCGGTGTCGAGAAATGCGGGTACCCGGCCTGTCGCTGCTTCAACAATGATCCGTCCAGTCGGCGTGGGTTTGACGTCGCGCGGCCCGATCGGCGTCGAAGGATTGACGATTACCGCCGCCAGCCCTCTATCGGCGATCATCTGTTCGACGACACGTTCCGCCGCCACCTTGCCGCGTTTGTAAGCGCCGATTGCCTGGGCTTCGGTCAAACGCCGCGTTTCATCGGACGGATCGTCGCGCGATCCGGGCTTCAGCGTGGCGACGCTGCTTGTATAAACAATGCGTTCGACACCGGCTTCTGCCGCCGCTTCCATGACGGCGCGCGTCCCGCGCACATTATTGCGCACGATTTCTTCGGGATCGCGCGCCCAGAGCCGATAGTCCGCCGCGACATGGAAGAGATAGCGCACGTCGCGCATCACACGGCGCATGTCGGCCGGTTCGCGCATGTCGCCTTCCACCACGCTGACGTCGAATCCTTCGAGATTGCCCCGCGGGCTGGTTGCACGCGCCAGGGCTCTGACAGAGAAACCACGCCCGGCAAGCAGTCGCGCCACCGCCGAGCCGACAAAGCCGGACGCACCGGTTACAAGAACAATGTCACCGCCGGGCATATTTCCAATCCAGCAAACACACGACCGAGATTTCCAACTCGCAGTGTCTCAACGCAAGCTACTCATCGCCGACCAGACGTGCTGCCTCGCGGCTCGCTCTAAGAGCGTGGCCGCCTTCGGCCGCCTGCCAGGCAAGCAGGACGGGAACGCTTAGCACAATGTCGCGCGCCCGCTTGAGAAGCGACAAGGCCAGGGCAGCCGGCGCCGCCAGACCGAAGAGCGGGCCCAGCAGCGCATAGGCAGCTTCCTGAACGCCTATTGCCGCAGGCACGAATATGGCGGCGCTGCGGATGCCATAGAGAATCGCTTCGATAGCGACAATCGAACTGAAAGAGACGGGCTTTCCAATCAGGCGCACGGCGAACCAAGCCCATAGCGCGGTGGCAAGCCAGCCGGTCAGATGGATCGCAAGGGAAAACGCAAGGCGCAACGGCGAGTCATATAACTCCGTGAAACTGCGCTCGATTGCGGTCGCCTTTCCGGCGGTTTCCGGCAGCAGCCGCGTCATCCAGCGCACGATGGTCGAAAAGCTCTTCCGTTGCAGCACCACAAAGACAGCCGCTCCCAACGCTGCAGCAAACAGACCGATGGCCAGTCCGCGCACCAGCTGGCCGCTGGCAGCAGAAGGCGGTACGCGCGCAACGAGGATCGCAAGACCGGCAAGTACGAAAGCAATTTCGGCGACCATCTCCACAGTGATGTCGACAATCGTCGAAGCAAAGGCGAGCGGGCCGCCGACGCCACGCAGCATCGCCGCCCGCGCGCCGATCACCATTCCTCCCACCTGCGAGAACGGTAGGACTTCACCGGCGCAATCTCGAACGGCGCGCGCCCAGAAATAGGTCGCGAAATCCGGTCGATAGCGCGCTGGTATGAGTGCGAACCACGCAGTGCCGAGCAACACGAACAATGCGGCTCCATAGAGGCAAAGCATGGCAAACCCGCCCCAGCCGACGGATCCGATCGCAGCCAGAACCGGGCCGAACCCGACATAGACAATGAGATAGGCCGCAAGCGCGAGCCCCGTGACCGCCGCGAGGATGACGCCGATACGCATGGGTGAAATCAGACTGCGGCGCGCTTGGGTTTGGGCATGAAATGACGCGCAAAACGGATAAGTGCCGGAACTACGCGCGGCCTCAAGAGGCGGGAATCGTAGATAGAAAGCCGGCGGTCATTCTCCGCGAGGCAGATATCCAGCAATTCAGCGATGCCGATATCGACGCCGACCTGGCTCGCGCCCGTCACCGTGAAGTTATTATCCTGAACGTTGCCGTTCACATCGCGGACAAGAGACAAGCGTTCCCAGACAAGAAACGCCCAAACTCCAAGCCGCCTGAGATCGAACCAGGGTCGCTTCCAGAACGGCATGGTGGCGCGGCGCCATGCGACCCAATTGACGTAGAAAAGAATATGGCGGCCTTCCTCCTGCATCACCGGCTCGAACGTATCGACGAGCGCAGGCGGGAAGAAACCCGAACGGCGCGCAGTTTCAAAAAGTCCAAACGCGAAGAAACTGTCGATGCATTCGCTGTAGCCGGTCACCATGAACGCCCATTCGGCGTCGCGCGGCCTTACGTATTCCGGCTCCGCAGCCAGTACGATTCCATATGCCTGAACAAGGTTGGCGAGAACGTGTTTGTGGCGGCTTTCCTCGAAGGCATTGAGTTCGACGGCCTTGGCGAGCAACGGATCCTCGATCAGCTCGCCATAGGTTTTCACGCGCAAGCCGGCTTTGCCTTCGGTTTGCACAGCAATATCCCAGATGGGGAGGCTGACGATGCGTTCCCGGGCCATGTCGTCGAGTTTCGGCCAATCAAGTACCGCCGGACGGTAAGGATTGAACGTATCGAGCAGGGTTCGGCAGAACAGCGTCTTGTGCGCCTCGCTGCCAATGACAATCGGATCCCCAGGCGGAACGCGGGCCGCGCGATAAGTAAGATCCGGAACGACCAGTGTGGAACCGGTCATGCGGCGTGTTCGCGGCGTTCCCGCAGGAACTGGAAGAACTCGACACCCTCACGCAAACGCCGCTTCATCATCTGCGGGCTGCGTACCATCTCGCCGACGATGTCGCCGATTTTGTTCCAGCGGAAATAGAAGCGCTTGTAGAAATCCTCAAGCGAGTCGTGAATTTGCTTGTGGCTCAGATGCGGATAATGCAGCGGCGCAATCTGGAGACCGTGTTCGTCAACCAGTTCAGCGTTTGCCGCATCGAGCCAGCCATTCTCCACCGCCTGTTTGTGCAGGAATGTGCCGGGATAAGGGGCAGCGAGAGAAACCTGGATCGTATGCGGATTGATACGGTTGGCGAACCGGACCGTCTCCTCGATGGTATCCATCGTTTCTCCCGGCAAGCCGAGAATGAAGGTGCCATGGATGGTGACACCGAGATCGTGGCAGTCCCTCGTGAACCGCTCTGCAACTTCGACGCGCATGCCCTTCTTGATGTTGTGAAGGATTTGCTGATTGCCGGACTCATAGCCGACCAGCAGCAAACGCAAGCCGTTGTCGCGCATCACCTTCAGTGAATCGCGCGGCACATTGGCCTTGGCGTTGCACGACCACTCGACACCGAGCCTTCCCAATTCCTTCGCAATCGCTTCCGCGCGCGGCAGGTTGTCGGTAAAGGTGTCGTCGTCGAAGAAAAACTCCTTCACCTGGGGAAACGCATTCTTGGCCCAGGCGATTTCCTCGATGACGTGGTCCACGCTGCGGGTGCGGTAGCGGTGACCGCCGACTGTCTGCGGCCAGAGGCAGAAGGTACAGCGCGATTTGCAACCGCGGCCCGTATAGATCGAGATGTAAGGATGTTTCAGGTAGCCGATGAAATAGTTTTCGATCTGAAGATCGCGTTTGTACACCGGTGTCACGAAAGGTAGCGCGTCCATGTTTTCAAGGATGGCACGCTCCTCATTGTGAACGATGACACCCTGCGCATTGCGATAGCTGAGCCCCGCAATGTCACTCCACGGAATTTCCTTCGCCACATCGAGGATGGTGAAATCGAATTCGTTGCGGGCCACGAAATCGAGCTCCGGCGCGGTCTTCAGGCTTCCTTCGGCGTCGACCGCGACTTTTGCGCCGATAAAGCCCGCCTTCAAATCCGGATTGGCGCTTTTGAGTGCAGCAACCGTCTTCCGGTCCGACTGGAATGACGGCATCGACGTGTGAAGGACGACAAGGTCGTAGTCCTTCGCGAGGGGAAGAATGTCGTTAATCGAGAGATCGTGCGGTGGCGCATCGATGAGCCTGCTTCCCTCGACCAGCGCTGCCGGCTGGGCAAGCCAGGTCGGATACCAGAAGGAGCGTATTTCACGCTTCGCCTGATAGCGCGAACCGGCGCCGCCGTCGAAACCGTCGAAGGACGGACCCTGAAGGAATAGCGTTCGAAGCATCTCTGATACCTTAAAGTTGTGCCAGGGCGCCATCCGGACAGGCAATGTACTTGTTCTCTTTCCAGACGACCGTGCTTCCGAAGAACGAAGCTACAAAAACCCCAAAGGAAAGCACGTCCCGGAACGGAAGAAGCCATATATGCCTGCCGCGCAAACCGAGAGCGCGCCCGCTTTGGAATACCAGATAAAGGCGCGACATCAATGCGCCCGCTGCAACGGCGAGCGTAAGGCCGGAGAAGCCGAGAAACAGCATTGCAATCAGCGCAAGAGGCAGCGGATAGGTAAGAAAGGTGCCCGCATAGCCGCTTTTTGCGAGCAGCAGATTGGTTTTCGCCCACCTGAGTTCCTGGCGAAACAACGCCAGCGCGCTCTTCTGACTGCAGACATGTTCGACGGTGAGCGTGTCCGGAATCGAAAGACGATAGCCCCTCTCGCGAATCGCCCGACCGAGTTCGTAATCGTCTGCCAACACGTTCGAAAGAGATTCGAAACCGCCGACCTCGTCCAGAACGCTGCGCCGCAAGGCGATGGTCGAACCGAAGCATGGTTCGGTCAATCGCAACGCGATGCCGAGACGCGCATTGGGCAGAAAATGATAATCAATCGCCATCGCCGCGAGTTTGGCCCAGATATTGCCGAGCGGCATTCCGGAATACAGGCAGGTTACGGCACCAACCTCGGGCTCTTCCAGATCCGCAACGATCTGGCGCAGATAATCGGGACGGACACGAATATCGCTGTCACTGACAACAAGCATTTCGTGTTTGGCATGCGCGACCATGTTGATGAGATTGGTCACTTTCGGATTTGAACCGCCATAGCGAGGGTCGGTAACGACCTTGATGTCGGCGGCCGGATAGGCGCGTTGCAGTTTTGCGACGATACGCAACGCCGGATCGTAGTAAGACTTGGCCCCGAATACGATCTGGACCGGCCCTTCATAATCCTGACGCAGAAAGGTCCGCAGATTTTCTTCCAGGCCCGGCTCTGCGAGGTGGAGCGGCTTCAGGAGCGTAACGGGCGCCCGGCTTCGTCGACGCTCGCGCGTTATGGATACCGGTCCCGGCGCAACAGCGAGGGCCGCGGCCAACGTAAAGCCCATCGCTATGACTGCCAAAAAGCAGAACGTCAGGCCGGTTAAATCGCCCAATTGCAGCATTCTTATCCCCGAAACCGCGCCTGTCGGCCCTTCAGCTATCAGATATAGGCGCCAACCAGCAAAGGTTAAGGCTAGGACCGCGGAATTGCCACCGGCGCCCGATACATGATCGGGAGCTTTCCCGGCGGCACGCGGTTTCCAAATTCAACGCACGTGTCAAGAAATCGCCGCTTTCATACGCCCACTGGATACGGTCGGATTCGGGGAGTCTTGATCCGGCTACAGCAAACAGGAGAAGGATATGCGCCGAATCGTTACTGCGGCTTTGTTAACCACCGCCCTCTCTTCCATCGCACTTGTTTTGGCAGCCGTACCCGCTGTTGCCCAGCCGGACCAGACGTATGGCATGGACCAGAGGGATTCCGGGATCAGCCTCGACTACTTTTCGGATCAGCTCGCCCCGTATGGCTATTGGCTCTACAGTGATCGCTGGGGGCTTGTGTGGCAGCCCGGCGATGTTTCGTATGACTTTCATCCATATCTGAACGACGGCCGCTGGGTCTACACGGATGAATATGGCTGGTACTGGCAGTCGACTTATCCATGGGGCGATATCCCCTTTCACTACGGGCGATGGGTGAACGACCCGGACGATGGCTGGCTGTGGATCCCTGGTTATGTATGGAGTCCGGGCTGGGTCGTCTGGCGTTCCAATGGCCGTTACATTGGCTGGATGCCGATGCCTCCCGACGAGGCCTTCCTCGGCGGTCAGGGTGATATTGGCTTCGGTGGTCTCGGCGTTTCGTATCGCTTCGGCATGGGTCAAATCGGCGGCATGTACGGCTATTCGCGCTGGTACGGCCCGCAATACAACGAAAACCTGTTTGCCAGGAACTGGGTGTTTGTCGGCGCCGGCGACATCGCCCGTCCAGATTTTCGCACGGTTGTGATCAACAATCCGGCTCAGGTCGTAAACATCATCCACCAGACGCGGAACATTACCAACTACACGGTCGTCAACAATTATGTGGTGAACAAAAGCGTCGATGTACGAGTCGTCGAACGCGCGGCCGGCCATCCCATTCCGGCGATGCGCGCGTCCGTTGTGATTCGGCACCCCAACCTCGTCGCGACGATTGGTGTTGGACAGCGTGTCCAGATGCGCATGCGCGTGATAGCGCCGCGAGGCAACGGAATCGCCAACAGTGCACCACCCCCGCCGCCGCGGGTCGTCGCGAAACTATCGACTCGGGTGCCGCCGCCAAAAGCCGGCAGACAACCAGCGCATCTGTTCAACAAAGCCGCGGTGGCCGCGCCCGAAACACGGGCCAAATTCCGTGGTCCGGTACCGCCCGCTGAGGGTGCCGGGCCGGCGGGAATGCGGGGGCCAAACGGAGGGCCTCCGGGCCGGCAAGGACCGGGTGAAATGAACGGCCCCAATACCGGGCCGCCACCCAATGGCGGACCGGGAGGAATGGGCGGCCCCGGTGGCGAACGAATGCGCGGAGAACGTCCCAATGCCGGCCAGCCCGGTGAAATGGGTGGGTCTAATGGTCAGCCCGGCGGTCCCACGGGTCCGGCGAGTGAACGTCCGCATCGCGAAAGACCCAATGGCACGAACGGCCAGAATGCCGGACCTTCGCCCGACAACGGCCCCCCAGGTGCAACTGGCCCGGCCGGCCAGCCGGGTGGGGCAACAGGGCCGACCGCTGAACGCCCGCGCCGCGAGAAACCTAACGGCATGACAGGCCCGAATGGCGGACCTTCGCCCGACAATGGGCCGCCGGGCGCATCGGGACCGAACAGCCAGCCGGGAGGCGCCGCCGGGCCGAGCGGCGAACGGCCGCGTCGCCAACCAGCGCCGGACCAGGGAGCCGCGCCGGGAGCGAACACGCCGCCCCCGGACGGTGCCGCGCCTGGCGGCCCGACGGGTCCTGGCAGCGATCGTCCGCGTCCGCAAAGGCAGCCCGGCACGTCGGGACCGACCGGTGGACCGCCAGGCGGACCTGCTGCTACGCAGCCGAGGCAGGCACCACGGGTCGATCAGCAGGGCAATCCGCAACCTCCGAAGAAAAAGAAGGAGCAGCCCGAGAATCCGCCGCAATAATCGTCAGCCTGGCGCACGCCTGCCTATAATGCAGGCGTGCGCAATGGGGCATGATCGCGATATTGTCCGCGGAAATGTCCCAACTCTCCGCCACGCACTCACAATTGATCCGCGCTTCCCGCTTAAGCCATCTCGCAGAGCCCGGATACTGGCTCGCGGCGCTCGTCAGCTGTCAGCTCGTCTTCTGGACCCTGATACCGTGGCTGTTTTCATCGAGCCTGCCGCTCGACGTTGTGAGCGACGGGCTCGCTTGGGGGCACGAATGGCAATGGGGCTATTATAAACATCCGCCCCTGCCTTCATGGGCCGCCGAGACGTTTTTCGATGCCTTTGGAATGGTCGGACCCTACCTGCTCAGCCAGGTGGCCGTCGCTCTGACCTATCTGTTCGTTTTTCTGCTCGGCCGCTCTTTTATGCCGACGCGATGGGCGGCCGTCGGCGCGCTGCTGCTGGCCGGAGTTTATTATTTCTCCATTCCAACGCCCGAATTCAATCACAACGTCGCCCAGATGCCGCTGTGGGCGGCGGCAAGCTATTTCTACTACAAATCCTGGAAATCGGGGGCGACGCGATGGTGGATTGCCCTTGGCGTCGCGGCTGGTCTTGGACTGCTTTCAAAATATTCGACGGCTGTCCTTCTCATCGCCATCATCGCCCATAGTATTTCGACACGCAGCGGGCGCAAGGTGCTGCTGACAAGCGGTCCCTATCTCGCAATTCTTGTTTGCCTTGCGGTGCTGTCATTCCATCTCGTGTGGCTGTTCCAGTCGGGATTTCCCACATTGCGCTATGCCGTGGGGCGTGCCGGCCACGCCGCATCCATCACAGGGCGCGTTGTCGCCCCCTGCAAATTCCTGCTGGCCCAGGCTGTCGATATCGCGCCGGCATTGATCGTTGCCGCAATTGCCGGACTGCTGCCGCTCAATGGCAAACAGGTCGCGCGCAGCGAACAACTGAGTTTTCTCCTCTGGCTTACGCTGACACCTCCCCTTCTCACATCGTTGATTTCGCTGATCACCGGGCTGGGTGCGCGCGATATGTGGGGCGCACCCATGTGGAATCTTACGGGCCTGATTGTCGTCGAAGCGGGGCGCGAGCGACGCGAATTCGCGGCTCTGCCGCGGCTGGCCTATTGCCTCATTGCCGTGTTTGGAATTGGACTGTGCGGCTACCTCCTCACCAATGTGTTTGTTCCGCAATGGAAGAACAGACCATCCCGCATCCAGTGGCCAGCGCAGGGCCTTGCGCAAAGCTTCACTGCAGCATGGGAGAACCGGGAGCACCTTCCCCTGCAGATCGTGGCCGCCGATGGCTGGCTCGCAGGACTCGTCGCGATGGACGCGCGCCCACGCCCCTCGGTCTGGATCGACGCCAGCTTTGTCAAATCGCCCTGGATCACGCCCAATCGCGTAGCGCGGCAAGGCGCGCTGGTGCTCTGGCGTGTTCAAAAAAATGATAGTCCTCCCGCCTCGCTGGGCAGACTTCCGGGTCTCAAGGTCCTGGGCACGAAATCGTTTGTGTGGCCTTCGACGCCCGGGGCGCAGCCTTTGCGCATCGGTTACGGAATTATCGCCGTAAACGCTGCAATCAAGTAGGAATTCGTCAACCCACTGAAACTACAGTGGGAATATGGCGAACAGAGCGAACTTTCTGCGGCAGTTTCTGCACCTCGTGGCGCTTGTTGCCGGCTTTTCCTTTTGCCTCATGCACTTGAATGGTCACGCTGCCGGGGCGCCGGCGCTCCAGGAAGACGCATGGGGATCTACCGGCGGCGATACGGCTTACAAGCTCGACACCGGAGACAAGGTTCGCGTTATCGTATTCGGCGAAGACGACCTCGGGGGCCAATTCCAGATCGACGACAGCGGCTTCATACGTCTTCCGCTGATTGGGCAATTGAAAGCGGCCGGCCTTTCACCCCGCAATCTGGAGGCACAAATCTCGGCAGCACTGGCAAATGGCTATCTGAAGCAGCCACGCGTCAGCGTCGAAGTCACCGACTACCGCCCTTTCTACATCATCGGCGAAATCAACAAGCCGGGCCAATATTCCTATGTGAACGACATGTCTGCGCTCAATGCAGTTGCCCTGGGCGGCGGCTACACGGTCAAGGCGAGCGATTCATGGGTGTATGTTCGCCGCTACGGAAACAAAGAAGAAGTCCGCCTCGCAGCGGATGCGACAACCAAAATCCATCCGGGCGATGTTGTCCGCGTGCCGCAAACGGACTTCTGGGCGGCAATCACTTTCGCCGGGCCCCTTTCAGCCATTATCAGTACGAGATGGTATCTTCCCCAGCCGCCGCAATAATCCCTTGACCGGGCAAATCCTGCCCGCGCTATCATAATCATTGTGGGTCCGGAACGAGCCCGATCGGCCGGAGTTCGAGTCCTGGCGAACTCTCGGCTGGAAATCACTTGGCTGCGATCCCGACAGAAACCGAGATCAAGCTCGTCTTCCGGGCCGATGGGGCCGAAGGTATCAAACGGCACTTCGCCAATGCCACGCGCCGGGGACGAGAGCGCAACGAGCTGACTACCTACTACGATACGGATGATCTCTTGCTTCACCGCCATGGCTTCAGCCTGCGCACGCGCAAGAGCGACGGTCATGTCGTGCAAACACTGAAGCAGACACCTGCAGGGTCGGCATTGGCGTTTCGGCGCAACGAATGGGAATGGAATCTGCAAGGCGACGAGCTGCTGTTCCCGCCGGTACGGCAATTGCTGGCCGCTTCAGGTGTCGACGGCGACGTCTGCAGACTGAAACCACGCATCGTGACGAAAATCCGGCGTCAGCGTTTTGACGTCATCCGGTATGGAAGCGAAATCGAAGCTGCCATCGATGAAGGGGTGGTCAAAGCGGGCGATCGGGAGGAAGCGGTCCACGAAATCGAATTGGAACTCAAACATGGACATGCCGGCCCCGCCTACCGGATCGCACTGGAGCTTCTTGCGCACTATCCATTGCGTCTCGGCATAGAGAGCAAGGCGGATCGGGGCTATCGGTTGTTCACCGGTCGCCGACCGGCAGCGAGAACATCTCGCGGTGCGACCGTGCCGAAACACGCTTCATTGAAAGAAGCCATGGCCGGTACAATTGAAGCTGCGCTTCAGGGCTTCGTGGCAAATCTTCCGGCGGCGCAGGCGGGAGCACCTGAGGGTGTTCACCAGGCGCACGTTGCGCTGCGCCGGGTGCGCAGCATGCTCGTCTTCTATTCGCCGTGTCTGGAGCAACCCGCACGAGAGCGCTTCGAGAATGCGATTCGAGAGTTCGGCGTGGTCCTCGGTGCCGCGCGCGATTGGGATGTTTTCATTGATGGGACGCTTTGTGCGGCGGCCAAGAGCGATGTTCCCCCCAATTGGATCGCCGCCCTGAGTGAAGTGGCTGAAATCCGGCGGCTTGCCGCCCGGCTCGCCGTACGCCAAATGCTCGAAAGCAAGGCGCCCGCCGAACTGGTGCTGGGTCTGCTGGCGTGGATCGGCGAAGGGCCGTGGACGGAGAAATCTATTCAAATTTCGAGGCTTCGGGCCTTCGATGCCCTTCCCGGTTTTTTGGACCGGCTGAATGACAAGGTACGCCGGCGGGGACGTCATCTTTCCCGACTGTCGGCCGCTGAACTTCATCCTTTGCGCAAATCCATCAAGAAATTGCGCTACTCCGCCGAAAGTACGCCGGAACTCTATCCGGGGAAAGATGTGAATCGCTTCGTCAAAGCCTGCAAAAAGCTTCAGGCGGTCCTGGGCGCGATCAACGACGCCAAGGTCACAGTTCGGCTCCTGACAGAAATCGCGCCAGGGGACTCGGCCTGCCTGGCGGCCGCAGCCGGTGCGGTGCAGCGTTGGAATATCGACCGGCAAAACGGCTCGATGCCGGCGCTGGAGAAAGCCTGGAAGACGCTGAAACACACGGATTTATTCTGGAAATAACCGGGATTTGCCCCCTCGCTTGTCGGCGGGGAACGTTGCGGCTATGTGTGCCGCGCTACGAGCGATACCGGATTCCATGCGACATCTGAAATTCCTGCCCGACGAGACCAATATCGATTTCATCGGCTGGCGCTATTATGCGTTTGCCGTCGACGGGCTGCTGATGCTCGCGGCTATCGTCTCCATCGCCATCCAGGGATTCAATCTCGGTATCGATTTCAAGGGCGGCGTCCTTCTCGAAGCAAAGGCCACCCACGCGATCGAGATCGCGAAGGTGCGCAGCGAAATCGATCACCTCGGATTCCCCGAAGCGCAGCTGCAGTATTTCGGAGGCGGCGAATGCGACAGGCCGGCGAATTCCTGCGTGCTGATCCGCTTCCAGCCCGACGCGGCGCATCCCGGTGAAACGGCCGCCAGTCTCATCAAGGCCAGGCTGGGGCATGAATATAACTTCCGCCGGGCTGAAGTCGTCGGACCGAAAGTCAGCCAGGAGCTGTTTTCCGACGGCGTAAAGGCAACTATTTTTGCCATCGTGCTGATATCGATCTACGTCGCCGTGCGCTTCGAGTGGCAATACGGTGTCGGCGCATTGATCGCGACCGGCCACGACGTATTCGTCACGGCGGGGCTGTTCTCGTTCACCCAGATGGAATTCTCTCTGAATTCGGTGGCGGCTCTTCTTCTGCTCGCCGGTTACTCGATCAACGATACGGTCGTGGTGTTCGACCGAATTCGCGAGAACAGGCGAAAATACAAACGTATGCCACTGCCCGAGCTGGTCAATCTTTCGACCAACCAGATTGCGACGCGAACCACGCTTGTCTCGGCCGCGACTGCGCTCACCATGCTTCCCCTGCTGTTTTTCGGTGGTTCGGAGCTCTTCGGGTTTAGTGCCGCAATTCTGTTCGGCATACTTGTCGGCACGTTCTCATCGACTTACGTCGCTGCCGCGTTGCTGCTTTATCTGCCCGCACTGGGCGGGGGGGCCGGCGGCGGAGGGACGCGCGAAGAAACAGCCGCTGCTGCGTCCTGACAATTAGAACGGGTTGAGGGACTGTTCGCGCGTGTAGGTCAGGTAGCCGGCGTTCACGCCGGCTCTCAGGCCTACGCCGGTGCGCATCGGTGCCAGCGTGATGCCGTCCGCGCGCTGGTAGTTCACTCCGATCCCCGCGATGAAATAGTAACTGCCTTCCACGCCGGGGAACTTCTGAAACAGCCGATCCGCGCTGCGCAGATTGTAGACGAGCGTGAAGCACTTCGAAGCGTTCCCGCCGATATCAAAACCGACCGAGGGGCCCTGCCAGTACACTTTGACCGGCTCGCGCCCTTTGCGAATCAGCCAGCCTGAGCCATAGCGAAGACCGACCACAAACGCGCCGGAGCCTTCGTCGCCCTTGATATAGGCGTCTGGCAGGCCCTGCTCGGCAAAGATACGTTCGATCGCCTTGGCCACAGCTGCCGAGGTGGTCCCGAAGAACCCCGAGGCCGCCTGCACGACTTCGTTCTGCGTAAACGTCTGGTCGTCCAAGGCCTGCGCCGGAGCTGCAAGCAGTGCGAAAGCGATCGCAGTGAAAAGAATTGCCGATATTCTTTGCGGCAGGTTCATCGGGCCCTCCTCAAGGTGCCGGCAGCGCGTTATTCAGGGGACGCGGGCTCCGGTCGCGCCGGACTGATTCTCAGCCTCAGTCCACGCGCAGTTGGTGACGGAAAGAAGGCAGATGCAGGATCCCAAAAAAAACCAGGATTTCTCTGAAAAATCCGGGGCCCTGAGCGGCTGGGGCTGGTTCACCATTGCCGTGTTGCTGGTCCTTCTGGCTGTAGCCGTTTGGTACTGCATTCACGCCTGGGGTGAGGTGGGCGGCAACGGAATTTCACCAGCCGGCTGGGTGTTCCTCACACTGGGTGTTGTCGTGACCCTTGCGGTCGGAGGCGGCCTTATGGCGCTGCTGTTCTATTCGAGCCGCCAGGGCAAGGATTTCTGAACAGCGTTCGCGTCAGTTCCGCCCTCTGGCAACAAAGAACGGATTGGCGAAACCGTCCTCCGTTTTACCGTAGACGAACGGCCGCTCCTCGATCGTACGAACACTTCCGCCCGCAGCCGCCAGGACAGCGTGCCCCGCGGCTGTATCCCACTCCATGGTGCGGCCAAGTCGCGGATAGATGTCGGCTTCGCCGGCCGCCACGAGGCAGAATTTGAGCGACGATCCCGCGCTCACGAATTCCTTCACCGCAAACCGGGCAAGATATTCCTCGGTTTTGTAGTCCTTGTGCGAACGGCTCGCGACCACGACAAGTCCGTCGGCAGCCGGATGCCGTGCTTCAATCGGGCGGAGTTGCGAGAAATCCGGCGGCACACCGGGGGCCGTAACCAGTTCGAAGGCTCCAGTCTCCTCCTCGCCCAGGAACAGGCGATTCTTCGCCGGCGCGAAGACAACGCCTCTTGTCGGACGCCCGTCGACGATTTCGCCGATATTGACCGTGAATTCGCCGTTCCGATTGAGGAATTCCTTGGTTCCGTCGAGCGGGTCGACCAAAAAAAAATGGCGGCCGATCACGGTGATGCGGCCGGCGGCCACCTCTTCCTCGGCGATCACGGCTGCACCAGGCAGGCGACTGCCAAGTTCCCGCAGAATGAACGCTTCGGCTTCTTCGTCGGCGTCGGTAACCGGAGAATGATCCTCCTTTCGCCGCGCCTCCAGGTCTTCTGCCGCATAGTGGCGAAGGAGTATCTCTCCCGCCTGGCAGGCAATCGCTGCGAGTTCCAGCGCAGTGGTCGTCGGACGTGACGTCATGGATAGTATCCCTTAAGCCTTCCTTAAGCCGAGCGGCGCATCGTGAGGAAATGGCAACCAAGATATGCCGCGAGAGACTTGGAAAATGAGCGAACTTGATTTTGCTGCCCTGCTTGTCTCGCGCGTGTGCCACGACCTTGTGAGCCCTGTAGGCGCAGTGGTCAACGGCCTCGAAGTGCTCGAGGAAGAACGCGACGCCGCCATGCGGGCCGATGCGCTGAAGCTCATCACATCCAGCGCGGCGCTCGCCGCCGCGCGTCTGCAGTTTGCGCGCATCGCCTTCGGGGCGGCCGGGTCGGCCGGGGCGGAACTCGATCTCAGCGAGGTAGGCCGTACGGTTTGTGGTCTTCTGGAGGGCAGCAAAACGGAGATCACCTGGGAAGCCGCTCCGGTGAACTGGCCCAAGGACTGGGCGAAGCTTCTGATGAACTCCGCACTCCTCGCGGCCGACTGCCTGCCGCGCGGTGGCCGGGTACGGGTGACCAGCACGACAGACTCCTCAGCCCCGGGCTTCCTGGTTCGTGCCACAGGGCAGGGAGCACGCGTGCACGAAGACGTGGAACAGGCCCTGCGCGGCGAGCAGCCCGGCTCTCTCGATGGCCGCAGCATTCAGCCCTACCTAACCCATAAGCTCGCACAGCTGCTCAACACGGAATTGGCGCTGGCGCGCAGCGAAGGCGTCGTGGAAATCTCGGCCGGCTGAACCGGCCGTTCGCGTCGCAATAATCGGACAGAGCCGGCTCGCCAGAGTGCGCGCGCGCCGCCTTCCGGAACATTCCCGGACCATCACGCTGTTGTGTATGCGGAAAGACGCGGCATCGCGCGTCTAACTTGATATAACATGGTTGGGAGAAGCAGGTTTGGAGGCCGAAGTGTCGCTTCCGGCGTTGTAGTCCAAGCTGCACAAATTTCTGTCCAAGCAACCGGATCGTGCCATTTCTGTGACGTGTGGTAGCGGCCGGGTGTCGCAGACAGCAGTAGGGATGTGTCGAAAAGCAGGAGAATTTACCCGCAAATAGGCCTCAGACCTGCACCTGGCGGATTAACTTCACTGGAATCGAAAGGCTGGACCGCGCCGGAAAACCATGATTACCATATATGACAGAATTGGATGGGTATGCCGCTGCCCGGGTGGCATATGGGGATCAACGGGTGAGTTCGAAGCGTCGCAACACCGCCCGGCGCGAGTGCGCCGGGTTTCCTTTTGTCTGGTAAGCTAGAACAATGGACCAACCTCTACACGATCTAAGGCCGTTTCAGCCCGGCAGAGCTTCTTCTCATCGCTTTATAAGCATCGGGTTTGTTGCGATGCTTCATGTGGTGGCGATTTGGGCACTTGCAACGGGACTGATTCAAAATCTGGCTTCAAAGCTCCCGGCCGAGTTCAAGGCGGAAGTAATACCTCCGAAGCAACAGAACAAACCGCCGCCGCCACCACCGCCGCCAGAACTTCAAAAGCCGCCGCCGCCCTTCGTGCCGCCGCCGGAAATCAATATCCAGCAGGAGTCGTCGGGACCAACGATCTCGTCTCAGTCGAAAGTCTCGACCCCGCCACCGCCACCGCCGCCGCATGTGGAAGCGCCGCCGAAACCTGCGGGCATTTCCGCACCGGTCGCGTTGAAAGCCGCGCATGAGTGTAACAGCAGATATTATCCGCCGATTGCTCAGCGCCTGAACCAGCACGGCACCACGCTCGTACGACTCACGATTTCTGCTGACGGCCAGGTGACTGACGCAAAAGTGGAAAATTCGAGCGGTTTTGATTCGCTCGACCAGGCTGCCGTCAAGTGTGTGAGTAGCGGGAGTTGGGGTGCCTATAAGCCGGCCATGCAAAATGGACAGGCCATAGCATCCCAGACCGAAGTAAAAATCGTGTGGCAACAACAATAATCAGTGACCTTAACTTGCCCAATCAACGGCTTATGACGGAGTAACGGAAACATGACCTCGAAATATCTGGCGATTGCAGCTGCCGTCGCCTTCCTGTCCGCGGCTGGAGTCGGACAGGTTCTTGCCCAGCAGAACGCCAATCCGCCCGCGACGAGCGCACCGGCAGCCAACCCTGCACCGGATGCAGCGACGCCGCCTGCCGCAAATACGCCGGCAGCGCCCGACGCCTCCGCACCGGCCTCGACAGAGGCTGCAGCACCGGCTGCACCAGATGCGTCGGCACCGCCGGCAAAACCCGCATCCGCCGGCGTCAACAGCGCGGACAATCCCTACGGCCTGTACGCCTTCGTCAAGAACGGCGACTTCGTCGTGAGAACGGTGGTGGCCATCCTCGCCATCATGTCGGTGGGCACATGGTACATCTTCTTCATGAAATTCTGGGAGCAGTCCCGCGTGCTCAGCCATTCCAAGGTCGTGGAGCGCCGCTTCTGGAGCTCGGCCAACCTGAATGAAGGCATCGACAAGCTGCCGAAGAACAGCCTGTTCCGCAGCGTCGCCGAAAGCGGTGTGCGCGCCTCCTCCGGACAGGGCACGGGGCTCGTCAATCTCAACGACTGGATCGGCATGTCGCTGAACCGTCAGCTCGAAGAGGCGAACTCCCGGCTGCAGGGCGGCATTGCCTTCCTCGCCTCGGTGGGTTCCGTGGCGCCGTTCATCGGTCTGTTCGGTACCGTCTGGGGCATTCTGAAAGCGCTGATCTCGATCGGCGTTGCCGGTCAGGCCTCGATCGACAAAGTCGCGGGTCCGGTGGGTGAAGCTCTGATCGCAACAGCCATCGGTCTGTTCGTCGCCGTGCCTGCGGTGCTCTGCTACAATTACCTCGTGCGCCGCAACAAGGTCATCAATGAACGGCTGCGCAGCTTCGCAAGCGATCTTCAGACCTATCTCATCACCAACAGCAAGAGATAAGCCGGAAGCAGATCGGATACGAAGGAACGGGCATGTCCATCAACGTCCACTCCGCCGACTCGGATGATGCGGAACTGAACACGACCATCAACACGACGCCGCTTGTCGACGTGATGCTGGTGCTGCTGATCATCTTCCTCATCACCGTGCCGGTCGTGATAAAGCAGGTTCCGCTGCAGCTTCCGAATGCGCGGAACATCCCGACGCAGACCAAGCCGGAAAATATCGTCATCGCGGTCGACAAGAACGATGACATCTACTGGAACAACCAGTCGATCGATGCCAGCGAGTTGAAGGATCGTTTTGCAGACGCATTGAAGGCAGCGCTCGCGAAAGGCGATCCGCTGCCCGAGGTCCACATCCGTGGCGACAGGGATGCGCGCTTCCAGGGCATAGGCAAGGTGATCCTTGCCTGCCAGCAGGCGGGCATTCAAAAGGTCGGATTCCTCACCGAACCGCGCAACGACGAGCAATAAGACCGAAGGTCGAAGGTAATTACCATGGCAATGAATGTCGGACAGGGCGGCGGCGATAATGAGGTGATGGTGGAAATGAACACCACGCCGCTCATCGACGTCATGCTCGTTCTCCTCGTGATGCTTATCATCACGATTCCCATCCAGACGCACGCCGTGAAGCTCAATATGCCCAATCCGAATACTCCGCCGCCGGCGGTGCAACCAGTCGTGCATACGCTCGCGATCGACTTCGATGGCTCGATCACCTGGGACGGCAATACGGTATCCAGCGTACCAGGACTTGATACCTACTTCACGCAGATCGCGCAGCAGGAAAACCAGGACGAAATCCACGTCAGTCCGAACCGGCTGGCAAAGTACGACACGGTCGCAAAGGTGCTCGCCGAAGCGTCGCGTATCGGCGTCAAGAAGATCGGCTTCACCGGCGAAGAACAATATATGCAATAGCCCCGAGCAGCGACGGCCGGCCTGCGGAACACGCAAGCTTGCCTGGCGTTGGGAGAAATGTGCCCTCGGGAGACCAGACACGGGAGAGATCAGGTTATGAGTTCAACAAGCCTGCGAGCAGCCGCGCTCGCGCTACTTCTGGCAACCGGTTCGGTCTCCAGTCTGATGGTGCTTACGCCGACCATAGCCGAGGCCGCGGGCGTGCGTCCGCAGGTTGGAAAGGCGCTCCAGGCCGCGATTCAGGAAGCCAGCAGGGGTAACGCGAGCGCAGCGAACGCTGCGGTAAGGCAGGCCGAATCCGTCGGCGGCCTCACGGCAGCCGAAGAGCAAAAGATCGCCGAGACCAAGAGTTTCATCGCCGCGAAGACGGGCAACTTCAGCGGCGGCGGGGGCAGTGCCACAGCGGCAGCCGCGAAATTCGCAGCCGATTACAACGCCGGGCGCTATTCCGCAGTGACCGGCGAAGACGTCGACCTGCTCAAGAAATACGGCGCCTTCACCGCGCAGGACCAGATCATCGTGGCCCAAGCCTATTACCTGTCGGGCCGCGCGGAGCAGGCGATCGCTTATCTCAAGGGCCTGACATCCGGTGCTCACCCGAGCGAGGATGCGCTGCATCTCATGTATAGCGCGGCGTACAAGGGCAACGATTCGGCGGCAATGCGTTTTGCGCTGGAAAAGCTCGTTACCGAATATCCCAAGCCCGAATATTGGAACAGCCTGCTTCAGGTGGCGGGAAATGCCAAAGGCCTGAAGGATCGCCAGACACTTGATATTTATCGTCTGCGTCTTCGGACCGGCACGATGAAGACACCCGACGATTACACCACGGCGGCCGAAATGGCGCTGGAATTCGGCTCTGCGGCGGAATCTGCGAACTTCGTTCAGAAGGGATTGGACGCCAAAGTTCTCACGGGCGACCGCACACAAAAACTTCTCAATGCGGCGAAGAGCCTGGACGCCACGACCCAGGCGAATATGGCCAAGCAGACCGCCGCGGCCGCCAAGGCCAGAACGGGCGACGCCGCCGTAAATCTCGGCGAAGAAATGGTCGGCGCCGGCAAAGCCCAGGACGCCATCGCCGAGATCCAGCAGGGCATGCAGAAAAATCCGACCGACAAGAATGGCGCGCAGATCGAGCTTGGGATCGCCTATCTCGATGCCGGGCAGAAAGACGCCGCGATCAAGGCGTTCAATGCGGTTCCGCAGGACGATGCGAACAATTATATGATCGCGCATCTCTGGGCGATTTACGCGCGCACCAGCCACTGATTTGCCAGCCGCAGATTTGCGGGTGCGGCACGAAGGAATACCGCACCTTTTAACCGTCATGCTGGCCTGAAACCCGGTCTGCGCGGCAGAATGGCGGCGATCGCAAGTCCGGCGGCGAGATACCCGACAAACTCCGTGGCCATCGACGCCAGCGTGTAGTCTGTCGGGAATTGGTACCAGTTCCAGTAGGACACATTGGTCGTAAGTGTGGCGGCCAGACCTATCAGCGCGACGGAACCGGCACGCGCCGCATAAGCGGAGAGCATCGAGCGAGCCAGCAGGGACGCGGCAATCAGCGACACCGCGAACTCCTTCGCAAATTCGACAATCAGCATCGATGCCGTCATGCCGCCGCCGCCCGGCGGCCGATAGATCAACAGGCCGGACGGATTTGTTTTAAGCTTGGCCGTTACTTCGGCCATGGCATCGCTTTTCCGCGGATCAACCCATGGGTAGAAATAGAGGCCAGGACGGTCGCCGAGTGCCTTCTGCATCGCCGCCATGACCGGCGCCTCATCAGGAATGCCCGAAAACCCGATATGACCCAACGGCAAGGCCATATGCGCGATAGATGTCCAGACGAACATCATGATGCCGCCTGCAAGGCCGGCCAGCAGAATTCTCATCGCGACATCCCCTTCGCTGCGTCATGGAGCGTAACGCAGCCCGGCTCCGGCGCCAACTACGCCGGACGGTCCGGCCGTTCAGCCGAAGCGGCCGGTTATGTATTCCTCGGTGCGTTTGACGGCCGGACTGGTGAACAGCTTTTCCGTGGTTCCGAATTCGACGAGTTCGCCCAGGAACATGAAGGCCGTGTAGTCCGAGACGCGCGACGCCTGCTGCATGTTGTGGGTCACAATGACGATGGTGTACTCGCTGACGAGTTCGTCGATCAGTTCCTCGATCTTCGCCGTCGAAATCGGATCCAGCGCCGAACATGGTTCGTCGAGCAGAATCACTTCGGGCCCGGTCGCCACGGAACGTGCAATACAAAGTCGTTGCTGTTGGCCGCCGGAAAGACTGAGTCCGGATTGACGAAGTTTGTCTTTGACTTCGTTCCATAAGGCGGCACGTTTGAGTGCCGTTTCCACCCGCCCATCGAGTTCGGATTTTGGCAGGCGTTCGAAGAGCCTGATGCCGTAGGCGATATTGTCGTAGATGGTCATCGGAAACGGCGTCGGCTTCTGAAACACCATTCCGATTCTTGCACGCAGGAGATTCACATCGCCATTGCCTTCGAGGATGTTTTCTCCGTCGAAGACCACCTGTCCTGTTGCACGCTGATTGGGATAGAGTTCGTAGATGCGGTTAAGCACACGCAGCAGTGTGGATTTTCCGCAGCCCGATGGACCAATGAACGCCGTGACTTTCCGGTCGTACAACGGCACCGTAATGTCCTTCAGTGCCAGATGCTGCCCGTAATAAAAGGACAGGTTCCGGATATCGATCCGCCTCGGCAGGTCAGACGAAATCTTTTCACTCATTGCGATATCCGCTTGGATTCGAAGGCGCGGGCCAGAATGCTCAGTGAAAGCACGGCAAAAGTAATCAGCAGTGCCGCCGCCCACGCCAGTTTATGCCAGTCGTCATAGGCCGAGTTGGCAAACTGGAAAATCACCACCGGAAGACTCGCGATCGGCGCGTTGAGGTCGCTGCTCCAGAACTGATTGCCAAATGCGGTGAACAGCAGCGGCGCCGTCTCGCCTGAAATGCGGGCGATGGCGAGCAGAACGCCGGTGATGATTCCGGCGCGTGCGGCCCGCCAGGTCACCGTACGAACGATGAAGCTGCGAGGCGTTCCGAGCGCCGCAGCCGCTTCGCGCAGCGTATTTGGTACAAGCAACAACATGTTCTCTGTGGTGCGCACGACAACGGGGATGACAATCACAGCCAGCGCAGCAGCCCCGGCAATGGCCGAGAAATGGCCCATACGGACCACAAACAACTCGTAGATGAACAGACCGACCAGAATCGATGGCGCACTGAGCAATATGTCGTTGACGAAGCGCACGAACGCGGCGAGCCGGCTGTGACGGCCATACTCAGCAAGCCATGTGCCGGCGAAAATCCCGATCGGCGTGCCCACGACGACCGCAAGCGCGCTCATGACGACACTGCCGAAAATTGCATTTGCCACGCCGCCACTCGAGCCCGGCGGCGGTGTCATCTGCGTGAACAGCGTTCCGTTCATTCCCGAAGCGCCTTCGACGGTCAACACGCCGAGTATCAGGGCCAGCCAGCCGATCCCGAACGCGGCGGCACCGACAGAAAGTGCGATGAAAATGCGGTTGCGCAGACGACGGCGCGTGTAGAGGCCGGCGTTCATTGGGTTCGCCCGCCGGCGCGGGCTTCCAGACCCCGCAGCAGGAGCTGCGCCGCCGCAAGCACCAGAAATGTGATGACAAACAGCACGAGACCAATGGCCATGAGCGACGAGACATAGATATCTCCGACGGCTTCGGTGAATTCGTTGGCGATGGTGGCCGATATTGTCGTGCCCGGCGCAAACAGTGATGGCGAGATTGCATGCGCATTGCCGATCACAAATGTAACAGCCATCGTTTCACCGAGTGCCCGCCCCAATGCGAGCATGCTGCCTCCGACGACACCCGTGCGGGCGAAGGGCAGCACGACGTTCCAGGTAACTTCCCATCGCGTGCAGCCCAGCCCGTACGCTGCCTCTTTCAGCATTGCTGGAACGGTCTCGAAAACGTCGCGTGATACAGCGGAGATGAATGGCAAAATCATGATCGACAGGATCAATGAGGCGGTGAATATGCCAATGCCATAGGGGGGACCGGCAAATATGTCCGACAGAACCGGGACGCCACCAAAGAGGCTGATGACTTTGGGCTCGACGAATTGCTGAAAAAACGGCGCGAATACAAATAATCCCCAGATGCCGTAGATGATCGAAGGTATGCCGGCGAGCAGTTCCACGGCGATCCCCACCGGTCTGCGCAACGGTCGCGGACATAATTCCGTCAGGAAAATTGCAATGCCGAGGCCGACGGGCACAGCGATCAGCATGGCGAGCGCCGACGTCAGGAGCGTGCCATAGATCGCGGGCAACGCGCCGAATTTCGCAGTGACAGGATTCCACGCCGTGGAGCTGAGAAACCCGACGCCAAAAATGCGAAGGGCCGGCCAGGCCCCGTTGCCCAGCGCTGCGATCAGGCCAGCGAAGACCAGCAGAACAAGGCACGCCGCGCCGAAGGTGACCCAGCGAAAGATGGCGTCGTTGCGGCCAAACCTTTTCAGGGCGACAGCCGATGGAGAAAGCGTTTGGGTCATGGTCGTAGCAGCATAGGCCATGAATTGCGCAGCCCTCGGCATTTGCTGCATCGGAAATCAGGATTGAACGCCATCCAGGCAGGATTCCAAAGGCGCCGGCACACTCACAAAATCCGGCAAACTCCTGAATTCCATCGCCTCAATAAGCGGGGTACCGGGTGAAACGTGCACCACACTTATGTGAAGGTTCCGTGACGGCCGGGCGCCGGCAAGGCCACCCGGTCGGCACCGCGGCTTGGCGTTGAGTTAAACGTTTCGCAACCGTCCATTCTCGATTCTAGCGATCCACCCTACCCGGGAGAGCGCGGCATGCCAATCCGGCGTGCGGTTTACGCCGCTTTTGGCCTGACGATTTTTGCAGCAGCCGGTTTGGCTGCCATCGAGGCCGTAACCCATCACGGCATGACCACGAGATCTACAGTCCTGCTCTGCGCGGTGGCTGTGTTTGGGGTGCTCCAACTTTACCTCGCTCTTGTGAACGAGCGTCGGCGCGCCCGGCGACTTGAGGCCAGTGCGTCGGCCCTGCAATCTCTCACGGAGAAGCTGGAAGTGTCGCTGCAGACTCTCTCGGCGGTGAACGGCCGACTGCATGAAAGCGAAGTGCGCTACAAAGGTCTTGTCGACGCGCAAGGCGATCCGATCTTCCGGAGATCGCCCGACAGTCGCCTGACTTATGGCAATGATGCATTTTTCCGTCTCTTCGGACTTGATCCCGAACTTGCCGTCGGACAACCTTTCGCACCCGAGCCGCATCCCGAAAGCCGCACGCCGATATTCGAAAGCTTCGCGCGACCGGAGATCGCGTCGCAGCGCATGCGATACGACCAACAGGTACGTACCGTTTATGGCTGGCGCTGGATCTCGTGGGAGGATTACACGGTCCGCGACACTTCGGGGCGTCTCATCGAGGTCCAGAGCGTTGGACGGGACATCACCGAACGCAAGGCGCTCGAGGATGCGTTGACGGAAGCGCGAGACCGCGCCGAGGCCGCCAATCGCGCAAAGACCGATTTTCTCGCTGCGATGAGTCACGAGATTCGTACCCCGATGAACGGCGTACTTGGAATGGCACGGCTATTGTTGGAAACCAGACTGGTTCCCGAGCAAAGAACCTATTCCGAAGCGATTCAGGAATGCGGCGAAACCCTGCTCTCGCTGATTGACGAAATACTCGATTTCTCGCGCATCGAATCCGGCACCGTCGAAATCGAGCCCGGTGAATTCGATGTGCGTGCGGTCGTGGAGGCAACGGCGGAATTGCTGGCGCCCCGGGCGCACGAGAAAGGCATTGAAATTGTAACGGTGATCGCACCCGACACACCCTCCCTGGTCCGCATCGATGGCCAACGGACACGGCAGATACTCACAAATCTCATCGGCAATGCCGTGAAATTCACACAGACGGGCGGCGTGCGATTGGATGTGCGGCCAACAACGCAAGACCATGATCGCCACAGACTGCAGTTCGAAATCCACGATACGGGAATCGGCGTTCCCGCTACCATGCGCGACGACATCTTCCGCGAATTCATGCAGGTCGACTCCAGCCAGTCGCGCCGTTTCGAAGGGACGGGGCTCGGACTGGCAATCAGCAAACGTCTCGTTGAAGCGATGGGAGGTACAATCGGCGTGGAAGCGCGCGATGGCGGCGGCAGCACGTTCTGGTTCACTATACCGGCGCCCGTTCTCGCTTCACCTCCGGCCGAAGAAAATCAGAAGCTCGCCAATACGCGCGTAGCGGTCGTCACGAGGAATGTCGGCCTTCGCGACGGTCTCGCCGCGCAGATTGTTGCCGCCGGCGGCACCGTCGTTCCGTTACTTCCATCGCATGGTTCGCGCCGGCCGGTGGCGAATCCGCCGGATGTGATACTCATCGATGCCGGTCCCGGCGCCGAGATCGATCTGCCGACGCAGCCTGTACATCTCTGCCATGAAATCGTGTTGCTGACGCCCGCCGCACGCGGCAAGCTCGACCTGCTGCGCGGCATGGGATTCGCGACCTATCTCGTGAAACCTGTGCGTCAAGCCTCGCTCATTGCACAAATCCGTGGGACTGCAGGTATGGAAGTTCGTGAGACACCCGTCAAAATCACGACAGACAGACCAGGCCCTGGGGCAACGCGACTGCAGGAAAACCGGCGGCTGCGCATACTTCTCGCAGAAGACAACCCCATCAACGCCATTCTGATCAGGGAATTGCTGCAGCGGCGCGGCCACCAGGTGACGGAAGTGGTGTCCGGGAAAGAAGCAATCGCGGCTCTGCAGCAATCGGATTTCGACATTCTGTTCACCGACATTCA
The DNA here is from genome assembly GCA_036269235.1 of Rhizomicrobium sp. GTDB lineage: Bacteria > Pseudomonadota > Alphaproteobacteria > Micropepsales > Micropepsaceae > Rhizomicrobium. Next base: position 49,740 of record DATASL010000015.1, read on the forward strand.
CATGCCGGGAATGGATGGGATTGAGGCCACCCAGCGCATCCGGTCTGCCGAGGCGGCCACGGGCCGCGCGTCCATACCCATCGTCGCGCTGACAGCGGATGTGCTGGATGCGGGCCGGCGGGCATGTCAGGATGCGGGCATGGATGGCTTTCTGAGCAAACCAATCTCGCCCGCCGAACTCGACAGGATGATTGCCACGCTTGTTCCCGAACCCGCGCGCGAAGCGGCGGAATGACGAACCTCGCGCGCAAACGCGCGCCGCTTCGTGATTATTTCAAACCGCGCGCGCTGGTCATGCTGGCGCTTGGATTCTCATCCGGTCTGCCTTTCCTTCTGACCGGCAATACGCTCGGTTACTGGCTCCGCGATCTTGGTACTTCGCTCGGCGCCATAACCTTTATTTCCTGGGTCGGCCTCGCCTACTCGCTCAAATTCCTCTGGGCACCCGTGATCGACCGCACAAATCCGCCGCTTCTCGGACGATTAGGGCGCCGGCGGAGCTGGATGCTGCTTTCACAGGTGATACTTGCCGTCGGCATTTTCCTGATGGCGGGCGAGACCCGGGCGGACAACCTTGTAACAGTCGGCGCGCTCGCTCTGCTGGTCGCGTTCGCTTCGGCCACGCAGGACACGGTGATTGACGCCTGGCGAATCGAAACCGCCGGAACCGAGGAAGAACTTAATCTTCTCACTTCTGCGTATCAGCTCGGCTATCGCATTGCCTTCCTCGCAACCGACGCGCTCATTCTGATCTCGGCAGCGCATCTTGGCTGGCGCCCGTCTTATATTGTTTGTGCGGGCGCAATGCTTATCGGTATCTGCGCCACGCTTTTGGCTCCCGAACCGGCAAAAGCCGATCGCGTCATCGACAGCAAGACACTCCAGGCGCCATTATGGTCCGCGCGCGGTTTTCTCGACGCCGTCTGGGGACCGTTCGTTGTTTTTTTCCGGACCTATGGCTGGATCGCCCTGCTGATGCTTGCCGCGATCAGCCTGTACCGGCTGCCGGACTTTCTCCGAGGCCCCATCACCAATCCCTTCTACCACGACATCGGGCTCACAAAGGATTTCGTGGGCGCGGTGCGGGGCACTGTCGGAGTAGCGGCCGTCTTGCTCGGCATCGCGGCGGGAGGCGCCTGCGCGGTGCGCTTCGGTTATATGCGGGCGCTGATTGCCGGGGGCTTGCTCCAGGGCGTATCCATCGCCGCTTTTTCGCTGCTGGCAGGGATTAATCCCGATCCGGCCGTGTTTGCCGCTGTGATGGCCGCCGATAATTTCAGCATCAGTTTCGCGGGCGTGGCTCTGGTCGCCTATATGTCGAGTCTGACGAGCCTCGGCTACACCGCCACGCAATATGCGCTGCTGAGCTCCGTCTATACCTGGACGGGCAAGGTGCTGAAGGGAACCTCAGGTCCCCTGATCGAGGGCATGGCGGCGCATGGCGGCCTGATGCGCGCCTACCAGCTGTTTTTCGTGGGCGCGGGATTGCTGGGAATTCCGGCAATCATCCTGTTCATGATCCTGGCGGCAAGGCAGTCGACATCGCGGCTGGCGACGGCTTGAACGCCCAGGCCTGGGCGAAGCAGGTTTGCGGAGCGAGCCTCGCTCCGGTATTCTGAGGCACAAAATGCGGGGCTCGCTTGGCGGCGGATCTCGCTTGCGAAGGTGGCGACGCATTGGTCAACGTGCACGAACCCGGCATGTTTGAGGGTGTCCTCGAACAATGGCCTGTTCTGGCAGCTGCCGGGGCGCTCGAGGTTCGTCTGGCTGAGACCGAGCCGGAGGTAGAGGCGGCGCAGCGCCTTCGCTATGAGGTCTTCTACGAAGAGATGTCGGCGATCCCGAGCCCCGCCATGCGGGAATATCGCCGCGACTTCGACCGTTTCGACGAATATTGCGATCACGTCCTGGTGGTCGACCGCGCCACCATGGACGATGAGGGCCAGCCGCTTGTGGTCGGGACCTACCGGCTGATGCGGGAAGCGGATGCGCGCCGCGCCGGGGGCTTTTACACCTCGGGCGAATACAACATCTCCCGCCTCCTCGCTTCGGACGTCATCGGCGGCCGTGTGCTGGAACTGGGGCGCTCCTGTGTGCTCAGGGCCTACCGCGCCAAGCCGATCACCATGCAGCTCCTGTGGCGCGGGGTGATGGTGTGCGTCGCGCGCTTTTCGATCGACACCATGATCGGCTGCGCCTCGCTGCAAGGCACGGACGCCGATGTCGTGGCGCTGCCGCTGTCCTATCTTTATCACTACCATTCGATGCCGGAGGCGACGCGCGTCCAGGCGCATCCCGATCTTTACGTACCGATGAACCGGATGCCGAAAGAGGCGATCGATGTCCGCGAAGCGCGCCGCGCACTCCCGCCGCTGATCAAGGGCTATCTGCGTGCCGGCGCACAGATCGGCGACGGCGCGGTGATCGATCGTCAGTTCGGCACGACCGACGTGTTCATCTATATGTCGGTCGCAGGAATGGATTCCCGCTACCGCGACCGCTTCGGCGCAGCGACATAACAGCGAATTTAACAGCGATTATCAGCGAATTGGCCGCCCGGAACGGCGTGTGAGTCCACACCGCGAACATCACCCCGAACGACAGGAACAAAACGCGCGACCACTCCTCGCGGAGCGCCGGACACTACCAACATCCGCAGCAGATTTGATCGGAATTTGCAAGTGAAACAAAGCGCGGATCCAGGGCAATCGCTTGGGGTTAACGGGGCGGTTCTGGCTGAAGAACTATGATTCATAGGAGGCTTCGATGATTCGGAGCTTCCCATGTCGCATCCTGTGGCTTCTGCCTCGCTTCTGGACCATTTTTCGGTGCTGTCTATCTTTCCCGCCGCGGGCCTGCTCGCAGATTCGCAAGGCAATCTCTACGGTACGACGATCTGGGGCGGCGGCGGCAACTGTCCGCATGGCTGCGGCACAGTCTTCGAAGTAACGCCGAACGGGAAGGAGACAGTGCTCCATGCATTCGCCGGCGGAACCGACGGACAGGGCCCGGAAGGCGCCCTGATTGCGGATGCGCAAGGCAATCTTTACGGCACGACAGCGGCCGGCGGCAGTTCGAAAAACGGCACGGTTTTCGAACTCACGAAGAACTGACCCGGCAGGCGAGGCAGTGGCGACCTCGTTGCAAATCCCGAAGAGGAAATAGTCTATCCATTTCTTCAAACGAATACCTCACCGGCGGGCGCATGGTACCACCAATGCGGGGTTCGATATTCCTTGCGCCTGCGAGACTGGCGCCGGCACGCTCCAGGTTATCGTCAACCGACTGTCATCGGCCGGTATTTCGGTGACGCTCAGTGCTTAATATCAATAGTTCCTGCGCTATGATGAACGCGGGTATAACTGATCCATTAATGAGAACATTGGATCCGCTTTGGCGCCTGTCAAACCGCGGCCGTTCCGTGATTCGCAGGCGGCGCGCCGGAACCGGTTGCTGCAAATCTTCGCCGGTAGGCGCTTGGCGACATGCCGACTACGCGCAGGAATACTTTCCGGAATGAAGCCGGGTCTTCATAGCCGATCGAGCTTGCGATCAGATCGATGGACCTGTTGGTGAACTCCAGCATCTCGCGCGCCTTTCCTACCCGGAGCCGCTGGCTGTATTCGGTAGGCTTATGACCGGTCGCCTTTTGAAAGCGCCGAAGAAACGTTCTGTCTTCCAGGCCGCTGACGGACGCCATCTCCGAAATCGATGGAGGGCTTGCGGCCCGCGATTGCAGCCAATGCTGCACCTTGAGTATCGCAGCGTCGCCGTGATGCAGACGCGGCGAGAAATTGCTGTAATAACGTTGTTCGCGCCCGGGAGGATCGGCGAGCATGTAACGCGCCGTTTCGATCATGATAGTCGGACCAAGATGTCTGTCGACCAGTTTGAGGGCAAGATCCGTCCAGGCGAGCACCCCGCCCGCCGTTATGAAATTACCATCTTCGACGACGATCCTGTTCTCGTCGACCCTTATGTCGGGGTAGCGTTCCGCCAGTTGCCCCGTGAAATCCCAATGCGTGGTTGCCGAACGGCCGGCCAGCAATCCCGTCTCCGCCAGGATGAATGCGCCGCCGCACACGGAACAAAGCGTGGCCCCCGCGAGATGACGTTCCGCGAGCCAGCGGCCAAGCTGTTTCTTTGTCCCGGCATCGGGCTCGCCCTTCCAGCTTCCCGGAACGATGGCGGCAACGATCCGATGCGCGAGTGCCGTGTGTGTATCGAATACGCAGTCGATGGAAACAGTATCTGCATTCGGTGCCCAGTGACTTACCCGGAGCATCGGCGCGTTGACGCCGATGTGCCGGCGCGCGCAATTTGTGGCAACTGCAAAGAGTTCGGTCAGCCCGTGCACGGTTGATTGCGCGCAGCCGTCATATGTCAGGATGGCCAGTTCGGCAGGCGGATCCCAGATCGCCATTTGTCACTTGTGCCCCGCAGATTGTCGGTTCCGACGATACACGCACTCCTTTCGCTTTCATAGAATTCCGTCGTGCGGGCATGGCGCCCGCATATTGCAAAGGAACAATGACATGCCGATGGTGACAACCAGGGATGGAACCGAAATATTCTACAAGGACTGGGGCAGCGGGACGCCGCTGTTTTTTCATCATGGCTGGCCGCTGTCGGCCGATGATTGGGACACCCAGATGATGTTTTTCCTGCAACATGGCTATCGCGTGATTGCGCATGACCGCCGCGGCCACGGCCGTTCGACCCAGACTGCGCTGGGACACGACATGGACACCTACGCTGCCGATGTTGAGGCAGTAGCTGCGGCGCTCGATCTGAAGGACGCCATCCATATCGGTCATTCCACAGGCGGCGGCGAGGTCACCAGGTATGTCGCCAGATACGGCAAGGGGCGTGTGGCGAAAGCAGTGCTCATCAGTTCGATTCCGCCCACTTTCATGCGCTCGGCACGCAATCCGGACGGCGTTCCCAGGGACGTTGTCGATGGCATACGCGACGGAACAGCCTATCATCGCGCCCAATTTTACAAAGACATCACCATTCCGTTTTACGGCTTCAATCGCCCCGGTGCAGTGGTGTCGGAAGGCATCCGCGAGAATTGGTGGCGGCAGGGTATGATGGGAGCCGCCATTGCGCACTATGAGTGCGTGAGAGTGTTGTCGGAAACCGAGTTCTATGACGATCTTGCGGCAATCGAGGTTCCGGTTCTCGTCATGCACGGCGAGGACGACCAGATTTGCCCCTTCCTGACGACGGGCGCCCGCTCCGTCAAGCTGTTGAAGCATGGCACGCTGAAATCCTACCCGGGCCTGCCGCACGGAATGCCGACCACCCACGCGGATCTGATCAACGCCGATCTGCTGGAGTTTATTTCTTCGGAATAGATTTCATCGGCTGCCGGGAGGGGGCATTCAACCCCCTTCCGGCAGCGACGCCCGAAATGGGATAAGGTCGGTCGGGAGAAACGACATGAAACGAACGACAGGGAAATTGCTGCTTTCGGCGGCAGGTCTTTTCGGTCTGGCCACAACAGCCCACGCCGATCCACAAGGGGCGTGGCGCGCCGCAATTGCGCAGGCCACAGTGCCGGGCCCAGGCTGTTATGCGGCGCATTACCCGGGTCTGAACTGGAAGCGGGTGACCTGTGCGGCTCCTCCGCATTTGCTTCTGAGGCGGCCGGCCGGAGCAGGCGAGAGCCCGAATGTGGGTGCCGGGAACGATTATCAGGCCGTTGTCTCACCGGCTCTCATCTCGAAAGGTGCCGGCTCGTTTCCCAGAGTCAAAGTGAAGACAGAGACCGGCGATGGCGAAGCCAACGCCTATACGCTTCAACTCAATTCGAACGTCATATCCGGGTCGCCGGCCTGCGATGGCGCGGCCAATCCGGCCAATTGCCGGGTCTGGCAGCAATTCGCCTATTTCGCCAATCCGCTGAACGAAGTGTTCATCCAGTACTGGCTGCTCGGCTACAACAACACCTGCCCGAACGGCTGGGGTTCGGCCGGCGTCGATTGCGTCATGAACAGCGGCGCGACGGACGTTCCCCTGCAGGCGGTCAAACAACTCAAGAGCCTGACGCTGACCGCCTCGGCGGCTTCTGGCGGCAACGATACGCTCAAATTTGTGACGAAGAGCGACGCCTACAGCGTAACGAATAGTGACGATGTCGTCGATCTGGCCAGTTACTGGCAGGGTATCGAATACAATATCTTTGGCCCCGGCGCGGATTCGCAGGCCGATTTCAATCCCGGCACAAAGATAAAAGTCGGCATCGCCATGACCGACGGCACGACGGACGCTCCGCAATGCGAAGCCCACAAGGGAACAACGGGCGAAACGAACAATCTCAATCTTGGAAATTGCACAGCAAAGGGCGGAAACACGCCATCGGTTTTATTCGGCGAGTCGCTCGCGAAACAGGAACGTTTGCGGAATTGGGGTGGAGGAAACAGTACGAGCCCCAACCCGACGGCGATTTCGAAATCCTGTCGGCACTCCGGGCCATACGCCGTCACCGCAACGCCATGCCTGCACCCTGAACCGGTGGCATTCTCGTCGCGCGAGAACTGACGTTCATTCCGGGGCGGGTCATGGGCGCGGCTGTTTTCGGTCATCGACCGGAGCGCCAACATGAACGGAACAGATTCGGCACCCGCCCATTTCAACCGCGACCGCAATGCCCGCGGATTCCCATCAGGCGCCGGTGTATCGCTCCGTCTCGTCCAGAAATTTCCTCACGGCGAATCGTCTTTTCTTGGGAATGCTTTCTGCCAGACGGCGTGCGCCTTCGATCGTCAGCATGCGAACCGGGCCGCCACTCTCGCCTTCCAGGCTCGCCAGCTGGTTGTGAGCTGCGGCATGCAGCTCCGGCCTGTCCTTCAAGGCGTTGCGGATGGCGTAAGTCGAAATTCCAAGCATCGGCGCAAGACGGAGCGCCTTGATCCAGCGCTGTCCTTCGTTCTCGAACACCTCCACGACAACGGGATTGCCGGGACGGTCATCCGCCCGGCGTGTTGAGCGGGCCGTAAAAACTTTCGAAAAGATCAGCTTCATGTGTGACCTGAATGATGGCTTCACGTCTGCGACGGCTAAGGCCGGATCGCGACGACAATATTGCGATTGTCCCGCATCGGCGGGCGCCGGATCAAGCCCATGCCAGGGATAAACTACAGAATTGAACAACACACCCGTGCGACGGCTGGACAGCGCCATCCTTCCACTTCCGACTGAAACTATTGCGTCGCCCCCGCAATCTCCGCGTGGAAATTCGTTCGACGCATGACGCGATTGCGTCATGCGCAAGTCGCGACGCCACGGCAAATCGACAGCAGGCACCGCGCAAGTCCGCGCTCTGCTACGCCATCGAAGGAGGTTGCCATGACGAGCAGGCTGGTCAAAACCGTGATGCTGAGCGCGGCTGCGGCGGTGTCCCTGGCTATCCCTTTGAGCGGCGCACAGGCCGGGAAATTCAAGGTGCTCTACGCCTTCCTGGACAACGGAAGCGATGGGTTGGATCCCCAGGGCGGCCTGGTTCGCGACAAGGCGGGCAATCTTTTCGGCGTCACCGCCTATGGCGGCACAAGTGACAAGGGTACGATCTTTCAAATCCTACCCGACGGGAGCGAGAACAAGCTTTATAACTTCACCAGCACGCCCGATGGCGGCCTTCCGCGCGGCAGGCTGCTGCCGGACGCGGCTGGCAATTTCTATGCAACGGCGACAATCGGCGGGGCAAACGGGTATGGCGCGGTCGTGAGGCTCGCGCCCGATGGCACCGAGTCGGTGCTCTATTCCTTTCAGGGGAGCAGCGACGGCTATCAGCCCATTGGCGACCTCGTCAGCGACCGCCAGGGCAATCTGTATGGCGTAACGGTTGCGGGCGGAGACTTCACCTGCCTACAGACGGGCTGCGGTGTCATCTTCAAATTGGCCCCGGATGGAAGCGAGTCCGTGCTCCATGCCTTTTCGGCCGGCGAGGGCTTTTATGCGCTGGCGTCGGTCATTTCCGACACATCCGGCAACCTCTACGGCACCACATCGGGCGGCGGCGCCAACGGTTTCGGGACGGCATACAGGCTTGCGCCGGATGGAACGCTGACTGTGCTGCATTCATTTGCCGGCGGCAGCGACGGCGCCAATCCTGCGGCGGGCTTGCTGCTGGATCCGGCGGGCAATCTTTACGGCACGACCGAATATGGCGGCGGCAGCACCAATTGCGATGGTGGTTGCGGCGTCATTTTCAAGCTGGCAGCCGACGGGGCGGAGACTGTGCTTCATCCTTTCGCCGGAAACACGGACGGCAGTGCGCCGGCGGCAATTCTGATCCAGGGCCGCGACGGAAATATCTATGGCACCGCTTCGGCAGGCGGACGCCGGAATTTCGGGACCGTGTTCCGAATGACGCCAGATGGTGGCTTTAACCTGCTGCACGCCTTTCGCGGCAAGGACGGCGAGACGCCGGTGTCGGAATTGCTCATGGACAAGAAAGGCAATCTCTTCGGTTCCGCCTATTACGGCGGCGCCGGCCACAAGGGCTCCAACGGCAGCGGCGTGGTGTTCGAGATCAAGGGCGCGACGCGAAGCAAATGATTGCGCCCAACTGATCACAGCGGAAGAGGATTGCTGCACCAGGCAGGCCTTGCTCTCGCCTAAGGCGCGAGATTGTACATCAGGCCGTGGGGGTCCTGCATGTAACAGCGGGGAAAGCCGGGTTCGTCTTTTATCACCTTGCAGCCCTGCGCCAGCAGCCGCGCCTTGGCAGCCGCGACGTCGCCGACATGCAATTCGAACACCGGTCCGAGCCTCGGTCCGCGTTCGACGAAGAAATTGATGTCCGGTCCGTGGATGCTGATGAGATTTGCGGCGCGGCCCGTGATCTCGAAGCCGAGCTGTTCGACGTAGAACCGCGCGGCAGCCTCCGGGTCTTCGGATTGTATGATGATGTCGGTGCCGAAAGTGTTCGACATTCTTCTTGCTCCCGCAGGTGTCCGTCAGCAGGCCTGAAGCCTTAACGCCGCATCGTAAATTCGCAATGTTCAAATAGTGTCAAGGCTTGCTCCGGACGCCTGTTCGGGGCAGCATTCTGCAATAGGAACTTCCGGCCTGGAAGCGGAGGATATGACGCGCGCATTGTCGGGCGTTGCGCCTGGTGTTGCAATTGTCGCCGCGGGACCAGCCCGCGCTGCAGATGAACGTGTCCTTCATATCTTCAAGGCAAGCAGGACGGCAGCGAGCCCGTCGGAAGTATTTTGATGGACAGCGCGGGTAATCTCTACAGCGCCACGGCCCATGGCGGCGAATATGATAGCGGCCTTTTTTTCAGGCTGTCGCCCGACGGCACCGGGACCGTGCTTCACGCCTTCAGCGGCGCAAGCGACGGCGCGGAAACGGTTCTGCATGATTTTGCCGGGGGCAGCGATGGCATGATTTTCACGAAACGAGTGCACGCCGGTTTCAATATGAGAAACAAACTCGTTTCACACTTGTTGCCGGAGGCCGGGACGTATGGGAAGAACCGGTCTTAGCCGCATAAACCCATCTCTCGTGCTGGCGCTGGCGAGTCTGGCGCTGCATGCATTCGCCAATGGTCATTACGGTTTCTTCCGCGACGAACTTTATTTCATTGTCTGCGGGGACCGGCCCGACTGGGGCTATGTCGATCAGCCGCCCATCGTGCCGTTGCTTGCGTCCTGGTCCCATGCCGTCTTCGGTGATTTCCTCTGGGGTTTTCGCCTGCTGCCTTCTTTGATGATGGCGGCGACTGTAGCGCTGACGGCGGAATTCTCGCGCGCCATTGGCGGCGGCCGCTTCGCCCAATGGCTTGCGGGTCTGTGCGTGCTCTGCGCGCCGGTGTTCCTGCTCCAGGGCGTTTTGTTCATTACCGATATGTTCCAGCCACTGACCTGGCTGGCATTGATCTGGATTGTCGTAGAGATCGAACGGCGTGGCGACGAGCGCTGGTGGCTGGCCTTCGGCGCGGTCGCGGGCTTCAGCCTGGAAACGAAATATCTGGTCGCCTTCTTCGTGATCGCACTGGCGCCCGGCCTGCTGACCACGCCGCTGCGCAAGTCATTACTCCGACCCTGGGTTTATCTGGGCGCCTTAATAACAGCCGTCATCATGGCGCCGAACGTCTGGTGGCAGGCAGAGCATGGCTGGCCATTTCTCGAACTCGGCAGAGCCGGCGCGAACGGCAAGAACCTCGCAATGTCGCCACTGGGCTTCCTTGTACAACAATTCCTGCAGATGGGCCCGCTGGCGATGCTTGTGGCGTTCGCAGGCTTGTGGGCGGGCGCTGTCCGTCCGCAGTTTTCAGCGGCGCGCGCCGTCGCGTTTGCGTGGCTCATCCTGTTCCTTGTGTTCGACCACATTCACGGCAAGCCCTATTACCTGGCAGCGATCTATCCGGCGCTATTTGCCTTTGGCGCGCTGCGTATCGGGCAATGGTTCGCCAATAGCATCGTACGCGGCGTGTTCGCCGGAGCCATCGTTGTTTTGGGAGCGATTGCTGCTCCGCTTACTTTGCCGATCCTGCCTATCGACGATTTCATCCGCTACCAACAGGCAATAGGGATCAAGCCGTCGGTGGGTGAAAAGCTGGAAACCGGCGCGCTGCCGCAGTATTACGCCGATATGTTCGGCTGGCAGGAGATGGCGCGGAATGTCGCCGCGGTTTATTGGTCGCTGCCGCCGGCAGAGCGTGCCCGCGCCGTGTTCTACGGCAATAATTACGGCGAGGCTGCGGCGATCGACGTGTTCGGGCGGCGGCTTGGTCTGCCGCCTGCAATCAGCGGCCATAATAATTATTATCTCTGGGGGCCGCACGGCCATGACGGCAGCGTGCTGATCATCCTCGGCGGCAGCACGAAGCATTATGCCGATCTGTTCCGCTCGTGGCGGATCGGCGGCCGCATCGATTCGCCTCATGCGATGCCCTACGAAACGAACCAGCCGATCTATGTCCTTCGCGGCATGAAAGTGCCGCTCGCAAAATACTGGCCGCAGGCAAAGCATTACGAATAAGCCGATGGTGCACACATAATGCGGCCCGGCGACTCCCTGCCGCATGAGCGCATAGCTGTCATCCCCCATGCGCAGGGCCCAGGATGCTATGGTCCCGCAAAACAACAACAATTTATGAGAGGAACGATGCTCCGGACCCTGCTGCTTGCCGCAACCGCGCTAACCTGCATTGTCGCCACATCGCCGACGGTCGATGCGGCGAATTCCGAGGATGCCGCGCTCTTTGCGCGGCTCGACGCCTCCATCCAGCCCAACGAACTGCGCGACTGGATGAAGATGCTTGCCTCGGAGCCCAATCATGTCGGCTCTCCGCATGACAAAGCGAATGCGGAATGGGTGCTGGCGCAGTTCAAGTCCTGGGGCTGGGACGCGCATATCGAGACGTTCTACGCGCTCTATCCGACGCCCATCCATGAATCGCTCGAGATGGTCTCGCCGCGACCGTTCAAGGCAATGCTGCAGGAACCGCCCATCCCCGGCGACACGAGCGCACGGGCAACGCAGGCCGCCCTGCCCGCCTATCTCGCCTATCAGGGCGACGGCGATGTGAAGGGCGAACTCGTCTATGTGAATTACGGCATGAAGGAAGATTACGACACGCTCGAACGACTGGGCGTGTCGGTGAAAGGCCGCATCGTCATCGCGCGCTACGGTCACGGCTGGCGCGGATTGAAGCCGCGACTCGCGCTGGAGCACGGCGCGATCGGCTGTATCATCTATTCCGATCCGCAGGACGATGGCTATGGCGACGATGCCGTCTATCCGGCCGGTCCCATGCGTCCGCCGCACGGCATTCAGCGAGGCTCGGTCGAAGGCTATCAGTTCAGTGGCGATCCGCTGACGCCGGGCGTGGGCGCGACGAAGGATGCGAAGCGGCTCACGGTTTCCGAGAGCCCGGTGATCCTGCGGATACCGGCCATCCCGATTTCATACGCCGATGCACAGCCGCTGCTTGCTTCCATTGGTGGGCAGGTGGCGCCGGAATCGTGGCGCGGCGCGCTGCCTATTACCTATCACACGGGCCCCGGCGGAGAGATGGTGCATCTCGCGATCAAATCCGACTGGAGCCTGAAGCCGATCTATGACGTCGTTGCGACCTTGCACGGCAGCAGCCTGCCGGACGAATGGGTGGTGCGCGGCAATCATCGCGACGGCTGGGTGTTTGGCGCGAGCGACCCGCTCTCGGGCCAGGTCGCGCTGATTGCGGAAGCCAAGGCATTGGGTGCGCTTGCCGCCCAGGGCTGGAAGCCCAAACGCAGCATCGTTTACACGAGCTGGGACGGCGAAGAGGCCGGGCTCATCGGCTCGACCGAATGGGCGGAAACCCACGCCGACGAGCTGAAACAGAAGGCCGTTTTGTATATCAACACCGACGGCAACGCGCGCGGCATTCTTGCGATTGAAGGCAGCCAGGATTTCGAGGCACTGGCCGATGCAGTCACAAAAAGCGTGACCGATCCCGAAAAGAACGTTTCGGTCGGCGAACGCATGCGCGCGCATCTGCGTCTGGGCGCCTTCGACTCACATAGCGAAGACAAGGATCATGCCAAAGCGGTGGCCGCGTTTGCTGCCGATCCCGCCCGCGATTTGCCCATTGCGGCGCTGGGATCGGGCTCCGACTATGGCAGCTTCATCATGCATCTCGGCATCCCCGCGCTGGACTTCGCTTATGGCGACGAAGGCAAGGCGGGCGGCGTCTATCACTCGCGCTACGATACGTTCGAGCATCACAGCCGCTTTGTCGATCCGGGCTTTGTCTACGATTCCCTGCTCGCGAAGACGATCGGGCGCACCGTGCTGATGGCGGCGGATTCGGACCTGCCGCTTCAGCGCGCTTCCGACTTCGCGGGCGAAGTCGCGCAATATCTGAAAGAGGTCAAGAAACTGGCAAACGACCAGCGCGAAAAGGCCGGGAAACAGGCGGCGCTGCTCAAGGCCAATGTCTTCGCACTCAACGCCGATCCGACCAAGCCGTTCGGCGATCCTGCGGCGCTGAAGCCCGTCCCGCCCTTCGACTTTACGCCGCTCGACTCCGCGGTCGCACGACTGACAAAGAGCGCCACCGCATATGACGATGCGCTCGCCGCACATGGTTCATCACTTTCCGCCGATCGTCTCGCGAAACTTCAGTCGCTGATGCAGAATATCGATCAGACGCTGACGGCCGATGTGGGGCTGCCCGGGCGGCCCTGGTTTAAGAACCTCATCTACGCGCCGGGCACGTTGACCGGTTACGGCACCAAGACGCTGCCCGCCGTGCGCGAGGGAATTGAGCAGGAGCGCTTCGATGAAGCCGCCCGCTATATCCCACTCACGGCAAACGTCCTCAACGCTTATAGCGACCGCCTCGACCAAGCGAGCGCAGTGCTCGGCGAGGCGCAACAGGCGGCGCGTTAATCGGACTACGGTGAGGCGGAGAGGCAGTGAAGACGCGGCATCAGTTGCAGATACCGGACATGGTCCCAAGGATCCCAGCAATGAACTTGAGGAGAAGACTTGTCATGTAGCTGATCCAATGGATGTGCCCGCACGGTTCGATGTGCGGTTTCATTGCTGGACGTCGCGCACGCCGCCGGAACGATCCTCAGCCTTTAAGAAAACGTCAACCGTGAAGATACTATCAATTCGATCCGTACGCAAAATGCCTGAGGCAGGAACCGCATGGCTGCGTCCAGTGAATTTCCCGGCGACGGGGAGAATGAAACGGCATCAAGGCGCAAGACGGCGCTTGCAACAGGGATAGCTCTGGTGATCGCGCTCGGCCTGCTTTTGCTGGCGAGCTTTATTCTGCTCCCGGGCCGCTCCCAAGCGAACGAATTTGATTCACAAATCAACGCGAGGCTTGCAGAACTCGACGTCAAACCGGCTGCCGTGGAACTCACTTCCGACAAAGCGCTTCACGTCCGGCATGCGATTGTGGCGGGAGATTTCAACACGGCTGATCGGATCACGGCTGACGTCCTGTCCCACAGCCGGATCGAGAACTGGCGGTATTATCCCTTCGAAGATTTCATCCAGGACGTGTCCGCCGGAGCGACGCCGCTGTTCGGCCGCCGTCTGGACGAATGGGTAACAAAGGACCACCGCAGCGCACTGCCGTTCCTGTTCCGCGCGAGATATTTATACGATGCAGGGTGGATGACCCGCGGGCGGGGTGTCGCGGCAAAAACCGATCCCGGTCGCATGACCGCCTTTGCAGATGAGCTGAAAAATGCGCTCACCGACGTGAATGCGGCAATCGATTTCAACGCCCATAATCCTTACAGCTTTAACCTGAAGCTCCGCATCCTGCACGGATTCGGCATGTCGCCGACTTACGTGGCAGCGTTCGAACAGGCGATCGCACGATACCCCGCATACTATCCGCTTTACGAGATAACGCTGGACGCGCTTCAGCCGCGATGGAACGGATCCGTTCCGGAGATGTACCGCTTCGTGGATAAATATGCCGGCCCCGCGCCGCAGTTCTCGCCACTCAAACTGCTTTATCTGAGCCTCTATCGTCATTTGCTCAGCACCGCCTCAATGGACTGCATCGCACAGGAAGGCAATGCGGACAAGACTGCCCAGTGCGTCGGCGCTTATATGCAAAAGACTGTCCAATCCGGGCTCGAACAACAGTCTCAAACTGCGCTCCGGCTCTATGACCACACCGACAAATACGAATTCGGCAGCGAAGTGTACGATATCATTTCGGACATGTTGGGAAGCTACGGAGCAGATGCCTATTCGGGCGCCGTCCTGCAGCTCGCTGCCATCAGCATGCACAGCGACACACAGCTGGTGGAGGATAAGCGGACTCATAATGACTACATCGTTGATGAATTGGTTGCCCAGTCCTGGCACGACAAAGGCTTCGATGACAACGAAGTTGCGAAACGCAAGGAAGCTTTGGCGGACGCCCGAAGCGAAAAATTTCCCGGCGAAGAAGAGAGGGATATCGCGCTTGCAGCGATCTATGAACAGCTTTCGCAAAGCGCCTCCAACCAGCGTCAATATGTCGACGAAATTGCTTTCGAGAAGGCCGCAGTTCTGCTCGGCGTCAAATGGGACGAGAATTACATCTGTCACGGGTATTATGAACTCAAGCAATATGACGAAGCCGTGCAATCCTGTTCGGACGCCATAAGCAGCACCGATAACGCCTATGCCCGATACTGGCGCGGCGAGGCCTACAATCAATCCGGTCGACCCCAGCAGGCCCTGGCTGACCTGACGAATGTCGCCGAAGCCGACAATTACTTCTCTCCCTATGCCGCCGTCGACATGACCATGATATATTTTAATCACAACGACAATCAGGGGGCAGTGCGCGTCCTGAATAAATACACGTTCCTCTACGATCCCTACAGGACGGAAAAATCGCAGGTGGCGGTCGCTTATAACAATCGTTGCTACGCCTATATGCAGCTGGGATTCCTGAAAAAAGCGCTCGACGACTGCACTCAATCCCTCAAATACGGAAGCATTCCGGATGCGTTTCGGAAAGAGCAGGAACTCATGAGGCGACTGAGTACGTCACAAGGCGGCTCGGCCGGAACAGTGTCTTCCAGCTCGACCCGCTCGCTCTGATTGCCTGTCTCAGTCGGAACACAACATCGGCTGTTTCACGATTGTGCAAATGGCGCCGCCGCAGCCGTCTTTAGCACCGTGCGGTGCAGCGCGTAGAGATTTCAGGCCGCAATCCGGCTTTCGATCGCGTCCCAGATCAGTGCTGCAATATCGGGGCCTCCGAAGCGCCGAACTTCCTGGATGCCCGTCGGCGAAGTAACGTTTACCTCGGTGAGGTAAGCGCCGATCACATCAATGCCGGTGAACAGAAGCCCCCGCTTTTTCAGTTCCGGTCCGAGGGCCTCGCAAATGTCCCGCTCGCGTTCGGTAAGACCCGCCGCTTCAGCGCGGCCACCGACATGCATGTTCGAACGCGCTTCACCTTCCTGCGGTACGCGATTGATGGCGCCCGCAAAAACTCCATCTACCAGGATGATGCGTTTGTCGCCGCTGCGGACCTCGGGAATGTAGCGCTGCACGATGACAGGTTCGCGGTACAGCAGCGTGAACATTTCAAGCAGCGCGCCGAGATTCTCGTCACCTTCCCTCACGCGGAAGACGCCGGCGCCGCCATTGCCGTATAGCGGCTTGAGGATAATGTCGCGATGCTCAGCCCGAAATGCGCGGATTTCTTCGCGATCGCTTGTAATCAATGTCGGTGGCATAAACTCCGCAAATTGCGTAACGAAGAGTTTTTCCGGCGCATTTCTGACATGAAACGGATCGTTGACCACCAGCGTGCCCGGCGCGAGTCGCTCCAGGATATGGGTCGCGGTGATATACGCCATATCGAATGGCGGATCCTGCCGCATGAGTACGATTTTCATTTGCGAGAGACGGCAACGGCTGGGCTCACCCAACGTGAAATGATTGCCCTGTTCGCGCCTCACCGTCAGCGTCCGCACCCGCGCGATGACGGCCGCGTCCTCGAACGAAAGATCGCGCGGTTCGTAATAGAAGAGTTCATGCCCCCGCTGTTGCGCTTCCAGCGCCAATGCGAAAGTCGAATCGCCGCTGACATCGATTCGCGCGATAGGATCCATCTGGATTGCGACAGTGAGCGCCATACATCGAACTCCGTGTCATTCGTATTGCTTGTCAGACCCGTGAATGCAAAACATTACATCTGTTGTTCTTATACAAAATCGATCGATTTCACTTCAATTCAGCCTGCGTTTGAGGTCTTCGAGACCAAGGGCTGCTTCGTTGTGCAGAGGGGCGCCAGGCTGGGCAAGCATGAGGCAGGTGCCATAAGCGGTTCTTGCGGCCGCCAATTCGCCCTCGCCTTCATGCAGTTGCGCAAGATCGACCCATAATTCGGCACGTTTTGGAGCGATCAATACCATGCGCTTTGTAAGCGTCAGCGCCCGTATTGCGTCACCCGCCTGCATCGCCCTGATTTTCTGATTGTTCTCCAGGCGGAGGAGAACGTCGACATCATCGACCGGCTGGAACGAGTCCGCCGGGTTTTCGCCAACACTTCGCATGTTCGGATACGTACCAAGGCGTTCCCGCTCCACGCCAGCGCCGCCATTGAACGGATCGATGAGCACGTGGCTGCTCCGAACTTCGAGCTGCAACAGGAAATGGCCCGGCGAGGTCAGCCCCAGCGCTCTGAAGCCCGCGGCGCGCATGGCATGCAAGTAGACAATACCAAGCGCAACAGGAAGGCCGCGCCGGCGGTCGATCACGGAAATGAGATCGGCGTTGCGCGGATCATCGTAAGCAAGCCGATCACCGTCGTAGCCATAATAACCGCTGACGACAGATGAGAGCGCTGCGCCGGCACTTTCGGCATCCATGGCGAAGCTTGCCCGGAGCCGGGAGTTCTCCGCGATCTCGGCCAGATGCGCGATATAAGGATCAAGGTCGCGGCCGGGATTGTCCAGCGCGGACAACATCAGCGCCGCGCCGGCAATATCACGATCCGCATCGCCGGCTTCACCCAGCTGATGCAGATATTTGACCGGATCGTCGGGCAGCAAACGCATGCGAGATCACATTGCCCTATCGGGCGCGGGGTCGCCAAGCATCGCGCAGATGGCGGGGCCAGGTGCGGTCCGACACGATGATTGTGTCGAAGCGCACGCCTTTCGGCGCAAGCCACGGCCTCTGGGCGATGAAGAGTTCGGCAGCGCGCGCAATGCGAATTTCCTGCCGCGGACGTATCGCCTGCTGCGCTTCGCGCAACGAATTGCGGGTTTTCACCTCCACAAAGCAGACTATCCCGCGCAGCGAACGCGCCACCATGTCGATTTCTCCGCCATGGGTGCGAACGCGGCGGCCGAGAATGCGATACCCTTTCGCGACGAGCAAAAGCATCGCAAGAAATTCGCCACGCCTGCCGCGACGTTCGGCGGCCCGCTTCAGCAGCAGGGATTGTTCATACGTCACGGTCGAGTGCGTTCTTGCGCGCGATCGCACGATTGTAGACTCCCCGTCGCGGCAGATTCAGCGCGTCCGAAACAAATTCCGCCGCTGTCCGGACAGGCATGAAAGCGAGCGCGCGATCAAGCAATTTGTCCACGCGCCCCCAATCGGGAAGAGCCTCAGGCGCAGGCCCCACCACCACTGTAATTTCGCCGCGCGGTGCTGTGCCAACGGCATAGGACTCCGCCAGGGCACCGAGTTCATCGCGCCGGATTTCTTCATGAAGCTTGGTCAATTCCCGCGCCACCGCTGCGGGTCTTGCGCCAAGTATGTCGGACATGTCGCGCAGGCTCGCTGCCAATCGCTGCGGCGACTCGAAGAAGATCAGGCTCCAGGGAAGTGATTTCAGTTCTTCAAGCGATGCGCGGCGCGCGGCTTCCGTCGGTGGCAGAAAACCCGCAAACAGAAAACGGTCCGTGGGTAGCGCGGAAAGCACCAGAGCCGACAGTACTGCCGAAGCACCGGGTGCGACGTGGACCTTCTCCCCCGCTTCAAGCGCCGCCCTTACGAGCTTGTAGCCGGGATCGGAAACCAGCGGCATTCCGGCGTCGCTGACCAGCGCCACACGGTCGCCGCGCGCGAGGCGGTTGAGAATTGCCGGCCGCATCCGAGGCGCATTGTGATCGTTGTACGCCAAGAGCGGCCGCGATATGGCGTGGATCGCCAACAGTTTGGCAGTCGTCCGGGTGTCCTCCGCCGCGATCACGTCGCATGCACGCAGGACATCCAGGGCCCGAAGGGTGATATCCCGGGCATTCCCGATCGGGGTAGCTGTCACATAGAGTCCCGGCCCGAGCGGGCTTGGCGTCGGGCGGGAGGCCGGATTAGGTTTGTCCATTACCTTCCCTTGGAAGAGCGCAGGCGCACGGTTCGATGAAACAAAATCCGAAGGCATACCCCGGGGCACGCAATATCCTCCGCCGACTTTGCGCAATCGCCTCGGTTATGGCGATAGGCGTTTTGTACGGTTGTATGTCGGGTCCGCCGCCGGCGCCAAAAATTGCGCCGCTTCCGCCGAAGCCTCAGCCCACAGGGACGACCGCCCGCCATCCTCTGACAGGTGAACAGGGCGGGTTTATGCGGCTCGGCAATCTGCCCGCCGGGGTCACGCCCGTGCGTATAGGTGTGCTGCTGCCCTTTTCAAATGGCTCGGCATCAACCCGCCTCCTTGCCTCGACCATGTTGAAAGCCGCGCAGATGGCGCTGTTCGATTCCGGGAAGCGGAATCTGGTCCTCATGACGGCAGACGAAGGCGGAGGTGGAAGCGAAGCGGCTTCAGGTGCCCGCACCCTACTTTCCGAAGGAGCAGAAATCATTATCGGCCCGCTGTTTGCGCAGTCAGTATCGGCGGTGGCGCCGGTCACGCGAGACCATGGCGTGCCGCTGATATCCTTTTCGACCGACCGTGCAGTTGCGGGCGACGGTGTCTATCTGCTGAGCTTCCAGCCTGAAAATCAGGTCCGGCGGATCATTTCCTACGCCGCGGGACAGGGCCATTCGGCATTCGCCGCCCTTGTTCCAAGCACGGCCTATGGTGCCCGCGTAACGGAGGCGTTTCGTGCCGGTATCGCTGCCGCGACAGGCGCGCGGATTGCCGATCTGGAAAACTTCGCGCCGGCTTCCGGCGACATCACCGCACCCGCAACCAGAATTGCTCATGCGGGTGCCGACGCGGTCCTGATTGCGCAAGGCGGAACACTTCTGCGCGACATTGCCTCGACGCTGGCCGCAGAGGGCGCAGGAAGTCGAAAAATCCAATATCTCGGCACGGGACTATGGGACGATGCAGAAACCGCGCGCGAGCCGAGCCTTGCGGGTAGCTGGTTTGCTGCCCCCGATCCCGACGCAGAACACAGTTATGAGACGAAATATCGCGCCGCCTATGGTGCCAAGCCGCCGGCGCTCTCCGCGCTCGCCTATGATGCCGTTTCGCTTGCAGCGCTTCTGGCCTCCGGGCCTGCCTATCATCGCTTCACTTTCGATAGCCTGACCGATCCCAGCGGCTTTTCCGGCATCGACGGTATTTTCCGATTCAATCCCGACGGCACGTCCGAACGCGGGCTTGCCGTTCTCAAGATCGAGTCAGAGGGCGCGATCACGGTGATTAGTCCGGCGCCCAGGACGTTCCAGGAATCAGGATCGTAGCAGACAAAGTTATGCCAACGCCGCAATCACGGCGTTGAGTACGAGCCGGCCTTTTGGCGTGGCGGCGAGTTGCGGGCCGCGCGGCTCAAGCAGGCCATTTGCGACCAATGCGGCAATGGTATCCGCGTTTATCCTGCTGGACCATCTGCGTTGATAGGCTTCGAGATCAAGCCCTTCCGTCAGGCGCAGATTCATCAGCAAATGTTCGCGGGCTCCTTCGTCATGCGAAATTTCCTTGATTTCCGAAAAACCGTGGCCGTCGTTCTGCACGCGCGCGAGCCAGCGCTCCGGCAGCCGTTCTGTCGCGGTCGCAACGCGACCTGCTTTTCGCTCCAGTCTGCCATGGGCGCCGGGCCCCACACCCGCATAGCTGCCATATCGCCAATAAAGCAGATTATGACGGCATTCACTTCCGGGGCGCGCGTGATTGGAAATTTCGTAAGCGGGAAATCCGGCCCGCTCCGTTATTTCCTGCGTCAGTTCATAGAGATCGGCCGCGCTGTCATCGACAAGCGGTTTCAGGGCGCCGGACCGCGCGAGCGTGGCGAAGGGCGTGTTTTCTTCGATCATGAGCTGATAGAGTGACAAATGATCCGTGCCAAGGTCGATCACTTCGTCGAGTTCGGCACGCCATTGAGCGGTCGTCTGCTCGGGGCGACCATAGATGAGATCGACCGAAACCCGGCCAAACACGGATTTTGCAATTCGTACTGCCGCGCGGGCCTCGGCCGCATTGTGAATACGTCCAAGAAACTTCAGGTCACTGTCATTCAGCGACTGGACGCCCAGTGAGACACGATTGATCCCTGCAATACGATAATCACAAAAACGATCCGCCTCCACGCTGGACGGGTTCGCTTCGAGTGTAATCTCGATATTTCCTGCCAGTGGCCAATGGCGCGCAATGGTGTCAAGGACCGCGCCCGCTGCGCGACCGCTCATCAAGGATGGTGTACCGCCGCCAAAAAATATGGAGGTAACGGGAAGACGCGTTGCGACAAGTTCGTCTGCCACATAGGCCAGCTCGCGCGCGATCGCTCCGGACCAGGCGGTTTCCGCTATTTCAGTCCGCACATGTGAATTGAAATCACAATAAGGGCACTTTGCGGCGCAATAGGGCCAATGGATGTAGATGCCGAATGGCTCCCCCGTCATTCCACTTCGCCCGTACTCTCGATCCATGCTTTCAGCTGCGCAAAAGCCCGGGCGCGGTGGCTGATGGCATGTTTGCGGGCAGGCGCCAGTTCACCAAATGTCGTATCCATTCCCTCGGCGACAAAGATCGGATCGTAGCCGAATCCCCTGTTACCGCGCGGGGGAAATACGAGGCTGCCAGCAACCTCTCCCTCGAACACGATGGTCTCCTCTCCAGGCCGGGCCAATGCCAGCGCACAAACAAACTTCGCAGAGCGATCCGCAGTGCCTGAAGTCGTGAGTTCTTGTTCCACGCGAGCCATCGCCGCTGCGAAGTCTTTGTTTGGACCTGCCCAGCGAGCGGAGTAAATTCCAGGCGCTCCATCGAGCGCGGCGACAACGAGACCCGAATCATCAGCGAGAGCCATACATCCCGATGCGACTGCAGCGGCTCCAGCCTTCAGTGTTGCGTTCCCCGCGAAGGTTGTTTCCGTCTCCTCCGGTTCGGGGAGACCAAGCTCGTCCGCGCTTATTACCTCTAATCCAAGCGGCGCGAGGAGTTCGCCAATCTCGTGCACCTTGCCGGGATTGTGCGTCGCGAGAACAAGCTTCCGCTTCACGCCAGGGCCCGCCGCTGCAAGTCCATCAACTCCGCGATGCCCTTGCGCGCCAGGCGGAGCAACTCACCAAGCGCCTCTTCCGAGAATGGCGCGCCTTCCGCCGTCGCCTGCACTTCCACGAGTCCGCCGGAGCCGGTAATGACGAAGTTCGCATCGGTTTCAGCCGTAGAGTCCTCGTCGTAATCCAGGTCGAGAACAGGGCTGCCCTGCCACACGCCGCAGGACACCGCCGCGACCTGATCCCTGAGTGCCGGTTTTTTCAGCATGCCGGTCTGGGTCATGAATGCGAGGCACTGGCTGAGCGCGACGAAGCCGCCGGTAACGGACGCCGTTCGCGTTCCGCCGTCCGCCTGCAGCACATCGCAATCGATGATGATCTGGCGTTCCGGAAGCGCGGTGAGATCGACGATCGAACGCAGCGAACGACCGACCAGACGCTGTATCTCCAGTGTGCGGCCCGACTGCTTTCCCTGAGCCGCCTCACGCCGCATGCGTTCATGGGTCGAGCGGGGCAGCATGCCGTATTCGGCCGTCACCCAGCCTTTGCCAGAACCCTTGAGAAAAGGTGGAACCTGTTCCTGCAGGCTGGCAGTCACCAGGACATGCGTGTTGCCAAATCTGGCAAGGCATGATCCCTCTGCATGACGGGCTA
This sequence comes from Rhizomicrobium sp., assembly GCA_036269235.1. Taxonomy (GTDB): domain Bacteria; phylum Pseudomonadota; class Alphaproteobacteria; order Micropepsales; family Micropepsaceae; genus Rhizomicrobium. Next base: position 72,270 of record DATASL010000015.1, read on the forward strand.
CGCTGGCCTCCAATGTGATCTTTCGCATTTCGTCGGCAGCGCGCTTGCTGGGCCGCATGGGCATCCCTTGAAGTTTGTGATGGCTGCCGCTACCTAGCCTTGCTGTCCGGTGGGCGCAACGCGGACGTTCTTCCGGAAAATTATACTGTCATTTCAAGAGCTTGGACATGGAGCAAGGTCCGGTTGATACGGTGCAGTCGCGACTGCTGGTGAACGAACTCGGCGAACGGCCGCGCGAGGTCTTTCGCCATCTGGTCGACGCGTTCCTCGCTTCGGGCGAGCCCGTGGGTTCGCGCACCCTCTCGCAAATCCTGCCGCATTCGCTTTCGCCGGCCTCAATCCGCAATGTGATGTCGGACCTGGAGGCAATGGGGCTGTTGTGGTCGCCGCACACCAGCGCCGGCCGCGTACCCACCGATAAAGGTCTCAGGCTGTTCGTCGACGGGTTGCTTGAGGTCGGCGATCTTTCGCCGGAGGAACGGGCCGCCATCGAGGCAAAAATCAACCGTACCGGACGAGGCGTCGAGGATGTCCTGACACAGGCCACGATGATGCTGTCAGGCCTCTCCCACTGCGCAGGTCTCGTCGTGGCGCCCAAGCAGGATTCCGCACTCAAGCATGTGGAGTTCGTGCCGGTGGCGCCGGGGCGTGCACTGGTCGTTATCGTATCGGAAGACGGCCAGGTCGAGAACCGCGTTATAGAGACGCCGCAAGGATTGCCTGTCTCAGTCCTGGGTGAAGCCTCCAACTACCTCAACGCACGCCTCAGGGGCCGAACACTGGATGCCGCGCGTACCGAGATCGCTGCGGACCTGGAGACCATACGGGCGGAACTTGATACGCTGACGGCGAAAATCGTGGCCGAGGGGCTGGCGGTACTGGCGGAGCCATCGGGTGCCGCACGCACCGCCGAGGAGAAAGTCCTGATCGTGCGCGGCACAGCGCATCTGCTCGACAAGGTGGACGCGCAAACAGATCTCGAACGCGTGCGAACGCTGTTCGAAGACATCGAGCGCAAGAACGATCTCGTCCGCCTGCTGGAACTTGCAGCACGCGGCGACGGGGTACGCATTTTCATTGGTTCCGAGAACAGGCTGTTCAGCCTTTCCGGTTCGTCGATCATCGCCGCGCCTTACGCGAATGCTCAGGGAAATGTGGTCGGTGTGATCGGCGTTTTGGGACCGACGCGTTTGAACTATGCCCGGATCATTCCGATGGTGGACCACACCGCGAAGATCGTGGGAAGATTGCTCGCCTGAGGGCAGAAGGAACGACATGGCTGATAATGACAATGAGATCGAAGCCGGTGATGGCGCCGGCCAGACCGAAGCCAGCGGGGAGCTTGACGAGGCGACGGCGCTCCGCAGCGAAGTCGCCGAGCTGAAGGAACGACTCCTGCGCGCATTGGCGGAGACCGAAAATACCCGCCGCCGTGCCGAGCGCGACAAGACCGACGCATCGCAATATGCCGTGACCCGGTTTGCGCGCGACCTGCTGCATGTGAGCGACAATCTGCGCCGTGCGCTGTCGCATCTTTCGCCGGATGTGCAGGCCGAGGCCGCGTCAGGCGTCAAAGCCGTCCTTGATGGGGTCGAAGCCACGGAGCGCGAGCTTACGGCAACGCTGGAACGGCATGGCATCCGGGCCATCGAAGCCGAAGGCGCGAGATTCGATCCAAATCTCCACCAGGCGATCGCCGAAGTCCCAGCCGACGGCAAGGCAGCGGGTTCCGTCGTCAGTGTCGTCCAGACAGGTTATGTGATCGCCGACCGGCTGCTGCGGCCCGCCATGGTGACGGTGGCGAAAGCATCGAACGCGGGATCCCCGACCTTTCCGGACCGATCGGACAACAACGGCTCCTGAACCCATGGAATCATTTCCCGAACGATGAGCGCGGTTCGGATTGTCGTCGCTGGAGCTGCCGGCCGAATGGGCAAGGCGCTTATTCGCGCGATTGCCGCCGATGGCGCTTGCCGGCTGGCCGGCGCCATTGAAGCAGCGGGCCATCCCGATCTCGGAACCGACTGCGGCGTATTGGGCGGGCACGGGCCGGCGAAGGTCGACATTACTTCAGACGCGCGCGCCGCGCTCGCAAATGCCCAGGCGGTGATTGATTTCACCCGCCCGGCTGTTTCGCTTGAACTTGCTGCACTTGCGGCCGAGAAACACATCGTACACGTGATCGGAACGACCGGATTTTCTGCCGACGACGAACGCAGTATTGCTGCTTTGGCGCGGGAATCCGTGATCGTGAAGTCCGGCAATATGAGCATGGGGGTAACGCTGCTGGCCGCGCTCGTCGCCCGCGCCGCGAAAGCCCTCCCCGATTTCGACGTCGAGATCCTGGAAATGCATCACCGCATGAAAACCGATGCGCCGTCGGGGACTGCCTTGCTTCTTGGCGAAGCAGCCGCGCGCGGTCGCGCCGCGGCGCTGGAAACCGAAGCCGCGCGCGCAGGCCAAATGGGGCCGCGCAAAACTGGATCGGTGGGGTTTGCGTCGCTTCGCGGTGGCACGGTTGTCGGCGAACACGAGGTCATCCTTGCCGGACCCCATGAGCGCATTGTGCTTGGTCACATCGCGGAAGACCGCGCGATATTCGCGAATGGTGCTGTAGCAGCGGCGAAGTGGGGCCAGGCGCAAAAGCCCGGCCTCTACGGGATGGCACACGTTCTGGGCATCGCCGACTAAAATTCGGAACCCGTTTCCCGTGCGTTCCAGAGTGCGGCACGCAGCGCCTGCGCCACATTTTGCTTTTCAGCCGGCGGCAGGAAAGCACCTATCTGTTCGACGCGACCATGACTGCGCAGGGTAAGCCGGCTGGCGCTGTGAGGCGGCTCCTCGAGTTCGACGCGCACCCAGTAGGGATTGAATTCCACATGCGTGGGGCTGCCGCGCGGCGGGATGCGATCAAGACGCAGATTGCTGCGCGTGATGCAGAGCTCTTCGCGCCGGCGCGCCGCTATTCGGCTTGTATGAAGCGCCCAGGCCAGCAACGCGACATCAGCACCCATGAACGGCGTGACGGGCCATGCACCGCGCATCACGAACCAGGTGGCGAAAGCAAGATTCAGGGTCGCGACGATGGCGATTACGAGCTTCAGCGCGGCCGGACTCATCGGCGGGTTCGGCCTCAACGTCGTACGGAACGCGAAAGTGTCGGTCACGATTCCCAAACTCTTCAGGACGGAGGAGGATGCCCGCAGCGATTTTCATAAGCCGGCCGGCCCCCATGGTCCCGCCAGACCGGATTATCGATGTTGAGGGTACAGGGATCGACCTGTGCCGCAGCGATTCCGCCGCTTGAAGTTCCAATCTCGGCACCTGCCGAACGCGTTTCAGGAGCAGCTTGTCCAGTCCGGTCTGAAAAACTTCGCCGCCCCGTCATAATCCCGCAGCCCGTACCGAGCGATGCCGTCAGGATGACGACTGCAATGACCTGGAAGCTCTTGCGGTCCATGCTGGCCTTCCCTCGCTCCGGTAACGAACAATCGCAAACCAGCGTTCCTGTCTTCCGGCGCCGACCGGATACTGCAATTCTTGCCGACGCAAGCCTACCGGCCATGAGCAATGAAATGAACGCAACCCGGCGAAAAAAATCCGGCATGTTTTCGCAACGCGAAGCTGCCCTGTTCTTCGATCGCCTGAAGAGCCAGATGCCCTCGCCGAAGACCGAACTCGCCTACGTGAATCCGTTTACGCTGCTCGTTGCGGTCGTTCTTTCCGCACAGGCGACAGACAAGGGCGTGAACAAGGCGACCGCAGGCCTGTTTCAGGTCGCAGATACGCCGGAGACGATGGTGCAATTGGGCGAAGCCGGGCTGACAGCGTTTATCCGCACGATCGGTCTTTATCGCAACAAGGCGAAAAACGTGATTGCCCTTTCGCAGCGACTCGTCGCCGAACATGGTGGCCGCGTTCCTCATGACCGGGCCGCGCTCGAAGAACTTCCGGGTGTAGGACGCAAAACGGCGAATGTAGTTCTCAATGTCGCGTTCGGCGAACCTACTATCGCAGTCGATACGCATATTTTCCGCGTCGCAAACCGGACCGGGCTCGCTCCCGGCAAGACACCGCGCGAGGTTGAAGACAAGCTGATGGCCATCGTGCCGGAAAAGTACCGTTTGCACGCGCATCATTGGCTGGTCCTGCATGGCCGCTACATCTGCGTCGCGCGCACGCCGAAATGCCCTGATTGCGTCGTGAGCGATCTCTGCCGCTACACGCCGAAAACGCGCAGCGTCGACCAATCTGAATCCCGGACAAGATAATTTATCGACCAGGCGCTGCCGTTGCTCCCGATACCGGAGCACAATTTTGGCGTCATTGGTTCACGACACAGATTGCTGCGAGCGCGGCCTGAGCGTTTCCAGACAGGATTCGTCTGCTGCCATCGCGTTGCCGCGCGGCACAGTTTCGACATGGCGGACAAGCAGCGCATTTCCATAAGGATAGAGAAAGAAAAACGCCTTGCAGCTGGCGCTGTCGTAGCGCCACATCTCGGCATTCCCATCTTTCCGGACGAAGGCCGGGGCGCCGAGCGCCACGCGCAGTTGTGCCGATCCGAGCCCCGCAAGATCCGCGGGTTCGCCGGGTGGAGGCGCCGGAGGAAGTGCTACGCGCGGAACCTGCTGGGGCACGGATGAAACCTGTCGGCCGCCGGCACAGGCAGCCAATGCCGAACACAGCAGCAGTATCGCCAGCTTTCGCATCGTTGAGCTTTCCGTATTTCGTTTGCGCCTGATCACTTCACCGCAAGTGCGTGAATCTGGGAATTGGCAAGCGTCAATTTCGCGATCGACAATTCGCCACCGCGTTCAAGTTCAGCGAGAAAACTCTTCGTTCGCGCCAGAGTGTCCGCATTTGATTCCTCCCAGCGTTTGACCGCTTCCGCGCCCTGGGCGCGCGTTGCGCCGTGTTTTGACGGATCGAACGCCGTCAATGCGTCGGCAGCGAGTACACGCTGGCCTGAGAAGAGATCGTCCACGATCCGTCGAATGGCGAGGCGATCCCAGTGTTCATAACCGGTGATGCGATTGGCAAGACCGCGCAAGCGGTCGAGGCCTACTGCCGCCCCCATGCCGAAATAGGCTCCGGCCACCAGATCGACCGGCAATGCGCGCGACTCGGCAAGCAGAACGATCTCCGGTGCGCCCGCGAGGAGGGGCAGCACGGCAACATCCTCTGCAATATCGAGCGGCACCCCGGACTCCTGCAGCTCCGCAATGCGGCGCTCGGTGCTCTGGGCTTCATAGGGGGAAACCAGCGACGAAAACCGGCCTCTGAGCGAATCGACGCCGGCGCGATAGCGGCTGATCGTATCGCCGATATCAGCACGGGCCGGTACATTGACGAGAAACCACAGACCGAGCCGGCGCAGCTGCTCCACGATGTCATTATACGCACCGAGCTGCACGGATGCGGCCAACTTCCCATCAAGGCTGTCGATGCGGGACTTCAGCGTATCCAGCCCCAATGCACCGACGGCGATCACAAGCGCACGCGCGATCCGGGGTGCAGGAGAACTCGAGATTTCCTCAATGCGATGAATGAAAACCGGGCCCGCAAGATTGACAATCCTGTTCGCGAGAACGGTTGCGATGATCTCGCGACGAAGGCGATGATGGATCAACTCATCGGGGAAACGTGTCACGGCGGAAGCAGGGAAATAGGCTGCAAGCTCGGCTGCAAAAAATGTCTCGTCGGGCAGGTCGCTCGTGATGAGCTGGGCATCAAGATCGAGCTTTGCGTATGCGAGGAGAACGGCGAGTTCCGGTCGCGTCAGGCCAAGATTTGCCTGGGCACGCCGATGCAACTCATCTTCATCGGGCAGGAATTCGACAGCCCGTTCCAGCCGGCCTCGACGCTCAAGATCGCGGATGTAACGGCAATGCGAATCGAAGTCGCGGCTGCTGCGCAGCTGCGCCACGGAAAGCGCGAGCGTCTGGTCGTAATTGTCACGCAACACATGCGTGGCAACGTCATCTGTCATCGCATTCAGAAGAGTATCGCGGGCTTCCGCCGACAGCTCGGCGCGGCGCAGTGGACCACTGAACAGTATCTTCAGATTCACTTCGTGGTCGGAGGTGTCGACACCGGCAGAATTGTCGATTGCGTCGGTGTTGAGTCGGCCGCCTTTGCTGGCAAATTCGATGCGGCCGGGCTGCGTAAGCCCCAGATTGGCGCCTTCGCCGATAACTTTGGCGCGGACTTCGGCCCCGTTGATCCGCACGGCATCGTTGCTCCGGTCGCCGACGTCGAGATTGCTCTGGCTCGTGGCTTTTATGAATGTGCCGATGCCGCCAAACCAGAGCAGATCGATTTCGGATTTGAGGAGCGCCTTTATCAGTTCGTTGGGAGAAACCCGCGACGCACCAAGTCCGGTCAGCGCTTTCATCTCTGGCGAGATCGACAGTTCCTTGGCCGTCCGTGAAAATATCCCACCGCCATGCGAGATCAGCGTCGCGTTGTAATCCGCCCAGCTCGAACGCGGCAGATCGAACATCCGCTTGCGTTCGTTCCAGCTTGCCTCGCAATCCGGATTCGGATCGACGAAGATATGACGATGGTCGAAGGCGGCAATAAGTTTCGTGTGCTTCGACAACAGCATGCCGTTGCCGAAAACGTCTCCCGACATGTCGCCCACACCGATACAGGTGAAGGGCTCTTTCCGAATGTCGCGGCCCATCTCACGGAAGTGGCGTTTGACCGCTTCCCACGCGCCCTTCGCCGTGATTCCCATCTTTTTGTGGTCATAGCCGTGGCTGCCGCCAGAGGCGAAAGCATCGCCCAGCCAGAAGCCGCGCCTTTCGGCCAATTCATTGGCAATATCGGAAAAGGTCGCCGTGCCCTTGTCGGCTGCCACAACGAAATAAGGATCGTCTTCGTCGTAGCGCACCATGCGCGACGGAGGAATGATCTTGCCATCCGGTCCGATATTGTCTGTGAGGTCCAGCAGGGCATTGATGAACGATTTGTAGCAGGCAACGCCGATCGCCTGCGCCTGGTCGCGACCGGCCGTTACAGAAAGCTGTTTCGGAAAGAAGCCGCCCTTGGCGCCAACTGGGACGATAACCGCGTTCTTCACCTGCTGCGCTTTGACGAGCCCCAGTATTTCCGTGCGGAAATCCTCCCGCCTGTCGGACCAGCGGATACCGCCGCGAGCGACGCGGCCAAAGCGCAGGTGAGTTCCCTCCACCTCCGGCGAATAAACAAAGATCTCGCAGAGCGGCCGGGGCAACGGCAATTCGTCAAGCTTGCGGCTGTCGAGCTTGAACGAAAGACAGGCGGAACTGTTACCGGCGGCATCCTGCTGGAAGAAATTTGTCCGCAGCACGCAATCCACAACATTGCGCAAACGGCGAATGATTCGGTCGTCGTCGAGGCTCGGTACGTTGTTCAGCGCCGCTTCGATTCGCTCGCGCAGATCCCCGGCGTTTGCCTCTCTGTCCTGCCGGTCGGGATCGTGATTGGTGCGGAAGAGTTGAACCAGATAGGCCGCGATCCCGGAATTTCGCGCCAACGCCTGTTCCATGTAATCCTGGCTGAAAGCGAAGCTGGCCTGTCGCAGGAATTTCGCCGCCGCGCGCAAAATAATTATATCTCGCCATGGCATTCCGCCCATGACGATCAGCCGGTTGAACCCGTCATTTTCCGCCATCCCTGCGATGACGGCATCAATGGCATCCTCGAGACCGGTTTTGACGCGGTCCAGTTCAACAGCCGCGCCGTCCGCCCGCTCCATATAGAAATCGAGAATGGCGGATTCCGCCGCCCGTCCCTGGCCGGCACTCAAACTGACCGGATATGAGTTCTCCGCAATCACCCGGAAACCCAGATTCTCGAAGATCGGCAGCGAAGCAGACAGCGGTATCTCGCGCCCCGTCACGTACAGTTTCAAGCGCAACACGGCGCCGCCGCTATCTTGCGGCATTCGGTAGACGCGTGCGCGAACCGGACTGCCCGATTGCACGAGGCGCTCGAGTTCGGAAACATCGTGCACCGCTTCGTCAGGCGAGAATGCATCGCGATAGCGCGCCGGAAATGCGCCAGCATGGCGACGGAGGAGCCTCAATCCGTCAGCTTCGCCAAATTCCCGGATGAGAGATTGTACGAAACCGTCGCCCCAGGTGCGTATCGTGGCGCGAATATCCGCCTCGAGCTGCCGCTCATCGACTTCCGGTCTTGGACCCGCATTGCGTCCGATGATGAAATGAACCCGCGCAAGCAGCGAGTCATCGATCATTGGTGTCGCAGCGGACATTCTTCCGTTAAAAGCACGCGCGAGAAGCTCGTGAATCTTTTCCCGCGCATGGCTGTCATAGCGCTCGCGCGGTACGTAAACGAGCGCCGACACGAAGCGGTCGTAACGATCGTAGCGCAGAAACACGCGAACCTTTGGACGCTCTCCCAGACGCAAAACGCCCATGGCGGTCGAGAAGATTTCGTCTTCCTCTGCCTGGAAAAGCTCTTCGCGCGGATAGGTATCGAGAATATGCGCGAACGCCTTGCCGTCGTGACTGTCGGTGGCTAGCCCGGCACGGCGGAGAATATGGGCTATCTTGAGACGAAGCAGCGGGATGTCGCTGGGCCGCCGGTTATACGCGGATGATGTAAAGAGGCCGACAAAGCGCCGCTCGCCCGTAAGCTTGCCGTTCGCGTCATAGATTTTCACACCGATATAATCCATGTGCACACGACGGTGCACGGCGGAACGCTCGGCCGCTTTGGTAATTATAATAGGGTCCGGCTGCGCAAGGAATGCCTGCAGCTCCGGCGACAGGCTTGCGTGATCCGCGCCGCGCCCGATGACACGCGCACCGGTATCGGACAAAAGCCCAAGACCGCTTTCCTCGATCGGCTCCATACGATCGCCATCGGACCCGCCAAACGCATAGTCCCGGCAGCCAAGAAAGGTGAAATGATTCCCACTCAGCCATTCGAGGAATGCGACGCTTTCGTCGAGCAATTCTGCCGGTATTTGCGGCGGGTGCTCTCTCAGCGCAGCGATCGACTCGTGGAGCTTATCGAGCATCCGCCGCCAGTCGCGGACGGCGAGACCAACCTGCTCGAAAACATTGCGTGCGGCGTCGACCAGCGCCGACTGACGTGCCGCGTCCAGCGTGGGATCCAGAATTACTACGATGACGCTTTCGCGTATCGGCGCACCGCCGGATGTACGTGTGCCCTGGGCGTCGCGCTGCGTACGCATGACCGGATGAAAAAGCGCCTGGGCGCGCAGGCCCTGCGCAGAAAGTTCCGCTACCAGCGAATCGAACAGGAATGGCATGTCATCGTTGACCGCGAGCAGCACGGTTTCGCTTGCGGTCCGGTCGCCCTGCGCAGCGCTGAGGCTGAACATATCCACCAGCGTGGTCCCGCGTTCGCGCGCGGCCGAGCGTTCGAAGACGCGCTCCACCAATGCGGCCAGAGAGGCGGGTTCGTATCGTGCAACATCTTCGGGCGGCGCGCCGGCAAAGAATTCTTCGCAGAAGCTCGCCAGATCGGGTCGCGCCGACTTCAGGATACCGCAGGCGGCTGCGACGGAAGTCTCTGCGGCATAGTCGTTAGCCGCCGGGCTCCCGGAGGACAGGTTGCGAACTGCTTCGGAATTTTGGGGTGTCATGTTCATCCACTCGAATGGGCGCCAGTCCAAAAGCTGCCCCTTTGGACCGCCGGCGCGGGCAATACAGTTCGAATTGTACGGGGCGCGGGCACCGGAATTTCAGCCCCTCGCGAACCTTAGCGCCAGCCGGCAAAAAAAGGAATCTCCCTTGCTTCGGATCAGCTCTGGTTCTTTGCGGCGGAAAGAAGCGTGCCGAGGGCAAAAGCGATCGATCGCGACGACGACCGCCCTTCATAACCCAGATCAGGGTTGAATGTGACGAGCAGGGTCTTGCCTTCGAGCGTGACGATGGCGCGCCCAGCCAGTGCCAGCGTGACTGTGGTGATCCGGTGTGCAAAGGCTGCGCGACCGTGGGCGGACCGGCAGAAACGCTCGATACCGCGCGTGACATTTTCCATGGCGTCGAGGGCCATCGCGCGCGCCTGGGCATTGCCCGCGAGACTGGTCCAATCCGCACCAAAGGAAACCGAAAGATGCTGCAGCGCGCCGAGCTGAACCGCATCTTCCGTCGCCACCCCCTGGATCTCGTCCAAGGATACCGCGTTCGCCACCGGGGCATTGAAATCACCGGTCCGCACTGCCGGAAGGCCACCGGGCGCCGTATCGGTGTAGAGCGTCAACGCACCCCATCCCGACGCCTGCAGCGCCGTCTCACCGGAATCATATTTCAGCACGCGGCCACCCAACGGCGCGCTGTCCGAATGCAGGACAAAGATTTCCGGCGTGCCATCGAAACTAAGAAGATAATTTGTACCGGTCGAATCCAGCGCAAACGAGACACGATCGCCGGCCATGTAGGTTCCGGATTCGATGTGCCCGAGGCGATCGGAGGAAAAGCGCGCCTCGAGAACCTCTCGCGGTTCGGCGCTTTGCGCAGCTGCAAGGGACGGCAACATCGCCGCACCGAACAACAAAATAGCCAAGACCCTCGCCATCATCGCACTTCACCGATCCGCCTTTTTTGTCCGGCGGATTTTTCCATTGCTGGGATGATGCGTTGTGAATCGGGCAATATTATGGATCGCGAACAGCTGTATCCGACCGGTCAGGAGCCGCCAAATCGTCAGGCCTGCCGATGGTGCGGGACGTATTTGCGGGGAGCCTGCGAACTCGCGCCGGCGTTGCACGTCCAACCGGCTGTGGCGCCGAAAGGGTTAACCGCTCACCCCGCCGGGCATCTTCCGCATTTTGCGCAACGCTTGCTGGCGGCGAGGCCGCCGGGCTAGAACGTTCACCATTCGCCCCAATATTGGTCGAATGGTCGCGCGGGTCTGGCGACCGTCAGCGCGCCATTGGTCACATCATCGTGTTCGCAGCATGACTTCCGGAGACTCACGGCTGCTTAATCCGAAGCGCGCTCTATGCGAGAAACCGCACGTAAGGCGACCCCGTCAGAAAAAGCATGACAGGCCGGACGAAGGTCACTAAACCACGACCGCCGTTTCGCGCGAGTATCTCCCGTGACGCATCCCGATACTTTCAAGTGCCGCAAGACGATGAGCGTCGGCGGAAAATCCTATGTATTCTTCAGCCTCGCGGCCGCAGAAAAGAATGGCCTTGCCGGCGTTTCGCGATTGCCGAATTCGCTTAAAGTGCTGCTCGAAAACCTTTTGCGGCACGAAGACGGATCAAGCGTGACAGCCGACGACATTCGGGCTGTTGTGGGCTGGCTTGAGAAAAGGCGATCCGACCGCGAAATTGCTTTCCGTCCGGCGCGCGTTCTGATGCAGGATCTGACTGGTGTGCCGGCCGTGGTCGACCTTGCGGCCATGCGTGATGCGATGGAAGCGCTCGGCGGCGATCCCGAAAGAATTAATCCGCTCGCCGAAGTGGATCTTGTGATCGATCATTCGGTCATGGTCGATAATTTCGGCCGCAAGGATTCGTTCAAGAAGAACGTTGCCATCGAATATCAGCGCAATCTCGAGCGCTACGGATTCCTGCGCTGGGGCCAGCAGGCTTTCGCGAATTTTCGTGTCGTTCCGCCGGGAACCGGTATTTGTCATCAGGTCAACCTGGAATATCTCGGACAAACGGTCTGGACACGGACGGCGAAGGGCAAGTCCGGGAGGACGGAGACGCAGGCTTTCCCCGACACGCTGGTCGGAACAGACAGTCATACGACGATGATCAACGGGCTGGCGGTTCTTGGCTGGGGTGTCGGCGGAATCGAGGCCGAAGCAGCTATGCTTGGTCAGCCCATCTCGATGTTGATTCCGGAAGTCATCGGGTTTCGCGTGACGGGCGGGCTGCGCGCGGGGGTAACGGCCACCGATCTGGTGCTGACCGTGACAGAAATGCTGCGCAGGAAAGGCGTGGTGGGAAAATTCGTCGAGTTCTACGGCCCCGGTCTCGATGAAATGGCACTCGAAGATCGCGCCACCATCGCCAATATGGCGCCGGAATATGGCGCGACTTGCGGATTCTTTCCGATCGATGCGGAGACACTTCGTTATTTGAAAGCGACCGGCCGCAAGCCGGCGCGCATCGCGCTTGTCGAGAAATACGCAAAAACACAAGGCCTGTTTCGCGGACCAAGGAGTGCGGAGCCGGAATTCACGGATTCGCTTGAACTGGATCTCGCAACGGTAGAACCGAGCCTCGCCGGTCCCAAACGGCCACAGGATCGTGTGCCCCTCGACAGGGCGGCGAACGAGTTTGCTGAAGCGTTGCGCGGCGAATTTCACAAAGGCGATGAAGCCGACCGCCGTGCAGAGGTTTCCGGTGCGGACTACTCCCTGGGACATGGCGACGTGGTGATCGCAGCCATCACCTCATGCACAAATACCTCCAATCCGGGCGTTATGATTGGCGCGGGTCTGCTGGCAAAGAATGCGATTGCGCGCGGACTGGCGGCAAAGCCGTGGGTCAAAACATCTCTCGCGCCCGGCAGCCAGGTCGTGACGGATTACCTCGCAAAGTCGGGGCTCGACAAAGCTTTGGACAAGCTGGGGTTCGCGCTGGTGGGTTATGGTTGCACGACGTGCATCGGCAATTCCGGACCGCTGCCCGATCCGATTGCTCAGGCCGTAACGGAGGGAGATCTCGTTGCGGCTGCCGTGTTGTCCGGCAATCGCAATTTCGAAGGCCGTGTTCACCCGCAGGTGCGCGCCAACTATCTCGCTTCCCCCATGCTTGTCGTTGCGTATGCACTGGCGGGATCGATGAATATCGATCTGACGCAGGAACCGATCGGTCACGACAGGAAGGGGAACGCGGTTCATCTGAGGGATATCTGGCCTTCACCGCAGGAAATTGCGTCCACGATACGCAAATCCGTGACGACCAAGAGTTTCCGCGCGCGCTATGGCAATGTCTTCGATGGCGGCAGCGAATGGAAGAAAGTAAAGGTCCGGAAGGGACAGACCTATACCTGGGATCCCAAATCCACCTATGTGAAGCATCCGCCCTATTTTGAAGGAATGGGTTCCAGACCGTCCGCTGTCGCGGACATAAAGAATGCACGGATATTAGCCGTATTCGGGGATTCCATCACGACCGATCATATTAGTCCCGCGGGCTCCATAAAAAAAGACAGCCCGGCGGGCCGGTATCTCGCCGAGCACGGTGTCGCCTATCCCGACTTCAACTCCTACGGCGCACGGCGCGGTAATGACGAAGTGATGGTGCGCGGGACATTTGCCAATATACGCATCAAGAATGAAATGATGGGCGGGCGCGAAGGCGGCAACACAACCTATTACGCAGACGGCAAATCCGGAGAGGAAATGTCGATCTTCGAAGCGGCAATGCGCTATCAGCAAGACGGTGTTCCGCTCGTCATTGTCGCAGGAAAGGAATACGGCACGGGATCCTCACGCGATTGGGCTGCGAAGGGCCCGCGACTTCTGGGTGTCCGCGCCGTGATCGCTGAAAGTTTCGAACGAATTCACCGCTCAAATCTCATCGGGATGGGAGTGGCCCCGCTCGTCTTCGCCAGCGGCAAATCCCGTCGTGATTATGGAGTGACCGGACAGGAAACGATCGAACTGGAGGGCTTGTCCGGCGAAATCCGGCCGATGATGCGGTTGCACGCGAAAATCACCTATGCCGACGGGCGCATGGCGGATATTCCATTGTCGCTGCGGATCGATACCGAGGACGAAGTCGCCTATTTCAAGAATGGCGGAATACTTCCCTTTGTTCTCAGGAACCTGCTTGCCGCCTAGCGGCGGCCATCTGCTGGATTGTGGCGCCTTGACGCTGCGATAATCTCAAGGCGAAGTGACTGGAGAGGCCGGGGCGGCAGCCCTATTGTCATCGAATGCGGCGCCTTCCCGGGATTCCCTGCCTTTTGATTATGGTTGCGCTGGCCCTGGCGTTTTCGGGGGCCGAGGCAGGCGCACGGCGTCAGCTCGTGGTCGAACTGTTCACAAGCCAGGGCTGCAGCTCCTGTCCGCCGGCCGATGCGCTTTTGGGCAAGCTCGCCGACCGCAAGGACATTCTGGCCCTCAGCCTGCCCGTCACCTACTGGGACATGCTGGGCTGGAAGGACACACTGGCCAGCGAGGCGAATACGCGTCGGCAGAAAGGCTACGCTGCCGCCATGGGACGGGGCGGCATCTACACGCCGCAAATGATTGTCGATGGCGCTACCGATGTCGTCGGGAGCCGCGAGGCACAGATTGAATCGATCATTTCCGCGCGCGCGGCCGATATGCGGAGCGTTCCGGTTTCACTCTCCGCCACGCCGGAAGTGCTTCATGTTTCGATTGGAGCGGGATCGGCAAAAAACGGGTCGGAAGCAACGGTGTGGCTGTTTCACATCCTGAGCCACACGTCGGTCCACATCACCTCCGGGGAAAATCTCGGGCGAAATCTCAACTATCGGAACAGCGTCCGCGACGTTCGCGCCATCGGCATCTGGAAAGGACAACCCTTATCGCTTGACCTGCCACGTTCCGATCCGCTGGGCTCGTCATACGACACGGTAGCTGTCGTGCTTCAGGAAGGCGGCTACGGCCGCATTATCGGCGCCGCCATCCTGGGTTCCCAGGAAATCCGGCAATAATATTTGAAATTAGTTACAATTTTATGTCTCCGGTAACATCTCGTTAAGGAAAACTTGTTGTCCCTTCGGCTTGCCATTTCGCAGGCCGGCAGAGTTTCTGATTTTTTAACAGGCTCGCTCCAATCATCAGGGCATCGACCCAAACGCCCAGGGATTGGCGGATCGTGCCCAATCAGTTGCTGCCGAAAAGATCCGTCCGAGGCATTCGTGCACTCTCGGCCATAGAGGAGCTTGAACGGCTCAGGCTGGCGGCGCGTGGCGCCGGCGAAGCGGCGTTTGACTGGATGATCGCGGAAGATCGCATCGACTGGGATGGTGCGGTCGACATATTGGCGGCGCATGGCGATCCGGGGCGGATGGGAAGCGGCGCCGGCTTTCGCGAGTGGATGGGCGCGCCCGCGCGCGAACGCATCGACGCGCTTCTGTCCGAAACAAACTTCGACAATCGATTTTTCGATCTCGAATTCGAAGCGCCGTCGGCGCTGGGACCGGCATGGATGGAACTGCGCGGTGTGCGCATTCCCGGCGTCGGCGGGAAAGCGGAGCGCGTCGCCGGTTTTCTGCGCGCCGTCACCGAGCGCAAGCGCGAGAGTCAGAGGCTGACCTATCTCGCCACGCGCGACGAGCTGACCGGTCACCTCAATCGGACCAGCCTGCGTTCCGAACTTGCGCGCGCGATCGAAACTGCGAAATCCCAGCAAAAAAATTGTACCTATCTGGTGACGGCGATCGACCGGCTGGCCGCGATCAACGAGGCTTACGGTTTCGGCGCCGCCGACGAAGTCATAGTTTCGGTCGGCGAGCGGATGGTCTCTGCGCTGCGCTCCAGCGACATCATCGGGCGCATCGCCGGAAACAAATTTGGTGTCATCCTCGAATCCTGCTCGGAATCGGAGATGACCCATGTCGCCGAGCGGTTGCGCCAGGCCGTTCGCAGCGAAGTCATCTCCACACGGCGCGGGACTGTCGCCGCCACGATCAGCGTCGGCGCCGTTCGGCTTCCGGAAGATGCGTCTTCCGGGCAGGAAGCGATGCTGAAGGCGGAAGAGGCCCTCGACCACGCGCGCAGCGCCGGCCGCGACAGTTTCCATCTCTATACACAATCGCCGCAGCGTGAGGCGGCACGCCTGAGGCTGATGGCGATTGCCGACGAGCTCGCCTGCGCGCTCGGCGCGGGACGCGTCGTGTTCGCCTTCCAGCCCATCGTCTGCGCGAAGTGGCGCCGGCCGGTGCATCACGAATGCCTCCTGCGCATTGTGCGCAAGGATGGTTCCGTGGCCACGGCCGGGCAGTTCATTCCCGCTGCCGAACAGCTTGGCCTGATCCGTCAGGTCGACCGACGCGCGCTCGAACTCGCCCTGGCGGAATTGCATGCCTATCCGGACATTTCGCTCGCCGTGAACGTCTCCGGCACCACAGCCGGCGATCCCTCCTGGCTCGGTTCGTTCATCAGCTGCATCCGCGCCAATCAGGACGTGGCCCGGCGGCTCGTCGTCGAATTGACGGAAACAGCGGCGCTGATCGATTTCGAGGAAAGCTCGCGATTCATCTCGGGCCTGCGCGAACTGGGTTGCAAGGTCGCCATCGACGATTTCGGCGCTGGCTTCACCTCGTTCCGCAATCTGCAGATGCTGCGCGTCGACATCGTCAAGATCGACGGGTCCTTCGTGCGCGGCCTCACCGTTTCGCGCGAGAACCAGATTTTCGTCCGCACGCTTGTGGAACTGGCGAAACATTTCCGCCTCGAGACCGTCGCCGAATGGGTCGGTTCTCAGGACGAGGCGGCGATGCTCGAATCGCTCGGTGTCGATTATTTCCAGGGAAATTATTTCGGCGAGCCGATACTCGAGCCGCCGTGGAAGAACGAACACGCCGACTGCGCATAACAGCGATTTTAACAGCGAATAACAGCGAATTCGCCCGCCATACGCGCTACGGTTCCGGCACCGTTCCCGACACGAAACATTCCGGATTTCCCTGAGAACGAAATGGCCCCGGGCCGCCCGCAAAGCGCCACCCTGGCAAAGTACCTAACACATTTGATCGAGAAATTCCAGTCGAACAAAACGTTTGCGGCGCCCCCGGCAGCAAATAAATTTCACGACCAAACCGCGACCACATACCCCGCGCTGTCACACATGCAAGGGCGCGGCACGCGCACCCAGCCTGACGGGCCCCGCCCCCGCAGGCCGATGCTCCTGCGCGCGCGCATGCCTGTCGGTTCCGCCGCGCGGCAGGACCAGGATATTCGCCATCATGCCGGCATCCTCGTGATCGAGAATATGGCAGTGATAGACGAATTCCCCCGCCACCGCGCCGCGAAAATCCATCCGCACCGCAATGCTCGGCCATTTGCCTTTGCCGGTGTAGCCGGTTTTCGGAACATAGGGGACCTGGAACGTATCGTACCATTGCCGCTGGTCCCGCGGGATCGGCACGTCGTTCACGGCGAGCACCTGGAAATGGATCTGATGCATGTGGAATTCATGCACTTCCTGCGTACGGTTCTCGATCTTCCAGTCTTCGACCACGCCTTCCGTGGTCGTGATAGCCGGCGGTTCGTTGGGGTAGTACGGAACCTCCAGCTGGCCTTTCACTGTAATCAGGAATTGTCCGCCGGCGCCCGGTCCGGCTTTGGTGGTGTTGTGTTCGTCGAAATAAAGCGTGCGATGTGCGCTCACCATCTCGTCGCCGACATTCGCAAACCGTTGTCCCGTCACTGCCGCCGCGACCGGCAGGACGGGCGCAGGGATTTTCTTCGCGTCGTTCGTCAGCCGGATCGTCGCCAGCGGGCGGCGCGTATCGATGTCGCCCACCGGGCCGGTATCGATATGTTCGGTCATGAACAAAGCCTGCTTCACTTTCGCCGATGGTCCGGTGACGATGAATTCGGCGCGGCCGGCGGGCGGGATCAGCACGTCCTTTTGCGCAATCAGCGAACCCTGCCCCTTGCCGTCCTGCGAACCGACGGGCACGCCGTCCAGCGCCACGATCTCCACGGGCTGCGCCCGCCCGTCATAGAGCAGCTGCAGATCGAGGATCGTATCGGCGGACGCATTCACCACGCGCCAGAACTCCTGCGCGCCCGCCTGCATCTGAATGACGCCCGGCGTGTAACTCGGATAGGGCACCGGGACGTAGTTAAGCGACACGTCCCAGAACGGCGCCGTCGGATAGAGCTGCTGGTTCTTCGGCGGATTCTGCAACGGCTGGTCGCGCACCACGAGGAATCGCTGCGGCAGTCCCGCGACGGCATGCTGCAGGTTTGCGATGCCTTCGATCTCGATCGCACCCGAGGCGCCGCCCTGCACCGCATGGCTGGAGATCGTGTGAACATGGGCGTGGTACCAGTACATGCCCGGCGGTTCGTCATTTGGTACTTTTATCCGGTAACGGAATCGTTCTCCCGGATTGACCAGCGTATGGACCACCTCGTCGCTGTGGCATCGCGGCGAAACATTCATGCCGTGAAAATGCAGGTTTACCGACTGCGCGGTCATGTCGAACGATCCGCATACGGTGGAATTTCCGGAAACCTGTTCGGAAGACGGCGGCGGCCCGCCCTTTTCGTCATTGATCAGCGTGACATCCAGCGTATCGCCGGGATCGAGATGCAGCGTCGGCGCTTCGATGCCGTCCCGCGTCACATAACAGAATAGCGTCCGGTTCCAAGGATCGACCGTCGTGTAATAATGGAAGGTGACCTTCAACACGCCGTTCCGGCTGTAGAGATCGGGAGGATTGGTAATTACGCTGCCCTGCGCCGGCCGGGGACAAGGATCGGACGAACCGGCGAAAGCGCAACAGGGAAACGCGATGAGCACAAGCAGGAACAGCACTGCTGTTCGGACCGGTGCGGAACGTTTTCGCATGGGACACCCGTCGAAATCGAACAAATAACAGAATTTATTGACCCGGGAAAGTGGTTGGAACGCGACTGGCTGCCGTAGGACTTCGCCCTGCAGACCTGGCTTAGAACAGACGCAGGAACCAATGATCGCATCGTCCCCGCCATGCGCCCTCCCTGCTTCGCGCGGTGGCGTCGGGATCCGGCCTGACCCAATCAGATGCGAAAAATGCCGCCGTTCGGGTTGAACGGCGGCACCATGTCGCCTGCGTTTGCCGCCCTGCCTATTCCTTGACGCGGAACACGACACCCACATTGGTGCCGCCACCCAGAGGCGCCGTCCCATACAGGCGACCCGTGGTATCGGTCACAAGATTGCTCGTGGGGTTTCTGCCGTCCGGATTCTTTCCAAAGGCGTGCAGGACGGTTTCGGTGCCCGTCGGAGCAAGCCCGGCAACAATCTTTCTCATGAGATATCCCCAGCAATCAAGATCGAATGGAAACTGAAGTTGTTCTAACACGGCACGGATCGGCCGTCGATCGCCGGTGTTGTCCGGGGCTTCTGCATTCCCAATTCAACGTCGGGAATACTTTGAATCCAATCCGGCCGAACGGGCATTAGGCACATGCATCGGACAACCATGTCCGAAAAAAGAATGCCCCGCCGGACCATCGTCGCGGCGGGGCAAGGGAGGGCCTGACCGGTATTCGGCCAGTGGCAGCACCGGATACCCGTCCGCCATCACTCTGCACCACGGTCCATTCAATGTCCATAATTAAATACGTATAACTATTATTTCGTTTGTTTCATGTCTGCGCATGATATTTTATCGGTATTTTAAATAAATTTATTTTGTTTACCTGTTTGCGTGTTTCTACTGACATAGCAATCATATTTGTTACCTGAGTCGGAACTCATCAGCAAATGCGGCTTTGCCTACTTGCCCGCCTATGGTGGGGGGGGGCTCAATTCTGCAAGGAGACAGTCATGAAGATGGTTTCTCGTTCGATGCTGGCGGCAGTGGCGCTGGCATACGGCGTTGTCGCAACCGCTCCGGCGCTCGCAGCGAGCCCCATTCGTCACGAAACCAAGGTGTGCATCCATCTGCTGAAGCTCAAATGCTTCAAGTTGTAATTTGAACGTGGGTGCAGAGCGGCCCGCGCTTCCTGGCGCGGGCCGCTCCGTTTTGCGGTTCGCCGGATCGCACCGCCCGCGGCCGCTTCTTCGGCAGCGAGGTGGATTCCGGCGCGCCTCCCGCAAAGCCGGCCGTGCAGGGCGCCAGCTGACAAATCCGAATGGTAGTGATATGCCGGCGCTGTCGCCTGCGGATGGGCGCGGGCGGCATCGGGGAAATGCGCCATGCGCTCCTTTCATTATGGCCTGGTCGTCACGGCCGCCTTGGCCTTCGGCATCTACGCGGGCGCCGCAGCGGCTGGAACATTTACAGTGTTATACAAATTCGCCGACGGCAACACGGGCAGTCCGACGGGTAAACTTTATCTGCGCGACGGCGTCCTTTACGGAACGGGCACTGGCCAGAATTCCAAAAGCGGTGCCGGCCAAGTCTTCCAGCTGAAACAATCCGGCGGCAAATGGAAGCTCAAGACGCTCCTCGCTTTCAACCGGCAAAACGGCGCCGATCCGCGCGGCGCCGTGGTCGCCGATGCGAACGATGTGTTCTACGGCACCGCCGAGGGGGGAGGCACGGCGGGATACGGGACGGCATTCAGGCTCTGGAACGATGGCGGTCGCTGGAAAAGCGCCACACTCAAGAATTTTACCTGGAACGATGTCGGTGGCGCGGAGCCCAATTCCGACCTTGTCCCCGATCGATCGGGAGCGCTGGTCGGTACCACCATCTATGGCGGCAACAATGAGGAAGGCACCGTTTTCAGTTTCGTCCCCCGCGGCAGGCACTGGAAAGAGAAAGTGCTATATCGCTTCACGAATAACTATGACGGCTACGAACCTGGTCCGGGCCTGATGCTCGCCAGCAATGGTGCGTTTTACGGCACCACCTATCACGGCGGAATGTATGACTATGGGACCGTGTATGAATTGAAGCGCGCATACGGCAGCTGGATCGAGAACCAGCTTCACACGTTCACCGCCGGCACCGATGGCGAATATCCCATCAACGGGCTGGTGGAAGGCGCCGATGGCACGCTCTACGGAACTACGCTGTTTGGAGGCCAGTTCCAGGCCGGAACGGTGTTTTCGCTGAAGAAGTCGGGCAACACCTGGACGCATACCGTCATCTACAATTTCGGCAGCAGCAACGATGGCAGCGAGCCTTATGGCGGGTTGCTGCGCGTGGGCGATACGCTCTACGGGACGGCGGAATTCGGCGGCGCGACGGGCAACGGCATCATCTTTTCGCTCACCGAAAACGGCGGGGCCTGGACGGAAACCATCCTGCACAATTTCGGCGGCGGCGATGGCGGGTTTCCCTGCGCGGCGATGATTGCCGACGCAAGCGGCAACCTTTACGGCACCACTTTTGCCGGCGGCATAAAAGGCAACGGCACCGTCTGGGAATACACGCCGTAAGCAAGGACTATTACTTCGTGCCCGGAGGCAAAGATGGCGCACCAAATTGTCATTCCCGCGAAAGCGGGGACCCAGCTCACCGGCCTTTCCGGACAGATCACCCTGCCTGGTTCCCGCTTTCGCGCAGGGCTGTCCGGGGAAAGCGCCGAAGTGATACCGGCAGCGCTGGCATCATCCCCTCATACCGTCATGGCCCGCGACGGCGGGCCACCCAGGTGACTCATGGACGTTGGCAGGAATTCGCCAATATTTTCGATACGGGTGCCAAATTTCAACTGGGTGCCCCCCGTCGCGGGCCAAGACAAATTTGGAGAGATATATGGAAGCCGCAGCCTCCGGTATGATTTGAAAAATCGCTTTCGCTGCACGGAGTCGAGATCGCCGGAAAACCGTGGTTACCGCCGGCAAACAAATCTATAAGACGGTTGGCAAACTATTTTCCCGGATAGCCCTGCGCTTTCGCGGGAATGACAACAGTAGTGCAACAAAATGATCGCATTCGATTTCAAGACACCATGGGAAACAAGTCAAAGATCAGGACCACTGGTATAACAGATTGCTGATGTCGGCTTTCGGCATCACAAAATCCCGAAAATGCGGCGCTACCGTTCGACCGGTCACGGCCCGTTTTCACCGTCCGGGCTGCAAACCACCACCACGTAACCATCAGGATCGCGCAGCCAGATTTCCCAGTGATCTGGCGCGGGGTTTATATGCGGCTCTTCGATGATCTCCGCATCCAGCCCGCGCGCCCGCTCCACCGCCGCATGAAAATCATCGACCTGGAACCAGAGCACCACGCCATGCCCCGGGGGCGCCGCATCGCGATTGACCAGGTTGGGATGACTTTCCTCGTCCCAGGCATGCAGTTGAAGCAGCATCCGCCCGTCGCGCCAGATCCGGTCGTACCTTTCGCGATGCGGATGATCGGGCAGCCCATCCGCCCCCAGCAATTCCGCATACCAAAGACTCGCCGCCCTGACATTCTGCACGGCGATGAGGGGTTGGGATTCGGCGGCCGATACCGGCACGCGCCTGTGTTGCTGCCTGTCGTCCATGGAGAAACTCCCACTGTGCCGCGATGGCTTTTCAAAGACAGCCTGGCGGCGGCCCAAACAACCGATCAATCCGCATTGTCACCGAACAACGCCGTCGATGACGAATTATTCGCCGGCATTCGGGCGGCGACGCAACACAGGATTGTTCTTTCAGCTGCGGCACGGTTTCAGGCTCTCCCGGAAGAATAACAAAGAAGCCGTCCTGCATACACGCTCCGGCGGCCCGATTCGGCCTGCCACTGCGCCTCGTCCGCCGCATCGCGAGCCGCAAAATGCCAGTCTATTTTTTTCGTTTCTTCGGATAGGGCTTGCGGTCTTTCGGCTTATGGCCGTGCGGCTTCGCTCTGCGCGGGTGTTTTTCCTTCCTGGCATGCGTGACCGGTTCCGCCGGTGCCGCGACGGCAATGGGTGGTTGCCCGTTGGGAGCAGGGAAGATGCGCACGCCGCCTTTCTTGCGGTCTGCTACCAGCACCGCGAATCGTTCGGCCACATCCGGGCTGACTTCGAAGCGCGTTTCGGTATCGTAGACGCGGATGGCGCCGACATCCGGTTTGGCGATTTCTCCCTGCCGGCAGATTTCCGGCAGCAGCCATTTGGGATCGGCGTTGCGCTCGCGCCCGACCGTGATCCTGAACCAGACTCCGTTCTCCATCGCGCCGCGCGATCGCGGTTTGGATTCACGCGGGAAATCGCCGCGCGCGCCTTTTGCGTGAGGCCGCTGTCCGGCGCCTTTGGGCTCATGCGTCCGGCGCGGCTCATGGCGGCGCTCGACGATCTCGGGAATTTCTTCCGGGGCCGGCAATTGCGCCTGATATAATTTTACAAAAGCCAGCGCGATCTCGTGCGGCGTCCGCGCGAGGAGCAGCGCATCGGCCATGGCGATATCCTCGTCGCTGCCCGGCTCCGACAGAACGGGCGTTTGCAGCAGCCTTTCCAGGTCGAGCCTGCGAATATCTTCTGCGGATGGCGGTGACGCCCAGGTGTAATTGACTTCGGCGCGGGCAAACATTTCTTCCGCGCGCCGGCTCCGCGAAGCAGGCACCAGCACGATGCTGATACCTTTGCGCCCTGCCCGCCCCGTGCGTCCGCTGCGATGCTGCAGCACTTCGGCGTCGTTCGGCAGATCGGCATGAATGACGAGATCGAGATTGGGCAGATCGATGCCGCGCGCGGCGACATCGGTGGCCACGCAAACCCGCGCCCGCCCGTCACGCAGCGCCTGCAAGGCATGATTGCGCTCGTGCTGGCTCAACTCGCCCGACAGCGCCACGGCTGCGAAGCCGCGCTCGCGCAGGATCGCCTCCAGATGCCGGACGGCCTGGCGCGTGCCGCAGAATATCAGCGCGCTCGGCGGGTCCATGAAGCGCAGCAGATTGACGACCGCGCTTTCCACCTTGTTGTGCGCAATTTTGATCGCGCGATATTCGATATCGGCGTGGCCGCGGGTTTCGCCGGAGAGCTGGATGCGCAGCGCGTCGTGCTGATAGTCGCGCGCGAGGGCGACGATCGATTTGGGAAGCGTGGCGGAGAACAGCAGCGTGCGCCGCTCTGCCGGCATGGCGTCGAGGATGAATTGCAGATCCTCGCGAAAGCCCATGTCGAGCATTTCGTCGGCTTCGTCGAGCACCACGACCTTGAGCGCGCCCATTTTGAGCGCGCGGCGCTCCCGCTGATCGCGCAGGCGGCCCGGCGTGCCAACGACAATATGCACGCCCTCGGCAAGCTGGCGGCGCTCACGGCCGGGATCCATGCCGCCTACGCAGGCGACGACGCGCGCGCCGGCATATTGGTAGAGCCAGTTCAACTCGCGCTGCACCTGCAACGCGAGCTCCCGCGTGGGCGCGATGATCAGGGCAAGCGGCTCGCCGGCCGGGCCAAAGGTATCGGCGCCGTCCAGCGCCGTCTCCGCAATCGCGAGGCCATAGGCGATGGTCTTGCCGGACCCCGTCTGCGCGGAGACCAGAAGGTCGCGGCCATCAATTCCAGGCTCGAGTATGGCGGCCTGCACGGGCGTGGCTTCGACATAGTCGCGTTCGGCAAGAGCCCGGGCGATCGGGGCAGGCGCTTTCAGGAATGCCAAGGGAACCTTTCGCGGGTGACGATGTGGGGGTGCGTGCTTATCGCTGGTTGGCGGTGAAACAGCAAAGGCGGGGCAAGGTTCCTTTCAGGCAACAGGGAAATGCAGAATTGAGAAATAGTGGTCCAGCATCAGTGTTCACTTGCGAAATATACGATTTGCGTAAGTTCCGCAGGTTGATGAGCGACCCAAAAAGCATCCCCGCGTCCGAGTTCACGCGCAATTTCGGCCGGTACCGCATGCGCGCGCAACGCGAACCCGTGCCCGTATCGAGCCATGGGCGGATCACCGGCTATTTCGTTGCACCCGATGAGTATGAAGAACTCAAGCGTTTTCGCGAAAGTCGCCACAGCTTTGCTACCGAAGAGCTGCCGGCGGAAAAAGTAAAAGCGATCGCATCTGCCCGCATGGACAAGCGGCACCAGAACCTCGACGCCCTTCTTGACCGCAAGTGATAGTAGCGCGCGTCAATCCCGTCTCCCCAGCCGGGAATTCCAACTTCGACCCTGATCCTCCGGAACCCTCAGAGGCGCGGGCCAGAACGTAATATTTGGCCGCCCCAGGCATCGAGGCGTAGAGGGCGGCGCAGAGTGTGACCATGCATTCAGCATTTTGCTGAGTGCTTTGAATCAAGAATTCCGCGCCCATGATCCACTTATCCAAGCATTTGCGCTCCACTATCATTTTGGGGCCATGCACCCGTTCCAAGATGGTAACGGACGGACGGCGCGCGCCTTAGAGGCCATAATGCTCCAGCGGGCGCAATTAAAAGACGCCCTCTTCATAGCGATGTCGAATTACTATTATGATGAAAAGAACTTGTACTTGGATGCCTTGTCCAAGGTCCGTGAACAGAACTTCAATTTGACGCCATTTTTGAAATTCGCATTGAATGGCGTTGCCTCACAGTGTCGGCGGCTACTTAACGAGATTCGTATTCATGTCCAGAAAAGCCTATTCCGCGACGTGATGGCAAAAATGTATGGCAGATTGCAATCTACAAGGAAGCGTGCTCTTGCCCACCGGCAATGCGCCATGCTCACGATTCTGCTAGAAATGGACACTCTGATAGAGTACCGCGACTTATTCAGGATTATAGGCAAAGAATATGATGGCCTAAATGAACCATTGCGCGCATTTGTGCGCGATTTGAATGGTCTTAGCGCAATGCGTGCCACACAAGTTTTGAAAATTGGCGAGAACGAGTTGGCCCGATTTATGGTTTCCGTGCGCCCAGAATGGGCCACTGAAATAACAGAAACAGACTTCTATCAAAACATAAACAATCTTCCGGCCGCTAAGACGCGCCTAATGGTCAGCCATTAATCCGATTTCCATCGTTTCGCTGCTGCCTTTTGCGCAATTTCCTTGCGCTTCTTGTCTGACAGTTTGGCCGCCCGCGCCTTTCCGCCCCGGCTCCCGAGTTCAGCCGCCGCGCTCTTTATCGGCTCGGGGGTTTCCTCGATTTCGCCTGTCGCGATCCGTGCGACCATGACGGCGCGGGCGTTGGAGTCGGCAGGGCGGCGCTGTCCTTGGGGGCCTTTAGGCATGAGGTTCGCCCCCCGCCTCTTTACAAAGTCTTTGTGCTTCAATGGCAGCCTCTGCCTCGGTACGATAGAGACCGCCCTCGAATGATCCTGTTCGACCGTTGCCGGAGCGGAACACGGCATATCCGTTGGCCACGGTATCAGAGCCAGCGCCCCTTGTTTCCGTTACATGAACCACATGGAATACTGGCATCGCCACCTCCAATGCTTGGCGCTAAGCATGGCGCAAGTTTATTGAAAGGGCAAGTCTATGAAGCGAATAGTTTCAGTCTTGGGGTTGGCAATTGCCCTATGCGCGTGCGCTACACCATACGGGGAAATGGGCTTCAGAGGCGGAGTAGAGGCGACTCCCCTTGGAGCAGACAGAGAAATGATAGTGGCGCGAGGGAACGGCTTTACGGACAGTTCTAAAGTTGAGCAATTCGTACTGCTGAAGGCATCGGAAGACTGTCTTGCTGCTGGCTTTGATCGCTTTTTCATTATGTCAGAGAAAGACGCTTCACGGCATGGAAGCTTTACGACGCCCGGCTCTGTGAATAGTTATTCAACCGTAAACGGATTTGACAACGGTTACGGCTTCTATGGACACGTCAACACTACGAGCACGGTGAGTCCGGGCCAGACAGTGAACTTCGTTAAACCGGGGGAAAATGTCATCGTGCAATTTGCACACTCCAACGAACATGGAACCGATCAGGCGTTTGACGCAAGGGCCATCGCCGCATCGCTCGGACCTCAGCTGCGCGGGGAATAGCCCTAGATTTCAAACTGAGACACTACCAGGTATAAAGCATAGAACAAAACAAGAACGTGTCAAGATGTTTTCCTTGCGGCCCGCCCCGCTCAACCCCTTCCCTTCGCCAGCTCCGCCAGTTGCCTTCGCATTGTCTCAATCTCGCTCTTCAACTCGTTCACGTCGTCCGCCGATGCGGCTTTGGGTTCGGCGGCGCCATTCCCGGGGCTGCGCGGCTGTTGTGGCTCGTTCTCGCGCCCCATCGCCGCGCCAAACGGCGAGAACATGCGCATCGTCTTTTCGAACAAGGCGAGGTTCTGGCGCGTCATGGCTTCCAGCGCCTGGGGGCCGGCGCCGAACGCCTGTGCCATGCGGCTGCGCATGTCTTCCTGCTGGCGGGTGAAATTTTCCATGGACATATCGAGATAGCCGGGCACGAAAGCCTGCAGGCTGTCGCCATAGAAACCGATGAGCTGACGGAGGAACCTGATAGGCAGGAGATTTTGACCCTTCGCCTCTTCCTCGAAGATGATCTGGGTCAGCACCGAGCGGGTGATGTCTTCCCCGGTTCGCGCGTCCTTCACTTCGAACTCGGTGCCCTCCTTCACCATCTCGCAGAGATGATCGAGGGTCACATAGCTGGACGTCTTTGTATTGTAGAGCCGCCGGTTGGCGTATTTCTTGATGACCACCACATCGGGCTGGTCTGATTTATTGTCCGTCACGGCCCACCATTCTTTCACGCATTCCGGCGGGTTCTTCCGGACCGGAGCGGTGCAGCACAACACTCCCGCCCATGACTGTCCAGTGCTTTCGGCTGGGACCGTGGGCGCCTTCTCCAGGCGGGTGCGGCTGCACCGGGCAGTTTGAACCGCAGAGACGCAAAGGTATCCATGCTCTCTTCCAGCAGTCAGCCTGTGCAGGTTTATTGCGCGCGAAGCGCGCGGCCTCCGTGGTCAACCTCTCGCCCGGGTTGGCGAGTTCGCACAGTGCCTCTGCGCCTTTGCGTCTCTGCGGTTCAATCCGGCTTGTGGGAAGGAGCGGCGTGCAGGGCCGATTCACCGCTTTACCTTGGCGGGCATAAACGGCAGTTTCCGGCCGACACTATGAAAGGCAGAATTCCCCCATGACCGATGTCGTCATCGTCTCGGCCGTCCGCACGCCTGTGGGCTCGTTCAACGGCGCATTCGCCAATGTTCCCGCCCATGATCTGGGCAAAACCGCCATCAAAGCGGCGCTGGAGCGGGCGGGCGTGGCGCCGGGCGATGTGAGCGAGGTAATCCTCGGCCAGATACTGACTGCGGCGCAGGGCCAGAACCCGGCGCGGCAGGCGTCCGTCAATGCCGGTATTCCGGTCGAGACCCCCGCCTGGATCGTCAACCAGCTTTGCGGCTCGGGCCTGCGCGCGGCGGCGCTCGGCTATCAGGCGATCAAGAACGGCGATTCCACCATCGTCGTTGCTGGCGGGCAGGAATCCATGAGCCAGGCGCCGCATGCCGCCTATCTGCGCGCCGGCCAGAAGATGGGCAGCATGGAATTCGTCGACACCATGCTGAAGGACGGGCTGCTCGACGCCTTCCACGGCTATCACATGGGCACGACGGCGGAGAACGTCGCGCGCGAGCACCAGATCACCCGCGAGCATCAGGACCGCTTCGCGGCGGCCTCGCAGAACAAGGCCGAGCACGCGCGCAAATCCGGCCGTTTCAAGGACGAGATCGTGCCGGTGACGGTGAAGGAGCGCAAAGGCGAGCGCGTGGTCTCCGATGACGAGTACATCCGTGACGGCGTGACCTATGAGTCCGTCGCAGGCCTCCGGCCGGCCTTCGCGAAGGACGGCAGCGTCACGGCGGCCAATGCCTCAGGGCTCAACGACGGCGCAGCGGCCGTGGTGCTGATGAGTGCGGACGAAGCGCAGAAACGCGGACTGAAGCCGCTGGCACGGGTTGTTTCCTGGGCGCAGGCGGGTGTCGATCCGTCGGTGATGGGCACGGGCCCAATCCCGGCCTCGCGCAAGGCGCTGGAGCGCGCCGGCTGGACGGTGCACGACCTCGATCTGATCGAAGCCAACGAAGCCTTTGCGGCGCAGGCTTGCGCGGTGAACAAGGAACTCGGCTGGGACACGGACAAAGTGAACGTCAATGGCGGCGCCATCGCGATCGGCCATCCGATCGGCGCTTCGGGCGCCCGCGTGCTGGTGACGCTGCTGCACGAGATGGGCAAGCGCGACGCGAAGAAAGGCCTCGCCACGCTCTGCATCGGCGGCGGCATGGGCATTGCGATGTGCGTGGAGCGCTGAACCACGGCCGACCACTATTCAAACCAAACAAATCGGGAGGACATTATGAGCAGGGTTGCGGTTGTAACGGGCGGCTCCAGAGGCATCGGCGAAGCCATCTCTATCAAACTGAAGGACGCGGGCTATCGCGTGGCGGCGGTTTATGCCGGCAATGACGACCGGGCCAGGGCGTTCAGCGAAAAGCACGGCATTTCGGTGTGGAAATGCGACGTATCGGACTTCGCGCAATGTGCCGAGACGCTGAAGAAAATCGCAGCCGAACTCGGACCCGTCGACATCCTCGTGAACAATGCCGGCATCACGCGCGACGGCACGATGAAAAAGATGGGCAGGCAGGCCTGGGACGAGGTGCTCGACACCAATCTCGGCGGCTGTTTCAACATGTGCAAGGCAGTGTGGGACGGCATGCTGGAACGGGGCTTCGGGCGCGTGATCAATATCGGCTCCGTAAACGGCCAGGCCGGCCAATACGGCCAGGTGAACTATGCAGCCGCCAAATCCGGCATCCATGGTTTCACCAAGGCCCTGGCGCAGGAAGGCGCGGCCAAGGGCGTAACGGTCAACGCCATCGCGCCGGGCTATATCGACACCGACATGGTGTCGGCCGTGCCGGCGCCGGTTCTGGAGAAGATCGTGGCGCGCATTCCGGTCGGACGCCTCGGCAAAGCCGATGAAATCGCCCGCGGCGTGCTGTTCCTCGTCGCCGACGACGCCGGGTTCGTCACCGGCTCGACCCTGTCGATCAATGGCGGCCAGCATATGTATTGAGTCCGCGGAGCGTCTCGCGGAACTGGAAACCGAAAATCTGTTCCTTGTCCGCGGCGGACGGCCCGTGCAGCAGAAGCTTGGCTGCCGCGCGGCTGCGGGAGAAATACTCGCAATCACCGGCCGCAACGGCGCCGGAAAGACATCGCTGCTGCGCGCACTTGCCGGCTTCCTCGAACCGCAGGAAGGCGAGATCCGGTTCCGCCTCGCGAGCGGCAAGGTCGTAACCGGCGGCGACGAGCGCGGATTGTTTGTGGGCTGGGTCGGCCATCACGACGGGATCAAGCCGCAACTTACGCCCGCCGAGCATCTGAATTTTTGTCTCGCTTATGCGCAACGCGAGGGCGACATCGCAGCCGCGCTGAGCGAAATCGGCCTTGGGCCCTTACGCGATCTGCCGTCGCAATATCTTTCTGCCGGCCAACGCCGCCGCCTCGCCTTCGCGCGCCTCACGCTCGCCGGCAGGCCGCTCTGGCTGCTCGATGAACCTTTCTCGGCGCTCGACGCACAAGGGAAGTTGTTTGTCCGTACGCTGATGGAGCGCCATTGCGCCGAGGGAGGCATCGTAATCGCAGCAACCCACGAGCCCCTCGGATTGCCAGGCGCCGCGCTGGAATTGTGCTGAGCCTGGCTTCCCTCGTCGTGCGCGATGCGCGCCTTGCCACGCGGGCGGGAGGCGGTGCGTTCCTCGCGCTGGCTTTCTTCGGTGCGGCAACGACTCTCATCCCGCTGGGTATCGGCGCAAATCCGCGCCTGCTGAGTTCGGTCGCGGCCGGTATCATCTGGGTTTGCGCCGTTCTGGCCGCGCTGCTCTCGCTCGACAGGCTGTTCCAGACAGATTTCGACGATGGCAGCCTGGAACTGCTGATGCTCGGGCCGCTGCCCGCGGAAGCCATCGCGTTTGCCAAAATTCTCGCGCATTGGCTGACGACCGGTTTGCCGTTGACGGCGCTCGCTCCGGTGGTCGCTTTGCTGTTCGATCTGCCGGCAAAAGGCTATGGCGCACTCATCGGCGGCCTTGCCATTGGCACCCCGGCCGTCAGCGCGATCGGCGCCGTCTGTGCGAGCCTGACATTCTCGATCCGGCGCGGCGGCCTCATCCTGCCGCTCCTTGTGATGCCGCTGCTCGCACCATTGGTCATTTTCGGCGCAGGCTTCGTCCAGTCAACCATGGACGGATTGCCGAATGGCGCCTTTCCGCTGCTCGCGGCATTTTCACTCGCCGCTGTGCTGCTTTCACCCTTTGCCGCGGCCGCCGGCCTCAGGATTAATCTCGGTGCCTGACGCGTCATTCCGGCAGGCAACCCTGGAGAGGCAATGATGTTTGGTCTCGCAAATCCCAAGCGTTTCATGGATGCGAGCGCGCCCGTCGTGCCCTGGATCGCCAGCCTTGCCGCCATCTGCCTCGCGATCGGGTGTTACATGGCTCTTTTTGTAGTTCCGCCCGAGCGGCTGCAGGGCGACACGGTACGCATCATGTATGTACATGTGCCCGCGGCGTGGGTGTCGATGTCGGCCTACGGCGTCATGGCTGTGGCGTCGCTGGTCGCACTGGTGAACCGCCATCCGCTTGCCGATATCGCCGCGCGGGAGGCTGCGCCGCTCGGCGCATTGTTCACCGCCCTCGCGCTCATTACAGGCTCGTTGTGGGGCAAGCCCACCTGGGGCACCTTTTGGGTGTGGGACGCGCGGCTGACGTCGTTCCTGCTGCTGCTGTTTCTATATCTGGGCTACATCGCGCTCTGGAACGCCATCGAGGATGAAATCCGGGCGGCGCGCGCGGCTGCGGTACTCGCCATTGTCGGCGCGGTGAATTTGCCGATCATCGTTTTTTCGGTGGAGTGGTGGAACACGCTGCATCAGGGCGAAAGCATCCTGCGGCGCGGAGGCCCGAGTATCGCTCCCATATTCCTGTGGCCCCTGTTCATCATGGCGGCTGGCTATACGTTGCTGTTCCTCACGCTCTGGGTCGTCCGTATACGCACTGCAGTATTGTCGCGTATCGTTCGTATGCGGCTTTCCAACAACGGCGCACCATGACGCAATTCCTCCAAATGGGCGGTTACGGCGCTTTTGTCTGGCCGGCCTATGGCATAACTGCGCTGGGCCTCGGGGGCGCAATCCTTTTGACCTTTCGGGCCTATTCCCGTGCCAGGCGCCTGTTCGCACGACTGGGAGACTGAAATAACGAATGAAGCGCGTACTCTATATTTTGCCTGTGCTTGCCTTCGTGGGCCTGGCATATCTGTTCTTTCGCAGCCTCAACGGATCGCCGCCGGACGAACTGCCGTCCGCTCTGGTGGGAAAGCCGGCGCCAGTAACAAATTTGCCCGCGCTCGATGGCGCGGCAAAAGCGTTCGACACCGCCGACTTGCGAAACGGGCATGTCACCGTCCTGAATGTATGGGCATCGTGGTGCGTGCCGTGCCGGGCAGAAGCACCGGCGCTTGCAACGCTGTCCCAGCTCAAAGAGGTTGCGCTTTACGGTATGGTCTATGAAGACAAGGCTCCAGCGGCACGCGAATTCCTCAAGGAATCCGGAAATCCCTTCAACCGGATAGATTTGGACCGGGACGGACGTGCCGGAATCGAATGGGGCATCTATGGAGTCCCGGAAACATTCATAATCGACGCGAAGGGAATAGTCCGTCTGCGTTATGCGGGGCCCATTGTCGGCAACACGCTGAACACAGTCATTTTGCCCGCCATCGCGCAGGCCAGAACAGCAAGTTAGCGGAGATATTAAATGCGTTTCGCGGGCGGAGGCCTGCGTGGAGGCCTTACACCATTGCCGGCCGCGTATTGGTCGGCCGCTGCAGCGATCACGGCCAGGCATTTTATGAAACGGCCGCGCTCCTGCGGTGCCAGGGATTCAAGAAGCATCCGCTCCGCGCGCTCCGCGGCAAGGCGCGCCGCTTTCAAGATCCGGCGCCCGGCTGGTGTAATCGCGACAGCATTTGCTCGCGCATCCTCTTCCGTGCGTTTGCGCGTCAGATATCCCCGCAGCAGCATACGGCGGACCATTTCTGCCAGCGTGGACCGGTCGATGCCGGTGGCGTCCACAAGTGCCGTCTGGCTCACGCCCTCATGCTGTTCCAGCGCGCAGAGAACGAGATATTGCTGTTTGGTCAGCTCGCGGTCGCCGGTTTCGCGCGCGAAGAGATCACCATAAAACTGATTGCAGCGCCGGATAAGATGCGCAGGGGTCCCGGCAAGCTCAACGCTGCCGTTTCCCTTTTTTTGTCCCCTCGTCGCCATCCACCCCTCAGATCGTAGCAGGTTTCCGGAACCACCCGCGCAACGCCGGGCCATTACTTCGGTCGGGCCGCGTCTCCACGACCGCAACGGACCTTAGTCGCACCAAACGCAGTCGACAAGATGGTTCGCGAGAACGCCGGCGAGGATATTCCCTATTTTTCGGCGTCCGCCCGCACTTCGTGCTTCAGGATCAGTGGCGTTTGCGCCAGTGCAAACAGAAAAATCAGCGGAATGACGGCCCATACCTTGAAATACACCCAGCCCGCCGTCGAAAAATGACGCCATACGAACTCGTTAAGTGCAGCAAGTGCGAGAAAGAATATTCCCCACCGCCACGTCAGCGACCGCCAGCCTTCATCGCTGAGATCGAATGCTTGTGCGAAAACGTACTTGATCAGCAACTGGTTGAATGCGAGCCCGCCGAGCAACAATGCACCGAAAAGCGTGTACAGCACCGTCGGCTTCATTTTGATGAAAATATCGTTGCGCAGATAAAGCGTCAGTCCGCCGAACACGAGAACAAGAACCGCTGTGAAAAGCGGCATGGGAGCGAGCCTGCGTTCGCGCACATAACCGAAGGCAAGCGCCGCGAGCACCGCAACCATGAAGCACGCCGTTGCCGCGAAAATCCCGAAAAACTCGTAGGTCGCGAAAAAAACAAGCAGGGGCCCGAGATCGAGCGCAAGACGGAAAAGGTGCGAATGTTTTCCACTCTGGTTCATGATGATCCCGTAAGTGCGTTTGCAAAAGCGTTCGCACGAAAAACCTGAAGATCGTCTTCGCCTTCGCCGACGCCGATGAACGGCACGGGCAATTCGAAACGGTCCGCCAGCGCGACCAGAATTCCACCCTTGGCCGTACCATCCAGTTTGGTCATGATAAGACCGGTCAGCGGAACCGCTGCCTTGAACACTTCGACCTGTGAGATGGCATTCTGTCCCACGGTGGCATCGAGAACCAGAAGAACCGAGTGCGGCGTTTCCGGATCCAGCTTTTTCAGTACGCGTACGATTTTCTCGAGCTCGGCCATTAGCCCGGCCTTGTTTTGCAGCCGGCCGGCAGTGTCGATAAGCAGCACGTCAGTGCCGGTTTCGCGCGCCCTGACAAGCGCATCATAGGCGAGGCCCGCCGCGTCGGCGCCAGCCGTGCGGGCAAAGACTTCCGCTCCGGTTCGCTCCCCCCATACTTGCAATTGCTCAATGGCTGCCGCGCGAAACGTATCGCCTGCCGCCATCATCACGCGTCGTCCCTCGTTTCTGAAATGACGCGCCAGTTTGCCGATCGTCGTTGTTTTTCCCGTTCCGTTTACCCCGGCAACGAGGATTACAAACGGCTTCGGCGCCACGTCGATGGCCAGCGGTATTTCTGCGGGCTTCAGGATCGCGGTGATTTCGCGCGCCAGTTCGGCGCGCAACTCGGTCTCGGAGATTTCGCTGTCGTAGCGCCCCTGGGCGACGGCATCGGCGATATTCTTCGCACGGATCGTTCCAATGTCGGCACGCACCAGCGCTTCTTCGAGCTCGCGCACCGTTTGTTCGTCAAGTTTCTTCCTGGTGAATAGTCCCGTGAGATTTGCGCCAAGCGCATTCGCGCTCCGGGAAAGCCCCGACTTAAGCCGGGCGAAAAATCCCGGTTTGCCGGCTCCGTTGTCACTGCTCATGAAATAACGGTCGCTTCGAGATGGTCCGCTGCGGCTCCGATAATCTCGGCCCGCAAAATTTGTCCGGATACGGCCTTATGGTCGAGCGTGACTGGTGCATAGCATTCCGTCCGGGCGCGATTCTCATCTTCGGCCAGAACGTCTTGGCGGCTGCCCACCAGGGTCTTCAACCTGTTGCGCAATTTCTCAGAGCCGCTCGATCGCAGGCGGGCGGCGCGCTCCTTTATCACCCCGCGCGCCAGTTGCGGCATCCGTGCTGCAGGCGTTCCCTTTCGCGGGCTGAATGGAAAGACGTGCAGAAATGTGAGTTCCGCCTCGTCCACGAGTGCGAGGGTGTTTTCAAACATCTCTTCGGTTTCCGTGGGAAATCCCGCGATCAGATCGGCGCCGAAGGCGACATCAGGCCGCAAGCGCCGCACCTCTTCGCAAAAACCGATGGTGTCCCGGCGGCTGTGTCGCCGCTTCATACGCTTAAGTATCAAATCGTCGCCCGCCTGCACCGAGAGGTGAAAATGCGGCATAAGACGCGCTTCCTCCGCGATCGCCCGCAAAAGATCGGAATCCACTTCTACAGAATCGAGCGAGGAGAGCCTGAGCCGCCTCAATTGCGGAACCAGTTTCAACAGCCTGCGTACGAGGGCTCCGAGCGATGGCGTGCCGGGAAGGTCCCTGCCATAGGCCGTCAGATCGACGCCCGTCAAAACGATCTCTGCATATCCGGAATCGACCAGGCGATGGGCTTCCTCGACGACTGAACCCATCGGGACGCTGCGCGAATTGCCACGCCCATAGGGGATAATGCAGAAAGTACACCGGTGATCGCAGCCATTTTGAATCTGCAGAAAAGCCCGCGCCCGGCCCTCAAAACTGTCCACGAACTGCGAAGCCGTTTCCTTCACCGAAAAAATGTCGTTGACGCGCACTCGCTCGGCCGCCGCCAAACCGAAATCGCGATAGCTCGCGCTTGCGAGCTTTTCCTGGTTGCCAAGAACGAAATCGACTTCCGGCATGTCGGCATAAGAGCCGGGATCAATTTGCGCGGCACAGCCAGTGACGATGATCTTTGTCTGCGGATTTGCGCGGCGGCGGCTGCGGATGGCCTGCCGCGACTGTCGCACGGCTTCTGCGGTCACTGCGCAGGTGTTGAAGATCACCGCCTCCTCAAGCCCTGCTTCGACGGCGCGTGCGCGAATAACCTCGGACTCATAGGCGTTCAGCCGGCAACCGAATGTTACGACTTCGGGTTCGCTCATCCGCGATATTCCAGTGAGCTCAGGTCGACATCTCCAATGAACGCGAGGCGCGTGGGACCTGTCATCAGGACATGATCGTCGTCGGGCCGCCACGCAATATGCAATGCGCCGCCGTCAAGAACGACTTCGGCGGCGCGCGGAGATAGCCCACGGCGGTGTGCGGCCACAAGAGCGGCACATGCGCCAGTGCCGCAGGCCTGCGTGATACCTGCGCCGCGCTCCCAAACCCGCATCCGCAGAAGTTCGGGTGTCAGGGCTTGAACAAACTCGACATTGGTGCGCGCCGGAAAGAATCCGTGAACTTCAATCTGGGGACCGAGTTTCCCGAGCGGCACGCGATCCGCATTTTCCGTAAATATCACACAATGGGGATTGCCCATGGAGACGGCCGTGGCCACGAATTCCTGGCTGCCAATCTGCAGGGGAATAACGGCCGTATCCATCTCGCCGGCCAAAGGTATATCGCTCCAGCCAAGTCCCGGCTTTCCCATATCGATAGTCACAAGACCGTCTTCGGTCTCGCGGCATTCGAGGAGGCCGCCTCGCGTATCCAGGTTCACGAATGCGTCCCGCTTTTCGTCCATCAGCAGCCGCGCAACGCAGCGGGCCGCGTTGCCGCACGCCTCCACCTCATCGCCATCTGCATTGTAAATGCGCATGAATGCTTCGCCGTCGCCGTTCGGCCGCTCGATGACAATCACCTGATCGCAGCCTATTCCGCGCCTGCGGTCCGCAATGGCACGCGCTGCCGGTTCGTCCAGCAGAACCTCGTTCTCGCGACCGTCGAAGACGACAAAATCGTTTCCAAGGCCGTGCATCTTGTAGAATGGCGTCATAAGCGAGGCTTATAGGACCAGAACCTTCTTTGCGCACGCCGTAAGCTGTTCGTCTTGCGGCGGTTTGACTTCGCAGCGCCGGGGGCCTAAATCCCGGCCATTCCGGAAAGCCCATCGGCCTTCCGGTCCCGGGCACGGCCCAGGATCGCCCTCAGGCAGCGCGGATGCGCCCCCTGGGGCGATGATGCTTTGGAGAATACGGATTGCCGTCCAATATTCTTGTCATTCCCGCAAAAACGGGAACCCACCGCTACGATCCATCCGCCAAGGATAGCGATCCGGGCCCCCGCTTTTGCGGAAATGACAAAAAGACCGGCTGAGCATGTTCGAATCACTTCAGGACCGTCTTGGCGGAATTTTTGACGGGCTTCGCGGCCGCGGCGCGCTGAGTGAGGCCGATGTCGAATTGGCGCTCGGAGAAGTCCGCTCGGCTCTGCTCGACGCCGATGTCGCCCTCCCTGTCGTCAAGGATTTCATCGACAAGGTGCGGCCGCGTGCGACCGGGGAATCCGTCATCCGTTCGGTTACGCCCGCCCA
The DNA here is from genome assembly GCA_036269235.1 of Rhizomicrobium sp. Classification (GTDB taxonomy): domain Bacteria; phylum Pseudomonadota; class Alphaproteobacteria; order Micropepsales; family Micropepsaceae; genus Rhizomicrobium. The sequence goes on from DATASL010000015.1 coordinate 109,327, forward strand.
GCAAGTCGTCAAAATCGTTCATGACGTGCTGGTGGAGACGCTCGGCAGCGCGAACGAGAGGCTCGATATCGGCAGTCCGCCCGCGCCGATCCTGATGGTTGGTCTGCAGGGTTCGGGAAAGACAACCACCTCTGCAAAACTTGGCATGCTGCTGCAGAACCGCGACAAGAAGCGCGTGCTGATGGCATCGCTCGACGTGCGTCGGCCAGCTGCCATGGAACAGTTGAAGATCCTGGGCGAGCAGGCGGGAGTGCCAACGCTGCCTATCGTTCCGAACCAGCTTCCCGTCGATATAGCGCGGCGTGCCCTGGCATCGGCCAAAGTGGGTGGCTACGACGCCCTGATCCTGGATACCGCCGGCCGCCAGCACATCGACGAAGGTCTGATGGTGGAAGTGGCGCAAGTGCGCGATGCGGTGAAGCCTCATGAAACACTGCTCGTAGCCGACAGCCTTACAGGCCAGGACGCTGTGAATATCGCCAAGGCCTTCAACGAGCGACTGAGCATCACGGGTATCATCCTGACGCGTTCCGACGGCGATGCGCGCGGCGGCGCAGCGTTGTCGATGCGCTCCACGACAGGCGCTCCGATCAAGTTCCTCGGCGTCGGCGAAAAGCTCGACGCCCTGGAGCCTTTCCATCCCGACCGTGTGGCCGCGCGGCTCCTCGACATGGGCGACGTGGTGAGCCTTGTCGAGAAGGCCGCGGAAACGATCGACCGGGAACAGGCCGAGAAGATCGCCCGCAAGATGAAGAAGGGCGAGTTCGACATGGACGACCTCGCCGAGCAACTCCGCCAGATGCGCAAGCTCGGCGGCATGCAGGGCGTGCTCGCCATGCTTCCGGGGGTCGGCAAAGTGAAAGATCAACTCTCCGCCGCAGGTTTTGACGACAAAATGCTCAAGAGGCAGGAAGCGATCATCCAGTCGATGACGAAAAAGGAGCGCAGGAAGCCAGACATCATGAACGGGTCACGGCGCAAACGCATCGCAAACGGCGCCGGCGTCGAGGTGTCGGAAGTGAACAAGCTCCTCAAAATGCACCGCCAGATGGCCGATGTCATGAAACGCATGGGCAAGCTTGGAAAGCGGGGATTGTTCGGCGGCATGCCGCAACTCCCGCCCGGCTTCATGCCCGGGGGGCGCTACTAATGCGCACCAGATTGATCCTCCCCCGCGAAGCGGGGGAGGTGCCTGCGGAGAGGGGTAGTGACGCGCTCGCTAACCCCCTCCGGCGTTTCGCTGCGCTCATGCCACCTCCCCCGCAGTGCGGGGGAGTATCATTATGATTTCAATGAGAGGAACAGGCATATGTCTTTAAAAATCAGACTTTCCCGGGGCGGCACGAAAAAACGGCCGCATTACGCGATTGTGATCGCGGATTCGCATTCGCCCCGCGATGGCCGCTTCATCGAAAAGATTGGTTATTACAATCCGATCCTGCCGCGCGAACATGCCGACCGGCTGAAACTCGACCTCGACAAAGCGAAAGCGTGGCTTGCAAAAGGCGCTACGGCCAGTGACCGCGTTCACCGTTTTCTTTCGAACGCCGGCCTTGTAAAGCCGCTCACCAAGCAAAATCCCGACAAGTCGAAGCCGAAGAAGAAGGCTCAGGAACGCGCCGCCGCGGAAGCTGCCGCTGCTGCAAAAGCTGCCGCGGCGTAACGCTCTCCGGGGCGCCGTCGGATGATGGACGATGTTCTTCTGGGCGTCGTGATTGGCGCGCAGGGATTAAGCGGCGAAGTCCGGGTCAAGACGTTCACCGAAATTCCGGAACGGCTCTCCGCCTATGGTCCGTTGCGTACCCCCGAGGGACGCGTGCTCGAGATTGCCACGGCGCGAATTATCAAAGCGGATGTGATTGCCGTGCGCTTCAAAGGCGTCGACAATCGATCGGCGGCTGAAGCGCTTTCGCGTACAAAACTCGTCATATCGCGCGGTTCATTGCCTGCGACGGATCAGGATGAATTTTATCACGCCGACCTGATCGGCCTTCGCGCGCAGGACAATGAGGGCCGGGTGCTGGGCGAAATTCGTGCCATTCACAATTTCGGAGCGGGTGATGTCATCGAAATTAAGCGCGATGACAAAAGCACGCTGCTAATGCCCTTCACGAAGGAATTTGTTCCGCAGATTGACCTGGCGAACGGGTATGTGATGGTTTCCGAGCCGGTCGACATGGACGCGGAGGAAAAACGGGGTATCGAATGAGCTGGAAAGCGACGGTGCTCACGCTGTTTCCGTCGATGTTTCCGGGTCCGCTCGATACATCGCTGATTGGACAGGCGCGCGAGCGCGGTATCTGGTCATTGGACGTCCACGACATTCGCGATCACGGGATCGGCCGTCATCGCACAGTGGACGATACGCCGGCCGGCGGCGGTCCGGGCATGGTCCTGCGTGCCGATGTGACGGTGGCCGCGATAGACGCGGTCCGGGCGGGCAATCCTGACGTCCAGCCAATTTACCTTTCTCCACGTGGCGCGCCGCTCAACCGTCAGCGGGTCCATGCGCTTGCGGCATCGCCCGGGGTAGTGCTCCTCTGCGGCCGGTTTGAAGGCCTGGACGAGCGCGCCATTGAAGCACGGAATCTGGAAGAGGTTTCACTCGGCGATTTCGTTCTCGCGGGTGGCGAAATCGCCGCCATGGCCCTGATCGAGGCCTGTGTTCGCCTTCTTCCGGGCGTGCTTGGATGCGCCACCTCGGCCGAGCAGGAAAGCTTCGAAGGCGGCCTGCTCGAACACCCCCAATATACGAGGCCCCTCACTTTCGAGGGCCGGGAAATCCCGCCAGTCCTGCTGTCCGGTCACCATGCAGAAATTGCGCGCTGGCGACGCGCGCAGGCGGAAAATCTGACAAAAGCGCGCCGGCCCGACCTCTGGTCCCTCTATGAAAAGCAACGCGGGTAGGCTATAGCGCGCGCCTTCCCGCGCGATCTTGCCGATGGAGACGTAGATGAACCTGTTGAAACAGCTCGAATCCGAGCAGATGGACGCGTTGCGCGGCAAGAAGCCCCTTCCGGAGTTCCGGCCCGGCGACACGGTAAAGGTCAACGTCAAGGTCGTGGACGCAACCTATGACGAGAAGAGCAAGCAGATGAAGACGCGCGAGCGCCTGCAGGCGTTCGAAGGCGTGTGCATCAGCCGCGCGGGCGAAGGCATCAATGAGAGCTTCACCGTGCGGAAGCTTTCCTATGGCGAAGGCGTAGAGCGCGTGTTCCCGGTTTACAGCCCGCTGGTCGATTCCGTGCATGTCGTGCGCAAGGGCAGGGTGCGGCGCGCGAAGCTTTATTACCTGCGCGGCCGTCGCGGCAAATCCGCCCGCATCAGCGAGCGCATCGAGCGCGAATCCACACAGGCTTGATCACCACCTCCCGTTAAGGGAGGTTTGTGCGTGACATCACTTGCTCCACGCGGACATTTGCTGCGCCTTCTCGGTGTCGGCTTCGGCGTGGCCATTACGGTCGGCGAGGTCATCGGCTCGGGCATATTGCGTTCGCCAGGCGCTATCGCGGGTACGCTGCATAACAGCGGAATAATTATCGCATTGTGGTTCCTCGGCGCGCTGCATGCGCTTCTTGGCGCCAACATTCTGGCGGAAATGAGCACCGCGCTGCCTCTCGAGGGCGGCCAGCCCGTTTATGCCCGACGGGCCTTCGGAGACATTGGTGGTCTGATCGTCGGCTGGACGATATATGCGTCGCACCTGGCCGGTATTGCGGCGGCGTCTGTCGTTTTCGCGGATTTTCTCGGCAATCTGTGGCCGGCAGCCGCTGCTCATTCGGTAGCAGTCGCGCTTGCCATCCAATGTCTGCTTTACGGCTTGAACGCCATCGGCCTGCGTGAAGGCCGATTTGTGCAGGTGGCAACAAGCATCGCGAAATCAATGCTCCTTGTGGGGTTTATCGGCGCAGCCCTGTGGCTCGGTACACATGAGAGCGCGCATGCTGTTTCTTCCATCCCGGTCGTGCCGGCGGGTTTCCTTGTCTATATCGGCGCCTATCAGCTGATCCTTGGAGCCTATGCAGGTTGGACTGCGCCCATCGTATTTGCCGAAGAGAATGTTGCTCCCGCACGCAGCATTCCGCGTGCGCTGCTTCTCGGCATCCTGATCACAGGTGGGCTCTACGTTCTGATAAACGGCGCGCTGCTGTTCGCGCTGGGGACATCCGCTACGGCGGCGTCAAATTTTCCCTTCGTCACCGTCCTTGATCAGGTTGCGGGCCGCTGGGCGTCGCTGGCCTTTGTCGTCGGCGCGATGATCACGGTTATCAGCTGCGCAAATGCCAACATCATGATAGGGCCGCGGATTCTGTTTGCGCTATCGCGGGACCGGTTGCTCCCGGATCTGTTCCAGACGGTGAACAAGGGCGGAAGCCCTTATTTCGGCTTCGTGCTGACGGCGCTTGGTTCCCTCGCTCTTGCCGCCTCCGGCAGTTTTCGACTGGTGTTCGGACTGATCGGCACGCTGAATTCCGGGTCGGGCCTGATCACCGATCTGTCCTGGTTCGCGCTCCGAAAGCGCGAGCCGGATCTGCCGCGGCCATTTCGCGCCAGACTGGCGCCCTGGCTGCCGGCGCTGCTTGTTCTCATCGATGGCACGCTGCTCGCGCTTTTCGCCGCGACAGACCGGCGAGGCGCCGTCGTCGCGGCCGCGCTTTGCCTCCTCTGCATTCCATTTGCGCTGATCGCCCGGCGCGCGCGCCGTGTGAATTCGTCCGCCTTGCCTGTAGAAGGATGAGGCGCTACCTAGCCGCCGCCTCTCCCCCGAAAGGAATTCCATGCCCCGCAAGAAAATCGCACTGATCGGCGGCGGTCAGATCGGCGGAACCCTCGCCCACCTCGTAGCTCTCAAGGAACTGGGCGATGTCGTGCTGTTCGACGTGGTCGAGGGCCTGCCGCAAGGCAAATGCCTCGACATCTCGCAATCCGCGCCCATCGAAGGCCATGACGCGAAGCTCAAGGGCACGAATTCCTATTCGGATATTGAGGGCGCCGACGTCGTGATCGTCACCGCCGGCGTGGCGCGCAAGCCGGGGATGAGCCGCGACGATCTGCTGGGCATCAACATCAAGGTAATGGCGGCGGTCGGTGAAGGCATCAAGGCGCATGCGCCCGATGCGTTCGTGATCTGTATCACCAATCCCCTCGATGCGATGGTGTGGGCGCTCAGGCATCTTTCCGGCCTGCCGCATCACAAGGTGGTCGGCATGGCGGGCGTGCTCGACAGCGCGCGCTTCCGGCATTTCCTGGCGGAAGAAATGAATGTGAGCGTCGAGGATGTCTCGGCCTTTGTGCTCGGCGGTCATGGCGACACGATGGTGCCCATGCCGCGCTTCTCGACGGTCGCCGGCATTCCGCTGCCGGAACTCGTAAAGATGGGCTGGATCAAACAGGACAGGCTCGACCAGATCATCCAGCGGACGCGCGACGGCGGCGCGGAGGTCATCGGCCTGCTCAAGACAGGTTCCGCATTTTACGCCCCCGCGACGGCCGGCATCGAAATGGCCGAGAGTTATCTGCGGGATCGCAAACGTGTCCTTCCCTGCGCCGCCTATATCGACGGAGCCTACGGTATCAAAGGACTCTATGTCGGCGCGCCGGTCGTGATTGGCGAGAAGGGCGTGGAGCGCATCGTCGAACTTCATCTGACCGATGAGGAGAGCGCCGCGCTGAAAAAATCCGCCGACGCCGTCCGCGGCCTCATCGACGCCTGTAAAAAACTCGAACCGAAGCTGGCTTAGTGAATTGAGAACAAAGCATGGCGGATAGATCCCAAAAAGACGTAGCTGAAAAAGCACGCCGCGACTTGGTCGAGCTTGCTAAGAATTCCAACGGACGCTTGGGCACTTAGAAGTGGAACCGGGATGATATCTACAACGAGCGACTTCGTCGAAAGAACGAGGGCGATGATGTTTCGGTCAATACATCTGAATAGACCTAGCAGACTCCTCGCGCTGTCGTGTGTTTTGACGGCGAGTCCCGTGGGAGCCGCAGAAATCCCATCGATGCCCGCGGCACCGATAGCCGCTTGCATCGCAACAAACGCTCCCAAAGTCGAAGAAGCCGTGTCATCGTTGCCGGAGGGAGTAGATTTCCTTGTGGGAAGAGTTTGCGCAGTGTCTATCGCAGCGGAGCAGGCCATCGGTGTCCAGAGGCGCAGCGAACAATACCAACAAAGGATGAAAACGCTTTGTGACCAACAGGGGTCTTCAGGTGGTGCCGTATCCGCAGATAAGAAATTTGACTTTTGCACATTTTTGAAAGCGGGCCCACTGGCCGGCGAATATTATGATGGCAGTGAGCCTGCCGATGCTACTTCTTATGCGGCCACACTCCTGCTCGATCTGCGGCTTAAGCGTCTCCACTCCAACCTCCAGCAACAAGAACACTGATGTCCATTCTCGTCGACAAAAACACACGCGTGATCTGCCAGGGCTTCACTGGCAATCAGGGAACGTTTCACTCCCAGCAGGCCATCGCCTACGGAACCAAGATGGTGGGTGGCACATCGCCGGGAAAAGGTGGAACGACGCATCTCGACCTTCCCGTGTTCGATACGGTGCGCGAAGCAAAACAGACGACCGATTGCACGGCGACGGTGATCTATGTGCCGCCGCCTTTTGCCGCGGACGCGATCCTTGAGGCGATCGACGCGGAAATCCCGCTGATCGTTTGCATCACCGAAGGCATTCCGGTGCTCGACATGGTAAAGGTCAAGCGTGCGCTTTGCGGCTCCAAATCGCGCCTCGTCGGACCCAACTGTCCGGGCGTTATTACCCCCGGAGAATGTAAGATCGGCATCATGCCGGGTCACATTCATCAGCGCGGCAAGGTCGGCATCGTTTCACGTTCGGGCACGCTGACTTACGAAGCCGTATTGCAGACCACTGTTGTGGGACTTGGGCAGACAACCTGCGTCGGCATCGGCGGCGACCCGGTAAAGGGCACGGAGCATATCGAAGTCCTCGAGATGTTTCTTGCTGATCCCGAAACCGAATCCATCATCATGATCGGCGAGATCGGCGGCTCGGCCGAAGAAGATGCTGCGGATTTCATCCGCCATTCGAAGACAAAGAAGCCGATGGTGGGATTCATCGCCGGGGTCACGGCTCCCCCCGGGCGCCGCATGGGACATGCGGGCGCAATCATCTCGGGCGGCAAAGGCGGCGCGGAGTCGAAGATCGAAGCCATGAAAGCGGCCGGCATTCGCGTGTCACCAAACCCGGCAGCGCTGGGCACAACGATGGTGGAATTGCTGGGCGGGAAGTAATACACTCCCGCTGCAAAATTGTTTGTCACTTGCGCGCAAGCCGGCATCCGGCGTTTCGATTTATCCGGGCAAGCCGCTGTTCCGGGTCCCCGATTTCCCGGGGACGAGAATGTTTGACGAGCTGCCTGCTCTCGAGCGGATAACCGCCTGCGCCGGGCGTTCGAACCAGGTGTAGGACGCCCAGCCCAGCCCGATCAGCACGGCGTAGAACGCCACCATTGCCCAGCCATGCATGAAGTCCGCCGGTGTCCAGCCGAAATGCAGCGCAAGCAGCGCGAGCGCGAGCTGCATCAGGAAATGGATCAAATAGGTCGAATAGCTGATATCGCCGAGAAGGGTGAAGCGCGCCCAGGCGCCACCGAATAACTCCTCATGCAGAGCCAGCGCGGCGAGCGTAAGCGGCACGACAATGAGAATGAACGCCATCAGGAATATCGGATATTCGTAGCCAATGGTGAAGCGCGCCGCCTGAAACGGCAGCATCGATATGAGGATATTGTGGAAGCCGGCATACGCATCGGCGATCGCAATTGCCCACACAGCGAGCGCCGCCAAAGCCACCCCGCGCGCAACCGATTTGGCGTTCGCAAGCGGCGAGATCGCTGCCACCGCATAATAAGTCGCGCCGCCCCAGAAGAAGCCCATGATCCCGCGCCCGATCTGGCCATCGTAGAAGAAATAAACCGCACCCAGCAGAGCCACGCCGACACAGGCGAAGGGACCGCGCAAACCAAATCGCACGCCGACAAAGAAGATTATGTAGAGCAGGACTTCGATGGACACGGCCCAGACCGGACCATCGAAAGACTGGGCTTCGTCGGGCGGCAACCATTGCTGCACGAGGAGAATGCTCTTCACAAAATGTGACCAATCATTCGCGTCAAAAATAAACCAGTTGCCAGTCGCATGATAAAAAGCGAGCTGCAACGCGGCCGCGAGAAGCAGTGTTGCGAAGTACAGCGGGTAGAGCCGCGAGAAGCGCTGCAGTGCGAATTTCCCGGCGCCGATCTCGCGCCGCCGCAACGGCTCAAGGTAGAGCCAGAAGAAAACAAAGCCCGAGACCGCGAAAAATATATCCACAGCCACCCAGCCCTGTTCGAACAGCGGCTTGAACACCGCGTAGCCCGGTTCCTGCAAACGGGACCAGCCGGCCTGCCAAGTGCCGCGGATGCCGAAGAAGTGCTGCCAGTGCCAGAAAATGATGGCGAGTGCCGCCACCCCCCGCAATACGTCAAGCGAATAGAGGCGCTTGGCTTTCACCGAGCCGGATCCTTTGCTTTCGCCTCGGAAATGTCACCGGGCGATCCCATATTAGGTTCCGTAACCGGCCCGAGGGAAGCATGAGGCTTGCCTCTCGCGGGTGTTGCGCTAGTAAACGCGGTCAAATCCCCATGAGCTCGACATGACCGGACCCAATTCTCAGGGAAAATTTCGCGCTTCGAACGCCGTGATGGAGACGACCTCGTTCCTGTCAGGGTCCAACACGCCCTACATCGAAGAATTGTACGGCCGCTGGCGGGACAACCCGGAAAGCGTGGACCCAGGCTGGGCAGCATTTTTCGCCGAGCTTGGGGACCAAGGTAATTCGACGCCCCATGCCGCGTCCCGGCCTAGTTCCCATCTGCGCCCGCACCTGGCGCGGGATGACGGCGACCTGCTTGGTGCGCTGACGGGATGGTGGCCGCCGGACGATCATGCCGTGACGAGCGCCGATGCGCGCGCGGCCGCTCGCGAATCCATTCGCGCCATCCAGCTTGTCCGCGCCTACCGCGTTATCGGCCATCTTGCGGCAAACCTCGATCCGCTGGGGCTGACGCCGCGGCCATCGCTCGCCCAACTCGACCCGGCCTTCTATGGCTTTCACGAGAGCGATCTCGACCGGCCGATCTACATCAACGGCGTACTCGGGCTCGAAACCGCAACGCCCCGCGAGATCGTCGGCCTCCTGAAGCGCACCTATTGCGGCCCGATCGGCTACGAATTCACGCATATCAACGATCCGGTCGAGAAGGATTGGCTGCAGCGCCGGATCGAAGGTCCCGACAAGGGAATCGTCTTCACACCCGAAGGCAAGCGCTCGATCCTCAACAAGCTTGTCGAGGCGGAGGGATTCGAAAAGTTCTGTGCCCTGCGCTTCGTAGGTACCAAGCGCTTCGGGCTCGACGGCGGCGAAGCGATGATTCCGGCGCTCGAACAGATCATCAAGCGCGGCGGGCAGCTCGGCGTGAAAGAAATCGTGCTCGGCATGTCCCATCGCGGGCGGCTTAACGTGCTCGCCAATGTGATGGCCAAGCCCTACCGGCAGATCTTTCATGAATTTCAGGGGGGAAGCGCCAATCCGAGCGAAGTCGAAGGCTCGGGCGATGTGAAATATCATCTGGGTGCTTCATCGGACCGCGAATTCGACGGAAGGTGCGTGCATCTCTCGCTCTCCGCCAATCCCTCGCATCTCGAAGCGGTTAATCCCGTCGTGCTGGGCAAAGCCCGCGCCAAGCAGCAGCAGCTCCATGACGAGGAAGCGCGGGCCAGCGTGCTGCCGCTGCTCATTCACGGCGACGCGGCATTTGCCGGCCAGGGCGTCGTCGCCGAATGTTTCGCGATGTCGGGCACAAAAGGGTTCAAGACCGGCGGCACGATTCATTTCATCGTCAACAACCAGATCGGCTTCACCACTGCGCCGGCCTATGCGCGCTCGTCGCCCTATCCTTCAGATGTGGCGCTGATGGTTCAGGCACCGATCTTCCATGTGAACGGCGACGATCCCGAAGCCGTGGTTCACTGCGCGCGTGTCGCCACCGAGTTCAGGGAATTATTCCACAAAGACGTCGTCATCGACATGTTCTGTTACCGGCGCTTCGGCCACAACGAAGCCGATGAGCCGTCTTTTACTCAACCTTTGATGTACCGCGCGATCAAGGAACATCCGACCACGCTGGCGCTCTACGCGCGTCAACTGATCGCGGAAGGCGTTGCAACCGACAGCGATGTTCAGGGAATGCAGCATGCTTTCAGCTCGCGTCTCGATTCGGAATTCGAGGGCTCGAAAGCGCATCGCCCGGATCGTGCCGACTGGCTCGACGGTCGCTGGACGGGGTTCGCGAGCGCTCCCGCGGGCGATCGTCGCGGAGAAACGAGTGTACCGGCCGGGACATTGCAGCGCATTGGCCACGCGCTGACCACGGCCCCGCAGGGCTTTCATTTGCACCGCACCATTGCGCGTCAGCTGGGAGCAAAAGCGAAGACGCTCGAAACCGGCCGGGGGATCGACTGGGCAACGGCCGAAGCTCTCGCCTTCGGCACGTTACTTGATGAGGGCTGTCCGGTGCGTCTTTCAGGACAGGACTCTTCGCGCGGCACCTTCTCGCAACGTCACGCCGTTCTAGTCGATCAGGAAACGGAAGAACGTTACGTACCGCTCGCGCATGTCGGTGAGGGTCAGGCGGAATTCGAGGTCATCGATTCCCTTCTCTCGGAAGAAGCGGTACTCGGCTTTGAATACGGATTCAGTTCCGCGGAGCCGCGCGCGCTTGTGCTGTGGGAGGCGCAATTCGGCGATTTCGTAAACGGTGCGCAAGTCGTCATCGACCAGTTCATCGCGTCGGGCGAAATGAAATGGCTGCGCATGTGCGGTCTCGTGCTGCTCCTGCCCCATGGTTACGAAGGCCAAGGTCCGGAGCATTCATCGGCTCGGCTCGAACGTTTCCTTCAGCTCTGCGCGCAGGACAATATCCAGGTCGCCAATTGCACCACGCCAGCCAACTACTTCCATATCCTGCGGCGTCAGATTCATCGTCCGTTCCGCAAGCCGCTCGTATTGATGACGCCAAAATCTCTGCTGCGCCATAAACGAGTCGTCTCGGATATTGCCGATATGTCGGCCGGCGCGGGCTTCCATCGCGTGCTGTGGGATGATGCGCAGGCACATCCGGGCTCAACTTTGACACTGGCTCGGGATGCTGAGATAGCGCGCGTGATACTATGTTCGGGCAAGGTCTATTACGATCTGCTCGAAGACCGCGAAAAGCATGGCGAGAAGCGCATCCAGCTGCTGCGCATCGAGCAGCTTTATCCGTTCCCTTCCAATGCGCTTGTTCCCGAACTCCTTCGTTTCCCCCAGGCGGAAATCGTCTGGTGCCAGGAAGAACCAAAGAACCAGGGCGCATGGACTTTCATCGCGCCGCATATCCACGCGGCGCTGAAAGAGGTCGGTCGCAACAACTGGCCGTGCTACATCGGCCGCGCGCCTTACGCCTCCACGGCGGCGGGCCTGCTCAGCCAGCACAATGCCGAACTCCACGCCTTCCTCGACGAGGCGATGACGCTATGAGGATCAAGCACATATTTCCCTCTCCCCCAATGGGGGAGAGGACCAGGGTGAGGGGGTCTTTCCGCCGCACCGCAATTGAAGTGATGCCCACGTGGCGCAGGTTCTCGGCATCCCGTCGCGTGGTACCACCCCCTCACCCCAACCCTCTCCCCGTCGGGGCGAGAGGGAGATAGGATTCTCCCATGAGTATTGAGATCAAGGTTCCGGCGATGGGCGAGTCTGTCACCGAGGCGACGGTGGCACGCTGGTTCAAGAAGGAAGGCGATTCCGTATCGCGCGACGAGCCTTTGCTGGAGCTGGAAACGGACAAGGTAACAGTCGAGGTTCCCGCACCTGTGGACGGCGCGATCGAATCCATCGCGGTCCAGGCTGGCGCGACGGTACAGGTTGGTGCGGTCCTCGGTGCCATCGCCGAAGGCGCGGCAGGAAAGAAAGCGCCGGCACCGCAGCATGCTCCTCAACAATCCACGCCAGTACAACCAGCGCCCGCGAAATCATCGCCGCCGCTGACACCCGCACCACAGCCCGTCAAACCGGCAACGCTGCCCGACACGCTCATGCCTTCGGTGCAGCGCATCGCGGAAGAGACAGGTCTCAAACCGTCCGATGTTTCCGGCACCGGCAAGGAAGGCCGCGTCACCAAGGGTGACATGCTTCTGGCGCTGGAAGCTCGCGCGGCAGAACGTGCGACAACTCCCGTTGCCGCGACGCCGGCCGGACCGCGCCCGCGCGCCGAGCGCGAAGAACGCGTACAGATGACGCGGCTCAGGCGAACAGTCGCCCTGCGTCTCAAGGAATCGCAGAACACCGCAGCCCAGCTTACCACTTTCAACGAAGTGGACATGAGCCACGTGATGGCCTTGCGGGGCGAGTTCAAGGAAACATTCGAGAAGAAGCATCACGTGCGCCTAGGTTTCATGAGCTTCTTCGTGAAAGCCTGCATCGCCGCGCTCAGGGAAATTCCGAGCGTCAATGGCGAAATCGAGGGCGACGATTTCATCTACAAGAATTACTACGATGTCAGCGTGGCCGTGGCGACAGATCGCGGATTGATCGTACCCGTTCTGCGCGATGCCGACAGGATGAGTCTTGCGCAGATCGAAGCGAGCATCGCCGATTTCGGGAACCGCGCGCGCGACGGCCGTATCAAGCTCGAGGAATTGCAGGGCGGCACCTTCACGATCTCGAATGGCGGCGTGTTCGGTTCGCTGATGTCGACGCCCATCCTCAATGCGCCGCAGTCGGGCATTCTTGGCATGCACAAGATCCAGCCGCGGCCGGTGGCAATCGACGACAAGATCGAGATTCGTCCAATGATGTATCTCGCGCTGTCCTACGATCACCGGTTGGTCGACGGCCGCGAGGCCGTTACGTTCCTCGTCCGCGTGAAAGAGAACCTCGAAGATCCGCAGCGGTTGCTGCTGGATGTGTAGTTCTTTCACCTCCCCCTCGCGGGCAGGTCGAAAAATACGAAGCATTTTTCGGGTGGGGCGCGCGGTGCCGGCACCCAAACCTTCACCTGAAATTTGCTGCGTTACTCTTGCAAATCTCGACCTCCCCGCGGGAGGTGAACGGAAAGTGATGTGTTGCCATGTCTGACTCATTCGATGTCGTCGTCATCGGCGGCGGACCGGGCGGTTACAATGCGGCGATCCGCGCAGGGCAGCTTGGCCTCACTTCCGCCTGCGTGGACAAACGCGGGACGTTCGGCGGCACTTGCCTCAATATTGGCTGCATTCCGTCCAAGGCGTTGCTTTACGCCAGTGAACTCTACGACCTCGCCGGGAAGGATTTTGCGAAACTTGGCATCAAGGCCAGTGTTGCACTCGATCTTCCCACAATGATGGCACACAAGGCGAAAGTGGTGGGCGAACTCACCCGCGGGGTCGAATATCTTCTGAAAAAATATAAATCCGAAGCCATTGTCGGTGAGGCGCGTATCGCAGCGCCCAATCGCGTCGATGTGAAGCTGGCTGACGGCAGCACACGAAGTCTACAGGCGAAGCACATCGTCATCGCCACAGGGTCGGTGGTCACCCCGTTGCCCGGCGTCGCTATCGACGAAAAGCAGGTCGTTTCCTCGACCGGTGCGCTGGCCCTCGAAAGCGTGCCGAAACGGCTTGTCGTGGTGGGTGCAGGTTACATCGGCCTCGAACTTGGTTCGGTGTGGCGCAGACTTGGCAGCGAAGTGACGGTGGTCGAATTCCTCGATCGGATCACGCCCGGGCTCGACGGAGAAATCGCCAAACAGTTTCAACGAATCCTGCAGCGCCAGGGGATGAAATTTCTTCTGTCGACCAGGGTCTCCGGCGCGGAGCACACGGGCGACGCATTGTGCGTTGGGATCGAGAATACGAATGGCGAGCGCCAGACGCTCGTCGCCGATACGGTGCTGGTCGCCATCGGCCGGCGTCCTTTCACCGAAAATCTTGGCCTTGATGATATCGGTGTTGCGCGCGATTCACGCGGCCGCGTGACGACGGACCACCAATTCCGCACCAATGTCGAGGGTATCCGCGCTATCGGCGATTGTCGCGAAGGCGCGATGCTGGCGCACAAGGCGGAAGACGAGGCGATTGCCTGCATCGAGCGAATCGCCGGACGTGCGGGTCATGTGAATTACAACGCGATTCCGTCTGTGGTTTATACCGAGCCGCAGGTGGCGAGCGTCGGCCGCACCGAAGAGGAATTGAAAGCCGCCGGCACTGCCTACAAGATCGGCAAATTCCCCTTCACCGCCAATGCCCGCGCCAAGACGCTCGCAGCCACGGACGGTTTTGCGAAAGTGCTGGCCGATGCCAAGACCGATCGTGTTCTCGGCGTACATATCATAGGCCGCGAAGCCGGCGATCTGATCGCCGAAGCCACGCTCGCCATCGAATTCGGAGCCGCCTCGGAAGATATCGCCCGGACCAGCCATGCTCATCCCACGTTAAGCGAAGCCGTCCGGCAAGCGGCAATGGGCGTGGAAGGCTGGACGATGCAGATGTGAGGTAATCGCGGGCAGCATGGCAGAATCCCTGCTCGAGGCTGCCCGCATTCATCGATATGTGCATTCCAGCTTCGCTGGAATGATAAGTCCGTTTTGAGAGTGTGCCGAGGCTCCCCTTCCTTACTTCTTGCACCCCGTCTTCGCCGAGGTCAGGACATTGTTTGCTGCCTTCAGTGTTCGATTGAAGCAATTGCCGCTGCTGTCGCTCGTTGCGTAATTCGCGGAGCTGGACATGTCCTGATGACCGACAAAACCGCCACCACTGTTATATAACAGCGTGTCGGTCGTCGTGGTATTGTCCAGAAGCGACGATGTCGTCGTGCCGCTGCTCGTTGTCGTAGCGACGTCGTGCAGGAAGTTCTGATCGATATTGGTGAGGACCCCGATATCGCCATTGTCCAGCGGGCTCTGGTCAATATCGACGGTGACCGGATAGCTGTATTTGTCGGTCTGGCTCACGTTTCCGGTTGGCGCTTCCAGCATCGTCTTCACAGTCGTATTGGTAAGCTGTTTTATATCCTGCACAAAAATATTGTCGGCATTCGAGATATCGAATTTCTGGTCGTTCGCAAAACTGCCCTTCTGTTTGACGGTATATTTCTCCGAGCCCGCCGATGTCACCAAGGTGCCGGAAATCTCGAAATCGTGCGTGGCCGTCGTATTGAGTTTTCCGGATATGGTCCCGTTTTTCGAGGTGATGGTGTTTTTCAAATTCGGCATGGGCGCGGCGAGCGTGTTCTTTGTGACGCTGCCGGTCACCTGGCTTCCGCCATGATCCAGGTAGAGCATGAGTGCGCCTGTGACCGAGAAGTAGCTGTTCGCACCATAGACCGACAGCGCGATCTGGTGTGAGATCGACCCGTTCGATAGCACGCCGGCAAAGGGC
The DNA here is from genome assembly GCA_036269235.1 of Rhizomicrobium sp. Classification (GTDB taxonomy): domain Bacteria; phylum Pseudomonadota; class Alphaproteobacteria; order Micropepsales; family Micropepsaceae; genus Rhizomicrobium. Next base: position 124,802 of record DATASL010000015.1, read on the forward strand.
GTCAGCGGCACGCGGAACGGCTTGAAATTCAACGTCTGGACACCGGGAATTGGCGCCCAGAGATAAGGATCGATGCCGCCGGTAAAGATCCATGGATAGACCGGCGCTACGCCTGCCGGCGCGCCGTCCACCGTGATCTCGCCTTCGCGGAACGCCCCTCCGCCACAACTCTGCAATTCGCTGGAGAGGTTGTTCGGTACGCAGGTATACCAGAATTCGTCGTTCGACTGGCTCTCGAGAAACACATCAAGGTTGGCGGACACGATATTGGTGGGCAGTGTCTGGTCGATTGCGGCCGTATCGGTCCCGCTGTTGAGCGCAACCGTGCCTCCGCCGTCCGCCGCCAGGGGAATGATCTCATCGGGAACTACGGGCGCGGTCTGGCCCGACGGAACGGGGTAAAAGAGCAGCTTCGCACTGCTTGTAATAATGCTGGTATCCTGGTCATTGGTATAGTTGGCGATCAGCACATAGCCGGTATTGGCGCCGGCGAGCAGAGATGTGTAATCCGTGATGTCACGCTCGAAATGCCAGTGCGGCCCCACTGCCGGGCTCGGTTCTGCGGTCGTTCCAAACCACAGCGGCACACCACCGATCCAGATGGTGCCCGTCCGGTCGTATTGAATACCGGCGTCGAGAGATACGTCGACGCTCAGCACGATCGTGGAATACGGTCCGGGGCAATTGGCCGGCGGCTTGTAAAGGAAGTAGACATTGTCCGCGCCGAATTGTGCTTTCTTGTAAAGGTTCACCACACAAGGTTGCTCGTCCGGATGGGACACCGGAGGCTCTATGACGACCTCGTTTCCGGACCCTTTTTTGAAAGGTGCCTTCTGGGCCGGCATCGCAACAGCGGCATTGGCCGTGATCGCAGACAGAGCGGTGGCGAGCAGCACAGCGCGAATTTTCATGGTCCCCATCCTTGTTCGAGCGCGACCCGACAGTCGCATGAGCATAAATTGACGTTATGCGGGCCACCCGTCAAATCCTGCCGCGGAACAACAGCCAGCGGCATCAACTTTTCCGCCGGACTGTTCCGGGAACTGCCATGATCGCAAGCGGACGTGAGTGCCGGCACGCTTGCGGCTGTTTGCGGTCTGGACCAATCTCCGAGACGCGGCGCCAGGAAACGGGACAAGCAGACATGCAAAGGATTGTTCGAATCAATATGCGAATGGGCGCTTCGATGCTGTGGGTGGCACTTTGCGTCGCAGGGGCGCGCGAGGCATCCGCCGGCACAAAGATCGTCAGCTTCGATCCTACGGGTTCGGACGGCACCTACGCTTACGCAATCAATGATGCTGGTTCGATCACCGGCTATTACTTCGACAGCGCGAGAAATTACCACGGCTTCCTGCGAACGGCGGATGGCACGATCGCGAGTTTCGACGTATCAGGCGCCAGCGAAACCTATCCGAACAGTATCAATAGTTCAGGCACGATTGCCGGCGGTTATCAGGGGCAAAGTTTCGAAGAAGGTTTCATACGTGCAACCGATGGCACGATCACGACATTTTACGACACGGGCGCCACGATACCTGTCGGTATCAACAAAAAAGGCGCGGTGACGGGAAGCTGGCAGGACGCAAACGGTCATTGGCACGGATTCGTGCGCGCGGCCAAGGGAAACATCGCAAACTTCGATCCAGCTGGCGCCGTCAGCAGCTATCCGTTCGGGATCAACGACAAGGGCGTCATCGCCGGAGAATATATCGACAGCAACAATGTTTACCATGGCTTTGTGCGAACGAAGAAAGGGACAATCACGAGCTTCGATCCGAAGGGTTCGGTCTACACGTCGCCATTCGGATTGAACGACAAAGATACCGTCGTAGGCAGCTACGCCGACTCCGGCGACGTGTTCCATGGCTTTCTGCGCGCCGCCGGCGGTACGATCACGAGCTTCGATGTTTCGGGGTCGGTCGGCACCTTTGCGGTCAGCATCGACAGCAAAGGGACGATTGCCGGCTATTACCTCGTCTTCGGCGGGGGTTATCATGGCTTTGTGCGCGCGGCCAATGGTACCGTCAAGACCTTCGATCCGCCCAACTCTACCTACACGCGCCCCGAGAGCATTGCGGGGCATACCGAAGCGGCAGGTTATTACTCGGATACGAGCGGCGTCTATCATGGATTTCTGCGTGCCAAATGAATTGCCCCGGTACGGCGGGCAATTTCAATGTGATAACGGCACCGTCACGATCGAAAAGCGCAGGGCCGCCCGGAATGTCTTCCGGCGAGCACGGCAACGCCGCACGGGGCGGGACCAAGGTCGCGTCAAATCGCCGATATCTGTTTCTGAACCGGCGCAGGACGCGCCCGGCGGCCGATATGGCAGTTCCATGAAGAATTGCCCGACCGGCTTTAGTTGCTGCGGAAAGCGCGCTATTCTGTGCTCCGGCCGCATGGGAATGCGCTTCTGCGAAGCGGGCGGCCTGTGAGGGGAGATCCATTCATGCGCTTGGTGTCCGACAGCCGGATTTATGCGGCATTTCTCGCGGCTGCCTCCATCCTTTGTGCGGCGGGACCAACTCTGGGCAAGACAAAGCTGCCGAAGCCGGATCATGTGATCATTGTGATGGAGGAGAATCACAGCTATTCCGAGATCATCGGCAATGGTCAGGCTCTGTACATCAACACACTGGCTGACGCGGGCGCGCTGTTCACACAATCCTTCGCCGTCGAGCATCCCAGCCAGCCGAATTACCTCGATCTGTTCTCGGGTTCCGATCAGGGCGTGACATCCGATGACTGCCCGCAGAATTTCGGGAAAACTGCCAACGAGGAAAGCGAGTTGATAAAGAACAAGCTGACCTTCCTCGGTTACTCGGAGGGTTTGCCCGGGAAAGGCTCCGAAGTCTGCACGCAGGGCGAATATGCCCGCAAGCACGCCCCCTGGACGAATTTCACCAATGACAAGGCGAAGTTCAACCTGCCCTTCACCAGCTTTCCGAAAGATTTTTCAAAGCTGCCGACGGTTTCATGGGTGATACCGGACCTTCTCGACGACATGCATGACGGTACGATCCAGGAAGGCGATACCTGGCTCGAAGACAATTTCGCGAAATATGTAAACTGGGTGAACGCCCACAACAGCCTGCTGATCATCACCTGGGACGAGGATGACGGTACAGAGGGCAATCAGATTCCCACGATCTTTGTCGGTCCCATGGTCAAGCCGGGCCAGTACAGCGAGAAGATCAATCACTACAACGTGCTGCGCACCATCGAGGCAATGTATGGATTGAAACCGATGGCCAATGAGAAGAACGTCCAGCCCATCACGGATGTCTGGCAATAACAGTCGGGAAGCCGATAGCATTCAGCCGCTTATTTTCAGGCGCCAGGGTTTGTCGCGATAGGATTCCGCGACGGCCCAGGCGGCGCCGGTGATCGCGACCGAGGCGCACATCTCCGACCAGTCGGAGGCAGCGGTGGGTGCCGCGATCAACATCGGCACCCAGATCAGCAGCGTGAAGAGGCTCACCATGATCGCGGTGAGTATCGCTGCGAGGCGCGACAGCACGCCAAACAATATTCCCGCAGCAGCGGCAATCCAGGCCGCGCCGGTGAAACGGGCCAGCGCCACGTGGAGCGGCAGCCAGGATGGAATAAGCGACGCCGTCTGGTCGAGATAGAAGAAATGTGACAAGCCGATTGCCGGCAACGCGAGCGCAAAGATTATCCGGCCGGCCCGCACATTGCCGAATTTGGCGGCCGCTCCGCAATCGCGTGCCAGCAACGAGAAGATCGTCCACGCCCCCCCGATATAGATCAGGTTCTCGCTCATCGATTCCCACACCACTTCGAGGAGGGGATGGCCGATCATGCGAGGGACATGAAGCACCAGGAAGCGAAGGACGAGAATCGCGGTGAGTACAAGCGCTGCTGCTCGCGCCGTGCGCGGAACAAGCAGCGCAACGCCGCTTATGAGCAATGCAGCGCCACAGACCACGATCAGCGCATCCGATCCCACAAGCCATTTCGGCAGCAGCTCCCAGGCGCGCGCAAAGCCGGGATAGCCCAGGCTGAACCCGCCTATGGCGGCAAAACTCAAGGCGAAGAGGATCTGTCCTATTCCCGTCCAGCGCATCGCAAACGTCCCCCGGTTTCGCGCTAATGATCCCGCAGTCCAGTCCGCGATCAAAATCACGTCCCGTTGATACCGGCCGGAGGGAAAGTTCAGAGAGGCAGGTCTAGAATCCGGGCTTGGGCTTTGGGTCGATCGCCATTGTCAGAAATTCGCGCATTCTGTCCATGAAAGTACCGGAGCGCAGGTAGCGCAGATGGGCTGCGAACCTGTCTTCGGCAAGCACCTTCCGGCCGAGATTAATTTCCTCTGTTTTCATCAAAGCGAGAACGCGTTTGTCCTCATCGGCCTCAAGCCAATAGCCATGGCCTTCAGTACAATAATCCATTTCGAGGTCGTAGAGCCGATATTGAAAGCCCTGCATGAGTTTTTCGCATTGGGGGCATTTGCGAGCCGTCGCCGTCTCGCCCAGCATCAGACTGCCTTTTTCATTGTCACCAAAATCGAAGACTTCGTCCTCAAGCTCAGCCAGTTCCTCGCGGCTGAGCCACATGCCACTGCATCTCTGACATACGTCCATTTCCAGCCGGTCGCGCTCCGCCTTGACCAGCGTGACACCGCAATTCGGGCAGTTCATCAGACATGTCCTTTCAACAGGCAGCTTGGCAGTACTTAGTGCATTCCGGCGGCGAAACCAACCTTCCGGATTTCACCAACTTATCCGACTTGCTTTGCAGCTTCGGCGCGCTGTTTCACCTGGCGGATTTCGGCAAGCTGCCCGCGAAGAACGTCGAGCGCATCTCGCTCGGACGCGCTGAGCTTGCCGAGATCGACGTGCTTGAGGATGACCTCGAGCGCGTCACCGATATGACCGAGTTGGCGCCCGTAACTGCCGACCTTGTCGAGGATGGCCTGCTCGGTCTGCGGGTCCGAACTCTGGCCGAGATCGATATTGATGAACCCAAGCTGTGCACCCTGCTGATAGAATGTCCAGGGATTGATCGCCTGCCATAATTTGTCGGGCGCCAGTGAAACTTGAAACTTCTGCGTCATGACTGCCCATGCCTCGGCGAACTAGGCTGTGTTGACAAAGGGATTCTCAGACGGATTGTGATGTGATTCAAGACTGCCTCTTGGAGGGAGGCGGTTTTGATTCGCGGACAGATGAGCGATGGAGAATGGGCGTTTTTCGAGCCGTTTGTGACGGCGAGGA
>DATASL010000016.1:0-34943 GCA_036269235.1 Rhizomicrobium sp.
TGCACCTGCTCAATTCCTGTGGACACGCTATGGCTGGCAGTATGGCGCGCCCGCGTATCTTGCCGCCGGGTTCGTCGGCTACTCGCGCGTGGATTCGCAGCAGCATCACTGGTGGGATGTGGTGGCAAGCGCAGGCATCTCTTGGGGATACAATCGCATCTTCACGAGATACTTTCCGCCCGATCTTTATGGATCGGCGTCGGTCAGTCCGCACGGCGGCTATTTGTCCCTGAATTACAACTGGTAAGCGTTGTCGGATGAGAGGGCGTAGCTATCGTGACGGGTTTCTGCGATCAGTCGAAGCGGTGACGCGTCATCCACTTTCGAGGTGCGAGTCCCTGCGACGGGCGCGTCAAGCCGTATGTGGTCCCTTAACGTTTTGAGCCGGCGAGCCTTAGCCAACTGGGCCATCTTTGCCAAAGGGGCGATTTTCACGTGATGTATGAGTGCCCGCAGCTTCGGCATTAATTGGCGGGAATGGTACGCTTTTGGACTTGACAAAACGCTAGGCAGGGCTTAGATTCGTGGGGTTCCGAGAGGGTTGCCCCGATGAATATTCTTGAACTTTTCCAGAGTTTCCAAACCCCAGAACAGGCGCTGGACCACCTTGAAAAGGCCCGCTGGCACGGCAAGCCGGTCTGCCCCTACTGCAAGTCTGCAAAGGTCTGCCGCCACGTCTCTGGAGACCGTAAGGCCCAGCGGTGGCAGTGTCAGGCTTGTACCCGCGCCTTCAGCACCACGGTCGGGACGATCTTCCACGGAACCCATATCCCCCTGAAGAACTGGTTCCTCGTGCTAGCCCTCATGCTCAACGCCAAGAAGAGCGCCAGCGCATACCAGATTGCCCGTGACCTTGGGATGCGCCGACCGACCGTTTGGAGCATGATGCACCGGGTGCGAATCGCTATGAGCCACGACATGGCCCAAAGCGAATTGATGTACGGCATTGTCGAAGCCGATGAGACCTACATCGGGGGCAAGCCGCGCAAGGGGAACAGGCGCGGAAATGACACGAAGGCCAAAACGGGCCGTGGCACGGATAAGACGCCTGTGCTTGGCGTGATTGAACGTGGCGGTCGGGTGATTGCCGAGCCTGTAGAAGGTCGCAAGGTCAATTTCCGTGGTCTTCACAAGTTCATCGCGAAGCATGTTGACCGCGACGCCACGCTGCTCATTACCGATGAATACACGGGGTACAGCGCCATGCGCTCACGCGGCTTCCGCCACGCGACCATCAATCATTCCGTCATGTATGCAAACGGGATGATCCACACCAATTCGATTGAGGGCTTTTGGTCACTCGTTAAGCGGGCGTGGTATGGCTCACACCACCACTACAGCAAGCGATACATGCACCTGTACCTTGCGGAAGCCTGCTACAAGTACAACAAGCGCAAGGCGAAGAATGGCTTCGGCGATTTGCTCGCCACGATGGTCGCGGCGTGAAGGACCGGAAGCCCGAAAACCATCTCTTTTATGGTGACAATCTCACTATCATGCAGCGCATGCCGAAGCATTGCGTTGACCTGATCTATTTAGACCCACCCTTCAATTCAAAGCAGAATTACAATCTGATCTATCGCAACATGACCGGCCTGCCTGTTCCTGATCAGGCGGAAGCCTTTTGCGACACATGGGAGATGGATGCAGAAAAAGAGGAAGTGGCAAAGACTATGCCAATCCTCATGCGTGAGCATGGCGTTGAGGATTATTATGTTGAGTTCTGGCGGCTCTGGATAAACGCTCTACGCCATACACAGCCGCACCTTCTCGCCTATTTGATATATATGGTGCAGCGTTTGCTGCACATGAAAAGCATCCTGCGGCCGACTGGCTCAATCTATTTGCACTGCGACCCGACGGCCTCGCATTACATCAAAGTGATGATGGACGGCATTTTCGGGCATAAAAACTTTCAGAGCGAACTAATCTGGAAGCGCACTAGCGCGCACTCTGGCGCGAAGCGTTACGGCCCCGTGCATGATACGATCCTGTTTTACACGATGGGCGATAAATTCAAGTGGAATACAGTGTTTGGCGAATACGACCAGCAATATGTCGAGGCGTTTTTCACTCACAAAGATGAACAGGGCCGCGCGTGGCGTCGTACCGATCTAACAGGCCCAGGTGTCCGGCACGGTGATTCAGGAAAGGCGTGGAAAGATTACGATCCGACGGAGCGCGGTCGGCATTGGCAACCGGCTTCATATTTCTATGAAAAGTACAAAGCACTCACTGGCGACGATCTCGCGCAATACGATCTGATAGCGCGTCTCGATAAGCTGGATGGCGTCGGCCTCATCCATTGGCCGAAAAAACAAGGCGGTATGCCGCAGGGCAAGCGATTACTTGAAGACGCGCCGGGAGTGCCGCTGCAAGATGTTTGGACGGACATCAAGCCAATCCATAATATCTCGGCGGAACGTCTCGGCTATCCTACGCAGAAGCCGATTGCACTATTGGACCGTATTATCCAATCTTCCAGCGATAAGGGGGATGTGGTGTTTGACCCGTTTTGCGGGTGTGGCACTACCATCTATGCCGCGCAAAAGAATGAGCGGCGCTGGATTGGGTGTGACATAGCGATCCTGTCCATCAAACTCATCCGGGAGATTCTCACGGGCGATGAGTTCCGGCTTGTTGAAGGCGTGCATTTTGACGTTGACGGAATCCCGGTAAGCGTTGAGCAGGCCGAAGAACTCTTCAAGCGCGACCCGTTCCAATTTGAACATTGGATCGTGGAGCGCGTCGGCGGCTTCCCAACAAAGAAAACCGGCGACAAAGGAATCGACGGGCGCATGTACTTTGAGACGAAGGCCGGTCTCCGTCAGATGATCATGTCCGTGAAAGGCGGCAAGCTTCGCCCTACGGATGTGCGCGATCTCATAGGCTGCTTGGAGCATGAGCCAGACACCGAGCTGGCGGGATTCCTATCGCTTCAACAACCATCCAAAGCCATGCTGGAAGCGGGCGCTAAGGCGGGGCAGTGGACTTACGAGGGCGTGGCATACGACAGGGTGCAATTCCTGACGGTTATGGACGTTCTAGAGGACAAACGTGAATTTCATACGCCAACGAAGCTGCGATCCCGCGTGTCGTCACCCCAAGCGTCGCTGGCCCTATAAATGCAAGAGACGGGCGAGGCGTTTTGCCTGCCCATCTCTCTGGGGTACGCTTTACTACTCAGCTAGGCCGAGGCTATTTCCCGTCGTCGGGAACGAGCATGGGCCACGCCTTGAACCCGAAGGTCGAAGCGTAGATTTTACGCCCCGTTTTCGGGTCCGTCCTCCACGGGCGGAAGACGTACTTCATCCCGGGAGGAGGCTGCGGATTGTGGCTTTTCGCCATATCCACCTCCTGTGCAGGCGCGATTTCGCTTGCTTTCCCCGCCCTGATCGCCTAAATTGCGATCCGTGTCAGACGCGAGTCCAGCATAACGTTCGTATCCAGCAAGCCATTACCCAGATACAAAATCAGTTTTTGAAGGCGGATTCGGATGCCACTCCGGGCCGCCTTTTTCGTTTGGGGGTTTGTTTCGTGATCCCTTCGAATAGCGCCGCGAAACTAGATCACATTTTCGGCATTTTGGCAAGAAATGAATAATCAAACGGGCAGCAGGCTAAGATGTGACATGCCCACTAAATGTGGGTTGTATTTCGGTAACAGTCCACAACCGTACTATTGCGTAATTGGCAATGACCGGGATAATAGAGAAATACTCCGGGGATCATTGACGCAAAGGGCTCCAGTGCGCCGATCAGCCGTCCCTTTTTCACGTGTTGATCCGCAACAGGCGCAGGCAACTGCGAGAGCCCTAAACCCTGTATTGCCCTCCGAGAAGCGTGGGGTAATCGTGCGCGATCAAGGGCCCGGATACGGTAGCATCCACGGACTTGTTACCATCCACAAATGTCCAAGGGGCAATTGAACCGTTAGTGCGGCGGATGCGCAGGCACGCATGGTTGCGCAGATCGTTAATGCGCTCTGGCGGTTTTCGTTGGCGCAGATAATTTGGGCTACCAACGACCACGAGTGGGAACGGTTCCGTACGAAGCGAGTCATTTTTACCGCGGAGAAAAAGGGCCGCCCATATAGCCAGGCCGCCCTTTCGCGTGGCGACAGTCCGAGAAGCAGATCGAAGGGGATTGGCCCGTCCCGATGCGGACACCGGGCACCGCATGACACAGGCGACACAGTTTTCTTCGCATTTAACGCCTTATCTCCGGAGCTAATGGCGTGGCGCCGTTGTCTAACGAGCCAAATGCCGAATGCAGAGTCGCGGGAGAATAACAACGGGATTGCGATTGCTGCGTGCGTCGGCCCTTCCATGTCTCTCGAGTGGCGGGCACGCAATGGTTCAGATCAAGTGCTGGACAGTTAGCCCCGCAAGCCTTTCATCGCTGTCACCAATTTGATCGCTTCTCTTTTAGCGCGGCGACGGCGTGGGCTTCAGCCATGACGGTCAACCCAACGATAGTAGAATAAATAGGCGGCGCCATGACCGGCAGCGTTGCGAAGAGCGCCCAGTACCAAGGCATGCCGAGCCACTGAAAAAAGACGAGCGGAATTGTCCAGACAACGGAAAGCGCCAGAGCCTTCATTGTGGCAAACGTAGTGCTGTTCCGGCTCATGCGAAAGTGTGGTGGTCGGTGACGGGCGCATGTCGCGAAGGTGAGGGACGAGGCCAGCTGCTTTCGCGCAAGCGCCGCGTTCACGCAGGCTAGGGCATTCGTTTGAAATTCGGCCGGGATGGTATCTGCCGCAGCAACAGCGCAAAGTGCAGCATGCGAGGGCTCCCTTCCCACAAATGTCCTTCCGAGGCCTGCAGGGCAGCTAGCGCTCGCCAGCGGCCTGCCACGGACATCGAGCGGGCGGCGCTGAAGATACCGGACGCTGCAGACCCCTGGACCTGCATGTATTGTGGATGCGTCTACTCAAAGGACCCCTCCGGTAAGAGAACCCAGACTTGGAAGCCGTAGCCTAATGCCCCCACGCTCAGGGGCGCTACGGCAGATGATCGACAGCCTCTAACCGGGCACGGTATTGCGAACGAAGAAAGCGCAGGTGAGGAATGGACGAGGGAACGCGCATCATGTTTCAGAGGCTCACGGTAGCAATGGCGGTGCTCCTTGAGCAGAAAGGTGTCGCCAGTCGGACGGAGTTCGCACAATTTCTGTCCGGCGCTGGAAGTTTCAGAGGCGACAGCAGCCAATCCGAGGCGGCGATAGCCGAGGCAGACAAGCTCACCTTCGGTCTGGCCGAAGGTCTGAAACCAACGGACTTGCAGCACTAGAAGCGATTGCAGGGTCTGCTTCGATATGGCCACCAGGAGGCAGCGGCGGTGACAGGCAGTCGCGTTGCAGGGCAGTTGTCTATGGGACGACCACGATGCGGCATTGCGCCGCCGCATGGAAAGCACACTCGCCGGACGCGACCGCTGCCGGATCATACAAGGCAGGATCCACAACGTGCCTGAAGCCGACTACAAGGCTGCGCCAGCCGGACCAAACGCGATACCGCTCGCCTATCCGCCAGCGGGCGCTACGGCTCTCTGCAAGGATTACAGCTACAGCAAGAGCAAGACCGCTCAGGGCCGATGCTCAGGGCATGGCGGTGTGGCGAAGGTGCTGCCGTAAGCCCATAAAAGAAATTTGAAAATCAGCCCCCGAAAGATCGCGAAAGCGAAGAACAAATGACGCGCGAACTTACTTGGCTTACGTACACCGCGATCCTCGCGGCCTCACTCTGGATTCCCTACATTGTCGGTGTGAATGTCACGGAATTCGAAGGCAAAGACACGCTTTTCGAGCGGCCTCCTGATGCGAGCAAGATGCCGTCTTGGGTTCATCGCAGTCACACCCCGCATCTAAATCTACTTGAACAGTTCTTGCCTTTCGCCGTCATCGTTATCATCGCCGCCATAGCCAAGGTTTCGAACCCCGTTACAGTCTGGTGCGCTATCTTATTCTTCTGGCTTCGCATCGTTCATGCCATTGGTATGGTGACGGGGTTCGCAAGATTCCCGTGCGCCCGCTGATATATGTCGCTGGCTGGGTCCTGACACTGCTAGTCGCGTGGCAAGTGCTCTAATCTCAGCACACGCCGCAGCCGCGTTGAGACGGGAGAAGGGTATTCCAGATGAGCCCAATTCAACATGCGCTGGCAATGTCGTTCGCGATGGGATGGGAAATCCTCTGGCCGTTGATCCTCGGCTTCGGATTGTCGGCGATCGTGCAAGCCGTCGTCTCGCATAGCGAAATGAGCCGCCTTCTGCCGGATGATCGTCCTCGCTCCATCCTGCGGGCGCTCGGGCTAGGCGCTGCATCTTCCTCTTGCTCCTATGCGGCGATCGCGCTCGCCCGGTCAGTGTTTCGCAAAGGTGCAAATTTCACTGCCGCCATGTCGTTCGAGATGGCCTCCACCAATCTCGTTCTCGAACTCAGCATTATTCTGGTGGTCTTGATGGGATGGCAGTTCATGCTGGCGGAATTCGTCGGCGCGCCCATCATGGTCGCATTCCTAGTCGTGCTATTCCGACTTTTCCTCTCAAGGCGGCTGCTACAGGAAGCCAAAAAGCAGGCCGACAAAGGCGTGGCGGGTCGCATGGAAGGCCACGCCGAGATGGACATGCCGGTTTCCGGAAAAGCCTCGATCGTGGGCCGCATTGTCTCGCCCAAGGGCTTCACGGCGATCAGCCACTACTTTGTGATGGATTGGGCTTCCGTGTGGCTCGACATTGCATTGGGACTGGTGATTGCCGGAGCGATAGCCGCTTGGGTGCCAAGCTCCTTTTGGCAAGGCTTCTTCCTCGTCAAGCATCCTCTGCTTGCTAAAGTGTGGGGACCGCTGATCGGCCCGCTAGTCAGCGTCCTCTCATTCGTCTGTTCCGTGGGGAATATCCCCCTCGCGGCTGTTTTGTGGAACGGCGGCATCAGCTTCGGCGGCGTGGTCGCATTCATTTTTGCCGACCTGATCGTGCTGCCGGTGCTGGACATTTATCGCAAGTATTATGGTTGGAAGATGATGCTGTTCCTGTTCGCCACATTCTATACGGCGATGGCAGCGGCTGCGCTCATCGTGGAAGGCGTATTCGGCGTTTTAGGTCTGATTCCCAAAGAACATCATGCGCAGATTGTCGAGGCGAGCATTCGCTGGAATTACACGACATGGCTGAACATTGCGTTCCTGCTTGTCGGTGCGGTGCTCCTCTGGCGGTTTTTCACAACGGGCGGGCCGCAGATGCTCAAGATGATGAGCAAGCCTTCTGGCGATCATGGGCATCATCATCAGCATCATGCTCATTAGGGGATAACCCTTTGTCTAGCTGGCGCGTGCTCATGATCGCCAATATCGCTGTTGCCATCGTCGCCACCCTCGCGCCAATCGCGCATGTGCTCGAATTGCCGAATAAGCTGCGTCTTTCGGGTCCGTTGCGGCTCGCGGTGCAGAAATCGCTTTATCAGGGGTGGGGACCCTTCCTAGGCGGGCCGTTCGAGATCGCGGGGGCTTCTGACTGCGCTTGTCCTTTGTGTCCGCACACAACGGCGGCAGCGGATGCTCTACGGGATTGCGACCGCCTGTTATGCCGGGATGCTTGGCGCGTTTCTCCTCGCAAGCGATCCGGTCAACAAAGCAGTTTCGATGTGGACACCCAATACGGGCAGCATTAGGCAGAGTGCAATGTCAGCGGTCGATCTTGGCCCTTAGTATCCGCCTGAGCCATCAGGCGTTGCGTATGCAATCGGCTCGTCGATCGCCGGCCCTGGCATGATCCAGGCGAACACATGTTTTCCGCTGTCGTACTCCACCACCTGGTCGTCGCCGTTGTTCAGGAAGAAGCCGGCGTTCACCCCGGTACCACTCTTCTTGTTCCGGCGGCCGAGCGGATCGTAGCCGTAAGAAGCATTCACCGTGGGTGACGTGCAGCTTCCGCTGACGACAGGTTTGCAATGAAGCGCATCCGACATAGAGTCTAGATCATGAAGCCGCAGATTGGTGTCATTACTCTTGGGGTCGATGACCTGAATCGGTCGCTCGTGTTTTATCGTGACGGGCTCGGCTTACCCACGAAAGGTATTACCGGCGACGAGTTCAAAGGAGACGCTGAGCGTCCTTCCGGAGCCGTAGTGATGTTTCATCTGAAGGGCGGTCTTATCCTTGCGCTTTATCCTCGAAGCGAGCTTGCCAAGGATGCGCGCCACACTATGGGGGTTCGAAGCCCAACAGAGTTCAGCCTCGGTTACCTTGCGGCCAGCAAAGAAGAGGTTGATCAGATCCTTGAACAGGCAAAAACCGCAGGGGCCACGATCACCGATTCGGCTCATGCCAGGCCATGGGGCATCTATTCGGGATATTTTAAGGACCCTGACGGCCACCTACGGGAAGTTATTTGGAGTCCCTCATCGCCTTAAGTGATCAACCTCCGCTGCAGTCACGTCGTTGCTTGAGTGGCGGAGCGGAGTCGATTGGTCTTCAAGGGATTGCGCGGCGATCTCAGGGGGCGCGACGAAGCGGAAGCGCCGCGCGCCTTAGTCCCTCTAACATAGCTGCATCGCGAAAGACACTAGAGTTGGATCACTTGCCACGCGAATAGCAACGTCACGACCCAGCCAGCGACATATATCAGCGGGCGCACGGGAAACTGGCTACACGATGAGTGCCTTGCGTTTGTTCGCTCCGGCACAACCGCAGGATTCCCGGATAACCAACTCCGTGGGTAGGGTGACGCGTAAGCCTGGTTCTGAGCGAAATCCTCCGCCGATCCGGTTCAGGAGAGCGGAAGTAGCCCTCCGGCCCAATTCCGCAATCGGCTGCCGGACAACTGTGACTGTCGGTCGAACCAACGTTGCAGCGTCAAAATCATCGAACGCGATCAAAGCGATCTTCCCGGGGATGGGAATGGAACGCTTCTGCAGCTCCCGCAGCACTCCGAGCGCGATAACGTCGCTGGTCGCAAATATGGCGGTCGGCGGCGGTGTCGAATGCAGAGCAAATTCAAGTTGCCTCGGAAGCGGTCCACTTATGGGACCCACAAAGCAGGTTCGAACCGGCAGCTGTGCACGGCGCATCGCTTCCGAGTAACCAGCCACGCGCTCGGCCTTGGTAAAGATGTTTTCGTCGTCCGCGATGCACAGGATATTCCGGTGCTTGTGTTCGATGAGATGTTGGGTGGCTTTGGCGGCCGCGGCGCGGTTGTCGACCACGAAGACGTCGACATCCATGCCGTCCATCGGCCGATCGAAGGAAACGATTGGCACGTCATTTTTTTTTGCCGTTTCGAAATGGTGATAGTCGGAGGCGGCCGGCGTCACCAGCATTCCGGCGACACGCCGCTCGATCATGAATTCCATTTCGCGCCGCTCAACGTCAATCCTGTGCGCGGAAGCGGCCATCAGGGTCATGTAACCGGCTTCCCACGCCGTTTCGTGCACGGTGTTTGCGTAGATCGCAAAGAATGGGTCCGCCAGGTCGGGCACAATCAGACCGATAACTTGCGCGTGATGTCCCCTGAGAATGCGCGCGGCTTCGTTCGGCCGGTAACCGATCTTTTCGATCGCCGCGCGTACTTTCCGCTCGGTCTCGGGGTTTACCGATCTGGTGCCATTCACCACGCGGGACACGGACATCACGCCCACGCCAGCTATTTTCGCGATATCGGCTAATGTTGCCATATGCCCGTCAGCATTCCCGGTGAATCATTCTTCGCACGATACTAGTGCAGAGCGAGCTGGATTCCCGAAAACCTCGTGCGAGCGGGACCGCCGAAGCTCCTTTGAGATTGGCAAGTCACCGGCTATTGTACTCGGATAACGTTCTCTTGCGGCCCGTCCGCGCTTCTGTCGAACCTGCTCCAAATGATAATATCTTGCCTTGCCAATTGCGCAATGTACCCTTGACAGACCGAAGCGCGTTCAATTAAGTGATGGATAACGATATCCAATGGCAAACACTCATGACAGGGGCGGTACCAATTGCACCCGGTGTAGCCTTAGGCGCAAAGGGAGATCGCCGGCCGGACCACAACTCGGCCCCGGGGCCATAGCCAGACCTGCAAGAAGTCATTCGGACATATCGTTCAACAGAGGGAGGACATGCTCATGACAAGCAGGTTTCGCAATCGCACCCGTCAAGAAATAGCAGGTACTGTTTCCGCAGTCGCGATCATGACGATCGCCTTTGCTCTTCAGACTCCGCAACCGGCGGAAGCACAGACGTTCAGCATTCTCCACGACTTCACAGGCGGCGCGGATGGAGGGTGGCCCGTCGGACCACTGAGGGAAGGTCCGGACAACGAACTTTACGGCGCTACGAATGTTGGCGGGACACACAATTATGGAGAGGTGTTCAGGATGACGAAGGACGGTGATGAACCGTTCTAAACTCTTTCCGAAACCGGAATGGCGCCGATCCGAATCCATATCTGTCGCTGGAGCCCTCGGGAGCCATTTATGGCGCGACGTTTGAGGGCGGCGACGCCGGTTACAATGGCAGTTTTTATAAGCTGAACAGCCATCAAAAGGAAAAGGTTATTCATCGATTTCCCTATCTGGTGGCCACGGATGGATACAATCCAACCGGTTCCATGGCCGTCGATGCCCAGGGAAATTTTTATGGCGCGACGCGCAATGGCGGTACGACCAATAATGGAACGATCTTCAAGATAGACCCCGCCGGAAATGAAACGGTGCTTTACAATTTTTTGGGACAGGCGGACGGATCTCTGCCGTTGGGGCTGGTCTGGGGACCGGATGGCGCGCTCTATGGTGCAACGAGTTGCACCTACACGTGCTACTCAGGGGGAGGAACTTTGTTCAAGGTGGACACTGCCGGCAATCTCACGACATTGTACTCATTTGCCGGAACCACCGATGGCAACGTCCCAAATGGGTATTTGCAGTTTGACGCCGCCGGGAACATCTACGGCACCACCTTCTTTGGCGGTCTTAACGGATGCGGCTATTACACCTTTGGCTGCGGAACTGTATTCAAGCTGGCACCCGACGGTACCGAAACCGTTGTTTACGAATTTCAAGGTTCAACAGACGGAACATACCCTAGCGGCGGCGTGATCGCCGATACCAAAGGAAACCTGTACGGCGTGACCCTCAATGGTGGCGATTTAAATATCAATGCGCCGCCAGGCTGCGGCGTTGTCTACAAGCTGAACACCAGGGGCAAGGAGACGGTGCTGCACACCTTCGAGTCATCAGATGGGTGCCAGCCGGAAGGCGAGTTGCTGCTTTCCAAGAAGGTGCTCTATGGCGCCGCAAATGCCGGCGGCACCACCGCGTATGGCGCAATTTTCAAAATTGATCTGAAATAATCCGCAGCGATCGGTCGGATACTCAGACGCGACGAATGTGAACGTCGTATTTACATTGCAGCCTGTTCCGCCGACTTTCCCCGTCCGGAGCAGGCTGCTTTTGGTGTTTTTATCGTGGGCCCAACTGGCATTTGCTTGTTCGGCGCCGCCGCCATTGCTTCGGAATTCGGCCGCGCTATCGTCGCGCCAATGGCGAGCGCTGTAATTTGTCCGGCACCACGTTCACGGTGGCGCTTTCAGCGAAGGCCCCGTTTTCACCGGCACCGAGCTCATGGTTCACAGCTTTGGTAGCGTCGCTCATGATGGTGCCTGTCCGGTCGGTAATATCTCTACGGCACCACGGGTTTACGGCGGAACTGCTAATGACGGAATCGTCTTCAGGCTGAAAACCCCAATGCGTGTTTGGGAGGAGTGGGTTTCCAGCTACGACGCTGCTCCGGGCAGATCCCATGTCACAACGAAATCTCAAATTGCACCTGGATAACAGACGCATTGCCCAGCTTTGGATCGGTGTTCGGATGCACGACATATTGAAAGTTCGGCTCGATGCCGAGCCAATCGGTCGCTTTGAGCAAATAAGCCAGTTCGATCGTCGCCTCCGCCCTTTCGCGTTGCAAACCCACACGATCTTCGGCCGTTAGAAAGTGAGAGCCATTGCGTCCGATCGCTGCCGCGAGGCCGATTTCATCATCTTGCCGGCCGGCGATCAGGCCGCGGCCGGTGACGCCAAGGCCGACATAGGAACCGAAGCGATTGACGCGGTCGTCGCCTATTCCGGCCTCCAGGAAACCTGATACCGCGCCGCCCGATTTGTCCGGCGCGCCATACAGAATCCTATCAAGCAGAATATACCCGCCGCCGCTGCCGCGATGACGTATTGGCATGCCGGCCATGCCCTGTTCGTTCAGATCGTCGAACGCATTGGTGTAGTACCATCCACCTACGGCAACCTTGTCCTCATAGGGCGGCAGACTGGAATTGCGTCCAAGCAGCGAGCGGCGGCTTCCAGGGGGCATTGCCGGTCCGGCGCGGGTGAGAAATGCAAACTCGGATACCAGCAACACACCATCGCCATGCAGGACTGAAAATGGCGGCACGCCAGGTGAATCCGCAGGCGTGCTGTCGAGCGCCGCCATACGGATGACCACGGATGAAACGGGTTTGTAGGAGAGGCGAACGCCAACGGATGTGTCGGGATAGATTGACGGTCCGGCCCGGCCGCTCTGCGCGAATTCCGGCCCGAGGCCAAAGGAGCTGTTCAGAAACAGCCCTGCGGAGGTCAGCCGGTAGAACTCGCTGTTGAGATCGTAGCGCCCGGCCAAAATGGAGTACCGCCCGCCTTCGAGGTTGTATTGCAGCCACGCTTCGTACAGCCGAAAGCGGGATGGCGCGGCAATGTTGCTGACACCCTGTGCATCGCCGGCGAAGTCGCTGGGCTGGCCCCCATGGATGTCCAGCAAGTCTGCAAAAAGCGTAGCGCCTGGCCAGTCGACGATGCGTTCGCCGTCGAACAGCAACTGAAAGTGCAATGCACCGCTATAAGTCGAGCCGCGCTTCGAGCCCCCCGATAGGTTCGAGGCGATGTCGGCATCGTACAACAATGTCGGCGTTATGCCGTGCTGGACGAGGTTTGCTTTTTCATCCGAGAACACCTGCGCCTGCGACGGAGTTATCAGACACAAGATCAGAAGCGCGCTGAAGCCACAGGAGTGCCGGTCTGGAGGCAGCCAGTCCTTAGGTGCGTGCGCTGTTCTCGCCCTCTCGCCAACCATCCTTGATTCGCTAGAGTCCGGCCGGTCTCCTTCTACTCCGATGAAAGTGGCAAGCCGCGGTTCAATCGCGCTTGCCTGGGTGCGAATTATCTCGCGTTCGAGCGCTTTCAGGAGGTTGGGGCCTTTCAAAAGACAAACGGAATGAGTCGCCACTTGGTGCGCGCTTCATAGGTCGCATATTCCGCAAATGTCTTTCTCAAAATATCCTCCTCAAAATGCATTCTCGGAATCTGCACGAGGATGGTTAGTAATGCGATCACGACGGACCAGGGTTGTTTGAATTGCCACATCGCACCCAATGTCGCGAGAAATTCCGAAAGATAGAGAGGATGGCGGATGATTCGGTAGGGACCGCTTGTAACCAGTTTGCGTGCTTGAGGAAAAACACTGAAGCTTCTCCCAAGCGTGGCGAGGGTTGCCATCGAGAGCAGCATTCCGGCGTTCAAGAGAATGAACCCGGCCACAGTGACAATAAATCCGTACTGAGCACGGGGGACTGCCAGAAAGATCAATCCCAGATTCGCGCCGATGGCAGCTACTGTCCGCGGCAATAGGCCAGGCTCCTTCGCCTTGGGGGTAATGCGAACCGCAAATAGAACAATTTGCAGGCCGAAGAACGCGACCGTCAGAATCTCCGAGGCAATCTGAAGGTCGAGCTGTATCGAACGAGGCCTGTGCGCGATTTCGGATGAGATTTGGCGTGTCAGCCCAAAGACGGCCAGTGACAGCCATGCGACGAGCGGAGAGGCAACAAGAAAATCGTAAAGTCGAGCTTTAATTTTCTCTCGCCGATGCAAAGCCGACGAGAACGAATCGGAGGGCGACCTCTCAACAGCTGACGTGCGTGTACCGATTCTCATAGCGTGTCTCAGCGAAATATCCACCGATAGGCGTAGTAGGATTCGACAGCAATTACTGCTGAACTGACGCTCTGGCCAACTAGATACGCCATGCCCCCGATTCCAACCATGAGATAAACCAGCGCGGTGTTCAGGCTCAGCTTGAACAGGTTCACAACTGCAAATTGGATCAGCTGGGCATGCGCACAGCGTGCCCTTGGGCGAGGCGACGCGAACGTCCATATTTTTTGACACAGGAAGTTGCAGAACAGCGCAATCACGAACGCCAATATCGAGCCTTCGATGTATGACATATCGAGCATGGCGACGAATAACCAAAGCAGAAGAAGGTTGAGTAGCGTTGCCCCGGTCCCGATCACCGCAAAGCGCGCCACCCGTTTCAGGTCGTGTCCTTCGGCCCAAGTCAACTCGACCATGTGTCGTAATCCAGAATTCCCTTCGGCAGAAAAGGTCATGGATAGACGTCTGGCTCAGCCTTGGCAGTCATTCATCGCTCACGCTCATTCGAAACAGAGGCAGAAAACATTTGAGGTAGACGCCGCAGTGGCACCTCCACCCCACCCTTGACGCGCCATCATTTCGCGGGATCGTGCCACCCGGCATTGCTTGTGCTGGCTTTACGGTTCGGGAAAACAGAATGATCCATCTCATGCGTGGTGTTATGGCCGGTGACAGTTGTGTGTGGAATCTCGCATCGTGCCTTCGCGAATTCCTCATCCATCGAAACCAGCAGGACCGTAGTGGCGATCGCACTGCCGTTGACTGCGGCCGGAATTGCGAAAGATGGGCACGGTTTGGCCCAACTAGGGGGCGTTACAGGCCTCACCGTCGGCACCGCTTTTTTATTGAAGTATGTTGTGCATGAAGAGCGGCCGGATCATTCTGATAATCAGTCTTTTCCGTCGGACACGGCCGCGCTCGCATTTGCGCCAGCGCAGTTCCTATGGACCCGTTACGGATGGCAATATGGTGCCCCGGCTTACCTTGCCGCCGGGTACGTCGGTTATGGTCATAACGCAACCACGGCAACTGTGCCCAAGTTCATGATCGCCCACTAACCCTGCAGAAGTGACGTGCGCGTCCATGCCAATGAGGAATAAATCAATGCATAAGGCTCGCCCATTTCTGGCAATCAGTCTCGGAATAGTCGTAGCTTATTGGAATTCCGCAGTCGCGGAATCCCGTGATGCCTATTCGGATCCAGCCAAGATCAGCTGGGGCAAGCCATCAAGATTGCTCATAAAAGGCAACCTGGCGTGATTACGTCAAAGGAACTTGAGCGCGAGTCCCGGGGAACCGGCGTGCGCTACTCCTTCCACATTGAGGTTGGCAAGGTGACACATGAGATCAGCGTGGACGCAAACACCGGCAGATTGCTGGAAACATCGATTAGGTTCCGAATTCTGACTAACGCGGAGGATCACGCGAATTGGCGCCGGTCGGCGTTGCTTCTCCGTCAGGCGTCACGAAGCACAGCAGCATGCGCTGCTCATAAGCCTCTAGAGTAATCCGAGGATGTTAGGCTGGCGAAGACGAGTGAGAGATCCCTGTCCCTTCAACGTTGGGGATATTGTCTATTATAGACCGTCAGCTCGATGCGACCGGCTTTTGCTCACATTGACCGGCATTCCTCACGTTGGTCAGCCAGTCAAGATCGCCAAGATTCTTGAAGGAAAGTATCTTGCCTTTGAGGGCTGCGACTATCCATCTCGCGGTATTCGCTGGAGGGAGTTTTCAGCAACTTGATTTCAAACTCAATCGCTAACTCTGCTCTGTTCAGCCAGGATCGCGCGAAAGGTTACTACGCTGGGCGATCTGGAACGGGAGGTTTTGCCGAGATCGCACCGCTGCAACGAACGGGAACTTTGGTCCGGGCAGCTTGAGTGACCGAAACGCCCATCCGAATATTTGACGCCTTCAGTAATGCGGCAGAGGCCGCTGCAAACGGCGCAGACGTCGCGTTGCTACCTACATTCCGATTCGAGCAAGACTTGGTGAGAGTGTCGCCGCTGGTCAGCCGGGAGTTCGCTGGTTAATTAGCTGGAGAACCAGGCAATCGTGGGAGACATTCATGGGATTTCGTGCCGTAACCGCAGCCATCTCAATCGCCGCAGTCTGTGTGGCATCGGCGTGCCTGGCATCACCGCACAGCGGGGCAAAAACGATCCACAATGCCGACACGCCACTCAGTGCTGCTGTGGGAAAGCCCGTGCGTTCGCCGCAGAATGTCGCTCGCGATGTTTATCGCCATCCCAAGGAGAGTCTCTCGTTTTGGGGGCTGAAACCGGGCATGGCGATTTTAGAAATCTGGCCCGGCGCGGGCTACTGGACCGAAATCCTTGCGCCATATGCGAAAGCCACAAACGGCTCTTATCGCGCGGCCCTGTCGTCCGCATCGCAAACGCTTCCCACAAAGTTCTCCCAAACCTCGGTGTACGGTCCCATCGCAACCACAGTGTTCGACGAAAACTCACCGCCGTTGGCAAAACCGGCATCGGTTTCCTTTGTGCTGCTCTCCCGCAATCTTCACGATTGGATGAGCACGCCCGGCGAACCCGAAAAAGCGATGCGCGACTTTTACGCTGCGCTCAAACCGGGAGGCATTCTTGCGGTTGAACAACATCGTGCTGATCCACGCCCCATGAAGCCGGGCGCAAGTGATGGCTATATGTCGACCGCGATTGTTGTGAGGCTTGCGGAAGGTGCCGGGTTCAAACTGGCGTCCACCTCTGAGATCAACGCAAACCCGAAGGACACGAAGGATCACCCTTCTATGGGACTGTGTTGTTCGCTATTTGCTGAACGCGCCCCCTAGATTGGCGAGCACGCCGAGCTGGCCGAGCAAAATCGTCGCCGCGGTGTAACAGTGGAAAGATTTCACCTTTCCGTTCTGGATGTGGAACACATCGCAACAGGGCGCGTGGATTTCCTTGCCTGTCGGCGGAATGGTACCCGCCGGCAATTCAAGCGGCCCCTTATGGGTACCGTTCAGCGAAAGCTCGACAACCACCACATCACCAACAGAGTACAGATTGTAAAGTTCGCGATGCATGTCGGGAAACGCCAGGGCATAGATATCGACGGTTCTTCCGATATTTTTCCCGTAGTACTTTTCGCCCGCCGAGACGTCGTAGAAATAGCCATCGGCAGTGAACAGATCGATGAACGCTGGCACATCTTTCATCTCCGCGACGTGATAAAGGTTGCGGATGATTTCTTCATTCGTAGACATGTGTTTTCTCCATAGAAATTGGGATTGGGGCTCTGGTTGAACTACCGGGCATGGTTGTGCCTGCTCTACGACGAGGCCGTTCGCGCAAGGCGTGCGTCCAGACTGAAGTTACCGGCGCCGAACGCGGCTAGTTGGAACAAGCCTCCCATGACGGCAACGTTCTTCAGGAAATGGAAGAACTGGTTCTGATCGGCGAAATTGCGGTGAAAAATGAAAGCGGTTGCAATCGCAAAGATGGACAGCACTATGCCCAGCGCTTTCGTACGACGCAGGACGCCGCGACGGCGGATATTGTTATCCTCGCCGTGCGCTGGGCCAACCTGCACACGGCGCTCGGCGGCCTGCCACACTGGAACGGCCGCATCGTCATCGATGGCACCAACCCCGTCGAATTCCTCGCTTCGGATTCGCCAGACAGGAAGGATCCGAACAATCCGCTTGCCGCCTATGGCCTCAAAACCATCGACCTCGGCGGCAGAGTTTCCACACGGGTGGTCGGCAGGTTTGTTCCGGGCGCGCGCGTCGTCAAAGCGTTCAATCATCTGCCGGTGAATTTGCTGCCGGAGCCAGCGGCAGCCGGCGGCAAGCGCGTGTTGTTCTACTCGGGCGACGACGCCGGCGCGAAGGCGGAAGTCCGAAAGGTTCTTGAGCGAACCGGGCACGTTTCCGATCGATCTTGGGATGCTGGACGTGGGCGCGCCGCTCGTTTCGATGCCGTTCGGCCCACTGGCGGGAAGCAGCCTGATCAAGGAGTGACGTCCCAAACGGGCCGTTCAGTTCATCAAAACGAAGGAAACATGTCGTCCATTGCCGCTGCTGGTGCTTCGAAACGCGGCGGCCTCACGGTGAACCGGCACGGCTGTCGCCGCTCAATAGTGCAAAACTGTCTTTGTCCACTATCGGCGCGGTTTCGATGGCCACTCCGTCTGCAGCCCGGTGCCTCGCAAGCTGCGAATCCGGTCAGCCTCAACGACGATGATCTTACTGTGGGCTTCTCTTTTTCGATAATAGCGGCGGAGACGGCTTCCTGAGAACGCATTACGCGAGTGTTCGTCCCTGCAGTACTGCAAGCGGTTTCGGAACGGTCACCGTAGAGCGCCGAGCCTGACCCAAGGGGTTGTTGACATGAAGCTACAGCAACACGATCTGAAGCAGATCGCGAAGACGACACTGCAACACTACGACGATAATGCTGATGAGTTTTGGCGCGGAACAAGCAGCCACGATGTCAGCCAAAATATTGCAGCCCTGCTCAAATATATCGAGGCAACTCCACCCTACGCGATCCTCGACCTTGGCTGCGGTCCAGGCCGTGACCTGAAAGCGTTCTCCGATTTCGGTCACGCTCCCGTCGGTCTGGACGGCTCGAAGCGATTTGTCGAAATGGCGCGCGGCGCCGGCTTCGAAGTGTGGCAGCAGAACTTGTTAGAACTTAACCTCCCGGCAAGCCGATTCGATGGTGTTTTCGCCAACGCTGCGCTGTTTCATGTACCTAGTCAGGAGTTGCCACGGGTGCTCGCCGAATTACATGCTTCATTGAAGCCGCGAGGTGTCCTGCTCAGCTCGAATCCGCGTGGGCATAACGAGGAAGGCTGGAACGGCGGTCGGTATGGAGCATACCACGACATAGAGAACTGGCGCCGATTCGTATCATCAACGGGGTTTGTTGAAGTTACCCACTATTATCGCCCGGCCGGTTTGCCACGCGAACAGCAACCATGGCTCGCGACCGTGTGGCGCAAGCTTGGCTGAATGGCATCAACATTCTAAGGTTCGTTGGACCTGCGAAACGACGCACTGGAAATCAAGCGGCGCCATCCGTCGCAGCGAACGGTCAAATAATTGCCCGGTAGAGCACATACGCCAAAAAGGTGACGATAAGAGCCGCTGGAATGACCACCGGCGGTACGAACCAAGAGTTCATTTTCTCTGCTCTCCGAAGTGAGGCACTGCCATAGGCCTGTTCCTGTCACTTAGATAGTCTGGAACACACATGTTCCGGTAGGTGAATCGACTGCTTTTATGGTCACAGGCCATTCTTCGCTCTTGAAGTGCGTTCGCGATGATCAAATTCGCCTTTGCCCGCGGATGGGCTTGTCGCCCTTCGCGGACGCATGTGAAGATTGTCGGCCACACATTTAGGGACGATACTATGGCACGCCAGACCTCGTATATCGTGCAGGCATTCGTCTCCGGCAAAGGCGGTCAGCTCAAGGCGGACAAACCGCTCCTGTGCAAAAACGCTGAAGAAGCGACGCGCAAGGCTCAGCGGATGGCGGAAGGCAAAATTGGTGTCGTGGCGTACTCGAATTCCGGCGATCCGGAAACGGGCGATTATGATGAGCAGCCAACGATTCTTTTTAACGTCGGCCGACTGCCCTCGTTATTCGGGAATTGACGACGCGCGCCCGAACCACGACCCTCGGGTTGGGTTCTAACTGTGCACACCATGCTGGTGACCCAGCACCGGCAGTTGCCTATGATCAACTGTGTTTCCTTGATGGGTCCAAAGACGCGGGGGCATGCTGAAACGCGCGCCTTTCATCGCCGACGCCGCGAACTAGAGAGCGTCCACAACTGGAGCAAAACAATTTGAATCTATCAGATCTTTGGCGGGGTTTTGGCTTTCGAGGCGGCGCCGCGCAACCTGAGCCGCCCATCCGAGCGGAATTGTTCAGTGTTGAGCGCCTAGAGCAGCATGCCACGAGTCTCGCGGCGGCCCAGCGCGTGGTGCTGAAGCCTGGGAGCGGACGCCAGCTCACTCCGCGGCTTTACGACAATACAAAAGTTCTCACCGAAGCGTATCGCGCCGTCATCCGCGCAACAGCGGCGCATCAATCGATCACGCCGGCCGCAGAATGGTTGCTCGACAACTTCCATGTCATCGAAGAGCAGATTCGAGAAATCAAGCGCGATTTGCCACCCAGATTCTATCGCACGTTACCGAAACTGGCAGATGGACCCTTAGAGGGCTATCCGCGAATTTTTGGAATCGCCTGGGCTCTCGTCGCTCATACCGACAGTGCCTTCGATAGGGAAAAGCTCACCCGCTTCGTGGATGCCTATCAGCGAGTGCAGCCGCTGACGATTGGGGAACTGTGGGCCCTGGCCATCACGCTGCGCATCACGTTGGTGGAGAACCTTCGCCGTCTGGCCGAAGCGATTGTGGCACGTGTGCTAGCGAGCCAGGCGGCGGACAGTCTCGCTGACCGCATGCTCGCCCTTGAGAGCGCGCCATCTGATCAGTCAGCCATGATCCTGCAGAGTCTCGATCGTGCGCCATGGTCGGCCGCCTTCGCCGTCCAATTCGCCCAGCGACTGCGCGACCACGATCCAAAAACCACGGGGGCAGTTCGCTGGCTGAACGACAAATTGGGTGGGGAAGGAACAAACACCGACGAAATCGTTCGTGAAGAGGTGCAGCGCCAGAGCGCCATGAATGTCACTGTTCGTAATGTGATCACCAGCATGCGTCTGGTGTCAACGATCAATTGGGCCGAGTTCTTCGAAACTGTCAGTCCTGTCGATGCAGTTCTGCGCAGGGGCAGTGATTTCGCAACCATGGATTTTGCCACCCGCGATCTTTATCGCCGCGCCATCGAGGAAGTATCACGCGGCTCGGGGCTTGATGAAATTGACGTGGCGGCGCGTGCGATCACAGCGGCGAAACGCGCTGGCGCTTGCTTGGGCGAACAGGGCGGTGAGACGTGCCGTGAGTGCGATCCGGGATATTACCTTATCGCCAGCGGCCGCTTTGGATTTGAGAAGGACTTGGGCTGCCGTGCCCGCTTCACGACTCGGCTCTTCCGATTCGGCTCGCAGCTTGGAGTGATCAGTTATATCGGCATGATCGCAATTATCACCGCCGTCATTATTGCAGCCGTCGTACTCGCAACCATCCACGCCGGCATCAGTGCCTGGTTTGTTGTCGCTTTGGCAGTCACAGGGTTGGTACCAACGTCTGACGTTGCCGTCGCCCTGGTGAATCGGGCGATCACCCGCCGGCTCGGCGCGGTGCGCCTGCCCGGCCTCGAACTTCATGAGGGTGTGCCGCCGGACCTGCGCACTATCATCGTCATGCCCACCTTGCTCACGAGCATCGGGGCAATTTCCGAACAAGTCGAACGGTTAGAAGTCCACTATCTCTCCAATCCGGATGATAACTTCACGTTCGCGATGTTGTCGGACTGGCGGGACAGCGTTAGCGAACACGCTGAGGGCGACGAATTACTTCTCGCCGACGCGGCAGCGGGAATCGGCCGGCTAAACGAACGTTACGGCCCGGCGAGCGGCGGCACCCGCTTTTTTCTGCTGCATCGCCGACGGCTCTGGAATGCGGGCGAAGAGAAGTGGATTGGCTGGGAACGCAAGCGCGGCAAGCTGCACGAACTGAATCGCCTCCTTCGCGGGGCGGGTGATACGACCTTTATGCCCATCGACGGCCGTTCACCCTCGCTGCCGGGCGGCATCCGCTTCGTCATCACGCTCGACTCCGATACCCGCCTTCCCATCGGAGCTGCCAGGCGTCTGGTAGGCAAGATGGCGCACCCGCTCAACCGTCCTCGTTTCGACTCAGCCAAAGGTTTGGTTGTGCTGGGCTACGGCATCCTTCAGCCTCGGGTCACGCCGTCCTTGCCAGTGGGCGATGAGGGGTCGCTCTATCAGCGCGTGTTTTCGGGACCCGATGGACTCGATCCTTATGCGTTCACAGTCTCCGATGTTTATCAGGATCTTTTCGAAGAGGGGTCTTATTCCGGTAAAGGGATTTACGAAGTCGATATTTTTGAAGCCGCACTAGAGCAGCAAATTCCAGAGAACGCTGTTCTCAGCCACGACCTCCTGGAAGGAATATTCGCGCGTTCGGGACTCGCCTCCGATATTGAAGTCGTCGAAGAATTCCCCTCCCGATACAGCGTAGCCGCTGCTCGGCAGCATCGCTGGGTACGCGGCGATTGGCAGTTGCTGTCATGGATTTTCGGATTCGTGCCCAAATCGGATGGCTCTAGGCGACAAACCGCAGTCCCGCTGATGGGCCGCTGGAAGATGTTGGACAATTTGCGTCGCTCGCTCTCCGCACCCGCAGCCCTTTTGGCGTTGCTCGTGGCGTGGCTACAGCCTCTGCGCGTCGCGGAGACATGGACAACTTTCATTGTCCTCACCATCACCTTACCGCCTCTGCTGCCAGCGATCAGTGCCGTGCTGCCGCGCGGCAACGGCATTTCGCTGCGGAATCATCTGCGCGCTGTGCGGCGCGATTTCGAGCTTGGAGTCCAGCAGAGCGCATTCCTTATCACTTTTCTGGCGCATCAAGCATGGCTGATGACGGATGCGGTGGGACGCACGCTTTTTCGTTTGTTCATTCGCCGCCGTCGCCTCCTAGAATGGGTGACTGCATCGCAAACCAGCGACGATAACGAGTTCGACCGGCGCTCGCTCTTTGCCCAGGTCGCCGCTAGCATTGGTTTCGCCGCCGTCGTGGCAATCGGATTCTACTTCTCCGGTCAGGGAACCTGGCTAATCGCGGCCCCGTTCGGCGTCTTGTGGGTGCTGTCACCGCTCATCGCGCGATGGGCGAGCCTGCCGCCGCCCCTCGCGGGACATCTCGAAATCGCACCGAAAGATGCTTTCACGCTGCGGCTCATTGCGCGGCGGACCTGGCGGTTCTTCGAGAAATTCGTCACGGCGGAGGACAACATGCTTCCGCCAGACAACTTTCAGGAGGATCCGAATCCGGTGATTGCTCACCGCACGTCCCCCACAAATATAGGTCTGTATCTCTTGTCAGTTGTCGCGGCACGCGATTTTGGCTGGCTGGGAACGCTCGACTTGCTGGAGCGGATCGAAGGCACATTCGCAACGATGGACACCCTGGAGCGATTTCAGGGCCACTTCTATAACTGGTATGAAACCACAAATCTGCATGCACTCGAGCCGAAATACATTTCCTCGGTGGATAGCGGAAATCTCGCGGGCCATTTGATCGCGTTGGCGAATTCTTGCCGCGAAATCGCGGCGGGCCCGATCCTAATGTCCGGCTGGACGGCAGGACTGGAAGATCATTTGGCACTGATGCGCGAAGCCACTCGCGCTCGTGCCGGGGACGGGCGAGCCCCCGAACCTATCTTGACTAACCTGAACGGTGCCATCGATGCCTTTGCGGCTGGGCTGCGAGAGGTACCCTCAACGCCGTGCGGCATTGGGCAACGCCTCGATCTGCTGTCGCGTGAAGCTGAAAACCTAGCCAGACTCGCGCACACCTGGTCGGCGGAACGGGGTGGGTGCAGTGAGGAGGTCCTCGTCTGGGCAGAAGGATTACGCGCGAGCGTCGTTGCCCATCGCCGCGATTTTGAATTGCTGCTGCCATGGGCCGGTCTCATTGTAGACGAAGCGTTGCGCGGCACTGAAATTGCCGCCCTCCTAAGCACCCTGCCGACGATAGCTGACTTGCCAAACCGTTGCACGGCCGCGCTGCAGATGCTGTCGCACGACCCGCAACACGGCGACGGACTCGATCTTCTGATCAAGCTAAAGGATGCACTCGAAAGCTCAGCGAGTGCGGCACAACGCCTACATGATCGTCTTACGGTTCTGGCGGAGCGCGCTCGAACTTTGTTCGATTCGATGGATTTCAGATTCCTGTTAGATGGCGACCGTCAGCTCTTCTCCATCGGCTATCGCGGCGCCGATGGTAGTCTTGACTCGAATTGCTACGATCTGCTCGCCTCCGAAGCACGGCTGGCAAGCTTCGTCGCAATCGCGAAAGGTGATGTTCCTGCCAAGCATTGGTTTCGCCTCGGACGAACATTAACGCCGATCGGCAGCGGCTCTGGTCTGATCTCTTGGTCGGGCTCCATGTTCGAATACCTGATGCCTTCGCTGGTAATGCGCGCACCCGCCGGCAGTCTGCTGGAACAGACCAACCGATTGATTGTTCGCCGGCA
The DNA here is from genome assembly GCA_036269235.1 of Rhizomicrobium sp. Lineage (GTDB taxonomy): Bacteria > Pseudomonadota > Alphaproteobacteria > Micropepsales > Micropepsaceae > Rhizomicrobium. Next base: position 24,129 of record DATASL010000016.1, read on the forward strand.
GGAGGAATATGGCGATGAACTCGGCGTGCCCTGGGGCATGTCGGAATCGGAATACAATGTCCGCGACATCGAGCAGACGTATCAATATTCGAGCTTTGGCGTTCCCGACCTCGGCTACAAACGCGGACTCGCCGAGAATACTGTCGTCGCGCCTTACGCGAGTGGGTTAGCGTCTATGATAGATCCCGCCGCTGCCGCGCACAATTATATCCGCATGGCTGACCTCGGCGCCTGCGGCGCTTATGGCTGGTGCGAGGCCATCGACTACACGCCGGAGCGGCTTCCCGAAGGCAAACAATTTGCAGTCATTCGAGCCTACATGGCCCATCACCAAGCCATGTCAATCCTTGGCATCGCCAATGCTCTCCACGACGGCCGTATGCGCGCGCGCTTTCATTCTGAGCCGATGGTGCGTGCAGCGGAACTCTTGTTGCAGGAGCGCATGCCGCGCGATATCGCCTTGGCACGGCCGCTGCCGGAACAGTCAGCGGGACCAGCACAAATCAAGAGCCATCTTCCCGAAATCCAGCGCCGTTATACTTCGCCGCATTCCCGGATCCCACGAACGCACCTTTTGTCCAACGGCCGCTATTCGGTAATGGTCACCGCGGCAGGTTCGGGATACAGCCGCTGGCACGATGTCGCCATCACTCGTTGGCGGGAAGATGTCACGTGCGACGGTTGGGGAGCCTATGTCTTTCTTCGCGACGTGGGCAGCGGTGAGACTTGGTCGGCCGGTTACCAGCCGAGTGCCGTAGAGCCAGACAGCTACCAGGTGACATTCTCCGAAGACCGAGCCGAGATCATCCGCAACGACGGTACGCTTACGACGACATTGGAAATCGCAGTGTCATCTGAACACGATGCAGAAGTCCGCCGCGTGTCGCTCACCAATCATGGCGCGCGGGCACGCGAAATCGAAATCACTTCGTATGCGGAGATCGCGCTAGGGAGGCAGCCTGACGATGTTGTGCATCCCGCATTTGCCAAGCTATTTGTAGAAACCGAGTTTGTCGGTGGGCTGGATGCGATCTTGGCGACCCGACGGCAACGATCGGCTAACGATCCTCTAGTGTGGGCCGCGCATCTGGCGGTGGTAGAAGGCAAGTTTTCCGACGATGTGCAATTCGAAACAGACCGGGCGAGGTTTCTCGGTCGCGGACAGCTCATCCGCTCCGCGGCCGCAATGACGGAAACCTGGCCGCTGTCGAACAGTTCAGGTGCCGTCCTCGACCCCATCTTCAGCCTGCGCCGTCGTGTGATCATTCCGGCCGGCGCGACGGCCCGCGTGGCTTTCTGGACTATGGTCGCAGCATCGCGCGACGACATCATCGATCTCGCCGACAAGCACCGTGATGCTATGTCTTTCGAGCGAGCCACAACTCTCGCATGGACGCAGGCCCAGATGCAGCGTCATCACCTCGGAATCAGCACGGGTGAGGCGCATCTGTTCCAGCGATTGGCCAATCACGTTCTCTATTCCGATGCAACTCTGCGGCCTTCCGCCGATCTCATCAGGAGCGGCGCTGGCAAGGCATCCACACTTTGGCCGCACGGTATTTCCGGCGACCTACCGATAGTCCTGGTTCGCATTGAGGAAATAGATGATCTGGAACTCGTCCGGCAGCTTTTGCGCGCGCATGAATATTGGCGGCTCAAGCAGCTCGCGGTCGATCTGGTAATCCTCAACGACCGCGCGCCCTCCTACGTCCAGGATTTGCAGACGGCGCTCGATGGACTGGTACGTATGAATCAGTCGATGCCACGGCTTCCGAGCGATGATCTGCGCGGAGCAGTATTTGTTCTGCGCGCCGATCTCGTTTCGGAGGACGTTCGTGACTTGCTGCAGATTGCTTCGCGGGCGGTGCTGCATGGCAATCGTGGCTCGCTGGCCGACCAGATCAACCGCGCGCGCGATCTGAAGCCCGCTAGCGCACCGCCAATCCGTCGTGCGTCACCGCAGCCCACACCGGAAACACGGCCGCCGGCGCCACCAATGGAATTCTTCAATGGAATTGGCGGTTTTGCCGAGAACGGCCGGGAATATTTGACGGTTCTTGAAGGCGGCGATCACACACCTGCACCTTGGATCAATGTCATCGCCAATCCGCAATTTGGGTTTCAGGTCTCAACGGACGGAAGCGGCTTCACCTGGTCAATCAACAGCCAACAAAATCAACTGACGCCGTGGTCCAATGATCCTGTCAGCGACCAGCCGGGCGAAGCGATCTACGTGCGCGACGAAGAGAGCGGTGAGCTGTGGTCCCCCACGGCGCTTCCGGTCCGAGAAAAGACAGGGTCCTATTCCGCGAGCCATGGAGCAGGTTACAGCCGATTCGAACACACATCGCACGGAATCGCGCTCGAGCTCCTCCAATTCGTTCCGCTTGGCGATCCTGTCAAAATTGCCCGCCTGAAACTCGCCAATCGTTCAGGACGTCAGCGGCACCTGTCTGTGACCAGCTACGTCGAATGGGTGTTGGGTCAGAATCGGGCGAGCACGGCTCACTTTGTCGTCACGGAGATCGATCCAGAAACGGGCGCCATATTCGCCCGGAACCCCTGGAACGATCAGTTTGGCCAGCGTGTGGCGTTCGCGGACATGAATGGGCAACAAACGTCATTCACCGGCGACCGCAGGGAATTCATCGGTCGCGATGGCGCTCTCAACCGACCACTGGGCCTGGCGCCGGGCACACTCCTGTCGAACCGCGTAGGCGCGGGTCTCGACCCATGCGCGGCCCTTCAAACGCATGTGCGCGTCGCCGGCGGCGGCACAGTGGAGATCGTTTTCTTCCTCGGCCAGGCCGCGACAAATGCAGAAGCGCAAGGTCTCATTGCGAAATATCGTGAAGCTGACCTGGACGCTGTATTTGCCGAGATCACGAATCAATGGAACGACATTCTCGGCGCCGTGCAGGTCAAAACGCCTGACCGCGCGCTAGACATTCTTCTGAATCGCTGGCTCCCGTACCAGACACTTGCCTGCCGTGTGTGGGCGCGCGCCGGTTTCTATCAGGCCAGCGGCGCCTGTGGTTTCCGGGATCAGTTGCAGGACGTGATGGCGCTGTGCCTGTCGCGTCCAGACGTTGCCCGGGCGCACTTGCTTCGTGCGGCCGCCAGACAATTCGTCGAAGGCGATGTCCAGCACTGGTGGCTGCCAGAATCAGATCGCGGCATACGCGGACGTGTGACCGACGATCGTGTCTGGCTCCCGTATGTGGCTGCATTTTATGTGCAGGTTACCGGCGATGCCGCCGTTCTCGACGAGATGGTTCCGTTCCTCGATGGTCCCGCTCTTCACGAGGGTGACCGCGATCTCTTCTTTCAACCGACGGTTTCCAGCCGTAACGCAAGTCTGTTCGATCATTGCGCCCTCTCACTCGACAAGAGCACGGCAATCGGCGTGCATGGTCTGCCTCTAATGGGCGCGGGCGATTGGAATGACGGGATGAATTGTGTCGGCGAAGGCGGCAAAGGTGAAAGTGTATGGCTTGCCTGGTTTGTTTGCACAACCCTCAACTCTTTCGCGCTTCTTGCTGACCGTCGGGGGCATTATGAACAAGCCGCGGAATGGCGTCAGCAAGCCGCAGAGCTGCGGCGTGCGCTTGAGCGAGATGCTTGGGACGGCGACTGGTATCGCCGCGCCTATTACGACGATGGAACCCCGCTCGGGTCGGTTTCCAACAACGAGTGCCGTATCGATTCGATTGCCCAATCCTGGTCTGTGATCTCTCGAGTGGCAGAGCCGGCGCGTGCCCTGCGCGCTATGGCTGCATTGGAAAAGTATCTTGTACGGCGAGACGACCAGCTCTCGCTGCTGTTCACGCCACCTTTCAACAGTCCATCGCACGATCCCGGCTACATCAAGGGCTACCCGCCTGGCATCCGAGAGAATGGAGGCCAGTACACCCACGCCGCAGTATGGGCGGCGCAGGCTTTCGCTATGCAGGGCGACGGCGATCGAGCGGGAGAATTGCTGTCGATGCTTAATCCCATTCATCACGCAGACACTCCCACCGCCATTCACCGCTATAAAGTCGAGCCTTATGTGGCCTGCGCCGATATCTACTCCGTTCCGCCACATGTCGGGCGTGGCGGATGGACGTGGTACACTGGGTCGGCGGGGTGGATGTATCGTGTTACGCTGGAACACCTTTTGGGTTTCCGTGTACAGGGTACCAATCTCGCGATTGATCCGTGTATTCCCCGCCACTGGACAAATTTCGAGATCGATTTTCGCTATCGTTCTAGCCGGTATCAAATCTTCGTGGAAAATCCTCTGCAAATGTGCCGAGGAATCCTGGGAGCTAAGCTGGACGGTGAAGTCGTAACGGCCAAGAGCGTCTTGTTTCTCCCTCTCATCGATGACGGCCGAACGCACAAGGTGCAGCTTGTTCTTGGTCAGAGTTAGGATTTGGAATCCGATCACGGTCAACGCTGCGGCTGTTATAGCCCTGATGAAAAGAGCCGCGTATTCGATGACAAATTCTTTCGCAGGCTCTACTCTGGAGCCAAGACAGGGCCGTCCATGTGAGCGATACAATCAGAGTCGACGCCGACCATGCCGAAAGCTATCGGCGAGGGTCAAGTCTTTGCTCGGCCGCTTCGCCGCTCAATACGCGAATGGCGCGCTGCTGTTCGAGTGATCACATGGGCGGGGCGGATTAGGGGCGGTGTTATCACCTACGACACCGACCAGGGCCAGATGGTCGCCGTTTTCGCCGGCATGACATCGCCGGTCTGGCCAACGCAAAAGGTCACCGGACGTGTTGTGGTGGGCATTAAATAGTCTGCGGCGACCGCGAAGTGCCCAGTGGCGCTTGGCCATAGTGGTAAGACGGTGAGCGTATAAGGAGCTTGCGATGACCGGATCATGCACGCATCTGGACAAAATTCGTGAAGTTGCGCCGAGCGCACGTGGTTGCGAGGAATGCCTGAAAATTGGTTCCGAATGGGTCCATTTGCGTCTGTGCCGGACGTGTGGGCATGTTGGCTGCTGCGACAGCTCATCAAACCGGCACGCGACCAAGCACTTCCGGGCGACAAGCCATCCGATTGTTGAGGGTTATGATCCACCGGAGGGATGGGGATGGTGCTACATCGACGAAGTGATGTTCGATCTTTCTGATCGGATGACGGTCCCCGATCCCCCGCTATGTCTGAGCTGAAGGTTGTAACTTCGCAAGTCGAGGCAACCCCCGAGGCGCGCTCATTAGACGATCGTCTTGAGGAGGCATTACAGGAGACTTTCCCCGCCAGCGATTCCATAGCTGTTACGCCGTGGCGCTCACTGCCACTCGGTGTGCGTACAGAGTCGGATTGATGACGGCATGAACACCTGCGGGTTGGCTAACTGAACGTTGCGGCTGCTTGATAGTGGAAAACTGTAATTGTCCACTATTGGCACCGTTTTTACGACGTTCCGGTTTATTCTCTGCTCATTCCAATAGGTAACCCTTCGTCAAGGCGGGCGGTCGAAATCGAGTCACAAGACGTGGACGTCAGCTCGGTAAATGTCATGAATTACACGATTACAGCCGGACCGATCGGGAGGCCCTTGATGTGGCGTTCGCGGCGGCTGCAGCCAATCCCAAGGCAGGACGCAACCGCACAGTTTATTTCGTGGACTACGCCTGCGATCCCCAGAATGTGTTGAAAGCGGCACGGATTGTTGCCCGGGAGATCAGAGGGATGCAGACAGCTCCGGTTCCCGAAACCGAGTTCGCGCGTTCAAAGGCGCTCATGCTGCGGCAAATTCCGCTGGAGGAATCCAGTGTCGATGACATCGCGCGCGGATTGATCCAGCGCCGCGATCTGAATCTCCCGATCGATGAGCCGACCTTGGCGGCGCGACGCTACATCGATCTGACCCCCAGCCAAGTCCAGGCGGCGTTCCAAAAGTGGATGCGCCCCGACGATTTGGTGCGCCTCAGCCAAGGGCCGGCGCCGCAATGAGGCTCTTATAGGGTGCGCCGCCATCGCGTATTGTTACATTGGCGTTATGCCGCCAGGAGCTAGCTACGCGAATGCTTCCTGGCATTTTACTCCACACGCGGGCGTAACCGAATGACCGTTTGAGCGTTTCACTCCGAATAGGCTAGGCTTATCAAAATTTCTCCGAAGGATCGCCATGCCGCTCGTGACAATCAACGGGAGCGAGGCGCGGTTGCCGGACGACCAGCGTGTTTCCCTACTGGATTTTCTGCGGGAACGCCTTGGTCTGCATGGCACAAAAAAGGGATGCGATCAGGGCGCCTGCGGTGCCTGCACCGTACTGGCTGACGGCGAGCGCATTCTGTCGTGCCTTGCGCTCGCCGTGCAATATGAGGGCCGCTCCATCACCACGGTTGAGGGTCTGGCGAAGGAGGGAGAACTTCATCCCCTTCAAAGGGCCTTCATCGAGCATGACGGCTTTCAGTGCGGCTATTGCACGCCGGGGCAGCTGTGTTCCGCCATCGGAATGGTCAATGAGATAGAACGCGGCGTGCCCAGCAACGTCACTTCAGATTTGTCTTCGGAAGCATTCCGCCTGGATCATGACGAATTGCGCGAGCGAATGAGCGGCAATCTGTGCCGCTGCGGCGCGCATAACGGCATTGTTGCTGCGATTGCGGAAATCTTCGTGAAGGAGATCGCATGACGCCCTTCACCTATGCGCGCGCCTCCGACGCCGCGACCGCTGTGCGCGAAGGCGCCAAGGCTGGCGCAAAATATTTGGGCGGCGGTACCAATCTCGTCGATCTTATGCGCGAGGGCATCGAGCATCCCAAGGCGCTGATTGACGTGACCGCGCTTTCCTCGACGATCGAGGACGGCGAGGGCGGCGGCCTGATCATCGGCGCGGCGACAAAGAACACCGCACTCGCCGCCGATCCGCGCGTCAGGAAGCGCTATCCGATGCTTAGCCGCGCGATTCTTGCCGGCGCATCCGCGCAGATCCGCAATATGGCGACGGTGGGGGGCAACATCCTTCAACGCACGCGCTGTAGGTACTTTTATGACGACGCCGCCGCCTGCAACAAGCGTGAATCCGGCACCGGGTGTGATGCGGTGGGCGGCTTCAACCGCTACCATGCGATTCTTGGCGCCTCGCCAGCGTGTATCGCCACGCATCCGTCGGACATGTGCGTCGCGCTGGCCGCTCTCGATGCCACGGTGCAGGTGGCGGGACCGAATGCCAATCGAACCGTCGCGTTCACCGATTTCCATCTTCTGCCGGGCGAAACGCCGGAACGCGAGACGCTCCTTGAGCCGGGCGAACTCATCGTCGCGGTCATGGTGCCCGCGCTGCCGTTCGCAGCACGATCGACGTACCGCAAGATCCGCGATCGGGCGAGTTATGCGTTTGCCCTGGTCTCGGTCGCGGTGGCGCTCGACCTGGGCGAAGACAGGAGGATTCGCGACATTCGGCTAGCGCTTGGCGGTGTCGCGCACAAGCCATGGCGAGCGTTTACGGCCGAAGCAGCGTTGCGCGGCCAGAAACTGGCGGAGACGACCGTTCGCGAGGCCGCTGAGGCTGAGCTCGCCGGCGCAGTCCCGCTGCATGACAATGGCTTCAAGATCGAACTTGCGAAGCGCGCCATCGTCAGCGTGCTCAGCGAACTTGGGGGCAACGAGCCATGACGCTCATGGAGGTCGCCAAAACCGCGCTCCGTTACGTTCCGGACGCGCTGGTGCCCCGCGCCAAGCCCCAACCGGTGCGCGGAAAGCACGGCCAAATCGGCGAACCTGTCTCCCGACTCGACGGCGCACTGAAGGTCCGCGGCGAGGCCCGGTTCGTCTCAGAAGTGCCGCTCGAGGGCATGCTCTATGCCGCGCTCGTCTATTCGACAATCCCGCGCGGACGGATCGCGAGCCTTGATGCCGCGATGGCGGAAGCAGCATCCGGCGTCGCGCTGGTCATGACGTATCGCAATGCGCCGCGGATGAAGGCGCCGCAAGCGTTCCTGGAAGGCAGCGGCGTCGCGGGCAGCAATCTGCCCATCATGCAGGACGAGACTGTCCATTGGAACGGCGAAGCGATTGCCGTGGTGCTCGCCGACACCCAAGAGCAGGCCGACCACGCCGCTTCGCTTGTCGTAGTGACCTACCACTGCGACACGGCCGTGATTGATTTTGCGTCAGCGAAACACAACGCCCATCATCCGGACTCGGTGCTCGGTGAGCCAGCGGTGCTCGATATCGGCGATGCGCAAAAGGCGCTAGCTGCCGCGCCGTTCCGGGTTGACCAAACTTACACCACGCCGCGCCAAAACCACAACGCCATCGAACTTCACGGCGCGACCGTGTACTGGGAGGGCGATACCCTCATCCTCCACGACGCGACACAGATGCTGAACGGCACTGCGGCGACCCTGGCTGACGTATTCGACCTTAAGCCAGAGCAGGTCCGCGTCCTTTCGCCGTTCGTGGGCGGCGGCTTCGGGGGGAAGGGGCTGTGGAGTCACCAGATACTTGCTGCGGCCGCATCGAAGCTGGCGAGGCGGCCGGTCCGCCTGACTCTCAGCCGCGAGGGCGTCTATCGCCTCGTCGGCGGGCGGACACTGACCGAACAGCGCGTGGCGCTAGGCGCGGACGCCGACGGCAAACTCACCGCATTGATCCATGAAGGCGTCGCCGCGATGACGACGCACAACAATTGTCCTGAGCAGTTCAGCTTCCCGGCAAGGCACCTCTATGCCGCCAAGACCTTCCACCTGGCGCAAAACATCGCCGAACTGGATATGCTCGCCAACACGTTCATGCGCGCTCCGGGCGAATCCGTCGGTACCTTTGCGCTTGAGAGCGCCATCGACGAACTGGCAGATCAGCTTACGCTCGACCCGATTGAGCTGCGCCGCCGCAACGAGCCGGAAAAAGACCCGACCAGCGGCAATGCCTTTTCCTCGCGGCATCTGTTGAAGGCCTATGCCGATGGCGCGGCGCGCTTTGGCTGGGACCGGCGCAACGCCACGCCGGGCCAAAGGCGCGAGGGCGAATGGCTGGTCGGGATGGGCGTCGCCACCGCGACCTATCCTTATTATCGATTTCCCGGCGTCGCCGCGCGCGTGCGCCTCGATGCCGACGGGCGCGCCACGGTCGCCACCGCTGGACACGAGATGGGAATGGGCACCGCGACTGTGCAGGCGCAGCACGCCGCTGATCGCCTGGGCCTTCCCCTCGAAAACGTCACGTTCGAATATGGCGACAGCAGTCTGCCGGCAGGCGCGATGGCCGGAGGATCGTCGCAGACCGCGGGAACGCTCGGCGCGGTCGCCGCGGCAGCGGAAGGCATGATCAAGAAGCTGCTCAAGCTTGCCGGCAACGACAGTCCGCTTGCCGGGCTCAAAGCGGACGAAGTGGTCGCGCAGAACTCTGGCCTCGCGCGTGCGGGAGACCCGGCGCGGTCTGAGAGTTATGTCTCGATCCTGTCGCGCTCGCGGCAAGATTTTGTTGAGGTCACGGCCGACGGACCGATGCCGATGGAGAGCATGAAATACTCGATGCATTCTTACGGCGCGCAATTCGCAGAGCTTGCGGTCAGCGCGATCACCGGCGAGACTCGCGTGCGCCGCCTGCTTGGCTCGTTCGATTGCGGGCGCATACTCAATCCAAAAACGGCTGCCAGTCAGTTTCGCGGCGGCATCATCATGGGCCTCGGTCTTGCGCTAATGGAGGAAACCCAATTCGACCCGCGCACCGGGCGCGTGGTGAACGCAAGCCTCGCAGAATACCACGTCCCCGCGCACCTCGATGTGCCGGAGATCGACGTCATCTGGACCAACGAACCTGACCCACATTCCCCGCTCGGTGCACGCGGGATCGGCGAGATCGGCATTACCGGAGTGGCCGCGGCAATTGCCAACGCAATCTACAATGCCACTGGCAAGCGGGTCCGCGAGCTGCCGATTACGCTCGACAAGCTGATGTAATCGAGGCATGGACCTTGATGTGCCAGCGATTTGACAACCATTGAGCCAGGTTGATGCCTCAGCCGATCCCCACCTAACTTGCAGCAATGCAAAACGCCCCCACAATGAAGCTGCAGACGGACGATCTAAAGCAGATCGCGAGCCTGACGCTGCAGCATTACGATGATCGGGCTGACGAGTTTCGGCGCGGCACAAGCAGCCACGATGTCAGCCAAAACATCGAGGCGCTGTTGAAGTACATCGAGGCGACGCCGCCCTTTTCAATCTTGGACCTTGGCTGCGGTCCAGGACGCGATCTGAAAGCGTTCCGCGACCTCGGCCACGCTCCGATCGGCCTGGACGGATCGAAGCGGTTCGTCGAAATGGCGCGCGAAGCTGGCTACGAGGTGTGGGAGCAGAACCTGCTGGCACTCAATTTGCCGCCAAGCCGATTCGATGGCGTGTTCGCGAACGCGGTGCTGTTTCATGTACCAAGTCAGGAATTGCCGCGGGTATTGTCGGAATTGCATGCCGCGCTGAAACCGCGCGGGGTGCTGTTCAGTTCCAACCCGCGTGGCCAGAACGAGGAAGGCTGGAACCATGGCCGCTACGGGGCCTATTGGGATTTTCCAACCTGGCGCGAGTTCCTGCTGTCCGCGGGTTTTGTCGAGCTGACTCATTACTATCGCCCAGCCGGATTGCCTCCCGAGCAGCAACCATGGCTAGCAAGCGTATGGCGAAAGGCAGACGCCTAAATTTCCAGCAGTCAGCCCGGCTTTACGAATTTCAGGGTCATGCGGTCACTTTCGCCAATGGCGTCGTATTTGGTATGATCGAAGTTCGGGTTTGGGGCCTGGCCGCTCGGCGCGCTGCGCCTCGTCGGTGGCAACGTCCACACACCGAAGGGGTGATCCTTCGTGTC
>DATASL010000017.1:0-143349 GCA_036269235.1 Rhizomicrobium sp.
GCGGTCCGGGCACCCACCTCGTGTTCCTTCAGAACACCAATGATCTGCTCTTCCGTAAAACGCTTCCGCTTCATCGTCTGGTCCTCCTCAAAAAGGGCCAGACTCCAGTTCAATCCGGATTAAACAGCAGGGGCAACGTCATCGCCACTAACTCAGAGACTTCCCAAGGGCGGGAGTCAACGCCTGCGGCTTGCGCGGGCGTCTGGCGATGCGCGCCGCTGATCCTCACAAAGTTATGGGACATCGTATGCAAGGCGAAAGCACTTCGCCCATTACAATTTCGTGCGCCTGCACCGGGCCACAGGGATTGCCCCTGCCATGGCGGCGGTGGATAGGATGTGGACGCTGGAAGATTTGGTTGAGCAGACGAGCCGGTGAAATCCTATCTCGCGGCGATAATCGTTCTGGGTGTCACCTTGGCGGGGTGCTCGCTTAAACTTCGCTGGCGCGATACGACGGGACTGGGCCGGTCAGAAATCGAAGAAGATCGGGCTGCGCATTATTGCGAAGCTCAGTACGTGCCATCCGGCTACGCACAACTCCCTCCCGCCGAACGCCCCGATTGGGAGCCAGTTTGGGCCGACATTAAGGCTTGCATGGCGGACCTAGGTTGGACTCCGATCCTGCGCCAAAATTCAAATTAGGGCACTACCGGCGCGGCGGTCCCGGCCAAACTGCCCCATTACCGACCCGGCGGTAGTGGGTCAGTTTGAGTGGCGACTCGCGACACTGTCGTTTGCCCAGCCCCTCCGGACCATACACGTGCGATATCGCCAGAGCGCATCGTCAATATCTTCAGAGATGGCTGGCATCCTTGGCATTTGCGCATCTTTCAGACACCGCGATTCATCCATTTTAGCTAGGAATGAACCGCGACTGTGGCCGGTTGCATCGTGCCAGTCCGAAGAACACCCTCCTAGCGTGACCGCCGCAGTGATCACAAGCACGGGGGCGATTCTCATTCTGTCGCTTCCCGCTCTTCGATCATCGCGACCATATCTGAAACTTCCCAGAGGCGGGAGTGCACGCCAGCGGCTTCAGACAAAAAGGGGGAGTGGATCAGTTTGAATTATCGGCCCTGCAAATCCAGCCTGCAACGGCCACATATGCGGTCCGGCCAAGGGCGGGTTAATCCACTGTTGCTATTGCAAAGCGGTTTGCCGCATCTAGGACATCGGATAGCGAGTGAGGGAAGCCGCCGTAGCGGGTCAGTTTAACTTTCGGAGATTTGTAGGATCATGCCCACAACACTGGCAATGCCGACCGGGTAAGCCGTGGGACATTGTTCCTGTCGCGCTGGAAAGTTGCCAACCACAATTTCGGCAGCGACACACGAACCCAGCATAAACCAAACGGCACGCGGCAATGAAGAATATCGCGATCGCCACAGCCGGATGGAAATGTTTTGAGGAAATCAAGGCACCACCCGATAAGAACGAAAGAATGCACACCGCCAAAGCTGAATAATATTTCGCCAAGGTACTCATGCGATTTTCTGGTGGCGGGTCAGTTTGAATTTTCAGGATGCTCAAAGTCGAGTTCGGTCACCATAAGCCAATTTCCGGACGCTTGCCGCTCAAAAATCCGAAAATTCCTAATCGCTATGCGTCGACCGCAACCACACGGTGTATGGCATTTTTGGCATCCTCCAGCGACGGGAGCGGTTAGCCTCGTGTTGTGTCATCCCACTCCCACGATGGCTGTTTGAAATCCAAGCGAAATGACGGTTTCACGCTGCGGCCCCTCCCCATGGCGTGTCAACCAAACTTTGGGAATTGGCCTATATGGTGGCGGTATTGGAAGCTCGGGAAGTCACTCAAGGATAGGCTGTGGCTTGCCCCAGATTGCTCTGTGATAGCGGAACTATCGAACGCACGTAGGGTGTAGTCGACATCCAGATCGGATGTGCCTTGGATTCGCACGACGCCGACGAATATCGGATGGCGTAGTTTTTATTGAGCGGACGATCCCAATTATAGATATAGCAACGATCACCAGCGGCATCTCGGGTTTCGCCCGCCGGGACCATCTCATAATTGCCATGCTGGCTGCCGGCGCCATTGGCGACGTCCGGGGGCAGCTGGGCAGCCGGTGACAGCGGAACGTTTGTCGATGAGCAGGCTGACAGTGCCAATGCCAGGGCGCTGCACACAATGGCTGGCCGCATAACCCTTCCATCGATTGGCCTAGGTTACAACGTCTGCCGTGAATATGACTATTTTGTGCCTGACACGGCCCCTATCGGCCGTTCACGACGGCGGACGAGGAATCTCTGAAAAATTCAAAATGAGCCGCTATCGAAACCTTGTGGTATGCTCGCCTGTCTGGGAATTGATGACGGAGACCGTGATGCTGGAAGGCTCATGCGATTGCGGCGCGGTGCGCTACACGGTGGATGGAACGCTGGACGAGGTGACGGAATGCAACTGCGGCATCTGCCGGCGCACGGGCGGGCTGTGGGCGTATTATTCGCCGCGCGTGGTGACGATGAGCGGGCCGACAGACATCTATATGCGCGGCGATCGCATGCTCGAAATCCACCGCTGCAAGAATTGCGGCGGCGTGATGTTCTGGACGCCGGTGGACAAGACATACGACCGCATGGGGGTGAATGCGCGCATGCTGTCGGCCGGTTCACTCGAGACGGTGCCGGTCGTCAAATGCGACGGAGCGAGCTGGTAGCGGGTTCGGCTGGCGCGTGGCTCCGCCAAGACGGCGGCGTTACAAATTAGGTACTACCATTGTCGGCTACGGCCCGAAATGTTCGGGCGGCGGCAGCGCGAAGTGACTCAATTCCCCGGACGGCGATGAATGATCCGGTGCGGCATCCGGGAATGCAGGAACCAGGCGAGAGCCGGAAACAGAGGCTGCGAAATCGATGTCGCTACCGTGACCGGCCAATGCCGAATGCAGCGATGCATGCGTTGCGTGGCCGGTGTCCGGCCGGCTCGCAGGTTTTGAATCCCACTCCAGCCGGAGATTGTCGAAGACCAGGCCATTGCCAATCGTTTCATGCGCATAGTGCGGCCCATAGGCAGCCGAGCCAACGCGCATGCTGACGGCGACGATATTCTGGAAATCGCCTTTGCCCCCGAGCCTGCCGAAATCGATCTTTTCGACTCCGGGCGTGACGTAAACAAAATCGGCGGCCTTCCGCACCAGCGAGCCGTGGCTGTAGACATAACTTACAAAAAGAACGGGATCGCCGGTCGAAGCACCCGACTCCGCGAGCATGCTCTTCAGGCTGAACGTTTCGGCAGGATTTGCAGTTTCGAAGAGGCCGCCCTCCGCGGGCGCAAGACAGGCCTCGCCATGACCCTTGATGACCTGATGGAAACCGTGGTCCGCCGCGCCCAGGTCCCTCTGCACATTCAGATATTCGATATCGGTCCAGTCCAATCCGCCGTAGCCGTCCGGCACGGCTCCATAATAACCACTGAAGCTGTTGAACGTCAGCGTTTCCTTATGTTTGCTCATGGCTGCCTCCCAAATGCCGATAGACGATTAAATTCCATGCCATATTAATAGCGATTGTTCGCGCGGGCGGCGCCTTTGTATTCGCCGGGTGTACACGACTTCGTGAGTCCTGCAGGCCGAATTGATTCTAGGCGTGCGTGTCATCGGTCAGCGGAGTCGCGGTCCGGTGCGCGAGGACGAGCGCCCTGGCGCGATTCCATGTATGGACACTGCGCGCAACAAACATGGAGGTGGTAAACAGCATCGTGGCGTCGGTCGCGTATACCAGGCCGGCACCGCTGCCCAGGCCCGCTTTCCTGATGATGAAATCTGCTCCATAGCGCAGGGCGACAAGACCCACGATGAGAAGCGCGCCGAACTGCGTAGCGCGCGCCGAAACCCTGCCGCTGTCCTTGTCGAAAGTGAATTCCAGCGTATGAACCCGATACCAGCCTATCAACCCGCCCCCCACCATGGCCACGAGCCACGCCAGCGACGCAACAATCCCCGGCTGCGGCCCGTTCGTCACCGAGAACAGGGTAACAACAGCGAAAAGCGCTGGAACAAGCCACAGGAGCGTAAACCGCACACGTTTCGGTTTCTGCTGCCGCAGGGCACGGCGCAGGAGAAACGCGGCCACCAGGAGCGGCAGGATCAAAGGTGAGAGTATGTGCCAATCCATGGAACCGACACCAAAGGTCAGGACAGCGTCGTAAGCATGCGCGCTGCCGGAGGCAAGGCATCGATCAACTCTATTACGCCTTTATCCCAAACGGGATGCCGCCAGCCGGGTGCGATGTCGTACAACGGAATTAATACGAACCCGCGTTCATGCAGCCGGGGATGCGGAAGAGTCGGCGGTCCATTTGCGATTCGGCCGTCGTAATCGATAATATCGAGATCGAGCGGGCGCGGCGCATTGCGTTTGCCCGGCATTCGGCCGTGCGCACGTTCTATTTCCTTCAATGCAGCAAGAAGGCTTGCAGGATCGCGTTGCGTTTCGACATGCGCGATCGAATTAACGAAAGGCGGATCACCCGGATCCGGCCACGCGCTGCTCCGATAGAACGGCGCAACGGCACGAACGAAAACGTTCTGCTGCCCGAATTGCGCAAGTGCTGCGCGAAGCGTGTCCGCAGGCGGGCCTGTTTTCGAAGGCAGGTTGGCGCCGAGCGCTATCAAGATCACGCGATAAGCACCGGAAAACTTTGCACCGATGCGAGAATGTCATAGAACCTGTTTCGAGCGCCGATGGATTCCAGACTTTGGTCATTCATGGCAGGAGAAATTCGCATGCTTTTCTATCCCCAGGAAAAACTGGCATTGTTTATTGACGGCGCCAATCTCTATGGTGCGGCCAAAGGCCTCGCTTTTGACATAGATTATAAGCGTCTGCTGGAGCTGTTTGCGCGCAAGGGCGTGCTGGTTCGCGCCTTTTATTACACCGCCGTAGCCGAGGACCAGGAGTTTTCGCCGTTGCGCCCGCTTGTCGACTGGCTCGATTATAACGGCTTTTCGGTTGTCACCAAGCCGCTCAAGGAATTCACCGACAGCCAGGGCCGGCGCCGCGTCAAGGGCAACATGGATATCGAGCTTGCCATCGACGTGATGGAGATGGCCGAGAACGTCGATCACATCGTCATCTTCTCGGGCGATGGCGATTTTCGCCGCCTCGTCGAGGCCGCCCAGAAGAAAGGCCGGCGCGTGAGCGTGGTCTCCACCATTCGTACCCAGCCGCCAATGATTGCCGACGAATTGCGCCGGCAAGCGGACAATTTTATCGAACTCGAGGAGTTGAAATCTCTGATCATGCGCGAGGGCGGCCCACGTGCCGTGCAGGCCAATCACATTGCCCCCAACTACCAGCCGGTCAATCAGCTTGCGCAGACTGCCTGACAATCGGGACGGATATCACTTCGTATGACAGGCACAAGATCGCCCGGAGAACCACCGGGCGATTGCCCGCTTTGTCCGCGTCTGGCCGAATTTCGTCGCGCCAACCGGATAAAGTATCCGGATTATTTCAACGATCCGGTGCCTGCGTTTGGCGACAGGAACGGCAGGCTACTCATTGTCGGGTTGGCGCCGGGTTTGCAGGGCGCAAACCGGACCGGCCGGCCCTTCACCGGCGATTATGCCGGCGATCTGCTCTATTCATCCCTGCTGCGGCACGGCCTTGCGCGCGGCATCTATGACAAGCGTCCGGATGACGGCCTGGAACTCATCGACTGCATGATCACCAATGCCGTGCGCTGCGTTCCACCGGAAAACAAGCCCTTGCCGGCGGAGATCAATACCTGCCGGCAATTTCTTATAGCACAGATCGCAACGATGCCGAATCTGCGGGCAATCCTGTCCCTCGGGCGCATCGCACATGAAAGTGTCTGCAGAGCGCTGTCCATAGCATTGCGCATCTATCCCTTCGCGCATGGAGCGTGTCACGAACATGGAAAACTTATCCTGGTCGCAAGTTATCATTGCTCGCGATACAATACGAATACGCGCGTGCTCACGCCAAAGATGTTTGAAGAAGCACTTCTCGCGGCAAACGTGTCCGCACAGAACGCAAATGACATCTGAGCCCGGGTGGAATTGGATCGTATCAAGCCGACCCGCATGCGTGAAGCAGTTTAAAAAGACGAATCAATTGCCCGTTAGTAAAGCTCCATTTTCCCCGCGCGCGCGGGCCATCGATGGCGATCTCCCATCTCGTCGGTATTCTCTTGCCTCCTGCCGGTTTCGGAAGGAGCCGCATCACGGTGTTATGGGCCGGAACTGCTTGCCGGATTTTGGCGTCGAGTTCCTCAATAAGGATCGGAGTGGGGTCGCGCCCGCGTAACCCTTGTGCGAGCGCTGCCAATACCATTCCCATCTCTGGTGAAAGATCGTTGGGCGCGGGATTTCTGCGCGCCTGAAGCGATGCCTTGGTCAGTTGTCGTCTGAGGGACCAAGGGTTTTGGCATTTCATTCACCCCCGCGCCCGCAGCAGCCTTGCCTTTGAACGTTCCCAGTCGCGTTCTTTCTCCGACTGACGCTTGTCGTGCAGTTTCTTGCCGCGCGCCACGCCCAGTTCGAGCTTGGCAATGCCCTTCGGCGTGAAATAGACCCTGAGCGGAATAAGCGTCATGCCTTCCCGCTGAACGGCCACCGAGAGCTTGCGCACTTCGTTCTTGTGTACAAGCACTTTGCGCGGGCGGCGCGGTTCGTGATTGAAGCGATTTGCCATGGTATATTCGGGGATATAGGCGTTGATGAGAAAAATCTCGCCGTCTTTCGCCTGCGCATAGGATTCGGCAATGGTCGCTTTGCCGCTCCGCAGGGACTTCACCTCGGAGCCCATCAGCATCAGTCCCGCCTCGAGCGTGGATTCGATCGCATAGGCATGCCGCGCCTTCCGGTTCTCGGCGACGACGCGCCGCTCCGGATCTTCCTTCTTCCGCGCCACGCTACTGTTCCACGCTATGTTCATGGATTGCGATGCCGGCTGTTTCCATGGCAGCGCGAATGCGGGCGCGCGCGGCATCGCTTGCCGCCACGATGGGAAGGCGCACCGCATCGCTGCAATGACCCAGCAGGGAAACCGCGTACTTCACCGGCGCGGGGCTCGACTCGCAGAACATGGCGTCGTGAAGCGGCATGAGGCGGTCCTGAATCGCGAGCGCCGCAGCGAAATCGCCGCGCATGCAGGCATTCTGGAATTCGGCGCAGAGCTTCGGCGCAACATTCGCGGTTACCGAGATGCAGCCATGTCCGCCGTGCGCCATATAGCCCAATGCCGTCGCGTCCTCGCCCGAAAGCAGTCGAAATGATTTCCCGCATGCGCCGCGTTCCCGGCTGGGACGTGCGAGATTGGCCGTCGCATCCTTCACGCCGATGATGTTTGCAATCTTCGCAAGCCGCTCCATCGTCTCCACCGCTATCTCGACCACGCTGCGGCTCGGAATGTTGTAGACGATGATCGGAATGTCGGACGATTCGGCGATCGCCGCGAAATGACGATAGAGACCCTCCTGGGTCGGCTTGTTGTAATAAGGCGCGACCGACAGCACGGCATCGGCGCCTACTGATTTTGCGTGCCGGGTGAGCGCGATGGCTTCGGCCGTCGAATTGGAGCCGGCGCCTGCAATCACAGGAATTCTGGCCGCGGCCATCTCGACGCAAATTTCCACAACCCGGTTGTGTTCCTCGTGACTGAGCGTCGCCGACTCGCCTGTGGTCCCCACCGGCACGAGGCCGTGCGAACCTTCCGCGATGTGCCACGCGATCAGCCGGCGAAACGCGTCTTCATCCACTCCTCCGCCCCGAAACGGTGTAATGAGGGCCGGCATGGAACCTCTGATACGTTCTCGCGCGTCTGGCATCGGGTGCTCGAATTGGTTTCTTGCGTCAAAATAGCGCCGCGTTGCGCATAGCGGCAAGGCACAGGAACTGGCGAAGCGCGCGCGGCTGATTTATGCTCGATTCCTGCTGAAACAGCGTTGCCGATCCACGGCCCACCATGAAAATTTGGAGCGTCCTGTGTGTATCCGCCGCCGTTGCGATGGCGGGTACTGTCACATGCGCACAGCCCCAGCCAAACCCCAATAGCAATTATGGCCTCCCCGCCGGGCTCGTCCGGCAGGGCAATGTCATCATGATGCAGCCGATCGCCGATAGCGGAGAAAGCAGCGGCGGAAGTGTCCTGTTCGGCGGCGAGCGCAGGACAAGCACCCTGCACTATCTGAGCGCTGCCGATCACGATCTGCTCACGCGCGCGATTGCGGCTGCCCAGCATGGCGATTGGGCCGGGGCGCGGAGTCTTGCCGATCAGGTCCGTGATCCGGCCGGCCCCCGCCTTATCGAATGGGCCTATCTCAGCGACAGGCGCAGCGGCGCATCCTTCGCCGAAATTGCGCAATTCCTGCGCGACCATCCGGACTGGCCGGGTCGCAACACGCTTTATGCCCGCGCCGAACAGGCGATGAGCCCCGTGATGGATCCCCGCAGCGTCATGACCTGGTTCGGCGCGCGCGCGCCCCAGACGGGCATCGGCAAAGTACGCCTGGGCGAGGCGCTGATTGCGGGCGGATCGCCGGCACGCGGACGCGAAATGATCCGCCAAGCCTGGGTCGACGACAGTTTCGAGCCCGACCAGGAATATTACATCACCACACAACACGCCGATGTTCTGACCCCCGATGCCGAGCGGGGGCGGCTGGAACGGCTGTTCGCGCACAACGATACCGCAGCCGTGCGGCGCGAGATCGCACGTGTCGGCCCCGAGTTGCAGGCGCTCGCCGATGCACGGCTGACGCTGCGCAGCGATTCGGTTCGCGGCGAGCAGAAACTTGCAAGCCTCCCCGCCACGCTGCGCGACGATCCGGGCATCCTGTTCGATCAGGCGCATCTTTTGCGGCAACGCAACGACATCGCGTCGATCCCGAGTCTTTTGATACGCTCCCCGACGCTTGAGCTCGCGAAGATTGCGCCGGACCGGTGGTGGGCGGAGCTGGGCTACGACGCACGCACGGCGATGCAGCAGGGTGCTTACCGCAACGCCTACATGCTGGCCGCCGGGGCGGCCCTGCCGCGCGATTCCAACGAGTACGCCGAATCGGAATTTCTTGCAGGCTGGATCGCGCTGCGCCAGTTGCACGATCCGCAGGCTGCCCTTGCGCATTTCCAGAATCTGATTGCCGTCGTCACCCATCCCGTCAGCCGCGCCCGCGCCCATTACTGGGCGGCGCGTGCGCACGAAGCCGCCGGAAACATTGCGGCGGCCGTTCAGGAATATCGCCTCGCTGGTGGCGACCCCGCCACGTTTTATGGCCAGATGGCCCTCGCCCGTATTGCCGCGAGTGCACTGCTGCATCTGCCGGGCACGCAGGTCGATGCGGATGTTGCGCGCACAAATTACGAGCGTGAGGAATTGACCGGGGCCATCCGGGTCCTCGCCGAACTCGGGTATGAAGGTCTGTTACGCCAATTCTCGATCGAGGACATTCGCGAACATCCCGATGCGGCGCACGCAAAGCTGCTCGCAGCGGATCTGACCCGCATGGGTTATCGCGAAGTCGCGGTCCGCGTGGCGAAGGAGGCGAGCTACAATGGAATCCGCCTCTACGACTACTCCCACCCGATCATCGCCGTGCCGCGTTATGGTGGCCCGGGCACCGCGCCGGACCAGGCGCTGGTCCTCGCCATTATCCGGCAGGAAACGGAATTCGATCCGGCCTCGGTGAGCAGTGCCGGTGCGCGAGGTCTTATGCAGGTGATGCCGGAGTCGGCGCCACATCTCGCCACGCTGAACGGGTTGGGCTTTCAACTCGGCGACCTGACCCGCGATCCCGATTACAACATGGAACTCGGCATGACCGAGCTCTCTCGCCAGTTGGCCAATTGGGGCGGTTCCTACGTACTTGCCGCGGCGGCTTACAATGCGGGTCCGGGCAATGTGCGCAAATGGATTGCCCTCTATGGCGATCCGCGCGATGCACGCGTCGATCCCATCGACTGGATCGAGCATATACCGTTTTCGGAAACGCGTAACTATGTGCAGCGCGTTCTGGAGAATGTCGAGGTTTACAGAAACCGGCTCTCCGGGCGGGACGAACCTCTTCAGATACTCACCGATCTCTATCGGCCCGACGCTCCGCAGGTATTCCCCCTCGCCTATGCTCCCGCTTCATCCGTGCGGACGGAAACGACGCCGCTGCCACGATTGCCGGCCGATGCCCGAACACAAACCCGACTACCCCGCGGCAATGGGGTCGGCACAACTACGCCGCCATCTGCGCAGCCGGCGCCGGATGTGACGCCGATCTTCAAGCCATCGCCGTAGAGATACTCAACCGTACCACGAAAGCCACTCGCGTGCCTGGCGCTGCGCCTCGGCTATCTGGCCCGTATCCATTTCGCGGGAGATCTGGGCCCGCCAGGATTTTGCCAGTTCGCTGCCTTTTATGGCCGCGAGGTTGAACCATTTGTGGGCGGCGACGAAATCCACGTCCACGCCCTGCCCCGTTGAATAGGCGAGACCCAAATTATACAGCGCCTCCGCCCTGCCCTGTTTCGCGTCGCATTCGAATTGCGACAGCGAATCGACGTCTATGCATGCCATCCGTTGCCCCTGACGTTACGTCTCCGCTACTTCACCGTGCAGGCACCCCCCTGCACGCGCCCTGAGCATTTACCCGCGATAACTAAAGAGGGGTTAATTGGAAAACACGATCGGAAACCCTGTTGCCGGCGTGCATCTCCCGCGGTATCGGGCCCGCCCCGACGCCGGGAAAAGCACCCGCGGCACGCCTTTGCTTACCGGGGCTCCGCATCCCAGCGATAGCCGAGCTCGCGGTAATACTGCCGGAAGTCCCACCGGCGGCCCTGCGAAGAGTAGCAGCGATCCCCGTTGTTATCGCAGACCCGATGCGGCTCCCGCGCGCCAACACTGCGCCGCGGGTAGTGTTCCCCGAGAGCTGACGGAGCATCGGAATAGCGATAGCAACGGTCCCCCGTCGCATTGCAGTGGATATGGACGCAGCCCTGCGCATCGCAGCGCGTTGCCGTGCTGCCGGCGTTTGCACGACCGGCCATTCCAAGAACGGCAAAACAGATCGGCAAAAACAGACCGCGATGTACCGGACGCGACCCTGCCATGACGGCATTCCCAAATCAGTCGGCATTCCCAACGGAGGAAAGCGTCTGAGAGGATAGCGGATATCGGGAGGAAATTTAATGGCGTAGCAGCCAGAAGATCCCGGAAAAATTGCGCCCGGGACTGCGCAGCCGAGATGGGCTTGGCCGTGACTGCAGGATTGTACCTACGTACCTTCGACAGTCACGGCCCCAGCCTTCACCATGGACGCCCTACATCATGTCTGCTGCAGGGGCGGCCTTTTTCGCACGCTTCGTCTTCCGTTTCGCGGCGGGTTTCTTCGCAGCTTTACGGCCCGTGGTCTTTCTCGCCGCGCCGCGGGCTCCGGCCTTGCGCACGGTGCGCTTTGCCTTCGTCTTCGCCGCCGGCTTGGCTTTCGCCTTGGTCTTACGTTTTGCTTTCTTTGCAGTCACTGGCATGTGAAACGACTCCTCTACGTATCGGACGCCCCGAATCGTTCGTGCGTCCAAAACGCGAAGAATATGAGATGGTTGCGTTAATGAAGCAATACCGGGGGGCCGGACGCGAATCCCGCACACGCGCCGAAATTCAGATAAACCCTGATCTAATTGGCTTTTTTGCATTCGTCCGTACAAGGATCATTTCGCCTGCCCCAAGCCGCGACGACAGTCAACGGCTTGCAAACTGTGCGAATCACCCATTTTCGAGGATTCCGAGTCGCGTCCGAAGGAGCGCATTTACGGCTTGCGGATTTGCCTTTCCGCCTGTCTGTTTCATCACCTGACCGACGAACCAGCCTGCAAGATTGGGCTTCGCTTTCACCGCTTCGACCTTGTCGGGATTGGCGGCGATCACAGCTTCGATCGCCTGTTCGATAGCTGCGGTATCTGTCATCTGGGTTAGTCCGCGCTCGGCGACGACCGTTTCGGGATCGCCACCTTCGATCCAAACGATGTCGAGTACGTCCTTTGCGATTTTTCCCGAGATGGTCTGCGCGGCAACGAGCCTCAGGATCGCGTTGTTAGCGCGAGCCGTTACCGGGCAATCGGCGATGCTGCGCCCGTCCCGGTTCAGCCGCCCGAGAATCTCGTTGTTCAGCCAATTGACCGCGAGTTTGGCATCGATGCCCCGCGCAAGCTCTTCGTAATAATCGGCCAGCTCGCGTTCGCCCACCAGCACACCTGCATCATACGCCGACAATCCATAGTCGTTCATGAATCGCGACTTCTTGTCGTCGGGCAACTCCGGAAGGCTCGCGGCGATCTGTTCGATCCATCCATCGTCGAGCACGAGCGGAAGAAGATCCGGATCGGGGAAGTAGCGATAATCATGCGCCTCTTCCTTGGAGCGCATCGCGCGCGTTTCGCCGAGCCGTGCATCGAACAGCCGCGTCTCGAGATGAATCGCTCCGCCGGCTTCGATAATTCCTATCTGGCGTCGTGCTTCGAATTCCACCGCCTGGGCGATGAACCGCATGGAATTGACATTCTTGACTTCGCAGCGCGTTCCGAGAGGCGAGCCCGGACGGCGCACCGAAACGTTCACGTCGGCGCGCAACGAACCTTCTTCCATATTGCCGTCGCAGGTGCCGAGATAGCGGACGATCGCCCGCAGCTTTTTGACAAAGGCGGCGGCTTCCTCGCTCGACCGCATGTCGGGCCGCGAGACGATCTCCATAAGCGCCACGCCGGCCCTGTTGAGATCGACATAGGAACAATCCGGATGCTGGTCGTGCAGGCTCTTTCCTGCATCCTGCTCCAGATGAAGCCGTTCGATACCCACCCGGACAGTGCGGCCTTTGGGAAGGTCAAGAATAATCTCGCCTTCCCCGACAATCGGATTCTTGTACTGCGAGATCTGATAGCCGGCAGGCAGATCGGGATAGAAGTAGTTCTTCCGGTCGAAGGTCGAAACGGCATTGATGGTGGCTCTCAGCCCCAGTCCGGTGCGGATTGCCTGTTCCACGCAGTACCGGTTGATGACCGGCAACATGCCCGGCATGGCGGCATCCACGAAACTGACCTGGGAATTGGGCGCTGCGCCGAACAATGTCGAGGCGCCCGAGAACAGCTTTGCATTTGAAAGTACCTGCGCATGCACCTCCATGCCGATGACGATTTCCCAGTCGCCGTCACGACCGCGGACACAATTCGAAACCTCGTTCGCGCGATCGCTCATGTGATCCACCATTTTGCCGGTCTTGCGTCGAAGGCGGCTGCTTCCTCGACTGCATGGCCCGCACGCAGCACCCGCTTTTCGTCAAAGGCCTTTCCGATCACCTGAAGGCCGAGCGGCAAGCCGCTCTCCGAAACGCCCGCCGGCACGGAAATCGCCGGCAGTCCTGCAAGGTTCGCCGTCACGGTAAAAACGTCGTTGAGATACATTGCGACGGGATCGGCGTCCTTTGCGCCGCCCGCGAAGGCGGGGCACGGCGTCGAAGGCGTGAGCAACACGTCGCAATGCTCGAAAGCCTGCACGAAATCGCGTGCAATCAGCGACCGTATCTTCTGCGCCCGGACGTAATAAGCGTCGTAATAGCCGGCGGAAAGCACGTAAGTCCCGATAAGGATGCGCCGGCGGACTTCCGCACCAAATCCCTCGGCGCGGCTGCGCTCGTAGAGGTCCGTGACATCGCCCACGCCGTCGGCCCGGCGCCCATAACGTACGCCGTCATAGCGCGCGAGGTTCGAAGAGGCTTCGGCCGGCGCTACGATGTAATAGACGGCCAGCGCGTATTTCGTATGCGGCAGGCTGACCTCGACGATCTCAGCACCCTGGGCGCGCATCCAATCCACGCCCTTGGCCCACAGCGCATCGATTTCCGGCGGCGCGCCATCCATCCGGTATTCCTTCGGTACTCCGATACGAAGACCTTTAATGCCCTGGTCGATGCCGGCTTCGTAGTCGGGCACCGGAATGTCGACGCTTGTCGAATCCTTCGGGTCGACGCCGGCCATGGCGCTCAGCAGGATTGCTGCGTCGCGCACCGTGCGTGTCATCGGTCCCGCCTGATCGAGAGAAGAGGCGAAAGCAACAATCCCCCAGCGCGAGCAGCGGCCGTAGGTCGGCTTCAACCCGACGATCCCGCTAAGCGCGGCCGGCTGACGTATGGAACCACCCGTATCCGTGCCGGTTGCGCCAAGACAAAGATTTGCAGCGATGGCTGCGGCCGAGCCGCCGGAGGAACCGCCCGGCACGAGATCCGCATTGGACTGACGTGCGCGCCAGGGGTTGATCACCGGCTTGAACCAGCTTGTTTCATTCGACGAGCCCATGGCGAACTCATCCATATTCGTCTTGCCGAGCAGTACCGCACCGGCGTCCCAGAGATTTTGCGTCACCGTCGATTCGTATGGCGGCACGAAGTTTTCGAGAATCCGGCTCGCGGCTGTCGTACGCACATGCTTGGTACAAAACAGATCCTTGACCGCCAGCGGTATACCCTCGAGCCGCCTGGCGTCGCCTGCCGCAAGACGCCGGTCCGACTCCGCCGCCATCGCATTGGCCTGTTCGGGCGTCTCGGTGATGAATGCGTTGAGCGCGCGCGCGCCGGCCATCGCCCGCGACAGCGCGCCCGTCAACTCAACCGCCGAAATTCGCTTCGACCGAAGCGCGTCGCGGGCATCCGAAATCGTGAATTCGTTTGGTGCAGAAGGAAGGGACATGAGGTTACTCCACGACCTTCGGAACGACGAAGAAATGATCCTCCGCCCGCGGCGCATTCGTCATGAGCGCGTCCGCCTGATCGCCTTCGGTGACCACATCGCTTCGCATGCGGAGATTTTGGGCGACAACGCTCGTAAGCGGCGATACGCCGGTCACATCGACTTCCTGCAGCTGCTCGATCCAGCCCAGAATTCCATTGAGTTCCTCCGCCATCGGACCGACTTGCTCGCCCGTCAAGGCGATACGGGCGAGGCGGGCGATACGACAGACGGTCTTCTCATCGACAGACATGCGCTTTTCATCGTGCTAGAAACCGGCCGCGTTGCTAGCAACCGCATGGCGATGTGGCAAGTTACGCGGTATTGAGGCAGGCCGGGTGCGCGTCGCGATTTTGCCGTTCCATGACCTGCAGATTGTTTTCGCGGGCCTGAGATGACCGTGCTGTTCGACTTGCGGGAATTATCGGAGAGTCTCGCTCCGCAGTCGCGGCTGATGGGCCTGGATCTCGGCGAGAAAACAATAGGAATCGCGCTGTCCGATACGCGGCGGACCGTGGCGTCGCCTCTTTTGACACGAAAGCGGGCGAAGTTCGCCCAGGATTTTGCGGCGCTTGTCGCCCTCATGACCGAACACGGTGCCGATGGACTTGTTGTCGGCCTGCCGCTCAATATGAACGGATCAGAAGGGCCGTCGGCTCAATCCGCTCGTGCCTTCGCGCGCAATTTCGCTGGGCGTTCCAATACGCCGATCCTGCTCTGGGACGAGAGGCTCTCGACCGCCGCGGTGACGCGTACTTTGCTGGAAGCCGATGCTTCGCGAAAGCGCCGCGCGGAGTTAGTCGACAAAATGGCTGCCGCCTGGCTGCTGCAGGGTGCGTTGGATGCTCTGCGATATCTTTCCCGGCAACAATCATTACGGCAGTTGGAACCCTAGGCCGCTGCTGTCGCTGCCGCCGCCAAATCTGCCAGCAACCCGGTCATCATCTTGAGATTGGGTACACGTTCCGGCGTAATTTCGTGCCGCTCGGCAATCCAGAGCGGATCATTATAGGAAAGCCATGTCCTCCCGTGTCCGTCCTGCCAGACAAGCGCCTTGAGCGGCAGATCGATACCGGCCGTCTGTGCCTGCTGCATGAGCGGCGTGCCGCCTTTGGCATTTCCGAAGATCACGAGTTCGGTGGGGTTCAGCGGCAATCCGGCGGCAGCTGCGCCGGCCGCATGATCGATCCGGGCGAAAATTGTGAGTCCCCTTCGCGCGATTTCCGCGACGAGCCTCTCCACCGTTTCCCTGGGCCCAAGCGTACTTTCCGTGGTGATCAACCCCGCAATCGTCATTATCAATCCTCGGCTTGCCGGTTTTCGTGGTTCTCCCTATAAGCCTCTTTTCCATGCGACGCATTGACGGACCGATTCTCAAGTCCTGCCATCTCCTCGGCACCGGCACTCTTTCCCATTCGGAAATCACTGCTTTGCTGGACTTGGCGGACGGCTATGTCGCTCTCAACCGCGAGGCCGAGCGCAAGCAGACGCTTCTGCGGGGGCGGACGCTGATCAATCTTTTCTTCGAGCCTTCGACGCGCACGCAAAGTTCTTTCGAGCTGGCAGGCAAGCGGCTCGGTGCCGATGTACTCAATATGTCGGTGCGCACCTCATCCGTCTCCAAGGGAGAGACGCTTCTCGACACGGCGGCGACGCTCAATGCGATGCGGCCGGATATTCTCGTCGTGCGTCATCAGGATGCGGGGGCTGCGGAGTTGCTTTCGCGCAAAGTCGATTGCTGCGTGGTCAATGCGGGCGACGGCGCGCATGAACATCCCACGCAGGCGCTGCTCGATGCCCTGACAATCCGCAGACGGCGAACAAGTTTCGAAGGCCTGATTGTAGTGATCTGCGGCGACATCCTTCACAGCCGCGTGGCACGCTCAAACATCATTCTTCTGTCGAAGCTGGGCGCGCGCGTCCGTCTCTGCGCGCCGCGGACGCTTTTGCCGGCAGAAGCCGGCCGTTTCGGCGTGGAGATCTATACGGATATGAAACAGGCGCTCGCGGGCGCCGATATCGTGATGATGCTGCGGCTGCAGCTCGAGCGCATGGCCGGGGCTTTCGTGCCGTCCACGCGCGAATATTTCCGCTTCTACGGGCTCGATCGCGAAAAGCTCGCATGTGCGAAACCGGGCGCGCTCGTGATGCACCCCGGTCCTATGAACCGCGGCATCGAAATCGATTCCGCAGTCGCCGACGACATCGAAGTGAGTGTCATCCAGGAACAGGTTGAAATGGGTGTCGCTGCGCGCATGGCCGTTCTGGACGCGCTGGCGCGGATGCTGCCGCGCGGGGGACGCAACACGCCATGACGCGCACGGCGTTTCTCAACGCGCGCCTTCTCGATCCGGAAAGCGGTCTGGATGAGATGGGCGCACTGCTGGTTGAAGATGGCCACGTCCGCGATTTCGGCCCACAAATCTTTCACGGCGGAGCACCCGCAGACGCCGCGGTCGTTGATTGTTCCGGCCGCGCGCTCGCGCCGGGGCTGATCGATATGCGCGTCTTCACCGGCGAACCGGGCAGCGAACATCGCGAGACGCTGGAATCGGCGAGCCGCGCGGCGGCCGCGGGCGGTGTAACCACCATGGTGGTGATGCCGAATACGGAACCTGTGATCGACGAACCTTCGCTTGTCGATTTCATCAACCGCCGCTCGGCCGCCACAGCCTGCATTCGGGTTCTGCCGATGGCCGCGCTTACGCGCCGCCTGGCAGGCGAAACCATGACCGAATTTGGTTTGCTGAAAGAAGCCGGCGCCGTTGCCTTCACGGACGGAGACCGCACAATCTCCAGCGCGCGCGTGATGCGCCGGGCTCTCGCCTACGCGTCGACCTTCGATGCACTCGTGGTCGGACATGCCGAAGATCCCGAACTGTCGCGAAACGCGGCGATGAACGAAGGCGAGTTCGCGACCCGGCTGGGGATTCCGGCCGTTCCCGGCATGGCAGAAGCACTGATCGTCGAACGCGACATCCGGCTCGTGGAACTGACGGGCGCCCGCTATCACTTCGGGCAGATTTCAACACAGGCTTCGCTCGACGCCATTGTCGCTGCGAAAGCGCGCGGTTTGCGGATCACCTGCGGAGTGTCGGTCCATCATCTGGTGCTCAACGAACTCGACGTCGGCGCCTATCTGACCTTCCGCAAGGTAAAGCCGCCGCTGCGTGCGGAACCGGACCGCCTGGCAATGGTCGAAGGTGTTGCGACTGGTGCGATCGACATAATCGTTTCGAGCCACGATCCGCAGGCGGCGGATACCAAGCGCCAGACTTTCGCACAGGCGGCTTTCGGCGCCGTGGGACTGGAGACACTCCTGCCGGCGGCTCTCCAAATGTATCACAACGGCGATGCGGGTCTGCTTGACGTTCTTGCGCGACTGACGACCGCTCCAGCGCGCATCCTGGGACTCGAGGGCGGACGGCTGGCGCGCGGTGCTGCCGCCGATCTCATTATCTTCGATCCCGACGAACCATTTCGTATCGATGCGGAGCAATTGCATTCCCGTGCCCACAATACGCCGTTCGAAGGACGAACCTTCGAGGGACGCGTGCACCGGACCTATGTGAGCGGCAGTTGCGTCTATGATCGCGCCGCCGACCGGCCGTTTCATGTTTGATGCACTGAATACCACGGACTGGCATGGCCATGCCCCCGCCTTCGCGGGTGCGCTTCTCCTCGGCTATCTGCTCGGCGCGATCCCGTTCGGACTTCTGTTTTCCTGGCTGGCCGGCGCAGGCGATGTGCGCAAGATCGGCTCGGGCAATATCGGCGCAACAAACGTATTACGCACCGGAAAGCGCTGGGCTGCTTTCGCGACATTGCTCTGCGACGGCGGCAAAGGCGTACTTGCGGTCTTGCTGGTCGGCCGTCTCTACGGCGACACGGCCGCCGCTCTCGCTGCGACAGGTGCTATTCTCGGTCACGTCTTTCCGGTGTGGCTCCGCTTCCGCGGCGGCAAAGGCGTCGCAACCTTTTTCGGGGTGTTGCTCGCTCTCGCCTGGCCCGTCGGCCTGCTCGCACTCGCGACATGGCTTGCCGTTGCCGCGATCTTCAGAATTTCATCGCTCTCCGCGCTCGCGGCGGCAGCACTTGCGCCGATCTACATGATGCTCTTCGGCAAACAATTATACGCAATGCTTGCATTGTTGCTGGCGATCTTCATTTTCGCGACACATCGCGAAAACATCCGCCGCCTCCTCGCCGGCCAGGAGCCGCGCATCGGCGCCAAGGCGTAACAAATATCATCTCCGCCTGATACCAGCGAAGTCTCGCGACAAACTTCTGTTTGTCGCTGCGAACCGATTAGATTATTTTACCACAAAGAGCACGAAGAGCACAAAGATGCAGCGTCAAACGATTCCGCCTGAAACCGAGAACGTCGGCAAAGCAATAATCGATGCTGGCTTAAGGGCGCATTCCGTTCTTGGTTTGGGATATTTGATGAACTTCAATG
This sequence comes from Rhizomicrobium sp., assembly GCA_036269235.1. Classification (GTDB taxonomy): domain Bacteria; phylum Pseudomonadota; class Alphaproteobacteria; order Micropepsales; family Micropepsaceae; genus Rhizomicrobium. Next base: position 19,214 of record DATASL010000017.1, read on the forward strand.
TCCGACTGTCAAGGACGGTCTGAAGCGGATGGTAATCTAGCTTTGTGCTCTTCGTGTTCCAATTTTCTTTGGCGCATCAGATGACAATGGCAACTGTCACCCTCGCGCACGCCGAGCGCATTGCGTGGTTGCGGTTGGCGCGGACGCAGAATGTCGGGCCGGTGACGTTTGCGGCGCTGATCGAACGGTTTGGTTCGGCGTCAAAGGCTCTCCGCGAATTGCCGAAACTCGCGCGGCGCGGCGGCTCCGCGGGCGATCTCAAGATTCCGAATGAGGAGGACGCGGAGCGGGAATTCGAGTCGATCCAACGCATTGGCGCGCGCCTGATCGTTTCCTGCGAGGCGGAATTTCCGGCAGGGCTTGCCGTACTCGAAGCGCCTCCGCCGGTTATAACAGTGCTTGGCCGCTGCGAAATCCTGTCGCGTGAAATGATTGCCGTGGTTGGCGCCCGCAATGCGTCGGCACTCGGCCGGAAATTTGCAGCGGAACTTGCAGCGGATCTGGGCAATGCAGGGCTCGCGGTGGTTTCCGGGTTGGCGCGCGGCATCGACACGGCAGCACATGAGGGTGCGCTCGGCAGCGGCACGGTCGCCGTGCTCGCCGGCGGCGTCGATGATATTTATCCGCCGGAGAACAAGCGGCTTTATGAACGCGTGGCGCAGGACGGTGCCGTTGTCTCGGAGATGCCGGTCGGGCAGAGACCGCAGGCCAAGCATTTCCCGCGCCGCAACCGGATTATCTCCGCCCTTGCGCGGGGCGTCGTCGTAGTCGAAGCGGCCGAAGGGTCCGGCTCGCTGATCACAGCCAACTTCGCGCTGGAGCAGGGCCGCGAAGTCTTCGCCGTTCCCGGCTCGCCGCTCGATCCCCGCGCGAAAGGCACCAATCGGTTGCTGCGTGACGGGGCGACGCTGACCGAGGCCGCGAGCGACGTGCTGGATGTATTGCGGCCCCTGATCGAGAGCGGCTTCCGCGATCCCGGCGAAGGCCCGCGCCCATGGTCGGATGACGATCGCGAAGACGTCGACGAAGCCCTTCGTGCCCGCATTGGGGAGTTGCTTGGTCCCGCTCCGACGCCCGTGGACGAGATCGTCCGGCAAAGCGGCGCGCCGGCCGGGGCGGTGCAATCCATTCTTCTGGAATTGGAACTGGCCGGACGCCTCTATCGCGAATCGGGCAACCGGGTGGCGCTTCTGTAAGACACCGTCCCGCACAAAGATGGGGGGCACTTACACTCATAGGTTGTAAATTGCTCCTGACCCATGGGATTTACATCCTAAGGTCGATAGGATGATGGGCGCCGCATTGACACCCCGTGACCACGTCCCTATCTGCGCCCCCGTTACAAAATCCGGATAATAGTCTATCCGCCGAATCAACCGCCCACGCAGTATCCCCACCGCATGAACGTTCTCGTCGTCGAATCCCCGGCCAAGGCCAAGACCATCAACAAGTATCTGGGCTCAGGCTATCAGGTGCTGGCGAGCTTCGGCCATGTTCGCGATCTGCCTCCCAAGGATGGCTCCGTGAAGCCCGACGAGGACTTCGCGATGACCTGGGAAGTGGACGCCCGTGCCCAGAAGCGGATCAAGGACATCGCCGACGCTCTCAAGAAGGCGGACAAACTGATCCTTGCCACCGACCCCGACCGTGAGGGCGAGGCGATTTCCTGGCATGTGCTTCAGGTGCTCAAGCAGCGGCACGCTCTCGGCCATGCGCATGTCGAACGGGTGGTGTTCAACGCGGTGACGCGTTCGGCGGTGCTGGACGCGATCGCCAATCCGCGCGCCATCAACGAGGAGCTGGTCGATTCCTATCTGGCGCGGCGCGCTCTCGATTATCTGGTCGGCTTCACGCTTTCCCCCGTCCTGTGGCGCAAGCTGCCGGGCGCCCGCTCGGCCGGACGGGTGCAGTCCGTGGCGCTCAGGCTGGTCTGTGAACGCGAAGACGAGATCGAAGCGTTCAAGGCGCAGGAATACTGGACGGTGGATGCCGATCTGCGCGCGGCAAGCGGCGCCTTCAATGCGCGCCTCATCCATCTCGACGGAAAAAAGCTGGAGAAGCTGTCGCTCGGCACCGAGGCCGAGGCGACGCGCGCCGTGGAAGCAATCAAGGCGCGGCAGTTTGCCGTCGGCGAGATCGAGATCAAACCGGTCAGGCGGCACCCCGCCCCGCCGTTTATTACTTCCACGCTGCAGCAGGAGGCTTCCCGCAAACTCGGCTTTGCCGCCAAGCGCACCATGCAGATCGCCCAGCAACTCTACGAAGGCGTGGATGTCGGCGGCGAAACGGTCGGGCTCATTACCTATATGCGTACCGACGGCGTGCAGATGGCCGGCGAGGCGATCGGCGAAGCACGAAACCTGATCGGCAAGAATTACGGCTCGCGCTATCTGCCCGGCGCACCCCGCGTTTATACCAGCCGCGCCAAGAATGCGCAGGAAGCCCATGAGGCGATCCGGCCCACGAGCTTCGAACGCCTGCCCGAGAATATTTCACGCCATCTCGAATCCGATCAGGCGCGACTTTACGAACTGGTCTGGAAGCGCGCGCTGGCGAGCCAGATGGAAAGCGCGGAACTCGAGCGCACCACCGTCGACTCCGTCTCCGACGACCGCAAAGTCACTTTGCGCGCGACGGGCACGGTTACGCTGTTCGACGGCTTCCTCACGCTCTATCAGGAAGGCAGGGACGACGAGGCCGATGAAGACGGCGCGAAACTGCCGAAGCTCGCGCAGGGCGACGGGTTGAATGTAGAAAAAATCACGCCCGCGCAGCACTTCACCGAACCGCCGCCGCGCTATTCCGAAGCGAGCCTGGTACGCAAGTTGGAAGAACTCGGGATCGGCCGCCCCTCGACCTATGCCACAATCCTTTCCGTCTTGCGCGACCGCGCCTATGTGCGCATGGATCGCAACCGTTTCATCCCGGAAGACAAGGGACGCATCGTCACCACCTTCCTGAAGACCTTCTTCAACCGCTACGTACAATATGATTTCACGGCCGATCTGGAAGAGAAGCTCGACGAGATTGCGGAAGGCAGTCTGGCCTGGAAGCAGCTGCTGAGAGATTTCTGGCGGGATTTCTCCACCGCGATCGACGGAGCAAAAGACCTTCGCGTTTCGGAAGTAATTACCGAACTCAACGAAACGCTCGGCGCACACATTTTCCCCTCAAAGGGCGATGGCGAAGATCCGCGCCGCTGTCCCAGTTGCGAAAACGGCCAGCTCAGCCTCAAGCTCGGCCGTTTCGGTGCTTTCGTCGGCTGCTCGAATTATCCCGAATGCCGTTACACGCGGAAGCTTGGACAAAGCGAGGGCGACGCGGCGAGTGGTCAACCGCAAGTGCTTGGCGAAGACCCGCAGAGCGGCGAGCCCATCTCGCTGCGCAGCGGCCGCTTTGGGCCCTATGTGCAGCGCGGCGACGGCGAGAAGCCACCGCGCGCAAGCATTCCAAAGGGGCTGGACGGTTCGGGTGTCGATCTTGAGTTGGCGCTGAAGCTTCTCGCACTGCCGCGCGAAATCGGGAAACATCCCGAGACCGGCGAACCCATAACAACCAATTTCGGCCGCTTCGGTCCCTATGTTGCCCACCAGGGGCAGTATGCATCACTGGATGCGCCCGATGAAGTTTTCACAGTCGGCATCAACCGCGCTGTTTCATTGCTGGCCGAAAAGAAGGCGAAGTCGAAGAGTTTCCGCGGACCAGAGCCATTGAAAGAACTTGGTGCTTCGCCGGCAGGCGCGCAGGTAAAACTGATGCGCGGCCGTTTCGGACCCTATGTAACAGACGGCAGCACCAACGCGACCATTCCACGCGATGCTGATCCCCTGAGCGTGACGCTAGAACAGGCGCTGACGCTCATCGCCGACCGCCTGGCGAAAGGCGGCGGCAAGCCGGCCAAGAAAACAAAGAAGAAAGAAACCGCAAAGCCGGAAAAAGCAGCGGCGCCTGCAAAAGCGAAAAAGTCCGCCGGCGCCAGGAAGAAAAGCAAAACGCTTGCGAAGAAAATTGCCGGCAGGAAAAGCAAGCCCGACAAGGCTGAGAACGGGTAACACCTTGCCGCGCAAACGTTCCGGCGCTGAAACCCAACCGCTCGACAGGGCGCGCGTATTGGAAGCGCTGGCGAAAGAGCCGGAAGGCTCGAAACGTGATCTTGCCCGTGTGCTCGGTGTCAAAGGCTCGGAACGCATCGCGCTGAAGCGAATCCTCAAGGAACTCGAAGCCGAAGGCGCCATCCAGCGCAGCGCCCGAAAGCGTTACGCAGCGGCGGGCGCCTTACCGGAAGTCGGCATTGTCGAGATCATCGGCCATGATCCCGATGGTGATTTGTTGGCGCGGCCGCAGCGTTGGGACCAGGCGGAGGCACCGCCGAAAATTTTGATAGTACCAGGCCGCGACGCTGACGCCGGGAGCGCGCTTGGCATTGGCGAACGCGTGCTGGCGCGCCTGTCGCGAACCGATGACGGATATGAAGCGCGGGTAATCAAGCGCATCGGCGCGGGCGTGCATCGCGTGTTGGGCGTCTATCGCGAGCATGAAGGTCGCGGCCGTATCGAGCCCATCGACCGCAAATCGCGGAACGAATTTGTTGTCGACCGTCATGATAAAGGCGGCGCCACTTCGAACGAATTGGTTGTCGTGGAGCCGCTCGCGGGCCGCGCCTCCGGACTGCCGCGAGCGCGCGTGATCGAGCGGCTGGGCAGCATGAACGAACCGCGCGCGATCAGCCTCATCGCGATCCACGAACACGGAATACCAACCGAGTTTACGCGCGAGGCACTTGCGGAAGCGGAGGAAGCAAAGCCGCCGCGTTTTGCAGGGCGCACCGATCTGCGCGGCATCCCTCTCGTGACCATCGATCCCGAGGATGCGCGCGATCATGACGACGCGGTGTGGGCGGGACCCGATCCGGATCCCGCGAACAAGGGCGGCCATATCGTCATCGTCGCGATTGCCGACGTCGCCTATTACGTACGAACCGGTTCGGCGCTCGACCGCGAAGCGCTGCGACGCGGCAACTCCGCCTATTTCCCCGACCGCGTCGTGCCCATGCTGCCCGAGCAGCTTTCCGCCGATCTTTGTTCGCTGCGGGAAGGAGAGGATCGAGCCTGTCTTGCTGTTCGAATGAATTTCGATGCGAGCGGCAGGAAGCGCCGCCATGAATTTCTTCGTGCCATCATGCGCTCGGCCGCGCGGCTCACCTACGCACAGGCGCAGCACGCTTTCGACGGCAAGCCCCATACGGATCGTCGCGACATGGCGGAACAGACACTCGTGCCGCTATGGAATACCTACCGCGTGCTCGCCGAAGCGCGCGACCGCCGCGCACCGCTCGATCTCGATCTTCCCGAGCGGCGCGTCGTTATGGGACCGGACGATCATGTTGCCTCCATCGCCTTCCGCGAACGGCTGGAATCGATGCGCCTGATCGAGGAGTGCATGATCCAGGCAAACGTCGCGGCAGCGGAGACGCTCGAGAAGGCGCGCACGCCGCTGATCTATCGCGTGCACGAACAGCCTTCGCAGGAAAAGCTGCACGCTTTCGCGGATTATCTGCGTTCGATCGGCATGAGTTTCGCAAAAGGCCAGGTGACAAAGCCCCAGACCTTCAATCGCATTCTTGCCGACGCAAAAGGCGGCCCGCATGAGGACGTGTTGAACGACGTCGTTCTGCGAACGCAGTCGCAGGCGATCTACGATACGCAGAATATCGGGCATTTCGGCCTCAACCTGCAGCGCTACGCGCATTTCACCTCGCCGATTCGGCGTTACGCCGATCTGGTCGTGCATCGCGCGCTGATCCGCGCGCTGCATTTCGGCGACGACGGTCTCCGCGACAGTGAAATCGGAAAGCTCTCCGAAACCGCCGAACACATTTCGATGTGCGAAAGGCGCGCGATGGCGGCGGAGCGCGATTCAACGGACCGTTACGTCGCGGCCTTTATGGAAGACCGCGTCGGCGCCGTGTTTGCCGGTCGCATCACTGGCGTCACGCGCTTTGGATTGTTTGTGCGATTGAAAGAAACAGGCGCCGACGGTCTCGTCCCTATCCGCACCATCGGTGCGGAGTTCTTCCGCCATGATGAACGTCGCCATGCGCTGGTCGGCGAGCGCAGCGGCGTGTCCTATTCGCTTGGCCAAGCGGTCACCGTCCGCCTGCGCGAAGCGGCGCCATTGACCGGCGGATTGCGATTTGAACTTGTCGACGATGACGCCGCAATCAAACGCTCGAGCCGCGAAGCCGCAGCTTCGACTTCACATCCGAAAGGCTCTCGCAAACGGCCTGGTGGACGTGGCCCAAAGTAATCACGGCGTGGACGCTGGCGTCGTATTCTCCGGGAAGCACCGCGCGGACACCCATCACGGCATTCGGATCGACGAGAACCGGCGATCCGTTCGGACGCGTGAACCTGACGGGCGTGGCGTGACCAGACACCATGTCACGACCCTCCACCGCTGCCGTCACGCGGATGAGATAACTTCGCGTTTCCGCGGGCAGCAGTCCGGCATCGAGCAGGCGCGCTTCCAAGTTTCCCGGCCCGTCATTATAGGCGGCGAAAAGGGCCGGATAGCCGTATCTGGCATTCAGCCAATGCAGATAGGCGGCGCCCGCGAGGATGTTGTCGCGCGGATCGTAGGGATCCGGGCCAAGGCCATGATCCACCCGCATGTCCCGCCAGGTCGAAGGCATCAGCTGCATCAACCCCATCGCACCGGCACCGGAGGTGATCGGATGGTTTTCGCCCGACAGGGTACGGCCCCCGCTTTCGGCCTGCATGACGCTTCGAATCCAGATTTGCGGCACGTTAAAGCGGCGCGAAGCCTCCGCGATCAGCGGATCCCATCGTTGCATGAGCTGCCCGTAGCTCATCTGCTGTTCGGTATGGAACGCGCTGGCCCGGGCGGCGGCAAGCGCCGGCGCCGCCACCGCAAGCATTGCGGCCGCAAGCAGAAACGAAACTCGGCGAAAAAAATCCATGTACATCCCTGCAGGCGGAATAAAGGTAGGAAGGAAAACCCGGATTGCTACCCGACCCGGCGAAATCCCTGGAAAAACTCATATGTATCAGATACTTAACGCATCGATTTTTGAACGCTCCAACTGTCATGGCCGCGAAAGCGGTGACCCGGGCTCGGAACCTAGAAAGTGCGCACGGGCAGGAATCAATTCCTTTGCACACCAGCGGGAGCTGGGTTCCCGCTTTCGCGGGATGACAAGACGTTATGTGCCGGGCACCATGTGCACCTTGACAACCAGGCCTTGCCGGGTAGGTTGCCGGCCGATTTCAGGAATGGCCGACCAATGGCAAAGCCGACAACCGCAAAAATCCGCCTGAACAGCTCGGGCGACACGGGATTCTTCTACGTCACCAAGAAGAACACCCGCACCATGACCGAGAAGTTCTCGATCAAGAAATACGACCCCGTGCTGCGCAAGCATGTGGAGTTCAAGGAAGGCAAGATTAAGTAACCTGCCCTTCCTAACCGTTTTTGAGCGCGCCCGGCACCTGCCCGGCGCGCTTTTTGTTTTGATCCTCCCCCGCTCTGCGGGGGAGGTGGCGCGAGCGCAGCGACGTGCCGGAGGGGGCAAGCCGTGCGCTGGCCCCCTCCGCCCCTTCGGGCACCTCCCCCGCGCTTCGCGCAGGGGAGGATCAGCGCGCCCGCGATGGTTTTGCACGTTCCAAAAGCATAAATTGCCATCCGAAAGCATTCTTCAGGAGAACGGGATCATGGCAGCGGCAATCGATTGGCACTCCCAGGCAAAGGGACTCGAATTCCGCGCGCAGGCCTTTATCGGCGGCAAATATGTTGCGGCGGCCAGCGGTGAGACCTTCGAGGATATTTCGCCCATCGACGGCAAGGTGCTGGCGCGCGTTGCCGCCTGCGACAAGGAAGATATCGATCGCGCCGCGAAAGCCGCGCGTGCGGCCTTCAACAACGGCAAATGGGCGAATGCCGCGCCCAAGCAGCGCAAGCGCACGCTGCAGAAACTTGCCGAGCTTATCGTCAAACATGCCGACGAACTGGCCCTGCTCGAGACGCTCGACATGGGAAAGCCGATCAGCTTCGCACGCTCGGTCGACATGAACTCCGTCGCCGAGACGGTGCGCTGGTACGCGGAAGCAATCGACAAGATTTATGACGAGGTCGCGCCGACGCCGAAGAACGCTCTGGGACTGATCACACGCGAACCCCTCGGCGTGGTCGGTGCGGTGGTGCCGTGGAATTTTCCGCTGCTGATGGCCGCGTGGAAGTTCGCGCCCGCGCTCGCAGCAGGGAATTCGCTTATTCTGAAACCGGCGGAACAATCGCCATTGACGGCCATTCGCGTCGCTGAACTCGCCGCCGAAGCGGGCATCCCCGAAGGTGTGTTCAACGTTGTGCCGGGATTTGGCGAAACCGCCGGCCAGGCGCTCGGACGGCACATGGATGTCGATGCGGTTGCGTTCACCGGTTCGACGGAGGTCGGAAAGTACTTCCTGAAATATTCCGGCGAATCGAACATGAAGATCGTCAGCCTCGAATGCGGCGGCAAGACGCCGAACATTGTGTTCGCCGACGCGCCCAATCTCGATGGCGCGGCACAGGGTGCCGCTTCGGGCATCTTCTTCAATTCCGGGCAGGTCTGCGTCGCGGCTTCCCGTCTGCTTATTGAAGAACGAATCCATGACGAGTTCGTCGAGAAGGTGAAGACAATGGCGGCCAATTTCCAGCCGGGCGATCCGCTTGCGACCGGCACCATGATGGGCTCGATGGTCGACAAGTCACAAATGGAGCGCGTGCTCTCCTACGTCGAAAAGGGACGGAAGGATGGCGCCACGCTCGCGGTCGGCGGAAATCAGGCGCGCCAGAACACAGGTGGCTACTACGTAGAACCGACGATCTTCGACAATGTCGCCAACGACATGACCATCGCGCGCGAAGAGATATTCGGGCCGGTGCTGTCGACGATCACCTTCAAGGACATGGACGACGCGATCCGCATCGCCAACGACACGATCTACGGACTGCAGGCGAGTCTGTGGACCAATGATCTGTCAAAGGCGCACAAGGTGGCGCGCGCGCTCCGCGCCGGCACGGTCAACGTGAACAATGTCGATGGCGGCGGCATCGAAATGCCGTTCGGCGGCTACAAACAATCCGGCTTCGGCCGCGACAAGTCGCTTCACGCGCTGGAGAAATACACCCAGCTGAAGGCGACCTATATCACTTTCGGCTGAGGATCGCGTGCGTCTCGACCCTCCCCCGCTTTGCGGGGGAGGTGCCCGCGTAGCGGGCCGAGGGGGGCTGTGCGTGCATGCCTAACTCCCTCCGGCGCATCGCTGCGCTCGCGCCACCTCCCCCGCTTTGCGGAGGAGGATAATTACTTCATCGCTTCCGCGCAGCGGTCGAGGATCGGCAGAATCTTGTCGCGGCCGACAGGCGGCAAGGTCGTTACCAACCGCGCGACACCCAGATCGCGGAAGCGCTTGGCCGTCTCCGCGTCGAAACGCGGCTGCCAGGCGGAGATTGGTACATCCGAGACAGCCCTGCCCGCCTCTTTTGCCATCGCCTCATATTTCGGCAGGAGATCGGTGAGCCCGTTGGCGCTCATGATGGGCAGCCAGCCGTCGCCGTAGCGGATGGCGCGGCGTGCGCCTTGCGGAAACGCACCGCCAAGCAATATCGGCGGGTGCGGCTTCTGCACCGGCTTCGGCCAGGCGAAGATCGGGTCGAACTTGACGATCTCGCCGTGATATTCCGCTTCGTCTTTGGTCCAGATTTCTTTCATGGCTTCGATGCTTTCGCGCACGCGCTGGGCGCGCGTGGCGTACACCGTGCCGTGGTTCTCCATTTCTTCCTGATTCCAGCCAACGCCGATGCCGAACAGGAAACGTCCACCCGACACCCGGTCGAGCGACGCAACGAGCTTTGCCGTCTGTATCACATCGCGCTGCTGCAGCAGACAAATGCCTGTCGCCACTTTCAACTTCTGCGTGGCAGTAGAAGCAGCGGTCAATGTTACAAACGGATCCATCACATCATAATATTCTTTCGGCAGTTCGCCACCGCCGGGGTACGGCGTCTTGCGCGAGACCGGGATATGCGAATGTTCCGGCGCCCATAATGACTCGAAGCCGCGCTCTTCCAGAGCCCGCGCGAGTTCAACGGGACCCATCGAATATTCCGTAAAAAAGATTGCTGCGCCGAACTGCATTGCCACACCACGCATCTGATTGCCGGTTGTATTCTGCGCTGTTCGCAACGCATTCGGCAATGAGGCAATTGCGGCAATTCTTCGTCACGGAACCACGTGCGGAACGACGACGTTTTTTCCGTGAGCCATGAAGGTCGCTGCTGTGGGCACACGAATTCACAAAGGAGAAGTACTATGAAAAAGACACTCCTGGCTGTTTCGGCTGCCGCACTGCTGGCCGGCTCCACAGCCACATGGGCGCAAGGGTCCGCTGCAGGCAACAACCCTTCCGGCCCGAATACGACACATTCGACGCAACATCCGATGGCACGGCCCGATGAAGGAAGCTCAGGCCCCGGAGCCGTTCGATCCGGTCGCGGCGACCAGCCGGGCATGCAGGAAAATGAAATGCGCCGCGACAATGACAGAAACGGCGCTGGTGCTTATGAACACACGCAGCTGCAGGGTGATCGCAATCAGATGCAAGGCGACCGCAACCGGCTTCAGGGTGGCGAGATGCTGCGTGGCGGCGACGTTCGCGGACGCGGTGGACCGACCTTGACGGTTCGGGAGAAAACAAATCTGCGCGAAACGGTGCTGCGCAGAGGGCCACGCGTAACGCATGTCAATTTCCGCATCGGCGTCGGTGCGCGAGTCCCGCGCGATATCCGCCTTGTCGCTGTGCCGCAGCCCATCGTGGCACTCTATCCGGAATGGTCAGGCGATCTGTTCTTTGATTATGGCGATGAAATCGTCGTAGTCGCGCCGGGCAGCATGGAGATCGTGGGCGTTCTTCCGGTCTGATACAGCGATGATAACAGCAAGATGGGTGAGTCTGTGCTCACCCATCCTTATTTCATGCCGGAACAAGCCGGCGATACAGATGCCAGGTTGCATGCCCGAGAATCGGCATTACGACGGCCAGGCCGAGCAGGAACGGGATCGAGCCCACAAACAGCGCAATCGCGACAATCAGTCCCCACAACGCCATGGTCTTCGGATTTTCCAGTACCGAGCGCACCGAAGTCAGTATCGCCGCGGCGGCGCTGACATGTTTGTCCAACAGCAGCGGAAAGGAAATCACGCTGATGCACATGGATAGCACCGCAAACCCAAACCCGATGAGGTTCCCCCAGACAAACATATGCCAGCCTGCCGGCGTGGTAAAAACGTCCCGGAAAAAAGCTTCTGCGCTGCGCGGCGCGAGCCGGCCGACCGTTTCCGCGTAGAGGCCCTGCGCGATCATGAGCCAGGCGAAGAAGATCGCCAGCATCAGTACGCCAAGCTCAAGGATGGCCCATTTCGCGGGCGAACGAAACACGTCGAACGCATGTTCCCACGACGAGTCCAGACCAAGCTCGCGGCGGCGGCTCAGTTCATACAATCCGATCGCCGCGAAGGGCCCTATCAGGGCGAAGCCGGCGGCGAGCGGAAATAACAACGGCGCCACGTCGTAGCGCAGCATGAAGCCGCCGATCAGCAGCCCGGTCACGGGATAAAACAGGCAGAGGAAAACAGCGAAGCTCGGAATTTCGCGAAAATCGGCCAGCCCTTCCCGAAGGGCTGCACGAAGATCGGCGAAGCCTACCTGCCGGACTGCCGGCAGCGGCGCATGGACTTCAAATTCGGATGCGGTGGTCATGGGGCATTCTCCGCGTGGCCAGTTCTGCCCTGCACCCCTTTTGGAAAATCCTATACCATTTCCCGGCGATGCAAAACGGGCATTTGCGATGAGCGATCTCGTCCAACGTTTCAACGTCCTTCTCGGCGAATCCGGCGTGCTCGAGGGCGCGCAAGCTGCCGAAGCGGCGCGGAGCAACTGGAGCCGGCTCGGCTCGCCGCGCGCCATTCTGCGCCCCAATTGCACGAACGAGGTCTCTCATATCCTGCGCATTTGTGACGCGGAGCGGCAGGCTGTTATTCCCTGGGGTGGCAAGACGGGCCTCGTCGAAGGTGCAAATGCCGACGGCGCCTTCGCGCTTTCACTCGAACGCCTGAACCGCATTGAAACCATCGACCCCGCCGGCGGAACGATGACGGTCGAGGCCGGTTGCATTTTGCAGAACGTGGCGGAAGCAGCCGAAGCGGAAGGATTGTTCTTTCCGCTCGACCTCGGCGCGCGCGGATCGGCGACCATCGGCGGAAATATCTCGACCAATGCCGGCGGCAACCGCGTCATCCGCTACGGCATGACGCGCGACATGGTCCTCGGCCTCGAAGCCGTGCTCGCGGACGGGACAATTGTTACTTCGCTCAACCGGCTGCTCAAGAACAATGCCGGCTACGATCTGAAGCAACTTTTCATCGGCAGCGAGGGAACGCTCGGTGTGATCACGCGCGCCGTTCTGCGGTTGCGGCCAAAGCCGGGCAGCCACGCCGTCGCGTTGGCAGCGGTCGACCGCTGCCAACTGCTCCCGCGCCTTCTCCGTCATGTCCAACGCGGGCTGGCCGGCCAATTGTCCGCCTTCGAAGTGATGTGGGACGATTTCTATGAACTCGTGACCACGCCCCCCGCAAAGGGGCGCGCGCCGCTTCCTCACGGTCATTCGCATTACGTGCTCGTCGAGCAGCTCGGCGGCGATGAAACAGCCGACATGATGCAGTTCGAACGCGTGCTCGGCGATGCGATCGAACAGGGAACGATCAGCGACGCCGTCATCGCCAAATCCGAAGCCGAGCGAAATGCCATCTGGTCGTTGCGCGACGATGTCGGCCAGTGCCTGCGCAACCGGCCGATCTTCACCTTCGATGTGAGCCTGCCGATCATGGAGATGGAGAATTATCTGGACGCAGTGCGAAGCGCATTGCAGGCGCGCTGGAAAAACGAATTTACGCTGATGATTTTCGGCCATCTGGGCGATTGCAATCTGCATCTCATCATCGGTGTCGGCGACGCCGCGGCGCGGCAGGCCGTCGAAATCATCGTGTACGGTTCGCTCGCAGGCCGCGCGGGATCGGTGTCGGCGGAGCATGGCATCGGTCTCGAGAAACGCGCCTATCTGCCGCTCACGCGCTCCGAAGCCGAGATCGCGCTGATGCGCCGGCTCAAGCGCGCGCTCGATCCCAACAACATTCTCAATCCCGGCAATATCTTCGAAGTTTAGCAATCGGCGCCGGGAACAGGGAACCACACCACGCGCAGTATGGTTTTACGGCTGGAGCGCGCCACGAAAAGCGTGCCCGACTGCATGTGTCGCGATGGTTTTACCGGCTCGAGGAGCCTGGCGTGACCGGATTTGTTGTCGTCAATCCCCGTTCTGCCGGCGGTCGCACGGCCCGCGAATGGCCGAAGATCGAGCGTGCGCTCCGTGACGCCTATCCGCACATGCATCTCGCCATGACGCAGTCGCGCGGCGACGCCACGGCGCTGGTGCGCGACGCGTTGCGCGAAGGCCATCACGAAATCGTGGCCGTCGGCGGCGACGGCACGATCAACGAAGCAGTCAATGGTTTGTTCGATGCCGACGGCCCTGTCATGCCCGATGCCGTGTTCGGCTTTATCAGCAGCGGAACGGACGGCGATTTCCGCAAGACATTCGGGCTCGCGCCCGGCTATCGCGCCGCCATCGCGCGGTTGAAACAGGCGCCGGTGCATCCGATCGATGTCGGCCGCCTCGCCTGTCTCACGCCTGACGGCAAACCCGTGGTTCGCTACTTCGCCAATATCGGCTCGTTCGGACTGTCCGGCGCGATCGTGCGAGCAGCAAACGCTGCAGCGAATTTCACACTATCGGGCCGCCGCCTCGCTTTCGCCTTCCACAGCGCGTGCACCAAATTTTTCTGGCACGACCGCATGATCCGCCTGCGCATCGACGGCGAGTATGATGAGATACTCTCCATCTCCACCGTTGCCGTCGCCAATGGTCAGTTCTTCGGTGGCGGGCGGCGCATCGCGCCCCAGGCCGTTCCCGATGACGGGCTGTTCGACGTCATCGTCATGGGCGGCGCGCCGCAGCTTCGCGCTTTTGCCGATATGCGCGAAGTTCATGCCGGCCAGATAAAAAATCCCCCGGTGCGCGCGCTCCGCGGCCGCAGGATCATGGCGCTGCCCGTCGCGGAAACGCATGGCCGGCCGGTGTTCATCGAGATCGACGGCGAGTGCGTGGGCCGGCTGCCCGCGACCTTCGAACTACTGCCGCGCGCGCTCAACCTGCGCTGCTAAGTCCGAAGCGTGAGCGTTGGAATAACAGCGATATTAACAGCGATCAGCGAATGTTGCCGACCGGTCGTGCTGCGGATAAAACAAAACCGGCAGCCTATATATCGGCTCTGAGCACAGCATTTCAACCTGCCGAAACCTCTAATCCATTCGAGCGGAAGGTGCCGGCCGAATTAGTCCACTCAAAAATCAAACCAGACCGCTCCCGAATAACTCCGTCAGTGCCTAGTAAGAACGCTTTTGTCACCTGCATTTCCTTCGCGCGAGTTTCATCCGTTGCCGGTCATTGCGCTGCCCCGGATTGCAGGGGGCTCCCCGCCTTGGCCCGCTTTTCGGCGTCGTGTTTCGGCACACCTTCGGCAGCGTATTTGGCGACCAACTCGTCTCGGTGCTTAATGGCTTTCTTTTCGGTCCGGTGCAGCCGAAAGGCGGCCTGGTTGAGCTGAAAGGAAAGTTCTACGGCACGACCAGCGGTGGAGGTAGTGTAGGCGATTTCGCAGGAACCGTTTACTCGACCAATCCAACCAGTGACAAATCCCTTCCACTGCATACGTTCTGCAAGTATTGCCGCGACGGTTCACTACCCGAAGCAGCCCTCATAAGCGTGAACGGCACGCTCTACGGCACCACGGAATATGGCGGGACGGGAAAATGTTCCCGCGACGGTTATTCTGGCTGCGGAACGGTCTTCGCCATCACACCTTGACAGTGTGACGTAGTTATCAAGGCCACAACACTTGCGAGCGCGCACGGCTGCTCGCAGCCCGGACCTATACGATGACAGTACAAGCTGCCCGAACATTACCGGCGCCGCGGACAAGCCATGACAGTCGCCGTGGGACTACGGCCCTTCCGCGGGACGCGTGCCAAATACTTTGCTTCTCTTCGCTAAGCAGCCTGGTATAGCTCCTTGGCCAAGGGCACCAGCTCGAGTGCTACCTGGCGATGGCTCTCGCTGGACAGATAATATTGAACCTTATCCTTCGTGTCGTTGGATCCCAGGTGCGGACATCGCTGCCCGGTGACCCGGCTGCGGGGAAATTCAACGTTATCGCTGTTAATATATTCAAGGTTCGCAGGAAAAATCTCGGCAACTTTGTTGTACAATTCCCGCCCGACCAGCTGGGGGAAGTCGCCGGTGTCCATGTCTTCACTCGTCAGCAGAGTTTCCGGCGACCAATCGTCCGGCGCCCGGCACGATACCCACAGCAATATTGTCGGACGTCCTATCAGGTCACGCAGTCGTTCATACAGCTTGAAATATGACTCGTTCCAGCGCAGCACCAGTTCCTTCGCCTTTTCGCGATCTTTGTCCCAGATATTTCTCAGAATCGTCAGACGGTTGACCGCCTCGTTGCCATCGAAAACAATTCGGCCGCCGGGATATTCGGAACATCCGACACTTCGCCCTGACATCGCCTGCAGGACGACGAATCGCGCGCCACTGGCAAGCTTGAGCAGCCTGTCATTCTCAAAATATTGCGGCCCGACACCGCCTCGTCCCAAATTCAGGACGGGCAGCCCGATCTTTTTGCTCAATCGGTTGGGCCATGGCTTGACCACCAGTCTTCCATAGGTCTGCGCCGCGCCCATCACACAGAAATAATCGCCCTTCGCCAGGATCTCGTCGGAAGGTTTCGGACCGCGGAAAAGAGGCATCTTCTCTGAAATTTCGAAACCGCAATAGTCGACGATTTCGAAGTCGCTGCGCTGATACTGTAGCTTCTTGAATTTCCGGAAGATTTTGTCGCGAATTTCGAACCGTAACGCATCGGAGGGTGCCTGCAGCAAAGGTTCGATCGCCTTCATCGCATAACGAAGAGCGGCGACGCGATCACCCTGCTCGAGCATCTGGTCGACCTGGTCGGCGATATCGTCGGGAGTTTCGACAGAAACGGGGATCACAGGGTTTTTTTATCGTGTCTTGCGCAACGAACGTAAATTTAAGTCGTCTCATACCGGAATGACAACTGCTTAGTAGAACAGTAAACAGTTCTAAAAGTCCATACCTACATTGCACAATCAAAAATGGTTATCATTTAGTAACGCAACCATTGCGTGCAGCTTGCCGATGTTTCACGGTTTGGTCCCTGGCGCGAATTCAAAGTCAACTTGTGCGGCGCCATCGCGCGTGACGATCCTGCAGCGTTGCACAAACCGATTTTTTTCGAAGCGTTTCGGCGTAACTTCGCCGCGGGTACAGGCGAATAAACGGGAGCGGAGTTGCAGGCGAGCGAAGCCGATTTGAAAGCGCTGATGCTGGCGGGCCTGGCCGGCGATGCCCCCGCCTATCGCCTGCTGTTGGAAACCTTGCAGCAAAGGCTCGCGGCGTGGTTTCGCCGCCGTCTTGCTGGAGACCCGTCGGAGGTCGACGATCTGGTGCAGGAAGCGCTCATCGCCATTCATACGCGCCGCGGCACCTATGACCGCACGCAGTTGCTCACCGCCTGGACCTATGCGATCGCGCGCTACAAGCTGATTGATCATTTCCGCCGCCGCGGACGTGCGGTCACCGTACCCGTCGAGGATAGCGGCCTGTTCGTGCCGGACGAATCCGCGGCCGTGGAGTCCCGGCTCGACATCGAACGGGCGCTGGCGGCGCTGCCACCGGCGACGCGATCGCTGATCCGCGACATCAAGCTGCGCGAATTGTCGAATGCGGAAGCCGCAGCAGCGCGGGGCATGTCGGAAACGGCAGTGAAAGTGGCCGTGCATCGCGGCCTGAAAAAACTCTCCGCCTTGCTCCGGACCGAGCCGGAGAAGCGGCCATGAGCGATCTCGCACGCCAGCTTGCGGCCGATCTCGCGCCCGCGCCGCGCAATCTCGTTTTGCGCCGGTTATTTCTCGGTCTCGGCGGGGGGTTGCTGACCTCCATCGTGCTGACGCTCGCCATTCTGGGCCCGCGTCCCGACATGATGCCGGCGATGAAAACGACGATGTTCTGGGCCAAGCTCGCCTATCCGCTTTGCTTGGCCGCGATTGCCGCTTTCGCCGCCGAACGCCTCGCCCGTCCCGCCGCCACGGCGAGCTCTCGCCTCGCCTGGCTGCCGCTGCCAGTGGTGCTTGTTGTCGGGCTGGCGCTCGTTATTTTTCTTGTCGCACCGCCGGTCGCGCGCGATTCGATGCTGATGGGGCATTCGGCGCGGCTTTGCCCGTTTCTCGTGCTCGCCTGTTCCATCCCGCCTCTGGCGGGGCTCGTCTGGGCCATGCGCGGACTCGCGCCCACGCGACTTGCCGAGACCGGCTTCGTGATCGGCATAGCCGCAGGCGGCGCGGGCGCTTTCGCCTATGCCTGGCATTGCAACGAGACCGGGGCGCCCTTCCTCGCCGTCTGGTACACGCTGGGCATTCTTGCTGCCGCTGTTGCAGGCTGGCTCGCAGGGCCGCGACTCTTGCGCTGGTGATCGCGCGGGAACACTTTGGCCGCATCCGACTTAACTTATCGCAAGCTGTGTCGGATGATGTCCGGCAGCTTGGCAGGTTATATGCGGAGGTCGAAATGAGGAAATTTCTGGTGGCGGCATTGCTGGCTGGCGTCGTTGCCGCGATACCGGCTTCACTCTCGGCACAGCCGCAGCATCCGGGCGGCGGACACCCCGGCGGCGGCGGGCATCCCGGTCCCGCGATGCACGGGCCGGCCCCGGCAATGCGCGCGCCGGCCGCGGGGCATGCCCACGCCACGATGCACCGTCCTTCCGCGGGCTACGCCCATCGCCCGGCCATTCATCGCCGTCACCCGACGATGCATCACGTGACGCGCCACACGCCGCGCAGGCATGTCACGGTTCGCGTGGGTACGCACCGCGGACATGCGGCGATAGCCGTCAAAGGCCGTCACTTGAGCGCCAAAGTGGCCGGGCTGCGGAAGAACATACGCGCCACACGCCGCTTCCATGCCGGCGTCTATAATGCCCCGCGCGGTTATCGCTATCAGCGGTGGGGCTATGGGCAGTTCCTGCCCTCAGCCTACTGGGCCCGCGACTACTGGCTGACCGATTTCCTTGCCTACGGATTGTTTGCGCCGCCGGACGGCTACATCTGGGTGCGCTATGGCCCCGATGCGCTGATGATCGACGAATATACGGGTGAGATCATCCAGGTGGATTACGGCGTGTTCTACTGACATCGTCCCAATGCCGAAGGGCGCGGAGCATTTGCTCCGCGCCCTTCTTATTGCCGGTTCCTGTGGGATCAGGCAGCTCGGGCAGTCTCAAGAAGCACGCCGACCGCCGCCTGCACCGTCGACTCCGAACGCGCCCGTTTGATCTGTTGAGCGAATTCGCGCAGCGATCCGGATTCGAAAGCCGTCAGCACGGCGGGATGAACATAGCTCTTGCGGCAGATGGCGGGCGTGTTCTCCAGCTTCTCCGCTGCGCAACGCATCGCGTCCACGATCTGTTTCTTGCGTGCCCGTGCGCTCGTTGCGGGCTCGATAGCCGCCAGCGCCTCCATAGCTTCCGCCGTGCCGCATAGCGTGCGGAAATCCTTGAGCGAGATCGGACAGCCGGCGATTTCGCGCAGGAACTCGTTCGCGTCGGCGGCGCTTACCTGGCGGATTGTTTCGTCGTCGGCGCGATATTGGAACATCCGCAGTCCCGGCAGGCTGCGCAGGCTGTTGATCGCCGCGCACAGCCGCGCGTGACGGATTTCCTTTCGCACCTGCTTGCCGCCCTTGGCGCGGAAACTGAGAACAAGCGTGTCGTCGCTGGCGCAGCGGACATTCGATTTGAGCAGCGTCGTCGCGCCGCGCGTGCGATGGGTCCTGGCATATTCCTCGTTGCCGGGCCGGATGGCGGACGCAGAAATCAATTCGATCACCGCGGCCAGCGCAAATTTGCGGTCGAGGGATTCAGTGTTCAAGCGCGCGGCGAGCGCGCGCCTGATCCGCGGCAATACTTCAACCAAACCGATCAGCCGCTGCGCCTTGCGTATTTCCCGGATTTTCTCCCAGTCGGGATGATAGCGATATTGCAACCGCCCCGCTGCATCGCGGCCGGTCGCCTGCAGATGCGCTTTGGGATCGCTTGCATATAACACATCCGAATAGGCCGGCGGCACGGCAAGGGTGCTGAGCCGCGTTATGACGCGCGCGTCTGCAATGACCCGCCCGCGAGACGTTTTGTAGATCCAGCCCTCGCCTTCGCGCGCGCGGCTGATGGTGAGATCAGCAGGCTTCGCCATCCGCAGCCCGAGCTTTCCTGCGAGCGTGGCTGCCGCGACGAGCTTCATTTCTTCGACTGCTCGTTCGCGCGATCCCGTGCCGGTTTATCCGGTTCGGGATGCGGCGCATTTGCCTGGGGCCCGGGAGCGTTCGGATCGCGCGCCTTCGGCAGGCCGCCATAGAGCCCGTCGCGGTTGCGGTCGAAATCTTCTTTTGAAGTTTTCTTGCCGGCGGCCGGCGGCACGATCTTCTGGTCGATGCTTCTTTCCATCACTTTGCTCCTTTTCCGTCAAAGAGTAACCGCGCCGCGCGCTTGCGCGTTCCAACAGGCAGCATGAGAAAACAGCAAACAAAAAAGCACGGGCGCCCTGCCCCCGCCAAAGACCCGGCACACGAGGAGCGGCAGCAACTCTCTGCGGAAACGCTGCGCCCTATGGAGGCAAAGCTCGTTTCCGAATTGCCCCAAGACGGCGCCTGGCAGTTCGAGCCCAAATGGGATGGCTTCCGCTGCCTCGCCTTTCGCGACGGCGACGCGATCGACCTGCGCGCCAAATCCGGCAAACCGCTGACACGTTATTTTCCGGAAATCGTCGCGGCCCTGTCCCGGCTTGCTGCAGGACATTTCATCGTCGACGGTGAACTTCTCATTCTGGTTGAAAACTCACTCTCCTTCGACGCGCTGCAGATGCGCCTTCATCCGGCGCAGAGCCGCATTGACAAACTGGCGCACGCAACGCCTGCGCTGCTGATGCTTTTCGACATGATTGCGGACAGGCGGGGACACTCGCTGCTCGCCCAACCGTTGCCGGCACGCCGCGAGGCACTGGAACTGTTCTTCGCTGCCATATCATCCCATGACCGTTTCCGGCTTTCGCCCATCACAAGGGATCGCAAGGAAGCAAAGGTGTGGCTCGCGCGTGCCGGACAAGGCGCACTCGACGGCGTGATCGCCAAGCCGCTTGACCGACCGTACACGCCGGGCGAACGCGCTATGCTCAAGGTGAAATGCCTGCGCACGGCCGATTGCGTGGTGGGCGGTTTCCGCTACGCAAGCGGCAGCCGCGACATCGGCTCGCTGCTTCTCGGATTATATAATGACGAAGGCAGGCTCGATCATGTCGGCTTCACTTCCGCCATCGCGCAACAGGATCAGGCCGCGCTGAAGAAGAAACTCGCGCCGCTGCGCGGTGGCGCAGGTTTCACCGGTAATGCGCCTGGTGGACCGAGCCGCTGGTCGACCGAACGCAACAGCGAATGGGAGCCGCTCAAGCCGGTGCTGGTGGCGGAGGTCCGCTATGACCACGTCACCGGCGGCCGTTTCCGCCACGGCACGGCGTTCCTGCGCTGGCGCCCCGACAAGCGGCCGGACCAATGCAAATTTGAGCAGTTGAATACCGAAGGACGGCCCGGGCGGCTGGTGAAACAAATCCTCGGCTAATCCGCAGATATGTGGGGAATCCGGCGAGTGGACCTTCTAATTCGCCTCGGCCGAGGTGGCATAAATGGCCCTCTCCCGGTAGGCGACGTAGAGATGCAATTGCCGAAGGACATCCTGTCCAATCGCAAAGGGTACTTCGGACGATCCAACATCGCCCGTGCCGAGCGGGCGCACGATCAATATGTCCGGATTGGCAACAGCCACGCCTGAAAAGGAAAGTGTCTGAAACGGGAAATGGTAGGTTGCCGGCGTGCCGTCAGACCGTTTTGAAACAACTGCCAGACCAGCCGTGTTTTCGTGCCAGTCGAAGAGATTCCGAGCAACTTCAAACCCGATGATAGATCGCGAAAAGCCAGTATCGATTGCGGCATCGACAGGTTTTCCATCGAGCAGTACTGTTGCCCAGACCGGGCTCGTGCTGTCGAACTTTATTGGAATGCGCGCATAGGGGCTATGGGTCCAGTATGCCACCTGCCCATTACAATGTTCGGGGGAAAAAAGATTTAACTTGCCCTTGGCAAAATCGAATTCAACATCGTAATTGGCCATGAAATCGCGGCCCAGGGTGCCGCCCACCTCGCTTGGCATCCGGCCGTCGGGCATAACCAGGAAAGTGATATGGGCTCCGTTCAATTTCCCGAGCTGCACGGTATCGGCGCGTACAAATCGCTTTATGCGCGTCCCCGGCATGGAAACCTCGGTGCGTGCCGATAGTGCCTCTTGTTTCAGGGAAAGGTCCTGAACCGTAGTTTGAGTGAGCAAGCTCACGAAACCGCCTATATCGACGAGCAGATTTACCTTTTGTCCGTTCACCATTGCCGGAACGTACACGCCACCGGTGCGATCGGTACCCATGTCAAGCGACGCATATTGCAGAAGTTCACACTTTTCGTCCGCGAAAGAGGAAGAAACTCCAGCAGCAACAAGAGCCAGTGGAAGCAATAGGGTTGTCAGGCTTCTTCTCATGGCATGGCCGCCTGTTGAATCTTCTTTAGCTCACTCTTTGCCGGGTACAACTCGATAAAATTTTTGGGACAAAGCTGTACCGCCGTCTGAAACAGCGACTCCGCTTCCGCTTTTTTCTGATAGGCCAGTTTCCATTCACCAAGGTAGAACCCGACCTCGCATTGCTGAGCTTTCTGTGCTGTGGCATCCCCCGCGGCCGCAGCGCCTTGCAATGCGTCTTCCCCAATTTGCCCACCGAAAAATTCGACCAGGGGCGCAGGCCACGCATGACGATCGCCGGACTGTACAGGGCCGCTCATTTCTCCGGCCGCCGTCCTGCCGGACTTCAGCCCGGTCAGACCCAGCCAGAGCAAATCGTAGGAAGCATTCCGATCCCGCTCGCCGAATTGCAGCGCGCGCCTGAAGTGACTCGCAGCCTGATCAAATCGGCCTGCCATGAAAGCGATTCGCCCGCACGCAGCCCAGAGGGTGGCGGAGTTTGGCTTGAGCAGAGTCAGCTGCTCACAATCCTGCGTCGCTGCTTCGTAGTTTCCGAGAGCGAGGCTTGATTCCGAGCGCCTTGCGTAAGCTTCAGGATTGTCAGGCTCCTGCTTTATGACTGCGCTGAAGTCGGCTACCGCTTCGGCGTATTCTTGCTTACGCTGATAGGCCTCACCCCGATCATAGAGCGCCACGGGTTTCAGACCGGGTAGAAGATCGCCCCCCGTCAGCGCACGGCTGAATGCCGCAATCGCGGCATCTGCGTCGTTGCGATTGCGGGCCTCAAGGCCCTGGTTGAAATCCGCAAAGGCGCTCGCCTGCGCGCTCGTTACGATCGACGAAGCGGACAGGAACACCACCAACAGTCCAAGGAAAAGCATGCCCTATCGGCCCCCCGCTCTATGGCTGACAATAATATTTTCAGCTTCGCTGACGAAGCAAAATTTTCGGGCAAGGAACACCCGAGGCGACGATACGCCTCAGAATGTTGTCTGGTTTCAGCTCGCTGCCGTGCGCAGCGGTGCTCTCAGAATCCTTCTGCGCTCGCGTTCCTCATGAACCACCCGTGCGCGCACCCGCAAAAGATCGCGCCGCGCGACGAGGCCGACCACTTTGCCCGTCCCACGCTCGACGATAGGCACGCGGCCGACATCGTTCACCGCCATGCGGTCGGTGAGCTCGCGCACCATTTCGTCGGGATGGCCGACGACCAGATCGCTCGCCTCGCCGAAATCCGCGAGATGGGCGGACGGTTCCCAGCCTTCGCGCGTCCAGCGCAGCACATCCGACCGCGATACCATGCCGAGCAGACGACCATCCGTATCGACTACCGGATAACTCTTGTGACGGTGCTTTCCTTCCGTGTTGGTGAAGAACGACACGGCTTCCGTTATGGAAGATGACGCCGAGAGCGTGTGCACGGGTTTTGCCATGATCTCCTCGACCCGTGTGTGCATATAGGGATCGACCGCGTATTCACGGCTGACATGCTGCCCGCGCCGGGCAATGCGTTCCGTCAGGATCGAGCGCCGCATGAGAAGTGCGGTGACTGCAAAGGCGGAGATCGATGCCGCAAAAACAGGTGGCAGCAGATGAATGTTGCCCGTTAGTTCGACTGCGAACAACGTCGCCGTCAGAGGCGCGCGCATTGTGCCGCCGAGAATGGCTGCCATGCCCATGAGCGCCCAGAATCCGGCGCCGCCAAAGGGCATCATGTGGGATTCGAGACTGCCGATGGCGCCGCCCATGATGAGAAGCGGGGCCAGCACACCGCCGGAGGTGCCGGAAGAAAGCGCTATCACCCAGATGGAGGCTTTCACCACCAGCAGAACGGCCGCGGTGTGGACGTCGAAATTTCCCGCCAGCAGATTTCGGATATTGTCGTAGCCGACGCCAAGCGCCGCCGGATCGATCAACCCGCCGATGCCGATGGCGAGGCCGCCGATTGCCGGCCACCACATCCAATGAATGGGCAGCTTGCGGAAAATATCTTCGACACCATAGAGCAGGATCGTGGTCAGCGCCGATTGCAGGCCCGCGAACACGCCGGCAACGACACATAGCGCCAGACCCCACCATGGCAAGACCGGTGCGGCGACGAAGGGAAACAGCGGCCCGGCGCCCAGAAACCATGGCCGGAAAACCGCCGCCATGATCGAGGCAAGAGCGACGGGAATGAAACTCCGCGCACGCCATTCGAAGAGCAGCAATTCGACGGCAAGCAGGACCGCCGCAATCGGCGTTCCAAACACGGCCGTCATGCCCGCTGCGGCGCCGGCCACGAGCAGTGTCTTTCGCTCCGCGGCGCTCAGATGGAACAGCTGCGCGAAGAGGGAACCCAATGCGCCACCCGTCATGATGATCGGGCCCTCGGCGCCGAATGGGCCGCCGGTACCGATGGCGATGGCCGAGGACAGCGGCTTCAGAAGCGCCACTTTCGGCTCGATACGGCTCTGGCCGATTAGAATCGCCTCAATGGCTTCGGGAATCCCATGACCGCGAATTTTCGCCGACCCGAAACGCGCCATACATCCGACCACGAGCCCGCCGATCACGGGGATGATCACCGTCCAGGGCGCGAGATGAAGATGGGAGAGGGTGACCGGATCGGTGGAAATGCGCTGGAAATAGGCGAGGTTGGTGAAGAAGTTGATCAGGCGCAGCAGAAGCCAGGCCGCGCCCGCGCCGGCCGCGCCGACCACCAGCGCCATCGCGGAAAGGACGACGAGACGTGAATCGACCGTGAAGTCCCGCAGGCGATCCCCGCGTGGCTGAAGGGCGTTTGAAACTGCTGCCATGGCTCGGAAGGTTTGGGATGCGGCTCAGCTATATCGCGGGAGCATCACAATGCAACCCGGCTTTGCTGCGACACCGAGGCTGCAATCAGCCCGGCAACGGCGATCGGTCCGGGTCAGCAGACGACGTCACGCTCTGCCGCGCGTAAAGCTTCCAACATTTCAACAGGCACAGGTTCGCGTAGTACCTGCTCGTACATAAGACGTAGTCCACGTCCCAATTGTTTCTGTCGATGCCTGATAGACAGCAACTCGCGGCGATTGCTTTCCTGCTTTGCGGTTCTCATGCCGTCCCTCTTTGACGTTGCCGTCCGTGGAGAGCCAGAAGCCTGGCGTTTGTTTCGGAACGGCTCCCTTTTGCACAAGTTCCGCCCGGTTGCTGCATAAACTCCGGCGACCGCACAATCTCCACGCCGCGTTGCACGAACGCTGAAACAGGTGCTTTGCGTTGCATATAAGGAACCGCGCGCTTCATTCGTTGTTGCAACGGAATGACGAAACTCCCCGCCGACCGCTTCAGTCTGCAGATCCGCGCTTCGATGGACGCGCTGTTGCAGTGTCACCGCGTGTGTCTGTCCATGGCGATGACGCATTGTTTCGAAATCGGCGGAGAGCACGCGCGGCCGCAACATTTGCGATTGATGCTGGATTGCGCGGAGTTTTGCCTGCTTACTGCGGATATGCTTGCGCGAAAGAGTCAATTTCACAATCGTATCTGTGCGCTCAGCGCCGAAATATGCGACGTTTGCGCAGCGGATTGTGCGAAACTCGGTCATATGGACGAATGCGTTGCTATCTGCAGAACCACTGCTGCGCTCTGTCGCGAAGCGGCAAGACTGGAGCACGCCGAGGTTCTCTCCATGGCGTCTTCGCTGCCCCCCGGCAAATGAGCCGCCCCTCCCGGCACCCCGGCTATTTCCTTCCCTGCCCGATGCTGCCGGCCTTGTCTCCGGCGCCCGATTTGACCGGGCGCCGCCGACAAGGACCTTTGTAATTATTGCGGCGTCGTGGATCCCGGCGTAGTCGAGTTGCTGGTACAATCCGTACTGCCGGCCGGGCAGCGGGTCGTCGTCGCGTTGGGATTTGTTGTCTGCGAGCCACTATTCGAGTAGGGACTTCGCGGCTGCGCATTCGTGCCGTAGGGAACCGTATTTGAAGTCGGCACGGTGCTCATCGTCGCGCCCGGTGTACTTGTATAAGGCCCGTTCTGCATGAAACCGCCCGTTGCGCCGGGGTAGCCATTAGTTCCCGAAGTTCCCGTTGCAGAGGTGCCGGTTCCAGTTGCGGTGCCTGTCGCAGCCCCGCCGGCCGAGCCTGTATTGGCGCCACTGCCCGTCGCTGCACCACCGCCGGCTCCCCCCGCTGCACCACCGCCTGCGCCGGCCTGTGCAAGGGTTCCTACGGGGATCATGACCAGCGTTCCGGCTATGACAGCCGCCGAGACCGATGTGAAAAACCTGTTCGTTTTCATAGTCTCCTCCATTCTGTTCATTGGCGAACGTATGGAGCGTTTGCCCGTTCCGGCGGTTGGGCTTCAAATGACACACGCGCAGATGGTATCGCCCAAGAATCCCGGGAACCTTGTCTTTTCCGGAAACAGCAAATTTCCGGTCCTGCCCGCCATGCGCAACCCGAAAAGATGATTGCAGCAATGGCTATGCAGGAACTAACCAGAAGATCAATTGAAACGGATATTCCCACGCGGCTGGATCGGTTGCCCTGGAGCCGATTCCATTTGCTGCTTGTCGGCGCGCTTGGAATTACCTGGATCCTTGACGGTCTCGAAGTCACTATTGTGGGCTCAATCGGCCCGGTTCTGCAAAATCCGCACGTACTGGGGTTGACGAGCACAGCCCTCGGAGCCGCTGCGAGCTTCTACGTTGCAGGCGCAGTTGCGGGCGCGCTGATTTCGGGCTGGATTTCAGACCGGGTGGGCCGGCGCGCGATCTTCTTTGTTACCCTCTCCGTCTACCTGGCCGGCGTGCTTCTTACCGCAATGTCCTGGAACTTCTGGAGTTTTGCGGTTTTCCGGCTTGTGACCGGTGTTGGCATCGGCGGCGAATATTCCGCCGTGAATTCCGCCATCGACGAACTTGTACCTGCGAAATATCGCGGACGCATTGATCTCATCGTCAATGGCAGTTTCTGGTTGGGCGCTGCAGCCGGTGCGGGTTCGTCTCTCGTCATTCTTGATCCGCACTTCATCGGCCAAACACTTGGTTGGCGGCTTGGCTTCGGTGCAGGCGGCATCCTGGGCTTTGGTGTTCTGCTGCTTCGCCGTTTTGTTCCCGAGAGTCCACGATGGCTTGTCGTGCATTGCCGGTCCGAAGAAGCGGAACATACGCTCGGCATCATTGAGCGAAAGGTGTCCGCGATGTCGCGCCTGCCGCTCGCGCCGTTCCACGATAAAATTATTATCCATCCGCGTCCGGCATATGGGTTGGCGCCGATCTTTCGTTCGATGCTGAAGACCCACCGCAAACGCAGCCTGCTTGCGCTTTCGCTGATGATCGCGCAGGCGTTTCTCTACAACGCGGTGTTCTTCACCTATGGCATCGTGCTCACGCATTTTTACCACGTCCCCGATCGCCGGACGGGAATTTACTTCGTGCCGCTTGCGCTCGGCAATTTTCTCGGTCCGCTTCTGCTTGGACCGTTCTTCGACACGATAGGACGCAAAGTGATGATCTCCGCCACGTTTGCTGCAAGTGCGTTCCTGCTTTTCGTGACCGCGGCACTCTTTGCGGACAACCGGTTTTCGCCCGCGACCTTGAACGCTGCATGGATTGCCGTTTTCTTTTTTGCGTCGGCTGCCGCAAGCTCTGCCTACCTTACCGCAAGCGAAATATTCCCGCTGGAAACGCGGGCTCTCGCCATCGCCTGCTTTTACGCGGCGGGAACAGCCATAGGTGGCGTGCTTTCACCGCTGCTGTTTGCCTGGTTGATAGCTACAGGATCCCGGGTTGCGCTGAGCGGCGGCTACGCGCTGGCGGGGCTGCTGCTTTGTCTTGCGGCCTTCGCAGAGTGGCTCTGGGGTGTCGCCGCCGAGGGAAAGTCGCTGGAATCGATTGCGGCGCCCATTTCCAGCGGCGGAACTTGAGGGCCTGATAACGGAACCGCCGCCTATTCCCGTTTATTCCGGCGTTGCGGACTTTCTTCCCTTTGCGCGCGTCGTGTTTCGCGCCGGCTTTTTTCCTGCATACGCTTGCGCGGCTCTTCCCGTCGCGGCTTTTTCTTCTTTTTCCCACCCCTTGAAGTATCGAGCGAAGAAGATCGCCCAGGTTCCGAAAATTCCGCCGGCGGGGATGCAGGCACAGGTGATCCCAACAATGTCGACTCGGAACTACCTTCGGACCTGATTTTCGATTCGGGCCGGCTTGTCGAAATTTCGCCGGCAGGCAAATCGAACGGCGGCGACCCGTCATTGCCGGATTCCGCCGTTCCGCCGGCCATGGAGTGTTTGATGGAGCTGAGGATCGAGCCCACGGCCATCACGGTACCGCCGCCAAACAGCATCCAAAGAACAACAGCGTTGACCCGTTGCATCCCGATCGCTCCGCATAGGATTTTGCCCTAGGTTGATGTAGTACATTTTCCTACATGGAGCAAGTTGGATTTGCTGCAGACGTAAGCGGGAACGCAATCAGATTGCGATCTGCGTACCGAACTCCACAACGCGGTTGGGCGGCAGTTGATAGAAGCGGGCCGGCGAGAGCGCGGAAGCGGCCAACTGCAGATAAATCTTGCCGGCCCAGCGGCCGAGCGCGGAATGATCCGACGGCACAAGTGTTTCGCGTCCGATGAAGAAAGTCGTGGTCGAAACATCGACGGCGAGACCGAATGCGCGTGCCCCCTCCAGGATGTGAGGAATATCCGGCATTTCGAAAAAGCCGTGATGCACCGTCACCACGAAAAACCCCTTGCCGAGCTTGCGAATTTCAAGCCGTCGCGATTCCGGCACAATCGGAACTTCCTCGACCGCCGCATGAACGATGAGAATGCGCTCGTGCAGCACCTTGTAATGTTTGAGGCTGTGCAGCAGAGCACCCGGTACCACGTCACCGCGCGCACTGAGAAATACGGCCGTACCGGCTACGCGTTGCGGCGTCCGGTCGGCGCGCTCCAGAAACAAATCGAGCGGCAGCGTTTCGTCGCGAAGCTTTTCCAGATGCACCCGCCGCCCCGACCGCCAGATCTGCATGATCAGGAACACACAGCCGGCAATCAACAATGGCAGCCAGCCCCCCTGCGCCACTTTGAGCGAGTTGGCCGCCAGGAAAGAAAGGTCGATCAGACAAAGTATACCGAACAGCGCAATGGCGGCGCGGAGTTTCCAGTGCCATTGTCGCGTGGCGACGATTGAAGCATGGAACGTATCGATCGCCATCACGCCGCTCACTGCGATTCCATACGCCGCGGCGAGCGAACTGGAGGTGTGGAAAATAAGCACGATCAGCACCACGCCGACGCACAGAATGGTGTTCATCCGCGGGACATAGATCTGGCCGAAATCCGTCGCGGAGGTATGCCGTATCTCCATGCGGGGCAGTCGCCCCAGCTGCACGGCCTGGCGCGCAATAGAAAAGACGCCGGAAATCACCGCCTGTGACGCGATGATGGTTGCCACCGTTGCCAGCAATACGAGCGGGTAATGCGCCCAGTGCGGCGCCAGTCCATAAAACGGAATGCCGGAGAGCTGCGGATTGCGCAGCAGTTCGGCACCCTGCCCCAGATAGTTTATAAACAGCGCCGGGAGCACGAAATAGAGCCACGCGTTGCGGATCGGCTCCTTTCCGAAATGCCCCATATCCGCGTAAAGCGCCTCACAGCCGGTGACCGCGAGAACGACAGAACCCAGCGCCACAAAAGCCGTCCATGGCGCGCGTACAAATAGCATGATCGCGTAGAACGGGTTCACCGCATACAGCACGCCCGGATCCTGCACGATGCCGCGCAATCCCAGCAACGCAAGCACGATGAACCAGACGACCATAACCGGTCCGAACAACCGGCCGATGCTGGCAGTTCCCTTGCTCTGCATGAGGAAGAGGCCGACCAGAATGACAAGTGTCAGCGGGACGACGAGCGGCTGAAGACTCGACGTCTCGACGCCCAATCCTTCGACTGCCGACAACACCGAAATCGCAGGGGTCAGCATTCCATCGCCGAAGAACAGTGCAAGGCCGAGGAGCGCCGCCACGCCGATAACGTTCTTTACCCGCCTCTTCAGGCGCGGCGAACGATGGGCAAGCGCGGCAAGCGCCAGTACGCCGCCCTCCCCCTGGTTGTCGGCGCGCATGATGAGAACGACATATTTTATGGTGACGACCAGGATCAGCGCCCAGATGATGGCCGATAACGCTCCCATCACGGCGAAACTGCCAGGCATTGCGCCGCCCGTCGCATGGACGGTTTCGCGCATCGCATAGATCGGGCTGGTGCCGATGTCTCCGAAAACGACGCCCAATGCGCCCAGGGTCAGCGCTGCGGAGCGGCCAAACGTCGGCGCAGGCGCCCCATCGAGGGTCGAAGCGGCAGCCTTGTTCATAGTCCGGCCCTGTGATAGGGTTTTGTCTTACAGATGTTGTAGGGCATAGGCCTTGACGCTATTGCCTGCAATAACCGCACAGCAATTTCCGCAGGGAATTTGTGGCGAATTGGACGGCGCATCAGTCGCTTCGACTGCGTTTTGCCGTGCGGCTGGATCGGCGTTTGGACGTGTCCGTGCCGTTTGAAAGAGAGAAACCTGTCTCGGGCTCGCCATCGTGGGCCAGATTGTCGTTGTCCGCCCGCTCGTGCCGGTGGAGATGGTCGCTCTCCGCAAATAGCGTAAGCAGCCTGCCGAATTCCCGTCGGTCGCCACGGGGCCAACCTTTCATCCGCGCCGCGAAATATCGCGCACGCGCGCCACGTATGGCATTTACGATTACCCGCCCCGACGGGCTCAATTCGAGACATGATCTGCGCCCGTCCGCCTGTGAAGCCACGCGCACCGCAAGCCCTGCGCGGATCGCGCTTTTGACCATACGGCTTGCGCGGGAGGGATGGACATCGAGAAATTTCGCCACCCTTCCCACTGTCGGCAACTCGCCATGCTCCGTTCCCTCGTCGATCGCATCCACGACCACCAGATGCGATGGATCTACGAGCTTCCCGAGCCGCCGTTCAACCTGGCGGCCAAGGTCGCGCCGACCGAGGCTGCGTGCAATCTCGAACATGGCGCGCTCGATCGCACGTATTCCATCTCTCCTTTGCATAACTCACGGCCCGGCTGATTCGTTGACCAAGAAACCATAGCGCGAAATCCACTCCCCTTGACCTGCCGCCGTTTTGTATGACAAAAGCATATATGTGCGCAAGGCACGTATATCGAAGGCGCGCATCAGTTCGCGCCGGTGCGAGGGGAAATATCATGACGGTCCGCGAGATCGAGGCCGCAGAGCCAAGTGTCCCCGATCACCTTGGCATCGGCTGGCAATGCGTGATCGACCTGCATCGCTGTGCGACACCGCATCTGGACGATATCGGCTGGGTGCGGACTACGATGCTGGAAGCGGCGCGCCGCGCAGAAGCGACGGTCGTCAACGAACAGTTTCACCGTTTCGAGCCCCACGGAATTTCGGGGGTGGTCGTAATCGGCGAATCCCATCTTGCCATTCACATCTGGCCGGAGCGCGCCTTCGCGGCGGTGGATGTTTTTACCTGCAATTCCGGGCTCAATATGCGCGCAGCGGCCGAGTGGCTGACGGAGGCCTTTGCTGCTGCAGATCCGCGCTTCGTCTATTTCATCCGCGGACGCCAGCCGGCACCTTCGCCCTGCGGCGCCCCCCCGGAGTGCGTGCAGGCAACCGATGCCGCAACGCTGCATCGCGGCGAGGAACCGCGCGATGAAATCTACATCGACGAAGACGGCGAAATCGGCGGCCATTGGTTCGTCATCGACGCGGCCGTCGCAACCCGGCAGACGCCGTATCAGACCGCGGAAATCCTGCAGTTTGCGCATTACGGGCGCGCGCTGGTGCTGGACGGGAAAGTGCAATCGGCGGAACGCGACGAATATATTTATCACGAAGCACTGGTGCAGCCGGCGCTCTGCGCCCATTTCGCGCCGCGCCGCGTGCTGATCATCGGCGGCGGCGAAGGAGCCACCGCGCGCGAAGTGCTGAAACATCCCACCATCGAGGAAGTGGTGATGGTCGATCTCGACAATCAGCTGGTGGCGCTCGCCCGCGAGCATCTGCACAGCTGGCACCGCGGCGCGTTCAACGATCCGCGGCTCGAGGTCGTCATTTGCGACGGCTATGAATTCGTTACTTCGACGACGGAACGTTATAACGTCATCATCGTCGATATTGTCGACTCCTTCGAAGACGGGCCCGCGGAGGCCCTGTATACGAAGGACTTCTACAGCGGGCTCAAGGAGCGGCTTGCGCCGGGCGGGATTCTCGTCGTCCAGGGTATGGAATGCGACACGAACGAGTGGCAGGGACATCTGCGGGTGCGCGCGGGTCTCGAGGAATTGTTCGGGTATGTGCGCAGCTACGTGACCTTCATACCGTCATTCGGATCCACCTGGGGATTCGTCATGGCGTCCGATCACGTCGATCCATGCACGCTGTCCACGGAACAAATCGACCACACGATCGCCGGGCGGCGGCTCGAACCGAAGCTTTCGTTTTATGACGGGAAAACGCATGTGGGATTGTTCGCCCTGCCAAAGGACCTGCGCGCTCTGATGGGCGAACGCTGAAATGCGAACTTCGGAGCCGCCGGCTAGACCATTTGCGCTGCTGGCGTGGGCCCTGCGACCCTCGCCCCGAGAATTTGCGGTTCTGATCGTTACTTTGCTCGGTGTGTGGCTGTGCGAGCTCTTCATACCCTTCATCTTGGGCGCCACGGTCGACGCCGCAGTCTCCAGGCGGGAGCCGTTCACGGAAATATTCCGCTTTGGGGTGAGCGCCCTCATAGCGGCAGCGGCGTTGTACCTGTTCCATACATTCTATCTGCGCGCGGAAACACGCCTGGTCGCACACGGTACGTTCCGGCTGCGCTCCTATCTTTACACCCGAATCATCGAGCAACCGCTTTCTGCGCTTTCCGGATC
Organism: Rhizomicrobium sp.; assembly: GCA_036269235.1. GTDB lineage: Bacteria > Pseudomonadota > Alphaproteobacteria > Micropepsales > Micropepsaceae > Rhizomicrobium. Next base: position 51,993 of record DATASL010000017.1, read on the forward strand.
GCGCAAGGATGAGATGGCGCAACGCGTGATGGGTGATGCCGGCGTGCTGGACGCCCACGCCATCTATCTCTTCGCCGATGTCCCTTTCTCGATCCTGACAATACTTGGCGTCTTCGCCGTAATGGCCTGGATGCAGCCCGGTCTCGCGCTGCTCGCGCTGGCTGTTCTGGTTTCTGCGGCGATGCTTTCACACGTCATCGGCCATCCGCTTGGAACGAGAGAAAGACTGGTCCGGCACCGCTGGACCCGGCTCGGCGGCAGGTTGCAGCAAACGTTCGACTGCTTTCGCTCGGTGAAGAGCTGCGGACGCGAAGATCACGAAGCGCGGAGCCTCGATCGCGAAGGCGACCGTCTGATGCGGGCGGAAATTGCCAGCGGCGAAATCGTCGCGCGCCTCGAACCTCTTTTGCAAATGATGACAACGTTCGGCTTTCTTGCGGTCGTCTGGTATGGCGCGTATCTGGTCCATGCTGGCGCGCTCACGCCCGGCAGGCTCGTCGCCTTTATCGCCTACATGGAACTGATGCGCGAGCCGGTTCGCGATGCGGGCGTGCACTACGCGCATTACAAACAATCCGCGGGCACCCTGCGGCGCATCGCCGATCTGGTAAGGCGGCTGTCGCCGCGCGCGTTCGGCGGATCGTTCGGGCCGACGGGCCGGCTCGGGGTCGAACTGACTGAAATCGGCTTCTCCTGGCCCGGCAGCGGACGCAGAATTCTCGACGGCGTTTCGTTTCGCGCGGCACCTGGCGAAATCGTCGCCATCGTCGGGGAAAACGGTGCCGGCAAGTCGACATTGATGGACGTACTTCTGGGGCTGCTGCAAGCCGATTGCGGAACGGTCCGTATCGGCGGCATCGCGCTTGAAGAATGGAACAGGACCGCTTTGCGACGCGTCATGGCGGTTGTTCCACAGGCCGCGATGTTATTTCATGCCACTATCGAGGAAAATATCCGTTACGGCGCGCCGGATGCCGGCGAGGGCGAACTGGCGGCAGCGCTGAAACTGTCGGGCCTCGAGCCGGTGATCGCGCGGCTGCCCCGGGGCATCAGGACGATCGTCGGCGACAGAGGCGACAGGCTTTCGGGCGGAGAACGCCAGCGCGTGACGCTGGCACGCGCGCTGCTGCTTAAACCTCAAATCCTCGTACTGGACGAAGCCGCTTCGGGACTCGATGCGGAGATACTCCCGTCTCTCCTCAAACTACTGCAGGAAGGGCGCGACGACAGGCTCACTTTCGTCGTTTCCCATCACCGGGAGATCGTTTCTATCGCGGATCGCGTGATTGTGCTGGACCACGGGCGTTTGACCTGCATCTGCACGCCGTCCGAACTGGATGCGCAAAGGCGCGCCGCCGCGTAACGTTGGGACCGATATCGTCATGTCCGACCGACGCCGCGGCAGAAAACAGATGCTAATATCCGCGCGCCAGGACCGGCGTACCGGACCGTCTGGAGGGGACTAAATGATCGCGGAAGACAAATCGGAACCCGAAGCGCCAGGCGATCTGATCAGGCTTGACGGCCCGCAAAGCCACGGCTTCGCCTGGGAGATAGACCTTTTCGACAGCCACGACCGGCGGGTGTCCACACTGACATTTCCCCTTGAGGACCAGGCGCGCCGCGCCCACTCGGCGATGCAAAACGCCGTCAACGTAACCGCCGATCCTGCGAAGGCGGCACGCGAGGAGAAGCCCGCGGAAATTGCGGCTGTTCCTGTACAGGACCCACAGACCGACCAGATGGATTTGCGGCAATGGACCCATGCGCTTCTCGAGGAAGGCAATGCGGAAACCTTCTGGGCCAGCCTGATTGAGATATTTCTTGTAATTCTTATCGTTGCAAACGTCGCAGCAGTGGCTCTTGAAACAATTCCTTCGATTTATTTGCCGTTCGCGCGGGCGTACAAAATATTCGAGGAGGTCTCGCTCGGTATCTACACCGTCGAATACATGGCGCGCATCTGGTCGGCGACGGAAGATCCGCGCATTGCGGCCCGCGGCCCGTGGCATGGCCGGCTGGCATTCGCATTGCGCCCGATGATGCTGGTCGATTTCTTTGCCGTCGTTCCCAGCCTGATAGGCCAGTTCTTCGGCTTCGACCTGCGCGTTCTGCGCATATTCCGGCTGTTCCGGCTTCTCAAACTCGCGCGCTATTCGCAGGCACTGCAGGCGCTGCTCGGTGTGCTCCTCGCCGAGCGGTCTTCGCTCTTTGCCTCCACAATTCTCCTGTTTGCGACCGTTTGTTTCTTCGGCGAACTGATGCACCTGGCCGAAGGCCCTCTGCAACCCCACGTCCTGGGAACCATGCCCGGCGGCATGTACTGGGCAATCACGACGCTTGCGACCGTCGGCTATGGCGATATCGTGCCGCAGACTCCACTCGGGAAATTCATCGCGGGCTGCACCATGGCCGTCGGGGTGGCGATATTCGCGCTCCCGGTAGGCATCATAGCCAACGGTTTTGTTACCGGACTGAGCCGCCGGCGCTTCGCGATCACCTGGACGATGCTGCGCCGCCAGCCCCTGTTTCGTGGATTTGACGTCGAGGCTCTCCACACCATACTTGAAGCGCCGACCGCACTCATCGCGCGCGAGCACGCGCAAGTCACTGTTGCCGGAAAGGAAGCTCTGGAACTCTATCTGATCATTTCCGGGCGTGCCTGCGTGGAAGTCGGAGAGCGGTCGGAAGAGCTCGGGCCGGGCGCCATTTTCGGCGAGGAGGCTTTGTATCATTCCTCGAACTATAGTCAGACCGTGACCGCCGAGACCGACATGCGCGTAATTGGTTTTCCGGGCGACGAGTTGCGCCGTCTGTGCCGCAAATATCCCCTGCTGCAGGAACGGATTGAAGAGGGGCTCAATCGCAACGGGCGGCCTCTCGCAACCGTATCCCAGGCAAAGCGGTTGGATGTCCTGGAAGCCGAGAACACAAAACTGCGCAGGGTCCTCTCCGATTTGATGATCGAGAAACTGGAGCCCAACGGGGCTGAGCCGGCAGAGTAGATCCGGCGGCGCCGCCAGGACGCGGCAGCGCTTGCCGCAAGGCGTTGCCCGTTTGCCCTGGTAGTACGCAAATAGCCCCACATGATTCGTAGGGTAATACCCTATGTAAATTTGAGGCTCAGTGCACGATTTCTTAACGGTTCCAGGTCCATTTTCCAGGGACTGGCTCTCCCTTCCCCCGCTTGCGTTTGCAATGGCGGGGATTTTTTTTATGTTTTGATATGTGCCCGTCCGCTTTGCGAGTCGTCGACATAGGGTTAGACCCTATGGACAAACATCGGCGATGTTGCCCCACTTGGATCCCCTCGCTTCGCTCGCCGGGGATGACAAACACTGGATATTTCACTGTGCCGTGTCATTCCCGGCGCGCCGCCCTTCGCGGCGCGGGAAGGGAACCCAGGTGCCGAAATGCCCACGTCCCGGTGGCAAGTTTCAGCGGTTCTGTTCCGAGGCAGTGACGTCGGCGCGAAAGTTATTTCGATAGGGACTGGTCGCTCCACAAAACGGCTTCGCGAAGAAGTTCGGAAGCGTTGGCGAGCTGCAGCTTGTCCTTGATTCGGGCGCAAAAGGCCTGGACGGTCTTGATGTTAAGGCCGAGCATTTCGGCGACACGGCGCGTCTCGAAGCCTTGTCCCAGCAATTCGAACACTTCCAGTTCGCGGTCGCTCAACACATCGGGAGGCGACAAAGAAAGCGGCGGCGTGCCGTCGACGAAACGCTCGACGAACGCAGCGCGCATCTGCTCGCTGATATGAATTCGCCCGGCCAGGATATCGCGCAGCGCATCGACCACGCGCGTCGCGAGTTCCGCCTTCATGACATATCCCCGTGCCCCGGCGCGTATGCAGCGCTCCGCGTAGCGCCGTTCGTCGTGCATGGAAAGAACAAGCACGGCGGTGTTGGGTGCGTTCGACCGGATCGCCTTTATCAGTTCGATGCCCGAGCCTTCCTTCAGCGAGAGATCGACAATCGCCGCGTCGGCCTTGGTGCGGCAGATTCCCTCCAGCGCGTCGCTGGCGGTCTCGGCTTCTCCGCAAATCTTGATCTCCGGCGCGCGATTGATCAGCCCCGCCAGCCCCTCGCGCAAGAGAGGATGGTCGTCGACGAGAAACACCTTAGATGGACGCGTGTTCAAGCTGCCTCCTTGTGCCCTGCCTTGCCGTCGGGACCACGCAAGTGATGACTGTACCTGCTCCCGGCTGGCTCGTCGCGCGGAATTTCGCGCCGATCAGCCCCGCGCGCATGGGCATGATCCGCAAACCCATGCCGATGGCGGCAATCTTGCCGGGATCGAAGCCGGTGCCGTCGTCTTCGATCCGCAATTCGAGCCCGTTGTCGGTTGTCTCGAGGGTGACGGCGATGCGGCTTGCGCGAGAATGAGTCGCGGCATTGCGCACCGCTTCCTGCGCGATCCGGAAGAGATGCTCCGTCACGGCCGAGTCATGCACCAGCACAGGAGATTCACACTCGAAAGTGCAGGGAACGCGGAAAAGATCGGTGGTCGTCGCCGCCATTTCCTCCAGCGCCGACATCAACCCTTCGGCATCCATCGCGACCGGATCAAGTCCACGCGCCGACTGGCGCGACAGCCGAATGCTCTTTTCAATCAGCTCGACGACCTTTTGCGCACGTTCGGCGCCAGCCACCCCCTGTTCGGCCAGCTCCTCGCGCAACAGCTGGCACGTCAATGCAGTCGCCGCCAGATGCTGGCAAAGACCGTCATGCAGATCGCGGCCGATGCGCCGCTGCTCGCGTTCGCTGAGGTTCAGAAGTTCTTCCTGAACGCGCTCGCGCTCGAGTATCTCCTTCGTAACGGCCGCGGCGCGCTCGCGAACGCGTGCTTCCAGGCTCACATTCAACTCACGAAACCGCGTCACCACGAAGACGACAATGGCGTCCGAAATCAGCTGCACGGTGGCGTTCCACGCCAGAACGGGGACGTTATGGAAGCTCGGATCGCCGTTCGAGATGTTGGCGGCGATCCACACGACTATGCCCAGCCCCACAATGGCCGTCGCAAAGCGCCAGCCGACATACCAGGCAGCGAGCGCCAGGGGCAGAAGATAGTAGGCCGACATCGAAATGCCGGGGCCGGTGGCGAAATCGATATAGCCAACGAGAACGGTGAGCAGGACGCAATAACCCGCTATGGCAGCCCGCGGCTGCCGCCCCAGGAAGTGGAGAAGCGAGTTCATTCAACCAGTTGATCTGAGCGCTCCAAGCCGATCATACAGCGGGAAAGCTGCGAATTCCTAGACCCCAAGGCAGGTAGACTTAGTGTGCTTTCTCCTTTTCAATCCCTGCAAGTTTGCGCCCCTGCCAATTCGACGCGGAGTAAATTTCATCCAATCCGGGGCCGGCCGTGTGGACTAATGGAACAGGGTGTCAACCTCGCAGGAGCAGCCTATGCGCCATGAAATCATTCCGAATATGCGTTATGCGGACGCTGTGCGCGCCATCGATTTTCTTTGCGGCGCCTTCGGCTTCGAACGCCGCGCCGTTTATCTTAGTGAGACCGACCCAAATGTCGTGCAGCACGCGCAGCTCGTCTGGGAGGACCGCATGATCATGGTTTACAGCGTCGTCGATACGGAATACGCACGCGCCGCAAATATGAAGACCGCAGCGGAAACCGGCGGCCCCACCATGGGTCTGTACCTTATCGTCGACGAGGTTGATGCGCATGCGGAACGTGCCCGCGCCGCAGGCGCTGAAATCATTCTCGGCCCCGACGACAAGGAGTATGGCGGCCGCGGCTATTCCGCGCGCGATCCGGAAGGAAATATCTGGAGTTTCGGCAACTATGATCCCTGGGCGTAAGCGATGGAAGGCATGACATGCCGGTAACTGCCGCACGGGCCCGCGAACTGGCCCTCAGTCTGCCGCTGGCGAGCGAAGCGCCGCATTTCGATCGCCTCGCTTTTCGCACGCCGCGCAAGATTTTCGCGACCCTGGGCGCGAGCGCCGGCGATCTCAACCTGATGTTCAATCCCGATCTGCGCGATTTCTACTGCGAACAGGCGCCCAAAATCTTTGCGCCCGTTCCGGGCGGTTGGGGCCGCATGGGCGCGACCCGCTGCGATCTGAAGAAAACCAGCGAAACGATGCTGATGTCCGCCTTTAAAGCGGCACATCAGCTGGCGGAGCCGAAGGCAAAGGCAAAGCGGCGATAGCGCGGCGCAGCCGGTCCTCGCAATAACTTCCGTGCGCCCTGTGTATTGTTTGGTTTCGGAACCAATGTCAGCGGGATGTCGTTTTCGGGGTCAAGCCGCCGCGCTCGGATCCGGTATTCGGAAAAGCCGGTCCCCTGCCCGATCTCTGGCGCTAATATGCGCGCCCGCAATGACCCCTGCGAAAAGGAATTGTCATGATCCGCAAAGCAAGAGCTGTCTGGCACGGCACCGGCCGCGACGGGACCGGCAATCTTTCCAGCGATTCCGGCGCGCTCGCCGAAACGCCCTATTCCTACAGGACGCGCTTCGAAAACGAGAAAGGAACAAATCCCGAGGAACTCGTCGCGGCCGCCCATGCGGGTTGCTTCACCATGGCGCTGGCGTTCCAGCTGCAGGCGGCTGGCTTTGCGCCGACGGAGCTTTCAACCGAGGCAGCGGTGACGCTCACACAGGAGGGCCAGGGCTTTCGCATCAGCCGCTCGGCTCTGACCTTGCGCGCGCAGGTGCCGAACCTGGATCAGGAAACTTTCGACCGCCTCGCGCATGAGGCGGAAAAGAACTGTCCGGTGTCGAAAGTGCTCAATGCCGAGATCACGCTCGACGCGAAACTCGGATAGCGAGCGCGAGCGCGAACCGCTAATACCAAAATGTCATGGCCTGCGAAGGCAGGCCACCCAGGTGACAACCAGCACAACGCAAACCGGCCGGGTCGGTCTGCTGTTATTTTAGAAAGCCCTAGTGTTTGTACCTGGGTGACCCGCCTTCGAGGGCCATGACAACTTGTGATTTTAACGTAACGTGCAGCAAAGCGGCGAACAACACGGCAGGAAAACGAATGCCCGATTCTGTCGATCCCCTCCTTATCGAAGCGTGGCTGCGGGCGCGGTCCGTGTCGCGCGGACTGCCCCAACCCGTTTCGGACTCTGGCGGATTGCGCCTCGACTCTGCGTTACCAAATGAACCACGCCGTTACCTCTTTGCACGGCCGGTCGAGGGTCTCCGCGAACTTGCCATGCGCATCACCGGGCCTCGCATTCCCATCAAGCTTTGTGACACACCCGAAACCCTGCGCTCCTATCTTCCTGCGCATTGGGTAATATCCCCGCAGAATTTCGTGATGATCTGTCATCGGGCATTCGGCCAACGTGATGAAAGGCCACAACAGCCCGCCGGCTATTTGTTGGAATTGAACACCGCAGATGCCGTCACCGAGGCTTCCATGCTGACGACGACCGGCGAACTGGCCGCCAGCGGCTACGCAGCACACTATGACGGCGCCTTCGTTTACGACCGCATCGTCACCAGGGAGAACCATCGCCGCAAAGGTCTTGGCAGGACCATCATGACCGCCCTCGCTTCCGCACGGCCAGCCTCTGCCACGCAGCAAATCCTGGTCGCTACACCGGAGGGCCGCGAACTCTATCGCTCCCTCGGCTGGTCCGACTACGCGCCGTACGCCTCGGCAGTGATCCTGGAAGCCGGAGCGCAGCGAGATGCATCCATTAGATCAGGGTGAGACGCAATTCAGAAACGTCTTTCACCAACCTGGCAACGCTGATCAGCCTCCGTTACACATCAAACGTAACATCCATAATGGTTGACTTATATACCGTTTTAGTTTAGACCTATCAAGGCTGATCTTGGCGAGGAAGCGTTACCGTTTTCCCTGCTGCAGGGAAAAACGCAGGGAAAGCAAAAATTCTGATGGCCAATACCGGGCGCGAGAGAAACAGACAGTTGGTGCTTTGTTTGCCGTGCTGCAGTGCAGGGGCGTCTTTCCCTGGTGCAGGGAACGATGCAGGGAAGATTCAAAAAACCGGCGACCGGAATCGTCGCAGAACTAACAAAACGTTCGCGGTTTGGTCATCACATCGGGTGCGTCATGGCCATGAGGTTGTAGTTCATGTGCCACATGATCCACACGGAACCGAAAACGATGAGGCCGACGATCAGGAGCCCGAAGGCGAGCGCCAGCGCGTTGTTGAGATTGTCGGGCGCGGTGGTGAGGTGGAGGAAGAAGACAAGGTGGATTCCCATTTGCGCCACGGCGAGCGTTGCCAGGGCCACGGGAATACCGGGGCCATAAATCAGCGGCGTATTCACGGCCCAGAACGACGCTGCCGTCAGCACGATGGCGAGCGTCAGCCCCAGCAGATAGGTCGAGACGCGGGAGACATGCTCGTCGCTGTCGCCCCCGACGTCATGATCGTTACCGGCATGTTCGGCTTCTGTGGTCATAACTTCGTCCCTACAAGATAGACCAGCGAAAAGATCGCCACCCAGATGATGTCGAGGAAATGCCAGAACATGGTGAAACAGAGGAACCGCCGGCGGATGTCGGCACGGAAGCCTTTGGCGAAGAGCTGCGCCATCATCGTGCCGAGCCACAGCAGCCCAACCGATACGTGCAGGCCGTGACAGCCGACAAGCGTGAAGAAGCCGGTGAGGAAAGCGCTGCGCGTCGGGCCGTCACCCTTTGCGTAAAGAGCAGCAAACTCGGACGCTTCCAGCAACAGAAAGGCGAGCCCGAGCAGGCCGGTAACCACCAGCCAGAACTGCGACCCGATCCGGCTGCGCTTTGCGACGGCGATGCTCGCCATCCCGCAAGTGAAACTCGACGCGAGAAGACAGGCCGTTTCGATGGCGACGCGATTAAGGTCGAATATCTGTTTCGCCGACGGACCGTCCGCCGTCGCATTGGCCAGCACCGCATAGCTCGCGAACAGGCAGGAGAAAATCACGATGTCCGAAAGCAGGAACAGCCAGAAGCCATAACCGACAACAACGCGTTTCGACGCCGGGCCGCCGGCGCCATGTCCCCGCGCCTGGCTCTCGCCCGCGTGGCCGACGTGATAGGGATCGCGCAGCGCGAGCGCGGCGTCGGTGATACTCATGACGCCAGCTCCGTCAGGAACGTTTCGCGCACCAGCCGGTTGGCGCGGTCGATCCGCGCGACTTCATCCGCGGGAATTACATATTCCGGCACGTCGCGCCACGCGAATACAACAAAGGTCGCATAGGCCCCGACGAGGCCAAGGATCATCAGCCACCAGATATGCCAGATCAGCGCAAAGCCGATGATGGTGGAAAAGAACGCGCAGACAAAGCCTGTCGGGCTGTTGCGCGGCATTTCAAGGTCTTCGTAGGGCGGCGCGTGATCTGGCTCCAGTTCCTCGCGCGCCCGCTGTTTCACATTCCAATAGGCTTCGAGGTTGTCGACATGCGGGAGATGGGCGAAGTTGAAGGCAGGCGGCGGCGACGGCGTCGCCCATTCGAGCGAACGACCATCCCAGGGATCGCCCGTCACGTCGCGCAATTCCTCGCGGCGCCGGATGCTGACGACGATCTGGACAAGCTGGCAGACGACGCTGCCTATCAGAATGGCGGTGCCGAGCGCGGACAACAGAATCCATGGCCGCCACTCCGGCACGTCATAGTGCTGCAGCCGGCGCGTCATTCCCAGCAGACCGACGATGTAGAGCGGCACGAATGTAACGTAGAAGCCGGCAAGGGCGGTCCAGAACGTCGCCTGTCCCCAGCCCTCGTCCAGCCGGAATCCGAAGGCTTTCGGAAACCAGTAGGCGATGCCGGCCATAACGGCGAACACGACGCCGGCCACGATCACATGGTGGAAATGCGCGACCAGAAACATGCTGTTGTGAAGCAGGAAATCGGCCGGAGGAACCGCGAGCAGCACGCCCGTCATGCCGCCGGTGATGAACGTCGTCATGAAACCGAGCGACCACAGCATCGGCGTCGCATAGCGTATGCGCCCGCCATACATGGTGAAGAGCCAGTTGTAGATCTTCACGCCGGTGCCGACCGCGATGATGCTGGTGGCGATGCCGAAGGCCGCATTCACATCGCCGCCCGCGCCCATGGTGAAGAAATGATGCAGCCAGACGCAGAACGAGACGAGACAGATAAACAGCGTGGCGATCACCATGGAGCGGTAGCCGAACAAAGGCTTCGCCGAGAACGTCGATATCACTTCGGAGAAGATGCCGAAGGCCGGCAGAACGAGGATATAAACTTCCGGGTGACCCCACGCCCAGATGAGATTCACGAACATCATCGGGTTGCCGCCGGCTTCGTTGGTGAAAAAATGAAAGCCGAGGTAACGGTCGAGCGTCAGCATCGCGAGGGAGGCGGTAAGCACCGGAAACGCGGCAATGATGAGCATGCAGGCGGCAAGCGACGTCCAGCAGAACATGGGCATGCGCAGATACGTCATGCCCGGCGCGCGTGTCTTTAGGATGGTGGTGACGAAGTTGATCCCGGTGAGCAGCGTACCGACACCGGAAATCTGCACGGCCCACAAATAATAATCGACGCCGACGCCCGGCGAATAGCGCAACTCGCTGAGCGGCGGGAACGGCAGCCAGCCGGTGCGCGCGAACTCGCCGACCACCAGCGAGAGATTGACCAGCAGCGCGCCCGTCGCGGTGAGCCAGAAACTGACGGAATTGAGCGTCGGAAACGCAACGTCGCGCACGCCGAGCTGCAGCGGCACGACGAAATTCATCAGCCCGATCACCAGCGGCATGGCGCTGAACAGGATCATGATCGTGCCATGCGCCGAGAAAATCTGGTCGTAATGCTCGGGGGGAAGATAACCCGCAGAGTGAAACGCCAGCGCCTGTTGCGAGCGCATCATCACCGCGTCGATGAACCCGCGCAGAAGCATCACGAGACCGAGCAGGCAATACATGATGCCGATGCGTTTGTGATCGACGCTGGTGATCCACTCATTCCACAGATAGAGAATCCATCCTTTGGCCGCGACCCAGATCAAACCACCCAGCACCACGATGAGTACAATCGCGGCCGCGACGAGCGGAATGGGCTGGTTGAAAGGAATGGCGCTCCAGTCGAGCTTTCCGAGCAGGGTCATGGCCTGGCCTGCGGAATTGCATGCGGCGCGATCTGGTGGGGGTTCGGGCCTTCGCCGGGCGGCAGTTTCTGCATCGCGACCGCATCGAACAAACCCTGCTCCACGCTGCGATAGGTATAGGGGGCTGCCGGAACAGACTGCCGCAAGAGGCCACGATAAGCCGCATCATCGAGAGCCGGTCCGCGCGCGCGCGCCTGTGCAACCCAACGGGCGAATTGCGCCTGCAGTTCGGCTATGGCGGCGAAATGCATGTCCGAAAATCCGTCGCCGCTGAAATGTGCGGAGAGACCGAGATACTGGCCGGGTTCGTCGGCCTGGAGATTCAGCTGACTGGTCATGCCGTTCATCGCATAAATCTGGCTGCCCAGCCGCGGGACGAAAAACGCATTGAACACCGATGCCGAAGTAATGCGAAAATGCAGCGGCGTCCCCACCGGAACAACAAGCCGGTTGATGCTCGCTATGTTCTGTTCCGGATAGATGAACAGCCATTTCCAGTCGAGTGCGACGACTTCGATTTCCAGCGGTTTTGCCGAGGAAAGCGGCTCGAACGGATCAAGTCGGTGCGAGCCGATCCAGATCACGCCGCCGAGAAAGAAAATCACCAGTGTCGGGATCGACCAGACAAGCAATTCGAGGCGGCCCGAATAAGTCCAGTCCGGACGATAGGTCGCGCGCATGTTCGACGCGCGGTACCACCAGGCGAAGGCGACCGTCACCAGCATCGTCGGCACGACAATCGCCAGCATGATGAAAACGGCATCGAGGAGAATGATTCGGTCGCCAGCGGCAACGGGACCGGCCGGAGAAAAGATCGAATCCGCCCGGCAACTGGCGGACGCCGCCAGTGCCGCAAGCAGGAACGACACCGCAAGCGAGCAGCGCGCTACAATCCCCCGCCATGGTGCCATCGCCGGCATCCCCCCGGCTGCGATCCTCGGAATCGAGCAATAGCATGAAACCGCGGCAGTCCCGCAGGCAAATCGCCGCTCCTGGTCGGCCGTGCATCCGACGGGGAGGCGAAGCGGCCCGGTTGCAGCTTTTGCAGCCACGGCGCGTTACTTGGATTCGCAGTTTCGGCGCGGGCCGCGACGATGGGCGCAGTTTTGGGAATGCAGCACGACCTCAGGCTCCTTCCGGCAACGAAAACATCTTTCCCGTTACTATCTGTATCAATTCCTCTCAGTCCAAACTCCTTCGACAGTTCAACACAGCCCGGACTTATTCCCGCCGGTATGATCTACCTAACTTTATGAGTACCAGGTCTCCGGATGCGTCGGTCAAATCATCAACGATGGATGGAAAGCCTTGATAACGCGAGCCGCGCCGGACCGGGCCGAAATTGAATCAGCGTCCCGCCCCCCTGATGGGGTTGGCCACGACAGATCGATTCCCCTGCACAAAGGCGCAAATATTCGCCTGATCGCGGTGCTGCTCATCGCGCTGCTGATTGCCGCCGTGGTAATCTGGCGTGTTGTATTTCCTGCACGTCAGGCAAAGTCCTACACACCTGCCGTACCTGTCGGTGTTACCAAAATCGGCACGGGCGACATGCCTGTTCAGCTCATGGGCCTGGGTACGGTTACCCCTGTCGCAACAGTGACTGTCCAGACTCAAATCAATGGTCAGCTCACGGCTGTCGGCTACCGGGAAGGCCAGATCGTACAAAAAGGCCAGTTTCTCGCGCAGATCGATCCGCGACCCTACGAAATAGCGCTGCAGCAGGCGCAAGGTGCGCTGGCTCACGACAACGGCCTTCTGAATCAGGCCAAATCGGATCTCGCGCGCTACATGGCTCTCGACCGCGCAAATGCCATCGCCAAACAAACAGTGAGCGACCAGGAGTTCCTGGTGCAACAGGATACCGGCCTTGTCACCGAAGACGAAGCGGCCGTGAACACGCAGAAGCTGAACCTCGCCTATTGTCACATCGTAGCGCCTGTGACAGGCCGCGCGGGACTGCGGCTCGTCGACCCGGGCAATTATGTTCAGACGTCCTCCGCGACCGGGCTCGTCGTACTTACCGAACTCCAGCCGATCACGGTCATTTTTGTGCTGCCCGAAGACCGGATTCAGGCGGTGTCGCAGCAGATGCGCGGCGGAGCAAAGCTTTCCGTCGTCGCCTTCGACCGCAATCAGCAAAAGGCAATTGCGCAAGGCGTTCTCACGACGATCGACAACACAATCGACACGACGACGGGCACTGTGAAGCTGAGGGCAAGTTTCGCCAACCAAAACCTGGCGCTGTTTCCAAATCAGTTCGTCAATGCGCAGCTGCTGCTCCAAACTCTGAATAACGCGACCGAGGTACCGGTCCGCGCCGTTCAGACGGGTGCGCCCGGCAGCTTTGTCTATCTGGTCACGCCCAAACGCACCGCGCATGTGCAGGTGATAAAGACCGGTGTCACGGACGGCGATTACACGCAGGTGATTTCCGGGCTGAAGCCGGGAGACACCGTGGTGACGGACGGTGCGGGGCTGCTCCGCGAAGGAGCAAAGCTTCGCCCCATGCCGAACGGGAACGCGACGCCTGTGCAGGTGAATAACGGGCCCGGCGCCCCACCCGGCCAGCAGCCGCAGAATGCGCAGCCGATGCCGCACCGCCAAAAACATTCCAGCCAGCCGCGATAGTCGCGAATGAGTCCGTCGCGCGTCTTCATCCTCCGGCCTGCCGGCACAACGCTCCTGATGGTAGCGTTGCTGCTGGTCGGCATCGTTGCCTATCAGTTCCTGCCGGTGTCCACGTTGCCGCAAGTGGATTATCCGACCATCCAGGTCTCGACTTTCTATCCCGGCGCCAGTCCTGAAGTAATGACAACGGCGGTCACTGCTCCGCTCGAAAGGCAGTTCGGCGAGATGCCGGGCCTCGACCAGATGAGCTCCATCAGTTCCGCCGGCTCGTCCGTCATAACGTTGCAGTTCAACCTCGACCTGTCGCTCGACGTTGCCGAACAGGAGGTTCAGGCCGCAATCAATGCCGCAAATGGTCTGTTGCCCAGCGACATCCCCGCTCCGCCCGTCTACGCCAAGATCAACCCCGCCAATGCGCCGGTCGTGACGCTCTCGGTCACATCCAGGACCTTGCCGCTGACCCAGGTTGAAGACCTGACGGATATCCGCATTGCACAGAAGCTCTCGCAGCTCCCCGGCGTCGGCCTCGTGTCTCTGGCGGGTGGCATGCGGCCGGCCGTGCGTATCGAAGTCAATCCCCGCGCGCTCGCGGCCTACGGCATTCCCATCGACGACATCCGCACGGATATCACCAACGAAAACACCAACGTTCCAAAAGGAAATTTCGACGGGCCTTCGCTCAATACCGCGATCAACGACAATGATCAGCTCCAGAGCGCCGGCGAATACGCCAACCTCATTCTCGGATATCGCAACGGCAACGCGATCCGGCTTTCACAGGTTGCGCAGATCGTCAGCGGCGCGCAGAACAGCGAACTCGGCGCCTGGGCCAACCGCACGCCGGCCATCATCGTCAACATCCAGCGTCAGCCGGGCTCCAACGTCCTCGCGGTTGCCGACTCCGTCAACAAGCTCCTGCCTCAGCTCAGGAAAACCCTGCCGGCCGCGATGGACGTGAAAGTGCTGTCGGATCAGACGACGATGATCCGCGCTTCCATCTCCGACGTGGAATTCGAGCTTGGCCTTGCGGTGCTGCTCGTCGTTCTGGTGATCTTTCTGTTCCTGCGCAGCTGGCAGGCCACAATAATTCCAAGCCTCTCTGTGCCGCTGTCGCTCGTGGGCACGCTTGGAGGCATGTATCTCTTCGGCTTTTCGCTCGATACGCTCTCGCTGATGTCGCTCACCATCGCGAGCGGCTTTGTCGTCGACGACGCCATCGTGATGATCGAGAACATCACGCGCTACGTTGAAATGGGCGAGGATCCGCTGGAGGCCGCACTCAAAGGCTCCAGCGAGATCGGTTTCACGATCATCTCTCTGACGGTATCGCTCATTGCCGTTCTGATCCCGCTCCTGTTCATGGGCGATGTGATCGGCCGCCTGTTCTACGAGTTCGCGGTGACACTCGGCATCACCATCGTTCTGTCGGCAGTGGTCTCGCTTACCCTCGTGCCGATGCTGTGCGCGAAAATACTGCACCACCAGCCGAAGGAGGAACGCGGGCGCTTCGACCGCGCTTCGGAACGCGTCTTCGACCGCACCATCGGCTTTTACGATCGCGGGCTTGCATGGGTTCTCGACCACCAGGGCCTGACACTCGCCGTCGCCATTATCACGATTCTCATCACCGTCTTTCAGTTCGTCGAAATTCCCAAAGGGTTTTTCCCGGTTCAGGATACCGGCCAGATTCAGGGGATTTCCTACGCGGCAGCAGATATTTCTTTTTCGGAGATGCAGCGCAAACAGCAGGACCTGGCAAATGTAATCCTGGCGGATTCGGACGTGGCGAGCATTTCCTCCACCATCGGCGTCGACGGAACAAACACCACGCTGAACAGCGGACGTTTCCTGATAACGTTGAAGCCGCTCGATCAGCGCAGCGGCAGCGCATCCGAGATCATTCGCAAGCTGAACCGCGACGTCGCCGACGTGACCGGTATCTCGCTTGCGATGCAGCCCGTGCAGGACCTGACGATCGACAGCACCGTCGGGCGCGCGCAATACCTCTTCTTCCTCGCCAGCCCCGACCAGGCGCAGAACGATATCTGGGTGCCGAAGCTGGTGGCGCAGCTGCGGCAGATGCCGGAATTCGAGGATGTCGAAAGCGATTTCGACAACAGCGCGCGCGAGCTGCAGCTCACCATTGACCGGCCCACAGCGGCGCGCTTCGGTATCACGCCGGCTACCATCGACAACGTTCTTTACGACGCATTCGGCCAGCGCATTGCTTCAACGCTGTTCACCCAATCGAACCAGTATCGCGTGGTCTTGAATGCGGATCTGAGCGGGCTGGACAGTCTCGACCGCGCTCTTGACGGCCTCTATGTGCCGTCATCCACGGCGACGACGGGCCAGGTACCGCTCGCCGCCGTGGTCCAGATGAACGCGCAAAGCGGGCCGTTGCAGATCGAGCATCTCGGGCAAACACCGGCAAATACGATTTCCTTCAATCTTGCGCCCGGTACTTCACTTGGTTCGGCGTCTTCCGATATCACAAAGGCGGAACACGATATCGGCCTGCCAAGTACATTTGTGACGTCGCTCCAGGGCGCCCTATCGGCGCTGCAGAAATCGCTCGGCAACGAGTTCTTCCTGATCCTTGCGGCGATCGTCGCCGTTTATATCGTGCTGGGCGTGCTCTATGAGAGCTTCATCCATCCCATCACCATTCTTTCCACCCTGCCCTCTGCCGGGGTGGGCGCATTGTTGGCATTGCGTATTGCCGGTGCCGACCTCGACATCATCGGGATCATCGGGATCATCCTTCTTATCGGTATCGTGAAGAAGAACGCGATCATGATGATCGATTTCGCTCTGCGCGCCGAACGGGAAGAAGGGAAAGCGCCGCGCGAAGCCATTCATCAGGCTTCGCTTCTGCGTTTCCGGCCCATTCTGATGACCACGATGGCCGCGATGTTCGCGGCGCTGCCCTTGATGCTCGGAACCGGCGTCGGCTCCGAACTCCGCCGTCCGCTTGGTATCGCCATCGTCGGCGGATTGACCGTCAGCCAGGTGATGACACTGTTCACGACGCCCGTGATCTATCTCTATTTCGATCGCGCCGCGATCTGGTTTCGGCAACGCTTCGGAGCGGCGACACCGCGCGAGCAGCCGGCCGCATGAACATTTCGGCACCCTTCATTGCGCGGCCCGTCGCCACAATTCTCCTGACGATAGCGATCGCGTTGGCAGGGGTGCTCGGCTATCTCAGCCTGCCGGTCGCGCCATTGCCGCAAGTCGACTTCCCGACCATTTCGGTGAACGCGCAGCTGCCTGGCGCCAGCCCCGACACGGTTGCGACGAGCCTGACTGCTCCGCTCGAGCGGCATCTCGGCCAGATCGCCGATGTGACGGAAATGACTTCGCAAAGCCAGACGGGCCAGGGACGCATCACGCTGCAATTCGATCTGAGCCGCGATATCAATGGTGCGGCCCGCGACGTGCAGGCGGCAATTAACGCTGCACAGGCCGATCTGCCCAGCAACCTGATCTCGCAGCCCAACTATCACAAGGTCAATCCTGCCGATGCGCCCGTCGTCATCCTCGCGCTGACTTCCAAAACCCTGACCCGGGGCCAGATGTATGACGCCGCAAGCACTGTCATGCAGCAGCAGCTTTCCCAGCTGCCGGGCGTCGGTCAGGTCATCATCAGCGGGTCGGCATTGCCCGCGGTTCGTGTCGAGCTCAATCCGCAGCAGCTGTTCCATTATGGAATCGGTCTCGAAGACGTACGTTCGGCGCTGGGCAATACCAACGCGAACGCTCCCAAAGGTGCCATCGATGTCGGGCCGGTGCGATGGCAGGTTTATACCAACGATCAGTCGAACCACGCCGAGGACTACAAGCCCGTCGTCGTCGCTTATCGCAATGGCGACGCCGTGCGCCTGCAGGACGTGGCGCAGGTCCAGGATTCCGTCCAGGACCTGCGCAATCTTGGGCTCGCGAACGGCAAGCCCGCAGTCCTTGTCATCGTTTTCCGTCAGCCCGGTGCCAACATCGTATCCACGGTGGACAGCGTCCGCGCAGCTATCCCGCAGCTGAAAGCGGCGCTCCCCAACGATATCGATATTTCCGTCGCGTCCGACCAGTCGGTCACAATTCGCGGCGCGCTGAGCACCACCCGATCCACGCTGCTTATCGCCATGCTGCTCGTCGTCGCGGTCGTCTACGTCTATCTGCGCAACGGACGCGCCACGCTCGTGCCGGCGGTCGCGGTACCTGTCTCGATCATCGGCGCCTTCGGCGCGATGTATCTGTTCGGCTATTCGCTCGACAATCTTTCGCTGATGGCGCTCACCATCGCCACGGGCTTCGTGGTGGATGACGCAATTGTGGTGCTGGAGAACATCGCGCGCCATCTCGAAGAAGGCATACCGCCGCTGAAAGCCGCCCTCCTCGGCGCGCAGGAAGTGGGATTCACCGTTGTCTCGATCACCGCTTCGCTGATTGCGGTCTTCCTGCCGATTTTGCTGATGGGCGGCATCATCGGCCGGCTGTTCCAGGAATTCGCGATGACGCTGACCCTCGCCATCGTCATTTCCATGGTGATTTCACTGACCACCACGCCGATGCTGAGCGCGCTGATCCTGCGGCGATTGCCGGCTTCCCGGCAAAGCGAGCGCCCGACATTCTTTCAACGTATGCAGGAGGCGTATTCGCGAACATTGGCCGTCGCCCTCGACCACAGCGCGATCGTCCTCATTATTCTGGTACTCGTGGTCGCGACCAATCTGTGGCTGATCGTCTCGATACCGAAGGGATTTTTCCCCCAGGAAGATACCGGACGGCTTCTCGGCAATCTTCAGGCCGATCAGGACATCTCGTTTCAGTTGATGAGCAATAAACTCACGCAGATGATGTCCATCGTCCAGCATGACAAAGCGGTACAGAGCGTCGTCGGCTATACGGGCACCGGCAGCGGAGGCGGGGGCGGACAGGTGAACACCGGCTTCGTGTATGTGGCGCTGAAGCCGCTGGAGCAACGCGATGGCATGCCCGCGGTCATGGATCGGCTGCGAAAGAAGCTGTCCCACATTCCAGGGGCGCGCCTCTTCCTCACCGCAGCGCAGGACATCCGCATCGGCGGCCGCCAGAGCAATGCACAGTATCAATACACATTGCTCGGCGACAGCACCAAGGAAGTCTATGAATGGGCGCCGAAACTGATGGCAGCCCTGCAGAAGGATTCCACCTTCGTAGACGTCAATTCGGACCAGCAGCAGGGGGGCGCGCAAACGGGTTTGACGGTCAACCGCGATACGGCATCCCGGCTTGGCCTCACCATGTATCAGATCGACAACACACTCTACGACGCATTCGGCCAGCGCTCCGTCTCGACGATCTACAACGCGCTGAATCAGTATCATGTCATCATGGAAGTGGCGCCGCGCTTCTGGCAGCGGCCTTCCACACTCGACCAAATCTGGATCAGTACGTCAGGTGCGCAGCCCAGCGGGTCCGACTCGACACAACTTGGCGCGGGTGCCGCAACCGCCCCCACGGCGCGCACCGGGCCATCTTCCCTTGCTCCGCCCGCACAGCCCAACCTTTCCTCTCTCGCCGCGTCGCAAACCAATCGCTCGAGCATCGCTACCAACAATCCTTCCGCAATCGGGAGCAATCCCGTCCTCGTCGCTTCGAATATCAATGTGCTCGGACAGGGTGGAGTGACAGCCGGCGTAACAGGAACCAATTCTTCCGCATCGAGCGCCGCGAACAATGCCGTGCGGACGGCCGCGCAAGCTTCACTGGGTGCGACGGGCAAGAACATATCTTCGACGGGCGCCGCCGTCGCGACATCCGTCGAAAGCATGGTGCCCCTGTCTGCCGTCGCCGACTACGCACAGAGCAACACACCGCTTTCCGTCAATCATCAAAGCGAATACGTTGCGACGACGATTTCGTTCAATCTGCCGGCAAGCAGATCGTTGAGCCAGGCGCAGGCTGCGATCGAACGCGACACACGCGCAATTCGGATGCCGTCCGATATCATCGGCAGCTTCGCGGGGACCGCACTCGTCTATCAGCAGTCGTTGAGCGGCGAGACGTTTCTGGTCATCGCCGCGCTCTTCGCGATCTATATCGTCCTCGGCGTCCTGTACGAGAGCTTCGTTCATCCATTGACGATCATGTCCACGCTGCCTTCGGCCAGCCTCGGTGCGTTTCTGGCGCTTGAATTGTTTGGCGTCCAGTTCACGATCATCGCGCTCATCGGCGTGATCCTGTTGCTCGGGATCGTGAAGAAGAATGCCATCCTGATGATCGATTTTGCCCTGAAGGCGGAGCGCGATGAGAACATGGACAGCAGGGAAGCGATATTCACCGCGGCGGTGCTTCGCTTCCGGCCGATCATGATGACGACGACTGCGGCGCTGCTGGGCGCCGTGCCGCTTTGCCTGCCTCTCGGTATCGGCAGCGAATTACGCCAGCCGCTGGGCATCTCCATCGTCGGCGGCCTCATCGTCAGCCAGATACTTACGCTTTACACGACGCCGGTCGTCTATCTCGCACTCGACCGAATTCGCGTCCGGGCGAATCGCGCCATGGGGCGGAATCGCCGTTTGGCGCCGCGCACCAGCCCGGCTCAGTAGCGGTCGTCGGGCGGAATCTTTCCGCCGATGGCCGCCCTGATTACTGTGCTGGTCAGCCTGCCGCCCGGGAAGCGGACCCAATGCTGCTCAATCCAACGCAAGGGCCGCGCGGAGCTGATCGAGCGTGAATGGTTTCTGCAGGCGGGCGATGCCGGCCAGTGTGCCGGCCGGATCGGCTGCCTCGGAGTACCCACTGGCGACGACGATACGAATTGCCGGACGTAATCTGCGTGCTTCCTCTACCAGTTCCGCGCCGCTCATTCCGGGTAATCCGAGGTCGGTCAACAACAATTCGATCTCGGTATTGCCGCGCAACAGCGCAAGCGCATCGGATCCGTTCGCCGCTTCCAGGCAGACCAGCCCCAATTCTTCCACCATGTCGACCGTCGTAAGTCTGATCAGAGGCGAGTCTTCGACCACAAGAACTTTTGGCCGTCCGCGGTAATTTGCAGCTTCGGTTTTCGGCATGGAGGTATCAGCCGGTATATCGGTACCCAAAGAAGTTCTGCCATTGCCAAGAACATTTCGCAGCTTTCGGGCAAGATCGTCCTTGCGGTAAGGTTTGCTGAGCAGCTCCACGCCTTCGTCCAGCTTGCCGTTGTGCACGATCGCATTCTGCGTGTAACCCGACGTGAACAGCACTTTGAGTGCAGGCAGGATTTCCTTTGCGATGCGGGCAAATTCCCGTGTGTTGAGCTGGCCCGGCATTACCACATCGGTGAACAGCAGATCGGCGTGTAGCCCCTGCTTCAAGAGCTGAAGCGCCTGCTCGGCGTTTTCTGCGCGAAGCACGGAATAGCCAAGATCGTTCAGCATGTCCGTGACGGCGGCGCGGACGCCTTCATCGTCCTCGACGACAAGCACCGTCTCGCGACCACCTTCCACCGGCTCCACGCGCGCCGGCGAGGTCCATTGCGGCGCAGCTTTCGAGCGAGGCAGGTAAAGCTTGACCGTTGTTCCGACGCCCAACTCCGAATAGATTTTCACATGTCCGCCGGACTGTTTTACGAAGCCGTATACCTGACTGAGCCCAAGTCCGGTTCCCTGTCCTTCCGGCTTGGTCGAGTAGAAAGGCTCGAAGGCGCGCGTGATGGTGTCGGACGACATGCCTTCGCCCGTGTCGCTTACCGCAACCATCACATACTGACCTGGTGAGACCTCGGTGTTTTCCCTGGAATAGGCTTCGTCGAGATACGCATTCCCTAATTCGACGGTCAGCTTGCCGCCATTCGGCATCGCATCCCGCGCATTGATCGCGAGGTTGAGGATCGCATTCTCGAGTTGCCCCTGGTCGACAAGGGTATGCCACAGCCCGCCGCCGATCACCGATTCGAGTTCGATGCGTTCGCCCAAAGTGCGATGAAGCAGGTCGGTCATGTCCTGCATCAGCCGCGCAAGACCGATTACACGCGGAGCCAGGGCCTGGCGTCGCGCAAACGCAAGCAATTGTGCAGTCAGTCTCGCGCCCCGCTCGACCGCAGAAAGCGCATTCTGCAAGCGATCCCGCGCCCGCGATCCCGGATCGAGATCGCGTCCTAACAGATCGAGATTGGCCCCGATAATCTGGAGCAGGTTGTTGAAATCATGGGCCACGCCGCCGGTGAGCTGGCCAATCGTCTCCATCTTCTGCGCTTGCCGCAGCGCGGCCTCGGACTGTGCACGCTGCGTGACATCGAGGCAGGCAACGAGAAAGCCGCCGTGGGGAACGTGATTGCGGTAGATCTCAATGTGCCGCTTGTCGAATGTAATATCGCGGAATCCCGCGCCGTAACCGCCGGTAACGAAAGGCAGGTCGCCAAAGAGCGGCTGCTGTCGTTCCCGCGCCAGAATGTCAAATTTCGCAATGGAAGTTCCGACCACGGCGAGCTCCGAGGGAAATCCCATGCAGCCGAAAAAATTACTGTTGAAAGCGACGAGCTTTCCGTCCCCGTCAAAAACAGCCACACCGTCGCGAATATTGTCGAGCGTTGTCTGAAGCAGGCTCGCGTGGCGCAATCGATCAGCTTCGCTGCGCGCCAGGCGCCTCGTCCCGAACATGAGCAGGATCACTGCGGCCGCCAGAATTCCGACAGCAAAGACTGCAGCCGTTGCGGCGAGAATGACTTCGCGACGTTCGGCAGCGCGGCGTTCGGCGATGCGGGCGTGAAGAAGACCGGCTTCTTCGTCCAGAGCCGCGTTCAGATTTCCGCGGAAGGCGTCCATCCTTATGCTGCCTTCTGCCAGGGCCTGAGCAAGTGGTGCCGATGGAGCGCGCGCGCGCGGGGCCACCATCATTGTGCGATCCAGTGCAGCAAACCTTTGCTCCAGCAAACGCTGCAAAGAAGTGGCCCGAAGCTGTTCGCTTTGATTGTCCCGGGTTGCCCGTCCGAAAGCCGCCAGATCTGCCCGTGCTGCGGCTACGTCACGACGGTAGGCCTCCGAGTACCGGTTCCGTGCCGTAAGGAGATAGCCCCGCTGCGCGGCCTCCGCCCCCTGCGCTTCGGTCATCACTTTTCGGACTTCGTCCATCACCTGGTAGGTGTGCACGATCCAGCTCTGTTCTTCTCTCTCGTCCTGCGCGAAGCGGTACGTGAAAAATACGAGCACAAGAAGGATAAGAAGGACCGACGCAGCCAGCCCACTGAGCAACAGATTTGTCCGCAAGCGGAATTACCCCAGTCCGTCAGTCTCCGAATTGCCTCCGGCGGCAAGAGCAGCAATTGTTCGGTTTTCTCCGCGATCTGTCAAAGCACGGCGACCTGGCGCAAAGTTCCATGTGGAACCTCGCACGCCCGGCCCGCCTTCGCGGCATCCCCCGCGCGCACAGATCATGCGTTCCAGATGCGTCCGAGAGCCGCGACAAAATTCAGACCCAGCACCTTTTCGGCGACGCGGGCGGGATAGCCGCGCTTCAGCAGGGCATCGGCAATAACCTCGGAACGGCGCGGCGTGTTGAGACCGATGACATAGGGCGCCCGATCCTCGCCGGGCGCGGCAAGCCCAGATTTCCGGCGATGTTCCTCCTCCTTGCGAAAATCAGCCATCGCCTTGGGCGAGGTGTCCCATGGTCCAAGATCACTGTCGCTGCCGACACCAACATGGTCTTCGCCGCAAACCGACAGCGCGTGCGCCATATGCGTCATGTAATCGTCGAGCGTCGGCTGTTTGGGACTCGGTGTCAGATAAGGCAGATCGTAAATGCCAACCGCACCCCCCTTTTGGGCCACTGCGCGAAGCAGTGCATCGCTCTTGTTCCGCGGATGGGGGTAGACCGCGGCACAGCCGGCGTGGGTAATCAGCACCGGCCGCCTTGAAGCCTGGAGCGCGCCGAAAGCCGTTGTTTCGTTGGCGTGGCTGACATCGAGCGCAACACCCTGCTCGTTCATCTTTGCGACCGCCTTTCGGCCGAGTTGCGTCAGCCCCGCATGCGGATCGCCCAGAACTCCGGTGCCGAAAGGCGATTGTTTGTTGTAGCTGAGCTGCATGACAAGCACGCCGAGCCCCCGAAAGAGTTCGATCCGGTCGAGCTTGTCCTCCAGCATGGTCGCGGCTTCGAATGACAATATGATCCCGACGCGCTTCTCCTGCTTCGCGCGCGCAAAATCGTCATGCCGGCGAACCTGAAGATAAACATCGGGATATTGGGCAATCATGCGCTGGAAGAACGAAATCTCATCGACGACATCCTCGAACTTGCCGTCGATTCCGCCCAGGGTCGTTTTCATTGCCGTGACGCCCGATTGCCGCGCCATGTCGAGCATCGATCGGGGGAATGGAAATTTGTCCTGAAGGGGCGGACTAAGATTGGCATCGAAGACAATGGCGCGGGCGTAGAGCCGCGCGGCATCCGGTGCGATAGTATCGGCGGCTCCCGCCGATCGAATGCGTACGCCTGCCAGCGCCGCGGCCGACGCCGCTACGATTACGTCCCGTCTGTTCATTTCCTGCCTCTCTGTACGAGCGTGTAAATCCTTATTGCCCGGATGATCGCACCAGACGCGCTTTTGCGCGCGCGATGCGCTCCTGCGCCCTGATGCGCGCGTCCGCCTTCTCTTTCGCCAGTTGCGTCGCGCGTTTCTTCAATTCGGCCATTTCACGCGATTCCGCCTGCTGCGCCGTCTTCAGTTCGCGCTCGGCCTCTTTCCGTGCGGCCGCTGCGCGCTTTCGTTCCTGCGTCGCAGCAACCGCGACCGATTGCTTCTGGCGTGCGGTACGTTTCGGCGCCGGAACGGGATCTGGCTCGCATTTGTATTGGCCTGAGCTTCCGAATGGCCGCCTCAGCACCTTGCCGGGATGTGCCATCGCCGGTTCGACAGCATCGGGATCTGTGGTCACCTGCGCAAACCCTTTGGCGAATTCGCCGGCGCTCGCACCCCAGGCTTCAAGCGCCGCTTTCCGGGAAGGCGTCGCCACGATCGTGTCGTAGAAACCCAGATGCAGCTGGAAAACCTTCAGCCGCCTGCCTTTCATTGACTGCTCATTGCTGCAACGATGCTTTTGCGGTCCGCCGGGATCGTAGCGGACCTCAAAGACGTGTCGAGTGCCTTATGAAGATTGGAGTGATCGGCGCAGGCGCCATCGGCAGCCTTTTGGGCATACCTCTGGCGGAAATTCCGAACAAGGTGAGCGTATTCGCACGCGGGCATACGCTTGCTGCGATCCGGGCCCGGGGATGGATTCTCGAACGCGACGGGGCGCGAATTCAGGCAGACGTTACCGCCAGCGACGATCCTGCAGAGCTGGGCGTTCAGGATGTTCTCCTTATCGCCGTAAAAGGTCCGGCGCTGAACGCGGTCGCGCAGGCTGCGAAACCGATGATCGAACGCGAAACAATCGTCATTCCGGCGATGAACGGCGTGCCATGGTGGTTCTTGCTGTCAGGCCGGGGCGCCTTGCCACCAACGGCGCTCCGCTCCGTGGATGCCGACGGTGCGATCGCGAATGCTCTTTCTTTCGGTTCCATTCTCGGCTGCGTCGTGCATGCGTCGGCCCACACCGCGGCACCGGCTGTCACCATACATAAAGCCGGAAACCGGCTTATATTCGGCGAGCCCGACGGTTTGCGCTCGTCGCGACTTCAGCACGTTGCAAATCTGTTTACCAACGCCGGCTTCGAAGTTGTGCAGAGCCAGAACATCCAGCGTGACATCTGGTACAAGCTCTGGGGAAACATGACCATGAACCCCATTTCGGCGCTTGCGGGCGCAACATCCGACCGCATCATCGCGGACGAACTTGTGCATGCTTTCGTGCTGCGCGTCATGGCCGAAGCCGCCGACATCGGAAAACAGATCGATTGCGAGATTCACGAAAGCGGCGAGGATCGTGTCGCCATCGCGCGACGCATGGGCCCCTTCAAAACGTCGATGCTACAGGACGCCGAAGGGGGTCGCCCGCTTGAAATCGACCAACTGCTTGCGGCGCCACGGGAGATCGCACGGCTCCTTGGCATTCCTACTCCGAACCTCGACGCCCTGTTCGGCCTGACGAGGCTCTTTGCCCGGAGCCGGGATCTGTACCCGCGTTGATACATGACTGCGGAAGCACGGACGTGATCTACTACCCATGACGATGGAGATGAAGCAGATGTTTGCGAAGGAAATTTATGCGTCCCGGCGGGCAAAGCTCGGACAGGCGCTGAAGGGGATTGCGCTTTTTCCCGCCAATCCTCCAAGCCCGATGAACTACGCGCACAACACGCTGCCCTATGCGCAGGATGGCTGTTTCGCATATTTCTTCGGGATTCCGCAGCCCGATCTGGTTGGCGCGCTCGACCTGGATTCCGGCGAGAGCTTTCTCTTTGGCGATGATCCCACACTGGATGCGCTGATATGGCTCGGCACCAGCACGCCGATGCGCGAATGGGCAGATCGCTGTGGTGCCGACAAGGTGCTGCCTTATTCAGCCCTGGCCGATTGGCTCGGCGAACGTCGCCGCGGACGCGACGTACATTTCACGCCGCCTTATCGCGGCGAGTTGACGATTGCTCTCGCGCAATGGCTCGATCTGCCGGTGCAGGCCGTAGCGGGCCGCGCTTCTCTGACGCTTGTCCGCGCCATCATCGCTCAACGCGAAATCAAGGCGCCGGAAGAGATCGCCGAAATGGAAGCCGCACTCGCAGTTACCGCCGAAATGCATGCGGCGGCGATGCGCCTGGCACGCCCCGCGATCATGGAACATCTGGTTTCAGGTGCGGTCGAAGGTGTCGCGCGCAGCGCCGATCTGCACCTCGCCTACCCTGTCATTCTTTCCGCGAGCGGCGAGGTTCTTCATAACGACCGCCACGATCGGCGTCTCGAAGCCGGCGATCTCATTGTTCATGACAGCGGAGCGAGCAGCCGGCTTGGCTATGCAAGCGACATCACGCGGACTCTGCCTGTCGGTGGCCGTTTCCAGGCACGCCAGCGTGTTTGTTACGATCTGGTGCTCAAGTCCCAGCTGGCAGCCATCGACGCCTGCCGGCCCGGAACACCCTATCTCGACGTGCATAAGCTCGCTGCGCGCGTGCTTGTGGAAGGAATGATCGCGGAAGGCGTATTCCGTGGCGCCGCCGACGAAATTGTCGAAAGCGGCGCTTACGCGCTTGTCTTTCAGACGGGCGTGGGCCACCAGATCGGCCTCGACGTGCACGACATGGAAGCGCTCGGCGAAAATTACGTCGGCTATGACGCCAGCGTGCAGCGAAGCGAACTATTCGGCCTGCGCAATCTGCGCATGGCGAAGCCGCTGAAGCCCGGGATGGTGGTGACCGTCGAGCCCGGTCTGTATTTCATTCCGGCGCTGATCGATCATTGGGAAAGCGAAAGCCGGTATTCCGGCACTATCGACTATGCGCGCGTGCGTGAATTCATCCCCGTCCACGGCATTCGCATCGAAGACGACGTGCTGATTACCGGCGCGGGCCACCGCGTGCTTGGACCAGGCATCCCGAAAACGGCAACGGAAATGGAGACGGCTCTCGCGAATTAGTTCAGGCAAATCGCGTTGCGAGAACTATCGCAGAACCGTCATCCATGTATCCCACGATGAGGTCGATGGGCTTAGCCCATCAGCTTTTCGCAATTGACCATCCAGGGTGTGCCGAAGCGGTCGGTCACCATGCCGAAGCGTTTCGCCCAGAACGTCTCCTGTATCGGCATGCCGACATTGCCGCCTTCCGAGAGGGCGGCGAAAATTCGCTCGGCTTCTTCGGGCGTCTCGACATCGATGTTGGTCGCATAACCCTGCGGTTTGTTGTAATGACCGCCCGGGCCATCCGAGCCCATCACCGTGGTGTCGCCGGCATTGAACCGGGCATGGACCACCATGTCTGTCTCGGCTTCCGACATTTTCTCGCCCATGGGGGAATCGCGGAACTTCATGACCCGCATGTCCGTGCCGTTCAAAACCTTTGAGTAGAACTGAAAAGCTTCTTCGCAATTGCCGTTGAAGTTGAGATAGGGGTTCAATTTCATGTGTTTCCCTTTGCCGGTTGCTATCCCCGCATCTTATAGGCTTTGCGGATCGCTCGCTACTCATCAGAGGCACTTCTTCGCAAAGGCTCTGCCCGATGCGGTCTTCAGATAACTCTCAAACGCAAATGCCTGCTGTTCGTCGGAAAAGCCCATATACGTCTTCAGCGTCCATGGAGCGTATTTTTTAGTGTGCGGCACATCTTCGGTATTGTATTTCTCGAGACGGGAACGAAGATCGCCCGTAATGCCGACCGTTGCTGTTCAGGCTTCGAAGCAGATAAACATATTTCACGAAAATTACTCCGGCTTGCCGAGCCGTAGCTCGCGGCGGCCGGGCCGCCTTCGCCCGCGGGCTCCGGCGCGGCAGCCTCCCCTCGCTTCGCGAGCGTAAGCTGGTGGGCCCAACAGGACTCGAACCTGTGACCCGCTGATTAAGAGTCAGCTGCTCTACCAACTGAGCTATGGGCCCTCTCCGGGCGGCGTTCGCCGGAAGGTCCGGGCGTATAGCAGAGCCCCCCGGCCCTGTCCACGCCGTCAGGCAACTTTCCACAGGCGGAGAAGCCGGCCGCTATTCGGCGCCACGGGGGCTTGGCGGCGGCTCGTTCCGCCCAACCCGGAGCACTTTCTCCGGGCCCAGGAAAGAGGGCCCTTCTCCCGCATGCGAACCGACCGCGGTCAGAAAATGTAATTGGAGCGCATCCCGTCGCGGCAAAATTCATAAAGCTCCCGCCACTCTATCCTCTCGACCCTGCTGACCGTGTCGAGAAACGAACTGGTGCTTTCGGGGTCCCTGTTCATCCGTATACGGCCGATTTCCCGTGCATAGTGTTTGTAGCGCTCGTAATGGGGTTCGTCGCCCGAGCCGCGCTGATAGACAGCCAGCACGGCGCTCAGTACAAACAACAACAGGGTGAAGAAAGCGAGCCAGGGCTGCAGCGTATCCGGGATCGGAACCGTTCTGAATCCGTTCAACGCACTCCACGCGGTGGCACCGATCTGACCGCAGGCCAGGATGCCGCCAAGAGCAAAGGTGATCTCGGATATCATCGAGGGAAATCGCGCGCGCTCATCGGCCACGCGCGCCTGTGTTTCGAAGTGCTGGGCCTGAACTTCCAATCGAAGACTTTCATACACGCGGAATGCGTCGCGAATGACATCGGCGGTTGCGGAGGGGTCTCGCGTCTCCCTGGGAACTACCAATTCCGGCAGAAACTCATACAGCGCCGATCGGCCGCCAAGAAGCTCCTGCTCGAGGCGCGCAATCCCTTTTCGCGTAAACGCGGCGACATCGCTCGCCAGTTGCGTGGGCGTTGCAGCAACGGGCACGAGGGTGAAAGCCTGGAATTTCAGGCAGCGGAGCCGTTCGGCGGCAAAGCGTTCGATCAACCATTTTTCCTTGATCCGGCCGATGATGAGCCAGAACTGCGCACTAACGCCCAGCGCGGCCACGGCCACGCCCAGAACACGCGCAGCAATCGAGACGCCGTAAACCCGCTGCAGCGTAAACTCGTAGTCGAAGAAGACCATGGTGAGAAAAATGCAGATCAGCGCCGTTCGCCCTAAAAGGACGTAAAGGCGCTTGCACCTGACGGCCACATGTTCGTGCTGCCAGAACGCCTGCGACAGATCCGGATTGACGATCACGGGCGCAAGCGCCGGGAATTCCGAAACGAGAAGCGGGGATGGATCGATATCCCGGTTGAACTTCCCCTGCGGCTTCAATGCTTTCATCTGCCCGTGCATGATGGAATTCCGATTATCTCTTTTTGTATTGCGTTGACATCCGATTCGGTGAGCTAGGATCCGGCACCAGCGAGGCGCAGCTCGGTTGCCGCCAGCAGAGCCTGAAATCGGGGATTCGGTCGGATGGCCGCGAGATCCGGGTCGATCTTGATATGTTCAAGCCAATGCAGCGTCATTGCGGCGAATATCGGCT
The DNA here is from genome assembly GCA_036269235.1 of Rhizomicrobium sp. Taxonomy (GTDB): domain Bacteria; phylum Pseudomonadota; class Alphaproteobacteria; order Micropepsales; family Micropepsaceae; genus Rhizomicrobium. The sequence continues at coordinate 81,655 of DATASL010000017.1, forward strand.
GGAGCAGATCGATTACCGTATCGGCGTTGTTGAGATTCAGGCATAGCGCGCAGGCAAAATTGTAGCGCATGTTCAGATTCTCGGGATCGATCAGAACGGCGCGGTCGATCCATTGTTTGGCCCTTTCCGTTTCGCCGAGAACTACAAGCGCGAGTACGGCAAATCCCATGGCCGATCCGTTGCTCTTGTCGAGCTCAAGCGCGCGTTCCGCCCGCGACAATGTCATGCGTGCGGCTCGCATTGCACCTTCCGCATCTTCGATCGCGAGGCAGCAGGTTACCATCGTGCCGGTGGAATGATAATCCGCCTCCATCAATGCGGCAGCGCGGTCGTAGTAGCGGATTGCCTCCTGGAAACAACGCCCCCTGAAATTGACATAAGCCGCGGCAAGGTAGACTTCATATGATTTGGGGTCGAGTTCGAGCGCGTGACCCAGTTCGGTTGTCGCTTCATCGCTGCGGCCCTGCTCCACCAGATAGCGTGCACGCACGGCATGCGGCTCGGCGAGATCGGGATCGAGGAGAAGCGCCCGCTCGGCAACGGCCAGGCCGTCCTCCTGCTGTCGACCGTGCCGGAAATACAGCGATGCTTTTGCAAGGGCCATTAACGACCAGGCGCGCGCATAGAGCGGGTCGAGCTCGATCGCTTTTCCGCAAAGGCGGATGATGGCTTCCTCGCGCCGGACATCGCCAAGATTGCCGCTGACGTAATGCTGCCGCGCCATCAGGAAAAAATCATAGGCCTGCGGGTTGGCGGTCGCGCGTCGTTCGATTGCACGCTTTTCCTCCGGGAGCAGCTTCAGCCTGACCGCTCCCACGACGGCTTGTGAAATCTCATCCTGAACCGCGAAGATATCGTCGAGCGTACGATCCCACCGCTCCGCCCAGATCTGGTGCCCTGCGATGGCGTCGATCAGCTGGGCTGTTATACGAACGCGATTCTGGGACTTGCGGACACTACCCTCAAGTATATGGCTGATCTTCAGCTGACGGGCGAGCTGCTGCGCGTTGATGATCTTACCTTTGAATGCGAAGGCCGTGTTTCGTGCGACCACGGAGAGCGCAGATACCTTGGAAAGATCGGTCATGATGTCTTCGGTGATGCCATCGCTGAAATATTCCTGGTCACTGTCGCCGCTCATATTGACGAAGGGCAGTACGCAGATGGCATGCAGATTCCTGCGGGCGAGTGGTGTTGCGTGATTATCCGGCGAAACGGGTGTCCGCCCAACGAGCTCGGCAATGCTGGTCAGCAAGGTTCGCCAACCCCAGGCGTCGGGATCGCCGGTCCAGCCCGAAAGATCGGCGTATTGAATCTGGTCGAAAGGCATGGGCAGCCGGGCCCCGTCGATCGTGGCCTGAACGAGCTTGCCTTCCGTTCTGCCCCGGTCCGCCTCCGAACGTACCCATTGCGACCTGGTTGCTTCCGCCGACCAGATCACCAGGACCGCCTTGGCCGCGTCCAGCTCCGTCTCGGTGACCTCCGCATAGGCGCGGTGGGCCGGCAGTTCGACATCACGCCAGACATCGTAACCCAATGCCCGCAATGCGTCGGTCACCAGCCGCGCTTCGGCCTCGCACGTCCGCGAATAGGAAACGAAAATGTCGGGCAACGAAGCGGTTCCCCAGTGCGCTCCTAATTTTAATCGGCGCCATGAGAGGGGGCAAGTTGGCGCGGCATCTGCCACCCGCCGGGCCGTGACGGGCCTCGCAAACCTCTGTTGCAGGCGGGCACAAGGCTCTGCCTCAGATAATCCCGCCGGAGCTTCGCGGCAGTTCGACCTGCCGGTGAACATAGGCGCTCATGAGAATCCCAAAGCCGAACATCACGCTCAGCATGGCGGTGCCGCCATAGGAAATCAGCGGCATTGGAATGCCCACCACGGGAATCATGCCCATTACCATTGCCGCATTGATCATTATGTAGAAGAAAAAATTCAGCGTGATGCCGATCGCCACGAGACGGCCGAACTGACTGCGCGACTCCATGGCGGTACGGATTCCGAAGCCGATGACGACAGCGAAAAGTACAAGCAGCGTGATGCAGCCGACAAAACCGAACTCTTCGCCAAGCGCAGAGATCGCGAAATCGGTGTTTTTCTCGGGAAGGAAATTGAGCCGGCTCTGCGTCCCCTGGTCGAAGCCCTTGCCAGTAAGGCCGCCCGAACCGATCGCGATTTTGGCCTGGGTTATGTTCCAGCCGGCGCCGAGCGCATCGCTTTCCGGATTGAGAAACGTCATTACGCGGCGTTTCTGGTAGTCATGCAGGAAGTGCCAGGCGACGGGCACAGCGGCGATAATTGCCGTAAATGAAGGCAGTATCCACCACCAGGAAAGGCCAGCGAGGAAGAGCAGCGAAAAGCCGTCCGCGAACAGGATCGTCGCCGTGCCCAGGTTTGGCTCCTTCAGCACCAGTATGGCCGGCGCGGCGATCATGATCAGCGCCACAATGAGTTTCTGCGGCTTGGAGACTTCCTCTAGCGCCAGGCCATGCAGATAGCGCGCAAGCGCCAGCACCAGCGCGATCTTCATCAATTCCGAGGGCTGGATCTGGATCGGGCCGATTTCGATCCAGCGCTGCGCGCCAAGGCCGACATGCCCGATGATCTCCACTGCGATCAGCAGGAGAAACGAAACGAGATAGGCGGGATAGGCGAGCGCCAACCAAATGCGGATGTCGACAAGCGATACGCCCGCAAGGATCACAAGTCCGATTGCGAACCGGATCATCTGCGGCGCCGCCCATGGATAGAAATGTCCGCCCGCCATGGAGTACTGCATCGCAAAGCCGATTGACGCGATCACTGTAATCAGCACCACGAAAAGCCAATTGATCTGAAGGAGCTTTTCCAGCCAGCTGAAATTGCGCGTGGCCGCGACGTAGGGGGTTGTCGTCATGCGCGCGATGTTGGGGTTGTAAGCGAAGCCGCGCTTACGGGCCAGGCGGTGGTGCGCTTCAGCGTATCGCGCTGCTGCACATAAAGCAGAATGTCGCGCACCATTTGCACATGCGGGTGCGATTCGACCGCGCCATGTTCCTGGACGATGGCCGCCGCGTAGCGCGGATTGGACACGGGAGCATACGCTATAAAAAGCGCATGATCGCGCAGCTTCCATGGAAGCTTGTCGTTCTTGATCACGCCCGCAAGATGTTCCGCCTCGCTGATCTTGCGTACCTGGGCCGTGCCCGTTTTGCCCGCCATTTCGAATCCCGGGTTGGGTATGCGCCATCTGAAGGCGGTGCCGACCGGCTCGTTCGTTACAGCATTCATTGCAGCTTGCACGGCGGCCAGCGCATCGGCGGAGAATGTCAGCCTGGCAAGCTCCGGCCGTTGCTGCGCCTCGCGGCCCAACACGCGCACGATGCGCGGGCTGACGGCGTTTCCGCTCGCAATACGCGCCGCCAGTGTGCAGAGCTGCAGCGGCGTCACCAGCACATAGCCCTGCCCGATTCCGGCGTTGAGCGTCTCGCCTTCCAGCCATTTGACGCCATAGGTCGCCTCTTTCCAGGCCCGACCCGGGATTACGCCCGCGCGTTCGCCCGGAATTTCGATACCGGTGTGATGACCGAGCCCGAGCTTATGTGCGCCGGCTTCAAGACCGTCGATGCCAAGACGCTTCGCGACCGTGTAGAAATAAACATCGCAGGACTGTGCGATGCCGCGATGCAGATTCACGTGGCCGTGCCCGTGCTTCTGCCAGCAGTGGAAGATGTGATTTCCGAAGGCGAGTGATCCCGAGCAGTTCACGCTGAAATCCGGCGTAATGGCGCCGGCTTCCAACGCGGCAAGCGCAACAGCAGGCTTGAACGTGGAGCCCGGCGGATACAGCCCGGCCAATGCCTTGTCGTTCAGCGGACGGTGGTCGTCTGCAAGCAATGCGCGCCATTGCGGCGACGTGATGCCGACATTGAACAGATTGGGATCGTAAGCAGGCGTTGAGGCGAGCGCGAGCACGTCGCCGGTTGCGACATCCATGACCGCGCAGGCGCAGCTTTCGCCAGCCAGGCGCTGCACGACAAATTTCTGCAGATCCTGATCGAGTGTGAGCCAGACATCGTCACCTGGCACGCCCGGGTTGCGGCTCAGTTCCCGAATGACGCGGCCATAGGCATTGACTTCGACACGGCTTACGCCCGCCGTACCACGCAATTGTTCGTCGAATGATTTCTCGATGCCCCGCTTTCCGATCCGGAAGCCCGGCAGTTGAAGCACGGGATCGTTGTCGGCAGCCTCGTCCTTTTCCGAAACCGCGGCAACGTAGCCGAGTACATGGCAGAGCTCGTCGCCAAAGGGGTAATCGCGCGTCTCGCCCGCGTCGGGCTGAATGCCGGAAAGATAAGGCAGATGAAGATTGACCCGCGCGAATTCCTCCCAGGTCAAATTCTCGGCGACGGTTGAAGGCACAAACTTCTTGTTGTTGGCGATGTCGCGCAGGATGCGCGCACGATCGCGGTCGGAGAGCTGGATGATGCGGCCGATCATGTCGAGAGCCGCATCGACGCCGCCAAGGGCCTGTTCGGGCACGATGAGCACCCGGTAGTTCCGGCGGTTGCTGGCGAGCTCAACACCAAACCGGTCGAGAATTCGGCCGCGCAGCGGCGCCATCAGCCGGGCGCTCACACTGTTTTCCTCGGCCTTGGTGCGGAACTGCTCGCCCTCGAGAATCTGCAGCTGATAAAGCCTGACCCCCAGCGCACCGAGCACGGTGCCGACAGCGCCGCCCGTCAACAGCGTCCGCCTTGTAAAGGCGGCGTAGCGGCTCTTGTCCTTGCGGTCGAACAGCGGCATCAGAAATCGCCCCGCAATGGCCCAATCAGGTGATGTTGTACCCTGTTCATGAACCAGAGCGCGGGAGTGTACCACAGCACATTCATCGCCGCTGCAACAATGAAAGGCGCGACCGGCGGCAAACGCCAGTAGTAGACGGCAACAATTGCGAATGCTGTGCCTGAAGCCACCAGCACGGCCGCCGCGAACCCGAGGACGGCGCCATAGCTCGCGAGACCGGCCAGCGACTCCCGCTGACGGTCAATAAAGATGTAACTTGCTATGAATGACACCGCCCAGATACCCGGCGCACCGCCGGAAAGAAGGTCCTCCGTCAAGCCGACCAGCAATGCCGCCCATGGCGGCATCAGATCGGGACGCAGCAAACCCCAGAAATAGACGGGCATCAGTCCGAATAACGGCCCCGGCAGGAAACCATTGGTAAAGGAGATGGGAAAATTCGCGATCATCGTGCCAAGAAGCGCCAGAGCGAACGGCACAACAGCCGCAAAAAAACGCAGACCCGGCAGGTTATATAATTCCTGTCCGGACATCAGCCCGACCACGCGCAAAGGGTCGGACGGCGCGGCAGCCGACCATAATTTATTAGCAGCGGATATGGTGATTTCATCGGACCGCCACTCTCCTACTGATCGTCGGGCGATTGGTCGGTATCCGCCGCGCCGGGTTGCGGCTGGGGTTTGGGTGTCGTCGCGGCCTGCGGCTTTGTTATTGTGGGCATTTTTGGCACGACAGGCGCTGCACGGGCCCCGGACGGCGTTGCCGCCTGTTGCGGAGCGGGCTGTGTGACCTTTGGCGGGGGTGGCGCAAGCGGAGCCAAGCCCGCTGCCGACACCGGCAGGTCGTTGGTCGAAACGGAAGGCAGCTGCTCGGCGGGAAGCTTCAGGTCGAGCACCCGTACGTCGTCGCTGTGACCGGCATCGGCGTACAGGCCGGCTCGGAATTCATTCCCATCCCAGAATACTTTCCCGACCGCCAGCCCGGCCGGAAGCAGCGCGCCATCGCCGGACGTGACGATTTGCTGGCCTTCATGCAAATGAACGCTCTGACTCGACACTTCCAGCATGGGCGCGGCGGAATTGTCGCCCGTCATGATGGCCTGCACATTTCCCGGCCGAATGGAAACGGGAATGCGGCTGTTGAGGTCGGTCAGCAGAATCACCCAGGACGTGTGATCGCCCACCAGAAAGATGCGTCCGATCATGCCGCGATCGTCGACCACGGCCTCGCCCGGCTTGATGTGATTGCGCCGGCCGGCATCCAAAATCATCGTATCGAGAAATGGCCGGCTCGCGCGTCCGATGACGCGGGCGGTGACGTTTCCAAGCTCGGGGTCCGGCACCGCATTCAACAAAAGCCGATAGCGGTTCACGCGTTGCTCGAGCGCGAGCGCAGCACTCTGCCACTGCCGCAGGCGCGCGTTCTGCTCCTTCAGGCGCAAATTCTCACCAAATACATTGAAAATGTTTGCAAGTCCGCCGGCCCACGACCCTATCTGCCGCAGGGGTTCGCGTACGACTTCAAGGACTGGCGCGGCGCGATCGGAGGCGAAGGCACGCGCGCGGTCGAACAGCGTCGGCTGAACGCGGCCGAGAAGAATCAGAATGACGGCCAATACCGCGCATACGGCCAGCGAGATTGGGGCGCCGCCCCGGCTGCGCGCGAGTCTCAGGCTGCCATTTGCCATACCGTCACCAAACCGGCCGCACGTCCCCCATTTAGAATGCCGTTGTCAGAACGTGACGGTTCTCTTTGGCATTCTCAAGCACGCGGCCAGTCCCAAGCGCCACACAAGACAAGGGATCGTCGGCAATACTGACCGGCAATCCCGTTTCTTCCCGAAGAACCTGATCGAGATTGGCGAGCAATGCGCCGCCCCCTGTCAATACGATCCCTTTGTCGACGATATCCGCCGCAAGTTCCGGTGGCGTGGCTTCGAGAGCGACCTTTACAGCCTCCACGATCTGGCTGGTCGGCTCCGCCAGTGCCTCGGCGATATGTTTCTGGCTGATCGTGATTTCCTTGGGGACGCCGTTGAGGAGATCGCGACCTTTAATCTCAAGGTTTACGCCGCCGCCATCGCCCGGAGGCGCCGCCGTCCCGATCTGCTTTTTGATACGTTCCGCGCTGGCCTCACCGATCAGCAGATTCTGATGGCGCCGGATATAGGCGATGATGGCTTCATCCATTTTGTCACCGCCAACGCGCACCGACCTGGAATAAACGATTCCGCCGAGCGAGAGGACGGCGACCTCCGTCGTCCCGCCTCCGATATCGACAACCATCGATCCTGTGGGATCCGATACGGGCAAGCCGGCGCCGATCGCCGCGGCCATCGGTTCTTCGATGAGGAAGACCCGCCGTGCGCCTGCGGAAAGCGCCGATTCCTGAATTGCGCGACGCTCTACGGCAGTCGATCCGGACGGCACGCAGACGATGATCATCGGATTGGCGAATGATCGGCGATTGTGGACCTTGCGGATGAAATGTTTGATCATCTCCTCCGCGATCTCGAAATCCGCGATGACTCCGTCGCGCATCGGCCGAATCGCTTCGATGTTTCCGGGCGTGCGCCCGAGCATCAATTTGGCGTCGTTGCCGACAGCCCGCACCGTCTTCTTGCCGCCCCGACCCATCATCGTGGCGACTACCGACGGCTCGTTCAGGACGATCCCGCGACCCTTGACATAAACAAGGGTATTGGCCGTTCCGAGATCGATGGCCATGTCACTCGACAATATGCCGAGTAGGCTGCCGAACATGCTCTGTATGCCCGTTCCTTTCCAGCGGCGCGCCCCGTTGCCTGCACGCCTGCCTACGCGTTCCGTCCTGCCCCGATCCCGTTCGAGCCCTGTCCCGACGGTCCGGCGCTTGCCCGAACTTTGCCGAGTTGCCGTGAAACCGTCACGGCACGCGTTTCTCTCCTGGCCTGGCGGCAGCGTCGAGATGACGATTTGCTGACCTGACGGGTTGCCCTCTGGCGCGCGCATTCACGCGTCTGACACGTCGCGAAGCTTTTACGCCGAACGTCGCGCGCGGCGCAATAGTTTGCGACCCCGGATCGTACCGTCGCCTCAAAGGTTTGTTGATCGTTTTTCTGCGCATCATTCATCGCAACGCCTCATTGCATTGAGCCCCGTTTTCCGGCACGAAATGGCAAGTTCCCATCGGTGCGCGCGGGGCGTGCCGGGGGCTCTCTCCTTTACGTCGTTGAACAGATCGCCGAAGGCCAGCGGATGAAAATACTGCCGCCCGTCTCGATCAGCGCCCGCGGCCTCCTGCCCGGCCGCTGGGATATTCTGGCGGCCATTCTTGTCTTCGGCGCGATTGCTATTTTGGCCGATGAGAGCCGGAGCCTCGTTGCTCCGCTTGCAACGCTGAAATCCAACCCGCTTTCGCTTAGTCCCTGGGCGCTTCCCGAATATGCCCTGCGCACGACATTGCGGATGCTCGCTGCGCTCGCCGTCTCTCTTCTGTTCACTTTCACCTACGCGACATGGGCGGCGAAAAGTGCGCGGGCCGGTGCCGTGCTCATTCCGCTCCTGGATATACTGCAATCCATTCCAATCCTTGGCTATCTCTCCGTTACCTATCTGTTTTTCCTTGCCCTCGCCCCCGGCCGTGTCCTGGGCGCCGAATTTGCCGCGATATTCACGATCTTCACGAGCCAGGCCTGGAACATGGCCTTCAGCTTCTATCAATCGCTCCGCACGGTCCCGCCGGAGCTGGAAGAAGCGGGCCGCGTTTTTGGCCTGAGTGCCTGGGCGCGATTCTGGCGCATCGAAACGCCGTTCGCGATGCCTTCCCTCGTTTGGAACATGATGATGTCGATGTCCGGCAGCTGGTTCTTTGTCGTCTGGTCCGAGGCGATTACCGTCGGGCATACGACAATCACGCTTCCCGGAATCGGATCCTACATAGCTCTCGCAATCGAGCGGCGGCAGCTCGGTGCCATTTTCTGGGCTGTGGCGGCAATGCTGGTCGTCATCCTGATTTACGATCAGCTGCTGTTTCGACCGCTGGTCACATGGTCGGACCGTTTCCGTTTCGAACAGGAACAAAATGAGGAACCGCCCCAGTCATGGGTGCTGACCATGTTCCGGCGCTCGCAATTGATCGACGCCGTCGCCGCACCGTTCAAGCAGGCGTTGCGCTGGTCGTACCGTCTGGCGCCTCCGCCGCAGATGCTTCCTCCCGCGTCGCGCAAATCGGCGTGGGCGCGCGTCAGCGACATATTCTGGTACGGGCTGCTGACACTCATCCTGCTGTATGCGTCCTGGCGCGTCATTGCATTTGTTTCCGCCGGAGTTTCTTGGTCCGACGTGCTGCAGGCCAGTCTGCTCGGTCTTGCAACCATGGTCCGCGTCTTTGTTCTCATCGCGCTGGCAAGCGTGATCTGGACGCCGATCGGCATCTATGTCGGTTTGCGACCAAAACTTTCCCGTCTGGTTCAGCCGATAGCCCAGTTCCTGGCTGCGTTTCCGGCGAATATCCTTTTTCCGTTTGCGGTTTCGGCAATCGTCACGTTTCGTTTGAATCCCGACATCTGGCTCTCGCCGCTGATGGTGCTTGGGACGCAGTGGTACATTCTCTTCAATGTCATTGCCGGTGCCACGGGGTTGCCGTCGGAACTGCGCGACGCGGGCGCAAACTTTCAGGTTCGCGGTTGGCTCTGGTGGCGAAAAATCGGTCTGCCCGGCGTTTTCCCATTCTATGTCACAGGCGCGATCACGGCGTCCGGCGGTTCGTGGAACGCCGCCATTGCCGCAGAATGGGTGAACTGGGGATCTCACACTTTGCAGGCTCACGGCCTGGGCGCTTACATCAAGGATGCAACCGATGCCGGTGACTTTCACCGCATTGTGCTCGGCATCGCAGTCATGAGCGCATTCGTGGCACTCGCCAACAGGATATTCTGGCGACCGCTTTACTGGTACGCCGAACGCAAATACCGGCTCACCTGAGGAGGCCCCAATGGACAGCCCCGCTCTGCTCGAAGTTCAAAATGTCTATCGCGCTTTCCCGAAGGCAGGCGGTGGTGAACTCTCGGTGCTCGAAGGGGTCGATCTGACCTTACAGGAAGGCGAGATCATCGGCCTGCTGGGGCGCTCGGGGTCGGGCAAGTCGACCCTGCTTCGTCTGATTTCAGGGCTCTCCAACCCCAGCGGAGGAACTGTCAGCTATCTCGGCCGGCAAGTCGATGGCCCGGCGCGCGGCATCGCGATGGTGTTTCAAAGCTTCGCGCTTTTTCCCTGGCTCACGGTGCTCGAGAATGTGGAATTGGGACTCGAGGCGCTGGGCCTTCCCAATGATGAGATCCGCAAGCGCGCATTGCAGGCGATCGATCTCATCGGTCTCGATGGATATGAATCCGCCTATCCGCGCGAGCTCTCGGGCGGGATGCGCCAGCGCGTCGGGTTTGCACGCGCTCTTGTCGTGCATCCCAACATACTTCTGATGGATGAACCGTTTTCCGCTCTTGACGTACTTACCGCGGAAAACCTGCGCACGGACTTTCTCGAATTGTGGTCCGAAGGACAGTTGCCGATCAAAGGCGTGATCCTGGTGACGCACAACATCGAAGAAGCGGTACTGATGTGCGACCGCGTGCTGCTTTTCTCCACCAATCCGGGCCGCATCGTCACCGAGATCAAGGTGCCCATGCGGCAGCCGCGCGACCGTCAGGATCCGGCTTTCGGCGCGCTGGTCGACCAGATTTATATCGAGATGACGGCACGCCGCGACAAGGAACCGAAGCTCGATCGCATCGCGGGAACCGGGTTTGCGATGATCCTGCCCGAAGTTCCCGTAGGGCTTATATCGGGTCTCATCGAAGCGGTCTGGGCCTCCCCTTACAACGGCAAAGCCGACCTGCCCGATATCGCGTCGGATTTGCAGATGGAGATCGACGAATTGTTTCCTGTGGTGGAGACGCTGCAACTTCTTCGCATGGCGGAAGTCGAAGAAGCCGAAATCAAACTCACCGAAACCGGCAAGCGTTTCGCCAATGAAGAAACCGACGAGCGCAAACGCATCTTCGCCCGGCTGCTGATCCGTTACGTGCCTTTCGCCGCCCATATCCGCCGGGTGCTCGATGAACGCGACAGCCACACCGCGCCCAAATCGCGCTTCGTCGACGAACTCGAAGATCACATGACGCCCGATATGGCAGAGCAAACGCTGAGCGCCGTGATCGGCTGGGCGCGTTTCGCCGAACTCTTCGCCTATGACGACGATACTGGCATGTTCAGCATGGAAAACCCGGCCTGAACCATGCCGAGTTGATCGGCCTTCCTACTCATATCTGAGCGCATGGACCGGGTTGGCGCGGGCGACCGCCAGACTGTGTCCGATCACGGTGAGCCATGCGATCACCAGTGCAGCGATACCGGAAGCGAGGAAATAAAGCGGGCTAAGGGCGATACGATAGGCATAGCTCTCGAGCCAGCTATGCAGATAATACCATGCGACGGGCCACGCAATCACGTTCGCGATCAGCACCGGAATGGAAAACTGCCACAGAAGCAGCCGCACGAGGTCGCGCCGGCGCGCGCCAAAGACCTTGCGTACGCCAATTTCCCGCGTGCGCCGCTGTGCGCTGAATGCGGCGAGACCAAACAGACCGAGACACGCAATAAAGATCGCGATACCGACAAAGACATCGAACATCGCGCCCTGCCGCACGTCAGTGGCAAAAAGACGATCGAAATACTGACTGAGGAACCGCCGGCGGATCGCGGTGGTGGGTGCGAATTCATACCAGGTTCGATCGATCGCTGCGAGCGCAGCAGCGGTCTGTCCGGGCTTGATGCGGATCGAAAATGTGTCGAGATGCGCTGGGCTGTTGTAATAAATAAGGGGAGCGGAAAGCTCGCGCGCACCATCCATCATCACATCGCCAACGACGCCGACGATGATCATCCGGCCGCCGCGAATAATGAGCGTCTTCCCCAGCGCGCTTTGCGCATTGAAACCGAAGCGGCGTGCCACTTCGGCGTTGATGAGAATGCTATGGCCGGTTTGAAACCCTCCATTCTTGTCGTCCGAATTCGTGTCAGCACCGTGCGACAGCGACAGCAGACGCCCGGCAAGGAGGCGTATCCGATATGCGTGCGGCATATCGAACCCCATGTCGATAGTGCGGAAGAATGACGTTTCCGGCCGTCCCGGCAATTTAACGTCCTCAATGGTGATATCGTTCATGAAGGGCACAGCGCCCGACTCGGTAACACCTTCGACCGCCGGATCGGCCCCCAGAGTGTGCACGAAACTGTCGCGCGCAGCGGCCGGCATCTCATTCGCGCCGCTGACAATCACCATGTTTGCACGATCGAAACCGAGATCCATTTCTCGCGCGTGACGGATTTGCGCGAAGACAACGAGAGCGGCCACGCCGAGTCCGATCGAGATCGCAAACTGGAACACGACGAGCGATGTGCGCAACAGTCCCGAGCCCGACTGACCCGATGTATTCGCCTTCAGTATCGCGGCTGGCCGGAATCCGGAGAGTACGAGAGCGGGATAAATGCCGCCAAGCAATCCCGCTATGACTGCAACGCCAACCAGGGATGAAATTAGTACCCAATCGCCAGGGTAATCCAGTCGTATCGGGCGGTTGAGGAAACTGTCATACGCGGGCAGCAGGATTTCCACTGCAGCGAGGGCGATCAAAAGTGCAATCGTCGAAGTCAGAACGGACTCGCCGAGGAATTGTGCTACCAGCTGTAACCGCTTTGCTCCCACCACTTTGCGCAGCGAAACTTCCCGGGCCCGCATCATGGCCCTGGCGGTGGCGAGGTTCATGAAATTGAAGCAGGCAATCGCAACAATCAGTGCTGCGATTGCGGCAAATCCATAAACCGTCGCCCAGCTCCCGCCCGCCCGCATGCCGCCATGTTTGTCCGAAGAAAGATGCACTTCGCGGAAAGGCACCATATGCACCTGCAACGCCTGGCTGCCGCGGATGTTCGGGCCGAGATCCTTGGCGGCGTCGATATTGCGGTCCAGAATGGGGTTCAGCTTCCGAACAACCGTATCCGGCGCTGCCCCCGGCGCCAGGCGTACATAGCCGAAACCGTCGATATTCTCCCATGACTGTTTCTCCGATTGCGGCAGCTTGTCGGCAACCGAAGTGTTTGGAATGAGCAGGTCGATGTCGAGTTGCGTGTTATGCGGAAGGTCGCGCAATACGCCGGTGACGACCAGCGTGTGCCTGCCGTCGAGCAGGACGGTTCGCCCGACGGGATTGGCATCGCCGAAATATTTGCGTGCGACCGTTTGTGACAGCACGACGGATTCAGGCTGCGAGAACACGCGGGCCGGATCGCCCGCCACGAGCGGCAGTTGAATGACCTTGAAAAATCCGGGATCGACGAAATCCGGTTCTTCGGAGAACTGACGGTTGCCCACTGCCACCGTCATTTGCTCGTTGATCAAATGGGTTTCGGCCTGCACCTCCGGAATTTGCGCCAGCATGGCCGAAGGAACCGGGAATGGAATTGCACCCGCCGGCTCGACACCACGCCCCGGAAAATAGAACCATCCTTCGACGCGGTAGAGATTTTCGGTGCCCGGAATCCAGGTATCGTAGGAAAGCTCGTCACGCAGGAAAAGGATAATGAAAGTCGCACAGGCAAGCCCCAGCGCCATGCCGGCGATGTTGATGAAGCTGTATAGCCGGTGCCGTGCGAAATTGCGCAAGGCGGTGACGAGCCAGTTATGCAGCATGGCAGCTCCTATTCGTATTTGAGCGCATGGACGGGATTGGCGCGGGCGACCATGAAGCTGTGGCCGATGACGGTGACCCATGCGATCACCAGTGCAGCCACACCGGCGACCAGGAAATATAAAGGGCTAAGCGCAATCCTGTACGCATAGCTCTCCAGCCATTCCTGCAAATAATACCAAGCTATAGGCCAAGCGATCAGATTTGCGATCAATACGGGGATCGAGAACTGCCAGAGCAGAAGACCGAGAATTTGGACGGTACGCGCACCAAATACTTTGCGCACGCCGATCTCGCGGGTGCGCCGTTCTGCGCTGAACGCAGCCAGGCCAAACAGACCGAGGCAAGCGATGAAGATCGCGATGGCGATGAAGAGACCGATCATCGCGCCCTGCCTCGCGGCGGACGCAAACATCTTGTCGAAGCTGTCGCCTAGGAAATGCCGGCGCAGCGCAATGGTTGGCGCGAACTCTCGCCAGGTGTGGTCGATATCGGCGAGTGCAGGCTGGGTGTGTCCAGCCTTCGCGCGCGCCGAAATCACCAGGAACTCGCCTGGGCGATCAACATAGATCGATGGATCGACGGTCTCGCGGACGCCGTAGAATTTCGCATCGGCGACAACGCCTACGATGCGCACGGGCACGCGGCGCGCACCTATGCGAATAATTTGTCCGAGAACGCTTTGGAGTGTGAGACCCAGCTTCTGCGCGGCAGCGGCGTTGACGAGGACATTCTCGCCGATCGACACCGAATCGCTACCATGTGACTGCTCCGTGCTGACATCGCCGCCGCGGCTCGTTGACAGAAGGCGTCCCGAAAGAAGCTTCATGCCATAGACGCCGAAGAAATCCGGCGTAACGGTCAGAATTCGCAGGCCGAGAGTTTGTGTGCCGCCGGGAATGACCGCGTCGATGCCCTGCCATAACCCGTGGAAAGGTGCGGCGCTGGATTCGGTTGCGCCCGCGATGTTCGGACTCATTACCAGCTGATGTATCAGGCTCTGCCTCGCCGCTTCCGTGAGGTTATCAGCTCCTTCGAGCACCACCATGTTGTCACGATCGAAACCGAGATCGACCTGGTGCGCGTACCGAATCTGCGCGAACACCACGAGCGCGGCCACGCCGAGCCCAATGGAGATTGCGAATTGCAGCACCACAAGGCCCGTGCGCAGGAGACCGGAACCGGCCTGTCCCGTTGCACCCGGATGCAAAGCGGCGACGGGGCGAAAACCGGACAGAACAAGTGCGGGATAAATCCCGGCAAGCAGTCCGGTCAGAACGGCGGCGCCGGCAAAATCGAGCGCAAGCAGCCAGTCACCGGGGCCGGAAAATGAAATCGGACGCGCCAGAAATCCATCATAGGCAGGTAGTAGAACCTCGACACACGCGAGCGCCAGTACAAATGCCAGCAGCGCCGTGAGGACGGACTCAGCCAGAAACTGTACGACGAGCTGGATGCGCTTTGCGCCGACCACTTTGCGGAGGCCCGTCTCTCGCGCGCGCATCGTTGCTCGCGCGGTCGCGAGATTGGTGAAATTGAAACAGGCGATCGCAAGGACCAGCGCGGCGATGCCGGCAAAGCCATAGACCGTCGTCCAGCTTCCCGCCTCGTGATAACCGTTCTCGTCGCCCACCAGATGCATGCTGCGCAACCGCGTGAGCCGCGTGCGGACAATCTGATCGCCAGTCAGATTTGTTTTGGTATAGACGGAAGGATCGGCATAGCGGCGAAGAATGCGCTGCGCTTTCGCGATGATATTTGCGGCCGACGCCCCCGGGAGCAGCTCGACGTAAGTGTAGCTTTCAGGGCTGAACCATTCCTCCTTATCGCCGAACCCATCGGATTTCGATTTGTTGGAGACGTAGATCGGGTCTTGGAAATCGCTGTTATGCGGCGGGTCGCGCAGGATTGCCGTCACGATCAGCGGGTACTTGCCTTCGACAGTCAATGTGCGTCCGACCGGATCGGCAGCGCCGAAATATTTGTGCGCCGCGCTTTCCGTAAGCACGACGGACTCAGGACCGACAAGAGCGTCGCGCGCTTCGCCGCGAAGGAATGGCAGCTGCACAATCGTGAAGAAATCAGGATCGACGTAGGCGATCGTTTCGGGAAACTGCCGGTCGCCGGATTTGACGGTCATGTCCTCCGGCACAAGGCGCGCCGCCGCCCTGACTTCCGGGATGCCGGATTGCATGGCAGCGCCGAGCGGAAACGGTACTGTTGCCTCCCTCTCCGGTGCGCCGCCCGGAAAAGCCAAGGTCGTCTCGACGCGCCAGATATTTGCACTTCCGGGGATCCAGCTGTTCCATGACAACTCATCGCGCAGGAAAAGTACGATAAAGATCGCGCAGGCGAGCCCCACGGCGAGGCCGGCGATGTTGATGAAGCCGTAAAGCCTGTGCCGGGAGAAATTGCGGAGCGCCGTAACGAGGTAATTACGCAGCATCGGATCAATCGGTCCTGCTGGACCGCCCTCTTGCATGCTTCGACAAGCTCAGCATGAGAAAAGCCTTACCGCCATTGGTGCCGATGCAAGTACAAATCTCCTAGGCCCGCCTGTCGAATGACGCATTGCCGCTTGTGCAGTGCGCTTGTTGATTCCTGCACATCGCGATTACGCCACCGCGCGAAGGTCTTCGGAGACGATCGTGCCGTCGAACAGGTTGACGATGCGATGGGCGTATTCGGCATGAGGATGGGAATGGGTGACCATCACCACGGTCGTGCCTTCCTCGTTCAGATCCGTCAGCAGTTGCATCACTTCCTCGCCATTGGCCGAATCGAGATTTCCGGTCGGCTCGTCAGCGAGGATGAGCCTGGGCCGCGCCAGCACGGCGCGCGCAATCGCCACGCGCTGCTGCTGACCGCCCGACAATTGTTGCGGCATGTGCCTGGCGCGATGCGCAATCTTCATGCGCTCCAATGCTTCGCGTACGCGCCGGCGCCGTTCGCCCGAAGAAACATCCTCGTGATAGAGGAGCGCGAGCTCGACATTTTCCTGCACGTTCAGTTCGTCAATGAGATTGAAACTCTGGAACACGAAGCCGATCGAGTTCTTGCGCAGCTGTGACAGCTTCGCCTCCGAATAGCCGGCGACGTTCTCGTTGCCGAACCAGTACTCGCCGGAGGACGGTGTATCGAGCATGCCGACAATGTTCAGAAATGTCGATTTTCCACATCCGGATGGTCCCATGACCGCGACGAACTCACCCGGCAGGATTTCCAGGTTGAGATCGCGGAGCGCCATCGTCTCCACTTCGGTCGTTGTGTAGGCCTTGCTCAGTTTCTTGAGCCTGATCATTCCATCCTCCGGTATCAGGAACTGCCGCCGCCAGGCTTTTGGAATTCGACGCGGTCCATTTTGGTGAAAGCTTCGTAGCTCGACACGATGACACGCTCGCCCGGCGATAACCCGTCGAGCACTTCGACAAATTGCGGATTGCGCCGACCAAGACGCACGATGCGGCGCGTGGCGTATTGCCCATCCGGCGCCACCACGAAGACCCAGTTGCCTCCGGTGTCCTGATAGAAAGGTCCGTCCGGCAGCATGATGGCGCGCGCGGCGCCGCCGAGTTCGATTTTCATATCCACCGCTTCCCCGTCATGAATGCCGGCCGGTGGAGTTCCTGCAAATTTGAGATCGACCTTGAAGGTGCCGTTCGCCACCTGCGGATAAATCTTCGCGATGCGCGCGTGCCAGTCGTATCCGTCGATGGTGAACAATGCATCCTGGCCAAGAATGATCTTGCCGAGATAAAATTCGTCCACCTGGGCCGTCAGCTTGTACTTGTCGAGTGAATCAATCTGGCCCAGCACGGCGCCTTGCGCTTTTGCTTCGCCGATCTCCGCATCGAATGCCGTGAGCCGGCCCGCCATGGGTGCACGGATGGTAAGGGAATCGAGGCTGGCTTCGGCGGCGGCGGCATTCGATTTCAACCGCGCCAGTGCATCGAGCAATTGCGTGAGCTGTGCGTTGCGCACCTTCTGCTCTGCATCGCGCGAAGCAATCGTTGCCGACTGTAAGCGCAGTTCATAGGCATAGTCTTCCTTATCGAATTCGTAGGTTGCTTCGGGCAAGGCATCGCCCTTGCGGAGCACTTCGTCGCGATCCAGCGTCGCCTTCAGCTTGCGGACCTGATGCTGGACATCGAGCAGGTCGCGTTCGTAAGAGTAATTTGCCTGCTCCACCTGCAACTCGGTGTTCTGCAGCCCGCTGATCTGCTGGGCCGCGTCGGCTTCACGGGCGGCGACCTGTAGTTCGAGAGCATTGTTGGAAAGCACGACGATCGCCTGCCCCGCTGTCACAACCGCCCCGTCCTCCACGAGTTTCTTGCGGACGGTCCCACCCTCAGCCGTTGTCAGATAATCGGTAAGCAGCGGCGCAACATTGCCGCGTACGGCGATGAAATCTTCGAACGGCCCCGACGTCACATTCGCAATCGTCACACGGTCGACAGGAACGCGATAAACGCTCCCGCCTGTCGAAGCGAGAAGCCAGATCGCAACGCCGAGCACGATCACTGCCGCGATCGCGTAAGGCGCGTAGCGGCGCCAGCGCGGCACCTGCTTAAGCTTGCGATCCATTCCGCTGCCGCCGGTTGCGGTTGCAGGTTCCTGGCCGACCATGTGAACTACACGCTCGCGGCGCGCGAAACCGCGCTTGGGGTTCGTCATACCCGGCAGGTAGCATCAACCGTGCCATTCTGGGACCAGAGGCATTTCGCGGCAAAAATGCTGTCTGGACCTGTCGCCTCTTGTCGTTCCTGCCCGCTTCCGTACAGTACGTGCCGATCACTGTCCGGTTTTGTACAGTATGCTCTCTCCTGCCCGCATCCTGATCATCGATGACGAGCCAGACGTGCTCACTGCGGCCAGGCTGCTTCTGAAGCGGCATTTCGCCGACATCCGCACAGGCGACGACCCATCGCTGTTGCCGGAACTGGTGCGCAGGAACGCATTCGACGTTTTGTTGCTCGATATGAATTTCGCAGTGGGTGCGGGATCAGGTACGGAAGGTTTGCAATGGCTGACCCAAATCGTTGCGCTCGATCCTGATGCGGTCGTGGTGCTCATCACCGCACATGCCGATGTCGAACTGGCCGTACAGGCTATGAAACAGGGTGCTGCAGATTTCGTCGTCAAGCCCTGGGAAAACAATCGTCTGGTTGCAACGCTTTCGGCTGCCGCCAATCTTCGCCGCTCCCGTATCGAAGCCAATGAGTTGCGTCAGCGTCATCGCGCACTCGCGGCCACGCTTTCAGGGCCGCGCCCGGGCTCGGAACTGATTGGTGCCTCGCCTTCGATGCTGCGCTTGTTCGAGCTCATCGGACGCGCCGCACCCACCGAAGCAAATGTTCTTGTACTGGGAGAGAATGGCACCGGAAAGGAGTTGGTCGCGCGCGAACTTCATCGTCTGTCGCAACGGGCCGGCGAGCCGTTCATACATGTCGATCTCGGTGCCATCCCCGCCGCTCTGTTTGAAAGCGAATTGTTTGGACATAAGCGCGGTGCATTCACTGATGCCAAGGAAGATCGCATCGGCCGGTTTCGTGCCGCTGCCGGGGGCACCTTATTCCTTGACGAGATCGGTAACGTGCCCCTGCATCTGCAATCGAAATTGCTGGCGGCGTTGGAGCGGCGCGAGATCGTGCCGGTTGGTGGAGACCGGCCAATATCGGTGGACGTGCGCCTGATCGCGGCAACAAATCTGTCGAATTCGCAATTAAGCGATGCCACGATTTTTCGCCAGGATTTGTTCTATCGCATCAACACGGTGGAGATTTCACTGCCGGCTCTGCGTGATCGCGCAGACGACATTCCGCTGCTCGTCGAGCACTTCATCGGATTATATGCGCGAAAATATAACATGCCGAAGAAACGCGTAGCTGCTGCAGCGCTCGATGCGCTCGTAGCTTCGAACTGGCCCGGCAATGTGCGGGCACTGCGCCATGCGGTGGAGCGCGCGATGATTCTTACGCCCGGCGCAACGCTGGACGCCGGCGATTTCGGATTGGTCGCAGAAACACCGGTTGCTGAAGGCCATCTGGCGCTCGGTTCCGTCGAGCGCGACACCATCCGTCGCGCGCTGGAAAAACACGGGGGCAACATCAGCCATGCTGCCCGCGCGCTCGGTCTTACGCGCCCAGCTCTTTATCGCCGGATGGAGAAGCATGGGCTGTAACAACGGTAGTTTGCCGACGCGGCCCGCATTTGCACGTTCCAGGCATCCTTGCGGCACACGTGCATGACCCGCGCCTTCCATTCCTTCTCCTTCGGGATCGCCTGGCGTGTCTGGCTGCTGTTTCTCACACTTGCGGCTTTGGCCTGGGCGGTCGCGCACGCACACTGGTACGTTACCACCGCGCTGCTGATTATCGCCGCGATCGCGCAAGGCGTGTCGCTGGCTCATTTCGCCACTTCGACGAATCGCGAGCTGGCCCGTTTTCTCGATGCCGTCGCCTATGACGACACGTCACGCAGCTTCGGAATTCTCGGTCGCGATTCCGGCTTCGCGGAGCTCGGCGTTGCGATGGGTCGACTGATGGACAGGGTGCGCGCGAGTCGCAGCGAACGCGAAGAGCAGGCCCGTTATCTGGAGGCTGTGGTTGCTCATGTTCCGGTCGCACTGCTTTCGATCGCGGCCGGCGGACGCATACAATTGCTGAATGTCGCTGCACGGCGCCTGTTTGGCTCGCGCATCGAAAGCGCTTCGGAGCTGGCGCGCTTTGGCGCGGGCTTTGCCGATGCACTGGCGAATTTACCGCCCGAACGCGCAAAACTGGTTGTCATGGAGCGTGGTCCGCGACCGCTGCACCTCAAGGCCTCGGCGACAAAAATCATCACAGGCGGCAACGCGATCCGCCTTGTGTCGCTCTCAAATATCGAAACGGAATTGAACGCACAGGAACTTGCGGCCTGGCAATCCGTGATCCGCGTGCTTGCGCATGAAATCATGAATTCACTCACGCCGATTTCATCTCTTTCGGCAACTGCCTCGGATCTCGTGGACCAGGCACATGCGTCACTCTCGCCGGACGACGCGCTGGCCGTTCCGCTGGCAGATGCGCGCACTGCACTGGAGACGGTAGCGCGCCGGAGCGAAGCGCTGCTGCATTTCGTTCAAACATACCGTCATCTGAGCCGCAGGCTCGTCGCACACTCCGAGTCATTGCGTCTGCGCCGGATATTTGCGCGCATCGAGCTTCTGCTGGCCGATGAACTGAAGGCGCGCGGAATTGTGTTTGTCGTTCGCGTGGAGCCGGAGCCGCTTGAGCTCGTGGCCGACGGCGAGCTGCTCGATCAGGCTCTGATCAATCTGCTGCGCAATGCCATGCAGGCACTGGCGGGGCGCGCCGATGCACGCATCGTGTTGAGCGCCTTTCGTGACTTCGAGAACCGGATAGTTATCTGCGTGACCGACAACGGACCCGGCATTGCAGCGGAGTTGCGCGAAACCGTTTTCGTACCGTTCTTTACGACGAAGCGCGAAGGTACCGGAATCGGTCTCACTCTCGCACGCCAGATCGCAGCCGTTCACGGCGCAACGCTGGAACTGAGCGAAGCCGACGGTGGAGGCGCCGTCTTTTCGCTGCGGTTCGGTTGAAGCGTCATCAACGTCGAACCTGTAAACTATTTGTCCGGCTTGATCTGCCCACCTTCCGACAGCCAAGGCATCATTGATCGCAGGCGCTCGCCGACTTCTTCGATGGGGTGCGCGGCGGCGCGGGCACGCATGGCCTTGAACGAAGGCTGGCCGGCCATGTTCTCAAGCACCCAGTCGCGCGCAAAGCGGCCGGACTGGATGTCGACCAGGATACGTTTCATCTCGGCACGTGTCGCGTCGTTGACGATGCGCGGGCCCGCAACATACTCGCCATATTCCGCCGTGTTCGAGATGGCGGTGTTCATGCGCGCAATACCTTCGACATAGATCCGGTCGACGATCAGCTTCACTTCGTGCAGGCATTCGAAATAGGCCATCTCAGGCGCATACCCGGCTTCGACCAGCGTGTCGTAACCCGCGCGGATCAGCTCCACCAACCCGCCGCAAAGCACCGCCTGTTCGCTGAAAAGATCGGTTTCGCATTCTTCCCGGAATGTCGTTTCCATAATACCGGCACGACCGTTGCCAATCGCACTGGCATAGGAGAGCGCAAGATCGCGGGCGTTGCCGGTTGCGTTCTGTTGAACGGCAATCAGTCCCGGAACACCGCCGCCGCGCAGATATTCGCGGCGCATCGCATGGCCCTGGCCCTTCGGAGCCACCATCACCACATCGAGATCGGGCCGCGGCTCTATCAGATGGAAGTGAATCGCGAAGCCGTGAATGAACAGCAGCGCCGCGCCCTGTTTCATATGCGGGGCGAGATCGTGTTTGTAGATATGCGGCTGCGTCTCGTCGGGTGCACCCATCACGATCACATCCGCCCATGCGGCAGCTTCCGTGTTGGAAACAATCCGGAAGCCCGCATCTTTCGCCTTGTCGCGCGATGCACCCGACCGTCCGGCCACAGCAATTTCCGCAACTCCGGAGTCGCGCAGATTTTGCGCATGTGCATGCCCCTGGCTTCCATAACCAAGAATGGCGACGCGTTTGGACCTGATCAGTTCTGGATCGGTATCGCGCTCGTAATAGACCTGCATCTTCTCACTCCCGTCCGCGAATCCGCGCGAGCATCTGCGTTACGATTTCATCCGTCTCCGGCGTCTCGATCCAGTCCCAATCCGCCATGCGGTGACGGAACCAGGTGAGCTGGCGCTTGGCATATTGGCGCGTCGCGGTTGTTGCCGCCGATTTTGCTACGTCCAGCATCGAAACGCCATCACGCACCTGCAGGAGTTCGCGCAAGCCCAGGATCTTTGCCGAGGGAAGCGCGGGATCGATATCCGTCAGCCGCGCGGCTTCCTTGATCGCGCCGGCCGCGAGCATCTGTTCGAATCTGAGGGCGATGCGCCGGTGCAGTTCGGCGCGCGGCGGCGAAAGGACAAAGCGCGCCAGCCTCATGCCGGCCAGCGGAACCGGTCCGCGTGTTTGCTGCCAGTCGAGAAGCGGACGGCCGGTCGCCTCGAAAACTTCGCTCGCGCGCGATACACGCTGCGTGTCGGATGCGCGCAGACGTGCAGCGGTCCCGGGATCGCGCGCCGCAAACTCGGCAAAAAAGGCTTCCGCGCCGATCTCGGCACGCCGCGCGCGTGTTTTCTCGCGGATGGCTTGCGGCACTGGCGGTATCGCCGCAAGTCCCTCCGTCAGGGCGTGGAAATAAAGCCCTGTTCCACCGACAAATACAGGAAGCATTCCCCGGTTCTGCACATCATTCATGACGCGCAGAGCATCGGTTTGATAGCGCGCCACCGAATAGGGCTCGTGCACACTGACGTGACCGTAAAGCTGATGCGGCGCACGCGATAACGCGGCCTCGCCGGGCCGCGCCGTGAGGATTCGCGCCTCCCCGTAGACCTGCATGGAATCGGTGTTGACGAGCGCACCCTTCAGGCGCTCGGCAAGCTCCAGAGCAGAAGCGGATTTGCCGCTCGCCGTGGGGCCGGCAATCAGCACCGCGTCTATGCGCATTCCGGCAAACAACTATCCTGCATCACCGAGAGGCAGCGCGACATAAGCGAGTTGTCCATCACGGTTGATGAGCAGCAGCACCGCTTTGCGACCGGCCTTGCCATCCGCTGTGACTAGCCGGTCCACGTCCTCCGGTGTTTGTACCGCCTGGTTCTGCACCTGCACGATCACATCGCCCGGCCGGATGTCCTTATCGCCCGCCGAGCTTTCGGGATCGACATCGGTGATCACGACGCCCTGGATATCTGCGCCAAGCTTGTACTTCGAGCGCTGCTCGCGACCCAGTGGCGAGAGAACGACACCGAGCTGAGAGAATTTCGACGTCCCCTTTGATGTCGAAGACTGCGACTGGGCGGCAGCGACCGGCGCTGGCGCATCCTCCAGCTTCGCGATGGTCATCTGCAAATTCTGTTTTGTGCCCTTGCGCAGCACCTCGACGCTGACCGTCTTGCCGATGGGCGTTTCAGCCACGACGCGCGGAAGAGCACGGGAATCTGCAACTGGCTTGCCGTCGAAACCTGTAATCACATCGCCATTCTCGAGTCCTGCTTTGGATGCGGGGCTGTCGGGCGTGACCTCCGCGACCAGCGCGCCCTGCTGGGAGGCAAGCCCGAGGCTCTCGGCGATTTCGCCCGTCACTTCCTGAATGCGGACACCGATCCAGCCGCGCCGGATTTTGCCGTAGTCACGGAGCTGAGAAATTACGTCGCGTACGAGGTTCGACGGGATGGCGAAACCCACGCCGACAGAGCCGCCGGTCGGGGAGAAGATGGCCGTCGCCACACCGACGACATTTCCATCCATGTCGAAGAGCGGGCCGCCCGAATTGCCCCGGTTGATGGGCGCATCGGTCTGGATGAACTGATCATATGGCCCCGCAGCGATGTCGCGGTTGCGCGCCGAAACAATTCCGGCCGTAACCGAGCTGCCGAGACCAAACGGGTTGCCGATCGCGATGACCCAATCTCCCACGCGGGCATGATCGGAATCGCCGAACTGGGCTGCTATCAGCGGCGTCTTGGGATGCACGCGCAGCAAAGCCAGATCGGTCTTGTCGTCATGGCCGACCAGCGTTGCCGGCAGAACGGTGCCGTCGTTCAGCGTAACCGAGATCGCATCCGCGCCATCGATGACATGGTTGTCGGTCACGATCAGGCCGGCCGGATCGATGACGAAACCCGAGCCCAGAGCTGCGACATGGCGCGGCCGCTTGTCGTTTTTCTGCAAATCCTTGAAGAGATCCTGGAGCGGCGAGCCCGGCGGCAAATCCGGCACCGCGCCATTGGGCGCGGCCTTCAGCGTTTCGCTCGTCGAGATGTTCACCACCGTCGGCAGAAGCCGGCTCGCCAGATCGGCAAAGGAATCCGGCGCGCCTCGCGCCTGTGCCGCCTGTGCGCCAAGCAGCAGGATAGCCGCGGCAAAAACACCTGCTGTCCGTCCAGCGAAACGACCCATTTCACCCATCCCAGTCCGCGGCGGCGCTCTCATGCCAACTCTATATAGCTCTTGCAATGTCAACCCAATATGGTTATATTTGAACCGTATTGGTTTCCTTTCAGGGACGCAGGATGCAATGCAGGAATCAGCATACGAAGCCGCCGATCTGACCCGCGCGCTTGAACTGTTCCGCGAAAACCTGCCGGAATATGGGTTCAAGCTCGTTATGTCACCGCCACTGAATTCGGGCGGACCTTCACAGGCTTTCGCTGCCGCTTGGCGAAGGGGGACGGCACAGGCTGTTTCCTTCAGGGCTGCCACGCCGGCGCAGGCGCTGTTGCGCGCCCTGAAATCCGAATTGGCCAAACGTCGTGAGACATCGGCAAGCGCATCCTGCCACAGATGCCTGGGTGTCGGACGGTTGGTCACAAAGGCTGGAACTGTCGAAATCTGTCGTCATGCCGCGCAAGCAGACATAACAGCCCCATGATACCGGGGTGCGGCGCGAATGATTGATACTCCCGGTCCGTCAGGACCGGGAGTATCTCATGCCACGCTGCTGTCGCGCGATGTTGCGCATCGGAAAGGCGGGTCCAGGCAGCGCAGCAGGCTTGCCTATTTCTGGACGGTGATCAGTCCGAGCAGACCATTCTTCTCGCCATTGGGACCGGCCGAGAATGTGATGTCGCCGTTCGGCACGGGGTCCAGAGCCCAGAGTCCGCTGATCGCGAGAGGTTTGCCCTTCTTGTCGCTCAACGCGCCGAGATAGCTGCCGGTGCCCGGGTCGTAGGCGTTGATCCAGCCATCGCCGAAATTTCCGACCAGAAGCGAGCCGGCGAACGTACCGAAAGTGGAGGGAGCAATGGCAAGCCCCCACGGTGCGTTCAAATGTCCTTTGGCTACCAGCTGTTTCTGGAGCGTACCGTCTTCACCGAAGATATCTATATATCCGAGCCCCGGACCATCCTTCTCGTCGCAGCACTTCTTCCCCTGCTTGGCGAAGGCGACATAAACGCTGCCGTTGATGATCGCCACGTCGAACGGCCCATACCCCTTGAGGCTGGAATCGGTGAAGGAACTTTTCAGGTTGAACTGGTTGTCGAATACCTGCACCTGATCGTTAGTGAAATCGGCGGCAAACAGAAGCTTGCTCGACGTATCAAGCGCCAGCCCTTTGTACACGGAGCCGTTGGCCGAACCATCATAGGCGATAATCGCGTTATCCGGATCGACCGAAGGCGCCCAGCCGGTGATTACACCCGCTTCGGAATCAAACAGAAACACCGACGCGCCGTTCTTTCCATTCTCCGTTACATTGAATCCGGCGCCCGCGGGAACATAGACCTGGCCCGTCGGATCGCCATCGGGAATTGTTACAACCGTTCCAGTGTTCTTACCCGTACCCTGTGTATACACAGTAGAAAGTCCACTCCCGTTGTCGGAGACCCAGACGGGACCGCTGCCCGGGGATTGCGAAAGTCCCCAGGGATTGACCAGATTTGGATCGGTATTCTTTGCCTTTCCCGCCTGGTTCGAGACCAGTTTGGTAATTTTGAACGCCGGGCTGGCAGGCGGCTTGCCCGCGCCATCAGCGGCCAATGCCGAGGAGGCAAGCAGCGCAAGGCCGATTGCGAAGGAAATTTCCGTTCTCATCACAAGCTCCGTAGAGGTTTCGCGTGGTGGCAGCCAGATGCGAACGCGTCGAACCCGTTCCGCCCTTGCCCGGTGGACGAGAACGGGTCGGGGATTATTCCCTGTCCGGGTGCGCAAGTTTACGAAGGCGTTTTGAAACAAACAGATTTTACCATACACATTCCAAAAGCCGGCACGCGGTGGCCGTCCGGCCAGTCCATTTCATGCCCGGGGAGTATCTGACATTGACGAATGCCGGCCGCTCTTTATTCCGCCATCATCACAAATGAGCGCAGCCCGCGATTTGCATTGCGACCCTCGGCGTTCGCCGTAAATTACAATGTACAATACGGTCTGCGGCTGGCCGGCTGCCGTTTCGGGCGCGGCCTGCCACGCTGCCCGGCACCTCGGAACATGCACGCCCAACCTGTTTTAAAACGTCCGTTCGATGCTCAATGAAATGAAATCGCGATCCGCGAAAGGCTGGTTGCCGGGCGCGCCGAAATAATGGGTGAAGGTGATGGAGCCTTCCCACACCGTCTGATAGGTGGCGGAGACCCCCAGTTCGAAATCGCCGGCGCCCTGGTTCATCGCCGAATCGACGCTCGAATTGCCGATGAGATTATAGCCGAGCCCGACCGGCAGCGAGAGATCGAGCGCCGGCAGGACTTCGTAATAATGCGGCGCCAGAACGGCACGGAAGGCCGCCGCAAACCTGTCGCGGCTGGTGGAGAGTTCGGCCAGCCCGCTTGTTACATTGAGCCGGTCATTGGCTGCGATCTCCGCGCTCAGATCGGCGCCCTGCCACAACGGGCCGGGTGAGAGCACGGACACGGTGGAAAGCTGCGCCTGCAGCGTGTCTCCCACGGCATAGGATAAAACATCGAGCGAAGGCGGTGGCGGTGCGGTGCTCCCCGGTCCGCGCATCGCGGCGTAGCTGAAGGCGCCATAGCCTCCCCCTCCCCCACTTCCGGGTACCGAGAACAAAGACTGGCTGATCAGCGGCATGTTGCGGCGCAGGGAAACTTCGCCGGCCAGCGTGTCTTCTCCGGCAGGCGCGCTGAAACTTGCGCCATAGGCCTGGATGCCATCGGGAAATATCAGCCAGTAATCACCCACGCGTTCGGCGCCCGGCGGCGCATATCCGGGAGAAAACAACAGGATCTCGGGCTCTTTCGCATTGTAGCGCAGCGCATAGAATCCGTAATCGACATCGTCGAGCATCACATGCGCTGCCGCGCCGTACTGTCCCCATGCCGAGGCGCGCGTATCCGGCGTGCGATAGAGATATTGCTCCGGGCCGACGATGATCCGCTCGCCGCCCGCATCGAGGAAATCGGCGTCGCTGAAATAACTTCCCGCTGCCGGCAATCGTGTCCGCCGCCATTCGAATTGCTGATAGAAGCTGAAGGAAAGCTCGGGCGAAGGCTGGATCGTGGCCGAGACCTGATTGACCGGCAGATAGACTTCCCTGGCTTCGGCTTCCGGCTCGCTGGCGGCCTTGATCGCATCGACCGGTGCCTGCCCTGCCGCAATTCCATTGTCGGCAAAGAAAAGACTCTCGCCCCACAGAAGCGTGTGCCGGCCGACACGGAAGGAAATGGGCCAGTCGCCCGCATCGAAACTGCCATAGGCAAACGCATTCAACAGATCGGCGTCTTCGCCCATCAGATTTTCCGTAGAGCGCGTGAACTGATTATGCGGGACGGAATAGGGATTGAACGTCGCCGGTGAATCATTGCTGTCGGTGTTGTGATAGACGGTATCGTACCAGGCCGTTCCGCTGACATCGATGCCGTATGGGCCTTTCGACAGATCGAACTCGCTCAGCAAATCGAGCCTGTTCGAAATCAGTCCCGGAGCGAAGTTGCGGTCGCCGTCATCGGAATTCGGATCGGCAACCAGGGATTGCCGATAATGCGACAGACGGAAATCCGCCGTGTACCGGAGCGTGTTGTCCCAGCGCACGTCCCAGCCATCGTCCTGATAGAGATCGACGGCAAGGGCGGTGGAAGGCAGGGCGCAGGCAAGCAGCAGCCAGCCGCCTATGACCGCCCGGCGTGATCGGCAAATACCCTCCCGCGCAGGGGTCGTCCGCTCCAAACTCGTCCCCCGGTGTCACCGCTCGATTTCTGAGGTAGAAGCGAACATACAGGAACTGGGCATTTTCCCAAACGCGCCGGAGCAAAGCCGAATGCGGCATGTCATATCGATACTCGCCGCAATCGCCTCGGCATGCCTCGCCGTCATGCCCGCCCGGGCGGCTGTCACGGCCGCGCAGGCCGACCGGCTTAAAACAGAATTGACGCCCTTGGGCGCCGAGCGCGCGGGCAACAAGGATCATTCCATCCCAGCCTGGACCGGCGGCTACACGACCGCACCGTCCGGCTACCGGGAAGGCGATGTGCGCCCGGACCCGTTCGGGAGTGACAAGCCGCTATTTGCCATCACCGCGAAGAATTTCGACACTTATGCGGATCGTTTGCCGGAAGGTGCAAAAGCGCTGTTCCGCAAATATCCAGACTACCGGATGGACGTCTATCCGGCGCATCGCAGCGCCGCGGCGCCGGCATCCGTCTACGCAAACGTGTATCTGAACGCCACCCGCGCGCATGCGGCACCAGAAGGAATCGCGTACGGCGTGCAGGGCGCAGCGGGCGGCATTCCTTTTCCTATTCCGCAGAACGGCTACGAGGCGATGTGGAATCACCTCCTCGCCTTCTGGGGGCCGGCGCGCGAAGTCTCGCTCAAGACCTGGATCGTATCCGCCGACGGCTCCGCCGAACTCGCCACCGGATACCGCGAGACGACCGATTTCCCTTACTACTATCCCGGCGCCACGCCGCAATCGGTGGGCGGTTATTACTTCAAGACCTTGCGGCTCGACACGGCGCCGCCCTCCAAAGTGGGCGAAGGCTATCTGGACTGGCAGCCGCTCGACAGCACCAAGTTCGGCTTCAATGCCTGGCGCATCCTGCCCGGCGAGCATCGCGTGCGCCGCGGACCGGGAATCACCTACGACACCCCGGATCCCGATGCCTCGGGCCTCGAAGCGCTCGACGAATATTACATCTTCTTCGGCGGCCTCGACCGTTACGATTTCAGGCTTGTCGGCAAGAAGGAGATGTACGTCCCCTATAATAATAACCGTCTCTACACCCGTCCCACCCCGGAAATACTCGGGCCCCACCATGCCAACCCGGACGATCTGCGCTACGAACTGCATCGCGTCTGGGTGGTCGAGGGCACGCTGAAACCCGGCGCTCACGATGTGGTGGCGCGGCGGCGGCTCTATCTCGATGAGGATACCTGGCTTGCCGTCTACAGCGACGGCTGGGATGGCGACGGCCAACTGTGGAAATTCGGCCAGGGAAGCATGTACCTCATGCCGGAAATTCCCGCCGTTATTCTCGGCAGCCAGTTCGTTTATGACTTGTCACTGGGCGGATATGTCTACGGCTTCGCGTTCAACGATCAGGCTCAGTCCTACAAAGTCACCGCGCCGCATCCGGCAAATCTGTTCACGCCCGAATCCATGGCCGCACGCGCGGTGCGTTGAGCGATTTCCCTTTCACGCCCGCTTTCTCCTTTCACCGCGCGCACGCCGACGGCGCCATCCAGAATTTGCGCTGCCGGTAATCGACGGTCAGACGCGTATTGTGCAGCAGATCGAGTCCGAGATTCATGGCCGGACCGCCCGCCCACGTGGCGTCGTCGAACACGGGCAGATCCACGACACGCGCCGTGACGCCATTCCGTGTCATGCCCGCAAACCGGATGTTACCTATCGGGCTGATCCGCGACTGTATTATCCGTTGTGTTGCGCCGCGGACTGCTGGTCCGTTTTTGAATGCCGGGGAATCTGGCTTGATCCCTGTGGCGTGCGCAAATCTGCGATTGATCATTGTCGCACGCGCACCCGTATTCAGCGTAGCCATGCCTTTGACGCCATTGATCCACACCGGCAGAGTCAGCTGCTTCCCGTCGTGAATGGCGCCGGCCTTGACGAAACTCGCATGAACGCCCGCCACTCCAGCCGGATTTGTACCAACAGGCAGGAGCGCGACGCTTGCACAGCCTGTGTCCATGACTACCAGACGATCCATCATGAAATCGACACCTGCAACACCGGCTATCTTCGCGCCATCCGGACGATCCGGGAGGGTATCGACATCGACATGCCGGATCGCCCGGCCGTCAAGAGACAGGCTGTCGATTCGTGTCGTCATTTCGGCTTCGTTGCCCACGGCGCCGCTGAGTTCTCCGCGATGCCCTTTCGGCAAACCATGTGCCGTCGCGAACGCATGATAGACCGCGCTTCGATCGGCGCCGACATCGAATATGAAGAGATAGGATCCCGTCCCGTTCACAAGAACGGGCACGAGCAAATGACCGGTGGAGTCCCAGCGCAGAGGTTCGCCGGCGCTTGCCACGGCGATAGTGAGCAACAACTGGAATGCAGCAGCGAATGCAGAGATACGCATGCAGCGGTTCATTGACCGGTCCCGGGAAGCGGCAAAATCATTCTCCTCGAATCTGTTCGCGACCGAATAGCCTGAGCGGGCCGCTTTTCATTAACACTCTTTCTTGTCATCGCCCGTCTCGCCCGGGCAGTCCATTTTTCCGGCATTATGGCACAAACGTCACCGGGCGATGGTGCCGGGCAAAGGCCTGATCGGGCAGTTGCAGCCGGACGCTGACGCGGCCAGTATGCTGCGGGCGATGGGAGAGACGCGATGCACGTGCCTGAAGGCTTCGCCGTAGTAACACCATACATCATCGCCGATGGCGCCGAGGAATATGTGCGCTTTCTTGAGGCCGCATTTGGCGCTCGCGAGATAGGTCGCAGCACTGCTCCGGATGGGAGGGTCGCCAATTGCCAGCTGCGGTTTTCCACGACGAGCATTATGGTGAGCGAAGCTTCGGAGCAGTTCCCAGCGAGCCGGGCCGCGCTCTACCTCTATGTTGCTGACGCCGATGCAACGATGGCGAAAGCTGAACAGGCCGGTGCCGAAAAGATAATGAGTGCACGGGACATGCCTTATGGCGACAGGCAGGGTGGCGTCCGCGATCCTTCAGGAAATATCTGGTGGGTGTCCCAGCGGCTGACGGCCGACCCGTATTATTGAGGCCCAGCACAAACCCGCCCGGCAGAAGCCGCCCCAATGGTTTAAGGACGCTTTTCGCGCCCCGAAATCATAGCAAATTCTGGATTCGCGTCAGCCGGGTTGCCCGCCCGCATGACGCATAATCACGGTTCTCCACGCTACCCACGCGCGGCTTTGCAAACCGAAAGCGGTTCGGTCCGGAACAATTGTAAATCGTACAATGGACTCACGTCTGTAGTAGTCTTGGAAATTCAGGAGGCGTCACCTGCACGAGAAATCATCGCGGCGCGCCTGCGAAGCATCCCCCGGTGGCGCACCGGTTGGCCGGCCGAAGATCACTCGTGCGAAACCATCGTCTCGAAGGATTTGGTTATATACATAACCATAATGGTTGACATATGTTTCGCTCGATGGCATGTTGTCGTTGGCGAAACTGCCAACCAGATTTGTTGCGCATGATTGCTGCAGGGCGACGCGCGTCCGCAGGCTTGAATGTGCTCCGCCGACCGAGACTGACAGTTGTCGCTTTGGTACCGTCAAATAATAACTGCGGCAGGCGAGAGGCACATTCTCAGGGAATATTTGGTGCCAACCGGACCAGGATTGTGCCACGGCAGAATTCCCAGGGAATTCTTGAGACAAATTCGTTGCACAACAAAGGCGACAAGATGCCTGCATCTGCACAGCGCCTGCTTCGATGGGCTCGGCATGAGGAGAATCTTTCCCGCAGGGCGCGTCATGGCAGAAAACTCTCCTCATGCCGCGCCTGCCGAAGTACGCAAAACATCGTGCGAGACAGATTACCGGACCAGCGGGAATACCACAAATTCTCAGGGAATTATTCCGCGATGCGAGGTATGGCAAGTACAGCATCGGCTTTCTCAGGGATTTTCCAGAAGACACAGCTTCGCGCTTCCACCCTCCTCTTGTGGGGCAGGATGATGCGCGCCTCAGGGATTTTTGGGGCGATCTTCGAAGAGTCATTCGGCGGCCTGCAAATTCTCAGGGATTATCCGGGCGTGTCGGTTGGCGCCGTCGCGATCCGCGACGGTTTGCTCCCATGCGCTGCCATCGGGGCGGCTGTGCGGGGATTGCGGGAGCCAAGGTCCTTGCGAAGCCCTGGCGGAAGGGATTTGCTCGATTTCTTCCCCCGGCCGATGATTTGCACGGCCGGTCCATTCGAGGATTTCCCATGAAAGTTCAGATCTTGCACCGGGCGGCGCTCGTTGTGGCGGCGCTCGGCATCCCGCAGGCCGCTTCGGCGAATCCCCATAACTGGGCTTTCATGCGATTTCCCACGCTGCATGGCAGCACGGTCGTCTTCGAGGCGCATGGCAATCTGTGGCAGGTGAGCCGCTGGGGCGGGAATGCGAACCGGCTGACGACCGACCCGGGCTATGATCTGATGCCGCGCTTCTCCCCGGATGGCAGCCAGATCGCCTTCACCGGCTATTATCAGGGAAACCAGGACGTCTATGTCATGCCCGCCGGCGGCGGGACGGCCAGGCGCCTCACCTTCCATTCCGATGTGGTGCAGGGTGCGCCGACGCGCTGGGGCCCCGACAATATGGTCGTCACCTGGACGCCCGATTCGAAGAACATCGTTTTCCTCTCGCGCCGGATGGCATTCAACAGCTGGTTCGGCCGTCTGTTCACGGTGCCGTCGCAGGGCGGGCTGCAGCAGCCGCTGCCGCTCGACCGGGGCGGCCTTATGACATATGCGCCCGACGGCCACACCATCGCTTACAACCGCATCTTCCGGAATTTCCGTACCTGGAAGCGCTATCTCGGCGGACTGTCGCAGCACGTTTACACGTATGACTTCCAGTCGAAGAAGCTTACCCAGATCACCAACTGGTCAGGCACCAATACCGCCCCGATGTGGTACGGGCAGCACATTTATTTCCTCTCCGATCGCGACAGCAAACGGCGTGCAAACATCTGGGTCTATGACATCGCGACGAAGCAGTTCCGCGAGATCACCCATTTCACCAATTACGACATCGACTTTCCGAGCCTCGGTGCCGGAGGCCGCGGCGGCGACGGCATCGTCTTCGCGCAGGCCGGCGCGCTCTGGGTCATCGACCTGCCTTCGGAGAAACTCCATCGGCTGAATGTGAGCGTGCCCGACGACGGAACACGCACCGGACCGCGCTTCGTCGATGCCAGCAAGAGCATCCGCGACGTCGATACGGCGAACGACAACGACTATGCCCTCGCGCCCAACGGCAAGCGGGCGATCTTTTCCGCGCGCGGCGATCTGTTCACCGTGCCGGCCGAACATGGCGCGACGCGCGACATCACCGGTACAAGCAATGCCGACGAAGACCATCCGACGTGGTCGCCCGACGGCAAGACTGTCGCCTATACGACCGATGTGAACGGCGAACAGCAGATCGCCGTACGGCCTGCCGAAGGCGGCGCCGAGAAGATTCTCACGCATTTCCAGAACGGCTTCTACTATCAGCCGATCTGGTCGCCGGACAGCAGGCGGCTCGCGTTCTCGGACGGCAATCACCGCCTGTGGCTGCTCGACATCGGAAGCGGCGCCGTCGCGCAGGTGGCGCAGGATCAGTTCAACGAAATTCACGACGAGAATTTTTCGCCGGACGGCCGCTGGCTGGCCTACAGCGTCACGGGGACCAATCAGCAGCGCGGCATCTGGATCGACAATATCGGTGCAAACAAATCCGTCCGCGTGTCCCTGCCCCTCGCCAATGATTTCGGGCCGGTGTTTTCTCCCGACGGGAAGTATCTCTATTTCGTTTCGACGCGTCACGAAAACCCGACGCTGAGCGAAACGGAATTCAATACCGCGACGCTCGAGATGAACGGGATCTACGTGGCGACGCTGCGGAAGAACGTGGCCTCGCCTTTCGCGCCCCGCTCCGATGAGGGCGCCGTCGGCTCGAAAGACACGGATGAAGACAAACCGAAGCCGTGGAAACCGGGCGCTTCTGCTGCGGTGAACATCGATTTCGACGGCCTCATGAACCGCACGGTGGCGCTGCCCATTCCATCCGCCGACATCACGCAGATCGATGTCCACGACGATAATATCTATTACCGTACCCAGCCGCCCCAGACGCTGGAAGGCTCGCTGCCGCGCATGAAATCTGCGCTGCACATCTACAATCTCGGCAAGCGCAAAGATGTAACACTGGCCGAGAAGCTGGACAGCTACAGTCTTTCCTATGACGGGACGAAGATCCTCTACAAGAAAGCAAGCGCGGACGATTCCGACGATGACGACAGCGGCGGCGACTACAACATCATCGACGCAAAAATGCCGGAGGACAGCAAGAAGCCGGACCCGAAAGCGCTCGATCTTTCACATATGAAAACGCAGGTCCAGCCGACAGCCGAGTGGGCCGAGATGTTCAACAATGCCTGGCGGCTGGAACGCGACCTCTTCGTCAATCCGAAGATGAACGGCACCAACTGGCAGGGCGTGCACGATGCCTATGCGAAGCTCCTGCCGCTGGTGGGTTCGCGCCAGGATCTCGTATATCTCATCGGCGAAATGCAGGGCGAACTCGGCAACTCGCACACCTATGTCGGCGGCGGCGACGAAGACGACAACACCGACTACGTCGCGACGGCCGAACTGGGCGTGGATTTCGCGCCGACCGCATCCGGACGCTACGCGTTTGCAAAGATCTATCCGGGCGACAACACGCGCGCGGCCTATCGCAGCCCGCTGACGGAACCCGGCGTCGATGTTCACCAGGGCGATGTGCTGCTGGCGGTGAACGGACACGATCTGAAGGCGCCGGCCGATCCCTACAGCCTGTTTGTCGGCGTCGACGATCAGCCTGTGACTTTGACTGTTGCGAATGCCGGCGGCGCCAACCCGCACAATGTAACAGTCAAGCCGATCAAGAACGAACTCTCCGTGCGCGAGAAGGAATGGATCGATCACAATCGCGCCATTGTCGACAGGCTGTCGGGCGGCAAGATCGCCTATATCTACATGTCGGACATGGAAACGCTCGGCATGGAGCAGTTCGTCCGCGACTTCTATCCGCAGATGGACAAGCAGGCGCTGATCATGGACGACCGCTGGAACGGCGGCGGCAATATCGACCAGCTCATCCTCGAGCGGCTACGCCGTATCCTGATCGGGCTTGCCACCAATCGCGAAGCCGCCGCGACTTCAATTCCGCAACAGCTGATCCTGGGGCCGAAGGCCTGCCTGATAAATAGTTACTCCGCCTCCGACGGCGATATCTTCCCCTATTACTTCAAGAAATACGGTCTTGGTCCGCTGATCGGCACACGGACCTGGGGCGGCGTGCGCGGCATTCGCGGCGACTGGTCGCTGCTCGACGGCGGTTACATCACCGTGCCCGAAGACAGTCTCTACGGACTGAAATCGGAATGGGTGATCGAGAATCACGGCGTCGATCCCGACATCGCCGTCGACACCGATCCCGGGCAGATGATGGCCGGCCACGATGCGCAGCTCGAAACGGCGGTGAACTATCTGATGGCACAGCTCAAGAAGCATCCGGTGGGGTTGCCCAAGGCGCCGGCTCCGCTTCCGGCCTATCCGCCACAGGGCCAGATACCAGGCCCTAGTCTTTAGGCCGAGTGCGGGTCAACACAGAATCCATCCTATGTTGACCCGTATTCGCCGCCCCGTGCGTTATGGAGGGAGAATTTTCCGCGGGAAAAAATAATGGCAATCCTTTCTACCGGCGCGCGAAATGTGCTTTGCCTCTCCACGCTCGTTGGAATTGGCGCGATCGCGCAATCCTTCGCAGCAGACAATCCGGTGCTGTTGACCGAAAAACCCGCCGAAGCCGCGGCAGCGATGCAGTTCGAGGCGCACACAAGCACCATCGCGCCGACAGTGGAGATTCCCTACAGCCTGGTAGCGCAGGCGGCGAATGCAGCGGCAGACGGTTTCGCCGGCCCGCGTTCCGGCCATACGCGTATCGGTTGCCAGAATGTCGGCTTCGGCGGATCGCTGCCGGTCAAGGTCACGCTGTTCAAGGGCTGTGCCGATTTCGACTGGAATGTGACAGCTTCGCGCAACGGAAACATCGTCGTGAAAAGAGCCGGCGACGGGATCACGCTGGACGTGCCGGTGAAATTCACCGGCACCGGAAATTTCACCGGCGAACTCTCGAGGGCCATCAAGACCCCGACCCAGAATTTCAGCGGAACATTTGTGGTTTCCATCGCCGGCCAGGTGATGCTCGACAAATCCTTCTGTCCGAAGGTTCAAAACCCCACCGCGCATTTCGCGTGGGGGACGGCTCCCGATATCGATATTCTCGGCCGCTCCTGCCTGGATGTCGGTCACAACCTCAATGCCTGTATCGGGCCGTGGAAATTTCCTGCCGGCACGGTCATGGCCGAGCAGATAAACAAATCGCTGGCCGGGCAGGTCGACACGATCAATCAGAAGATACCCTGCAACGCCATTCGTGGCCCGCTGCAACAGGTTTGGAAGAACTGGTCGCTGCCGGTCCCCCTGCTGAACCCGCCCGTCTATGTCACCATTCAACCGAAGGCCTTGTCGGTCACGGGCATCACCCCGATGGATAACGGTATCAAAATGACGGCGCGGCTGGATGCGGTGACAGGCGTATCGTCCAAGGGGCAGGCCACGCAGCCGCTGCCCTTGCCAGAGAACGTGGCCATCACCGGCCAGGAAAGCCATTTCTCCGTGGCGCTGCCCCTGCCCGTTCCTTATCAGTTGCTCGCGGCTGCCGGATCGGGCGGCATTGTCGGCAAGCCCATCAAATCCGGCAAAAAACACGTTACGCCGCTGCAGGTGGAAATCATTCCATCGCATGACCAGCTGGCGCTGGGCATCACCGTGCGCAACGACTCGGCCGACCGGCATCGCGGCGCAACGGGAACGATCTGGTACACAGCCTCGCCCGTCATCGATCACGACGGCCATGCCATCCGGCTGGGAAATGTGACCATGACCAAAAAAATCGACGCGCCGATGTGGCACGACATTTCGGACGAAGCCGCGCACGATCTCGGCACGACGCTCGGCAACAGCTATTCCTATGATTTCTCGCCGCTGCTGCAACAGGGTCAGAACGCGTTGAACAAGGCGCTCGCCGACCCGAAAAACATGGCCGGGCTGAAGATAGCAGTCGCCAACAACGACCTGAAACTCGACCGCACGGCGAATCTGCCGAACAGCTTTGTGATCGAGACCCTGTTCACCGCCGATGTCGGCGTGGCGCTGCCGGGAGCAAATCCCGACCAGCCACCGCAACAACAATGAGCCGGGCATGACGACGGGCCGCGTTTTTGCCATGCTATGGCCATGACGCGGCACGCGAATGTGGACGATTTCTCTTATGCCGAGCCGGATGATCCGCGCCTCAAGCGCTTCTTCATCCGGCTCATCGAGCGCATGTCGGGCCAGCCTTATCTGAAATGGCTCTATGACGATCACCTCGCCAACCCCCTGCCGGGCGAGAGCTTCTGGGACGCGGCCGTCCGGCGGCTGGAACTGAAGATCGCCTGTAACAACGATACGCTCCAGCGATGGCCGCGCGAAGGCCCGCTCATCGTTGTTTCCAATCATCCCTTCGGCGTGCTCGACGGTGTCGTGATCTGTCATCTGGTCTCGCGGGTGCGCGAGGATTTTCGCGTGCTGACCAATGCCGTGCTGATGCGTGCCCAGGCGATCCGCAAATTTCTCCTGCCGATCGATTTCGCCGAAACCGAAGAAGCGGTGAAAACCAATCTGCAGTCGCGCGCCGCCGCCAAAGCTCATCTCCTGGGCGGCGGATGTATTATCATCTTCCCCGCCGGCGGCGTCTCGACCACACCCAGGCCCTGGAACAAACGCGCCGTCGATGCGGAGTGGAAAACCTATACCGGCCGGTTGATCGCGCAGGCAAAGGCTCCTGTTGCGCCGGTGTTTTTTGCCGGGCAGAACAGCCGCATGTTCCAGCTCGCAAGTCATATCAGCCTTACATTGCGGCTCTCGCTCCTGTTCAAGGAGGTCCACGACCGGATCGGCAGCGAGATGCATGTGCGGATCGGCGAACCGGTGGCGTTCGAAAAGCTTCCCGCGACCGGCGACCGTCAGGCCTTCATGCGCCACCTGCGGGAGATGACATATGAGCTTGGCGAGGGTGTGCTGCCGCCGGCGAAGTCACGCGTGAAACGCCCGAAGCGCGCGCCGAAGCAAATCGTCGAATCCCCCGGCAATACTTCGCGAAAATGAGCGCCCAACCCAGAGTCGGCCTGTTTGTTACCTGCCTTGTCGATCTGATGCGGCCGAGCGTCGGATTTGCTGCGATCAAACTCCTCGAGCGGGCGGGCTGCGATGTCGTAGTTCCGACAGCACAAACCTGTTGCGGACAACCAGCCTGGAATTCCGGCGCCGACCGCGACGCGGCCGCAATTGCCCGCCAGGTCATCGATGCGTTCACGCCTTTCGACTACGTAGTTGCGCCATCCGGCTCCTGCGCCGGTATGATCCGCGTACATTATCGCGAAGTGCTCGCCGGCGACTCTGCTTACGCAGGGCGGGCCCGGTCGCTCGCCGCGAAAACCTATGAGCTTGTCCAGTTCCTGGTGAACGTCCGCGGCGTCAGGTCTGTGCCCGCGGATTGCAACGTACGGCTTTGCTATCACGATTCCTGTTCCGCTTTGCGCGAACTCCGGATCAAGAAAGAGCCGCGCCAGTTGCTTGCGGGCATTGAAGGCGTCGATCTGCGCGAGTTGAAAGAGCCGGAAGTCTGCTGCGGGTTCGGCGGCTTGTTCTCGGTGAAATATCCGGAAATCTCGGAACGCATGGCCGACGACAAGATCGCCGACGCGCATGCCACGAAGGCGGAACTGATTACAAGCTCCGACCTCGGCTGCCTCCTGCACCTTGCCGGTCGCATCGGCCGGCGCGATCTTCCCGTCCGCGCGCGCCATATCGCCGAAATCCTGGCCGGTGAAACGGACATACCGCCGATGGGCGGAAAATGACCTACGATCCGCGCCGCTTCCAGGAAGCCGCTCGCGAGGCTTTGCAGGATCCGCAGCTGCGACCGGCGCTCGCGCGCCTCAAAACACATTTCGCGCATGGCCGCAGCCTTGCCGCTGCGCGGTTCGGCGATTTCGAAACCTTGCGCGAGCGCGGCCGTGCCATTCGGGATTCCGCGCTTGGCAATCTCGACACGCTGCTCGAAACATTCGAACGCAATGTGACGGCGCGCGGCGGCCACGTGCACTGGGCGCGCGATGCGGCTGAAGCCCGAAGCATCATCCTCGACATTCTGCGCGAACACGGCGCGCGCGCGGTGCTCAAAGGCAAGTCGATGGTGAGCGAGGAAATTGCGCTCAATCCGCATCTCGAGGCCAACGGCATCACGCCGGTGGAAACCGATCTCGGCGAGTACATCGTGCAGCTGCGCCAGGAACCGCCAAGTCATATCATCGCGCCGGCGTTTCATCTCAGCAAAGAACAGGTCGCCGATACGTTTCGCACATCGCATACGGAACTCGATCCGGCGCGTTCTCTCGTTGAAAGAAACGCGCTGGTGGCAGAGGCCCGGCGGGTGCTGCGCGCGCAATTTGAATCGGCGGACGCCGGAATCACGGGTGCGAATTTCCTCTCCGCTGCCGAGGGCGCGGCAGTGCTTGTCACCAATGAGGGCAATGGCGACCTGAGCCGCCTTCTCCCGCGCACGCATATCGTGCTTACAGGGATTGAAAAAATTGTCGGCGATCTCACTGACGTTGCGATCCTGCTGAGACTGCTCACGCGCTCTGCCACGGGCCAGGATATTTCGAGTTACGTCACCATCATGACTGGTCCGCGCAGGGTGGATGAAACAGACGGTCCTGAAAATTTCCATGTCGTGCTGCTCGACAACGGCCGTTCCGGGCTGATCGGCACGCCCGCCCAGGATGTGCTGCGCTGTATCCGCTGCGGCGCCTGCCTCAATCATTGTCCCATCTATGGCGCGGTCGGCGGCCATGCCTATGGAACCACCTATCCAGGTCCGATCGGTGCAGCGCTCAATCCCCAACTGTTAGGAGTTGCGACCGCGCATCATCACCCCAACGCCAGCACCTTTTGCGGCCGATGTGCCGACGTGTGTCCTGTCAAAATCCCCTTGCCGACGATCATGCGTTACTGGCGCTCCCAGGAATACGCGCGCGGCATGGCCCCAAAAACAACCGTGTTGGGACTGTCGCTCTGGGCGTTGGCAGCGAAGCGGCCGTGGCTGTACCGGACGGCGACACGAGTGGCTGCGCGGCTTCTGCGCTGGCGCGCCGGCGGTACGGATCGGGTCCGAAGCCTGCCGCTGTTTCATGGCTGGTTCGCCGTGCGCGATCTGCCGGCGCCGGAAGGCCATACGTTCCATGATCTCTGGCGGGCGCGAAAATGAGCGCCCGAGAGGAAATTTTTTCCGCCATTCGCGCGCGACGGAAGAGCTCGAGAGCCGCAGACATATCAGTTGCGTGCAATCCTGCCGCCGGCGCTCCGCCAGATAGGGCCGAATTGCTTGTGCGGTTCGAGGAGCGCGCCAAAGCCGCGGCGGCGCAGGTGAGACTTATTGACAGTGTTGAAGAAATACCTGTCGCCGTCGCCGGCATACTGCGGTCGCGCAATCTGCCGGCCGTTGTCCATGTGCCGCCCGATCCTTTGCTCAAACTGATAGACTGGAACCATGCACCGGGTCTGTCTATCATCTCCGAGGTTCCGGGCGGCGACGAAGTCGCCGTGAACTTTGCACCATTTGCGATCGCGGAAACAGGCACGCTCGTTTACACCGCCGCCACCACCCGCCCGCCGTCATGGCATTTCCGGCCCGGAGTCGAGATCGCGCTGCTCGATCCGAAAAATATCTCTGCCGATCTCGAAAGCGTATTGAAACAAATTACAAGTGACGGCGCCCTGCCTTCTACGGTCAATCTCGTCACGGGTCCGTCGCGGACCGGCGACATAGAGCAGACACTCGAGCTTGGTGCGCATGGCCCCAGGGAATTGATTATCCTGATCGTGCGTTCATTCGGCAGCATACGCGATTGATAGTTTCGGCGGGTTGGACAGTTTTTCAAGAAGCCGATCAAAAGCAGCGCGCTCTTTTGTATCGAGGCTGGCCAGAAATTGTTCCTCGAGTTTCAGGGCCTGCGGCACGATTT
Source organism: Rhizomicrobium sp. (assembly GCA_036269235.1). Lineage (GTDB taxonomy): Bacteria > Pseudomonadota > Alphaproteobacteria > Micropepsales > Micropepsaceae > Rhizomicrobium. The sequence goes on from DATASL010000017.1 coordinate 123,048, forward strand.
CGTCATAGATAAGTTGCCCGCGCAAGGTGAGCGCGAGCCGCGTGACCCGGCCATCGGCGTCATCCGCACTCTTCTGGACACGACGGCGACGAACGAGGCTCGCAACCGCGCGGCTGACCTGCACCTTGTCCATCTCGGTGCGCAGCGCCACGTCGCGCGCCGACAGCCCGGACGATTGGCCAAGCACCGCGATGATACGCCATTCGGCAATACTCAGCCCGAAGCGTTGTGAGTAATGCTGTGCAATCGCATTGCTGATGCGGTTCGTAAGGATCGACAGCCGATACGGTACGAAATGATCGAGGTCGAGACGGCGGCCATTATTCGGCATCGGGCTGGTTCTTTGGCAATGCCGCTTCGAATGCAGGATGGGCCAGCGCGTGGTCCTCGATGCGGATCAATGTCGGATAGGGTGATAAATCGAGGTTCACGCGCCGTGCATTGGCCATCTGGGGAATGAGACAGATATCGGCGAGCGTGGGCGTATCGCCATGACAAAACCGGCCCGTTTGCGATGATTGCGCGAGCAGAATCTCGAGTGTGGAGAAGCCAAGACCGATCCAGTGCCGCTGCCATTCCGCGCGTGCCTCTTCGCCGATACTGAGACGGTCGCGCAGATAGAGAAGCATGCGCAGATTGTTCAGCGGATGAATGTCGCAGGCGATGATACAGGCAAGCTGCCGTACGCGGGCGCAGGCGCGGGGTTCACGCGGGAGAAGCGGCGGTTCGGGCCAGATTTCGTCGAGATATTCGATGATAGCCAATGACTGGCCGATCGCCTCGCCGTCATGCACCAGCGTTGGAACGAGTTCCTGCGGGTTGACTGCTTTGTAATAGTCGTCGTGTTGCTCGCCGCCGCTGCGCAGCAGGTGAACAAATTTCTGCTCTGGCGCGAGACCTTTGAGATTGAGCGCAATCCGTACGCGGAACGCCGCCGAGGAGCGGAAATACCCGTAGAGTACGAGATCAGGCGTGGTATGGGACGACGGCATGATCGATGGCTCCGAAAATCGAAAGTCCGTGGGTATCTTTCATTTCGATGCGCACCCGATCGCCGAATTTGAGGAACGGCGTCTCCGGCTTGCCATTGTCAAGCTGCTCGCGCGTGCGACGCTCCGCGATACAACATGAGCCGCGCGAAGCGTTACGATTGGAGACCGTGCCCGAACCGATGACCGCACCGGCACCCAGGAAACGCGTCTTTGCCGCATGGGCAATAAGCTGCGCGAAGTTGAAAGTCATGTCTTCGCCGGCGTTTGGTGAACCAAATAAACTTCCGTTCAATTGAACCGACAATGGCAGGTGGACCTTCGCCTCCAGCCATGCTTCGCCGAGTTCGTCGGGCGTAACGGCAACCGGCGAGAAAGCCGTCGCCGGCTTCGACTGGAAAAATCCGAAGCCTTTGGCCAGTTCGGCGGGAATGAGGTTGCGGAGGCTTACATCGTTTACGAGCATCAGCAATTTGATGTGGGATTCTGCAGCACCCGTGCTCACGCCCATCGGCACGTCGTCGGTGACGGCGGCGATCTCGCCTTCGAAATCGATACCCCAGCTCTCGTCGGCGGCGAGGATGTCGTCGCATGGTCCGATGAACCCATCGGAGCCGCCCTGATACATCAGTGGATCTGTCCAGAATGACGGCGGCATTTCAGCGCCGCGTGCACGCCGCACAAGTTCCACATGCGTGACATAGGCCGAGCCGTCAGCCCATTGATAGGCGCGCGGAAGCGGCGCGGCGCACTCGGCCGGAACGAAAGGCTTCGCGCCTTCGGCTTCGCCATCGTTCAGCAATTCATAAACCCGCATGAGCCGTGGCGCAGTCTCATGCCAGCCGTCCAATGCGGACTGCAGCGTATGCGCGATATGCGGAACGGCGATGCAGCGTGCCAGATCGTTGCTGACGACGGCAAGAGAGCCGTCGCGGCCATGCTTCAGGGAAGCTAATTTCATGTGGCGGCGTCCTGTGCCGGCTCGCTCCGTTCCGTCCAGCTTTCCGCATAGGCGTGGTCTTCATGCGATTCCGCGGCTTTGCCGAGCTCGAAAGGATCGCGGGAGTCGATCATCACGGCGACTTCGTCGGTTTCCTTGCGGGCCGATTTTGCACCAGCGGCAAAGGCTTTGGGATGCGGCCCATGCGTAACGCCGGATGGGTGCATGGTCATCATCCCGGGATGGATGTTGTCGCGGCTGAAGAATTCGCCGCGATGGTAGAAGATCGCTTCGTCAAATTCTTCGTTCGAGTGATAGAACGGCACCTTGAGCGCGCCCGGATCGCTCTCGATCGGCCGCGGCACGAACGTGCAGACAACGAAGCGGTCGGCGACAAAGGTGGAATGCACCGAAGGGGGGATGTGATAGCGGTGGCTCATCACCGGCCGGATATCGCGCCAGTTCAGCCTTACCGGCGCGAGATTGCCCTTCCAGCCGACGGCATCGAGCGGATTGAACGGATAAACAATCGTCGAAACCGCGTTGCGGCGCTTCACGTAGACGCTGTATTCTCCATCGGCCTGCGATTTGAACGCCTCGTCAATTCTCGGTGTTTCAAGCACGGCGGGATCGAAAACCGCATGCGGGCCAAGAATGCCGCGCTCGGGTAGTTTGAACGCACTGTCGCGTGCTTCGATCATCAGCACCACGCTTTGCAGGCTCGGTTCCAGACGCCACATCGTGCCGCGCGGCAACAGGATGTAGTCGCCATCGCGATAACTCATATGACCGAAATCGCAGAAAAGATCGCCGGCGCCCTCATGAATGAACAACAACACGTCGCCGTCCGAATTGCGCAGGATGTTGGTCGGCACTGGACAGGTGCAGATCATGACGAGACAACGATCGCTGGCGAGCAGAAGTGCCGAGCGAAAGGGGCCGATGGCGCCGGTCGCCGCGGCGCCGGCATCGAACGCACGCGGACGCAGGTCACCCTTGATGGTCGTCCAGCCAGTCGGCGGATGGCGATGATAGAAATGCACCGCCGGCCCGAAGAAACCATCACGGCCCAATTCACGTTCATAGGTCCCGCCGGGCAGATCGGCATGCGCCTGACGGGAGGTTTCGCCCTCCATGCGGGGGAATTCGATCCAGTTCCTGGCGCTCATGTCATTACTCCGTATCTTCCTGTCGTGTCGTCCCGGCGAAACGGATCAGGATCCGGCCAGCCAGCGTTCGCGGACGAAAAGCGTCGCACGGATGCGCTGCCGGGCTCGCGCTTTCGTGGGAATGACAAACAATGGTCAAGCCTGCAACACGCCCCTGCGGATCTGGTCCGCTTCGATGGATTCGAACAGCGCCTGGAAATTGCCCTCGCCGAAACCTTCATTGCCCTTGCGCTGGATGATCTCGAAGAAGATCGGCCCGATCGCATTCTGGGTGAATATCTGGAGAAGCAGGCCCTGGTCTTCCGTCGGTGCGCCGTCCATCAGGATACGCTGGCGCTTCAGCCGGTCGACATCTTCGCCATGGCCTTTCACCCGATTGTCGACACGTTCGTAATAGGTGTCGGGCGTATCCTGGAAATCGACGCCGCCGGCGCGCAACCTGTCGACCGAATTGTAGATGTTCTCCGTCGAGAGCGCGATGTGCTGGATCCCCTCTCCTTTGTAGTGGTGCAGATATTCCTCGATCTGCGACTTGTCGTCGGAGGATTCGTTGATCGGGATACGGATGGTCCCGCAGGGGCTCGTCATCGCCCGCGATTTGAGACCGGTGAGCTTGCCCTCGATGTCGAAATAGCGGATCTCGCGGAAATTGAAGAGCTTCTCATAGTACTGTGCCCATTTGTCGAGATTGCCGCGAAACACATTGTGCGTCACGTGATCAATCTGCGTGAGGCCGGCGCCTTCGTGCTCCCAGCCTCTGGAAGGATCCGTCGGCACGAAGTCGACATCGTAAATGGAACGCTCGCCATAGCGGTCCACCAGATAGATCACGCTGCCGCCGATACCCTCGATCGCCGGGATGTTGAGCTCCATCGGCCCCACCTGGTTTCGGAACGGCGTAGCTCCAAGTTCAAGTGCACGCGCGTAGGCCCTTGCCGCATCCCTGACGCGAAACGCCATCGCGCAAGCAGACGGCCCATGCTCTTTGGCAAAGCGGCTGCCATGGCTGTCGGGTTCGGCATTTACGACAAAATTTATTCCGCCCTGGCGATACAACGTGACCGCCTTGGAGCGATGGCGCGCCACGGCGCGAAATCCCATGCGCTCGAACAGCGCGTGCAAATCCCGCGTGTCGGGCGCGGTATATTCGACGAATTCAAACCCATCCGTCCCCATGGGATTGTCCCACAACGCCTGCATGATCTTGTTCTCCTGCGGAACTCCGTAAATTAGTTTCAAATGAAACCAGTTGCCCGTCAAGCAGATTCAGGCGAGCGCTGCTTCCATTGCAAATCGTTCGCAATAGCGGCCCACAATCGGATGTTGCACAGCGGTGCAGGCTGTGCATCCTCATATGCGGGCGATCGCTGGGTTCCGGGGTATGGTGAGTATCGGCTCTGCCGTTCAGAGTGCGCGCGCCACGGTATTGAATGCCATTATCGGCAGGCGAACCGGAGAGGCGCGGGAATCGCAAGACGGGCTTAGCGTTGTTGCGCGCGCGGGCCTCACGGTATTGGTATTTGCTGTCACTGCGATTATTTGGTGGGCCGCCCGCAACTCCGGTGTGATTGGCACGGCCGCCCTGTTTTTCCCCGCAACGCTTTTCGTGACGCTTCTTGCGGGCTGGGAGTTCGGGCTCGCGATCATGATCGCGAGTTCCGTACTTGTGGGTCGCGTGATACATTCGCAATTCGCGGGCGTCTCGCTCGCGATTTTTGCCGCGGCTGGCATTCTCCAGCTCCTGATCGCAGGATTTGTCCGCGAACTGCTTCGCAAGGCCTGGCAGGCCGAACGTGACTTGCGGATTCTCGCAGAACGCAGCGCGAGCGACGCGGAAGCCCGCGAAATGGTACTCGGCGAGGCTCGCCACCGGCTCAAAAATCTGATGGCCGTCATCGAAGCCCTCGCCAAATTTTCCGGCCCCCGTCCCGGCCAGAACCCGGAAGTCGAGCTCTATGTCAGGCGTTTCATAGGCCGCCTGCGAGCGCTCGGAACGGCGAGCGATCTTGTTCTGAAACATGGCTTCGATGTCCTCGAAGCCAACGCGGTGGTGCGTGCCGTTCTCGAACCATTTCTTTCCGCTTCGCCCCCGCGTCTGACGTTTGACGGACCCAATCTGCGGCTCTCCGAGCGATTCGGCAGTTCCCTGGCGCTTGCGGTGCACGAGCTTGCCAGCAATGCCCTGAAATATGGCGCGCTTTCCGGGCCGGCCGGCACGGTCGATTTTCGATGGGCCGTCACTCATGGCGATGGTCGCGATTACGTCGAGTTCGTTTGGACGGAATCTGGCGGCCCCGAGCCGGTGGCGCCACCGAAGGACGGCTTCGGGCATCGCCTCATCCGCGCTGCCACCTCGGGCGAAGCAGAGGGACAGGTTCATATCGATTATCCGCCCCAGGGCCTTGTCTGCCGGATCACCTATCGTCATCGCCAGGCCGCTGCGAAAAATCCCTGAGAATTTGCACGGACGGACCGTGGCGTTGCGTATTGCCGAAATAAATCCCTGAGAATTTGCAAGATGCGATTTCGATCTGTCTGCCGCCTTGCGGCGATACGGAACTTGTACCGTCGCAGCGATTCTTCGCGGGCTTCGGACGGAGCGCGAGTTTTCCCTGAGAATTGCACCAGGCACTTTCAACCATCGCAATCCAAACGAGGCCGCGCTCAAAGATATATACCAATAAGGGCCACATTAGGACCGACCCGGAATGCACGTCTCGAGTTGTGATGGAGGGGCGCGTTTCGTTTCAAAGGGAACATGCGGCAGCATCGGTTTTGTCATCGCCACATTTGCCATGATCGCGGCAACCGGCCGGCGCCGATAATGGCGGCACGGCGTACGAGTCCGAAAAATAGCATCCTGCCGGATTTGCGGAACGACCATGGAGGCGGATACCGTCGACCAATCCGGCCTCATTCCGGAGACATTGTCTCCGCGTCTGAGCCGCCGAGCGATCAAAGATTAGAACGAGGGAGGAAAATCATGCGAACTTTGTATTCGCGCCGGGTTTGCGGCGCGACAGTTGCAATTTTGGGTACGGTTGCGTTGGCTGCGGTCTCCGCGCCGGCATCGGCGGCGGGCAAGCTCGACATACTCTATTCGTTTTGCAGCCAGTCCGGCTGCCCCGATGGAGACCAGCCTTATGGCGGCGTGACTTTGCTGTCGTCTCAAAAACTCCTCGGCACCACCGGTTTCGGAGGTCAATACAATGGCGGCACGGTCTTTTCGCTGACGACAAAGAAAGGCGCCGCGAAGCTGCGCACCTTGCAAAGCATCTGCGCCGGGACGCCGCCAAACTGTCAATCCGATGAAGGTCCCAGCACCACACTTGTGGAAGATACCTCGGGCAACATCTACGGCACTGCCTATTTTGGCGGCACCTATGGGTACGGCGCGGTGTTCGAACTGAAGGCGAAGAACAAGAGATATTCCCTGAACTACCTGTACAGCTTCAACGGAACGGACGGGTTGGGCCCATGGAATCTCAGCTATGCCGGCCAGAGCAGCGGCGCCGCTTATGACGGCAAATCTCCCCTCTACGGCACGGCGATCGCGGGGGGTACCGGCGGCAGTGGTATTGCATTTTCACTGACGCCCAAAAGCGGCAAATGGAGCTTGCAGACGCTTTACAACTTTTGCAGCGCCAGCAATTGCAGCGATGGCGGATTGCCGGAAGCCGGCGTGATCGTCGATCCATCGGGTGCGCTTTTTGGTACCACAGAATATTATGGCGCCGGCAATGGCGGCACGATCTATCAATTGTCGAACAGCAACGGCACCTGGTCGGAAAAGGTGCTGTACAGCTTCTGCAGCGCCGAAGCCTGCAGCGATGGCAGCGGTTCCTATGCGGGTCTCGCCGAAGATCCCGCCGGCAATCTTTATGGAACAACTTATTTTGGCGGCGGCGGCCATGACGGCGTCGTATTCAAACTGAGCGCAGGAGGAAAATACAGCGTGCTCTACAATTTCTGCAGTGCCAGCAACTGCAGCGACGGTTCGCAGCCGGCGGCGGCCGTCACGCTCGACTCCGCGGGAAATATCTTCGGCACGACCGGCCGTGGCGGTGATGGCAATTACGGTACGATGTTCGAGATTGCGAACGGCAAATTCCAACGCCTTTACAGCTTCTGTGCCCAAAGCGGTTGTGCCGATGGCGGCTATCCTTACGGCACGCTCGCGCTTGACAAAAAAGGGCGTATCTATGGAACCACCCAATATGGCGGCGCCGATGGCCTCGGCGAAGTGTATGATCTGAAACGCTGACGGCTGCGTGCCCATCATGGCGGCCGGGGAGGTCTTGGGCGTCTTCGGCCGCGGTACAATTTGCCAGCTGAATTCACCTGCCCCACAATTTCTGTGCAAAGAGGTCAACGCAAAGACAGTATCCAGCCTAATGCGGGATTGACTGCAGACTCGAGCGGCCATGTCTTCGGAAACACAGCGCTCGGCGGCGCCTGTGGCGGTGGTATTGTCGACGCGTTTGGGTCTGGTCCAAGTGCGTTTTCTGCTGTTTACATCACAATCGCAGCGGCGGAAAGCTACCAACGGACCACGATCAACGGACCACGATCTGGCGTGCGTGGACGATTGCCAGGCAAAGCGCGGTGGCAGCCGCGATGGCAATTGCGAACACCGCGTTTGCATGTGCGACCGCTGCGCCGCCGGCAGCACCCGCCATCATGCCGAGCCAGAGGAACAGGAACGGCAGCGACGCGCGCCATGCGCCCTGCTTCGCGAGCGCCGCGGCGATCGCGCGCCCGAACCGCACCAGTGTTCCTGTGACGTAGGTCAGCGCGACACGCATACCCGCCGCCTCATGGACGGAGGCGTTCTGGATACCGAGTGCGATCGCCAGCAGCACGGCCGGTGCAAAAAGTGCATTCGGAGGAATTGCCGCAAATATCGCGCCGAACAGAAACAGGCTTTCCACGAAGAGCGCCGTCGAATGACCGCGTCTGTCCATCGCGACAGAAGCAAGTTCGCCAAGAATGACCCCGGCAACAAACCCTGCAAGCACGCAAATCAGCAGCAGGACCTTGGGCGCGTGTGCGAGGCTGAGCGAGGCGGCGAGCGACGTGCTGTTGCCGCTCATGAACGAGACGTACGTGCGCGAAAGACGCACGTATGCCACGGCATCAACCCACCCCGCGAGCGCTGCGAGCGCCACGGCCAGAGCGAATTCAGGCGAACGAAGCGCGCGTGGCCCGTCGGACATGAATGAAGAACGCGCAGGGTTAATAGATGAGCGATGACATAGGGACGCGGCGTGGACGGCATTGTCGTTTTCGATATGGATGGCATGCACCGCACACACAGTCGTGATCGATCCGGTTTTGCCAAAAGGGCTATCCTTCGCCGATGGGAGGCCCCTCAATTTTGCTCGCTGCCCTGGCAATCGGCTGTGCCGCTCTGTTTGGCTGCCCCGCATGTGCATTTGCCGAATCTGCGCAAGGCAAGCTGAGCGAAATCACTTTCGCCGACTATTCTCCAATCTCCAGCAATGTCGAACTGGCGCGGCGGCTGTTGAGTCCGCTGAAAAACGCGAAATTGCAGAAGATGCTCGCCGCCGGTTTGCGGCTGAGCAATCAGCCAATCAATCTCAGCCAGGAAAAATTCGCGCTTTACGTCCCGCCGCACATGCCCCGGGCGGGCTATGGGCTGATTGTATATGTGTCGCCGTGGAACGTGGCGCGGCTGCCGGATGGCTGGGGCCCCGTGCTCGACGAAAATGGAATGATTTTGGTAACCGCGGCCAAATCGGGCAATGGTCAGGGTGCGCTGGCTCGGCGCGAACCACTTGCGTTGCTCGCCGAAACAAATGTTGCGCAACGCTACCGGCTCGATCCTGCGCATATTTATATCGCCGGATTTTCCGGCGGTTCGCGCGTGTCACAGCGCGTCGCACTTGGCTATCCGGACATATTCCGCGGAGCAATCCTGAACTCCGGCAGCGATCCCATCGGGAATACTACCGTGCCGCTGCCGCCGCGCGACCTGTTTGCGCAGTTTCGGACCAGGAGCCACCTCGTCTTCCTTACCGGTGATCAGGACGCCGATGTCATTGCTACCGACACGGCGACCCTTCACTCCCTTCGCGACTGGTGCTTCTTTCGTGTCGATCAGCGCACGACGATGGGGGGAGGACACGATCCGATCGACGCCGCGGCGCTCTCGCGTGCGCTGGATATTCTGGCGGCGCCGGTCGATCCGCTAACGGCGCAGATCGCGAGTTGCAGCGATAATATCGATGCGGAAATGACTGCGAAACTCACTGACGTCCAGAAACTGATCGCGGCCGGAAGACGCGCGGAAGCAAAGCAGGAACTCACAGATATCGATGCGCATTATGGCGGATTGGCCGCCCCGCTCAGTGTCGAGTTGGCAAAAAAGCTCGATTCGCCCTGACCTGCCGACCCCGGCTATGACTGCGATCCGGTCGCTTTAGCGAGAGCAGACACCAGTTGGCGTTCGTCAAACGGCTTCGTCAGGACCACCGCATTTTCTATGGCGCCGCCATCGGCAACGCCAGTGTAGCCCGACGCAAATATCACCGGGATTGCGGGAAATTTCTTTCTCGTTTCTCGCGCCAGTTCGGCGCCGGAGATGCGCGGCAGGCCAACATCGGTGAGAAGCAGATCTGCGCCTTGGCCATAAAGCAGCTGAAGCGCCTCGTCGGCATCGCCAGCCTCGATCACGGTGTGACCCATTTCGGCGAGCATCTCGGCTGTCGACAGACGGATCAGCATTTCATCTTCGACGAGAAGGATACGAAGTGATTTGTTGGCAGACAAATTTTTCCCATCTGTGGACTTCACCGGCGCAGCTCCCGCGCTGTTTCGACGTGCCAAAGTTTTGCAAGCAATTGCCTGATGGAATTGCGCATGCCCGTGCAATTTCCTGTTCTGCCTCCTCGCCCATGTCCGAATGGCCACGCGAGGTCTGTGCGGCGTACGGCAGCCCGTGGAGCGTTTCGACGACGATCCGGAAGGTGTGCGCGGCAGAGAGGGCATCGTTGCGCCCCGCCCCGATACGTGAAAAATCCAGCCGTGATGCCGCCGGAACTGCTGGCGGCGTCGGGTATCGGTGAACACGAAAAGGTATAATAAGCCTCTTCCCCGTAATCGTGCCGCCGCATGATGCGCAATCGTCTTTCCGCGAGTTTTCCCTGGTCGCCAACGCATCGCGGTTTCCGCGCAGGCCCGATATCTCGCCATATCACGTGCCAGACCTCGGATGTTGGCCCCTGGCGTGGGGATACTTGCCGCCAATGATCGGCCAGATTCCGCACCAACTCATGGGTGTATAGACCCATCGATATGACCGGACCAATTCGCCGGGTTCACCGCCGCCCGCCAGAAAGTCCTGCACGACGTCATCCTTCGATCCGTAGCCGGATACTTATGCCCCCCCGTCCGGAGCTGCAACCCTACCATGACAGGCCGCTGCAATATCCTGCGATAGCGGCGTTTGTTATCTATTTCCTTCCGCCGTGGCCCGCCCTGACCGGTCAGACCCATGAAAAACAAAGATGCTCCCGCTCGGGGAACGTCAGCTGTCCCTTGGCGTTGTCTAAAGTCGGCTTTTTCCCACTGGGGCGTTTAATTGAATAGTGCTGAAACGATTGATGCAAAGCCGGTTGCATCGGCTTTCGACGCGCTGCTGCGTCTCGATCAATCCGCGTGGGACGCAATTCCCCAGGGCGCCGCGCTCGTTGACGCCGACGGAAAGCTCGTCCGGTTTAACCGGCGCGCAGAGCTTTTCCGGCGTCGCAGCAATGTTTCCTTGCCGCAGAACGGGAAGAGCCGTGGAGAATTCGGCGAGACCACTTCATCCCTGATCCGACACGCATTGGAATTCGGTGCGCCGGTGACCGCACAGCGTGAAACGATCTCCATGAGCGATGGATCGAAGGTGGAAATCGCTTCGGACGTCGAAGTCCTGCGCGGCGCGAACAGCGACATCCAGGGTGCGCTGTACACGTTTCGCGAACTCACTGCTCCCATCGCCAGGCACGAGCGCGAACATCTGGCTTCCATCGTCGAATATTCCGACGATGCGATCATCAGCAAGGATCTCAACGGGATCGTGCTCAGCTGGAACAAAGGCGCGGAGCGCCTGTTCGGCTACACGGAGGAGGAAGCAATCGGCCAATCGATTACCATGCTTATCCCCGACCAACGGCTCGACGAGGAACCGCAAATTCTGGGCCGCATCCGCGGCGGCGAACGGATCGACCACTACGAAACGGTTCGCCGTCGCAAGGACGGCACTCTCGTAGACATTTCCCTCACCGTTTCTCCAATGCGCAATGCACACGGCGAAATCGTGGCAGCCTCGAAAATCGCCCGCGACATTTCCGAACGCAACCGCGCGGAAGCGCGACGCAGTCTGTTGATGGCCGAGTTGAACCACCGTGTGAAGAATGCTCTGGCGACGGTCATTTCCATCGCCCGCCAGTCGTTTGCCGGTGCAGAGGTGGGCGAAGCGCGAGCCGTCTTCGATGCGCGCATCCGCGGGCTTGCACAAACGCATGGCCGGTTGGCCGATTCAAATTGGGAAAGCGTGCCACTCAGGGCGCTCTTCTCGGACGAGATCGCACCGTACCGGCAGAGCGGCGGCAGCAACGTCAGCCTCGACGGGCCGCATGTCGACCTGTCACCCAAATGCGCGCTTACGCTTGGGCTCGCCATCCACGAACTTGTTACCAACGCCGCGAAATATGGCGCATTGAGCAAGGATACGGGAGCGGTCGATATTGCATGGAACGTCGACACGCGCGACCACACACTTGAAATAAAATGGAGCGAGAGCGGAGGTCCGGCAGTGTCGTCACCGCAACGCTCGGGATTCGGCCGTCTGCTCCTCGAACGCGCGCTCGTTTCCGACCTCGGCAGCGAAGTGCAGCTCGACTTCGATCCGGCCGGTTTGCAGTACCGCATCCGCATCCCCGAACTGCAATACAGCGCGCGTGCATGAGTGCGCACGGTACAGGCGATGGCCGCGCGCGAATTCTTGTCGCCGAGGATGAGTTCCTCGTCTACCTGGCGCTGGAAGATGAGTTGCGTGCAAAGGGTTATGACATCGTCGGCCCTTTCGGTTCGCTGGACGCAACGCGTGCGGCACTGAAGCAGGAGCGCGTCGATCTCGTGTTGCTCGATATCAATATGGGCGGCCACATGGCATGGCCGATCGCCGACGAGCTGATCGCGCGGAATATCCCTTTCATCTTCCTGAGCGGCTACGCCGCCGACACGCTGCCCGAGCGCTACCGTGCGATGCCGCGCCTCGCCAAACCCTATGATCCCCAGATGCTGCAGGGCGAAATCCGGCGCCTTCTTGCGCGCTAGCCTGCATCCCATGGCGCAAAAGCCCGCTTGCGCGCCCGCTCAGGCGCTGTACAACGGAAGAAAAGTTCTAACACCGGAGGAAATCGATGTTGCGTGTGCTGTCATGGTCTTTGCTGCCTGTTCTGATGCTCTCGTCCGCCATGGCGCAGGACGCGCCGAAAACCTGCAAGCTGAAATTCAAAGTCAACCAACTCACCTCCGGCAACAATCCGCAGACGATCGTGACCGGCGATTTCAACAAGGACGGCAAGCTCGACTTCGCACAGGTGAATTACAGCGGCGGCGGCGCAGGCTCCGTCGGCGTCTGGCTGGGCAATGGCGACGGCACGTTCCAGAAGCCGGTGACATACGCTGTCGGCAACGGACCCGACGCGCTTGCGGTTGGCGACGTGAACGGCGACGGCAAGCTTGATCTCGTGACGGGAAACGACACGGGCGCGAGCGTAAGCGTGCTTCTAGGAAATGGCGACGGGACGTTCCAGGCGCAACAGAAATATACGGCCGGCAGCTTTCCGCATTGGGTGACGCTGGCGGATGTGAACGGCGACAAGGCGGCCGATATCGTGGTGGTCAACGAGGGCGCGGACAATGTCGGCGTGCTCCTGAACAATGGCGACGGCACGTTCGGCGCAATGAAGACTTTCGCGACCAACCAGGAGCCCTATTCCGTGGCCGCGGGCGACTTCAACCACGACGGCAAGATCGATCTCGCCGTTACCGGCTATTTGAACGACTTTGTCAGCGTTCTGCTCGGCAAGGGTGACGGCACGTTCCAGACGCATGTGGACTACCCGACGGGAACCGCGCCCGCCGTGGTGATGGCCTATGATTTCAATCGCGACAAGAAGCTCGATCTCGCAACGGTCGATTATAACAATGGCCAGACGGGCAGCGTCAGCATCCTTCTGGGCAAAGGTGACGGAACATTCGGGACCTACACCGATTTCGCCACCGGCGCCGGCCCCGATGGTCTCGCCATTGGCCGTTTCAACGATGACAAATTCGCCGATCTTGCCGTTGCCAACCTGATCGGCAACTCGATGAGCATCCTGCCCGGCAATGGCGACGGCACCTTCGGAGCGCCGGTCAGCTTCGACACGCCCGAATATCCGCTCGGCATGGCCGCAGGCCAATTCAAAAGCAAGAAGAAGAACGAACAGGATCTTATCGTCACCGACGATCTTGCCGCCACCGCAACCGTGTTTCTGAACAAGAGCAAGGGCTGCAAGTAATTATTTTACGCCCCCCCGGGGGCCGCCCGCCGGGGGGCGACGCCTGAAGCACGTGACATATTGACATATGGTGGAAAACGACATATGTCGCCGATATGATTGTTCGCACCACCGTACGGCTGCCCGAAGACCTGATTAGGCGCGCCAAGCGCAAGGCTGCGACAGATGGGAAATCTCTGACGGAGTTGATCGAAGACGGGCTCCGGATCGTAGTAAGGGATTCTTCCCGGAAACCTGGCCGTCGCGTTCTGCCGCCGGTTAGTTCGGCGTCCGGGGGGCTTATGCCGGGAATTGATCTGAATGATTCCGCAGCGCTTCAGGAAATCGAAGACCTCGAATCCGCGCGGCGCCGGCAATGATACTTGCGGACGTAAACGTCCTCATTCATGCATTTCGCCGCGACTCCGCCGAACATCGCGATTGCAAACCCTGGCTCGATGGCATTGTCGAAGGCGAGGCGCAATTTGGCGCTTCGCCTTTGGCGCTCGCGGCACTTGTGCGTATCACGACCAATCCGAGGATTTTCCGCGAGCCGAGCGCGATCGCGGAATCGTTCGCCTTCTGCAACAATCTGTTGTCACAGCCCAATTGCGAGCGCGTCCTTCCGGGCCAACGACACTGGGCCATATTCCATCGGCTCGCGCACGAAACCGCAACGCGTGGTCCGCGGATCGCCGACGCGTGGTTCGCCGCACTCGCCATCGAGCATGGCTGTACATGGATTACTTATGACCGCGATTACGCGCGCTTTCCCGGCCTTGATTGGCGCGAACCAGGCCGATGAGAAATAGCTTTCGGCATGGCTTCCGCCCTAAGCGGGCGGCGCGCTGCCTTCCGGATTGAGGGTGCTGACCGCATGCGGAAGAACCTGCGCGAGCTTCTGCGTCAGTTCTTCGGGCGAGATACCGGCTTTCGCGGCGAGTTCGTTTATCGTCTGCTCGCCGAACGCGCTGTGCACCTCCTGCGGGGCGATCGGCGCGTTCGGGCCTTCATTCATCCATGAACTCACCGTCGAGCCGAGCCCGTTGCTGCGCAGCTGATCGACCACGCCCTGGACGCCGCCATGGCGCTCGATCAATCCGTTCACGACCGTCGCCATCTCCGCGCCCATGATTCCACCGAGCACACCATCGAACAATCCCATCACCATCTCCCTTGAAAAGCAGAACGCCCCCAGTTTCCCACAGGACCGGATGAATTGAAATCAGCCGGACGGTTTCGAATCCGTGCGCGCCTGCTCTGCTCTTGCTGCGGCACGCGCGCGCCATTCCTCGGTGGTATTGACGCGCGGAAACGGCTCATTCGGGATTTCGAGACGCAGCGCCTCGCAAATCGGCGCCCAACCCTCGCGCGCCTGCCAGACAAGCAGGCGCTCCTTGGGCACGGTCTCGCGCACCCGCGCATTATGCGCGTTGAACGCATCGATGCAGGATTGGCGGTCGGTAATGTCGCCGCCGAACCTGTTCCGGATCATCGCATGAACCATGTCCAGCCATCCCGGCGCCGCCATGGGATTGTCGTCGAGATGGGCGAAGATCGTTTCGTTTGCACTTGTCCACCACGCCTCGGGATCGCGCAGCGAAAGAAGCACGAGCGCATCCGGGAAGGCGCGCATCAATTCCGGCCAGCAGGCGGAGGCCGGCCAGTCGACAGCCGCGGCGTAGCCCGTCAACAACGCGTTCCAATCCACCGCCTTGCCCAGCATGGCGTCGTGCCAGGCGGGTATATGCTCGGGATGCTGGAACACTTCGATCATGTGATAGCAGGGCGCGCCGAGCAGTCGCTCCAGCGCCAGCTTCAGCGACGCCGTTCCCGTACGCCCGCATCCCGCACCAATCACGCGCAAGCCCATCGTCAACCCCTTCGATCAATTCCGCACGCCGGTTATGCGTTGCCGGTCGAAAAATATCTTTTCGGTACTACGAACGACCCGCAGAGAAGACCAACACTCAGCACAATGCAAACCCAACCCAATATATCGCCAATACGGTCATACAACGTGTCGCCGCCGCGACCGGCCAGAGGGAGTTTGCCGACGAGCGTGCGAAAGCCGTCCCGCGTGCGCGCGGCAGCAATGATCCGGCCGTACCGGTCATTCAACGTAAGCAGACCATCGCGCGCACTCCGCGCCATCGGCACGCCATTCTCGACACTGCGCAGCACCGCGACGCGGGCATGGCTCCAGTCATCGGCGCGGAAATCCCATGCCGGCACGGCGAGCAATTCCGGATGCGTCATAATTTCGTCGCTGCGGATCATGCCCTGGAAATCCATGTCCTTGCAGATTTCGAGGCCCACGCCGTTCGCCAGAACTTTCGGGCCCGGACCCGGCGTATAAATGGCGGTTTCCAGAACCGGAACAAGACGGCGTTTCATATAAGTAACGGGTTCGCTGCCCGGAACAAATGCCCATGAAACGTTCCGCTGCGCGCCATCCTGATTGGTGTTGAATCCGGCAACGAGTGTTGCATGCACTTGCTTTGCGGCGGCGGCAAGTCTGGCCTGTGCTTCGTTTCGCCAGGCCGCAGCAATGCGCGCGATATTTTCGGGGAGTACAATGATATCCGGATGCGCTCCGCGCAGCTTTTCGATCTGCGCGACATAGGAGTCGATATCGCCCAGCGCCTTCGCGCGGTCCTCGCTCTGTGTCGGCCCCATCGCCGCATCGCTGTCGATCAATGCGACAGTGATGGTGCGGTCGGGCGGCGCAGACATCCGCACATAACCATAGCCGGCATTGGCTGCGAACAGCACCAGCGCGATCAGCACAGGAACAGGATCGCGCCGCCGCACGCCGAGCGCGATTCCCGCCGCGACTGCTCCGAGCAGGAAGGTGATCGCGAGAAAACCAAACAACGAAGCGCTTTGCAGGAAAAGCGGCGCGCCGACCTGGCTTGCCGCCGGCGTGGAAATGGAGCCGCCGCCACGGCTGAACGAAGTCAGAAAATCCAATGCCGTCCACAGCGCAGCAAATGCAATCATCCCGGCAACGGAACCGAGTTGCCGCTGCACGCGCCGCGCGACCGCGACGGACGCCGCGAAGGAGAGCGCCGGTCCGCAAATCGCCATGATCAAAACGGGGACCGGCAACGATCCCGCATAGGCGCGCAGGATACTGCAGCCGCCCAGCGCGAAAGCGGCAAACGCCGCGACAAACGCCAGCCACGGCTTCGCAGGCCCGAAAGCGAACCACAGGATTGGAACGGCTGCGATCCACGCCAGCCACCACTGATCGCCAAGCCCGAGAGAAAAATAGAATCCGGCTGCACTCAGGAGCGTACAAACAAAGGCGATCATGCGCCGACCTCATGCTTCGACAGGCTCGGCATGACGTTGTCGCCTCAGCCGGAGCTTGTCGAAGGCCGCGCGTTGCCGTGCTATGAAATTACAACGTCAGCCCCGTATAGGCGAGGCTCGCCAGACGCTGCATCGCGGCGACCGACATATTGCCGGTCATCACCATGCCGACTACGTCGTCCTGCCAGATGCAGACGCGCAACCCGTCCTGCTTGAACTGATCGAAACGCGGCGTGCCGGAAGAGCGGCGCAGATAGAGCGTGAAGATCCGGCCGTCGGGCGCGGCGTAGCGCAGTTCGAAGGCACGCTTCGTCCCGGAATACACATTGATTCCGACCAGCCGGTAGTTCATGCGCGAAAGATCGGGAGCCTTTACCCGCGCATCGAGCGCAGCGGTCATCAAACGGGCCTCCGCCGCGACGGCTTGCGGCGCCGCCGAAACGACCGATGCGGGCTCCACGCTGCCGGCGCGCGCAGCCAGGGCATCCGCAACGATATCGCCGCGCGGCGGCTGCACGAATTCGCGCCAGGCGAGCAGACCTACAAACGCCAGCACGAAGCTCGCCGCCAGCGCCGCTATTCCCCAGCTCTGCCCGCGCCAGCGCCCGCGCGCCGTCGCCGTTTCGATCTGCTGAATCCATTCGCGCGGCAGGGGATCACTCATGCCGCCGCCGTAGAGGGCGACCAGCCGCGTCTTGTCGGCGCGGTATTGCACAACGCGGTCGCTTATCACGCTGTTTGTTTCGATGACATTCCCGATGCGTGCACGTTCGGCTGCATCGAGTTCGCCGTCGATGAAAGCGTGGAGTTCTTCTTCGCGGATTTCCGGTTTCATGTTCATTGGCGCATTTCCCGCGCTTCCAGCGGCCGCACCTGCGCGGGCCGTTCGCCTTCCAGCGCGCTGCGCAACCTCTCGCGCCCCCGCGCCAGCCGCGACATCACCGTTCCGATCGGGATGCCGAGCTCTTCCGCCACGTCGCGGTAGTTCTTGTTCTCGAGACCGACCAGCAGCAGCACCTGGCGGTGCTCGACGCTGAGGCTCGACATCGCGCGGACGAAATCGATGCCGACTGTCCCGTCCCGGGCCGGCGTGCTGAGAGCGAGATCATCCGCCAATTCCGTGACCTCCTCTTCGTGGCCGCGCGAGCGGCTGCGGCGCAGCTCGTCGATATAGAGATTGTGCAGGATGGAGCGCAGCCAGCTCCCCAGCCGCTGAAGTTCGCGCAGCCCCTCCCATTGCCGGAGCGCCCGCTCGATGGTGTCCTGCACCAGATCGTCGGCGAGCGCCGTATTTCCGGTCAACGCCCGGGCATAGCGACGCAGCGCGGGCAATTGCGCGATGAGAGACTTTCCGAACCATTCCTGCCTGCTACCGACCACCATCGACCCCCTCAGGGCCCGTGGCTCCTGCGGCCCCTGTCGATCAGGTCCAGTGGCAGGCGCCCCGTACACGGCTTATAGGACGCTTTATGACGCTGTTTATTCCCTTGATGCCGGGCGCCGGGGATTCCGCCGCAGGCTTTTATGGGGTAAGCAAAGCCCGCGCCGGTTCGCCCGGCCCGCAGGCTGACCCCGTAGCTCAGACGGATAGAGCGGCAGATTCCTAATCTGTAGGCCGGAGGTTCGAATCCTCTCGGGGTCGCCATATTTTCAATGGCTTAGCGCAGTGATGGAACTTCATAGGCTCTCCATAGGCTCGCATACTCACCAATAACTTGGGCACCGAATGGATGGTTTGGCATCCTGTCGATAGTGCTCCTCCCCGAGAAGCTTTGCCGGGCAGGCTGAATACACCTTCGACTACCCATCAGGCGCAATTCTCGTTTCGAGAACTGTAGCTTTCGTAAGCCATTGAAAACAAGGCATTATTTTTATTATCTTATTTTGGTGCATGATTGGTGCAACGCGTTCTTGGGCTCTTCGTCCGGGGACTAAAGTGCCTGTTTTGAGAATTTGTAACCAGCGAAGCCCTACGCGTCCATGCTGCGGAGGATCGGACTCGAAAACTCCCTAGACCGGTTACCAAATCCACACCGATGACACCCTTCGCGGCTTTGGTGTTTGCATCACCGCCAAGGGAGTGAAGAGCTTTGTGCTCACGCACGGTATACGTCGACAGTGCGAAACCATCGGACGTGTCGCCATAGTAAGCCTTTCCAATGCACGCACGGAGGCGAAGCGAAGGCTGGCCGAATACACGCTCGGTAGAACTAAGAGCAATTCCGCAACGGGAAAAGAAGCCTTGGAGAAATATTTGGCAGAGGTTAAAGGTCGTTACCGACCAAACACGCTTGCCAGTTGCAAGCGCCACCTCTCCACGCATTTCCGTTTCGGCGACTTAAAGCTTCGCCGTCTGAAGCCGGAGGACTTGCGCGGAAAGCTTGCCAAGCTCTATGGTAAACCAGCGGAACAGGAGCATGCGTTCACCTCGGTCCGAGCATTCCTTCAGTGGTGCTATCGCGCTCACTAGGTTCTGTTGACAAACCTCAACCAGATTTTGATTGAGGTTTGTCAACAGAACCTAAGCGGCATTTCCATTTTGCTTCCTCTATCGGTTAGTGTTGGTTTATGGACAAAAATACCTTGGGACTATATAGGCATCAAACTCACAGTGGGATCGGTAATTGGTGCAATAGCCTTAAGCGCGTTATTCATTTGGTCGTGCTCCGAGGTGATCGTTGAACAAAGTAAAGTGCAGCTTACAAACTAGCGCCCAGCTGCGCTCGATGATGGGATGAATTGCAGGCTGCGATAAATTGGCGCGCTGTCCATTGCGGACCAACTAACTAGAGCGGCTCCGCCCTCAGCCGTCAAGACTAAAGACAAGCGCATCCAAGTGACCGTGTAGTCGCTCCGCTCCGGCTCGCACCCGTTCCCTTGGCTCCGATCTCGACGGCTTAAGCTCCGCTAGTTTCCTCTGCGCTAGATCGGATTGCATTGCGCAGATCATGAAAGTAAAAGTTCTAGATATGATAGCAGGATGCACCTCCACTACCGGGATGCTGGAATTTGAGGGCATTACGCTGTCCGCGTCTTACGAGCAGCACCTTCAAGTACCCGCATTTTTATAGCAAGCGCGATCACCGCGCAGACGAATTGCCTTCCGAGTTATTCCCGAAGCTCTCTCATCTCGCCGCGATAGCCTTCGGCTTGTCCCATCAGAAATTTCGCTGTGACTTTGCTTTCGACTAGGTTCTGTTGACAAACCTCAACCAGATTTTGATTGAGGCGAGTTGAACGAAGGCCATGAAGCTGTCGACGGTTTTATCGTAGCGTGTAGCAACGCGTCGCGCGTTTTTCAGCTTGTTGAAGAAGCGTTCGATACGA
>DATASL010000018.1:0-234013 GCA_036269235.1 Rhizomicrobium sp.
ATCAATGGCGCCACATGGGCCCATTCTTCATCCGTCAGATCGCTCGGGTAGCGCAGTTTGCTGCGGTCATATCGCTCGCGGTTCTTCGCTGTCCACACCGGTGACCACCTCTCGAATCAGGCCACCTCTCTTGAATCACAACGATTCCTCTGATTCAATATCTTCCCGGACAGACACTCAGATCGTGCGAGGCTATTTCGGCGCGCGGAAATCTCTTAGCAGCCCTTCAAATTTACGGGCGCGCTCACACAATTCCTCGTCGCGTTTGGATGTCAAGTCGTTACCATTATCGTCAGTTACCAGAAGCTGACGCGACCTGAGTTTGTTGATCTCGCCCGCCAGACGTTTGACTTCGTCTTCCAATGCCAGCGCGATGTCATAGGCCGTGATTTCGTCCATGGAACGATTGTCCTTCCATCTCTGTCGGTAGAGGTTACCGGGCCATTCTCTAGCCCGTTCGGATTTCCGGCACGTGAAAAATTTAACACGACCAGAGTAGAGAACACCCGATCCCACAAAACGCGAACAGACCACGAAACATCATGGCGCGGCCATGGCGTCGGACGGTTTGGACTACCCCGTAACCCATTGATTTTGCTTGTCACGGTTTGTCACTGTTTGGCATCGATAAAACAACACCAAGACTGCCTTCGTTCTCTCAGAAATGCCTAATTCTATTGGCTTTTTTGAATGGTGCCCAGGGGCGGAATCGAACCACCGACACGCGGATTTTCAGTCCGCTGCTCTACCGACTGAGCTACCTGGGCATTTCCGGCAGGGCGGGCTTTTTAGAGGAGGGGGCCGGCCATGTCCAGACTGGCTGGCGGGTTAGTCTTCGTTCCCGGCGCCCCCCTCGGTTTCATCGCCGCGCTCCTCATCCTCCGCTGCCGGAATGGCATAGCCGCCGCCGAACCATTTCGCGAGGTCGATATCCGCGCAAGGCTTCGAGCAGAAAGGCCGAAGGTTGCGGTCCTGCGGCGTTCCGCAGATGGGACAGCGACGAGCCTCCGGATCAACCGGTTGCGACATCGAAGCCTTCGCGCGCGAATTCCGGCCGCGCCTCGAAGATTAGCCGCGGCAATCTGCGGCGCGCCATCGCATCGCGCAGTTCCGTTTCATGCGCCTGGTACCAGTTCACCACTTCTGGCGACGCGCGGACGGACATTGTCCGGCCCGGCGCATGCTGTGCCTCGCGCTCAATGCGGCGGAAAATCTCGAACACCACGCTCTCGGACGAGCGAAGCCGCCCGCGACTGCGGCATGGGCGGCAACCTTCCGTCATCATCCGCATGACGGGGTCGCGAACGCGCTTGCGTGTTACTTCAACAAGCCCGAAATCCGACATCGGAAGGATCTGTGTGGGCGTGCGGTCTCGCGCGAGGCTTTCCTCCAGCGCGGCCATCAACGTCCCGGCGTTCGTTTTTTCGCTCACGTGAATAAAATCGATCACGATCAGACCGCCTATTCCGCGCAACCTGAGTTGCCGGCCAATCTCCTCCGCTGCTTCGAGATTGACCCTCAGACTTGTTTCCTCGAGCCCGCCCCCTTCCGTGAAACTCCCCGAATTCACATCGATAGCGGTCAGCGCTTCGGTGCATTCGATGGTGATCCAGCCACCCGAAACCAGCGGCACGCGTGACGCGTGCAGGCGCTCGATTTCTTCGTCGACGTCGTGAAGATCGAAGACCAGACCGGGGCCCTGAAACAGTTCGAGCCGGTTGTGAGCCTCGGGCATCGCGCGACGGCAATAGGCGCGTGCGGCCGCCAGTGCAGTCATGTCGTCGATGATCACACAGGTGGTATCGGCGTCGACTTCGTCCCGCATCACGCGCTCGATCGGATCGAGCTCCTGATGCAACATGGCGGGCGCACCTGACGATTTACGCCGCGTGATCAGAGCTCCCCAGGCGTCGGCAAGACGTTCCGCATCCTCGCGCAGTTCGGATAATTCGGCGCCGACGGCTGCGCTCCGCACGATATAGCCTGCACCGGCCGCCAGCCGGCCGTTTGCTTCCACGAGCATTTCCTCGCAAAGCAGGGTCAGCCGTTCACGCTCTGCTTCGTCCTCAATGCGGCGCGAAAGCGCAATGCCCTTGTGATTGGGAATAAGCACGAGAAGTCTGCCGGGCATCGAAATATTAGCAGACAGACGCGCGCCCTTTTCGCCGATGGGGTCCTTGACCACCTGTACGACGATGTCTTCGCCTTCGTGGACGCAATCGCCGATGCGGGGCGCCCGTTCCTCGACCGCAACACCTTCCGGTCCCGAATGCATGTGTCCGTTGGCAGCCGCAGTCAGAGATTCGAACTCGGGCAAATCGGCAAGGCACTTCGCCTCGCGCGCACCGAGAAACCCCGCGCGATCGAGCCCGATATCAACGAAAGCCGCCTGCATGCCCGGGAGCACCCGTTGCACACGGCCCAGAATGATATTGCCAATCAGGCTCTGACCGGCGCCGCGGCGACGCGTGGTGCCGTCATTCGTTCCGACGCTGCGTTCGAAAAAAAGCTCCTGCAGGCAGCCATCCTCCACGACGGCCACGCGCAGTTCGCCCACGCCTGCATTGATCAGGATTTCTTTGTTCATTGAAAAGCGGTCGATTGCGGTAATGTGACATTAGCATGAAGTTGAGCGCATACAGCCCGTCATGTCACGCGAAAGAACTCATTTTGGCGATGTCAGGCGATGCCCTACATCAGCGATAGCCACAACTCCGGAGCAGATTCAAAGTCTCGAACAAGGGCAGGCCCACCACGTTGGACCACGACCCGTTGAGTTGCCGTACGAAAGCTTCTGCACGGCCCTGAATTGCGTAGCCGCCGGCTTTGCCCTCGCCTTCATGGTTGTCGAGATAAACTTCCACGTCCGCATCACTCAGTTGCTTGAAACTCACGCGCGTCGTCACCGTGCGCTGGCGTGCGGTTGAAGCGCTGCCGTGTTGCACGGCAATCGCCGTGAACACGAGATGCCGGCGTCCGGAAAGCAGCGTGAGACACTCCCGGACCTCGTCACGCCGCATCGGCTTGGGCAGAATGCGCCGCCCGCAAGCCACCACAGTGTCGGCGGCCAGAATCACAGCCTGCGGACCGGTCCAATTTGCCGCGGCGCATTCGGCCTTCAGCCGCGCAAGTCGCGACGCATACGACCGCGGCAGTTCGCCTCGCAGCGGCGTCTCGTCGATGTCAGCCGGGCAAACGCCGTCCGGCACGATGCCGGCCTGCGCCAGAAGTGTCAGCCGCCGCGGACTCGCGCTTGCCAGGACGAGCAGCGGCCTATTTGAAGCGGTAAGTGATTCGCCCTTTGGTGAGGTCATAGGGCGTCATCTCGACAAGCACCTTATCGCCGGTCAGCACGCGGATGCGGTTCTTGCGCATCTTGCCGGCGGTATGGGCGATGATTTCGTGTCCGTTTTCGAGCTTCACGCGAAAGGTCGCGTTGGGCAGAAGCTCGCTGACGGTGCCGGGGAATTCAAGAAGCTCTTCTTTCGCCATTCGTCCCTTGGAATATTCGAACGGCGCGGTGATTGCACCGAACCCGCCGAAAAGCAAGCAAATCGGGTCAGCCGGCTCCGACGGGGGGCGCGGCGAATCGTTCCTCGATATGCCGCTGCAGTTCGTCGCGCACGCTGCGATAGGCGTCGAGCCTCTGAACCCGCGATCCTTCGGTCGCCGTTGCGTCGACGGTCGGCCAATATTCGACGTCGACTGCCATGTGGCGGGTAAGCTCCATCGCCTTGTGATGCGCTTCGGGCGATAAAGTCACGATGAGATCGAAGGAGGCGTCTTCCAGATCCTCGAATCGCTTGGGTTTGTGTGCGCCGATGGCGATGCCGATCTCATCCATTGCCTCGGCCGCGAACAGATCGGGCTCGCCGGCGCGCAAGCCCACGGAATCGATGAAGACAAACCGGCCATAGAGGTGGCGCATCAGCGCCGCCGCCATCGGACTGCGGACGACGTTCTGGGTGCAGGCGAACAATACGGCCCCCGGCAATTCCTCGCCATTGGGACCGCGCACCGCCTTATCCCTTCAGATGCAGCACGCACAGAAGCGTGAACAGTCGCCGCGCCGTATCGAAATCGACGTCAACCTTCCCTTTCAGCCGTTCGCGCAGCAGCGCAGACCCCTCGTCGTGAAGGCCTCGACGGCCCATGTCGAGCGCCTCGATCTGATGCGTCGGAGCGTTGCGGATCGCCTTGAAATAACTGTCGCAGATCAGAAAATAGTCCTTGATGATGCGGCGGAAAGGTGTGAGCGAAAGCATGACGCGTCCATGCGGCGAACCGTCATCGAGGGCTATATTGAGAACGAGGCGGCTCTCTTCGACGGAAAGAACAAGGCGATAGGGGCCGCCTTCCGAATCGCGGGGAACAAAACTATTGGCTTCGAGCAGATCGTAAATGGCGATCTCGCGCTCCTGCTCGATCTCGCGCGTACGGCGCACAACCGTGCGCTCGTCGAGCTCGACACCAACTAGCCGGAACGGAGACATATCAGCCAAGCCGCGCTCTCGCGTGCCACCCGTCGCATTTTACGCTTCGGTTTCGTGGTTGGGGCGGCCAAGCGCTGCCCATTCCCCGGAAACGTCGCTGAGCTCCAGCTGGATGCATTCGACTTCGAGCCGGAGCGTGCCGCCACCGGAGAAAACAAATTCCATCGTTCCGCCAGGATCTTCCGCGCCCTTCGGCTGGAAGCGGATAGCGAGCAATGAGGCAATTCCCTCAGGTTCATCCGTCTTCAGTTTGTTCGATTTGGCAGAGAGCACACCGTCGATCAGCAGTCCGGTTCGCACCCGCGCGCCGGAATTCGCATCGGCCGATTCCCATTTGAAGCGATTGAACAGAGCTGCGAAGCGTCGGGATTTGGGGAGGTAAACGAGATCCCTCACCATGGCCACAGCGTCCTGCAGACGTGCGGAAACCGTTTCGAGATCCTCGGCATCGGTTGCGGCAAGAACAAGTCGTGACGAAGTCATGAAGCCAACCGTTCGATACTCGCTCCGGCCTGCGAGAGTTTCTGTTCAATTTTCTCGAAGCCGCGATCAAGGTGATAGACGCGGTTTACGGTGGTCTCACCCTCTGCGGCGAGACCGGCGAGCACCAGACTGACGCTGGCGCGCAGGTCAGTCGCCATCACCGGTGCTCCTTTCAACCTTTCGACGCCGGCAACGACGGCCATATCGCCTTCAACGCGAATATTTGCGCCCATCCGGGCAAGTTCGGGTACGTGCATGAAGCGGTTCTCGAATATCGTCTCCCGTATATGGGAAATGCCATCCGCGGTTGCCATGACCGCCATGAATTGCGCCTGCAAGTCCGTCGGAAAGCCAGGAAAGGGCTCCGTCGTAACGTCGACTGCTCTCGGGCGAAGGCCATTGCGGCTGATTTTGATGCCACGATTGGTGGTCATGACTTCGGCGCCGATTTGCTCCAGCAACGGCACCACCGGACCGATAAGTTCGGCTTCGGTGTCGAGGAGTTCGACTTCCCCACCGGTAATAGCCACGGCGAAGGCATAGGTGCCCGTCTCGATGCGATCAGGCAGAACGCGGTATTCGGTGCCATGAAGCCCGTCGACACCTTCGATCTCGATGCGCGAGGTGCCGAGGCCGGTTAGGCGCGCACCCATGGCCTGGAGGCAGTGACCGAGATCGACGATCTCCGGTTCCCGCGCTGCGTTCTCAATTACGCTTTCGCCCTTCGCGAGTACCGCCGCCATCATCGCATGCTCCGTGGCGCCGACGGACGCCACGGGAAATTCGATGCGCGCACCCCGCAATCTGCCCGGGACGCTCGCCACAACATACCCTTCGCGGAGCTCGATCGCCGCGCCCAACGCCAGCAGCGCGCGGATGTGAAAATCGACCGGACGCGCACCGATCGCGCAGCCGCCGGGCAATGAGACTCGCGCTTCACCGCAGCGGGCGAGCAGGGGACCGAGAACGAGAAAGCTCGCGCGCATCTTGCGCACGAGGTCGTAAGCCGCCGTCGTGTGCCGTATGCGGGCGGCCGAGAGCGTCAAAGTCCCGTCAACATGGTCGGTCTCGACCCCGAAACTTTGCAGCAGCTCGGCCATAAAATTGATATCGGCAAGCCTTGGCACATTGCCGAGAACCAGAGGTTCGTTGGTCAACAGGGACGCGGCTATCAACGGTAGCGCCGCGTTCTTTGCGCCACTGATCGGAATGGCGCCTGCGAGCCGCGCGCCGCCGTGAATCCGGATGCGATCCATGAAACCCCTTTCCTTACATGAAGACTGAATTCGTCGCCTGCGCCAAGTCTTAACGCGGCACGTTGAGCGTCGGCAGCCCGCGCGCGTCGGCATCGGACTTCTCTATCGGCCCTTGCGACGGCTCGGGTGCAGGTACTTCGGCAATCGCCATTTGGGCGCCGGCTTTTCGGCGCTTCAGATTGGCTCGCAATGCCGCCGCCAAGCGTTCGCGCCGCGCCTCTGATTGTGTCTTCGCCACTCTTTCGCTCCCGTAAAGCTTGCGCTATAGCAGCCCGCCCGCGACGCGCCGGGGATCATAATGGCGCGTGCTTCTGGATTGCCGGAGTAGCGTAGTGGTAGCGCAACCCCTTGGTAAGGGGTAGGTCGTGAGTTCGATTCTCACCTCCGGCACCAGAAATCAGCTTCGACGCATGGCGGGTCACTGGCCCGGGCGAAGCTCCGACAGACCTATACGTGCCGTTTCGTTGGTAGCAAAGCCGGAGCCGCTCAGATGTATCTGGGCGTTTCGCTTCTTTCCGATCAAATCTATGCCGGAGGGGCGATAAAAGCTCTGGCGACGGAGCTGGTCGAGATCGATGCCCGAAGTATCAACAAGGAGCTCGCATTCGAGCGGGCCGATCGTAAAGTTAAAGCCGTTGATGCGTTTTATCTGGTCTGCAGCATTGCGTCCGCCGCCATCGGTCTGCGCCTTTCTGACATAAATTCCGCCAGGAACTGCAAGGGCTCCCTTCTCGAGCGCATTTTGGAACAGGCTGAAATCGGGACGTTGAAGGTTTATTGACCCTTCGCTGCCTCCCGCGTGCCGCCCGAAGTGACAGACACCGAAGAGAAGCTTGAGCAACCAGAGTTCGAGGCTTTCGCCGCTTAACGCACACAGCGTTGTCTTTGTTGCAAGCGACTTCACGGTCACGTAAGCGACAGCGTCCAGCATATTATGGAAAGCCCGTAGCGCAGCCGCATCCAATGACGCGAGAGCCTCGTTGTGCCGCCCGCAAAGAAGGCTCGATGGAATGTCCTCAAGGTGAACAGCGCTTTCGCCACATGACTCATCCCACGGGAACGTTGCGTCAATCACCTTTGTGCGTAGCAGATCGCGCAAACCTTCCGAGAAATAGTAACCCGCAGCAACGTCCTCCGAGCAATTGCGGGTACTGCGCATGTAGCAATCTGCATGCGAGAATTCGGTCACATCTCCCTGAGGCAAAGGAGAGGGAAACATGACCTTGAACGACCCATCTTCCGCCATGCAGCACTCGACCGTGACCTTGCCGCTGCGGCATGGACACGGACCGTGCGGGTCGACAACTATATAGTCCGTTCGGGGAGCCATTGTTCTGTCCTAACCATCGCCGGATGGAAGTAGCTGACGCAACTCGCCGAGCCATGGCTCGTAATGACGCCAGCGCTGGATGGATGATTTATACACCGGTTGGCGCACCTGCCATGCGCTCGCCGTGTCGATAGTGCGTGTGTTCTCGTCGGGCCGGAGACAAGCGTCGCTCCATTCGAGACCGGTAAATGCTACGAGCCGCCGTGTCTCCGCCTCTCGATCTGCAATTAATTTCTCATACTGTACGTCCAAAAGAACTTCCGATGGTAACACATTTCGCCAGTGATCCATAATTCGCAGATATTGCCGATAGCAGAATGCCAAATCGTCCTTTCTTGCGGCAAACCCCACTCGGCTCTTGAGCAGATTCGAATAGATCGAAAGACAGGTGTCTATCGGATCCCGCTGGCAATGAATGATTCTGGCATTCGGCATCAGCGCGTGAACCGCTCCGAGACGCAGGCAGTTGAATGGCAATTTGTCTGTGACGCGCGACGCGGATGGACCTTTGCTTTGCAGAACGGACAAATACTTCGCAACGGCACCGCGCGACCTTTCGGGATCGAACTCTCCCGTGTGAGGATCGACCTCGATTTCACCCGGCATCCAGACAGTCAGCTCGCCGCCCGCGGCGATATCGGGATGGCTGGACAGGATCTGCTCCACCAGAGTTGTGCCGGAGCGATACATGCCAACGACGAATACCGGCCGCGTATCACGTGATGCCGCGGTCGCGGCGGAGGTGATGAACTCGCGCGTATATTGCTTGATAGTCCTGTCGATCATGGATTCGAAATTTACGCGGTCGAACTTCAGATCGCGTGCGCGCAGCAGATTGGCCGCGTCGAACTGCTCGATAGCATGTGCATAGTCGGCACAATCGTCATATACTTTCCCCAAAGCGAAACGCACGGCCATACGGTTAAAATCATCAAGATCGTTGCGCTGCAGGACAGCCTGCATGCGACCGATGAGCGGGTTCTCGACCTCCGAATATTTTCGGCAATCTGCAAGTCCGATCCAGCATCTGCCTTCTCTGGGATTGAGCCGCAGCGCTTCTTCAAAAGAGATCGCGGCGGCAGCAAAGCGGCCCTGCGCGTAAAGAAGCCCACCAAGCGTTCCATGGGCCGCGCTGCTCTCCGGGGCGAGCGTCACGGCCTTCCGCGCCCACACTTCCGCGCCCGCAACATCGCCAAGCAGCAATCTCGCGTCCGACCGGTAAAGATGCGCCTGGGTCGTATCGGGTTGAATGGCCGCTGCGCCTTCGAAGCAGTCACTCGCCTCGTCCATCCTGCCATAGGCCGTGTAAAGCTGCGCAAGGCGAAGAAGCAGATCGCCCGATTGCGGCGCAAGCTCCGACGCCCTGCGGTACGCATCGATAGCCGGCTGATGCAGATTTTGACGATCATAGCACTGGCCGACATCCTGCCATGCTGCAGCAGAGTCAGGCCGCAATGTCAAAGCGCGGAGAAATATCGCGCTTGCGTCCCCAAACCGTCCAGCCTTCATCAGTGCCGAACCCAGCGCGCGATGCGCCTCGAAATGCCTGACGTCTGCGCGTATCGCCTCATGCAGGATTGGAACGGCCTCCGAAACCCGACCTGCTTGCAGCGCGCGCACGCCACGTCGGAATTGCATCTCGGCAGCCTGCAGATTGGATGGCGCGGCGCGGTCGGTCGCCGTCGGAGACCCGCAGCACCGCTTGTATTTCTCGCCGCTTCCACAGGGGCAGAGCGCATTCCGAGAGATTCTCGATCCGGCTCCTGACGCGAGCGGTGATTCATTCGTCATCGGATATCCAAGTCTCCAGAGCGGAATTTGCGTCCGCACGCAGGGTTCGCGTAGTCGCTCAGATCGAGGTTTTCAAGCGGCCGTGTGGCACCGCACCTCCGGCCGCCCATCCTTTCGAGCCTCCCGCCGACGCGAAAAGACATCAAACAACAAATCGCTGAGAACCTGCGCGGTGCCCGTTGTCATGCGACGTGGAAGCTATTTGCCCGGCTTGCTCATCATCTCGGTATAGCGACGTTGCATTTCTTCCGGGGTAACATCTTCGATGTGACCGCCAAGCAGCCATTCGTGACCGAAAGGGTCGCGGACGGTACCGGAGCGCTCGCCATAGAAGTGATTTTCGAGCGGATGGATGATCGTTGCCCCGGCGCGCACGGCCCGCTCGAAGGCTGCATCCACATCGTCGACGTGCAGATGCATGCTGAATGTCGTCGCACCAATCGTAAGCGGGCCACAGATACCATGGTCGGGATATTCGTCCGACAGCATGATCGTTGCCGGCCCGAAGCGAAGCTCAGCGTGCCCGATACGTCCGTTTGGCTCTAATAGCCGGAAGAGTTCGCATGCGTCAAACGCAGCTTCATAAAATGCAATTGCGGCAGCTGCATTATTCACACGCAGATAGGGGTAAACATCACTGATTTCCGTCATATTGACCTCGCAGTTCCAATTCCGCTTCACAAAGGTTTTGCCTTGCCGGCAGGCCGTTCGTGGCAGAATCAGAACAGTGCGTCTTGGATTATTTTTACCTGTTATCAGTCAATTCAAGTGTTCACCGGCGAAACAGTTCGTAATCAGCCTGCCGAGTCCGGCTTTTTCTTTGCCTTCCGCAGGCGCTTTACGAGCATCTCAGCCTCTGCACGTGCCTCCGGCCGTTCACTTTCGTTGTCGGCGATCGCTTTCATGATCGTGATCCATTCGTCGCAACGCGCCGGCTCCTTCCACGCGTCGGGGTTCTCCGCAAATTGCTGTGCCTGTTGGAAGGGGTCTTCGGTCATCTCTGTCTCCTCAGAAAGCAATGGTGGAATGATGATGGGGGCTCGCGGGATCGACAGGACGATATTGTGTCGGCGTCATCCCCGCATGTTCGCGAAATTCGCGGATCAAATGCGACTGATCGGAATATCCCGCCATGGCTGCAATATCGGCGAGGTTCTGCACATCGGATTTCGCAAGCATCCGCAGCGCGCGCGCGAAGCGCCGGATGCGATAATAGCGGCCAGGCGTATGACCTACCGCATCGTGAAACAGAGCGATGAAATGCCGGGCACTAAAACCAACCTCCTGGCGGACATCCTCAATCCGGATGTGCGGATAGCGTGAACGTTCAAGCGCATGCGCCACTGCGGGATGCAACAGAAGTGGCCTGGTGAGTCGCCCAAGCAGTTCGTTTTCCAGAATCCCGAATATTTCTTGCGGCTGCGTGGCTTCGCATAACCGCGCATGCAGGCTGTCGGCACGCTGTCCCCATAGAGCGCCCATAGGTAAATGCCGGCCTGCGATTTCAAATGGCTTTACGCCAAGAATTGCCTGGACAGCTCCAGGCCTGAGCGCAACTCCGGCGACCGCGCCGGCCGGCTTGGGGCCCGACAAATAATAACCTGTCTGCGGTCCATGCACGATGCCTTGTCTCCAATTCAAAACTTGGCTCCCGGAAGTCCCGGCGCAGCAGGTCATTGGTTTGTCGTGAAGCGGAAAAACGAGGTAGGCAGAACCCGTCGGCAGCATACGCTCTCTTGCGGCAAGCGGTGCGCCGCGCTCGGACCACCAAAAACATTCGACGAGCGCGTCAAGCGGGGGAGCGGGACAATGTTTCAACGAGGCCATGACGGGATAATAACGAACTCCATAGCCATTTGGCGGCGTCAGTCTGATTGCCTATTTTCCCGGCGACGAAGGTGGCGCCCGAGAAATTCAGCGAGCACTTCGACCCGCTTGGGCTTGGGACCACCTGGCGGCGTGATCCAGTAGACGGCGCCCGCGGGTAGTTGCCAGTCCGGCAGCACGATTTCGAGTTGCTTTGCCTTCAGCGCGTCGCGAGCGATGAACTCCGGCAAGATGCCCAGCCCAATCCCGCGGCTCAGGCTCGGCATCATGGCTTCGCCATTGTTGACACGCAACGGCCCCTGCGGACGGAGGCTTGCCTGTTCCTTCGAGGATTTATGGACGAAGCGCCAGCTGTCCCGTGTCAGCTGATAGGAATAAGTGAGACAGGGGTGTTCGCTCAGGTCAAAAGGATGTTTTGGCCTTCCGTGTGCATCCAGGTAGGCCGGTGCAGCCAGCAGATACTTCGGCATGGCGCAAAGCCGCTGCGCGACCAACGACGAATCCGGCAACTCTGCAATACGTATGGCCGCGTCGAAGCCATCGCCGATGATTTCAACAAGCGCATCGCTCAGCTGCAGATCAATCGAAATTTGAGGATACATACCAAAAAAATCGGGCAATAATGGCGCGAGGTAAAGCACGCCGAACGACATAGGGGCCGCGAGGCGCACAAACCCCCGCGGACTCACCGATTGCGACAAAGTTTCGCGCTCCGCAGCCTCGCCCTCCGTCAGGATTGCCGCCGCACGGACCGCGAGCTTGCGTCCGGCATCGGTGAGCGCGAGCTTTCGCGACGTTCGGTTGAAGAGGCGCGTTCCAAGTTTTCCTTCGAGACGCGAAACGGCTTTGGAGATCGTGGCTTTAGACAGCTTCAATTCGACTGCCGCACCGGCAAAGGACCGCTGCTCGGCGACTTTCGCGAAGATCGCAAGTCCTTCGAAATCCGGCAGTTCGCCCATAGACGCACTTTGGAAACGATGTGTTTCGATTGTTTCTATACCTGATCATACAAAGGCGCAATATCTGTAGTCGCGGGTTCGGTGAAGACGGCGAGAACCTTGACCGACAAGCCAAAGGGAGAAACCAATGATCGAACGCAGACCGTTCAACACACTCGGCGCCGCGGATCATGGCTGGCTGCGCGCCAGGCATCATTTTTCGTTCGCGGATTATCACGATCCGGCGCGAATGAGCTGGGGAGCCTTACGGGTCTGGAACGACGACGAGATCCAGTCGAGTACGGGTTTCCCGCCACATCCCCATGCGAACATGGAAATCATTACCTACGTGCGGCAGGGCGCCATCACCCACCGGGACAGCATGGGCAATGAGGGTCGTACGGAAGCGGGTGATGTCCAGGTGATGAGTGCAGGAAGCGGTATACGTCACGCCGAGTACAATCTTGAGCCGGGAACGACGACGCTTTTTCAGATCTGGCTTTTACCGACAAAATCCGGCGGAGCTCCCAGTTGGGGTGCAAAGCCCTTTCCAAAGGCTGGGCGGTCGGGTCGCTTTGTCACCCTCGCAAGCGGATTTGCCAACGATGATGAGGCTCTGACGATCCGAGCGGATGCGAGGGTGTTGGGAGCTACGCTCAAGGCCGGCGAAATTGCGGAATACGCCATTGGCGCCGAGCGGCGCGGCTATCTCGTGCCGGCAACCGGCGCGGTTGAAATTGATGGTATCCGCATTGATGCCCGCGACGGCGCGGCGATCAGCCATGTCGAGATTCTGAGAGTGAAAGCGCTCGAAGACTCAGAACTCGTACTCGTCGACGCCGCGTAACTCCCTGCCGCAGGCTGGCCATTATGGGCTGCTCCGGCTAGCCCGGAGGATGCGCCGCCTCCCACGTCATGCAGTTGGCATACGTGCCGTCATGCACGACCCTCTGAGTGTCCATATCCAGTCCATTGGCGGCAGCATCGGCGCTGCGCTGCTTTGCGACCGCGAGACAATGCTGTTGTGACACTGGATCCGGGGCCGGTGCCTGGATTGCCGGCGGGGGAGGCACCAGAGCTTGTGTTCTTGCAGGCTCTGGTTCAGGTGGTGGCGGGAGCATCGGCACGGCCTCGGCAATGACCCGGCCAACGGGTTTCGGCGGTGCAGGAGGCGGCGCTGCCGGCGAAATTTCCGCAACGACGGGTGCCGGCGGGGCGACACGCACGGAAGCCAGCGGCGACGATCTAACTCCTGATGCCACCGGAGCCTCCAGTGTTCGCCCCCCGTCAGAGGAAGAGGGGCGCGCCTCAGGCGAAATCTGGCCTTGTACAACGGGGGTGGTGGTCAGTGATTGAGAGTCAGCCACCTGCGGCGGGTGCCCCAGGGCCAACGCAACGGCGTCGCTCTCGGGCCGCACATTTGGCGGATGTTGGTCCAAATATCCACCACATCCGCATAGAGTCAGCATCGCGGCGGCGAGAAGAATACGCCTCGGCATGTATCGCATTTACCCTTGGGAGCAGCCGGCCCGACTTTAGATAGTCCGCTTCCGGAAACCCAGACGACGCGATCCTACAGTTACCCCTCCTCCATCGGACAACGATTGATTTACCTCAAGCGTGAACAATGGGGGCTGGCGACCGTCAATCAGGCCCGGGCGCGAGGAAATCATGTGGACCATGGAACGCGCATGAGAGCGCAGGCGACGGCCATCCCGGACGGAATTCCCCTCGAACTCGGTTCCCTTCTCATGCCCTATGGGCGGGACCGGCGCGTCGCGCTCCGGATCGAACGCATGCCGCACCGTGCGCGTCTGTCGCGCGGCCGCAACAATGGCGACGGCACCTGGTCTCTCACCCGGGACGAAGTGGAAGGGCTCGAATACCTCCCGCCGAAAGGTGCAACCGGCTCTCCGACGCTGATGATTCGGGTTGTCGGCCTCGACAGCGACAATGGCACGAC
The DNA here is from genome assembly GCA_036269235.1 of Rhizomicrobium sp. Classification (GTDB taxonomy): domain Bacteria; phylum Pseudomonadota; class Alphaproteobacteria; order Micropepsales; family Micropepsaceae; genus Rhizomicrobium. The sequence continues at coordinate 14,082 of DATASL010000018.1, forward strand.
GCTTTCTGTGCTCGATTATCCCGTTCTACCAGGCGAGGCGGACTCAGACATCAGCAGCGAGGGCGCCGAGGTACACGCATCGCGTCACGAGGATTTGCGCAATCTGCGCGGCGAACTTGCAAAGACAAAAGCAGCTCTTCGCACGCTCCAATCCGAATTGGAGGCATCGCGCAAATTCTCGGATGCAGACCTCGAAGAGCGACTAAACGAAGCCGCGGCAGAGGCAGCATCGGCTCTTGAAGAGCGACGTGCAGCCTGGCAGGCCGAAACGCGCGATCGTTTGGCCAAAGCGGAAGCTCGTGCACAAGAACGTTTCGATCAGGCGCGGCAACGCTGGGAACTTGATGCGGAAGGCGCACTCTCACGATCGGAGGAAGCCTGGAAAAGCGCAGAAGCTGCAAGGCTGGCAGAGGCCGAGTCGCGATGGCGCGAGCAGTCGGGTCGCGCGCTGGCAAAAGAAACTGCCCAACTGCGAAAAATCGAAGGAGAACTTGGCGCAGCACGCAATCGCGTCGCTTTGAGCGCGGCCAGCGACACCGAAATCCAACGCTTAAACGATCAAATTGCCAAACTCCAGATGGAGCTTGCGGAACGAGACAATCTTGTCGCTGAAGCGCAGACGACAGCCATGATCGAGTCGCGCGAGCAGGCGCGCCGAGATCTCGCAGCGGCAATGTCCCAGGCGGAAGAAAAGTGGAAGGCGGCGGAAGCGCGGCGGCGCTCGACTGCCGAAGCCGCCTGGAAAGAACTATCCGATCGCGCCGTTGAGGAAGTGAAACACCGCCTCGACGAGACGGAAAACGAACTCCTCGATGCGCGCAGCGAACTCAGGGCAGCGCGCGAGCGCCATGATCCGGCCGAAACCAAAAAACTGCGCGCCGAACTCTCGAATGCTGTTCAAACAATTGCGGTAAGGGAAAAGGAACTCGGCAAAGCGCAAGCCGCGGCCGATCAGGCGGTTGCTAAGGCAGAAGAATTAGCGTCGGCCGCCGGCAAAGCAGAAGCAGCGTGGAAGAAAGAAGAAGCAAAGCGCCTTGCTGCCGCCGAAAGACGATGGAATGAGCAATCGACGCAAATCATCGCTAATCAGGCTGATACGCGCGGAGAAGAACTCGCTCGGGCCGTCGGCAACGCCGAGGCGGCGTGGAAGAACGACGAGGCAAAACGTCTCGCCGCGGCGGAAAAACAGTGGCGCGAACAATCCGTCCAGGCCGTTGCGGATGTTACTGCCAAGCTGCAACACAGCGAAGCCGCGCTCGCCAAATTGCATGCCGAGTTGCAAGAGACGAAGCTGAGATCCACGCGCAATCAACGCGATGATGGCGAGATTCGCCGACTGAATGAGGCACTTGCGCAATCGCAGGCCAGGCTTTCCAGGCGCCAGGCCGAGCTTGCTGAAATACAAACCGCGGCCGACGAGACGCTCGCACAGGCGCGCCGGGAATCTGATCAAAAATTGGCTCAGGCAAAAGAAGAGTGGTCGACCCAGGAAGCTGTGCGGCTTGCCGACGCTCAAGCGGAATGGAAAGCTCATTCGGATCGCCTCTTCAAACAGGCAACGATCCGCCTTGAGGGAGCCGAGGCCGCACTCGCCGAGGCCCGGGCAGCTGCAGGCACGGCGCAGGACCGCCGCGAAAGTGCTGATCTGAAACGACTGCGGACCGAATTTTCGGCTGCTCGCGAAACGCTCGCCGAACGCGACGCGGAACTCGCTGAAGCCAGAGTGGCGGTCAGCCGCGAGCGCGAGCGCAACCGTGACGACGTCGACGCGGCTCTCGCGAAGGCCGAAGAAAGTTGGAAAGCGGCCGAAGAAGTGCATCTTTCTGAAGTTGAAACGCGGGAACGTGAGCGCGGAGGGCGCGCGCTCGCTGAGGCCATGGGCCGTCTTGAGCGTACCGAAGCTGCGCTCACCGAAACGCGCGGTCAGCTTGAGTCCGAGCGGGAACGCGGAGTGGTGTCGCTCGCTGAAACACGATCGCGCCTTGAGAAAACCGAGTCGTTGCTGCATGACGCCCGCAATCAGATCGAAAATATGCGCGACCCGGCGAACGAAGCCGAGATTGATCGGCTCCGCGCCGATCTCGCCTCATCGCAGATCATGGTTGACGAACGCGATGCCGAACTCGCGGATATACGTGCCAACGCACGGCGCTCGCGCGAAGATTTAAACACGCGTGTTCAGGCTGCCGTAATGCGGGCGCGCGACGAGTGGCAGGTGGACGAACACCGCCGCATGGAAGCCGCGCACCGGCAGTGGGAAAGCGATGCCCGCCTTAAAGGCGCGATCGAATTTGGTCCGGACCTGCGTCCGGAGCAATCGGATGAGCAGAAGAAAGACAAGCGCCTCGCCATCGATATCGCCCTCGCGGCCGCACTTGCTGTTGTGGTGGTCGTCGGCGTCACCTTCTATCCGATGATCGTCGGTTTTGTGACCGGTGCACCGGGCGGCTCTTCGATCGGAATGACGAAGGCTGCGGCGGCCATGCATCCCGGTACGCCCGCTTCGCCCGCCTTACCACATGCGGTGGTTTCAGTCTCGGCTGTCAAACTGCGCGTAAGCCCATCGGCGGATGCGCACGCGGTCACGACCATCATGCGCGGTTTCGACGTGACGTTGCTGGGTCAGACCGGCAGTTGGACCCACATCCGAACCGGCGGCGAAGACGGCAAGACGCCAAGCGACGGATGGGTCCACACCTCGTCACTCAAGCAGATATCGGGCACTCCCTCAAACGCGAAACGCGCGGCCAAATAAAGGCGTGGCTGCACGGTCCTGCTTCATTGGCCATGCGGGCTCCGTCCCGCGGAGCGCACAGAGGCATTATGGCGGCAAACCGCCATCGAGCTGTCGGGCGCGAATCTGACGCGAAACACTTCGCATAGTCGCATAAGAATCGAGCGAGCCCTTCTCGAGTTCACGCCGCAGCACGATGTCGCGCGCATGCGCGAGATAGGGCTCCCAGATATGCACGCCTGTCGTCAGACCCAGGCGATCTAACAGGGGCCATCGCGACGGCAGCCATGTCAGCGGATCGATAAATAAATCCGCGGCCTCTCCGATCAGGTCACGAGGTGCTTCGGGACCGATAAGGGGAAGTACCAGAAAAGGGCCGGGACCCACGCCGTAATGGTTCAACGTCTGACCGAAATCGGCCTTTTCGTCTATCAAGCCGTGCTTTGCAGCGACATCGACGATGCCGCCGAATCCAACCGTGGAGTTGAGTGCCAGCCGGCCCGTCATTCGGGCCGCACGCCCGACATCCAATTGCAGCAGATCGTTCGCGATCGTCACCGGCTCCTCGGCATTGGAGAGAATGTTGTGGACGCCCATCCGTACGGGCTTGGGGATGTAGTTGATGTAGATACCGGCGATGGGAAGAACGATGGTGTGATCAAATTTCTCGTCGAAAATATAGACGGCACGGTTTGCAGGCTCGAATGGATCGTTGGCTGCAACCGCTTCCGGCGAGGAGGTCGTGCAGCCAAACACCCCCAGTCCCGACACGACCACCATGAGGCAGGCAGCGAGGCGCATGCGGCCGATTCCATTCCATGCTGCCCCCGGCATGAAATGAAACAACGCCCGAGCGCAGCTCATGGGCCCGGTATCGCCCTTTTGTAATTCCGTCGCCCTTCCCCACCCATGCCCGCATTCCCCGACAGATATGGCCCTAAGCGCGGAGGACGGAATCTGCCGAATCGCAATCATCGGCCCGGCGTGGCTTGTCGTCCAGAGGGAGAAAACGTCAGCGTCGTTGCGGCAGGGCAACGCCTTACGCCGCAGCGTCTGACCCCGACAAAAACCGTTCTAACGCACCCTTTATATTTGCCCTATTGTTGCCATCTGGTAAGAGCGGAAGTCACGAACAAGGCGCAAGGGGAGCTCAACAATGGCCGTGGAACGACCGCTCGTGATCGTCACGCGCAAGCTTCCGGACGCAATCGAAACGCGGATGCGCGAGTTGTTCGATGCTCAGCTCAATCTCGATGACACGCCCATGGACCAAGCGGGGCTGATCGAGGCGGTTCAGAAGGCCGACGTGCTGGTGCCGACCCTGACCGACCGAGTTGATTCCAAGGTTCTGGTACGTGCTGGCCCGAATCTTAAGCTGATCGCCAATTTCGGCAACGGCGTCGATCACATCGACGTCGCCACAGCCCTCGAACGCGGCATTACCGTCACCAACACGCCTGGAGTCCTGACCGAGGACACCGCCGATATGACGATGGCGCTGATCCTGGCCGTGCCACGCCGCCTCGTCGAAGGTGCCGAGGAGCTGAAGGCTGAACGTTTCCGGGGCTGGTCGCCCAACTGGATGCTGGGACATCGCATCTGGGGCAAACGGCTTGGCATCATCGGCATGGGCCGCATCGGCCAGGCGGTCGCACGCCGCGCGAAAGCATTCGGTCTCCAGATCCATTATCACAACCGCAAGCCGGTGCATCCGCAGATCGAGCGCGAACTCAGCGCGACCTACTGGGAAAGCCTCGACCAGATGCTGGCGCGCATGGATATCGTTTCGGTCAACTGTCCGCATACGCCTGCGACCTATCATTTGCTCTCTGCGCGGCGACTGCAGCTGATGAAGCCTGCGGCTTACATAGTGAACACGGCGCGCGGCGAGGTCATCGACGAGAATGCCCTCGCCCGCATGCTCGAGACGGGGAAACTGGCGGGTGCGGGTCTCGATGTATTCGAGCGGGAGCCGTCCGTGAATCCCAAACTTCTCAAACAAAGCAATGTGCTGCTCCTGCCACACATGGGCTCGGCGACGCTCGAAGGGCGTGTCGATATGGGCGAGAAAGTGATCGTCAACATCAAGACATTCGCCGACGGTCACAAGCCACCGGATCGCGTCATTCCCGCGATGCTATGATCCAGTACCGGTCAAGATGACGTTCGTTCGCGCGTATAAATTACCGAGTTCCAGAACCGGGCACGATGCGAACCGGATTTGCGGAATCCACGGTGACGGAGTTCGCGCCCGAGAATCAGATTGAAATATCCATGCGCCACCAATGCGGTAACACCGTCCTGATGCGCGCGCGCTGTGAGAATGTTGGCAGCCTGCGCGGCACGATGTTTGGCGCGGCGGTAATTCTCGATCTCCGGATGATAACCGGCATGCCACAGGATACGTGAGACGATCGCCCATTTGGGCACCCTCATCCTCAAAAGCGGGATCGGTGGCGAAGCAAGCGGTGCTTCAGCAAATAGCGGATCGGCAATGAGTTCAGCGTTCGGCGCCAATGCGCGCGCGCTGTCATGCGCCCGTTTGCGCCCGCTCGTGAAGACCTGGGACAGCTCGCCGAGAAGGTCTTGAAGCTCGTCGGGCGGCGCGCTGCCGGGGTCGAGGCCGGATTCTTCGTACGCATCGATATAGCTGCGGAATTCGCTGTGGGATGCCCGCGGAGCAACAGGAATATCCGGCTGGCCGTGACGGATGAGGATAATGCGTTGGGAGCCAGCGCTTGCGGCTCGCGCATGATGGCGATGGTCTTTGTTGATCGCAGGCAATTCGGCCGAAGACTGCATGTGTCGCTTCTCGAAACTCTATTTCGGGCCAGCGACGTCTTGAATTGGCTGGTTCACATTACAACTTTTCATAACGTGGCCGACGCACGGATCGAAATGGCCGGTTTCGCGAGCAGGGAGACGCGGTTTGCGTGCTGCCTATCGATATAGCACGGATGGTGGGGGAAAAAGCCCCCCGCGAACCGGCAGACCGCGCCGAATGACAGCTGTGCGGAAGTGGTGCCGGCCTGTTTCAGGATTCGGATACCAGTTCCACTATAAGGTGCAAGAGATGGACGGCGACTCATGAGGGCACTGGAACTTATAGGTGGCGTGGTCGTCGCCTGGGTGCTGGCAATCGGAATCTATCACACCCTCAGATTTCTGATCGGGAGGCGAAGGGCAAATGACGATTCGTGAAGGCAGCACGGTCGCCAATTACGGTTATCTGATAGCCGGCTTATTGGGGGCCATTGTTTTTCTCATCTTTGCATGGTCGAGCTATTATACAGTCGATCAGGGCGAACGCGGTGTCGTGCTTCATTACGGCGCCGCGGATGGCGAGAGTGAACCGGGTTTGCATTTCAAATACCCGTTCATGACCTCGATCGTCGAAATACCCGTCCGGCAGCAGACTATTACGTGGGAAAAAGGAAACTCGGGCGACAGCCGTCTGCAGGTTTATACCAAAGATCAGCAGCCGGTATCCGTCAGCCTCAGCATCATCTATCACGTGACCGATGTGTCTGACGTCTATGCCCATTACGGCAACACGGAGCGCCTTGAGGAAAACCTGATCGATCCACAGGTGCCGCAACAGGTGAAAAACGTGTTCGGCCAATTCACGGCGATCAGCGCCGTGCAGGATCGGGTAGCTCTCGATCATGAAATACAGAACGCGATCCGGGCGATGATTCATGGCCCGATCATGATCGATTCCATCCAGCTCGCGGATATCGAGTTCTCGCAAAGCTATGAACAGGCCGTCGAGGCGCGCATGCAGGCGATCGTCGCGCAACAGCAGGCCGAAGCCGAGAAACAGAAGCGGATCACCAATGCCGACGCGGCGGCATACGAAGTCAGGGCGGCGGCGGATGCGCAGGCACACCAGGTCGAAGTCGAGGGCAAAGCACAAGCCGACGCGATCCGTGCCCGCGGGGACGCGCTGAAAGAAAATCCACAAATACCGCAATTGGTCGCGGCCGAAAAATGGGACGGCCATCTGCCGACGACAATGCCACCCGGCGGCAGCGTTCCTTTCCTGTCGCTGTCTAATCACTAGGCCGGACCGGCCGCAGCGGCTCAGGCGCGAAGCCGCCACGCTTCTTTATCCGGCGCCGGCTTTTGCCGGCCGGGCGGCAGCGAAACAGCCGCGCTCGTCATCAGCAGCGAGCGCCTGTCCGTAACGACGGGCGCTTTCTCCCATTCCGGAACCGTTCGGATTTTCTTCGCAGATAATTTGTTATTTCCCTGCCTTTTTCCCTGCACCAGGGAAAGAGGTCCTGTATCACCTCCCCCTTGCGGGGAGGTCGAAAAACGCGCTTCAGCGTTTTTCGGGTGGGGGCTCACCGGCGCAGCCGCCGGCGCCTCCGCGGCAGGCTCGCGATTTCTGCTTTCCTCCAGCACCCAGTCTCTGAGGTCCGGCCACAGAAGATCCTCAAGGCATTTTGCGTCACTTCCCCGGTATTATGGCGCAAACGCCACAAGACATTTAGCGGGGTGACGCCCAGATTTTGGGCATGACCGACCATGCCGTTACAGCCCTCCGAAAGCGCCGGGAAGAGATAGCCGAACAGACCCGCGAGGCTGAGAAGCAGGTAACCAGGCTTCGTTCCGCCCTTGCCAATCTGGACGCGGCCATAGCGATCCTGACACCAGAACACCCCGACTATGTGAGCCCACAAAGGCGCTACAAGCGCACGGCGTACTTCAAGCGGGGCGAACTGTCCCGACTGGTCCGGGATGCCCTACGCGAGGCTGGCAAGCCGCTGGCAGCGGGGGAAATCGCAGCGGGTATCATCGCCGCCAAAAGCTTCCCCGAAAGCGCCCATGAAGGCGTGCGCAACATGGTTCTGTCGCGGCTAACGTCGCTTACCGCGCGGGGCGAGATGGTGAAGACGGGCAAGACGCGGGACGCAAGGTGGGTGGCGGCCAATTAGGCCGCGCGCGACGGCATCTCTCCCCGCTCAAATTGCTTTAGGGTCTTGCCGTCGCGGGAAACGACAACGCGATAGTCGCCGCAATGCTCGTAAGCCCTCAATAGCGCCGCTTCGTCATCGTCGGCAGTAAATGCGTGGTATGTCGCCACCTGGTTATCCTCGGTCAAGCATTCGATCCGATAGAAAGGCATGCGGCCCTCCCATTTCGAGCCGCCGCCAATGCCGGCCCGATGTCTCTTCGGCGCTCCCGAATAACACATGATAGGCCGACCGCTTTCAAGCGGGTTTGTATGGTGCGTAACGCAAAATGGGGCCGGCGGCTGTCAGAAATCGAACGGTAGCTGAGTCGCGGGCGGCGTCTTGGGGTAGATTTTGCCCGTATTCACTTCGCTAATACGGCCCTGATTAATCTTGAGGACGGCCGCGACTTGATGCTGTTGCAGCCCCTTTGCCAGCATAGCCTTAATCTGCGCGGCTAGTTCGGGAGTCATCCGGGGGGATGTTATGCGCTTCACGGTTCTGCCCTTTCTTGTGCAGAATTAAGCGAAGCGTTCTTGACAAGCGAAATTAGCTGGAGTCTTCTCCAGTTACCGAGTCGCTTTAGTCCCTTCGCGCTTCGCAAACGGAATCGGGACAATCGGAACAGGGCGCCCCGCAGGCGCCCTTTTTCGTTCCGACTCAGTACCGATTGGAGCACGATTTCTGTTGCTGTCAACGAGATATAATTAGGACGCTTTAATGTGCCTCTGCCAGTACCCGCTGAAATCGACTGACGGGCCTTTCCGCATGGCCAGCGCCGCCACGGTGCGGGTTTGCTCCCCATTCGACACACGGCGGTTATCTTCGCGCCATGAACTCTCTTGCGCGTAGCGAAGCAAATAGGTTCCGGCGATATGGTGATGATGGCCGATTTCCGCGCGACGCAAGCGGCTGAAAAATTCCTCTGCCATATTGGTGCAAGCGCCGTCCGCCGAATAAGCCTGCTCATGATTGATACGCTTCATTTCAAAGCGGGAATGCAAGCCGTTCCATGAAGCGGCTTCGTCCGCGTTCACAACCGTTCCCTTGGCAACGCGGGATTTGATCCATGACAGGGCGGAGCCTTCCGACCGGAACACTGCCGGAAGCGATTTGCCGTCACGCTCGCGAACGATAACAACGCACTGGCGCTTGCCGTTCTGGTTCCTGACAAGGCGACGGTCGCGCCGGTTTTCGACGTGATTAGCAGGCTTGATATAACCGCCGAAGTAACCGCCGTCGATTTCTGCCTCTTTGCCTTCCCCGCCGATGGTCCGGCCTTTCATTTCTTCGGCCATTGCTTCGCGCATTTTGTGGGCGAGTACGAAGGCGGACTTGTACGCAAGCCCCAAGTCACGCGAGAGGGCCAGTGCGCTCTTGCCTTTGACTTCATTCACAAAGATCGCAATCGCTGCCAGATAGTCCCTGAGGGGCCGCTTGTGGCTGGCAAAGAGCGTTCCGTTGGTTACGCTGAAATCCTTGCGGCAAGCCTTGCAACGGAAGCGGGGCGCGCCGTTTGGACGGCGGCAATCGTAGGCATCCAAACCGCCGCAAGCCGGGCAAATGGGCTCGCCGGCCGTATCCTGCCAACGGAACTTGCGGAAAGCCGTCTCTGCCTCTTCGTCCGTCATGCGCAGAACGTCCGCAAGGCGGAGGCTCTTTGCTTGGCTGGAGAGGAGGAAGTGTTGCACCGGTTTGTGTCGCTCTTGGTCTGTAGGTGTTACATATGCCACCTATCGACCACTTGCAACCAAAATTTCGGCTAGATATACTCCCTAGGTGTCATATCTGACCCGCGAGGAATGCATGGCTGGCTTTGCCCGGAACGAAGACGAAATCGCCGACCGCATCTCAAAGTTCTTGAAGGCAGAATTGAAAAGGAAGGGGCTGACTTACGCCGATCATGCGGAACGGCTTGGAAAGCATGGAGTGAAGGGGGAGACGGTCGATTCGATCAAATCCAAGCTGGCGCGCGGGACATTCCCGGCAACCTTTTTCGTCGCCAGCCTTGCGGCACTAGAAAGGGACGGCGTACGACTCGAAGATATCTAATGCCCAAATAATTTTGGAATGAAGAATTCTGCTAGGGCTCCCAATCCTACTAATAGGAGTGCGGCGATAATCGTACGTACGAGGTTTAGGCCGAAGAACATGTTCGACATGGAGGTGAGGCGTGTATCAATCGCCTTATCCTCCGCGGCCCGAAGCTGGGTTTCCTTGTCGAGATTTTCGCCCAAACGATTGATGCTTTTATTGGTTTCAGCAACCGCGAGCTTCAGTTCTACCAAGTCACCCTTGAACGTATCGCGCCACGTTTTGTCAGTGGTAATGTCAAGTTTTAGAGCCTGAAAGTCATGCTTTAGCCGCTCTAGCTCGTCTTGAATACCTTTAACTTCAACTGGCTTGTATTGATTCACAAGTGCAACAAGTTCTGGCGGGAAATCATCTATTTTGCACGCTTCGGGAACCGGAAAATCCGCCACCTCATCACCTTCTAATTCATAGAAGGTGGCGGCAATTACCTTTCGATCCGCTTCAAGTGGGAAAGGAGTGGACGAAAAGTTATACATTCCGAACCACAAAGGACCGCTGTAACGCGGGTCGATTGCCTGCCCTCCGAACACAAGGATTCCGCTGTGCGACAGTTTCCTTTTCGGCGAGAGAAGCGCCATTAGGTTGCTCGGCAGGTTCAATCGTTCCTTCGTCAAAACAAACACGATTTCGCCGGGCGCAATGAAAAGCTGATTTCGCTCTGCTGTGGGAAGAGAATCTAGGTCAATTGGCTTCCGATACGCGGCTTTGAGAATGCGCTGGCCTGTATGGAAATCATATTTGATGCCCTCGACCGCGGCCGGATCGCCGCCACTCAGATAAGTGCCGTCCTTGATCGCCGCTCGAAGGCGCGCTTCCGTTACCAGCGTTGGCATAGTCGAATCCCTCCCCTCGCCCGAAGGAGATACCACGCGTTCAGCGAAACACTGAGTCAACACGCTGCGCCTCCGTCAGCCCGATTCGTTAACAGTTTTGTTAACCAGTCGATTCGGGGGAGGCAGTATAGAACGAATTGAGAACAAAATGGTTCTTGACGCATACCAAAACCTCCGCGCAGAGTGTTCGCGCGGCCGGGCGGTTGCATCAATTTCGCGCTAGAAGGGCGGCAACCCGACTATCGCAACCCCAGATTCTACGATGCTTTCAGGGGCGCGCAAAGCGCCCCTTAAGCTTTTGGGTGTTTACTGGATCGCGGAACGGCGGCGTGGAAAGCAGACACGCGGTACGTCGGGTCCGAAACCGGTTTCTGCCCAAAAGGTGGCCCGGCGGAGGTTCTCGACGAAGGGCGGCGACTAGCGGGGGATTGTAAGCCCGAAGTGCCTTGATCCCGTTTGAGTCGCCAGCCGGGGCAGCGTCCGGCCCGTTTCTTGCCTTGCTGGTGACAGATGGGGTCCGCTCGCAAATTCAATTGCCCCGAGACAGGGGAGCCATGCTGCAACGGTCAATGCACCGTCGTTCGCTGCTTCCCTGCTTACCTTGCGCAGGTCGATAGCGTTCTTGAAGCGCGCGCCACGGCAGAAGCGGTAGAGGCGCAGCGTCTTGCCGACGAAGACCGGAGGGACGCGCGGCGAGGCTATGCCGAACGGGCGCGATACCTATGGCACCTGCAATGGCCGCGGCGGACGCGCAGACCGATCACGAAGGGCTGCTATCATCCTTGGGGAAAGTGGTAGGCACCTCCGGCGCCCGGTGGCGTTTGCGCCATAATACCGCACTTCCCTGCGTTATTCCCTGCACCAGGGAAAGCGCCTCCGCTTCTTCGGCCTCACTCGCCGCAGCCTCTTCCGCATCGGCCTGTCTGCATCCGGCATCGAGCAGCGACAGCAGAAGCTTCACCGACGCGATCCGCCCCGCCGCGGCGTCGAGCGCGACGCGTTTCGCGACCGTGGCGACAAGCTTGTCCGGCTTCGATTGTTCGACCTCAGCCTCGCTGCCCTCCAGCGCCGCAAACAACGCCCGCTCGAAACGCTGCTTCGCCAGCTTCGCCGGCCCCGGCTTCCCGCTGGGATTGCCGGATTGGCCTTTCTGGAATCGGGTATGCACAGGCGGCCGGCCATAGCCGACAGCATAGGTGGACGTGGAACCGCTCATGGAGACCTCGTTGGTGGCTAAACCCGCCCAACATAGGACCATTTTGGGTGTTTTGTCAACCGATATGGTTTTTCCTTTATCCCTCGCCCCCTCTTCAGGGGGAGAGGGTCAGGGCGAGGGGGCCTCGCCACCGCACGAGCATCCTCCACAACAGGACCCCGATGGCTGGTCCACCACTGGCTGACCTTAATTAAGAAAACCGCCTTTTCCTTAATTAGCGAAGTCTGCTAATTAAACCAGCATGGCAATCGACCTCAAAAACCGCATTGGGCGCCAAATCGAAAGCACCGCTGGGGGGGAAAAGGTCCGGGCGCATGTTCCCCCGCCCCTTCCCCCCGATCCGCCGGTTCTGATGGAATCCCTGTTGGGACCGCTTAGCAGGGCCGATCGCGCGCTCGGCCGGCTCGACGGAACCACTGCTTTGCTACCGGACAAGTCGCTCTTTCTCTATATGTACGTCCGGAAAGAGGCTGTGTTGTCCTCGCAAATCGAAGGTACACAGTCCACGCTTTCCGACCTGCTGCTTTTCGAAACCGAAGCGGAAGCGGGCACACCGATCGACGACATTCGCGAAGTCTCGAACTATGTCGATGCAATGATGTACGGCCTCGATCGCATGAAAGAGCTGCCCCTGTCGTTACGCCTCATCCGCGAAATGCACGAGCGCTTGATGAAAGGAAGCCGCGGCGGCGACAAAAGCCCCGGCGAATTTCGAAAGACGCAGAACTGGATTGGAGGCACACGACCCGGGAACGCCATCTATGTTCCGCCACCGATTACCGAGCTCGATGCCTGTCTGGACGCGTTCGAGAAATTCATTCACGCCGAGACCCCGGACATTCCGCTGCTTATCAAAGCCGGATTGCTGCATCTCCAATTCGAAAGCATCCACCCTTTCCTGGACGGCAATGGACGCCTCGGGCGCTTGCTCATCACTTTGTACCTGTGTTCGCAACACGCGCTGCACGAACCGCTTCTTTATCTCAGCCTGTTCTTCAAACAACATCGGGCTGTTTATTACCGCCTTCTTCAGGAAGTGCGGGAGCGGGGCACTTGGGAAGCGTGGCTCGAATTCTTTCTCGATGGCGTCAGTCAGACCGCCGACCAGGCATTCGATACCGCGATTCACATTACCGAGCTGTTCAAGCATGACCGCGAGCACATTACCTCTACCGGGGATCGGGCCGGGTCAGTCCTGCGTCTGCATGACCTTCTCCAGACCAACCCTTATCTGACGGCCACCGCAGCTGCGAAGCGCACCGGCCTCACCATTCCGACTGTGAACAGCGCCCTTGCCGAGCTGGAAAAGCTCGGGATCGTCACCGAAATCACGGGCCGCAAGCGCGGCCGCGTGTTTTGCTATAAGGCTTTTCTCGAAACTCTCAGCGAAGCCGCTTGAACCGCTGTCGACTTGGCGGGCGCTGTTTCAGAAGTGCAATTCCCAAGCGAACAACCGATGATCAGAAAGATCAGCGAGGCCGCGCCGCCAGCCCATCTCATAGATTATCTGGGCCCAAATCTGGCAAATCCTGGCTTCACATTGCGCCGCCGCAGAGATTTATGTATCATGTCGACGGTTTCCGCAATGCGGGCTGAACGCGCGCAATAGAGGGCAACCATTCCGACTCTGACTCGCAATATGTGTTTGTTCTCTACCCGATTCGGCTTCATTCGCTGTTCGATTCTGGCGAAGGGCGAACATGTGATTGCCCCGGATTTGACGGCAGGATTGACATGAAGCCAGATTTTTTGGCGAATTTCCATGGTCAGCAATGCACCATTTTCGGACGTACCCGAGATCCCCGTGGCAAATTCAATGGTTGCTTGATGTCCGCGCCATCGGGATTACGTTAGGCAAATGAAATCGCACTATATTCCTCATACGTTCGGCGAGGAGGTTGATCGAAAGCTCCGCAGTCGTCGAGGTTGGCTAACAGCGGGTGTCGCATCGTCCATATCGTGGCCATCGTTTGACGTGTGCGTGAATTATGGTGGCGACGAGTACTTTCTGCGCGGAAGCGAACGCGATGGAAAGCCGTCTCCGCCTGGAATCACCATTGCGTGCGAGGGTGCTGGCGGTGCTGATGAAGCGATAGCAAAAATCTACAGATTTACTTCGATCCTTAGCTGGTTCGAGAACGGCTATGTCGACGTCTCCGGGTACGGATGGGGCAGTCATCCATTTCTGTATGGCAGCCGGACTGTGTACTCGACATTGGGGATTGCTGGCGCCAAATCGTTTAACTGCAATCACATGCCGATCATTGAGGACGACAATGTCCGCAAGGCACTCGCATTTTGGCGCGAAGGGAAGCGACTTGACGAGGTGCACGACGGTTACGCCTTCCTGAGCTTTTACAAAGTTATCGAATCGCAGTTCCGCGATGGAAGAGATAGGGGCAGATGGATTGCCACAAATATCGACAAACTCACGGACAGAGCAGCGAAGCGGGTCGCAGAATTGCGCGCTGCGGGTCTCGATGTAGCCAATCATTTGTTTGAGAGCGGACGGTGCGCAGTGGCTCACGCTTCGCTTGAAGGCGAAATTATTGATCCCGATATTCCGGCTGATAGAAAGCGCTTGTCAGCAGACCTTATTGTCATCGAGGAGCTTGCCCGCGCCTATATCCGTGACGAATTAGGTGTTCCAGACTCGCGTTCGCTGTACCGCACAAGGGATCGGCTAGCGCCGTGGGACCCACTATTACCTGCCGGAACTCTCGAAGTTCTCAGAAGGGGCGATACCCCTACCGACGTGTCCGAGCTGACTGGCCGAATTGTCTCCATCGGCTTGTGGCCAGATGGGCCAATACCCGGTCTGGAGCGAATGACTATGCACGTCGATGCGGTCGATAAAGGCATCGTTAAAATCGTGCTAATTAACGAGCGAAAGACAATTTTGTTGGTATTTTTTCTGGCTTACAAAGGCGGACGCGTCCACACAAACCTTGAGGACGGTGGCCTGATCTATGGTGAGAACAATCCCAACGAAACCGACGTGCGCGCCTATGCGACCTTCTTCTACAAGGTGTTCGGCAATGGCATTGCAGAACTGACGTGTGAATATCTCGAGCCAATCGACTGCGAGGTGGTAATCCCCGTAAACATGATGATGACGATGTCGGCCGACCAAGCCATTGCAGAGGCGGTCGAGCGATTCAAGGCGGAGAACGCCGGAAGCGGCGAGAAGTGATTGACTTGGGCAATTGCGTTTTCCGATTCGGGGAGACAATGCCTGCCGGTGACAGGAATCGCATTCGCTGACGAACGCGGACGCCCGGGCGCTGCCCGTGGGACATTCTTGTTGATGAACAGTGGTCGCGCCATCCAATTACGGAGTTTAAGGAGTGCCGTTCACTTTTGAAAGGTATCGATTAACCCAAATAAACATCCTCGTGTATCGAGGTATTCCGAACCTCACCCCAAATATGTCGCGGTCTCAAAATATGTCGCAGGCAACGGCGATCTTGCTAAACGGATTTCTTGCGAACGACCTTCTTTGGGCGTGTTCGACGCGGGACGGCGCTCGTCCTCAGGTGGCCAGAAAGTTTCCTGACACCCGCTGCAATCCATCTGTCGCTTTCGATTAAGCGAGAGTGATCAACCTTAAGCTTCTCGCAGCCATCAATCGATCTGATTCTCGCTTTTAGACTATCGACCACGGATCGTGGAAGCCACGGATTAATGACTACTCTTCGGATTACGTTGAGTGGAATCGGGATTGGATATGATATCGCGTCATGATTATTGGTTTCGGCAATCACCCGATATTCTTTTTCTGGTCCAAATCCCCAACGCTTGAGAAATGGGAAGCTTTCAAGGCTGACCGTTGGCTTTTCGACGTTCTCAAGTGTCAGGTATTGCACCTCGTCGAATCTTAAGCTGTGACCCTGTAATTTTAGTTCCTCAAAGCACGCTTCCAGAGTCGCGCGGTCATACTCAATAAATGCTCCAGCTGAACTGACGCCAAAAATGTACCAGTGTTGAAATGTCTCCTTAGAAAGAGTGCAACACGTTGCGAAAACGTGCGCGACGTTGCGATACTGTTTGTAGAAGCTTATGTACAGGCTGTCGTTTTTGTCGACCCAAGATGAAGGGTTCAGAAGTGTCATCTCGCGGCGCGACAACGCGTCGATCACGTAAGCAATGCTGGTGTAGCGGTAAACCTTTGAGTTGTCGCTGCTCTTCATAATTGCTCCGCCCCACTCTGCCCCAAGACTGCAATTGAGAGAAACATTTGGGGCCAGAATCGGAATAGCTACAGAACTCGCCCGTTAAGACCGACCCTCCAGCGTCTCCGCGACGCTGTTTTACCAACGCTGTAAGCAGAATAAAAAATTCCGTTCACTCGCAAACGAATCCGGGCAGTCATTGGCCAGGGATTCTGCGCGGCCGCTCGTGGCACAAAGTGGACGTATTTGGTAGATTGGACCAAGGCTCTGCGCACTTTGTGCAACACGATTGGTCGGAGAGAGAGGATTCGAACCTCCGGCCCCCACGTCCCGAACGTGGTGCTCTACCAGGCTGAGCTACTCTCCGGACCTCTCGGGAGGCGGTCTTATAGAGGCGGCATCCGGGCGCCGCAACGGGGTCCTGCGTTGAAAGCCCGAAAGCGACTGAGTATGGTCCGCGCCCCGGCGCGGGTGGCCCCGGGCATACTGGGGCGTAGCCAAGCGGTAAGGCACCGGATTTTGATTCCGGCATGCGAAGGTTCGAATCCTTCCGCCCCAGCCACCCCACTTCGCGCTTTCGCGCTACGCGGGGCAGGCCCCGCAGCCAAGAACCAATGGTCAGGCTTACGCGGCGAAGACTTTGACGTTCCGTCTGGCGGCCGCGGCGAGAAGCGACGCGTCGCAGGTCGCGAGCGGGTTGGCCGTCCGGATGGCGAGTTCCAGGTAGGCGGCGTCGTAGAGCGTCAAGTCCTGCTCGCGGGCCAGATCAAGCGTCGCTTTCCAGGCGCGGCCATCGGTTTCTTCGTCTGTTTCAATCGCGAGCCGCTCCAGCCGGCGCAGTGAACGATCGACATAATCATCGTCGCAGCGTCCGCGCCGAGCGGCCATTCGCAGAACATTGGCGACCTCAAGGCGCCAGAGCGAGGGCACGATGGCGCCATCCGCGACCACGCGGCGCAATATATCGTGGGCAGCCGGGGTACGCTCATCATCGAACAGCCAGGCGATGGTCATGGATGCATCGAGAACGATGCTCATCCACGCCGTCCCTCATCCAGAAGCTCACGGATCGACAGCGCTCCCAAGGAATAATGGCCGCTTTCCCCGGTGATTTCTCTCGCTGCTGCGTCAGCCTCGTCGCGCGCGCGGGCATGAGCCTCCCGGCGATGAATGAGGATGTCGCGATCCTGGATCTCGACTTCCACCTCCTCGCCGTCCCTAAGCCCGGCCACGCGCGCGACCTCGGTGGGAACACGAATGGCGAGATTCTTGCCCCATCTTCCGACGATGACAGCAGGCATGTTCTGGACTCCTCGGGGATATCCTGTCATATCCCTCCCGCGTTTGGCAATCGGCGGAGGCATCACATGGCGGACGAACTGGTTTTCTATACCAACCCGATGTCGCGCGGGCGGATCGTGCGCTGGATGCTCGAAGAAATCGGGCAGCCTTATCGCACCGAAATCCTCGATTACGCTGCTTCGATGAAGGCGCCGGAGTACCTCGCCATCAATCCGATGGGCAAAGTGCCGGCACTGCGCCACGGCGAAACGGTGGTGACCGAAGTTGCCGCGATCTGCGCCTATCTGGCAGATGCCTTTCCAGAAGCCCGTCTTGCGCCTCCACTCGGCGATCATCGTCGCGGACCCTACTATCGCTGGTTTTTCTTTGCCGCCGGGCCGCTCGAAGCGGCGGTGACGAACCGGTTCCTCGGTTTTGTGACGCCGGCCGAGCGTAAGCCGATGGCAGGCTATGGCTCGTATGAGGAGGTGTTGGACGCGCTCGAGGCGGCGCTGTCGCGCGCCGATTATCTCGCCGGCGACAGCTTCACCGCGGCGGATCTCTATGTCGGCTCGCATTTCGGATTTGGGATGCAATTCGGCACAATCGAACGGCGCCCGGCATTTGAGAAATATTGGGAGCGGATCAGCAACCGGCCTGCCGCAATTCGCGCGCGCGAGATCGACGACGCGCTGCTGCCGAAGAAGTCGTAGCGGCTGCATCGAACATGACTGCAGGACGGCCGGTCCTCGTCTCATGGAGCGGTGGAAAAGATTGCTGCCTTGCGCTGTATCAAATCCAGCGCAGCGCCCTGTTCGCAGTCAAAGGGTTGCTGACGACGGTCACACACGATTTCGACCGTATCAGCATGCATGGCGTGCGGCGCGCGCTTCTGGAAAAGCAAGCCGCAAGTCTCGGTATTCCGGTTCACGAAGTCCGGATCCCCAAAGGAGCGGACAATGCGGCTTATGAGGCGGCGATGGGCGAGGCACTCGATGACGCCCGGCATCGTGGCATCGAAACGGTCATATTCGGGGATCTCTTCCTTGCCGATATTCGCGATTACCGTGAAACGCTTCTCATTCGTCATGGACTAACCGGTCTTTACCCGCTCTGGGGCCGCGATACGGGTGCGCTGATTCGCGACTTCCTGGAACTCGGGTTCAAGGCGGCCGTCGTTTGCGTCGATCCGGCAAAACTCGATCCGTCCTTTGCCGGGCGGATAATTGACGAAGCTTTTCTTGCCGATTTGCCTTCAGCGGTTGATCCTTGCGGAGAGAACGGCGAATTTCATACCTTCGTGTTCGACGGGCCGAACTTCAGCACGCCCGTAAAGTTTACTTTTGGCGAGATCGTGTGCCGGGATGCATTCTGGTTCTGCGACCTGGTACCGGAAGACAGCGGCGGGAGAATGCAGCCATGTTGAAAACGCGATCGACACTTATCATCCTCATGGTGCTGGCGGCCGCCGCA
Organism: Rhizomicrobium sp.; assembly: GCA_036269235.1. Taxonomy (GTDB): domain Bacteria; phylum Pseudomonadota; class Alphaproteobacteria; order Micropepsales; family Micropepsaceae; genus Rhizomicrobium. The sequence goes on from DATASL010000018.1 coordinate 32,843, forward strand.
TCGCGACTCATACCGCATCCGCCCAATATGACATCGGTGACGGCGATGGCACTGTTCGGCGGCGCCATGTTTGCGGACGTGTGGCTGGCCTTTGCCGTTCCGCTCTGCGCGCTCCTCCTCAGCGATCTCGTGATCGGCTTTCACGACCAGATGTTCGTGGTCTATGGCTCGTTCGCGCTCATCGTTGGAATCGGTTTGTGGCTGCAGCGGCATCGCAACGCCGCGTATATTGCCGGTGCTGCGGTCACAAGCTCGCTGCTATTCTTTCTGACCACAAATTTTGGCGTGTGGGCGCTGGATCATATGTACCCGCGCAATATTGCGGGGCTTGCCGCCTGTTACACCGCCGCCCTTCCCTTCCTGCGCAACATGCTGGAAGGAGATTTGTTCTACACACTCGTGCTTTTCGGTGGCTTTGCTCTTCTGGAGCGGCAATTTCCGACATTGCAGCTGCAACGGCCGGTTCACGCCTGAACAGAGATTGGTCTGCCGGTCCGTCAGACGTGGATAAAAAGGGGTATGGTGCTTGCCTGCCGCCCCCGCGGAAAAGCGACCACGCGTTCGCCCACCCGCTGGAAAACAATATCGGTCGAAACATCGCCCACGCGCACATGCCTTAATTCGATGCGGTCGATTCCGTTAGGGAGTGCCGGCCGATCAACATGAATTTCGCGCTTTTGACCGTCGACCCTTAGTCCGAGGCCGGCCTGAAGCATCATGAAAGGCGCGCCGGCTGCCCATGCCTGCGGAAGGCACGCCACGGGATAGGCAATGGGGGGAGCCCCATGCGTGCGCGGAAAACCACAGAACAGTTCAGGCAGGCGCATTTCAAAATGGATGGCCGCTTCGAACATTGCAGACAATAACCGCGTTACGGAATCGCGCTGGCCGTAACGGCCGAGCCCCGCCGCACATACTGCTACGTCGTGCGGCCACACCGAGCCGTCATGATAAGACATCGGATTGTAGCGCGCCGTACCGGTGGCGAGCGTGCGTATGCCCCAGCCCGAATAAAGTGATGGTGACAGCAATTGCTCGCAAACATGACGCGCATGCCGGCGCGCCGGCAATCCGCAAAAAAGCAGATGACCGGGATTTGACGCGCGGACCCGGCAGGCTTCCCCGCTGCCGTCTCGCGCGATTGCGTAATAACCAAGCTCGTCGATCCAGAAGCGTGCTTCGACGGCGTTGCGCAGCGCTTCCGCGCATTTGCGCCAGCGCGCAGCCGCTTCGGAATCACGCCGCTTCTCGGCAAGCATCGCCATCGCGCGAAACGCTGCGAATGCATAACCTTGCACTTCAACGACGGCGATTGATCCATGCGCCAATCTTCCGTCGGCGTGGAAGATCGAGTCGTTGCTATCCTTCCAGGCCTGGTTGATAAGACCGGCCGCATTCGGCCGATAGCAGACAAACCCATCCGGGTCATTTGCCCGCTCGCTCTCGACCCAGGACATTGCAGCTTCAAGCGATGGCCAGAGTTCGGCAATAAATTCGTAATCGGCCGTGCGTTCGGCATAGGCGCCGGCGAGCATTACGAAGAGTGGTGTTGTATCTACCGCGCCATAATACTGGCCGAAGGGGACTTCCTTCAGCGCCGTCATTTCGCCTTTGCGGGCTTCGTGCATGATCTTGCCAGGTGCCGAATCCTGAAAAGCCGATCGCTCATGAGCTTGCGTCTTGGCGAGAAACGCCAGCACGCCCCGGGCAAGAGAGGGATCGATCCAGAGCATTTGCAGGGAAGTAATAATTGCATCGCGGCCGAACGGCGTGGAGAACCAGGGGATACCCGCGTATGGAAACGGACCCGTTGGCAGTTGCGTCGTCAGCAGTGCGATGTCTGCGCGAGAGCGTTCCAGCCAATCGTCGAACAACCGCCCCGGTACGCGTAACGCAGCCCCTTTGCGGCGCGCATGGCGCATAGCCCAACGTGCGCGCGCGGCCGCGGAGCGAAAGCGCTCGCGGCGGGGTAATGCCAGATCCGGACCAATCTCGATATAAAGTTCGCGCGACGTACCGGGATCGAGCGATATCCGGAATTCTGCACGGCCCGTAGTAATTCGAAGCGGTGCAGGAGAAAAAGCAACGGCGGTCGTGCGTTCTATACCGTCAAGGCCCTCATAAGCGAGAAGAACGCCCTGCTTGTCGATCCAGGGAGCCAGCAACCGCCCCCGCGAAGCGCGACGCCTGCCGCGCACTTCGAACATATCGTGGAAATCCGCGGCATAAAGGATCGAAAAGGCGATTTCCGTATCGCGTTCGCTGAAATTCGTCAGTTCGATCCGTTCATAGACGCGCAAGTCCCAAAGAAACCTGCAGCGCTCTACATGGATCACACCTTCCGGCGTGGACTTTCCGCCGATAGGTGCAAGTGGATGATTGGTGAGATTTGCCGTGAAAAACACATTGTCGTGGCTCACCGAACCGCCGAGCAGCGACGGGCGCAATCCGCCGAGCAAAAACCTGAAACTGGAGAGGACGCGAGTATCATTGACGAACAGGCCGTCTGAATCGCCGCAGATATCGCCATGAACATCGGCGACGAGAAACATGTCGCCCTGCTTGAGAACAATCTGTCTGTGGCCCGCAGGAGTCGCGCCGAAGGCTTCGGCCCCGGGATCCTGAACTACGGCGATGGCCGCCGGCTCCGGCATTTGTCAGACCGCGTCTTGCAATTCGTCTTCGCGGACAATCCCGCCGACGAGGCGAGCATAAACATCGAGATAACGCTTGGCCATGGCGTATGCGGAAAACCTGCGTTCGCAGATATGACGTATACGCAACCTGTTCAGCGTCTTCAGACGCCCGATCGCGTCAACTGCCTCGTCGTGCGAGTTTACCACGAAGCCTGTTACACCGTGTTCGACGATTTCCGGCACCGAACCACGGTTTGTGGCAATGATCGGCGTGCCGCATGCCATCGCTTCGATTAGCACAATCCCAAAGGGCTCGGGCCAGTCGATCGGAAAAAGCAGCGCAAGCGCATTGCCCAGAAATTCCGATTTTTCTCCCTCGCTGATCTCGCCGATATACTCCACCAGCGGATCGGCGAGCAGCGGCTCGATCTTGCGATGAAAATATATCGCATCTGCCGCATCCACCTTGGCTGCAATCTTCAGCGGAACGCCTGCCGCGCGCGCGATCGCGATGGCGCGTTCGGGGCCCTTCTCGGGTGAGATGCGCCCGAGAAAGGCAAGATACTGGCCCTCGGCTGCCGGCGAAAATCTGAAATTCTGCATCGGTATGCCATGCTGCACGGTCGCCACCCAATTGGCGTCGGGCAACGGCTTACGCTGGCTGTTGGAAATCGAAACAAGGGGATATTCCGGCCACCGGGCGTAAACTGCCGGGAGATCCTTGAGATCAAGCCGGCCATGCAGCGTCGTCAGGGTATGGTCTGCAATTTCCTTGAACATCGGAAATTGCAAAAGGTCGATATGAAAATGAAGAACATCAAAATCGTCGCTTTGCCTGAAAACTTCGTCGAGCATCGCCAAATGTGCCGCCGTGTCGGATTTCAGCGGAAATGAATCGAGGCGAATCGCTTTGTCGCGCATCGGGACAAGTTTCGCGCCCGTTCGCGCCTCGGCGCTCGCAAAGAGTGTGACATCATGGCCTGTCTCCACGAGCGAGTCGCAGAGATAGGCGACAATTCGCTCTGTGCCGCCATACAGCAATGGCGGCACCGCTTCGCAAAGGGGAGCAATCTGTGCAATTCTCATTTCATCATTTTCCGCTGACCATCGAAGCCGCACCGCCGCTCGGTACCCTGATTTGAAACGGCGCGAGAAGCGGTTTGGTGCCCATGGCGGTCAAGGAAATGATGCGCGGCGAGATTGAGCCTGTCCGCAGATCGATCTCGATAGGGGATGGCGCCATGTCCCTTATCGAATGGGCACCTCGGGGCGCAGACACTGTGCTCTTTGTGCATGCGAACGGCTTCAACGCGCAGACCTACCGCACATTGCTCTCTCCACTGTCAGCACGACTCCACGTCATCGCCTGCGACTTACGCGGCCACGGTTACACGAAGCTTCCCGCACAACCGGGACTGGCGCGGGACTGGAGCATATTCGGCAAGGATTTGCTCGCTCTCATGCGGGCAATTTCCAAAGATCCGATCATCCTTGCAGGCCATTCGCTTGGCGCGACCACCAGTTTCATGGCGGCTGCGGGGCGCCCCGAGCGAGTCAAATCATTGGTGCTGATCGAGCCTGTATTCCTGGCGCCTTTACCACCCGGAGTGCGTGGGAACTCCAACAGCCTGGCGGAATCTGCCGCGCAAAGGCGAAGCACGTTCGTGTCCCATACTACAGCGATGGCGTACTATCGTAAGCGGGGCATCTTTGCGCGATGGCCCGAAGCGATACTGCGGGATTACCTCAACGGTGGTTTGGTTGAAAATGCGGACGGCGCGTTGCGCCTTGCCTGCACGCCCGAGTGGGAGGCGGAAATTTTCCGCGAAGTTCCATTCGGAATTGCCGTCCTCGCGGAAAAAGTGAAGTGCCCCATTACAATCTTGCGCGGCACCGTCGGGACCACGGCGATTGATAATCAGATAACAGCAATTCTCCAGGCACGACCGAATTCCAGAGTGATAACGATCGAAGCGGCCAACCATTTTCTTCCCCTTGAGCAACCGGAACATGTGCGCGAAGAAATCTTGCGCGCCGCAAACTTGTTGTGAGCGCGGCCGGTTTCTTGGCGTGCATTTGCTGGTCATGGAATGTGCAATGGTTACGAGCTAATTTTGCACTCCGGCTGCCTCTGAAAATCTGGTGTCCAATCGGGCAATCAATTCCCCGGTCCCAAATCCCAGCGCGGTGAGGCGGCCCGACCGCGCCAGAACAGCGAGCCCGGTGAGCGAGGCGGCGAGCAGTACGACGTCGATTTGCGCGGCCCGACTGTCCGAATTCCGACCCGTGGCGCGCGATAAAGCATTAAGCGCCGCGATGAGCCGACCATTGAAGATGCGCTCCGATTCGCCCTGTTCGGCGCGAGTGCGAAGCGCAGAGGAAGCGGCGGCAATCGTTTCCATCTGCTCAAGCAATGCCAGCGCCGCTGACGAAGCCGCTACGAGCGGGCTTGCGGTATCGCGTTGTTCCATTGCCGTCCGCATGGCGCGGGCTATGACGGCAAGATCCTCCGAAGCAAGTGCAAGCAGCAACTCATCTTTGTTGCGGAAATATCCATAAAGCGCAGCCGGCGCGAACCCGGCTTCGGCAGCGGCGCCCCGCAGCGAGAGGTTGCGCGCGCCAACGCGGGCCGCAACGCGCCGTGCCGCATTCATAATGGCGATGCGTGTCGCGTTGCGCGACCGCAAACGCCGCTCATTCTTTGCTTCGCCCGCAGCCGCCATGCATCGGAGGTTAAGCGATTCGCAGCGCCACACGTAGCGTCGCGAATGGGTCAATCGCCGGGCCTCAGGTTTTCGGACAGCTTGCGCGGTCTACGTCCTTGCGACCGCAATAGGCGGTCTGCATCGCATGAAACTCGTTGACCACCCGTTCTTCCTCGTCGGCAGAGGCGTTCCAGGCCTGTCGCAGATCGGTAATCTCCGCGGTGAGCTTGTCGGACCTCTTGGTGTCGGTTTTGTCGCCGCCCCGCTGTGCCTCGCCAAGCTCGCGTCTGTCGGTGTTATCGGTCGCGTTCAGGCAATCGCGGTACGATTTGAGCGCTCCCTGCCACCGTTTGACATCGAGAAACACTCCGCGTTGAGCCGCGGCGGCATCGGCAGCCGACTTCTTCGCGATATCGGGGGCAGAAGGAATCACAGGCCCGATCGGCAAATCCCCACACATTTCCTGTGCGACAACAACGCCGGTCGACGCCAAAAGAAAAATGGTCGTCGCCATCAACTTCACAAACATCGTACTACCCTCCGTATTCCCGCTTCCATAAGAGCATAGAGGCTTCATAACAACCAAGTGTGCAGTCAGGCGCGCAACGCCACGGCGAAGCCTTGGACAGGAACCGTGGCTTCCGTGCGCAGGGCACAAGTTACAATAGCCGCAAACTCGAGGCCCGCGCCTTCGGCAACGGACCGCAAATAGGCCTCCGAATGGCGCCAGCGCCGCTTCGGACCAAGCTCAAATCCTTCGCCGTCCTTGGCTTCGACGGTAAAAAGAAAATGGCCGCCCGGGGAAAGCACCGGCGAAAGCCCGGCAAACAACGAGGTAAGTTCGCCGAGATAAACCAGCGTGTCGGCCGCGAAAACCAGATCATACCGGCGGTCACATGCCGCAAGCCAATCCACGATGTCCGACTGGAACAGAGAATCGTAGATCCCCCGCTCGCGCGCCTTCTCAATCATCAATGGACTGAGATCGACGCCATCGAGCCGGTCGGCCAGACCCTGCGAGGCAGTTCCCATCAGTCCCGTGCCGCATCCGAGATCGAGGATAGCATGCGGTCCCGTGAAGCCAAGACCGAGCATGTCGCCGAGTTCGCGCAGAATAGCCGGCGCCCGATAATGCAGATGCTCCACCATGCGGGTGTCGTATTCCGGCGCGAACTGGTCGAAGAGATGGCGGACATAACGCGGATCGCTGCGCGACTGGGCAAGCACGGCTTCGGCCTCGGCAATCATCTGCGGGAGAGCGGCCCAGTCCTCTGGCCGAACCTCGCGCCAGGTGTCCAGCGCCTTCCCTGCCTCTCCGGCGTCAAGCCATGCCAATCCCATTCCTATGCGTGCAGCATCGAGGCGCGGATCAAGCCGCAACGCCCGCTGATATTCGCCAATGGCAGCCGGAAGGTAACTGCCTGCTCGTAGTACATCGCCTAGTGCCAGCACTGCGGGTGCTGCGTCGGGACTCAGCAACGTAGTATCACGACCGACCGCAAGCGCAGCTTCAACGTCCCCCTTGGCAAGGAGCGCTTTCTGCAGCGTGAGCCGCAACAACAGGCCGCCGCGATTGGCGCCCAGGCAGGCCTGCAGCAACGTTGCCGCCTCCTCCGCGCGATTTTCCGCAATCAATGCCTCGGCTGCCGAAACCGGGTCATCAGGAAGCGAGGGTGCATTTTCCATTGTTGATGACGACAACATCGCGCTCTTTCACTTTGGATCGGAACGATACGACGTCCCCCTCCACCCACATTTCCGTTGCGATGGTTTCTCCGGGGAAAACCGGCGCAGAAAATCGGGCATCAAATCCGGCAATCCTGTTTGCGTCATAATTGCAGACGCTGGAGATGATCGCGCGGCAAACCGTTCCGTACGTGCACAGGCCGTGCAGGATCGGCCGTGGAAATCCTGCAAGCCTTGCCACATTCGGATCGCGATGCAGGGGATTGCGATCGCCGGACAGGGCGTAAAGAAGAGCCTGATCCGGCCGCGTGTCGCAATCATGCACCAGATCAGCTGCACGTTCCGGCAATGGGTGCGGTTCGGGCGCACCCTCCCGCGGCCCACCAAAGCCGCCATCGCCTCGCGCCACTGTTGTCGCTGTCAACGTGCAGAGTTTCTCGCCCGTGTCTTTCAGTTTCAGTGTTTTTTCGATCAGTATGATGGCACCCTTTTCGCCCTTGTCGAAGACGCCGGCAACTCGCTCGTCTACAAGAAGTTCCGCGGCGATCGGCAGTGGCCGGTGCATCGTCAGGCGCTGCTCACCATGGAGCACCATGAGATAATTGATTCCGGTGCGGCCCAGAATAGCGCTGCCCCAGGTCACAACGGTACAAAGTGTCGGCACAGTCCGCAGTCCATTTTCATAGACGAACGGAAGTTCTTCCAAGTTGAGCGGATTGCGTCCGAAGCCGATGCCCAACGCATACAGCATCGTTTCGCGATCCTTGTAGCTGAAGGGTACGTCGGTCGCGGTGAGTCGCATAACTTCGTCGTAATTTATCGCCATTGTTCGCCTCGATCAGGAATGGCAGTGATAACCTCAAAACCTCGTCATGCAATCAATCTCTGTCGGCAGAAATCAGGGAGGTGCGGAGGTTGGTTCGCGTGCGCTGCGGGGAATGGCGACGGCAGGCCCTTCCGCCCATAGCTCACTGAGCGGCACGCCGTGCTGATCAATTCTGCTGCGTGCATGTGCGTAGCCCTCCGCGATGGCCTGCTCGAGCGAATCCCAGTCGCGCAACCCGATTTCGGGCAGTGGCGGCTCGAAGAGCAGATCGGCCTGCTCGCGCACGATCCGACGCTGCGCTTCCGAGCCGACCGTTCCCGAGCGCATCAGGATCGACACGATGGATGGCGAACCGCGCATGCGTTGCCATAAAAGCGACCATACCGGCCGTTCGCCATAACGTGTGTCGGCGACATAGAAATCCACTTCGCCGGTCACGTCCGACGCGATGATCGGGCCGCGCGCCTGGGCCGCCATCACATCGACAGGCAGATTGTTCATCACGCCGCCATCGACCAGAAGATGACGCTCCTCGGTCACAGGTGGCAATATACCCGGAAGTGCCACGCTTGCCCGGAGCGCCCGCCACAGCAGACCCGTGCGGTGCACATGGATTCGTCCCGTTGTCAGATCGGAAGAGACGCAGAAAAAAGGCTTCGGCATTTGCTCGATGCGGATATCGCCGAAATGTTCTCGCAATCGTTCCGATGCCTTCTTCCCGCGAAGAAGTGCGATAAGCGGGACCGTAAAATCCGAGAGGGGATTGCGTTCCACAAATGCGTCGCGCATCCGGGCAATCAGTTCGGCAAGATCCCATTCGAGTGCGACACCTGCGGCAATCACGGCGCCCATGCTCGTACCACCGAGATGGTCGAACGGAACGCCAGCCTCAATAAGGGCCTTGATTACTCCGATATGGGCATAGCCGCGCGCACCGCCGCCCGCGAGCACCAAACCTACCGCGCGACCGGTTACGAACCGCGCCAGCCGCCGCACATCGCCGGCATCACCCGCGCGAAGGTGATGATGCGCTTCGAATGCCCGGCCGCCCTTCGAGAAATCCTCCGGTAAATTCCGCGTTACCGCGTCGCGATGCAGGAGCAGAAGTTCAGGAAGACCGCCCGAACGTGCCTTGAATGCGGGCATCTCGAAGGGATGGCGAGGCAGAGGACGTTCGGCCGCGGCCAACAGAAAGATCCGGTCAGCTTGCCGGATGCAGAGATGCGTCCAACCGGAATTTGGCTTGTCGCCGCGATAGATCACCACATCATGGGCGAGTTCGAAAGTATTGAACCATTCGGCGCTGTGTTCCGCCGCATTGGCGTCAAGAACGGCGGCCTTCGAGCCCATCTGAACAAGCGCATCTGCGAGCGTCTCCGCGACCGGATCGTGCGCCAGATCCTCTTGCAACGGCACAATCGCAATTGTGCGCGGCCGCAATTCCGCAGGCCTGCGAAGTGTCTCCTGTACATGGCGCACAAGAATGCGCATCAGGTTCAGGACAACGTGTGGATGCCGCGCCATAAGCATCTCGAAACCGTCGCGATTGATACGGAGCAACTCCGTGTCGCGCAGGGCGACGAATTCGGCGGCATGTGGCTCGCCCGATATGAAGGACATTTCTCCGACGGTCTCTCCGGCCAGAATATGGGCAGCCAGCCGCCTTTCGCCTTTGGCGCTTTCCATGAACGCCCCCAGAGAACCGGTCACCACCAGGAATAAGGCGCGATCATTCTCGCCGTCCCGCGGCAGCAAGGTTCCGCCGGGAAGCCCGAACCAGGTGGCATAGCCGAGCAGGCGCTTCAGCGAGGGCTCGCCCAATTCCTTGAGAAGGGGGAAGCTTCGCAGGCGCGCGCGTAACGATTCCGGATAAATGGTCTCGGAACCAAGGCGAAAGGACGGAAAGAGCGCCATGGCACACTTTATCTCGCGCCCGCCCTGTCCCGCCAAGCCGGAACCGTGAGGTAGAGCCGTCCCACTGTCGGGCGCAGCCCGAAGCGGTTGGAAAGACTGGCCGGGCACAGTAAGGTCATTCAGCCTGTGGGGCTCGCCTGCCTTTGCCCCACTACCGAAACCGAGGGAGCATCATGAAATTCCGCACGACCGCCCTGTTGCTTTGCGCTGCTGCAAGCTGGACCCTGCTCGCTGGCACCCCCGTCGCCGCACAAATGGGCGGTGCGCCTCCCTCTTCGTCGAGCGGTTCGTCGTCGCACTCCTCCTCCAACAAGGCGCATCTCAGCAAGAGCAACGGGCCGGACATCATTGACGCGCAGAAGATGGTGCAGGACAAAAACTTCCAGGGCGCGCTTGCCAAGTTGAAAACACTTCAGGGCACCGCTACGGAACCTTACGACATCTATGTGATCAATCGGTTGACCGCGGCCGCTGATATTGGGCTGAATGATATGACCGGCGCGGCCGCGGCGGAAGAAGCAGCCGCCGCCTCGCCCGCCATGCCCGACGACGACAGGCAGGCATTGTTTCATGATGCGCTGCTGATGAGCGCGAACGTGAAGGATTGGGCGAAGACAATAGTCTATGGACAGCAGCTGGCCCAGTTGAACGCTCTGGATGCGCAGACCTCCGGTATTCTGGCGATCGCATATTACAACACCAGCGATTTCACACATGCTCAGCAATATGCGCAAAAATCCATGGATCTCGCCAAGGCTGCGGGCCAGCCAGCCGATGCGAATGCACTGCAGATTATCGAAGGCAGTCAGGTCAAGCAGAACAATCAGTCCGGCGCCGAACAAACGCTGGAACAGATGGTGTTGCAAAACGGCCAGCCCGCCATCTGGGCACAGTTGATCGGCAATGCGTTTGGCGCGAAGGGGATGGGCAATTCAGAGGCACTTTACCTTTACAGGCTCCTCCAACTCACCGGCGCGATGACAGATGAGTACTACAAGGAGTATGCCAGCGACACGTCGACACTCGGTTATCCGACAGAAGCGATGAAAGTGCTGCAGCAAGGCATTGCAGACGGGAAGGCCACCCAATCCGACGTCGGACAGACTCTGGCCAAGGCCACGCATGACGCCCAGATGGACGCGCGTTCCCTGCCGCAGATCGTGGCCTCCGCGCAGAAGAGCCGGACGGGCGAGCAGGCCGTGAAGCTGGGCGAGGACTATTGGGGTTACGGCCGTTTTGCGGACGCCGAAGCCGCTGCCCGGCAGGCAGTAGCAAAAGGCGGATTGAAGACTCCTTGGGAGGGACCGATGCTGATCGGCGCTGCGCAGGTTGCGCAAGGAAAATACGCGGACGCGATACAGACTTTTTCCCAGGTATCGGGCACCGAAGCCGTGACCAAAATCGCGCATCTCTGGTCGCTTTATGCCCAATCGAAGCAGGGCCCGGCGCACGCCGCCACGACGCCGCCTGCGCAGTCGCCTTCGCATTGAGTTCAATCGCAACGCGCGTTTGCCGGCTTCGGCTGGCAGACGCGGCGCGCATGCGCTGGAAGGGCGCGTGCACTAAATGAGAGGCCATTTGGTCTCGACCAAGGGGGGGCCGCAAACCCGCTCGCCTCTTGCGATGATATTGGGATTTGTTCCCGTCATTGTTTTCACCTTGCTGATGAATGTCTCGCAGGATCTGGCGATCTGGGCTGCGTTTGCGGCGGCATTTGCAATCGCCATTCGCGACTTCATCCATGAGAAACTGCTCAGATTTCTCGATGCCGGTTCGACCGTTCTGTTCGGGCTGCTCGCATTTTACACGGGCTTCGTTCAGCCCGGGCTCACGATCCAGATGACAAGACTGATTGTGGACGCGGGTTTCCTGATACTGGCCCTTGTCTCGATAATACTTCGAAATCCCCTGACGCTGGATTATGCGCGCGAACAGACGCTCCCCGAAAGATGGCAGACAAGGCGATTCCTGCTGACGAATTACGCTTTGACCGGGTTCTGGACCCTGGCATTCGCCTGTATGTCTGCCGCCGATGTGCTGGCAAATTTTCACAAAAACCTGCCACCTGCCTTTGAAGCCATCGTGTCTCTTGTCGTCATTTTCGTCGCCGTTGGTCTTACGGCGCGATACCCCGCACATCTGCGTCGGCGTGAAGCGCTAAAGGCCCACACAATCGGTTCGCCTGCCTTCCCCTTTCCCGCTCAGACACAATCCGTTCCGCCGCGAGGTCCTTTGCGTCAGTGATCGCCTCGCGGTAGCTTCGCGCCGGATCAGGAGAAATTGTCATGGCAGAAGCCGTAATTGTTTCAACGGCACGGACTGGCCTCGCCAAATCGGTGCGCGGTGGATTCAATATAACACACGGAGCGGTGATGGGTGGTCATGCCATCCGGCATGCAATTTCAAGAGCAGGCGTCGCGTCCGAGGACATCGAAGACGTTTATATGGGCTGCGCCGAACCCGAAGGCGCCACAGGTCACAACATCGCCCGCCTCTCTGCCATCCGCGCCGGCTGCCCCGTCACGACCGCAGGCGCCACGATCAACCGCTTCTGCTCCTCCGGTCTGCAGGCGATCGCCTGCGCCGCGCAACAGGTCATGACACAGGGTTCGCCGGTTGCCGTTGGCGGCGGCGTCGAATCCATCTCGCTCGTACAAATGGGCGGAATGAACCTGAAAAATTTTACCGAGGAGGGATTGATGAAGATCAAGCCCGAGCTCTGGATGTCGATGATCGAGACCGCGGAGATCGTCGCCGAACGGTATGGCATCAGCCGCGAACGCCAGGATGAGTATGCGCTGGAAAGTCAGCGCCGCACTGCGGCCGCGCAACAGGCGAACAAATTTGCAGATGAAATCGTGCCGCTCGCCACGAAGATGAAGAGAGTGGACAAGGCGAGCAATACGGAAACCGTCGTGGATTACACGGTCGAACGTGACGAATGCAACCGGCCCGACACCACGCTCGAAGGCCTGCAGTCGCTGAAACCTGTATTTGCAGGCGGTATGAAGGTGAAACAGGGCAAGTTTGTCACGGCCGGCAACGCCTCCCAATTTTCCGATGGAGCGGCGGCGTGCGTGGTGATGAACGCAAAGCTTGCGGCGCAAAGAAACATCAAACCGCTTGGCATTTTTCGCGGATTTGCGGTGGCGGGATGTGAACCGGACGAAATGGGCATCGGACCGGTTTTCGCCGTGCCGCGCCTCCTCGAGCGCCATGGATTAAAGGTCGAAGACATCGACCTCTGGGAGTTGAACGAAGCCTTCGCGAGCCAGGTGCTTTATTGCATGGATCGCCTCGGCCTTCCGCATGAGCGTACGAATGTGGACGGCGGTGCGATTTCCATCGGCCACCCCTACGGCATGTCGGGCGCGCGCATGACGGGTCATCTTCTGCTCGAAGGCCGACGGCGCAAGGCGAAGCTCGGTGTCGTCACCATGTGCATCGGCGGCGGCATGGGTGCAGCCGGGCTGTTCGAAATTATTCACTGATCCGGCCAGATGAATTTGCGTTGGACTCTGGCGGTCGCGCTTGTTCTCGTTTGTGCAAGCTGCACAGGCCAGCGGTTGGTTACGGCCCCCGCACGGCCGGTTCCCGTTGACCCCAAGACGCAAATGGCCGCGCTTGAGCGACGCATATTCATGCTGATCCAGAACGATCGTCATGAGATAAATCCGGCGGCGAAACCGCTTCGTCTGGATGCCGAGCTCTTTGGCATTGCCGAACAGCGCAGCCGCGACATGGCGGCAAAAAGTTATATCGCGCACAGCAGCCCGCAAGGTCAAAATGCCGCCGGTCTGATCATGGACGAAGATCAGAAATTCCAGGGGCTGCTTGGCGAGAACCTGGCGGCGCAGCCGTTCGACAAGCAATATGGCATAGATGTCGACATCTATGCGCGCAGTTTGGTCAATACATGGCTTGCAAGTCCGGCCCACAAGGCCAACCTCGCCTACGCATCATACGACCGCAGTGCCGTCGGCGCGACGGTTGGCGACGACACGATCTACGTGGTCCAGCTGTTCGCCACCGACCTCGGTCTGCCACCACCTCTCCAGCCCGCGTCACCGGTTCCACATCCGGCCGGCGCGGCGCATGGTGGCGCGCGATGAGCGAATCCATCCGATGCTACAGCGAATTCTGGTCCTACTATCTGCGCGAACACGCAAAGCCTGGAACGCGCGGCATGCATTATCTCGGAACCGGGCTTGCCACCGCGATCCTCATCGCAGGCGTTGCGAGCCGCAGATGGTGGTTGTTACCGCTCGCTCTCCTTGGGGGATACGGCCCCGCCTGGACCGCGCATGTTTTTGTCGAACGAAACCGCCCGGCCACCTTCAAATACCCGCTCTGGTCCCTCGCGTCCGATTATCGCATGGCCTTTACATGGCTCACGGGCCGGCTCGGTCGTGAGCTTGCGAAGGCGGGGATTCGGGGCCGCTAACCTGAAATTAACGTAGTTCGTCAACTATTACGCTCCGGGCGAGGGATGCGCCCACGGTGATTCGCCGAAAACCGGAGAGCCGGTGAAAACCGGTGCCCAAGGGGTGTGACAAACGACATGCAGCCGGAACTGCCCTGGAACGTAGCCGGGATTGGACCGGAAGCGCGCGAAGCGGCGCGCGCCTCGGCCCGGCGCGAAGGCCTATCCGTTGGCGAATGGCTGACGCGGCGTATCCTGCGCGGACTTGCCGAGAACGGACAGCCAGCCGATCGCTGGTGGACTGAAACGCCGCGATCCCGGGACAGCGCCCCGAGACTTGTCGAACCCGAGCAGCTGTCCCCGCATGTCCCCTTTTCCACCCAGGACAGCGCCGATCTGCTGGCGCGCATTTCGCGCAGCGAGGGCGAGACCCAAAGTTCGTGGCGCCGCATCGAGGAACAGCTCAGGACATTGGCACGCCGGCTGGAGCAGACCGAGCGCAGCCAGACGGAAAACAGTCGCGCGGTGAATCAGGCCGCTGCTGAAATGAATGTCGCCGCACGCGAGCAGGCCCAACACCTCGACCAGCTTGGCGCAAATGTCACCGGCCTTGGCGACCGGCTTTCTCGCCTCGAACAAAACGGCGGGACGGAAGGCTACAAGGACGCGATCAAGGCACTGCATCAGGGTCTTTCACGGCTCGCGGATCAGATGTCCGAATCCGCGTCCCGCTCCGCAACCCAGGCAACCGAACTCGCGGGCAGCATCGAGACCGTTGCAGGCAAGCTCGCCGAAACGCGGAATTCGACGCATGAGAGCCAGCAGGCGGTGGAGGAGCGCATAGCGACGCTTGCAGCGAATGTCAGTTCGCTCGCGGCGAGACTGGTCGAGATGCGCAATGATACCGGGCATCTGGCCCACGCCCTGGAAGCGCGGCTCACCGCCTCCGAGAAGGCAGTCGAAAATCTCGAGACGGACCGGGTCGCGAGTGCCGCGCTGGAATCGCGGTTTGCAGCCTCCGAAAAAGCAATCGAACAAATCGATGCAGGCCGGGCCGCGCATGCGGCGCTGGAGACACGCGTCGCCGCCTCGGAAAAATTGATCGGCCAGCTCGAGACGGAACACGCCTCGAACGGCGAACTGGAGGCGGACATTCGTCGGCAATCCACCGTGCTCAAGGAAACGGCCGATACGGTCGATACCCTGGCCCAGCGCCTTCCGGCCATCGACTCGAAACTCTCCGGCAATTTCGCCCGCCTCGATACGGCCGTCGGCGGCCGCTTGCTGTCGCTGGAGAACAAATTGGCGGACGTGACGGAACGGCTGGAAGAGAGCGAACACAACAAGCCTGACTCCGGTGCTCTTGAGGCCGATGTACAGAGCATGGGTGTGCGCATCGTTGGATTGGAGTCACGTCTCAAAGGCGCGATTGCGGATCTCGAAGCACTCGCGCGCGAAGCGACGGTCAAACGCGATTTCACCGCCGCGGTCCCGCTTGCCGCGCCGGAGCCGGCCGTCAGGCAGACCAGCGTGCCGCAGTTCGATCTGCCGCCGTTTGCCGAATTCGCCGATGCTCCTGCTGCAACACATGAAACAGAGCCGCACCCTGCGAACGATACCGGCGCAGCGCCGGTCGCAGCAGATTTCACCGCGACGGCAGCCCACGCCACGAACGCCTTTGCCGCCGCGCAGCCGGATGTCCCGGCCGAACCGGAAACCTTTTTGGCTGCCGCCAGGCGCAGCGCCCAGGCCGCCACCGACACGGTACAGGATCAGCGGCGAAGCATGTTTTCCTGGGGAGACCCGGCGCCGCTCGCAGCAGACACCGACGAGCGTGAAAAAACTCGCGTCGTCCTGCTCGCCGGGCTTGGCATCCTCATCGTGACGGCACTGGTCGCCGGCATCGTTCTCAGCCGGACGTTCACGTCCTCATCATCGCCCGCCGCGCCCATTGCCGCGCAAACAACGATGCCCGCCCACCCGAAAGCTGCACTCTCCGCAGTTACGCCAAAGACAAACATCGCACAAACAAATGCCGGGCACACAAAACCGACAGATGCACAGCCCGCGCCCGAACCAGCGCCGGTCGTGGAATCTGTTTCACCACCTGCGCCAGATCACAAGACACATGCCTTGCGCACCCGGACTGCCGCTGCCGTCACGCCGCGATTGACACCCCCGGCACAGACGGCACCCAGAACCTCTCGACCTCCCCCCGCACAAGCACAACCGACAACAGCTGCGCCAACGAAACTCGCCGCGCTCGCAAGTTCCGGAAACGCAAAGGCGGAAGAGCTTCTGGGCCTGCAATATATCGACGGCAGCGGCCAGCCGGTAAACGAAGCCGAAGGCGCAAAGTGGCTCGAGCGCGCGGCGTCGCAGGGCCAGGCCGTAGCGGCCTACCGTCTCGGCACGCTTTACGAACGCGGCCAGGGTATGGCGGCAGATCAGTCAAAGGCGGTGCAGTGGTATTCCGTCGCCGCAAAGGCCGGCAACCGCAAGGCGATGCACAACCTCGCTGTCGCTTACGCACAAGGCTCGGGCGTGCAGAAAGACATGGCGAGCGCGGCGCAATGGTTCGGACGCGCCGCGGCGCTGGGGCTTGCCGATTCACAGTTCAATCTCGCGGTGCTGTACGAGCGCGGCATGGGCGTGCCGCAGAGTCTGTCCGAAGCGTACAAATGGTACGCGATTGCAGCGTCACAGGGCGACGTCGAATCGAAGACACGCCTCGAAGCACTCGACTCACAGATGAACGCCGACGACAAAGCGAGCGCACAGAAAGCGGCAGCCGATTTCCATGCCAATCCTTTGAATCGCGGAGCCAATTCTCCGCCGGATTCAGCAACCGTTCTTGGCGGTTGATCACGCCGCGACCGTATAGACGCGACGCGTGCCGAGCAAATAAGCAAGCAGGGTTTGGCCGAACAACGCGCGGATTGCATGATCGCGCACATCAAGCCCACCCGCATAGGCACCGAAGGCCGGCATCACCAGACGTGTTCTGTCGGACACAAAACAGCGCCGTCTCAAACTTCGCCCGCGTTGCGTGATGCTCTTGCAGGGATGCAAATGTCCTGCGATTTCCCCCGGCGCATGGGAGAGTGACGGCTCGTGGCGGAATACCAGCCCGCCGATGGCAATCTCCTCGGCGATCTTTCCGCCAAGCCAGGACGGCGGCGCAGGATCGTGATTGCCCGCAATCCATATCCATTCCGCTGAGCACCCGAGACGAATAAGTATATTCCGTTCATGCGCGTCCAGCCGGTTCGCAGCATCGCGGTCGTGGAAACTGTCGCCAAGCGCAATCACGCGTGCCGGCATGTGACGCGCGACCAGGGTTTCCATGCGCACAAGCGTCGTGCGTGTATCATAGGGCGGCAGAAGCTGGCCGCTCCGCGCATAGGCGGAGCCTTTTTCGAAATGCAGATCGGCGAAGACGAGAGTGCGCTCGCCGGGCCACCACAGCGCACCGGCCGGATCGAGCAGCAGCGTCTCGCCATTCACTTCGACCAGAACGTCGCTCACACCCGCATCGCCTCTTTCACCAGTGCTTCCTCTGCTTCATGGAGCAAATCCTCATGCGCCTCCCCTGCCACCATCTCCTTGCTGATTTCAAGCAGCGCCGGCACCGCGAGCGGCGACACGCGATCGAGCCGTCGAGTCACGATACGCCCTTTCACGCGCTTCAGCATTTGCGCGAGCCGCGCAATATCGAGCAGGCCGGTTGCCGCATCGCAATAGGTTGCGCGCAGCAGAATGTGATCGGGTTCGTGCTGCCGCAGCACGTCATAGATCAGATCGGAAGAAAAGGTCACCTGCCGCCCGGTCTTCTCGGTGCCCGGCTGCCTGCGCTGGATGAGGCCGGAAATGATCGCGCAGTTGCGGAACGTGCGTTTGTAAAGCGCGGAATCCGCAAGCCACGCGTCGAGATCGTCGCCCAGCATGTCTTCGTCGAACAGCCTGTCCATGTCCGCGCCGCCCATGTCGCGCAAGCCCCAGACGGCGAGAGCATATTCGTTGGCGACGAAGCCGAGCGGACGCAGGCGAAGCCGCTCCAGCCGGCGCGTGATCAGCATGCCCAGCGTCTGATGCGCGAGCCGTCCTTCGAAGGGATAACAGACAAGAAACTCGCGCGAGCCGCGGGGGAACGTTTCCACCAGCAACTGACCCGATGCCGGAATAACGGACCGCCAGTTCTGGATGCGAAGCCATTCTCCCACCGGCATCGGCAACCTTCCCCACGCATCGGGATCGGCAAGCATTTCGCGCACGCGGCCGGCGAGGAAAGTAGAGAGCGGAAACTTGCCGCCCATATAGGACGGCACATGCGCTTCGGCATCATTGCTCTTTGAAACAAATGCCGCCGTCTCGCGGATGCCGCGAAACTCCAATATCTGTCCTGCAAATACAAACGTATCGCCGGGCACGAGCTGCTCCAGGAAATATTCCTCGAGCTGGCCCAGCACCCGTCCGCCTGCACCGGCGGGCCGTCCCTTCGATTGCAGGCGAATATCGAGCATCGGTTCTTCGATGATGACACCGACATTGAGACGGTAGGTTTGCGCAAGCCGCGGATGGGCGATGCGCCACAATCCTTCCGGGGTGCGGCGAAGTTTTGCGTAGCGGTCGTAACTCTTGAGCGCATAACCGCCGGTGGCCACGAACTCCACCACCTTGTCGAAATCGCTGCGCGCCAGATCGCGATACGACGCCGCTGAAATTACTTCCGCATAAAGTGCATCGGCATCGAAGGGCGCCGCGCAGGCGACACCCATCACATGCTGCGCCAGCACATCGAGCCCGCCCATACGCGGCTGGTCGCCGTCCAGTTCCCCCGCCAGCACGGCGTCGCGCGCGGCCTCGCATTCCAGCACCTCGAAACGGTTGGCGGGCACAAGCAATGCACGCGAAGGTTCGTCGAGCCGGTGATTGGCGCGGCCGATCCGTTGCACCAGCCGGGCAGCGCCTTTGGGTGCGCCGACGCAGATCACGCGATCGACCGCGCCCCAGTCGATGCCAAGATCGAGCGTCGAAGTACAAACCACCGCGCGCAGTTCGCCGCGCGCCATGGCGGCTTCGACTTTCCGGCGCTGCTGCGGAGCAAGCGAACCATGATGCAGCGCGATCGGAAGGTTTTCCTCGTTCAGCTGCCAGAGATGTTGAAACGTACGCTCGGCCTGGCTGCGTGTATTGACGAAAACGAGCGCTGTCTTCGACGCGCGGATCGCATTCATCACATCCGGCATCGCATGGATCGCGAGATGTCCGGCCCAGGGCACGTAAGCATCGGAGGCACTGATCGCGATTTCCGGCGCAGCACCCGCCGCGCCGCGCACCAGTTCGGACCGCATGTCTTCGCCCGGTCTTTGCGGCACGAGATAGCGTTGCAGCGGCACGGGATCGGCAACCGTCGCAGACAGACCGATGCGCCGGTGCGACGGCGCGAATTGTGCCAGCCGCGCCAGCCCCAGCGCCAGCAGATCGCCGCGTTTGGAATTGTGGAAGGCGTGCAATTCGTCGAGCACCACCGCGCGCAGCCTGGCGAAGAATTTGTGTGCGTCGCGCGAAGCAATCAGCAACGCCAGCTGTTCGGGCGTGGTGAGCAGCATGTCGGGTGGTACATGCCGCTGCCGCATCCGCCGCGAAGGCGGCGTATCGCCTGTTCGCGTTTCGATACGGATGGGCAGACCCATTTCCGCGACGGGCATTTCGAGATTGCGCGAAACGTCGACTGCAAGCGCCTTGAGCGGCGAAATATAAAGCGTGTGCAAAGCGGCCCTGCGGCGCGGCGGCAGCGCGGAGAGTTCGATCAGGCTCGGGAGAAAACCGGCCAGCGTTTTGCCGCCGCCTGTCGGCGCCACGAGCAGGACGGAGCGTCCCGCGCGCGCATGGTCCAGCAACGCAAGCTGATGCGGCCGCGGCGCCCAGCCGCGGGCGGCAAACCAGCCCGCAAACGGAACCGGCAGCAAGGCGTCGTGCGTCTGGGGCAATGCGAGCATGGCCGTCAAAATCGGGTGTTTTTCAATTCCGTGGAATAGATTCTATGCTTCATCCGGTGATGCGCTTCATGGTGCCGTATGTTTCTGTTGGTCAAGAACGTTCTGACCGCAGCGGAGATCGACCAGATCCGCCAGCTTTCGGGCGCGATCAAATTCGTCGACGGCCGTCAGTCCAACCCGCATAATCTGGCGAAGAAAAATCTCCAGGCCGATCCCTCGACACCGGAATCCGCGCGCGCCGGGCAGATCGCCGGCACCGCGATCACGCGCAATGAAGAAATCCGGAATTTCGCCTTTCCCAAACGCATCGCGACGCCGCTTCTGTCGCGCTACGAACCGGGCATGACCTATGGCCCGCATGCCGACGCGCCGTTCCTGCAGCTTCCCACCGGCCCGATGCGCTCCGACGTCTCCGCTACTCTCTTCATCGGCGAACCCGCGAGCTACGAAGGCGGCGAACTGGTGATCCATCTCGGCAATGAGCGCCACAGCTTCAAGGGCGAGCCCGGCGCAATGATCATCTATCCCTCGACGACGTTGCACGAAGTGGCGCCCGTCACCTCCGGCCAGCGGCTCTCCATGTTCACCTTCATGGAAAGCAGCATCCCCAACCAGATGAACAGGGAGCTGCTTTTTTCCCTGAACGAAGTCAGCGCCCTCGAGGGCTTCAACATCAGCTGGGAAAACCGCACCCGCCTCCAATTCGTGATCGCCAATCTTCATCGCATGTGGGCGGGGTGAGTTAATCCTGGACAGGGGCGAAGAGCTTGTGTGCTTCGACAGGCTCGGCATGAGGAGATTCATTTCTGCATCGATATCGTCGGCATCAAAACCGCCTTTATGCCGAGCCTGTCGAAGCACGCGCAATAATTGTCGAGATCGTTGTCACCCCTTGGCGCCTCGCACACCCAAGCCTGATAAATTCCCTGAGATTGGCCGCTGCAGGAAGTTTGCGCCGAAATTACCCTGAGATCGTGCAATCGCTGCAATTGAACCGAACCGCGAACAACATCCCAACGTCTTCCCTTCTCCAAATATTCCCTGAGATTTGTCACCATCGCAGGCCTCCAGACCAGAAGATGTCGTGACCTGCACAAAGGCAGTGGGTGCTTCGACAGACCCGGCATGAGAAGACCATGATCTGCATCGATACCGCCGCAATAAAACTGCCTTCATGCTGAGCCTGTCGAAGCACGCGCAATGGTTGTCCGAGTCTTTGTTGCCCCAGCTCGATAAATTCCCTGAGATTCACCGCCGCAAATAACTCAGGCCGTAACTTCCCTGAGATAGTGTCACGCTCCCTGCTTCAAACCGGAACGCGAATGACGGGCTGAACTTTCTTCCCTTCAAAAATTCCCTGAAATTGTCGTCCCGTCTTCGCGAATGACGGGTCGGGATATGAGCGCCCCGATCGCTCAGGTACATCTCATCTCCTCCGTATTATCTCCGAGTTTATCATCGTCGCGCGAATTTACGGGCACACCGAGAATTCCGGCGGAGGTTCGACCGTTTGCCGGAACCGGAAGCGATCCTTTTCCGCCATAATGTTTCTAGGTTCTATATTTAACCGTTATGGTTATGTCCAGTTTTTCCCGGATATGGTAGCGGCTTTCCGTGCGCGTCCAGCTTTCGACCGACGCGCTGCGCTCCTACGAGGATGCAGTAGAGCGCGCTTTCGGGGCCGATGTTGACTACGGCCAAATCGTCAAATTCTACGATAGCGCGCTAATCGGTCCGGGGCGCTACAGCACGCCGCGCGTGACAGGCGCGGAGCGTTCGGTCATCGCAGGATCACCCGATCAGAAGCACATTTCGACAAGCCTAATCGAGCGGCAGAACCTGACCATGCGCATGTCCATGCGCCGGTTTACCTGCCTGACCAACGGCTTCAGCAAGAAGGTCGAAAACCTGAAGGCGGCAGCGAGCCTGCACTTCGCCCATTACAATTTTCGTGCGCCTGCACCGCACCACTCGGGTTACGCCTGCCATGGCGGCGGGGGTATCGGGTACGGTATGGTCGCTGGAGTAATTGGTGGAGCGGACTTCAAAATGACGACTCTGGCCGTTTTGGCAATAGCTGCGACAGTCTCGGGGCAATCTGCCCAAAGCCTCGGGGTGCCATCCACCCCCCACATGCATTATGAAATCCGCATAAGTTTGCCGAACAAGACGCTCACCGATGTTCAGCGGTTAAAGCGGGCGTGCGATTTTGCCAATGCACTTAGCGTGCGGTTGGGCAGTAGAGTGAAGGCCGATGGGCTTCTGCTCGCGTATCTGGCGGAGCTACGCTTCACGACGTGCGGGGCGAAAGATTCAAATTAGGACGATGATCCCCAAGTTGACGGATACACTAAGCCACTCTATTTACATTCTGGACAGGCCGTAGCGTGGGTGCGCCTCCTTCGGGGAGCGTGCCTAGCCGCCTTTTACACGCTCCCAATTGGCTTATATCCAACGCAAACATATGCCCGCGTTTTTTCCGAGCCATACCTTCCGGGCGGAAGAATAAACGCATCCTTTTCAGGCCAGCTCCAGTTACAGGCGATTCCAGCTTTTTCGAACGCTTGCCGAATTGCTTTAACAGGGTCTGACGGGAGCCCTTCGTGTGGTACGTACAGGCCAAACGACTCTCCGTCCCCCATCTCGGGTTCGAGCGTTCGTGTATTCCAGCCAGCGATTTGGAATGCGCCAGATAGCGCGTCAGCGAAGATCGTTATTTCTGGCTCAGTCCCCAATCGTCGAATGTGTACGGTCGGCGTGATGACCGACCTTAGTTCGTCCTTCAGGATGGCGATCTGCTCGGGAGTCAAATGGCGCCCTCGCATTAGCGAACGCAGCTTTTCAGTCTCTAATCGGGCTTCTTCGGCTCTCGCATTTGCCTTCGCAACCTCCTCTTTTGACCGGCGCTCCAACTCGTCACGGCGGTCTCCTGTTAATCGCGAGAAATACACTTCAACAACTACGCCGACCGCGACAAGAGCGTTGGCGATAGTTGGGGTCCAAGCCTCCCAGAATGACTTCCCGTTGCGGAACACAAACGCATACACAACCTCCGCAACCAGACCCATTGCGACAAGCGAACCGCCCCAATGCTCGACCATATCGAACACTTCGAGGTCTTCGCGTATTTGGGCGTCTGTCTTTGGCATCCCAAGTTCCCGCCGCTCTCGCAGGGGGCCTCCTATTTGGACAGCAGTTTTAGCGGGCGCGCTTCTTCCGGCTGCGCTTTGGTTGATAGGCGAGCTTATGAAATGAGAACTCCAACTGAATTGGCATGGCCCCCTGCGCATCCTGAAGCGCCTGCCAGTCTGCACGCTTCAGCATCCTGCTATCGCAGCCTCAAAGATCGCTTCGTTGTTGCGGTTGTTGTGGCGGAATTGAAATTCCGCGACGTAGAGCGGGAGATATTTGGCGGACACCTTGTGATAGGTGCACAACGCCGCGCTTCAGGATCGACCAGAAGCCTTCAATCGTCTGCGCATGAATAGCACCGACAACGTATTCACCTTTACCGTGGTCGGAAATGCCATGCGGGTTCTCTTTGCCAATGTGTTTGTAGCCAACCCACTTGTCAGTGCAGAGCAGGCTAACGTCCGTCGAGACGCATTCGCGAATGAACTTGGTGAGCGTGTCGGCGCGAACGTCTCCCACCACGCGAGCGACCAGATTACCTTTGCGGCTAACCGCACCGGCCACGATTGCCTTACCAGAGCCGCCGGTGCCCTTCGTGCCGTCAAAGCGATCATCCTTGTGACGGTTCTTCGCTTTGCCGCCGACGAAAGTTTCGTCAACTTCGACAATGCCGAGCAGCTTCTGGAATTCTTTGTCCTGAAGCGCGACCCGAACGCGGTGGCACATGTACCAAGCGGTCTTGTAGCTCCCGAAACCCATGTAGCGATGCACTTGGCGGGCGCTCACGCCTTTCTTGCTTGTAAGCATCAAATGGATGACGCGGAACCACTCGCGGAGATTGACCTTGGTATTCTCGAAGATCGTTCCAACAAGGTGGGAGAAGCGATAAGCGCCACCCTCGCGGCAATCCGGGCACTCCCACTTAAATTCCATGGTCTTGAGCGGATACACGTTGTCAGAGCCGCAGCGGGGACAGGAAACGCCATCCGGCCAGCGGTGCGCGATCAAGTAGTTGTCGCAGGCCACCTCGTCCGGGAAAGCTTTTTCCCACTGGCCGACGCTCATCTGCATGATTTGGCGGGTCTGTTTTGCACGGGCCATGACGGCAATCCCTCTCAACTGAAGGGAGTATGGCATGTCTAGGTTAATCCGTCAACTGGGGGATCATCGCCCAAATTAGGACACTACCCCGGATATCATTTGGTGTGCCGACTTCCATGCTTGTGCATTGGTCGTCACTTTGTCCCAAGGCAATTCGTCATGACCCGTCACGCGGTAGATTGCGTGGCGGCGTTCCCCAATGATCTCCACGGCCAACGGTCTTTGAACTGCAATCCGGCTAGCTCGTAAGAAATCCTATTACAGCAGATTTCGTGAATTTGTCTCCAACCGCGCTCATATGGTCGCGACCCGGAACTGTTACGGCGGTGCCGCCATTTATTGCCCCGGCCAGCGGACCGGGTGGCCCGCTGATCTCGTCCTTCTCGCCACAAATCACCAGCGCCGGCCGGGTCGCGCCGGCCAGTTCTTCCCTGGAAAAGAAACGCCGCTCGCCGCGCATGCAGGCGGCCAGCGCCACGATGTCCTTTCCCGGCTGGCTCGAAAACGCGCGAAACATTTTCTGCACCGGATCGGCGATCTGCGCGGGATCCGGCGCCAGCAGCGCCTCTGCGATGGCGGCGCGCGTCGCTGCTTCCGGCGCGAAATATCTCGCGCCCACGCCGGCAACGACCAGTTTGCGAATGAGCTGCGGATGTTCCAGCAGCACCTGGATACCCAGATGACCGCCCATGGAATAGCCGATGAGTTGTGCGCTCTCGACACCCCCCGCCTCAGCAACCGCGACGACATCGCGGCTCATCAGATCGTAGCTGTAAAGTGCCGGATCGTGCGGCTTGTCGCTGTCTCCATGGCCCCGCAAATCCATGGCGATGACCTGGAAGCCCGCTTGGCTCAGCGTTTTGTACCAGTTCGTCGCCCGCCAGTTCTGTGCGCGGCTCGACGCAAAACCGTGAACCAGCAGAACAGGAACGCCCTGCCCCACGATTTCGTAAGCGATGCGAAGCCCGTCGCGGCTCTCTGCAAACGATGTCATCCGGTGAGGATGCCCCTGAGAAGACGGCGGATTCAACTGCTGCGGCGCGATGCTCGCGCCTTACCCGATCAACCGGGATGCGCAGCCAGTTTCGGCAGCACCGACTGGCCATAGAACGCGATCACTTTCTTCTGGTCGGGCTGGCCGGAATGGATATTGACGATCGTTGCGCCGCTCTCGAACAGCTCCCCGATCGCCTTCACATGCGAAGCGGGATCGGTTCCCACCACCCACTCGCCATAGACTTTTTCCAGCGGCAGTTCCGCTTCGGCCTCGTGCTGGATTTTCGCGGGATCGGGATTGTTGTGATATTTCTTGAAGGCTTTCGGAATGAAGCGCCAGAGTTCGGCCGCTTTCTCCGCCTCGCTCTCATCGCCCACAACTACGAACTGCTCGACAAGCACCGGCATGGCCGCCGGATCCTTGCCGGCTTCGCGCGCGCCTTTTTCCCATTCCGATTTGTGCTGTTTCCAGGTGTTCGGATCGGTCACGAGTCCATCGCCATGTTTGCCCGCAAGCCGCATCGCTTTCGGTCCATTTGCGGCAGTCAGCAGCGGAATATTTTTCACGGGCGGGTCGTAAAGCTTGCCGTCCAACGCGTAATACCGGCCTTTGTGCGAAACATCCTTGCCGCTCCAGAGATCGCGGATGATCCCGATGGCTTCCGCGAGCCGCTCCCATCGTTCATTCCATTCGGGCCATTCGCCCGTGGCTGCCTGTTCGTTCAGCGCCTCGCCCGAGCCGACACCGAGAAACACACGGCCGGGATAAAGCTGGCTCAACGAAGCAAAGGCTTCGGCTACGACCGCCGGGTGGTAGCGCAATGTCGGACAGGTCACCGTCGTGCCGATCCAGGCGGAACGAAGACGCTCGCCGAGCGCGCCCATCGTGACCCAGGCAAGAGCGGAGTGACCTTCATTGGCCTGCCAGGGCTGAAAATGATCGCTCGTCGCCAGCAAGCCGAAGCCGGCCGCGGTGGCCCGGTCGGCGAGATCCAGGATGTCCGGAATCGGGAACTGCTCATGCGCGAGCATATAGCCGACAAGCTTTCCCGAAAGCCGGCCGTCACCGCTGGAGGCGATCATGAAACGCAAATCCGCCTGGTTGCTTCAGGCGAACGCGCCGTGTTCAGAGGGGTTCCGAAAGCCCTTATCCGGCTTGCGAACACGAGCCGTTACAGTGAACTATGCTTTTGTTGCCGTTTGCCGAACCGGGGTGTCCATGCGTCCTGTCTCCAATCCGCGAGTCCCATTTGCCGCTCTGCTCGGCGCCGCAATCGCGTCCGCTGCTCCGGCAGCGCATGCCGAATCTTTCACCATGGCGCAGGTGTTGCACTATCCCTATGCGACCGAGTTGGCCTCGGCGGAGCACGCCGACAGGATCGGCTGGGTCCGCGATCTCGCGGGCGTGCGCAATGTCTGGGTCGCGGACGGACCGGCACTCAGCCCGCACCGCGTAACTAATTACACGGCTGACGATGGGCAGGAGATCACACAGATCACCTTCTCACCCGACGGTACGCACCTCGTCTATGTGCGCGGTGGCGATCACGACGCGAACTGGCCGGCCGAGGGCAATCTGGCGCCCGATCCCGATTCCTCGCCGGACCAGCAGAAGGTGACGATCTGGGCGCCGCACCTTTCCGGCGGCGCACCGGTGAAGATCGCGGAAGGCGATGCGCCCGCGATCTCCGCGCACGGCGTGCTTGCTTACATTGCCAACGACCAGGTCTGGACTGCGCCGCTGGACGGCAAAGGCAAAGCCGAAAGATTGTTCTTCGATCGCGGCAAGGATGGCGATCTGCACTGGTCGCCGGACGGCAGCCGGCTCGCTTTCGTTTCGCATCGCGGCGATCACGCGTTCATTGGTGTGTTCACGACGAAGAACGAAGCGCTGACCTATCTGTCGCCTTCCACAGGCAATGACGCGCAGCCTCGCTGGTCGCCGGATGGCAAGGAGATCGCTTTTGTGCGCGGCCAGGGCGATGGCGGTCCGCCCGAACCCTATCTCGTCCAAATCCCGCATCCATGGTCGATATTTGTTGCGGATGCGTCGACAGGCAGGGGCCATGCCATATGGTCGAGCCCCGATACGCTTTCGGGCTCGCGGCCGGAGCATGAGGGCGGGGCCAACCTCAACTGGGCCGGCGGACACCGCCTCGTCTTTCTCGCCTGTCTCGACGACTGGCCGCATCTCTATTCCGTGCCGGCAGAAGGCGGCCAGCCCCTGCTGCTCACGCCGGGAAATTTCATGGTGGAGCATATTGCCCTGAGCCGCGACCGGCAGTTCATCGTCTATGACGCCAATACCGGAAATACGAAAGACGATGACGACCGCCGGCATCTGTTCCGTGTGCCGGTCGATCGCGCCGAGCCGGTACAAATTACTTCCGGCGACGCGCTGGAATGGCAACCTGTCATGGCCGGCGACAATCGCGTGGCATTCATTGCTGCCGGAGCGCAACAGCCGCCCGGGGCTACCGTTGTAAATGTCGATGGAACCCATTCCGAGACTTTGGAACGCGACGCGGTTCCGGCCGAATTTCCGCTCACGCAGCTTGTGATACCAAAATCCGTAAGCTTCACCGCAGCCGACGGAACGCCGATCCATGGCCAGATCTTCCAGCGCAATGACGGGACAGCGGCGAAGCCCGGCGTCATCTTCGTACACGGCGGACCGCCGCGCCAGATGCTGCTCGGCTGGCATTACATGGGCTATTACAGCAACGCCTATGCAACGAACCAGTATCTCGCCAATCACGGCTTCGTGGTTCTTTCCGTCAATTACAGGCTCGGCATCGGCTATGGCCGCAAGTTCGAACAACCGGAGCATGCCGGTCCGGCGGGCGCCGCGGAATATCAGGACGTGGTGGCCGGGGCGCATTTCCTGCAACAGGTGCCGGGCGTCGACGCAAAGCGCATCGGCATGTGGGGCGGCTCCTATGGCGGTTATCTCACCGGCCTTGCGCTGGCGCGCGATTCCGACATCTTCAAAGCCGGTGTCGATCTCCATGGGGTGCATGACTGGTCGCATCTGCCGGACTACATAGAGAAGCCGCAGGTGCGCTACGAACAGGGCGATCGCGACGCCGCGATAGAAATGGCTTGGGAATCATCGCCCGATGCGAATATCGATACATGGACTTCGCCGGTGCTGCTGATCCAGGGCGACGACGACCGCAATGTTCCGTTCCAGCAGACGGTCGATCTCGCGCGGCGCCTCGATGCGCGCCATATTCCCTATGAAGAACTCGTCATCCCCAATGAGATCCACGGTTTCCTGCGTTACGGTTCATGGCTTGCCGCCGACAGCGCGACGGCGGAGTTTCTTACAAGGAAACTTGGTGTTGGCAGATAGTTGTTGCCGCTTCGACCTTACTGCATGTTCACCAGCGCGTTGATCAATGCCGGGCCATTCGGGCGAGCCGAGGCCGCTCACGAGATCGTATCCGGTGACGGCCGGATAATAGGTGTCGTTGCCGGTTGTCACATCATGGAAGATCGAATTGTAGGTCGTCCTGTTCTATGAAAGATCATAAATCGCGGGATTGAGGAACCCGACCGACGGGTTTCCCATCAGTGCCGCCCTCTGATTGGCGAGAGCAATGAAGCCGGCCCAGATCGGAGATGAGAAGCTGGCCGCCGCTCGCTCCGCACGCTGTTGCCCACGTATCCATGCATTCCGGTATTTCTCCCTCGCCCCGATCCTCTAACGAAGACCGGGCGAGAGACTGCAACTTCGGCACGTTGTATTCAAGAGTAGCAGCACCTTGGCATAGTTGCGCGTTCTATTATGATGAATATCCGCCCGGGAGAGTCTGTTTTCATGAGCGTAGAACTGTTGAAAAAGGAAGTAGCCGCTATCATTGACGCGCTGGGGCCGGAACTTCTTGCGCTGAGTCATGCGATCCACGGCGAACCGGAATTGGCGCTTGAGGAGTTCAAGGCGGCGGCGCGGCTCTCGGATGCCGTGGCGGCGCATGACCTGCCGGTCCAGCGCGAAGCGTTCGGATTGAAGACCGCCTATGCGTCGGAGTTCGGCAGAGACAACGGCCCCTGTATCGCGATCCTCTCGGAATATGATGCGCTGCCCGGCGTGGGGCACGCCTGCGGACATAATATCATTGCGACGGCGGGGCTTGGCGCGGCGCTGGCGCTCGCCAGGCTCGGCGCGAAACTGCCGGGACGCGTGCGCTATCTCGGAACGCCGGCGGAAGAACGGTTCGGCGGCAAGGAATTGATGGCGCGTGAGGGCGCCTTCGAAGGCGCCGACGCGGCCATGATGGTGCATCCGGCGAGCCTCGATCTCGTGTCGATGCCCTGCATCGCGATCTCGGAAGTGGACGTCACCTATTTCGGCCGCGCGGCGCATGCCTCGGCCATGCCGTGGCGCGGTTTGAATGCGCTCGATGCAGTGGTCAGCGCCTACCAGGCCATCGCGCAATTGCGCCAGCACATCCGCCAGACAGATCGTATCCACGGCATCATCACGGAAGGCGGCCTCGCCGCGAATATCGTGCCCGAACGCGCCGGCTGCCGTTTCTATGTGCGCGCCGCCGATATGCACGAGCTTGCCGCGCTCAAGATTCGCGTGCAGGCCTGTTTTGAGGGAGCGGCTCTTTCCACCGGCTGCCGCGTCGAGACGCATTGGGGCAATTCGGATTATCTCGACCTGAAGACCAACTGGCCGATGGCGGAAGCCTATGCCCGCAATATCCAGGAGCTCGGCCGCGAACTCACACCGCTGTCCAATATTCCACCGGGGTTTGCCGGCTCGACGGATATGGGCAATGTCAGCCATCGCGTGCCGTCGATCCATCCCATGCTCGCCGTGGCGCCGGAAGACGTGATTATCCACAATGCGGAATTCGCGCGCTGGGCAGCGTCGGAACGCGGCGATGCCGCGGTGATGGATGGCGCGAAATCGCTGGCACAAACCGCGCTCGATCTCATGTGCGACACAGCCCTCCTCGAACGCACGCGCGCCGATTTCGCCGCCACCGCGGAGCTATCAAAGAGCGCGCTGGCGCGGATGAAAGAAAAAGTGCCGCAAAGCGTCCCTTCGGTTCATCATCACGGTCATGCCGGCTGCGGCTGCGCCTGACCCATGAATGTCTGGCTGTTCATTGCCGCCCTGAACGGATTCATCGCCGTTGCGGCCGGTGCGTTTGCCGCGCATGGGCTGCAGGGCCGCCTCGACGCACACGCACTCTCCATATTCGAAACGGCCGCGCACTATCAGATGTATCACGCCCTGGCGACCGGGATAGCGGCGCTGGCCTCCCGTACTTCCGCCTCGCAACTCGCCTGCGCCGCCTTTCTTGCCGGCATCGTCCTGTTCTCCGGCTCGCTTTATCTGCTGGCCCTGAGCGGCGCACGCATATTGGCATTCGTCACGCCACTGGGCGGTGTCGCATTCCTGGCCGGCTGGCTGGCGCTGGCCTGGAGCGCCGCCAGAACACATTAGCCATCGGCTGCCAATCGCAGCGCTCAGTAATCGACACCTTTCCAGTAGTTCGGCGTATCGACATATCCGAAGCGGTCGGGATTGTTGCGCACGAGCGCATCGGCTGTCTGATTCCACACCGTCGCGTGCGCGTCGTTCTCGGTGTCGTTGATGACGGTCTGGTCGAGAAGATAGTTGCTGAAGGCCTGGTTGTTCTTGTCCTGGCTGTCCCATCGTTGTTCGACGCTCGCATTTTGCGCATCTTCGGCAGCGTGCGCGTCGGCAGCCTGCTGTGCGGCGAGCCTTCCTATCTCATGGATCTGGGCGATCGCAGGCGCGGCGATGGCATTGGCTTCGCGCGCGACGACCGCCTGATTGATACGCAGGGACGCGAGGATCGCCCCCATGGTCGCGCGTTCGCGATCCGCAAATTTCACCGGAACGGCGACGTGATACGCAAGCCCCATGAACTGCCC
Source organism: Rhizomicrobium sp. (assembly GCA_036269235.1). GTDB lineage: Bacteria > Pseudomonadota > Alphaproteobacteria > Micropepsales > Micropepsaceae > Rhizomicrobium. Next base: position 64,183 of record DATASL010000018.1, read on the forward strand.
CATGGGAGACAGCGGCCCCACGCAGAATACGGTGTTGAACTCCTTCATGCCTTTGCCGTCCTGCGCATCGACTTGCCCGGTCAGGTGCGAACAGCGCGACATGCCGCCACTTGGCATCGGCTCGGCGGTTGCGACCTGGAAGTCCGCCGCCGGCATGCCGCGATGCCGGCGCAGCAACTGAAACAGATCCACGAATGTACGCGCCGGATCGCCGCCGTAAGGATAGTAGAGCGCATTGGCATAACTGGTGTTGCGCCCCGCCCCTTGCGCGAACGCCATCGTGCGCTGCACGCGCGGATCGCTCGAATTCATCGCCAGCAGCGGAAAACCGAGCAGCGCCGTTTCGCCGTTTGGTCCCTCGGCGATGATGGTGCCGCCGCCGCTTTGAGGCGTGACGTTCCAGCCTTCCGGCAGGCCGACGGACGCCGAATTGTCCTGTAACACCGCTTCATGCAGCGATGCTGCCGGCGAGGACGTGCCGGCCTTCGCAGTCCCGGGCGTGCCGGCGGGATGCCAGGTCTCGAAAAGGGACTTCAACATCGGGTTGACGGTCTTGCCGAAACGCGAGGCGTCGTCGGTAAGCAGCGCCGCCTCGACATCGCCGGGGCCGCGTTTGGAGGCGATCACCAATCCCGCCACCGGCTGGTCGCCCTGTGTGTGTTTGACGGCGGTGAAGAACACGGCGACCGAGTTCGTGCCGCGCACGCGGAACAGCTTGCCCAGCTGCGGACGGTCGCCGCACTGCCGATGCACGGACCGCAGCACCGCGCCCATCGCGCCGGCTTCGGATTTCTGCCCCGCGACCTGGCCGTAAACGATCATGCCGCCGCCCGGGTTGTCGATAATCTTGAGCGCCGGCTCTGACCGCGCAGACATCACGCCCCACAACATAGTCACGGCAAGCGTCGCCAGAATCGGGAAGTAATGACGAGTCGACATTGCGGCGGTCTCCCTCTGCCTCGGTATTTGGAGACGCTATGGACGGGGCCGCCAAAAATCCTGACGGAATTCCGAATACTTCCGAATTCGGCGCGAAATCGAAAAGGCCGGGAGCCCGCTACCGGGAATCCGGGATATCGATGGGTGCGCAGTCGTGGCGGCCGGTGGCGTAGCACTCCTGCAGCTTCTCGTTCTGCCACATTTTCCAGACCAGAAGAAAACCGAGCACCACGATGACGATCACAGCGGCCAGAGCCAGCACAAGGCTTCGCTGGCGGCTGCCGTCGTCGTCCTCGTCATCCGGATATTCCGGTGGCGGCGTCTGGTCGTTCATCCGCTGAATTGCATCCTGAAATGAAACGGGGGCGCCTGACCGGCGCCCCCGTCACTGCAAACAAGATTATCGCGTTTCAAGGCCACGCGTTGATGAGGTTGGCGACGTTGACAGTACCGATGCCGGTCGCAAAGTCCCACCCTGTCGATGTGCCGTAAGCCGGCTTGTAGGCGGTGTTGCTGGTGGACAGCACACCATAGGTGCCCGACGGCTTGTAGCAGCTATGCGTGCCGGTGCAGTTTATGTCCATGTCACCCTGCGTCACGTCATAGAAGACGCAGGTGCTGCCGACGCCCTTTCCGCTGGTCGAATTGCAGCCGGCATTGCCTCCTGAGCCGTATTCCGTGGCCGCGAGAGAATAGAAGGTCGGGTTGGGATTGCCCCATTTCTGACCCGTCTTCTGATTGATGAGCGCCTGGACACCGGCCATGATCGGCGACGAGAACGACGTTCCGCCCGCGCCGGCCCAACCGGAAGGCACACCCGAACAACCGCCGCCATCGCTGTCGCAATAGACGAAGTAATGTCCCCAGACGCCATTGGCTGCGAACAGAGAGACGTCGGGAATGTCACGCACCTTGTCGCTCTGGATGCCGGCAAAGCCCGTTTGCCATGTCGGTTTCGCCCAGCCGGCGCAGGTGCCGCTGACAACGCCGCTTGTGGAGGCTTTGCCGGTGGCGCAGCCGCTTGGCCCACCACTGCCGGAGGCCGTGGTGATGAAGTCGGTATGGTCGGTGCCTTTGTTGCAGTAGCCATTGGTTCCGTAGGTCGTGCCAGAGCCACTGTAGTAGGTGGCGATCAGCACGCTGCCGCAGGAATCGTTCCACGGGATTTCATTGATGTAGGAGAGCGCCGAACCATAATTCGACGAATTCGTGCTGCCCCAATAGGTCGTCTGATCCTTGGCATAGGAATCGCCGAAATCGGTTCCGCCCACGGCCACGTCGTACTGGCTCGAAGCAAAACCGCTCACACCAATGCCATGCGTTGAATTTGTTTTATCGGCATCGCAACTCGCAGCACCTTCATCGCCGGACGACACATAGACCGACATGCCTTCGGCCGTCGCCTGCTGATAGGTCGTGTTGTAGGCGGCATTCGCCGTGGCGCCGTTCAAGGCTTCGCACTCGCCATAGCTGATGCTGACGATCGGCGGCGGCGACGACGAACTTACCAGGTTCTCGAGCGCAATGAGGCCGCCAAAAGTCGTACCGGAGTCCCTGCAACTGGCGAGTTCGATCGCGGCATTGGGTGCTGCCGCCGTGGCCCATTCCGCATCGAGGATCGCTTCGCCTTCCGCGCCGTTCACGCCGGGATTCGTGCAGGCGTGCGAGCCTGTGGGGTGCACTTGTGTGAAGCTTCCCGAGGTATAGCCGGACAATCCGAACGTCGAACGGAATGTGGTCCAGTCGGCGGTGTTATAGACATTGGTGTCTTCAATCACGACCACCGTCTGGCCCTGCCCCGTATAGCCAGCGGAGAAGGCCGGATTGAAATTATAGATGGTGGCCAGGTCCGCAGGGACGACCGCATAACATGGGCTGCCGCCGCTCTTGATCGGATAGCAGGACGTCGTACCAAAAGTGTAATTCGTCCGCGGTTTGTAGTTCGTGTGCGGACGGAAATCATGCAGCGACACGATACCCGTTACCGCCGGCTCGAGAGCGGCAGGTATTTTGGGATCGCTGATATTGGCGAAGTGATGCGTGCCATGAACATCCAGATTGTGGATTTCCGTGTGGAATGCATCGCGTATCTCGCCAGCCGTGCCCGAGAAATCGATGACCATCCTGCCCGAAGAAATGCCGTTGACCTGGAAGCCATGCGACTCGAGCCATGACGTGACGGTCGCGATATCTTCGCTGCCGACGCCATATTTCGTTCCGATCTCGCCGGCCGTAAGCCAGTGATGGAATTCGGGCGAGTTGCGGTCGTGGATCGACTTGATCCGTTTTTCAAATGCCACTTCTTTCGCTGCCGGGCGGTGCAGCAAAAGCTGCATTCCGTCGAGCGCGAAATTGTCGGCAACGGCTCCGCGATCGTTTTTGGCGTTCGCTTCCGGCCGGGTGTTCCCGTTTAGGGTGACCAGCTGGCTTTCATTGATCGGCGACGAAATCTGTCGCGAGCCACTTCCTGTCGGGCTCGCCTGGGCGGCGGTGGCCAAAGCGGCCGCCGCCAAAAGTGCTGCGTAAATACTCAGGTTGCGATGCATCGAGTGCTCCTCTCGCATAAGTAGAAACGACATTAACAACCTTTCACGCCCCTTGTCGCGCCCTTTTGTTGCCTCAAAGGGAATGTGCTGAAGCGGTTTTCAACAACTTCATTCACAATCGAAGCTTTGCGCTCCTTCTGTCTTAGCCCGCAGGCGGATATGGGTAAGCGGGGCGTTCCGCCGATCCACCGGGGTGACATGACCAGACCTGCAAAGCCGGCGAAACGCCGCCGCGCCCATAAGATTCCGCCGCCGCCGCATCCCCTTGTCCGCCGCCGGCCTCTTCCCGAGCAGTTGCCCAAGCCGGCAGCGGAAGATGCGGAGGCTCCGGAGGCCCTAAGGGCCATTCTGGCGAGTCCGACCTACCGGCAGGCGGATCACGACATCGATTTTCTGGCGCGGGGCGATACGCGCGACATCCGGCTGGCGCTGGATTACGAAAAGGCGGAACTCGTGCTGCGGGAACGCGGCATCGCCCACACCATCGTGGTGTTCGGCAGCACCCGGATCTGCGAGCCGGCCGCCGCGCGCAAGCATGTCGCCGAACTCACCAAAGCCGTCGACCTGGCCCCGCACGACAAGAATGCCTGCCAGCGGCTGGAAATCGCCAAACGAATCCTCGCCAAGAGCCGCTATTATGATATCGCCCGCGAATTCGGCCGCATCGTCAGTGAGGCTGGGGCGAAGCGGCGGCGCAATCGCACGCTGATCGTCACGGGCGGCGGACCCGGCATCATGGAAGCCGCAAATCGCGGCGCCAGCGATGCGGGTGCATCGTCGGTGGGGCTCAACATCACCCTGCCCCATGAACAATTCCCCAACCCCTATGTGACACCCGAGCTCTGTTTCCGGTTTCATTACTTCGCGATCCGCAAGCTGCACTTCCTGCTGCGGGCTCGCGCGCTTGTCGCCTTTCCGGGCGGCTACGGCACGATGGATGAACTGTTCGAGGTGCTCACGCTCGGCCAGACGCGCAAGATCAGCCCAGTACCGGTCATCCTCGTCGGCGAGTCCTATTGGCGGAAAGTATTCGATCCCGACTTCCTGGTCGCGGAAGGAACGATCGATCCGGAAGACCGCGAGCTATTCTGGTTCGCGGATTCGGCAGAAGAAATCTGGCGCGGCATCGTCGACTGGTATGAGGCCGCAGGGCGCCCACTGCTTGGCCGCGAGGAAACACGCTGATGAAACTTTCATTCCATGGCGCCGATCACGACGTGACCGGCTCGTGTCATCTCATCGAAACGGGTGGCAAACGCATCCTGATCGATTGCGGGCTGTTCCAGGGCAGCCGCGCGCTGAACGAGGAAAATGCCGATGCTTTCGGCTTCGACGCCGGCGCCGTCGACTACCTGCTGCTGACGCATGCCCATCTCGATCATTGCGGCCGTATTCCGCTTCTGGCAAAGCGCGGCTTCAAGGGGGAGATCGTCACCACCGCCGCGACGCGCGAACTGGCCCGGCTGGTGATGCTGGATTCGGCGCATCTCCAGGAAGAGGACGCGCAACGGCGTGCCACACGCCATGCCCGCCATGTCGACAACAAACATCCGCCGGGCCCTCTGTACACGATGCTTGACGCCACGGAGAGCCTCAGCCTTTTCGGCCGGGCGGCGGAATACGACAAACCACTCGATATCTGCCCGGGCGTTCGCGCCACATGGCTGGACGCAGGCCATATCCTCGGTTCGGCCAGTATCCTGCTTGAAGTGCAGGAGAACGGTACGACGAAACGTATCGTATTTTCCGGCGACCTGGGTCATTCGGGGGGACCGCTGTTGCAACCGCCCGTGCCGCCCGCTTCCGCGGATTTCGTAGTGATGGAAACGACCTATGGCGACCGTTTGCATGAGGCGCGCAACGACTCGGTCGAAAGACTTTATGCGGCGATCCTCGACACATTCAGGCGCGGCGGCAATATCCTCATCCCGACCTTTGCGCTCGAAAGGGCACAGGAGCTCTTATTTTATATCAATCGTGGCGTAGCTGCGAACAAGCTGCCGCCGTCGATCCAGGTCTATCTGGATTCCCCGATGGCCATTTCCGCCACGGAAATCTTTGTGCGCCATCTCGAATGCCTCAAGCCCGAAGCCGTCGCATTGTTTCACGATGGGCAGGATCCGTTTCATGTTCCCGGTCTCCATTTCACGCGCGAAGCCGCGGCCTCCATGGAGATCAACAGGATCAAGAGCGGCGCGGTCATCATGGCCGGCTCCGGCATGGGGACAGGTGGGCGCATCCAGCATCACGCCAAGCACAATCTGTGGCGACCCGAATGCACAGTCGTGTTTGTCGGTTATGCGGCGCAGGGAACGCCTGCCCGCCAGATCATGGATGGCGCGAAATCCGTGCGCCTGTTCGGCGAGGACGTCGCGGTCCGGGCACACATCGAATCGATCGGCGGCTTTTCTGCGCATGCCGATCAGAAAGGTCTTCTCACCTGGCGCAATGCAATTACGGGCGTGCAAACAACCTTCCTCGTGCATGGCGAACAGTCGGCGATGCAGACTTTCGCGAAGCTCGTTACCACTTCGCGCGTCGAAATGCCCGCACCGCACCAGGCCTACGAACTGTAGCTCCTGCTGCGTCAACCGCACGAAACGGAGCCACGCGCATGATCGCAGGCGTCGTTAATTTCTCCATGAGCATGCGCCGTGTTTGCCGGCGCGACTGCGATGAATCGCTGGTGCTGCATCGATTTCGACAATGCTGCAGGATGGTGCGCGGCAGGCTGCGCGGAAAACCCATCCGCTAAGATTGTCGTTCGGGCAACGGGATTTCAGCGCAATCACTTCGTCGCGCCGGCCCGGCTGCTTTTCTGTGCCTGCTTATGCGCCGCGGCATGAGTTCTCTGAATACAGGCGCATCCCGCGGGCACCCCGGCGCTTGCAGCGGCCGCTGCCCCGGTCTTGCGCGGACAGTCATACGCATGTCACGCGGAAGCGTCATGCGTGAGCGGCACACAGCTTACAGGGGTAACGTGACATGGGCTGGAATCGCCTTTGCAATATTGCGGCAACTGCTATTGCCGCGTCAGCGCTTCTCTTGGTGCCGGCGTCGGCCGAGAAAATGGCTGCGACATCGGCCAGCCATCACATCAAGGCAGTTTTCATCATCCTCATGGAGAACCGCAACTGGACGGGCGACGGCAACAGAGACATCAAGGGGAACCCCGATGCGCCGTACATCAACGGAACCCTGCTTCCGATGTCGTCCTATGCCAACGCGTATTACAACCCTCCACATATTCACCCAAGCCTTCCGAACTATCTCTGGCTCGAAGCCGGTACGAATTTCGGGATTCTCAATGATGGGACACCACGTGAGTTCGAGCAGAACACGACCAATCACCTCGTGACGCAGCTTGACAGCGCCAACATCAGCTGGAAAGCCTATCTGGAAGACGTCACCGGAAGGACCTGTCCTCTCAAAAATCGCGGCAAGCTCGACAAAGGAGGCACTCCGCTTTATGCCGTGCGCCACGAACCCTTTACATATTTCGCCGACGTTACCAATAACCTGAACAAACATTCGAGTTACTGTATTTCTCATCTGGGCCGTTATAGCGACCTCGCGTCGGACATAGCCAACGATGCGTTGCCGCAATATGTTTGGATCACGCCCAATATCTGCAATGACATGCATGACCGTTGCTCCGGCGATCCGGTCGCGTATGGCGATAAATGGCTATCCAAAAACGTGCCCCCAATCCTCAATTCCGACGCTTACCGCAACGGCGGCGCGTTATTCATTACCTGGGACGAAGCCGACAAAGGTGACGGACCTATTCCCATGATCGTTCTGTCGCCTTTCGCCAAGGGCGGCGGTTATTCGAACACGATCCATTACACGCACGGTTCAACGCTGCGAACTTTCCAGGAGATATTCGGAGTCAAACCGCTGCTGCGCGATGCAAAAAAAGAAACCGATCTCAGCGATTTGTTCCGGGCCTTTCCCTAGATCTGGCCCATATCCGGCTTAAGCGGCGGCCAGTCTGATCAGGAAGATTGCGCCGCCGCCGGGCCTGTTACGAACCTCCACCCGTCCGGCATGGGCTTCGACAATGCGCGAGACGATAGCGAGCCCCAGGCCCGCTCCGTCGGCACGACTGCGATCCCGGCGCCAGAAACGGCGGAAAATCAGTTCGCGCTCCGCCGGCGCTATGCCGGTCCCCCGATCAGACACGCTCACCAGCCCTTCGCGCGAAACATCGATCTCGATGCTTGTGCCTTCCGGTGTGTGGCGCAATGCATTCTCGGCAAGATTGCGGACGGCGCGATGCAACATCGGTGCATTGCCGCAGACGAGAACCGGCGCATCGGCGCCGGTCAGCGCGATGTCTTTTCGCTGTGCAATGGCGATCGGAGCAAGACCCGCCGCGACTTCGCTGCAAATCTCATGCAGATCGACTGTCTCCATCACACCGGCGATGTTCGCTTCCAGTTCAGCCACGGCGAGAAGCTGGTTGACCACATGAGTCATATTCTCAAGATCGTTGCGCAACGCGGACGCCGTGTCGTCGTCGGAGAGGGTATCGATGCGCGCGCGAAGGACCGCAAGCGGCGTCCGGAGTTCATGGGCCGCGTCCGCCGTGAACTCGCGTTGTGCGCGAAAGCCTTCTTCCAGCCGATCGAGCGCCTGATTGACTGCAAGAACGAGCGGCCGAACCTCCCTGGGCACGTTGCCGTCCGGCAGGCGCAGATTGATGCGGCCGGGATCGATTGCGCGGGCCATGTCGGAGGCGCGCGTCACCGGTAAGAGCGCCCGGCGCACGATCAGGATATCGATGATCAGCAGGACAAGCAGAATTGGAATCGTGAACCAGGCAACGCGCGCAAGATAACCCGCCACGATGTCGTCGATAATAACATCCGGGTGCTCGAGGTCCTGTCCTACCTGGATGCGGACGGTCTCGCCGCCGCGCCTGAGGGGAAAACTTGCGCCGTAATAGATAGCGCGGCCGGCGCGGTGCTGAAAATAGGAGGCCGCATCGCCCGTCTCGCGGCCGCCGGGAAGCTGACCGCCGCCCAGGGAGGAGAACAGGACGCGATTCGATCCATCGACGATCGAATAGGCAAAGCCGTCGAAACCGTGCTGATAAAAAGTCCGAAGATCCGGCGGCAGATCGAGGCGAAAATGCCTGTCCGGACCGGATTTCAGATAAGCGGCGATGCTTTCGGCGTGGGCACGCAGAGTCTGATTTTCGAAGCCGTTTGCCGTGGTTTCGAGCAGCAGATAGGTGGCGAGCGGCATCGCAACGGCAACCGCTACCAGCGCGGCCACGTGCAGCCAGAGAATACGCGACAGTATGGAGCCTGCGCGCGGCATCACGAGCGCGTTTCCGCGAGCAGATACCCCACACCGCGCACCGTATGTATCTCGACATCGGCCCCGAACTCCGCAAGTTGCTTGCGCAGACGATGTACGTAGACTTCGACGGCATTGGAACGGAGCTCTTCGGACTGGCCGAACAGATTAGTTTCCGCGTAGGATTTTGTAACCACACGGCCGGCGCGCGCAATCAGTATCTCGAGCAGCGCAGTTTCCCGCGCGGAGAAGATTTGTGGCTGCTCATTCACGTAAACCTGCCGGGCGACGACGTCGAACGCGACATTGCCCGCGCGCCGCAATCTTCCCAGGAAATCGCCCGGCCGCCGCAGCAAAGCATGAATGCGCGCCACCAGTTCTTCGAGCGCAAAGGGTTTCACGAGATAATCGTCGGCTCCGTCGTGCAGGCCGGTCACCCGATCCTGAACCGTCCCGCGTGCCGTCAATACGAGCACCGGTGTCGGATCTCCACGCTCGCGCAAACGGCGCAGGACGGCGCCGCCATCGCCATCGGGCAATCCAAGGTCCAGCACGATTGCCGCGTAGCCGACATTCGCAATCGCCTCGAATGAATCCGCAAGTGAGCCGGCTGTATCTACTTCGAAGCCCGCATTGCCGAGGCCCTTCGAAACAAGCCTAACAAGGCTTTCATTGTCTTCGACGAGCAGAAGTCGCATTCGATCCCAGGCTGAGTTTCGTTAATGCGGCGTCAAACTACCATGGCGGCGCCGCGCTTGTCAGCTTCATGTAAGCATCCTGCGCTATTGCTCCGGCCCGCAAAGGCGCTCCCCGTATTCCGGGGATGCGCGGAACCGTCTGCGTGCCGGAGAATGAGTTGAACGAAACAGTGTGGCGTCTTCCCGAACGGCTGCGCCTGTCGCGCCGGGCACAATTCCGTGTACTGATTATCGCGGGGATCCTGGCACTGGTTGCATTCGGCGCCGGCCCGTGGCTCGTGAGCACAGTTTTTGGCCCCACTGCTCCGGAACAGCCGCCATCCATGCCGGGCACGTTCCGCCCGACAGCCGAACAATGGGCCGATCTGAAATTTGCCCGTGTACGTGCGGAGAAATTTGCCGGGCTTGTCATCACCGATGGCGCGCTCGCACCGAACGACAGCACCACGACGGCGGTTTATTCCCCCTACTCGGGCCGCGTCACGCGCCTTGTCGCAAATCCCGGCGACCACGTCGAAAAAAATACACCGCTGATGACGGTGGATTCGACGGAAGCGGTGCAGGCCCGGAGCGACCTGGTCGCCGCACTCGACGCACGCGATGCAGCGCAGGCCCAAGACAGGATCGCCAAGGAAAACGAAGCACGCCAGCGCCAGCTCTACTCCGGTCAAAGCGCGGCCCTGAAGGACTGGCAGCAATCGCAATCCGATCTTGCGACGGCCAACGCTGCGTTGCGAACCGCGCAAACCGGTCTCCAGGGCCAGGAAAACCGCGCGCGGATCCTCGGGATCGGCGAGGATGCAATCACGACTCTGGAAAAGCACCGCGGCGCAGGTGGAATTTCGCCGGAAGCTGTCATGAAGGCGCCGATTTCCGGAACCGTCATCCAGCGCCAGGTAGGCCTCGGCCAATACATACAGGCCGGATCGACCAATCCGCTTTTCTCGATCGGCGATCTTTCCACCCTGTGGGTGCTGGGCAACGTCCGCGAATCGGACGCACCCCGCATGCGCGTGGGCGAGGCGGCAGATATTCGCGTCGTCGCCCTGCCCGATCGGGTCTTTACGGCCCGGCTGAACTGGATCGCGCCGGCCATCGACCCGGCAACGCATCGGCTTGCCGTGCGTGCCGAGTTGGAAAATCCCCGCGGCACCCTAAAGCCGCTGATGTTCGCAACGGTCGCAATTCACACGTCCTCCGACCAGACGGCGCCTGCAATTCCCCAGAGCGCCGTAATCTACGAAGGAGACCAGACCCATGTGTGGGTCGCATATGACAACCACGAACTCGCTCTCAGAAATATCCGCGTCGGCCGCATCCGGAATAATGACATCGAAATCCTTGCCGGGCTGCGCACCGGCGAAACGGTCGTGACGGGCGGTGCTCTCTTCATTGATCGTGCTTCACGGCCGGACTGAAGGAACGGATTCCCGCGCATGAACGGTATTCTCGCCTTCGCCCTCAAACAGCGCGTGCTGATCGTCGTGCTGTTACTGCTGTTTTTGGGTGCGGGATTGTTCTGCTTCCGGCAACTGAATATCGAGGCGTATCCCGATCCCGTGCCGCCGCTGGTGGAGATCGTGACGCAAAGTTCCGGCCAGTCTGCGGAAGAAATAGAGCGCTACATCACAATTCCCATCGAGATCCAGATGGCCGGCATTCCCCATGTCGCCGCCGTGCGCACGATCTCGCTCTTCGGACTCTCCGACGTAAAAGTACAATTCACATACGATTTCACCCACGACGAAGCGCAGCAATGGGTGAACAACCGGCTGACCCAATTGCCGGCATTGCCCGGAAACGCGCAACCGCTGCTCTCGCCTGAAAGCCCGATCGGGGAAATTTATCGCTATCGCGTCGTCGGGCCACCGAATTATTCGGTGATGGATCTCAAGACGATCCAGGACTGGATACTGGAACGCCGCTTCAAGGCCGTTCCCGGCGTGATCGATGTTACGGGCTGGGGCGGCAAAACAAAGACCTACGATGTGGTCGTCGATCAGCACAAGCTGATGAGCTACGGGCTGACGCTGCCGCAGGTTCTGCAGGCGATAAACAACAGCAATGTGAATGTCGGCGGCCAGACCGTGAATATCGGCCCGCAGGCTGCGATCGTCCGCGGCGTTGGTCTCATCGAATCCATGGACGCCCTGCGCAGCACGGTGCTCGCAGCCAATAATGGTTCGCCGGTTCTCCTGTGCGATGTGGCTCAGGTTACCGTCGGCCACCAGCCGCGGCTGGGCATTGCGGGTCAGGATAGCGACAACGACATCGTCGAGGGCATAGTCCTCATGCACCGCGGCGAAAAAAGCCTGCCGACGCTGCGCGCCGTCGAAGCGGAAGTAAGTCGCATCAATAGTGACGGCGTTCTGCCGCCCGGCGTTTCCATTCGCCCGATCTACGATCGCACGCAACTCATCGACGTGACGACGCACACCGTGCTTGAGAACATGGTGCTGGGGATCGTTCTTATTTTCCTCGTGCAGTGGATATTTCTCGGCAATCTGCGGAGCGCGCTGATCGTCGCGACAACAATTCCATTCGCGCTTCTCTTCGCGGTGACGGCGCTCGTCATTCGCGGCCAGTCCGCGAACCTGCTTTCCGTTGGTGCGATCGATTTCGGTCTTGTCGTCGACGCGACCGTCATCATGATGGAAAACATCTACCGGCATCTCTCCGGGTTCGTGACGGACCGGCCCGACCGTAAGGAGCGGGCGACACGCGCCGCAATGGCCGGATTGAGCGGAAGAATTGGCGCCATTCTCGTCGCCGGCCAGGAAGTCAGCCAGGCGATATTCTTTTCAGCGGCCATCATCATCGCCGCGTTTGTTCCGTTATTTACGCTTTCCGGCGTGGAAGGTCACATTTTCGGACCGATGGCACAGACCTATGCCTATGCCATTGCCGGGGGGCTGCTTGCGACGTTCACGATGACGCCCGCGCTCAGCGCGCTGTTTCTGCCCGAACGTATCGAGGAAACCGAAACGCTTTTCGTGCGCATGCTGCGGCAGCTGAACGAACCGGTCATGCAGTTCGCCCTGGCAAACCGCGTGATCTCGCTCGGCGGCATCGCGTTGCTGTTTGGTGTCGCAATGCTCATCGTGCATTCCATGGGACTCGAATTCCTTCCCCATCTGGAAGAAGGAAATTTCTGGATCCGGGCCACGATGCCGACTTCGGTATCGCTGGAAGAAGCCAACCGTTACGTCAATGAAATGCGGAAGCTCATCCGCAGCTACCCCGAAGCCGTTACCGTTGTTTCACAGAACGGACGCCCCGACGACGGAACCGACGCCACGGGCTTCTTCAATGCCGAATTCTTCGTACCGCTGAAGCCGTTCGGCGAATGGCCTTCCGGTCTCGACAAGGAGAAGCTCAGGGATGAAATGAGCAGGGCTCTGGAAGACAGGTTTCCGGGCGTGGAGTTCAATTTCTCCCAGAACATCGAAGACAATGTCGAGGAAGCAGCTTCCGGCGTGAAGGGCGAAAATTCCGTCAAGCTCTTCGGCAACGACCTCGAGACCCTGGAACAAACGGCAGCCCGGATCAAGGCCGAGATGGCGCGGGTTTCCGGCATCACCGATCTCGCCATACTGAGCTCTCTCGGCCAGCCGACGGTGCGCATCGATATCGATCGCCCTGCGGCGTCGCGCTACGGCCTGATGCCCGGAGACGTCAACACCACGATCGCGGCTGCGATCGGCGGTCAGGCGGCCGGCAATCTTTATGAAACAGGAAGCGATCGGAACTTCCCGATCATGGTGCGACTGGCGCCGCAATACCGCGACAGCCTCGATGCCATACGCCATATCATTATCGGGGCGCCCAACCCCTCCGGAACGGGAACGATCCCGGTGCCGCTCGAAAGCGTGGCCAAAGTACACCTTGTTTCCGGTGCGTCCTTTATCTACCGCGAAAACCAGGAACGTTACATCCCGATCAAGTTCAGTGTCCGCGGCCGCGATCTCGGCGGTGCCGTGCTGGAGGCACAGCAGCGCATTCAGAAAGATGTCCGGATTCCCGGCGGCTATAGGCTGGAATGGGTGGGCGAGTTCGGCGAACTCCAGGAAGCGCTGGGGCGCCTCACCTTTGTCGTGCCGCTGAGTCTCGTACTTATCGGCATATTGCTCTACGTCAATTTTTCGTCGCTCACCGATACGCTGCTTGCGGCGAGCGTCATGCCGATGGCGATGATCGGCGGCATTCTTGCGCTGTGGGCGACCGGCACACCGTTCAGCGTTTCCGCCGCGATCGGGTTCGTCGCACTGTTCGGCATTTCGGTGATGGACGGCATCATCGTGCTTTCTTATTATAACCGCCTGCTTGCGCTGGGCATCGATCGGGCGACCGCGCTCGTGCGCACCGTGCGTGTCCAGTTTCGCCCCGTATTCATGACCTGCGCTGCAGCCGGCGTGGGCCTGCTTCCCGCAGCAGTCTCGACCGGTATCGGCTCGCAGGTGCAAAGACCGCTGGCGGTAGTCGTCGTTGGCGGCATGCTCCTCGCGCCCGCACTGATCCTGCTCGTGCTGCCCGTCCTCATCGAATGTTTCTCCCGACGTCTCCCCGCGATACCGGAGAACAGCGCATGAAGCGTTTCAAAAAGACAAATGCGGGCATGACCATGCCCATATGGAATCGAAACATGAAACTGATCGTGCCCACAGTTTGCACGATCGCCGTTGCGTTTGTTTCGTCTTGCGCTGTCGGACCGGATTTCAAGAGACCGGCCCCGCCTGCCGTTATGCAGTTCACCGCGACTCCGCTACCGGCCGCGATTCCGCCGCCTGATAACAGACCTGCCGAAAAGCAGCGTTTCGTTGCGGGTGACGATATTCCCGCGCAATGGTGGTCCCTGTTTCATTCACCTGCGCTCGACTCTTTGATCGCCCGGGCTTTGAAGTCGAACCCCGATCTGCAATCGGCGCGAGCGGCGCTGCGGGCGGCAAAAGAGAACATCTATGTGCAGGAAGCCGCATACTTCCCGACTGTTGGAGGAAGTCTCGCTGCAAGCCGCAACCTCAATTCCACGGTTCTCTCACCAACGCTCTTCAACTACACGCCATATTTCGATCTCTATTCTGCGCAGCTTTCCGCCGATTGGATCGTCGACATCTGGGGCGGAAACCGGCGCGCTGTCGAGGCGCTGAAAGCCGATGCTGAAGCGCAACACTTTCAGGTGGAGGCCGCTCTTCTGAGCCTTACTGCCGCGCTTGCAGCGTCGGCCATCCAGGAAGCGTCGCTTCGTGCACAGATATCTGCAACGGAAGACATCATCCAGGATGAAACAAAGGCGTCAGGCGTCTTCCAACGCCAACTGTCGCTGGGTCAGGTTTCCGGCGCCGATGTCGCCGCACAGGAGACGGCACTCGCGCAAGCACGTCAATCGCTTCCGCCGCTGCAAAAACAGCTCGCACAGGAACGCAACCTCATCACCGTTCTGGCGGGACGCTTTCCAAGCGAGCAGGTGCCGGAGGCTTTCAACTTGCGCGATCTCGCTCTGCCCCACGAACTTCCGCTCAGCGTCCCGGCCAGGCTTGTAGACCAGAGGCCCGATGTGCGCGCTGCAGAAGCCGGCCTTCATTCGGCGGAGGCGGAAGTCGGCGTTGCGATCGCCAACGAGCTACCAAACATTTCCCTCAGCGCAACCGACGGCGCAGTTGCCACGCGCCTGGCGGGATTTTTCGGACCGGGAAATGCGTATTGGAGCGCCGGCGCCGGCTTGAGCCAAACCATCTTCGATGGCGGTGCGCTCCTGCACAAAACACGCGCGGCGCGCGCGCTGTATGATCGGGCATCAGCCCAATATCGAAGCACGGTGCTGACGGCATTTCAAAATGTTGCCGATACGCTCGAGGCGATCCGGGCCGATGCGACGACGCTCGACGCAGCAACTGCTGCAGCCGATGCTGCAAATAGAAATTTGAAATCTCAGAACCTGCGGTTGAAACTGGGAGATGCAAATGTGCTTGCAGTGCTCAATGCTGAACAGGCATACGAACAAGCGTCGATCAGCCTCGTTCAGGCACGCGCCAGCAGACTTGCCGATTCGGTCGCATTGTTCGAAGCTCTCGGTGGAGGCTGGTGGAATGCGCCGTCCATCAATCTCCAAAATACCGCAGCAGATGCTTTGCGGTGATGTTCCCATTTCCATCCAGGCGCGACGATTTCTTCTGCAAATTGCAATGAGCGCCGAGCGTACATTTCAACGGGGATTATCATGAACGCGGATTGGGAAAATCTCGAAACCGACCTTATCCGGCTGAAACGTGTTGCGGCGATGCTTCGCGAGAGTTGCAGCGCGTTGAATGTGGACGAGATCGAAACTTTGCTCGCGCCCATGCGCAGCTGTATGGTGGAACTGATCGCGCTGCGCTCGTCACTCGAAAAAGTGAAGACCGAACGCTCCGAAGACAGCGAAAAATACTGAACCGGGCCGCGCGAGCGCCTTCCCGGAATGCAAGTCAGGTTGTAGGATAGAGCATCGTCATCTTCGGGGGAAGCCCTATGCTGCGCAGCCTCGTAACCACCTGTATTGCCGCCGCCCTCTTTCTTGCACCTGATCTGGCAACGGCCCAGAAGCTGGTTCCCTTGAAGAACCAGCCGCCCGGAGGCGCACTCGTCACATTCCAGCTGACGGACGGCACCGTCCTTGCCCAAACGGGCGCCCAGAACACCTGGTATAAGCTGACGCCAGACAATACAGGCAGCTACATAAACGGCACCTGGTCACAGATGGCCAGCCTTCAGCCTGGTTATGTGCCGCTATATTTCGCCTCTGCCGTTCTTGCAGACGGCCGCCTGGTCATTACCGGTGGTGAGTATAATCAGGGCGAGTTCGCGTTCTCGAACCAGGGCGCGGTCTATGATCCCCAAAAAAACGTCTGGACCGTACTCAAGCCGCCCAAGGGCTGGACCAATATCGGTGACTCGCCCTCCGTCGTGCTGCCCGACGGCCGCTTCGTGGTTGGCGACAAATTCTTCAACAAAGTTGCTGCGCTCGATCCCAAGAACCTGAAATGGAACAAACTGGCGTCGAAGGGAAAGAACGAGAAGTGGTTCGCCGAGGAAGGCTGGACGCTGATGCCCACTGGCCAGATTCTAACTTGGGACGTGAAAGACAATCCCAACGCAGAAATGTACGATCCCACATCCGGCAAATGGAAAAACCTCGGCAGCACCGGGCAAAATCTGGAAGGCCCGTGCCTGGTTTGTGATTGCATCGAAGTACCGCCGAAGAATTTCTGCTACTATTCGCCCGGTGAAACCGGACCCGGAATTTTGAGGCCCGACGGTACGGTGTTTGCCATGGGCGCCACGCATCAGGGCGCGAGCGCGGGACACACGGCGGTTTATACGCCTGGCGCCGGCTGGTCTGCCGGCCCTGACTGGCCGCATGACGACCAGGCCAGCGATTCCGCGGCGGCGCTGTTACCCGACGGGAACGTACTGGCGCTGGGATCGAGCGACTTTCTCTACGAATTCGACGGGAAAAACTTTACGCAGTCGAGCGTCGGACAGGTAAACGCTACCTATTCATCGCTCATGGTCCTTCCCACGGGCGAAGTACTGATTGCCGGTTATACCGTGTATCAGCCCAAGGGCACTTACCAGCCGGCGTGGCAGCCGACAATTTCGTCGTCTCCATCGACGGTCTCACGCGGCTCGACCTACAAAATTTCAGGAACGCAGTTCAACGGATTATCGCAGGCCGCTGCCTTCGGCGACGAAGTCGAAACGGCGACCAACTATCCTCTGGTCCGGATTACAAATAACGCCTCGGGCCACGTCTTCTATGCGCGCACGCATGATCACAGCACGATGGGCGTGGCAACCGGCAGCAAGAGCGTATCGACAAAATTCGACGTGCCCTCGGGGATGGAGACAGGCGCCGGCACACTTGTCGTTGTTGCCAATGGAATCCCCTCGGCGCCGTTCCCGGTCACGGTACAATAATCGTCGAAATCCAGCCTTCTCCCTCCCCTGCGAGGGGAGAAGGCTGGGATTACCGGTGCCCGTCTACTGGTCGGTGGGCCAGAGTGCGGAATGATCCTTTGTGTGCTGGATCGTATTTGCCAGCATAAGCCCCGATTTATCGATCATGCCGCGCGCCATCAACGCATGGCCGACGGATGGCACGGCATAGCGCGATGTCCGTTTGGCAACGCTTGCATTGATTTTCATGGACACGCCGCTGCGTCTCCGCACGGTTATTGACGCTCCTTCCATGGCGGTCACGGTTCCATATATTTCGTGCTCGCCGACACTCAGCGGCTTTCGCGTATCGACGTGTCGAATCTTCGGCAGGTCAGCCTTCGCGCTGCCGCCAAGTCCGAAAATCGTCAACATCTGGTCCGACGCAACATAGACGAGACCGTTGTCGGCGACCGGAACGATGTTGGCGTTTCCATAGACGTTCAGCCATTGCCCCGCAGTTTCATTGAACAGCTCCGCTCCGTTATCGGGATTGATGGCATAGAGAGTGACATATGCGGGGTTTAAGTCGTTTGGCCGTCCTACCGCCCAAACCACAGCAGTGCCCGGCTTCTCGCCATTGGACGAGACACTGGTCAAAAAACCTGGATCCTGCACGCCCCCAATCCCGCTAAACTGCGAGCCCAGCGTCAGACTCGGGGTTTTCTTTCCTCCTATCGTCCAGACCTCCACGGAATTGCCGCCGCTGGTGACAATACGGCCCGCGTTGTCTGTTCCCTCGTAGTAAGAAGGTCCACACCAGCAGCCGCCTATCTGGTACGTACCAAATTTTTTCTTCAACCCGTCGCCGTCGAGCAGATACATATCCCCGTCTTTTCCCGCGGCGGCCGCGAGACTGGGATATTTTCGGCTATGCGACGGCAGCAGCATGATACCGCCCGACCCGAAGTCTATATCGCCCTGGTCGAGATCGCGGTGATCCGAAGGTGTGAAAAGACCCAGCCGCGTCGTCAGGTCTGGGCTCATCTCGGCGGCGCTTTCCGCGATATTTGTCTTTTTGTTAAATGTCGTGCCGCTATAGTCGGAATTGCCGGTCACGAAATACACCGATCCCGCACTGTTTGCGGCGAGCCCATAGCCGGACATCCACACCGACGTAAGAAAGAAGTCATTGGGCGATTTTGCCCGCGTATTGTCGAGTTTGTTGCTGGCAAGCGGGCCGAGCGTGCTCTCGTTCCAGCCCAGCACCCAGCCACGCGACTGTTCCGGTACAAAATCGCAGAAGCTCGCAAATCCGGCGTAAAGCGTGCCGTTCGAAAGAAGAAGTCCTGCGCGCTGACGACTTGCACCTGCATTGAAATTATACGTCGATCCTTTGCCGAGGGCGCCTGAGGCTGAAATTGAAACGGGTGTGATCGTATCAGCCAGCGTCGTCAGCGATAAAGCATGCAGAACATATGTCGGCGTGCCGTTCTGAAACTCATAAGCTATCGCATAGAGAGTGCCCGTAGTTGTATCGATTACCGGGGTAGAACCGATGCCCACTTCCGGCCCGTTATTGTTGCAGCGGCCCGGGAGATCGTCGACTGGCACCGGTGCGCCGAGATTGGTCTGCAGAATTATCTGCCCGCTCTGTGCGTCGATGGCGTAGACGGAATTGTTCTCGGTCGCCACGTATACTACGTTATGGGTGCTTCCGTTGATCGTCTCATTGTTGACGATCAGCGGTTGCGCATCGACCTGATCGTCGAGCAAAACCGTGTGCAGCAAACCGAATGTTGAACTGGAAACATTGCTTTGCGTGAGTATTGTTTCGCTCGAATTCCAACCGGAACGATTATTGTCGTAGTGGTACGTGGTGATGTTCATCTGTGCTTGCGCCGCACCTCCTGCAAGGAAGCAGGTCAATGCCACAAAACTGCCAGCGGCGGTCGCTGTACGAAGCCATGATCCGGTCATGATTTGCCCCTTCGATCAAACCTTGTGGACGCGAACTGCCCGGACCCCAGTGCCCGGACCGGTCTGTCCCGCCGTTGCGGCGGAGCATCCCTTAGGAAAGATTAAGCGGTGAGATGATTTCATGCAATCTGCGGCCGGCGAGTCCGCTCCCGGGAAGAGGAAAACCCATGCATCCTGCTTTGCGTTCGGTCTTTCTGGCGCTCGTCGGCGCAGTGCTTTTGCTCGGCACATCGGCCCCTGCTGCAGAGCCCGCTCCGCCGCCTCCGGTCGTGGCCCGGATCATGGCGCGCCCTGCGCTATGGGTCGTACATTCGCATGCGGGAAGTGCTTATTTGTTCGGCTCGGTTCATCTGCTGCCGCCGAATATCGACTGGCGGTCCCGGGAGGTCGAGAAGGCACTGGCTGCCTCCGATGTCTTCGTATTCGAAGCGCCGCTCGGCGACTCTGGAAAAGAGAAGACCACCGCATTTGTGCGCGCGAACGGTATGCTCCCGCCGGAGGTGACCCTGCCGTCACTGTTCGACGACAAGACACGTCGCGATTATCAGGCGGCGCTGCAATTGACGCATGTCTCTCCCGATCTGATCGTTCATCTGAGACCCTGGCTCGCTGCACTTGTTCTGGAAACCCATGTGGCCACAGCCATGCATTATTCGCCGGATAGTGGGGTCGACAGGCAGGTCTGGGCCTATGCAACCCAACAGAAAAAACCGACGGAGGCGCTAGAGACCGTTGACGAGCAGCTGTCGCTGTTCATGCCCAAGGACCGAAAGCTTGAAGTCGAGGAATTTGACGCTTCGCTTAAGGAACTCGGGGCGGACACGAACCAGGTTGGCGCGCTGGTGGATGCCTGGACGGACGGCCGGGTGAACGAAGTCGGACGATTGATGAATGCCGGCCTCAAAAGCACGCCCGGCGCAATGAAACTCCTGATCGACGACCGGAATGCACGCTGGGTGACGCGGATTTCGACCATGCTTTCGCAGCACCGGACATATTTCATAACCGTCGGCGCCGCTCATCTCGCGGGTCCACACGGGTTACCGACACTTCTTGCCGCCCGCGGTTACCGCGTTACGCAGATCGCACCGCGCTGAATTGCGCTTTTCGCTACCGGAACACAGAGTTCCCGCAACGCGTTTAACATCCGTAGCGGTTATGTCCCTCGGTCATGCTTCGCGTTGCCCTTCAGCGATATTTTGGATTCGAACCGGCCCGGGCTGCTTACCGGCTTGGCTTTTGCCTTGGCCTCCCGGCAGCGGAAGAGCGCCGGGACCCGCGTCTCTGGTCCAATATCGGAGCTGATCCGAGAGCGCGCATGCGGAGCGGATGCTTCAAGGCTTCGGACGCTGTGGAAGTTCCGTACCGCCTCTGGCAGGCCCGAGAACCGCGCGCAGCCTTGCTGCTGCTGCATGGCGCTTTCGATTATTCGGCCGCGTTCGATGAGATCGGGCCAAAACTTGCGCGCCGCGGATTGACCGCGCTCGCGATCGATCAGCGCGGTTTTGGAGTAACAGCTTCGCGCGGTCAGTGGGCCGGGGCGGAACGAATGGCCGCTGATGCGAACGAAGCGGTGGCTTTTCTGGCCGGCCGGCTGCCGGCGCACATGCCCGTCTTCATTGTTGGCGAAAGCATGGGCGGAGCTATCGCCGTTCATGCGGCCGCCCGCGATGCGATACCCCAATTGCAGGGCCTCGTGCTCGTCGCACCGGGTGCACTCGCCTCGGCGTTCCGGCAGCGGCTGCTGGGCTGGATTGCGTCGGCTGCGCGCGCACTGGCCGGCGACGCAGAACTGGTGTTCGAACGTCTCAGCGGCTGGGATCTCACGCCGGCAGCAGCCATCCGGCTCATCGGCGATCCCCTTGTCATGCGGCGCGTGCGCCCGGAAATGCTTTCCGGAATGGCCGATATCGCTTTCGGTTCGCTCGGACAGGCGAAGAAAGTCGAGCTTCCCGTGCTCGTCATGGTTGGAGATCGCGACGAAATCATCCGGCGGAGTTGCATCCGTCGTCTCTTCGACAATCTCGGGGGCGAAAAAACCTGGCGCGTTGTGGCGGACGCACCCCACCTCCTGCTGCATTGGCGGCGCAGCTCCGAAGTTCTGCGCGAAGCAACGCGCTGGATTTCGGACAGACTACCTGCGGAGCCGACCGTGCAGGCCGACTGCAAAGACACGGTCGGTGCGCTCGCGGCGGTTTAGCACGCCTCAAAAAGCCGCCGGGTGTTTTACAATCTCGTCCCATGAGCCAGAAAACTTACTTCCAGCATCCCGAAACCGCTGCTGCACAGGCACTGGGATGGGTGGACGAAACAACCTGCGCCATCGTGACGCCGGTCCACGTCGCCACAACTTTCGAGCGCGAAGCCGACAACAGTTTCCGCAGCGGACGAAGCTACATCCGGGCGGACAATCCCGCGTACGACCAGCCGCAGCGTGTACTGGCCGAACTCGAGCGGGGCACGGACTGCATGCTGTTTGCTTCAGGCATGGCGGCTGCCACCTGTGTCTTCCAGGGCCTCGCACCAGGCGATCATGTGGTCGCGCCGCGCGTGATGTACTGGGGCCTGCGCGGTTGGCTTGCGCGCGACTCCCATCTTGACGTCGATTTCGTCGACATGACGAACAATGACGCAATCGCGGCCGCCATGCGGCCGGGGAAAACAAAGATCGTCTGGATCGAAACGCCGGGCAATCCGCTCTGGGATGTAACAGACATTGCAGCTGCAGCTGCGATTGCCCATCGCGCAGGGGCACGTCTGGGAGTGGATTCCACCGTTGCAACGCCGGTCTTCTGCCGGCCGCTTTCCCTCGGCGCCGATATTGTCATGCATTCGGCGACCAAATATTTGAACGGCCATTCCGACGCGATCGCCGGTGCGCTGGTGACCGGCGAAGACGATGCATATTGGCAAAAGCTCAGGACGCTTCGCGCGGAGCTGGGCGGAATTCTGGGATCGTTCGAAGCCTTCCTGCTTCTGCGCGGCATGCGGACCCTGTATCCGCGCGTACGACTCGCCGCAGGCAATGCCCTCGAACTCGCGCGCCGCTTTGCGCGCCATCGCGCGATCGAGCGGGCGCTTTACCCCGGCCTGCCCGATTTTCCCGGTCACGATATTGCAGCACGACAGATGCAGGGCGGTTTCGGCGGAATGCTTTCGATCCGCATCAAGGGTGGCGAAGCTGCTGCAATCGCCGCAGCGGGAAAATTGCGCGTCTGGAAGCGCGCTACGTCGCTGGGCGGCGTGGAAAGCCTCGTGGAACACCGCGCGTCGGTCGAAGGGCCGGATACGCCCTGTCCGCGCGATCTTCTGCGCCTTTCGGTGGGCATCGAGAATGTCGAAGATCTCTGGAACGATTTCGATCAGGCACTGGGGAAGTAGTTCCTCCCCCCGCAGAGCGGCGCGAGCGCAGCGATGCGCCGGAGGGGGCAAGTCACGCCACACTGCCCCCCTCCGCCCCTATCGGGGCACCTCACCGGCTTCGCGGGGGAGGATCACGCGCCGGCAATCTTATGTCGAGCCAGATGCTCGTAATGCGGTCGCACGGAATCGGCGACCCTCATGAGGTCATCCCCCAATGGCGGATAGCTGCGAGGATTGGCGAAACTCGTCGACCGCTCGACGGAATCATACCAGGCAGGCGCCCAGGCACCGTCGGTGGCACGCGGCCCCGGTGGCCAATGCAGCATGCGATCCGAAAACGGGATGTTCAATGCCGCACACAGCGCTTCCAGTGCAGATCCCGGATCGTGCAGCACATCGTCCGAATCGATCACCGGCGGTGCCGTGCCGAGCCTGTCGGACTCGCGGTCAAAGATTTCACGCTGCGTCTCGTAACCGATGTCGGCCGAAAGAAATTCCGGCCGTTTTGCGCTGTAGGATGCCAGTACTGCTTCCGGTGCGCGGATAAGAAACGCGTTGGTGCAAAATCCCATCCAGTCGCGACCGATTTCCGGCAGCATGTGATGCGTCATGTGCTTCTGGTAGAAGACCGCGCGGCCCTGCGGCACCGGCCCTATGAGCAACTCGACGATCTTTCTCCAGTCGCTTTCATGTGTGGCGAGCGTGGCGTCGCGGAGAGGATGATCAATGCCCGAAATTCTCAGATAGGCGGCATAGAAGGGCTCATCGATCACTGCCGTGTCCGGGCGGTTCCCGAAGGAACGCATCATCGCCGTCGAGATGTTTCGCGGTCCCGACCACATCGCTATCCGGACGGGAGCGTCGGTCACCGCGTACCCACGCGGGCGACATCTGCTGCGGCGTCCTCGTCTTTCAGTTGCGCATAAAGCGCATCGAGCTTTCGCGTAAGTCCACCCTCCGGTGCTACGGGAAGGGCGCGCCCGTCCACTGCGCGCACCGGCACGACACCACCGAAAGTGCCGGTGACGAAGGCCTCCTGCGCGCCATAGACTTCGTGCAGTGTGAAATTCCCGAGCCGCACCGGTATCCCGTGGCGTCGGCAGAGCGCGATGATGTTGCCGCGCGTTATTCCGTTGAAACAATAGGCGCCGGCTGAGGTGCAAATCTCATTATTTGCAGCGAAGAAGAAGTTCGTCGCGTTGCAGCTGGATACGAAGCCGTTCGGGTCGAGCATCAGCGCCTCGTCGGCACCGGCTGAAATGGCCTGGGTGAGCGCAATGACGAGATTGAGCCGGCTATGCGAATTGAGCCGCATGTCGAACATGTCCGCCGGTGTGCAGCGTATCGTCGAGGTAAACAGGTTCAGCCCCTGTGCCTTTATGGCGGCACTGGGCTCCTTGTATTCGGCAACGATGGCGATTGTCGGCCGCCCGAGCGCATTGCGCGGATCCTGATTGGGAGTCCGCTTCTCGCCGCGGGTCACCATCAGGCGGACATGCACGCCATCCTGCATATTGTTGGCGGCCATGAGATCGCGCAGCACCTGCGCCATCTCATCACGGCAAAGGCCGATATCGAGTGAGATCGCGCGTGCGCCGGCGTGAAGCCGGTCAAGGTGGGCGTCGAGAAACAGCAAGCCGCCCTTGTGCAGGCGCACGCCTTCCCAGACGCCATCACCCAGCACGAATCCGGCATCGAAAATGGATACCCGCGCTTCGCCGCGTGGAACAAGCGCGCCGTTGAGCCAGACGCGAACCTCCTGATTGCGGGGATCCTGCGCGTAATCCTGGCTACCGGGCACCGCGGCCTCCTGCCGTTATGGATCGCGATGAAGCCGAAAGTGCGAATACGACGGAAGCCCGCACCGGTGTTGCCGTTGCGGGCTTCCGCCTGTTCGCGATCCGGTTCGCAGGGAGGGGCTTGCAGCAAACCGGATCAGAGACCCGAGGATGCGCGGCCCGGTGTGAACGAGTCATGGCGGGGCCGTTCATCTGCCGTTCATCGGTGCCCGCTCCGCCAAGACCTATTTCTGCACATTGTCCGTCCGGCGGATGAAGTCGGCACAATTGTCGTGCAACTGCTTCAGCGCGGGCGTATGCGCATACACCATGTGACCGGACTCATAGTAGCGGTAGGATATATTTGCCTGCAGCTTCTGCGGAATCTGCAGATGATGCATCTCGTACCAGCCTTCGAAATACGGCGTGGCGAGATCGAAATAGCCGCCATTCAACAGGATCTTGAGATTGGGGTTATACTTCATCGCCGTCGCCAGATCCGGCATGACATTGGCGTCGCCGCGGATTGTGCGGTTCGCGCCCGGCGGCTCATGCGAAAAATCCCACGACCTGAATAGTTGTATCTCCGGATTGTAGTGCATGTTCTGTCCGAAATTCAGAGTCTTGCGGACATAATCGTTGAACGCCGAAACATAGGCCGAACTGATCGCGGCCGATTGCGGGTCGTATTGGGCCTGCTGGCTCAGCGGATCCATGGCTGGTCCGGAGAATCGCGTGTCGAGGCGGCCTACCGTTATATCATTGGCGCTCTCGAGGCTTTGTTCGAACTCGCCGCCGTCGATGCGCAGATTGGCCTTGTCGATGTATTCGGGTGAAAGTCCCGTGAACATGTGCAGCTTGGCGATGATCTCCTTCCGCCAGTTGGGCCCGATCGTCGCGCCGCGCTGCAGCGCCAGCGCATATTCGCCCATGGTGAAGGACTCGACCTGATGAATCAGCGTGTGCAGATCCTTGGGTGCGTTGGGCGGCAGCTTGTGATGATACCAGGCCGTCGCTGCATAGGTGGGCAGCGCCAATTGATAGGCCTGGTCGAGGCCCGGCTCATATTCCGGCCGGTCGGGGCTCAGCGAGAAATTCAGTATCTGCGAGAGCAGCATGACGCCGTTGAAATCGATGTTGCGCTGCGTCTCGAGCTGCTGGACGAGAACGGCAGAACGCGGCGTGCCGTAGCTTTCGCCGAAGAGATATTTCGGCGAATTCCAGCGGCCGTATTTCGCCAGGAACTGGCTGATGAAATCGCCGAACGCGTAGGCGTCGGGATCGATACCGTAGAACGCCTTTTCCTTGTCCTTGCCGGCGATGCGGCTGAAGCCGGTGCCGGGCGCGTCGATGAATACGAGGTCGCTCACATCGAGCAGGCTCTCGTCATTGTCGATCAGCTGATAAGGCGCGGCCGGCGAATGCGCGTCGTCGGCGGTGACCACGCGTTTGGGCCCGAACGCGCCCATATGCAGCCACACCGTCGAGGAACCAGGACCGCCATTGTAGAGAAACGTGACGGGGCGCTGTTCCGGATTCGCGTCTTTCTTGAAATAGGCGACGTAGAACATCGAGGCCTGTGCCTGATTGTCCTTGTCCTTGCCCTGCGGCTCGGTCGCATCGTCCCATCCTTTGGGATGCACGATGATGGTGCCGGCGTGAGCCGAATAGTCGACGCGGTTGCCGTCGACGCTGACCCCGCCCTGGGTCACACTTTCCTGGGCTTTGAAGAAAACCGGATTCGGCGCAGGCGTCGCAGCCTTGTCGCCGTCCTTTTCATCCTGCGCCAGAGCGGCGGAGCAAATGCCGAACGACACCGCCAGCGCAGCGAAAATGGCAAATCTCATGAGCGTCCCTTCCCGGATAGAAAGTTTTTATTGTGCGCTCCGCGGGAAAGACTAGGCGACCGTGGCCGTCATTGTCATTCCAAATTCCGGGTGTGCGTCGCTTCGCGCCGGCATCATGCTTTGCGCCGCCGGGGCGCCGGTTTGACCGGCGTTTCCTCGCGCAGCTTTGACCGCGCGGACAACGGAACGAGATGCCCGAAACCCGGCAAGGCCGACATCGAAAGCGCCGTGGTCAGGACATAACCAAAAAAACTGGACCGACTCATGCCGAGTTCGCTCGCACGACGATCGGCGCGGGCCAGCAAGCTGCGTGAGAGATAGATATTCACCCGTTCGGAAGGATCGGGTGGCTCAACGGCCACCGCGAAGAAGGCGACGAACTCACAATCCTCCGGAATTGCGATCCGTTCGAACGGGGTGGGTTCGGGAAGCGGCTTGTCCTGCTCCGCCAGCGATTCGACCGCGCGCGCCAAAGCTTCCTGCGCCCTTGCCATCGCCTGCTCCTGCGAGGCACCGCCGGCGACCGAGCCCATGAAATCGGGAAACCACACGCCGAACGACTGCTTGGGCCCTCGCTCCAGCACGGCCGGATAAAATCTCTGCATTGCCATCATCCCGTCACTCCCCGGGAATAGTGTGTTATTCGACACAACCTCGCAAGCAGAAATGCGCAAAAGGGCGGCTTGCCCCGGCCGGGAAATTTAAGTATCCCCTCCCCCCTCTGCGGACAGGTGGCTGAGCGGTTGAAAGCACCGCACTCGAAATGCGGCATACGGGCAACTGTATCGGGGGTTCGAATCCCTCCCTGTCCGCCAGTTCAGAACAGAACTGCGAACGCCGGACCTAGCCGGCTTTGTGTACCGCGCAAACAAAGGCGTTGTGATGAGCAACGGCCGGGAACACGCGGGAAGTGGCAGGAAATAAAGGGAAATCGGCGCGAAGAAGCGGGATAAAGAAACTTTTGGCGCGCAATGGAGGGTGATCTGCGCGCAAGAAAACCAGCAACGCGCGAAATGATGAAACCGCGGAAATCCGGGACCGGCGGCTTCGGCTACAACGGCGGCAAGGCATTCCTCGCCGCGCTGAGTGGCGGCAGCGGCCGGTCGTTCGTGGCGGAAGCGCCGGCTCAACGAACGTCTCGACAAGCTGGTAGCCACGTGCGGCACAGTACGCTTCGCCCTGCCGCTTCTGATCGGGAATCGAGACATCGTGCTCGGCCTGCCGCGCGCCTGGTTTGCTGCAAATCGCTCCGGGCAACAATCCGTCCCCGGCCATTGCTTCGTCAGCTCATCAACAAGTCGCAACTTCATGATGCAGAACGTCTGCTAACGTCCCGAAACCGGAATTACATTGATCTTCACCGTATTGCTCTGGACTTCGCCACCCGGGAAGGTGGTTGCAATATCGAACTCGTCGGGTCCCGAATAACCATTCCTGGACGTATAAAGGACGAAGATCGCCGGAATCATCTTTGAACCGCATGTTTGTTGCGGATTGTAGGCGCCGTAGACGGGTACTGCATCGTCGTTGGTTATCCTCACCACGCCGTGTGAAGCAGGACGCTTTACGACTGCAAGCGGAACGCCACGCGAGGAACAGTCGCGATTCGCAGCGAGATAAAACCATACCTCCTGCTCCTGACCCGAAATTGCGCTGCGCACTCCGCCTTCGCGGGAAGACAGGCATTGGCCGCTAATCGACTCCGTGGCCGGCCCGGTCGAACTGCTGTCGAACCTGAACTGCAATCCTTCGGAATCGCAGTGTGCCATCGCGGTCTGTTCTATCGTTGCGACAGTCGTTGGCGCACATCCCACACCAATCGACAGGCCGGCGAACAGAACCAGGATGACTGATACGATTAATGGTCTCTCCATTTTCCCCCCCTCACGACGCTGGCTCCCGGCGCATTCTGTTTACTGATCCAAAACTCGCGAAGGCTGCTGCGACACAGGCCACAGCACAGATTCCGGCTGCGATATGAAAGGCGGAGAACAGTGCCGCGCCCCTTGCCGCGAGAACCCCGCCCAGCATTGCTGTTGCTACCAATCCCCCCAGCCGGGCGACGGCACTGTTCAGCCCGGATGCCGCGCCGGTGTGACTTGCGTCGACCGATGCAAGTACGGCCGTTGTCAGCGGCGCCACGGCACCGGCCATGCCCAATGAAATAACCAGGATCGCCGGCAGGAGGCCGCTCCAGTAGTTTGCGCCCGGGGTAAAACCCAGCAGCAGGAGAAACCCCAGTGCGACGATAAGCGGCCCAAGCGTCAGCGGAATCCGCGAGCCGACACGCCCTGCAAATCCGCCCATGGCGCGCGCCGTCAGCGCGATCACGACAGGGAAAGGAAGCAACGCCGCCCCCGCCATGGTGCCGGAATAATGCGCACCTTCGATCAGGACATAAGGAATGAGGACGAGCAACGTCCCCAGCGCACCATAGAGCAGAAAGGTAAAAACCGTCAGGCCGATGAATTCCGCCGTATCGAAAAGCGCAAGCGGCATGACCGCATCGAGTTTTTCGCGCCGTTCGACCCACAGGAAAGCAAGCAGCAGCAAAAGGCCGGCCACTACGGCGCTTACCGCATTGGCCGACCAGCCGGTGCGCCCGGTGCCGATCGTCAGGCCCCATGTCAACGCAGCCAGCGAAGATGTAATCAGCAGCGCGCCGCCAGCATCCAGCGGAGCGGCCTGCCGCTCACGCTTCGCTTCGCCCATAAAGGCGCCGGCCAGGGCGATTGCCGCCAAGGCGAGCGGGATGTTGACGAGAAATATTGTGCGCCAGCCGAATCGGTCGATCAGCCAGCCGCCAAGTACCGGCCCTATGGCCGCGGCCATGGAACTCGCAGCCGACCAGGTGCCGATCGCGCGACCGCGGGCTTCTCCCGCGAACGCAGATCCGAGAATGGCCAGACTATTGGGAAGCAGGAGCGCCGCGCCTATCCCCTGCAAACCGCGCGCGGCCAGCAGCAGATACAAATTTGCTGCGGCGGCGCAGAAGATAGAACCGATCCCGAAGAACGACACGCCGAGAAGCAGAACATTTCGGCGGCCGAAGCGGTCTCCCGCGGCGCCGCCAAGCAGCAACAAAGCGCTCAAAGGCAGCAGATAGGCGTTGATCACCCATTGCAGATTCTCGGCACCGGCATGGAGGCTCCCGCCGATGGCCGGAAGACCCACATTGACCACCGATCCATCGACGAAGGCCAGGCTGGATGCGAGTATCGATGTGGCGAGTACAAGTGCGGGCCGGGTGTGGGACACTCGCGAAGCGGTGCGTGCCTCGCACGCGTCGCCCGATGTCCCAAATGTCCACGTCATGCTGCGCAGCTTCGTTGCGGGAATTCCGGGCGCGTCATTTGATTGAAATCTATAATGCGAGGAGTCTCGAAAGTTGTGCGCGGTCATCGGCGCTCAGATAGAGTTGCGCCGCCTGTTTCCATTGCGCACGCGCTTCGCTTTTCCGTCCCAGATAGTAGAGCGCCTTGCCCCATTCGAGATGAAGCCGGGCCCAGTTCGGCGCAAATCCGGCCGCAGCTGAAAATTTCGCAAGCGCGAGGTCGGAACGGTTCGCCTGCATGAGCGCCTCGCCCCAGCCTTCAAGCGGATCGGCATAATGCGGCCCTCTTGCGCTCGCCTCGGCGAATTCGACCATGGCGCCGTCGTAATGACCCTTGCGCAGAAGCATCGTTCCCCAATCGTTGAATGCCATCGGAATGGAAGGACCTTCGCGCGTGGCGATCGCAAACCAGTAGGCCGCGCCGTCCCAATTCCTCGCAATCATGTCGATCCGCCCGCGAACGCGCGCGCAATCGTAACAATCAACCGGCGTAATCGCGATCAGCCGTCGCGCGCCGGCAATATCGCCCTGCTCGGCCTTAGCTTCTGCCAGCAACGAATCAGGAATGCGCGTGTAGAGCGCCTCGAGTGCGTGGCGAAACGAAACAGGTGCAATCCGGAAAGCCGCACCACGATCAAGCAGGTGGGAAAGAGTATTCCAATCATGCGCAAAATACGCGACGGCCGCACTTTGAAACCAGAGATTTATACGCGTATTGGGACTGGCGGCGTGCACCTGGGCAAGAAGCATCCGTGCGCGCGGCACGTCATGGTCCATCACCACCTGCAGCGCCTCGTCAATGGCCGCCTGCTGTTGTGAAGCGTTGCGGTCTGGCAGTTGGCGAATCGTCTCATCCGTCGCCGCGGCCGCCAGGAAATCGCCAACAGTCGCGGTGAGAAATGATTTGTCCTGCAGCTTGATGATCGCGACGCGGTCGGGATCAAAAGCAGCTGCGTCCTTGTCGTAGAGAAGGACTGCCTGCCGGGTGTAACGATAACCCTCTTCAACGTGATCGAGGCTCTGCTCGGCGTTCGCGAGATTGTCCCACGCATGCGCGTTGGAAGGGTCTGCGGCAACGCCCGCGCGCAGGGTTGCGATCGCATTACCAGGCATGTTGTAGAACTGATAAAAATTGCCGAGAAGCGAATCGGCCCAGGCGCGCTCGGCCGGTGACGCGACGGCGGTGAGTTTCTTCGCGACGATGAATGCTTCTGGATAGCGCCCCATCTCGCTCAGGAAGGCCGCATAGCGATAGGGCTGCGTTTCGCCATAGATGGCCTCGGCCGCCTTCTGCAGCAGCTTGTCGAGATCCGCTTCCTTTCCGGTGAAAGTTGTTCCCGCGTCGCGCGCGCGTGCCGTAACTGCGATCCCGTCCGGCACACGGTAGATCTCGCCGGTAATATGCGTCTCGTGCCCGAGCCAGTGGCGCAGATAACGGTTCAGTTCGCTGATCGAAATTCCCGTATCCGGAATCTCGACCTTGATGTCGTCGCCCCAATTGTTGCGATAGGTATCGGCAGGGCGGATTGAGTTCGTTTCCTCCTGCATATGGGTGAGCTTGTCGAGCAACTGGCTCGCGACGACTTCGCCGTTCAGGCCACGGGTCGCGAAATCCGGCGGCACGGAGAACGCTTCGATGACGAGGCCATTGTCACGGGCGGCGCTCCACATTGCGCTGGCGAGCGCGGCAACGATCGCAAGCACCACCAGGGCGACAGAAAGCTGGAAGGCAACTTTCATCACCTCATTGGCGTGCCGGACGCGCGACGTCCAGCGTGCGAGTGCGGCCTCTTCATCGATCTGATCGGCCTGCATGCGCGCGAGACGCGCCTGTTCGCGCAGAAGAATACGCGCATCTTCGGTTATCGCCGGATCAGCGCGTGCCGCATCGAGAGCAATGCCGAGCGCGGCGGCGCCACCGTCGCCGTGCGCTCTTGCGCGTTCGTCGTTATCAGCCTTGTCCACGCCCGTTGCCCCGTCAGCGCCGCCAGAGTTTAGGCCGCAAGTCCGGCATGTGCGATGGGAAACTCAGGGATTGCAACAGCATGGCAATGATCTGCGCCACGCACCGCGGCCATGGAACAAAGCCCGTTCCCTGGCTCGCGCTGCCGAAATGCGAGGGCGCGCAACACGTTGCGCGCCCTCGCAGTGATCCGCCGATGCCGTGACTGCGGCGGCGCCTTCGCACCGCCGCTTCGTCACGTAGTATTGACTGGAAGCAGGCGCGGCGTCGAAGCGTCTACACCGATATAAGAAAAGATCGCTCCGAGTTGGCTCAGCGAATTGGCCGTCGATGTGCAGGCCGTAGAACCGCCCGACGTGTCGGAGAAGTATTTCGACGAATCCGAGGCGATCTGTTGCATGGTGGAACACGGCGAAATGGCCGGCGTGTCGGTCGTGCAATCGCTGGTGCTGGTCGTGGCACCATAGGATATCGAATAGACCCAGGTGCCCGCCGCGGTCGCAGCCTGCGCAGCTGCGATGGCTTCATGGCACTGATTGTTGGATTCTCCGCCAGGCATATCGGAGCTGCTGGCATTGGCGGCGCCGTCGCTCAGCAGGATGATGACCTTGCGTGCCGTCGGCCGGTTGTCACTTGCAAGCGCCGACTGCGCCTGCGTGATCGCATCGGCAAAGAATGTTCCGACGCCGCCGACGGCCGAGAGACCCTGCTGACAGCCAACCGCACCGCCACGCGCCGCAAGCACGAGATTCGAACTTGTAGTCAATCCCGCACTGTCGGAACTGCGATAATCACTGGAGAACGGTACAATCTGATAAACCGGACTGCTGGAGTATTTGGCAATTGTCGGCGCCGAGGTGCTGCAGTCTGTTTCGTATTGTGTCTGGTTCGACTTCAGGCCGGGGAAAACCATCAACCCGACGCGATCGACCGGATTGGCGACATTGCCGTTCGTGGCGCTGCCGCAGGTCGACAGAGTCGCCGAGCATGGTGCGAGTTCCGCCAGAAGCGTCTTCACGCCGTTCACCGCGCATAATTCACGGGTCAACCCCGAAAAACCAAGGACGCCGCAGTTCAGGTCGACATTGTTCATCGACGCCGTAGTGTCGAGAATGACCTCCACATCGAGAGGCTGGGCGGCGCCGCCTCTCGCGCTCGCAAGCGAGGTCGCGGAAATCGTCCACGAGTTGAAGCCGACGAGGCGTGCAAAGATAGTAGGAACAACCGCCTGCTGTGTCACCTCGATCGCGTTCGCGTTGTCCGGTCCGTTGCAGGAGACGCCGGTGCTGTGCAGACACTTCAGAGTCGGATAGCCGGATACCATGGTTACGTTCAGCTGCGCAGTGCTGTTGAGTGTTCCGGTCCCGGAAGAGCTGTAATGCGTTGCCGTGCTGACAGCCGTACCGCCCGTGCCTGTATTGATCATCTGCGCGCCCGCCAGTGCCGCCGCATCGGTCGACGTCTGCAACTTGTCCTGGCAATAGTAGACATACCCAAAGTCTACACCGAGGCCGAGCATTCCAATGAGGACGGTGGCGCAAAGACCGAAAAGGATGGAAATGGCGCCACGTTCGTCACGGCGAAAGTGTTTGAGAAACATGTCTGGACGACGGCTCATTCCACGCGCTCCGTAGCTCCGACGCTCAGCGTGCAGCCGGGCGCAAAATTCGTTCCCATGACTACCAGGCTACACGGGTAAGTGGCCGTCACCTGCGCAGGGACGCCGGCAGCCAGCGCTGCGCCGCATCCGGTATCCGAAGAACAACTCGTACCGTTCACGGAATAGCTGATCGTGATGTTCGACGCCGTGAGATTCCCCGCCGACGCATAAACCTGGGTTTGCGTGTCGGTAACCGGCGTAGAGTCTCCCCGGCTTATTGCGAGCGTGCGCGCCCCGGCTCCGACGGCGTGCTCAAGGGTCATATAATTGCCGAGCACCATCGTGAACTGGCAAACGCCGGCGATCATCAGGAGAAGCACCGGAGCAAGAAACGCGAACTCAATTGCGGCAACTCCGCTTTCCGAACACAGACTGGCGCGAGCCAGATTCGACCGCCTGAAGGACTTGCTTCCAAAAATTCGGCTCATTGGCTACCCCTGTCCGCAAATGTGAAGCCGTTGCATTGCATTTGAAGCAAATAACACGGGTCGGGGCCGGATGCGCCGAATTCCTTCCAGGATAATTGAGAAACTGTAAACGCGCGGCGCAAGACGTTCATTATATCGGGAGTACGCATCAGACCTGATGGTTTACCGCCCCGAAATTTTCCGCCTGCCAGCTTACGAAAGCGACGAATAGCGCCTGAACGCCCGTCTCCGCGTCACCGAGCGGTGCAAGGAGTGCTTCACCCTCAAGCCACGCCCGACCTCCGATGAGCATCTTCGAGCAGAACCGGACCGGCCGGACGGCGCGGAAGCACGTCAAGAACGTTTCTCTCCACCTCTTCACCACGTGGGCCGGCAATACCTCCTCGAGAGGGCGGTTCATTACCTGACCGTAAACTTCCGTTCCGTGCTGTCCCTGCAGCGAAACCCGAAAATCCGGCGCCGCCTCGGCGGAACTGGATATGACCTCGATCAGATTCACATTGGCAAGAAATTCGCGCATTCCGCTGGGGCTGAGCTCCTGTCGTCGCGGCATTTTCCGGTCACCGCACAATGTATGCCAATACGCGCAGGCCCGCTGGGTTGGCTGCCGGGTAAACTGCAAGTCCCAGTCCAGGATCAGAGGCGCGAGTGTCGGGTCGAGAACAGGACGCTGCTGGGCCGGCGGAGCGGCATAAGACACGCAAGACCTCCGTGGAATACAGGAAGAAAGAATCTGGACTACCGCGCGATCGTTACCACGCGATGATTACCCATTCCTTTCCTAGGGAAGTGTTACAAACAATATCGAAATATATGCCGCAAGAACGACCAGCGACAACGGCGCGACGATTTTGTGGACGATATCCCTCCGCGAGGCGAATCCGGCAACGCTGAGGCAGATGAATATCGCATGACCTATGAGATCGTTGGTTCGGGGGAGCACGCCTCCCAGCACGAGACTTTTCGCCAGGCTGTCGAGCACGAGAAGAATGACGGCGGAAAAAAACCAGCGTGCCTCCCGGAAATAGGCGCGCCTGAGATCGACGGTCTCGTTTTCGCGAATATCGGGGACAAGGAACGCCGCCGCCAGATAGGCCAGCACCGGCTGCATCAGCACCACGAGAAAGCCTGGAAAGCTCCATTGCACACGTCCCCGCAATGCGAAGAGTGCCCACCAGAGCTGTACGTGAATCAGGAACACAAGGCCCATCTGTACAAGCAGCGGCCAGTACATCCTGATTCTGTCGCGTGCCCGGACTATCGCGGCGAACCCGGCCAGGAGGCTCGCCACGCCCAGACCCAGGACAATCGAGTTGAGAACCGAGAGATAGGAGAACGCGTCCATCGGGCACCGCGCGATATTCCGTGTCAGATGCTATGATCCACTTCCACTCGGGAAAGACCAGCCGTTGAACGACGAAGCATCGATCCGTAGCGCGACGCCGGCGGATGCGGCCGCCATCGGGCGTGTACACGCCGCCTGCCTGTCCGAAACCTACACGGGTCTGATGCCGGCCGATTGGCTGGCCGCCCGGACGGAGGAGGAAAGAACCTCGCAATGGGAGACCGTTCTCAACCAGCCTGCTGCGTGCGGCGCCATCGCCGTCTATCTCGCCGAACGGGACGGCACGATTTGCGGCTTTGCGTCCTGTGGCTGGCAAAGAACAGAACTGCTGAAGCGATCAGGATTCATTGGCGAGTTCAGCGCGATCTACGTGCTTCGGAGTTTTCAGCGGCGGGGGGTCGGCCTGTCGCTTATGCACAGCCTTGCCTCGGCGCTGACGGAGACAGGGATTAATGCCGCGGCACTCTGGTGTCTGAAAGACAATGCGGACGCGCGCAAATTCTACGAACGCATCGGCGGCGAATTCCTTATCGAGCAGCAGGGATCCGAAGCTCATGCCAATTGCATTGAGGTCGCCTATGGCTGGCGCGATATCGCGCGATTGGGCAAATAAGGCGCTCCCGCAAATCCGGATCAAGCGATTCCTCACGCCGCCCTGGTTTGCGCGATGTAACGATCGACGACACCGTCCAGCACGTCAAGCGGCACGCGGCCGCAATCAAGACCGGCTTCGTGAAAATCCTTGATGTTGTAACGTGGACCAAGGGCAGTTTTTGCACGGTCGCGCGCATTGATCCAGACCGTATGCCCCAGCTTGTAACTGCAGGCCTGTCCCGGCGTGGCACAATAACGCTCCACTTCGCGCGTGACGAATCCCGGCGCATCGCCTTCCTGATCGATGAAATACTGAATTGCCTGTTCGCGCGTCCATTTCAGGTGATGGATGCCCGTATCGACTACACAACGATTGGCGCGGAAGAGCTGGAACTTCAGATAGCCGATACGGCCGAGCGGATCGTCGTCATACATACCGATCTCATCGGCCAGCTGCTCGGCATAGAGCGCCCAGCCTTCGGCATAGCCCGAGAAGCCGATAGTCTTGCGGATCAAGGGAAGTTCCTTGTTCGACAGGGCAAGTCCGCCTTCCAGCTGATGGCCGGGCAGTCCTTCGTGAAACACCGTCGTCGACAATGCCCATTTCGGCCATTCGGCGCTGTCGTGCAGATTGAAATAGACGATGCCGGGCCGCGAGCCATCGAGCGACGGAGGCTGCGAAAACGCCGCGGCGGCGCCCGGTTCGGTCTGGGGCGGCACGCGACGCACTTCAAACGTGTATTGCGGAAGTCGTTTGAACACGACCGGCAGTCGCGGCCTGATCTGCGCAAGCCGCTGGTTGCAATACGCGATGGCGTCCGCTTTGCCGGTGTCGGTATTGGGATAGAGTGACTTCGGATCCTTGTACATCGCAGCAATCCGTTCGCCGACGCTACCCTGCGTCATCCCCTGTGCCCGGAGCAGCATGTCGAGCCGCGCGGAAATCTCCTTTGCCTGATCGAGTCCCAGCTGATGGATCTCTTCCGCATTTTTTGACGTCGTCGTCGCAGAGCGCAGCGCCGCCGTATAGAACCTTTCACCCTGCTTCAACTTCCACAGGCCGGCATCGTGCGTTGCCTGCGTCCGCAAGGATTTCGCCTCGGCGATCTGACGGTCGAGCGCAGGTCCGACTTTCTCCTCGTATATTGCCGCCGCACGCGTCGCGTAACTGTCGGGAAGACCTTTTTCCTTTGCCCGGCGCGTGATGGAAGTGACCAGCAGCGATTTGTCTGCCGTGGTGCGCGTCGCATTCATCTGTGCGAGCGCAGTATCGAGAAGGAAGTCCGGCGGTATGACGCCCTGCGCGGCATCATGCTTCATGCGCTCGGTGTCGTTGTCGAGCTGAACGGCGAAGGCGTCCAGCCGCGCCAGATAGGCATCTGCATCCGCGGCGTTTTCGATTCGATGCTTGGTATCAAGAAAGTCGGGTACGCTCTGATATGCGCCGGTAAGCTGGCTCACCACATAGGGCGACGGACCGAACGAGGCGCCGCCGAAATCAAACGCCGCCACCTGCGCACGCGACTGCGTCGTATAAAGCAGCGTGTCGTAGTTCACCCGCGCCATGCCGTGAAGTTGTGCGGGATCAATCGTCATCAATCGCCGCATCTGGTCGAGATTGAGGGCTTTCGCGGCGGCGACCCCGGCCGCGGAGGCGTCGCGAAGCTTGCTTCGCAGATCGGCGTTTGCGCCGGTATCGAGCCCGAGGACGGTAGCGCCTTCGGGATTCTGCCGCAGGTTTTCCTGCATGAAGGCCGTCATCAGCCCGTCGAGCTTCGCAGCCGCAGCATTTGATGGCGGTTGTTCCTCGGCGAACGAGAATGTGGGCAGTGCAGCGAACGCCGCAGTAGTGGCAAGCAGCTCACGACGACTCAGCATGGCGATTCCCCTCGATCGAACCTGATGAGCTTCCTCGTATTTCGCATAATCGCAAGTGTAAATGAGCGCACGGCAGCAATGCGCGGGCGCTTATCTGTGCGGTGTCCTGACCTTCACGGGCGCGCTCTTCGTGCCCGCTTGTGCGACCAGCGCCGCGCAATTGGCATTCTTCGCCAGACCCGCGTCGACAAAAGGAAGAATCGCCGCCGGGGGAAACAGGAAGCCGAGTGCGGCGGCGATGCCCGCCTGGGCGATGGCGTGTCCGGACTTCACACCGATGATCGGATGAGCAAGCGAACCCTGCACGGTAACGGGCACGTTCAGATGCAGCAGCTGGAAGTGCTTGGGTTTGCCTTCGACGGTTAAGTTCAGCGTTTCATCGCGCAGATCGATGTCTCCCGTGCCGCTGACGAACACGGGATCGGTATCGAAGACCATCTGCTGAGCGGCGAAAACACCACGCCGCGCCTGAA
Source organism: Rhizomicrobium sp. (assembly GCA_036269235.1). Lineage (GTDB taxonomy): Bacteria > Pseudomonadota > Alphaproteobacteria > Micropepsales > Micropepsaceae > Rhizomicrobium. Next base: position 102,227 of record DATASL010000018.1, read on the forward strand.
AATGGACCAGCGCGCAACGCAGATCCGCATTGCTGGTATCTCCCGACAGTGTCAGACCCAGGGCGCTGATAACATTCACGCCCAGCCATTCGGCGAGGCTGCGCCGCACGCGACCTTCGGGAATGACGAGGGTGAGGGCGCCATTGGCGCTTTGTGCCGCGGTGCGAACGGAATTACCTTCGCCGCTGAGAACCGCGCGCGCCTCGACAATCCCCGACAAGGGTTTCTCGGCATTTTTGATGAATTGTTCGATATGCACATGGCTCAACCGCGCATCCATGCTGGTGACAGTCGTCGGACGGCGCGCATCAATGCGGACCGAGCCTGCAAGCCTGCCGCGGGCGAACTCAAAAGCCAGCGGCTTGAGCTGAAGCACGCCATTCTCGAGGCTGATGTGCGTGGACAGCTTGCGCAACGGAAAATCGTGCGACGTGATCGAATTCGCGGTGTAATCGACTTCCGCGTTTGTTCCCCGAAGACGGCCGACGCGCAAAGGCGTATCGGGAAGGATACTCTTTGTACTGTCCCCCGTTGCCGACTGGCCAACCACCGGGCCCAGATCGCTGAAATTCAGAGTAGTTGACGCGACGGCTCCCCGAAGGAATGGCAGTTTCCCGGAGGTATCTACTGAAACATTGCCGTGCAGGTCACTATGTCCCACCGTGCCGGTAAAACTCGTCAGCCGATACAGCGCGCCGTCGCGAACCAGCGTGCCCGAGATTCGGTAGGGAGGCGTACCGGGTAACGCAACCGAAGTGAGGTCGTAGAGGTCCGACAGGTTGCTTCCCGTCACCGTAGCACGCGCAATGTAGTGGCCAAGCTGGAACGGTTTGGTAATTTGCCCGGCGATGACGGCATGGGTAGCGCCGGCTCTCACATCGGCGTTGAACGCATAGGGACGGCTAATGTCGACATGTATCAATGGGCCGCCGCGGACATCGGCGTTGAAAGTCTTGCCGTTCAATGTGCCGGTTCCGAACAACTGGAAGGCCGCTTTTGTCGTGCCCTCGTTTTCGCGCGACGAAACCGTTCCCGAAAAAGTAAGGCGACGAGCGTGATCTTCAATGTGAACGGATCCCTCATTGAGGAGAAATCGCCGGATGGGCGGAATATCGGCGCCCTGAGAATTGTTTGTGAACTGCCAGTTTGTCCTGCCGTCCGCTTCCCGCACAATATCGATACTGGGATGATCGAGGCTCACCAGCGGCAGCACCCAACGGCCACCGAATAAGAGCGGCAGCAGGCGGAATTCGAACGTGAGATGCCGCACATCCGCCGCCGGCCGGCTGTTGAGCCATTCGGGATTGGCGATCCAAAGGCCGCCGAGATCAACTCGCGGCTGCCAGGAAAACAGATTGACCCTCAGATTGCCGGTTATACGTACTTCGCGCTCAAGCCTGTGCGACAGGTAGCGTGAAACCGGTCCCCGCATTGTGTTCCAATCCAGGAAATAAAGCGCCAAAACAGCGGAAACGATCACCAATGCGACTATGAGGAAAAGCCGTGCCGTCCAGATGAACACGGCGCGGGCCAAGCCATGCCGGGCAACGGGCGCGGCTGACGATCTCTGCGACACAATAGTGGCCGCCATCGGGGCTGCTCCTCGCTCGCATCCCTCCCGATTTGACAACGCGGAACGCGCGGAAAAGTCGGCGAGCCCGGCCAGGGGCCCGTCAAACCACCGTTATGGTTGCCGGCTTTTGGTTCGTGCGTCCCAGCAATGGCGCCACTACAGATGCAATTCTGCGCATCCGGTCGTCGAACCCAAACGGCGGATTGACGATGAGCAAGCCGGCGCCAGCCAGGCGTTCCCTTTCAGGGCTCGACACCCGGTCAGTCTCAACTTCAACGCGCAGAGTTTGTCCGATGCCGCTCGCAGATGCTTCACCGTAGAGCGCATCGACGGCGGCGCGCGACTTTATCGGATACCAGACAACATATATTCCCGTTGCAAACCGCCGATGTGCGGCAGCGAGAGCTTCACCGACGCGCGTGAACTCATTTTCCGCTTCGTAAGGAGGATCGATCAGTATGACTCCGCGGCGTTCGTGAGGCGGAAGGAGCGCGGGCAATCTCTCATAACCGTCCGCTTCTACGACCCGGGCATTCCGGATACCGGAAAGGGAGGTATGCAATGTTCCTGCAGCGACGGGATGTCTTTCGATCGCAACAAGCCGATCCTGCGGCCGCAGCAGGCGCGTCGCGATACGCGCCGACCCCGGGTAGCGCCCTTCGCCTTCCTGTTTCACGAGAGTGAGATATGCCCTGAGCGCATCGGGCAATTGTGGATCGTCGTGCAGGGACAGAAGCCGGCCAATCCCGGCGGCCGCTTCGCCGGTTCGCGCAGCTTCGGTGCTTTCGAGATCATAGATACCGGCACCGGCATGCGTGTCGATGATACAAAACGGCTTGTCCTTTTGCCTGAGGTGCCTGAGCACCGCGACGAGCGCGATATGCTTTATGACATCCGCAAAATTCCCCGCATGAAATGCGTGGCGGTAATTCACGCGGAAATCCTTGGAATATAAGGAGAATTCGATCGCGCCGCGAAGTTGGCTTGCCCTGCCCCTTCTTTCTGCGCCATGATGAACCCACGGTGGGGGTTCTGAACTGGAACCAAGGAACGGCGACGCATGTCCGCTTTGCCCCAACGTGCGCTTATTCGAACGCAGCCTTCCCGCGGCGAAGCTGTGCCGATATCGTGCATCGGCAGCGGACTGACAATCACCGGCAATCTCGAAACGGAAGGCGAGCTGCATGTGCACGGAAAGGTGCAGGGCTCATTATGCGCCGACCGATTGGTTCTGGCTACGGACGGCGCGGTGGAAGGGGACATTGTCGCGCGCGACGCCCGCATCTGCGGCCGGGTCAATGGTCGCGTATTCGCCCTGAATGTGACGGTCGACAGCACGGCCGACATCACGGGCCGGATTTTTCATAATACGGTGGAAGTGGCAAGAGGAGCGCGCGTGGACGCGCGAATGCCCTGGCGACCGCTCAATTTCTTTGAAACGCTCGAACAAATCCCGGAGACACAACCATGACCATGTTCTCGCGCAACGACAAGATGCCTGAGCCCACGACAGCGGCCAAGCCGGCCGCAACGGCTGCGCCGATAAATACGACGCCAAACTCTGCGCCACAACCTGCTCCGGCGCCTGTCGAGGCGCGGCGCGTGTCATCCTCGCCAGCGGCGCATGGCGGCACGCAGTCGGTTTCGGTTATCAGCAAAGCGCTCAAGATTACGGGCCAGCTCGAAAGCACCGAAGACATTCACATCGAAGGCGAAGTGGATGGCGACATCCGCGGCGTAGGCGTGAAGATCGGCCACAACGCCAAAGTCAAAGGGACCGTTTACGGCGAACAAGTCGAAGTGGCGGGCACGGTGATCGGCAAGGTGGAAGCACGAAAAGTCGTGATCGCAAGTACCGGGCATATGAGCGGAGACGTCATCCATCTGGATATCCGCATCGATTCCGGCGCCTATATCGATGGCCATTGCCGCCCCGAATATGGCAAGCCCGACGGCAAGGCACACGCGATCCAGAAGCCTGCAGCAGCGCCGGCGCCTAATTATTCCACAGCCAAGCCGGCCGAGCCCGCCCGCTCGACCGCTTAGTAATTATAAGCGGGAACATGCGTCGGCTTTCTTTCCGTCCCCACGCGTAGTGGGTGCCGAAAGGGGCAGAGCGGGCCAGGTGTGCGATTTGCCCTTGCACCGTTTGGCGGCCCCCCTTCCCCACGCTTCGCGCGGGGAAGGAAACCAAAACGCGCGCAGCCTGCCGCTTCAATCCTCTCCCGGCGCCAGACCGCGATGCACCAGCATGGGCTGAATGTCGGGATCCTTGCCGTAAAAGGCGCGGAACATCGGACCGTAATCCTCGCTGTGGCCGCGCGACAGGATCATGTCGCGGAAGCGCTGGCCGTTCTCGCGGGTCAGCCCGCCATGCGCCTTGAACCACGCGAACGCGTCATCATCCAGCATCTCCGTCCACAGGTAGGCGTAGTAACCGGCGGCGTAACCATTGGCCCAGATATGGAGGAAATAGCTCGACCGGTAGCGCGGCGGCACAAAGGGAAAGTCGACATGCGCAGCCTTGAGCGCCTGCCCCTCGAATGTGTCGACATCCTGCCTCGGCGCGTCGGCCGTCAGCATATGCCATTGCATATCGAGTTCCGCCGCGGCAACGACTTCACCCAAAGCGTAGCCCTGATTGAACTTCGCCGCCTTCTTGAGTTTGTCGATCAGTTCCTGTGGCATCGGCTTGCCGGTGCGATAATCCTTCGCATAGTGCTTCAGCACATCGGGATACAGCGCCCAGTGCTCATTGAACTGCGACGGAAATTCGACGAAGTCGCGCGCCACGCTCGTGCCCGAGATCAGCGGATAGGTCTGGTTCGCAAACAGTCCATGCAGGCCGTGGCCGAATTCGTGGAACATGGTGGTCACGTCGTCAAATGAAAGCAGCGCAGGCTGTCCGGGCGCCGGTTTGGTGAAATTCGCGACATTGTAGATCACCGGCTTGGTGCCGACGAGCTTGGATTGCTCCATGAAATTGCTCATCCAGGCGCCGCCCGATTTGTTGTCGCGCTTGAAATAATCGAAATAAGCGAGACCGAGTTGCGAGCCGTCCTTGTCGAACACTTCGAACACGCGCACGTCCGGCTGATAGACCGGAATATCTTTCCTCTGCTTGAAGGTGATGCCGTAAAGCTTGTTCGCAGCATAAAACAAGCCGTTCTCGAGAACGTTGTTCAGCTCGAAATATGGTTTGACCTGACTTTCGTCGACATCGAACTTCGCCTTGCGCACCTTCTCCGAATACTGCTCCCAGTCCCACGGTTTCAGGTCGAAATGCGCGCCGGACGCGTTGATCGCGGCCTGGACGTCCTTCGCCTCGGCGGCGGATTTCGCTCTCACCGGCCCGACCAGATTGTTCATGAAGTCCAGGACTTTGTCGGGCGTGTTGGCCATCTGGTCGTAAAGCACATAGGCCGCATAATTCGGGTAGCCGAGCAGCTTCGCCTTCCGGGCGCGGAGCTGGGCAAGCTCGGAGATGATGGCGCGCGTGTCGTTGGCATCGCCCCTCTCGGCGCGCGTCCAGGAATTGTGGAACAGCTTCTCGCGCACGCCGCGGTCCGTGAGGTCCTGCAGTGCCGGCTGCTGTGTCGTGTTCTGCAGCGGAATAACGAATTTGCCGTCGAGCTTGCGCGCCTTTGCGGCTTCCGCCGCTGCGGCAATTTCCTGATCGCTCATGCCGGCAAGTTTTGCCTTGTCATCGACTACCAGGCCACCAGCCTTGGCAGCTGCGACAAGCTTCTGCTGAAACGACGTCTCGAGTTCCGCGTCGCGCTTGTTGAGCGCCTTAAGCTTCTCCTTGTCCGGATCGGACAACAGCGCGCCGGCATGCACGAACTGCGTGTAATAAAGCTTGAGAACCTGCATCGCTTCGGGATCGAGGTGCAACGATGCGCGCGCGTCGTAGATCGACTTCACCCGCGCGAAGAGCGTCGGATTCAGGAAAATCGAATCGGCATGAGCCGCGAGTTTCGGAGCTTCATCGGTCTGGACTTTGTCCAGCGTGTCGTTGGTATTGGCCTGCACCACACCGGCGAAGGCGAGCGAAACGCGATCGAGCAACCGGCCCGATTTCTCCATGGCGGCGATGGTGTTATCGAAAGAGGCCGGCGCGGAATTGTTGGCAATCGCCTCCATCTCGGCGAGCTGCACGCGCATGCCTTCCTCGAGTGCCGGCTGGTAGTCGCTGTCCTTGATCTTGTCGAAAGGCGGCGCCTGGTAAGGCAGCGTGCTTTCCCTGGCGAACGGGTTGGAATCGGGGAGGGCGGCTTGGGCGGTGGCGGCGGCAATCATGAAAAGTGCGGTAGCGCCGAGGCAAAGCGTACGCAAGCGAGGCATTGGATTTCCCTTCGAGGACGCGGCAGGCCGCCGCGGAAAAAGACAGGCTGACTCGCCATTTTAGCCGGCCAATCCAGCCTTTGCCACCAGTGCAACCGGCCCACCGTTCAGTTTTCGGTGAGGTGCCGGCAAGCGAGTCGGCGCTAGAGCGGAAATGCGAGCCGGGCTCTCGTGCCCCCTGCGTCTTCGAACACAAGCGTACCCTGGAGCTGCGCAGCGAGACTTTCGATGATGCCCTTTCCGAGACTGCTGCGCCCGGTTTGGCCATAATTCTCCGGGAGTCCCACACCGTTGTCGGAAACGGTAAGCACGGCCACAGCACCATCCGCGCGCAGGTCAATCGAGATTATACCTTCGATGCGTTCGTGAAATGCGTGCTTCACGCTGTTGGTTACGAGTTCGGCCGTCATCAGCGAGATCGTCATCAGGGACTCGAGGTCGAGAACGACGGGCGCCGCCTGCACCTCAACCTCGACAAAGGGGACATCGCTCGCCGCCACCAGGTCGCGGCACAATTCGCCAAGATATTCTCCGACCGGCGAACTTACGGCGTCCGGGTCGTGGAGGCGGCGATGGACGCGCGACATGAGTTCAAGCCGATTCTGCGCATCGCCAAGTACCCGCCGGGCGGCACTGTCGGCATCGATGCTTCGTTTGCCGATACGCAGCACACCGGCCACGAATTGCAGATTGTTGGCGACCCGATGCTGCAATTCGCGAAACATGGTGTGCGACCGTTCGCGTGCAATCGCGAGATCTTCCATCGACTGCTTGAGCGTCGCAATGACATATAGTTCAAAAGCCGCCGTCGTCATGAATACAATCATGGTGACGACTGCGCGCAATTCGATCGCGAATGTTCCGTAGGGCGGGAAAAACCATGTCCAGGCGACGAGCGAGCAAACAACTGCCGTACCCAGCCCGATAGGCAGGCCGCCGAGAACGCCGGACAGCAGGATGGCAGGCAGCAGCAGCATGGGTCCAAAGCCTTCGCTCAAATCGCCGAGCGACCAGCGGAGTGCCACCGCCAGCGCGACGAGCACGCAGGCCGCAGCTACGCCGCGCCAGGGGCGGTCGCGCTGCCGCGGACGGAGAAATGCTGCCAGAGAGCTTCTCATGCGTCGATTGGAAACGGGACCGCTGCCAATCGCAACAGCGAAGTAGCATATATTTGGGGATCGCGTAGGGCTCTGGAGCCCGGCACGACGATCCCGCCCCTCGGTTCTTCAATGGCGCCCGGATACAAGCAATGGGGACAGCAATGCTTTGCTGTCCCGCGCCGGAGCGGCGTTCTTACGGACCGCCGTTACCGCTGGTGCCCGCGCCGCCCGAGGCAGCGCCTCCCGACGTCATACCGCTGTTGGTCGTATTGGTAGTCGTGGACGTGCCGCTTTGGTAGTTGCTTGGTGGCGGTGGCGGCGGGGTCTGATTATAGGATTGCCCGTTGGCGGGCGGCGGCGCCGGCGGTGGTGTCGATGCGTTGGACGCACAGCCCGCAAGCGCGGACGCCGCCAAAAGGGCCGCAAGGGGGGCACCAAGTTTCCGGTTACACGAAGAGTGGGTCATGCTTCTGCTCCTATGCCCGCTCGACGGCATGTGAACGCGAAGGCATATCACCCGTTCCGGGAACCGCGGACGGCCCGCCAGCGACAAATTTGTTCGAAGGCTGCTTTATCTCCGCTGGCGCCGAAGGACCAACAAAACCATTGCGCCGGCCATGCACCAGGCGAGAACGGCTCCCAACCCAAACATGACTCGCCCGGCCATATCACCGCCGGCGCCGGCGGGCACCACAAATCCGTCCAGCGAAACCGTAAAGTGTCGTTCGCCGGATCCGAAGGCGACCCAGCTGAAGAGCGCCGCGAGCGATACAACAATCAGTATTCCCAGACCGTCATTCAAAATCCGAATGGTGCGCGGGGCCGTGGCCAGCAAATTGCCGCTTGCATCGCTGCCCGCGAAGCTCCGGATGATTGCGGTGATTCCCGCGAGCAGGAATGCGAGTCCGATAACCGCGCCAACCCAACCCGGAGCCGCATCCGGGGTGTGAGGCGCCGTGGGCAGAACACCCATCAAAGCGAGGAAGGGGAAAGTTCCCGCCGCAAGTCCGGCCAGGCCCAGCGCAAAGGTCGTCTTGTTCAAAACCACCCATCCGGTTCGCTTACTGCCTAAAGCTACGCCGCCTCGGGTAAACATAATATAATTGACCATGAACGGCGCGTCGGTCAGCGGTCGCGAGGCGCCGCGGTCCGGCGGGGCGATCCCCGTTGCAAAGAAGCGTTCGACTTCCGGAACGGCGCGCGCCATCATCCGTTAATGGAAGCCAAACAGGAGTTGAATCATGGCGATGCCGGACGAAAACGAAGATCGGCTGGGCTCCCGTAGCTCGATTGAGAACCGGCTTCCAGACAACGAATATCTTTGCAGCGAAGTGGAAACCTACATCCGGGCCAAACCCTTCCGGGCGATCGCCATCGCGCTCTTCGCCGGAATCGTAGTGGGAAAAATCCTTCTTTAGCACCTACGGCATTCACACTGTGATCGCAGGAACGGTGGAGGCACGGACATTATTTCCGCAAGGCGAAAACCGTGCCCCACTCATCGGCGGCTGCTCTCGGGGTGCTTGCGATTTTTACTCCCTTGTCTCTGTTTGCATTTTGGCGGCTGTCCCGGATGACGGCGCATGAGCAGAAGCCGGTAACGCTTTCGTGTGTCCGGAGTGCAGCGTGAAGCGCTAAGCTAGAACTGCCGACTATCCGGGGAATTCCCTATGACCATGCGCGCAGTTCTCGCCGTCGTGGCCTTTGTGCTGACGACCACCGCCACTCCAGCGGGCGCGGACATGCCCGATTACATCGGCAAGGCTGTGGCTGACCCCTCACGGCCCGCGGATGACAAGAAGCTCGATGCGGATCGCAAGCCCGGGCAGGTACTGACATACGCCCAGGTGAAGCCGGGCGAGACCGTCGGCGAATATCTGCCCGGCGGAGGTTATTACACCCGCCTTCTGAGCGATATCGTCGGGCCAGGCGGCAAAATCTTCGCGCTGGAAACGACGACGTGGGGCACGGGCAACGTGAAGGCCGCCCAGGCGCTGTTGCACGAACCCGGCCATGGCAATGTTTCGCTCGACCTTGCCCCGCTCGGTCAGTTTCGCTTGCCCCAGAAAGTCGACATGTTCTGGACTTCGCTCAACTATCACGACCTGCATATCCCGAAATATGCGAGTGTCGATATGTTGGCATTCAACAAGCACGTCTTCAATTCGTTGAAGCCGGGCGGCGTTTATCTCATAATCGATCATGCGGCGTCGGCGGGAAGCGGCGCCACAACGGCGCCGAAACTGCATCGCATCGAAAAAGCGACGGTCGTAAAGGAGGTCACGGCCGCCGGCTTCAAACTGGCCGGCGAGAGCGATATACTGGCCAACCCTGCAGACGATCACACCAAGGTGGTATTCGATCCATCAATCCGCTGGCATACGGATCGGTTCATCCTCAAATTCGTGCGGCCGTAACAGACGGTTACGCGCGGGCGGTTGTCGGATCGATCGTCTTTGAAACTTCGGTGATTTTTGTCGCCGGAAACCCGCTCAATTCGGCATGCCTGCGGATGATTGCCTCATCCTTTGCAAGATAGACGCAGAACGTCTTATCGGCTGCCACATAGCTCTCGACCCACTGAATATCCGGCGCGAGTTCGGCAAGCACACCATTCGATTTTTGCGCGGCCGCCCGCAATGCATCGCGCTCGGCACTGCCGATCTGGGGAATATCGCGTTCAATAATAAAACGACGCATGATGTCTCTCCTTTTATTGCGCAATACCTACAACGACGCTCGCTTGCCAACAAGCCGGCTAGCCATGCGGCAGTAGAAAGCCCGCACCATCGGCAATCCAGTGCGCAAGCATATTGGCCCAGAGATTCCCCCGCCAAAGATAGAGGAGCGTCAGCAACACACCGCCATATCCGGCAATGATCAACTGAGCCGGCCCCCAACTCCCCAGATGGGCATAAGTGAACGCAGCCCAGGTGACGATGGCGACCAGCGCGCGGCTCCCTGTGAGTTCATTCAGCCGTTCGATCGGATATCCCCTGAATAGAAGTTCTTCGGCGACTGCCGCGCGTGAGACCAGCAGAACGCGATACCAGTAGGGCGTGTCCATAAGGGATTTCATCTGGCCGGTATTCATCTTCAGATGCAGCAGAGGAAACAGTACCTGATAAATTACAATAATCCCTGCAACCATGAAAATCCCGGCAATCACAGCCAGTATCAGATCGAGAATTTTTGGCCTTCGAAATCCGATGGACGAGAAAGGGCGCCGCTCGACGAAGGCCACATAGATAAGCGTAACAACGACGAGTACCCACCAGAAGAATTCGCGGCCAAGCGGCAGGCCAAGCCCGCTATAGGCAATTCCCCATCGACCCAGCGGCAGAAATGTCGCCACGCAGAGCGTGAGCAATAGTCCGATAATAATCTGCGGATAACGCGTGCCGGTCATTGTGGATTGCTCTTCGCAATGCGGCGGGGCCGTTGGACAAGGTCGCCGCCGCAATTGGGGCAGCAATTGCCCATGCTCTCCGCACAATGGCCGCAAAACGTGCATTCGTAGGAACATATTCGCGCGCCACCCTCGGCCATCGGCAGCGCATCGCCGCAACGCTCGCACCTCTGTTTCATCTCAAGCGGCATGGTCTCTTCCTCAGGGTTCGGCGCTGATTTCCGCCACCAGAATATCCGCAAAAGCGCGCACCACACGCGGCAGGCGCCGCTTGCGCAACACGATAACGTCAAGTGTCGTGTCGCGAAACGCCGGATCGGCAAATGGCAGCATCTGCATTTCCCCTGCCCGTGCCTGCCGGGCGACCGCGCGCATTGGAAGGACAGCGGCACCGGCGCCGCAACGGACGAAATCCCGAAGTGTCTCGAACACATTGCTCGACAGCACCGGCGAAATCTGGACCCCTTCACGTGAGCAGGCACGATCGAGTATCCGCCGCACCCCGAAACTGGTGTCTGGTACCCCCACTCGCCACCCGGCGAGCGAGCGCAGATCAACGGGAGAAGTTCCGCGATGTGCGGCGGGGACAGCCAGCACGATCGGCTCGGCGATACGCGCAAGAACGGCGAGTTCCGGGGCAGGATCGGCGCAGAACGCCACTCCGACGTCGCACCGGTCGTTTATCACCGCGTCGATAACAGCCGGCGCAGGCAAAAGCCGCAGATCGAAAGAGACTGCGCCGTACTTACCGATGAACTTTGCGACCGCTCTGATCGGTCCGTAGGATGCCACGCTTTCGACCAGCACAAGCCGCAACAGCCGCCGCTGCGTGCCACGCATGTCGTCGAGATCGGAACGAAGCGAGTCGTAGTCAAGCAGCACCCCGCGCGCATAGTCGGCAACCAGCTGGCCCGCATGGGTCAGCGTAACGCCCGCTGCGCTCCGGGCAAGGAGCTGCGTGCCCATTTCCCGCTCCAGCAGCGCGATGCTGCGACTGACCGAGGAAGGCGCCACACCCAGAGTCTCGCTCGCCTTTCGGATCGAACCAGCGCGCGCGGCCTCATCGAAAGCGCGCAGGAGCATATTGGACATCGCCCTCTCCTTCCGGGCTCCAGCATGTTGCGGATTGCGCAACACGGCAATCACCAAATCGGGCTGTTCGGTTCGCGGCACAAACCCGCATCATGTGCGGACCAGAGCGGGTTAATCGGGGTTCCTAAAAAATGCGCAAATGGCTGGCAGCGATCGTCATATGTTTTGCTACCGGAGCTTCGGCGGCGGAGCCTTTAATTCCATTCGTTATGCCGGCAAATGGCGATCACGCCGTACAGGCGCGGGCGGTGTCGCAATTGGCCGGTACCCTTCTCGCCTCTTATCACGACGCCGATCGGCCGACCTATCTCGACAATCTGTTTCGGCTGCAGCTGGCGGCGGGTCGTTACGACGACGCGATAAAAACGATCGGGGCGCTCCGCCTCCTGCCCGATCCGCTGGATCCACCACAGGACCGCGCGCGCGATGTGCAGTATGAAATACTTGCCCGGGCTGAAGTGCGCATGCGGCACGATGGCTCGCTGCTGGCGAACGCCTTCAATGCCGAATTTCGCGCGGTCGTTCATCCGCTCGACAACCGGACATCTGCACTTGTCATGCGCCTGTTCAACGGAGAAGAAACGGGAGGACTGAGCCTCATTATCGATCAGGCAGCCCTGCGCAAAAGTCTCGCGCAGCTGACGAAAAAACAGGCCGGAAAGAAAACGATCAACCAGACTGATGCGCTTGCGCTCGTCCGCGCCTGGCAGGTCGAAGACTCCTACAGAACCTTCATGCCCTTTGCAGCGCCACTCGTGAACGAGGAGGACAATCGCCGCTATATCGTTGTGAAGGACGTCCCGGTGCACACCCCCGATGGCGCGACTGTCTGCGCCCAGATCATGCGGCCGCGCACCAGCAAACCCCTCCCGGCACTTCTTGAATTCACCGTCTATGCCGATCGGCCGACGACACTAAGCGAAGAGCGCCGCTCGGCATCGAACGACTACGTTGGCATTACCGGATTTACCCGCGGCAAGATGTGCAGTCCCGATGAACCGGTACCGCTCGAACATGATGGCGCCGATGCGACGGCGCTGATCGACTGGATCGCAAAACAGCCCTGGAGCGATGGCCGCGTTGGAATGTTTGGCGGCAGCTATGACGGCTTCACCCAATGGGCCACAGCGAAACATATGCCGGTAGCGCTGAAAGCTCTCATGCCTTCCGTGGCGATGGCGCCAGGCATCGACATGCCGATGGAAGGGAGCGTCCATCTGAGTTTCAATTTCTATTGGCCGCTTTATGTCGCGAGCGATCACTTATTGAACGGCAGCGCTTTCGAAGACAGCGACCGGTGGGACAGGCTTTTTCACGACTGGTATGTCAGCGGCCGCGCCTATCGTGATCTTTCCAGCATCGCCAACACACCAAACCCCATCTGGGACCGGTGGATCTCCCATCCCGATTATGACGCCTATTGGCAGGCCATGATTCCCTATGAATCGGAGTTCTCCCGCATCAACATCCCGGTGCTGGCGACGACTGGCTACTATGACGGCGCGCAACTCGGCGCCCTCTATTTTTTCGGCCAGCTTCCCGCGAACTCGGAACATTATCTGGTGATCGGTCCCTATACACATATCACAGGACAGCGCGGCACGGTGGATGTGCTTGGCGACGAGCTCGATGCACTACCCGGCTATAAGCTCGATCCCGCGGCAGGGATTGATATGGGGGCACTGCGTTACCAATGGTTCGACTATGTCTTCGGCCGCGGACCGAAACCGGCCATCTTGCAGGACAGGGTTAACTACGAAGTGATGGGTGCGAATGTCTGGCGGCATGCCCCGTCATTCGCTGCGATGGGAAACAGAACACTTCGCTTTCATCTGGCTCCGCAAAAAGCCGCCAATGCCTATCTGTTGACCGAGGAAAAGCCCTTACGTGATGCAGTCATCGACCAGAAAGTGGATCTTGCCGACCGGACGGACGTGAACCGGGCCGCCGTGGTAGGAAAAACACTTGATGCCGCATTGGATACATGGCTGAGCTGCGAATTCGTCAGCGCCCCGTTCGACAAGCCCATGGAATTCAGCGGGCTTTTTTCCGGAACGCTGCGTTTTGTCACCAACAAAAAGGATTTCGATTTCGCAGTTCAGCTATACGAACTGACACCAGACCACAAATATCTGCAGCTCTCATGGTTTCTCGCACGCGCCAGCTACGTCGCAGATCGCAGCCACCGCCATCTGCTGGAACCCGGCGTGCCGCAGCAGCTGACATTTCGAAGCGGAAGGCTGATCAGCAGGAAATTCGTGAAAGGAAGCCGTCTCGTCGTATTGCTAGCGGCCGTGCGCCAACCAAATACCGAAATCAATTATGGCACCGGAAAAGAGGTTGGCCTCGAGACCGCCGCAGATGCCGGCGGCGATCTCGATATCAAATGGTCAAACAGCAGCGCAATCGACATCCCTGTCCGCGAATGAAGACCGCGAGGGGCGCCCGAATTCCTGCCTTGAAGTTTCAATCCGCCTTCATCAATCCGTTCAGGCCAACCGATGCCAGTGCCCCCTCAAAAAACGGCTGCGAACGGCCGTCGCTCAGGAAGGCTTGCGCAAGCTCATGCGTGTGCCCGAGCGACGCCTTGGCCAAACCGGCACCGGCGCTCAGGCGCCGCACACCCAGTTCGCTTAACCGCGAAGCACCAGGAAGCCCGGGCCACGCCAGAACGTTAAGGGGTAGCCCCACTTCGCGCACGAGATTGGCGATCGTCATCTCGTCCACTGCGCCTGGAGCAAAGATGGAACTGGCGCCGACTTCGCGATAAAGCCGTGCGCGGCGCGCCGTCTCGTCATAAGCAGCCTGTCCTTCGGCAAGCTTGTGCAAATAAACATCAACCCGCGCATTGATCCAGAGATCCACACCGGATTTGGTCGCAGCCTGGCGCACCTCTCCGATCTTGGCGCAGAGCATGTCCGGAGAATCCAGACCATCTTCAATGTTCACGCCCACCGCACCGGCCTCGATAATGCGCAGAGCGAAATCGGCGGCTGCCCGCGGATCTTTGCTATAACCGGCCTCGATGTCGGCGGTTACGGGAATGCTTACTACACGTGCGATCTCGCGGACCGTCGCTACCAATATGTCCGGCGGGATCGCTTCGCCATCCGGGAAGCCATGCGACCACGCAACAGCCGCGCTGGAGGTGGCAACGGCCTTCGCGCCGGCATGTTCGACGACCCGTGCGCTGCCGGCGTCCCAGGCGTTGGGAAGAATTAGCAGCCCTTCATTGTGCAGGGCATGAAAGACCTGCGCATGCGAATTTGTAGTCACGCCGAATCCTCCAGTTTGAACTGCGCGCCGCAATGGCGCGCCTCGTGTTCAAGCAACCATTTCTTGCGCGGCAGTCCCCCGCCATAGCCTGTGAGAGATCCGTTGCTGCCGATCACACGATGGCAGGGAACGACAAGGCTGATCGGGTTGGAGCCGTTTGCCAGTCCTACCGCGCGAACCGCCAGTGGCTCACCAATCTTTTTCGCCAGCGCGCCATAACTCGTAGTCCCGCCAATGGGAATCCGGCACAGCGCCTTCCACACCCTGTTCTGGAACGGCGTGCCGTCAAATACAACGGGAACGCGATCGAACGCTTCCATATCGCCGTCGAAATAGGCTTTCAGATTCGAAGAATGTCCGGATGGGTCGCGCGCGGCCGCAAGCCTGGCGCCCGGATAGCGCCGCTCGAACTCCCGCCGCCAGCGGTCATCGCCGTCGTCGAAGTACAAAATCCGCATCGCTCCGTCCCGGCCCACAACGATCACCACGTCGCCAATCGGCGAGGCGATATGGTCGAAGTAACAAATTTCATGCCCGGCCATCGGCAATACTCCTCGTATCCACATCCGCCGTCCAAAGGTGTTGCGCGGCATAGGCGCGCCATGGGCGCCAGGCCTCGGCGCGCTCGGTTAGCGCTTTCGACGTGAGCCGCTTCCCGTCGATGGTCATCGCGCGCAGCAAACCTGCATCCGCGGCCGGAAAGGCATCGCTGTCGCGCAAGGCCCGCAACGCCCAGTATTGCGCAGTCCATTCACCGAATCCGGGCAGCGCCAGAAGACGCGTGAGAACATCGTCGGGCGCGCCGCCTGGTTCGAAGAGCTTCGGTTCGGACAGAGCGGCACGCGCAAGGGATTGCAGCGCGGTTATGCGCGCACGCGGCATTCCGAAACTGGTGAAATCCGCATCGGCAATCTGCTCCGCATTCGGAAACACATGCGTCAGCGCATCATGCCCTGTAGTCTCGCGCGCGACCGGCGTTCCGGCCAGACGCGTAAGCTTTGCTGCCAGAGCCTTCGCGCCGGAGACAGTTATTTGCTGGCCGAGAATGGCACGTACCGCATATTCGAACGGATCCCAGGCTCCCGGGGTGCGCAATCCGGGCCGCCGGGCGATCAGTGGCGCGAGCCCTGCGTCCCTCGCGAGGTGGGAGCCGATCGCATCCACATCCGCATCAAGATCGAACATTCGACGCAGCCTTCCAACCACGGACAGCAACGCACGCAATTGCGGCAGTCGGATCGACGCCACGAGACAATTCACGCCTGGTCCAATCTCAATACTTCCGATCGCACCATCGACAGCGATAGTGCGTCTGTAACGGCCCCGCTCGACCTGTTCCACGCCCGCAATGGCGCGTTCGGCAAAGAAAGCCAGGATCGAATCCCAGTCATAGGGCGGCCGATAACCGAGGCGCAGTTTCACCAGTGACGGCTCGGCGCCCGGCTTTTTGGCCAGGCGCAGATCGCGCGGCGCGCGCCCGTAAAGCTTCCGGAATGCATCGTTGAAGCGGCGGACGCTGCCGAAGCCGGACGCTTCCGCAATCTCGGCCATCGACAGCCGCGTCTCCTGGATCAACTGCTTCGCAAACAGAATTCGTCGTGTTTGCGCGACGGCAATCGGCGGCACGCCCAGATGCCTGTCGAAGAGACGGCGCAACTGGCGCTCGCCAAGACCGAGCCTGTCGGCAAGCGCAACAAGGCTGGCTTCGCTGCCGTCAAGTGCGCCTTCGGCGATCAGCGCCAAAGCACGCGACACGCTGTTCGAAGTGCCGCGCCAGGCTGCGGCGTCCGGAGAGATTTCCGGCCGGCAGCGCAGGCACGGCCGGAAACCGGCGGTCTGAGCCGCCGCTGCGCTGGGAAAAAAACGACAATTTTCCCGCTTGGGCGTGCGCGCAGGACAGATCGGGCGGCAATAGATGCCGGTCGTCTTGACCCCGACGAACAGACGCCCGTCAAAACGCCCATCGCGGGCGGACAGCGCCCTGTAACACACATCGTCAGCTTGCAGCGTGATGTTCATGACCCCGAATATGGGGCGTGGAGCGACAATTGTCTGGCCATTTTCGGACATGGTCGTCGCGCCCCGTCCGGATGCGGCCGAAGGCACTCCAAGGGAAGCGCCTACGCAACGATCCCCTAGTCGCCGGCGAGCGCATGGTCCTCGTCGTGCATTGCCTGCGATTTGTTCGCGTGCGGAAATGGCAGATCGGGTGCCGGAACACCGAGAAACGCACACAGTTCCGGCCAGCCCTGACCTTCGAAGACATTCAGTTCCAGAAGGCGTCCCGGCGCCTTATCGGAAAAAAAGCCGCGCACGCGTCCGTCATACGTCAGATACGCATCAGAAAGACTGTGAGCATTCAGATACAAGCCAAAATGCGCGGCAGCCGATGAAAACCCGTAATGGCTGTCATTCCGGCCAAAATATGACTGTATCTCTTTGAAGCTTCGTGCCCAATTGTACCGTGCGTGGTGGTTCTCAAATGAACTTCGCCAGGATTCAAAGGGGCGCTGTGTCCAGATGAATCGTGCGTTGGGATAGAGATAGTACAATTTTTCGAAATCCTGCGCCACGCTTATGTCCGACGACGCGCCGAACAGAAAGATGTCATTCTCCGAAAGCACTTCACAGGTGAGCGGATTGGTCCAGTGGGCCGAATCGACGCCAAGCTGCATCAGGGCCGCGTGAAGAGAGGTCGTGCCCGTCTTGGTCAATCCGATGCCGAACACCTTGGGTTCGAGGAAGATTTCGCGGCGGGGCTTCCCGAGTCTTTCGCGAATACGACGAAGGAATAAATAATTTGGTGTCCGATCGAGACCTATGCCCGTGGCATCGACCCGAGAGCAGAAATCGGCCACTCGTCCAAGCGCAAGCAGGATACACAGTTCCAATTCCCTGGTTTCCGGTGAATCCTGATCCGATTGTTGCAGCCGCTGCACGCGATCAAGCAGAATTTCCCAAAGCGCCCCGCGTGAGCCGCGCTCGATCAACACAGGAATGTGCCGGAAGCATGACGTCATGAAACCGAACGATTGTGCCGTAGCAACGCAATGGCGGAGCAACTCCGCCGCTTCGCTGTTGGCTTCAATCATGCCATACAGCGAAAGAGCCCACATATTCATGTTTTCGTCGCCGGCCGTCAGCAGCCGATCGCGAATGTCCCCCGCCAGTGCTTCGCGCTCTTCCCGGGTCATACCGATATTACGGCGGGCTTCGATGGCCGCGCGGATCCGCATCGCGTGAAGCTCGGGGGCATCGGGACGTTCGCGGACTAACTGTTCCCACATCGCGTGCGATTGTTCCGCGTCGCCCACCCGAAGCAACAGTTTCGCAATCGCCGGTGTCGCCACTTCGCCGTCGATGCCGCGCCAGGATGAAATCACCTGCAGTGCAAGCGATCGATCGTTCCGGCGCAGGGCGATATCTGCCAGGTCGGCGATGGCCGTGGCGCTCCCAGTACCCTCGCGCAAAAGAGCCACGAGGATGTTTTCTGCTTCGTCAAACTGCCCGTTTCGGGCAAGCGCACGAGCACGACGCTCGAGCCATTTGGAATGGGGCCCGAATTTTTCCATGCATTTGGACCATCGCCGTTGCGCCTCGTCCCATTTCTTTTGGACCATCGCTTCATGCGCCCACTTCACCCAATCGCGCATGCTTCCAGCGGCAGGAGGATCAGAGGCCTCCGCAGCAGGACTATGCGGCGCCTCCTTCATCGCTCCGCCCATCGCGATTTGAATGCGCCGATCTCATCAGGATTGTAGAAACAATCCATTATGGGGTGGCGGTAGATCTTGTCGAGCCAGGCGAGCGGCAGCCGGAATCGTTCGCGGACGTCCCCATGAAGCTGTTGTGATCGCCGATTGGCAGCCACGTTGTTGCTGGGAAAGGCACTCATCTGCGTGTCCAGAAATTCGCAGGCCGCCGACAAAAGCGCCGGATACGCGGCAGCCCCGGGTCGCATGTCCTCGACCCGATAAAGCAGCACGCGGGCATTGTCTTCCACGACGACGCGCGCGCCCTGATCAACCTTAAATGGCTTCTTCCCCACATCTACGTTCAGGCTTTGCGCCAATTCAATTTCGAACCACCTCGCATAGATGCCGGTCACATACCATGCGAGCCATGCGAACGTATCGTCGGGTTCCTCATCTTCGATCACCTTGCGCCAGACGTCACGAAGGGTAGCGGCAACGTAATCAGCTTCAATTACAGACCTGGGATGGAGCGGCTCCGACGTATGCCCATAAAAATCCGCCATGAACGTCAGCCACGAGATCGAACGCGCCACAGGATCGCGCATCCCCGAAATCACGCGTATGTCCTCGCCACGGGCAAGCGCCGCCGACAACTGTTCGCGCGCTCTATTTCCCGATCGAAACGCGTTTCGCGGCAGCAGCATGTTGGCAATCGTCTGCCGCTTCGCAAACGGATTCAATGCCGAGGCGATGTGGTTGATGTTGTCCTGCTGAATAAAATGAACATGATGCGGCGTGCCGCCCTGGCTGGCGGCAGGAGGACGCGCCGCTTCCGCCCAGCTCATCGACGCCACTTTCGCCATCTGGTAGACGAGTATCACGAAATTTGCGCGTGCTCCGGCAGCGACTTCTCCAAGGCGTCAACCATCTGTTCGATCGTATCATACTGGATGAATGTCGCGGGATCGATCTCCACGCCCGTCGCCTCCTCCAGTTCTCCGGCCATCAGGACGGCATCGACGGAATCCATACCATAATCGGCGAGCGTGCGGTCGAAGGAGATTTCGCTTTCGCCTATCCGGGCGAAATGCGCGAGATGCATGCGAACCCACGCCCGCACCTTACTTTCCGCCATAGCTTCCCTCACTCCCGTAATGCCCATGCAGATAACGGAGCCCGGCAATATTTGCATTCTCCTGCCATTCCAGCTCATGAGGCGACCAGCGGAGCGATGGCCATTCCAGCAGCTTCTTTGCTGCCAGCTCGACTTCGAATGTCGCCAGTTGGCCGCCAAGACAGCGGTAAGGGCCGGCCGCAAAAGTCAAGGGCTCCGGCCCGTCGCGACTCATATCCAGCACATCGGGATTCGGAAACACCTCGCTGTCTCGATTGGCCACGTCGAGCATCAACACAACATGATCTCCGGAACGGACCGTGGTGCCTGCAATTTCGGTGTCATCCCGCATCTCCCGTGAAATGTATTTGACCGGCGAGGACAGGCGCAAGATCTCGCGCGCGAATGACGGCAGGAGTGATGGCTCCCGCACAAGACGCTCCCGAAGTTCCGAATCTGACAACAGGCACAATGCACAATCCGACAGAGCCGCCGCGGTCGTCAGAACGCCCGCGAAAAAAAAGAAGGAACAAAAGCCCGCAATATCGTCGTCCGAGCAGGCGCCGGTCTCTTCGGCCTGCCGCATCAGGAGGGAAAGCCCGTCGGCAACCGGCGCTCCCGACTTGCGCCGCTCGGCGATCGCATCCGCAAAATAACCCAGAACGAACTCCGCGGCGCAGTTAAGTTTCTTCAAGCGATTGATCGATGGCGGAAACCTGTCGAAAATTACAATCAGTTCGCTCCCTTCATCGACGAGCCGTGCAAGTTCATGTGCGGGAAGGCCGAGAATGGATGCAATCGAGCACAGCGCAATCTCTCTGCCGAACTCGCGCACGAGTTCGATTTCGCCTTTTGCATGGCCCGAGGACAGGATCGAGTCCACGCGGCCGGACAGGGATTCGGGCAATCCGGTCCGGCGGAAGTTTCCAAGAAGCTGCGCAATGATCCGGCGTATATCGTCGTGCCGGGGCGGCCGCAAAAACAGAGGTATTGCGAGACAGCCCGTCCGCAGCTTGGTCAATCCGAGATTGCCCCGTTTATCCAGCTCGTGGAAGAACTGCCCATATTGTATGGCCTGCGCCGACGGGTGTCGCAAAATTGAACTGACATCGGCATATCGGGTTAGTACCCACGCTGCGTCCTTGGTGCTTTGGAATATGCGAGGCCCTTCCCGAAGCCGGCGATAGGCTTCGGCGCGCTCGGGATTCATGAAGTCGGGAAAGGGATTGGCGCCTAGCACTGTCGGTCAGCAACCTGTCGTCGGCCCGCGCGGCGTAGCGCGGGATGGGAGTACTCCGCAATGGGCCGGATTTCTCCCGCTTCGTAGCGCTGACGGCAGAGATGCCGCTGAATTTTCCCGCTGGTGGTACGTGGAAGCGATCCGGGCGCGACCAGGACCAGATCGTGCAACCCGAAACCAAATGTCCTGTTGAGCGCACGTGTCACCGCCTCGATGACCGGCTCGACCTCCCGGCTTCGCATGATGGACCGGTCTACTTCCAGCATAAGCACCACGGCTTCTGTTTCATCGCCTTCGATGCCGAATGCCGCAGCAAAGCTGTTGGTGACCGCTTCGTGGCTCCCGCGCGCGAGCATTTCAACGTCCAGCGGATCGATATTCGCTCCACGCAGTATGATGAGATCTTTCCGCCTCCCGGTGACGAAGAGGCCTTCTACTCCGACAAAACCCAGATCGCCCGTCCGCAGCCATCCACCGGCCGTTGGTTCGCCTCGAATTTCAGCAAAAAAAGTCTCCACAGTCTGTTCATCTTTACGCCAATAACCTTTGGCAACACTCGGACCCCGGAGCCAGATTTCGCCTTCGTCACCGTTCGGCACACGTTGCCGGCTCTCGGGATTGACGATTGCAATCTCATGATTCTTCGCCGGTTTGCCGCAGCAGACATGAACACGCCCACCGTTTGAACCGCGGTCGGCCGATAATACCCCGATCGGCCCGGCGTTCGGCGACGCCGCTGATATAATTTTATCCCCGCTGCCCGGCGATGTCGCAAGAAGTGTGGACTCCGCAAGTCCGTAACACGGCGCAAATGCAGAAGACACAAAGCCATATGGCGCGAAGAAATCCGCAAAACGCGTCAGAATTTCTTCTCGCACCGGTTCTCCCCCGCAAATCGCAAGTCGCCAACTGGACAGATCGAGATCCGCAGCTGTTGCTCCCGCACGCCGCGCGCAGAGTTCAAAGGCAAAATTGGGAGCCATGCCGATCGTAGCTCTGAACTTGCCGATCGCCTCCAGCCAGCGCATCGGCCGCTGAAGGAAAGTGAGCGGAGACATCAATGCGCACGATCCGCCGACAAAAACGGTTTGCAGCACGGCCCCTATCAGACCCATGTCGTGATAAAGCGGCAACCAGCAAACCGCGCGATCCTCGGAACTGATATTGAATGCTTCCGTCAGTACCTGCTGATTAGCCATGAGATTGGCATGACTGATGATGACTCCGCGCGGAGTGCCGGTCGTACCGGACGTGTATTGAAGCAACGCCACGGAAGACGGATCCGGCTGGTCGCCGTGATATTGAGGACCGTCAGGATCAACGGTGTTGGTTGCAATCAGACTTGCGCCTGCAAGATTCCGTTCATGCGGCAGTGCCGCCGGCCGGTCGGACAGCGTGAGAACGGCGCACGGTTCTGCATCCTCCATGATCGGCAAAGCGCGCTCCAGGGCGCGCTGCGGTTCCATCACAGGGATTGGAATAGTGACGGCCGTGCTTCCCGCGTAAAAACAACCAAACAACGCTGGAACAAACTCCAGGCACGATGGATAGGCAAGCAGCACGGGTTTCCCGCTGCATCCCGCCGCCCGAAGCTGCGCGGCGATGAGAGCCGCGCGACGATCGAGCTCTCCATAGCTAATCTGAGAAGTCACGCATAGGCGCGCGTCAAGAAACTGGAACGCATTCGAGTCAGCTCGCTCCAGCGCGTGCAAACGCAATTTACCGGGGATGGTATGTACATCCTCGGCTCTGAAGGGCAACAAAGCCGCGTTCATTTCTTCGAAAAGCTCCCGAGTTGCCCGAGCAGTTTCTCGCCAATGCGCCCGCTTGCCACAAACTCGCTCAATATGGGTGTCAACAGCCCTTCGGCGAGCAGAATGCGCAATAATTGCGACCTGACGACCGGGATACCTGCCGCAGTGGCACCCTCGATCCTGCCCAGTTCGCGGGCACGTGTCGCCTGGGGTTCGCGATTGCTGTCGTATATCACGAAAAGGCGTGGCTTGTCCGGCGCATTGGAATAAATCTCGTCAACGGACCGGATATCTCCGAAGCGGGCGACGGCCTGTGAAAATTTGCTTGCTTCAACTGGCTTGAGAGAAGCCATGTTGGGCAGCCCAATTCTCGGGTCGAATGCCAGGATCGCCTCCGCATTTGCAGCCACGCCGTATCGAATGGCGGCGCCGGCACCCTGACAGTTGCCGATCATCAAAAGACGCTTGGCGCCAGACCGTTCGGCAATGCCACGAAGGGCGTCTACGGTGGAATCAAAATCGCTGCCCAATCCGACGATGCCGCCGAGATATCGCGTATCTTCGACATCACGAACAAACAGCATACTGGAGATTCTGGCACGCAAAAGGCGGTAAAATAGCGAGAACGTAATATCAACCTGCCCGGCGGCGCCGCCAAATATCACCAGCAATGTTTCGGCGCCGGGAACGATTTTGGAGACCACGCCTGCCATTTCATCGAGATCGCCGCCGCCGGCAGCCCCTTCCTCCAATTGCTCCCGGGTTCGGCACAGCCCGGCCCGATCAAGCGCCCGTGCCGCCATCACAATCTGCCTCCCGGCAGGTGACGTATCCTCAAGCTCTCTCGTAACAGGTTGAAGGACATCGGTGACTCCGTACCTCAGGGCCACGACGGCTGCAGGCACAAGCGTTCCTTTCGCTCTGCCAGAATCCCGAATAACGTGTATCGCCGAATCGAGTTCTTCCCGCCAATCGAATTTGCCTACGCGACCTTGCAGACGCCGCAGGCGGGCGTGAACGGTGGCATTGTTAGGCTCAAGAACAGCCGCTCGCTCGTATTCCCGTAGCGCGCCCTCCAAATCGTCTTGAAGTTTCGCAACGTCGCCGAGACCAAGCAGCGCTTCGACCTTTGCAGCGTCCTTGCTCAACACGAGATCGAACTGAAGCTTTGCCTCATCGAGGCGCGACAAATCGCACAGGCAGATTCCTATCTCACAAAGTATTTCGAGATTGCCGGGTTCGGCGGCGGCCACTTTCTCGAACGCCAGCAACGCGTCGTCCCAGCGATGTTCATATCGCGCGATATGGGCAAGAAGCACCAGCGCCTTGGTATTCCACTCTCCTTTCTGTTGCGTGGACATGTCTTCAAGAATGGCTCTGGCCTTGGCAATTTCGCTTTCGCTCCTGACCGTATGTTCCGGCGACCTTCCGCGCGGAGTCCAGTCGGGTTGGGCCACGCAAATGGCTTGGGCAAGTCCGTAGCGAATCCGCGGATCGTCAGGGCTCTCCGCCACGGCGCTATCAAGCACGTCAAGAACGGAGGGCGAATCCGCCGATTCCGATGCGAGATTGGCAAGACGGCGGATAGCACGCGCGCGCGTATCGTCGTCGGCAGTCTGCACGACCGAACGCAGCAATTCGCTCGCACGTCCGGGTTCTGAAAGCGTTATGAAGCCTTCAGCGACGTACAAAAGTTTCTTTGGATCTTTTTTTGCGGCCGCGATGACACTTTCCATGCTCTTCACGGCCGTTTCACGATCTCCGAGCTTGAATGTCATGAGACTGGCGCCGACCGATGCGCGCACGTTGTCCGGAAAACGTTCCAGTATCTTTTTGTAGCAATCCAAAGCCTTTGCCGGACGCTCGAGGAGATCAAGCGTCTGCGCAATTTCGAATTGCGCAATCATGCCGTTTCGTTTTTCCCGCCTTGCGGCTTTGAAATGGTTTAGTGCACCTAAAAGGTCGCCGTTCTTGCGTGCCAGCCTCCCCTGATCCAGCGGATCGGGCGAACCCGACGGCGCCGGTTCCGCTGTTTCGGCCCGTGCGTTCCGATTTGCTTTTTTTGTCCCAGGATTCATAGCTGGCATATCTGACTCCACGGGCTGAATGCCTGTTGGCGGCAACTTACTCAGCCAAATCTATCGATTCAACCGCTTCTGCGATGGCGGAAAACAAGGCGTTTTACGCGTCGTAGCTAAGCACGACCTCATCGGCAGTAGGCACGGCCTGGCAGGTGAGAACGTAACCCTGCGCGATTTCTGCGTCGCTGAGGCCGTAATTCTTCTTCATCGTGACGGTGCCGGAAATGATCTTCGCACGGCAGGTTGAGCAGACGCCGCCTTTGCAGGCGTAGGGTGCAGGCAATCCGGCCGCGTGCAGACTTTCGAGAATGTTCCCCTTCTCCGCATCGAACGGAATTCGCGAACGGCGGCCATCCAGCGTCACCACGAGCCCGGTGCCGGCCGCCTTCTGCTGCAGCGCTTCGTGCCGCGCGAGTTGTTCGGCGCTCGGAGCGCTGGTGGTGAAGCGCTCGATGAAGATGCGTCCCTCCGGAACGGAGCGGGCAAGCAGCGCCCCTTCGGCCGCATCCATCATAGGACCAGGCCCGCAGATGAAGAACGCATCGACTGCGTTCACATCGACCAGCGTGGAAAATGCCTCGTCGCATTTCGCGCGGTCCAGCCGGCCGTTGAACAGCTCGATCTCCTCCGCTTCCAGTTCCAGGAAGTGATAGACTTCAAGGCGATCGAGATAGCGGTTCTTGAGAGCCGCGAGTTCCTCAAGAAACATGACCGAAGCCGTGTCGCGATTGCCGTAAAGCAGCGTGAACCGGCTCGCCGGTCTGGCATCGAGCACGGTTTTCAGGATGGAGATCACGGGCGTTATCCCCGATCCGCCTGCAAGACCTACATACCAGGGTACCGCCACATCCGATTGCGGAATAACGAAGCGACCCATCGGCGGCAGCACGTCGATGGCCCGGCCAACCCGCAACTCCGTGTTCGCCCAGACCGAGAATTTGCCGGCCACCATCTGTTTGACGGCAATCCGAACCTCGTTTTCCGAGGGCGAAACGCAGACGGAGTAATTTCTTCTGACGTCCTCGCCGTCGAGATTTGCCCGCAAAGTCAGATGCTGCCCCGCCTCGAACCTGAATGTTTCTTTCAGCTCCTCCGGGATGTCGAAGCGAATCGAAACCGCGTCCGCCGTTTCGCGCCGGACTTCGGCGATCGTGAGCGAGTGAAAGCCTCGATTAAGGGACATAAGAGGTCAGTGACACTTGAAGCGGTCGAAGGGTTCGCTGCAGGCAAGGCAGCGATGCAGCGATTTGCAGGGCGTAGAGCCGAAGCGGCTGATCTCTTCGGTCCGTTCCGAGCCGCAGCGCGGGCATTGCGCTGTTTCCTCACGCAGGGTGTGTTTGTTTGCACCTTTCGGTGGCGGCGCAATTCCGTAGTCGCGCAGTTTTTCCCGGCCTGTGTCGCTGATCCAGTCCGTCGTCCAGGGCGGCGACAGCGTGGTTTCAATGCGCATTTCTTGCAGCCCGGCGCCATCCAGCGCGGCGCGTATTGCAACCTGAATCGCATGCGTCGCCGGGCAGCCCGAATAGGTCGGTGTAATTACAACCGCGGATCGTTCACCAGAGCGCACATCGCGCACGATCCCAAGATCGACAACGGAGACACAGGGAATTTCGGGATCGGGAACATGACTTAATATTTCCAAGACGCGCCGCTCAAATTCTTCAGCACCAGAATTAGCAATGTCATCCCCGCGAAAGCGGGGACCCAACTCCGGCAACTGCTTAATTTGATGCACCGGCACCAGCGCCTCTTCCTTCATCTCCGTGCTTCTGGGTTCCCGCTTTCGCGGGAATGACATTGTAGAGCCGGTGGAGTTGCGTATCACCACACCGCTCCCGGATAGGCGCGGGGGAGAAATTGCATTTCGGTCAGCAGATGACCCAAATGTTCCGAATGATGGCCTGTACGTCCACCGAGCACAGCACGGCGCGGCCTCGGCGATTCGAGATTTGCTTCGGCGAGCGTGCGTGCGATGCGCACGTCCCATTCGGCGCGCAGAGAAGGCGCACCGTTTTTGGGGTCGAACAACTCGTCCACGAAGCGCCACATCCAGTCGAGGCCGGCGATCATCCGCGCGCGGCTTTCTTCCGTGCCGTCTCCCAGGCGCACGACCCACTCGCACGCATAGCGGGCATGATAGGCGACTTCCTTCACCGCCTTGGCGCCTATGGCCGCCAGGCGCGCATCGGGGGCAGCGGCAATCTCTCGCATCAGCAATTCCTGCCAATTGGAGAACAGGAACTGCCGCGCGATGGTCTGCGCGAAATCACCGTTCGGTTGCTCGACGAGCAGGCAATTCCGGAAGTCCAGCACGTCGCGATGAAAGGCCAGCGCGTCGGCATCGCGGCTCATGCCTTCGATCTCGCCGGCGAGACCCAGGAAGAAGGTCGCCTGGCCGAACAGGTCGAGCGCGATATTCGCCAGCGCCAGATCGACTTCCAGCATCGGCGCATGTCCGCACCATTCCGACAGACGCTGCGCGAGAACCAGCGCGTCGTCTCCAAGCCGGACGGCGTGATGAAACAACTTATCCTCTTCGCCCGGCATCAGATGTTCTTCACATTGTCGGGGATCGTGTAGAAGGTCGGGTGGCGATAAACCTTGTCCTGCGCCGGCGCGAACAAAGCTTCGGCTTCGCCCGGATCGGATGCGGTGATGGCAGCCGACGGCACGACCCACAGGCTTACGCCTTCCATGCGCCGCGTGTAGGTATCGCGCGCCGCTTCCAGCGCCATTCGCGCATCGGCGGCATGGACGCTGCCCGCATGCTTGTGGGAAAGTCCGTTCTTCGCGCGCACGAACACTTCCCAGAGCGGCCATTCCTTGTTCATATAATTATTCCGCCGCCATGCGCGCACTTCGCTTGGCTTCATGCGCGAGCGCCGCTTCGCGCACCCAGGCGCCCTCTTCCCAGGCCTTCACGCGCGCCATTATGCGCTCCTTCGCAGCCGGGCCTTCGCCGCGCACCACGGCATAGAATTCCTCCCAGTCGATCTCGCCGAAATCGTAAGACCCGCGCGCATCGTTCCATTTGAGCGCCGGATCGGGAACCGTGAGTCCGATCGCGTCGGCCTGCGGCACTGTTACATCGACGAATTTCTGCCGCAGCTGGTCGTTGGTTTCGCGCTTGATGCGCCAGCGGATCGATTGCGCCGAATTGGGCGAATTATCGTCGGGCGGACCAAACATCATCAGCGACGGCCACCACCAGCGGTTCAACGCATCCTGCGCCATGCGCTTCTGCGCCGTGCTTCCGCCCGCCATCGCCATCATGATTTCGTAGCCTTGGCGCTGGTGAAAACTTTCTTCCTTGCAGACGCGCACCATGGCGCGCGCATAAGGCCCGTAAGAGGTGCGCTGCAGCGGCACCTGGTTCATGATCGCCGCGCCATCGACCAGCCAGCCGATCGCGCCGATATCCGCCCAGGTGAGTGTGGGATAGTTGAAGATGGTCGAATATTTGGCGCGGCCGCAATGCAGCGCCTCGATCATCTCGTCGCGGCTGGTGCCGAGCGTTTCCGCCGCCGCATACAAATAGAGCCCATGGCCGCCTTCGTCCTGCACCTTGGCAAGCAGCACCGCCTTGCGCCGCAGGCTCGGCGCCCGCGAAATCCAGTTGCCTTCCGGCAGCATGCCGACGATCTCCGAATGCGCATGCTGCGAAATTTGGCGCGTCAGCGTCTTGCGATACGCCTCCGGCATCCAGTCCTTCGGCTCGATGAAATCATCCGCCGCCACGCGCGCTTCGAACGCCGCGAGCCGTTCCGGATCCTCTGCCACCAAAGTGGCCGGAGCCGCTTTCGCGTTCTTGTCTTTCAGTTCGGTCGTATACATGAAAAGGCACTCTTTATTGGTACGCCGAACCACCCCCTACAATAAACCGACCGAGCGGTCAATTAATTGGTTTCCCGTGGGTGTCCTAACTTAAGTTTCTCGGCGCCGACACATTATCGGCTTTCGCAAAGCGCGACATCTGTACACGCGTAGTGCTTGCAAGCCCACGCCGTGAATTGGTGAAATAACCCAAGGTGCTGAAAGGTGTCTCGATAAACTCCTGATTCGCAGTAGAACCCAATTTCCTCCCGGGAACATTCGCGTCGGATGTCAGCGGAAGCTTCAGCCTCGTCCTTGTTTTGGATTCCCTTTGGCAAAGTGGCAATAAAGTCCGATAAGAATTCTAGATAACCGCCGTCGGGAATCCAGTCCAGATGATTGGTTGGACACTCCCGCTCTCCCAAATCCAATCCTTGCCCGTTGACGTCGGTGGATCCAAGGACGGCGATTATAGACGTCGTCGCCGCGTAGAGGATGTTTCGTGCTCTCATTGCGCTTCTCGGTCGTGCCGCGCCACATATTCGTTGAGCGGTGTTTCGGGGCGGCCACCGTAGTGTGAAATGATTTCTGCGGCAGCGAGGCTCGCGAGGCGGCCGCATTCGGCGAGTGGCAGGTCGCGTGCCAGACCGAAGAGGAATCCCGCCGCATAAAGATCGCCGGCGCCCGTCGTGTCGATGATCTTTGCAACGGGTGCCGCAGCGATGCGGAGCTTCTCGATTTTCGTGGCGATGATCGAACCCGCCGCGCCGCAGGTCACGGCGGCGACTTCCACTTCGTCCACGATGCGCGACAGCGCGTCGTCGAGATTTGTTTCGTACAGCGCCGTGATCTCGTGCTCGTTGGCGAAGAGATAATCGATATGCAGCCGCGTGAGATCGCGGAATTCATCACGATAGCGCTCCACGCAGAAACTGTCCGACAGCGACAGCGCGACCTTGCGGCCCGCCGCATGCGCGATCTCCGCGGCACGATGGAACGCGGCTTTCGCCTGGGGCGGATCGTAGAGATAGCCTTCGAGATAGGTGATTTTCGCGGCGCGGATCAACGCTTCGTCCACGTCGTCCGGGGTAAGATTCACGCAGGCGCCAAGAAACGTGTTCATGGTGCGTTGGGCGTCTGGCGTGACAAAGATCAGGCAGCGCGCAGTCGCGGGCCCGTCCGATGCGGCCTGCGTCGGAAAATTGACGCCGGCCGCCATGATGTCGTGCCGGAAGATTTGTCCGAGCGCGTCGTCTTTGACTTTTCCCATGTAGCCGGTGCGGGCGCCGAGCGAGGCAAGACCGGCAATGGTATTTCCCGCCGAGCCGCCGGACAGCTGCATGGCTGGCCCCATCTCGGCATAAAGAGCTTCGGCGCGCGCTTCGTCGATCAGCGTCATGCCGCCCTTCTGCATATCGTGGCGTGCAAGCAATGCGTCATCGGCATGGGCAATGATGTCGACGATGGCATTGCCGATGCCGACAATATCGAGCCCCTCAATATGCATGCTTCGAACCCCTTCTCCCCGCATGACCGCACGGCGCGGAACGGCTACAATCTTCTGGACGTTCCGAAGTCGGGAGACAAGCGATGGCGCACCCCAAGCCGCAAAAGGACTCCGCGTCCCGAAAGCGCGATGACGAAGAGCGTCGCATCGACGAGGAAGTCGAGGAATCCTTCCCCGCCAGCGATCCGCCGTCTTATGCCGGCGGCGCGACAGTCGGCGAACCGAAACGCCCGAAGAACGAAAAGCCGACGTCCTAAAGTGTCATTTGTGCGTTATAAGGAACCGGGGAGCCGACACCGAGGGAGTGAAACGTGCATCTGGACATCGACATTGTCGCCATTCAGCCGCTGATCGCGCTGATCTTTGGCATCCTCATTCTGATCCTGCCGCGAATCCTCAACTATCTCGTCGCGCTCTATCTCATCCTGATCGGCCTGGTCGGTCTCTGGCCGCATCTTTTCTCGCATCTGCCACGCTGAAGCGCGCCGCAGCACGCTTCGGCGCGTCCCGTCACACGGCGGCTATTCCGCCGCGTGACGCGTGGCGCCGGCCGCGTTCATGCGTTCTTCCGCAATGCGGTCCGCGATGGTGCTGGTGGGCGCGCCCTCCTGTTCGGAGCGGCTGAATATCTGTGCCAGCCTGTCGGCGATCGCGCGCACACGCCGCTCGATTTCCGCATTATTCCACGCGAAGATCTGCCCGGCCACGCAGATCACCCCGCCGCCATTGATGACGTAATCCGGCGCGTAAAGAATGCCGCGGGCGGCAAGTGCGGCGCCGTCGGTATCGTGCGCCAGCTGGTTGTTGGCCGCACCGGCGACGACTCGCGCATACATGTGTGGAATCACCTGCGCGTTCAGGATTGCGCCGAGCGCGTTGGGCGAGAAAATATCGCATTCCACGGTGGCGATCTTGTCGGCGTCCGCCACCTGCGCGCCAAAGGCGTGAACAGCGCGTTCGACCGCAGGCTGGTGGACATCGGAAACGATCAGCTTTGCACCTTCCTCGTGAAGATGATGGGCGAGCTTCATTCCAACCTTGCCAAGACCCTGGATCGCGATGGTGAGCCCTTTGGTCGTGTCGACACCAAGCCGGTGCTTCACGGCGGCTTTCAGCCCGAGGAATACGCCGAGCGCGGTCATCGGTCCCGAATCGCCGCCCGGTTTTCCCGGCTGGTCGAATCCGGCAGCATGTTTGGTACCGCGCGCGATCACCTGCATGTCCTGCTGGGTCATGCCGACATCCATGGCAGTGATGTAACGGCCGCCCAGCGTGTTCACGGCGTCCGCAAAGGCAAGCAGCCGGGCTTCGGTTTTGTCCGTCTCGGGATCCCCGATGAAAACGGCCTTGCCGCCGCCGAGCGGCAGGTCCGCGATGGCATTTTTGTAGCTCATGCCGCGCGACAGGCGCAGCACATCGGTTACTGCCGCGTCATTGTGCTTGTAGGGATAGACCCGCGTGCCGCCGCATGCCGGACCGAGTGCCGTGGAATGCAGGGAGATTATGGCTTTGAGGCCCGAAGGCTTGTGGTCGAAAAAGGCGACGGTTTCGTGATGATCAAAATCTTCGGCCTCAAAAACACTCATGGACGTCTCCCTGTCGCGCGCTCCGGTTTGGGCACGAAATCCCGCGGAACCTACTCTCCGCTTTCTGAAATGGGTTTGCGTTCTTGGGGGCGCTCCCCGCAACAGAGGTGCTGATATCGTCTCGCCGCCGCAACTTTCGATGGATAATTATTGCTGTCGATTTGCAAATGAGACTGCGTTGCACGGAAAGCGCTTAGCAATTGAAAACAGGAACGCCATGAAGGCCGGACCGTTATTGATGCATGGTCCGGTTCATCTGAACGGATAATACTGGATCTAACCGGCGGCGGAGATGGCGCGAGCCATACTCCGCCGCTGTTTTATGGGCTGGAAGTCTCAGTGCGCGAGGGCCCCGATGACGGTGTCCGCGGTGAGTATTTGCGGCAGCACGACTGCGTCGGCCGCGCCGGGGGCGTAATAGAGATAGAGCGGCACGCCCGAGCGCGCATGGGCCTGCAGCAGAGCCGTGACCTCCGGGTCGCGATTGGTCCAGTCGGCGATCAGGAAGGCGATTTTCCGGTCCGCAAACGCGCTGTGTACGCGGCTGTTGTCGAGTGCGACCTTCTCGTTGACAAGGCAGGTGACGCACCACGCCGCGGTGGCATCGACAAACACGCCGCGCTTCTGGCCCCGCAGAGATTGCAGGCGCGCTTCGCTGTAGCTCTGCGAGGGCATGGCGGCCGCTTCTGCATGCGCGCGGACGGAACCACCGATGCCGACCATCGGCACCAGGGCGATGAGTGCGGCGATGGTTGCGGCCGTCACGGCCCAGGTGAGCCAGCCCCAGGCCGGCCGGCCCGATTGCTGGATCGTCCCGATCAGCCATAGGGCGAAAGCCAGAAGAAGTGCTGTGCCGAGCAAGATGATCAAACCGCCCGCAACCGTCTGGAAGCTCAGCACCCAGGCCAGCCACAGCGCGGTGGCGTACATTGGAAAGGCCAGAACCTGTTTGAACACCGACATCCAGGCGCCGGGTTTGGGCAGCAGGCGAAGCAGCGCGGGCGAAAAACCGATGGCGACAAACGGCGCGGCGAAGCCGATGCCCAAGGCAACAAACACCAGCAATGCAACCAGCACCGGCTGGGTCAGTGCAAAGCCGAGTGCCGCGGCCATGAAAGGCGCCGTACACGGTGCGGCCACGGTCACGGCAAGGACGCCGGTGAAGAAGGCACCAATATGCCCCCCACGCCGCGCCAGCGCCTCGCCGGCGCCAAGCCCCGGTACTTCGAACACACCGGACAGATTGAGCCCGACCGCAAAAAGCAGCAGCGCGAACGCGGCCACGGTGACCGGCTGCTGCAGCTGGAATCCCCACCCGACCGCCTGCCCCGCAACGCGCAATGCGACGACGGTTCCGCCGAGCAGCGCGAAGCTCAGCACCGCGCCCGCGCCATAGGCGAGACTTTCGCCCGCGGCTTCATGGGTGCGTCCGGATTTGCTCGCGATGGCAAGCGCTTTCATCGCCAGGATCGGCAGCACGCAAGGCATCAGATTGAGGATCACGCCGCCCAAGAACGCGAACAGCACCGCAAGCGGCAGCGAGATGCCATTGTCGGAATTGAAATCCGGCACAGGCCCGGGCGTCGCCGAAATCGTGAGCGCCTGGGTTGGTGCGCCGGCCGATTTCAGCACCAGAACGCCGTTCAAGGCGCGCAATCCACTGCTGTGCTTGCCCGGCGCGATTTGTAGCGAAAGACCTTGCGGTGATATCTGCCAATGCTGCGGCGCGATGCCTTTCACGAAGCCTTCGGTGAACGGAAAGAAATGCGCCTCGAGGGCTTGCGCGTTGCCGAGCCTGGGCGCGGCGACAAACAAATCGAGCGACTGGCCGAGGCGGAAACGCACCGGCCAGGGCGACGCCACCGGCAGGAGCGCGCGCGCGGCGGCAAATCGTTCCGCCAGCCTTGGATCGGGCTTTCCCGGCGCGGCGCCGACGGTCAGCGGCAGGGTCAGCGTCGCGTTTTCGGGAACGCAGATCTCCTCGCAGACCAGCCAGTCGACCGCTGCGCGGAGCGTGGCCGCAGAGCCGGGCTTCGCATCTTTGGGGACGGTGATATCGACCAGCAGCCAGGGCCGGCCTTCATAGCCGTAATCCATCAGAGGCCCGACCGGCAGCTCCTTGGGATAGGGCCAGGCGATCGGCCCGGCATGCCAGCCGGCCGGCAGCGTCCATACGATCTCGGTCGGCTCGCCCGCCTCGCCCGGATTGCGCCAATAGGTATGCCAGCCGGGCCGGATATCCTGCTCCAGCGCAACCGTGACCGTCTGCCCCGGCGCGACCGCGCTTTCCTCGGCGATGAGCCGCGCATGCACTTTGGGGGCGGAATCGATCTGCGCCGCGGCGGGCGTGAGTGCGCCGCAGGCGAAAAGGATCGCGAAGGTCAGCTGGCGCAGCTGGTGCATGGCCTGCGCCTATAGCCGGGCCGGTTCCGGACCGCCAGCCCAACCAACGGATTGTGAGCCGATCAATGCAGTTTCAGGGCGCTGAGGAATTCGCCGAAGCCGCTGCCGAGAATCTGCACACCGATGCACAGCAGGATGAACGCCGACAGCCGCAAAGCGATGGTCGTGCCGGTATTGCCGAGCACATGGCGGATGCGGTCGGCATAGGCGAAGCAGAGATAGACCATCAACGTCAGCACCGCATTGGCAAGCAGCGCGGCGAGATCGAATGCGAGGCGCAGGGGTAGCGGATCGTTGACAGTATGGCTGGTGCCAAGCGCGATCATCACCGAGATGGTTCCGGGCCCGGTCGTGAGCGGCATGGTGAAGGGGTAGAACGCCATGCCGGATAGTTGCTCGGGCGAGGGCTGCTGGGCGGCCGCTTCCTCCTTGTCCGGATCGTCGTCGCCCTGCTGCAACAGCCGCCATGCCGCCGCGGCCACTACAATGCCGCCCGCCACGCGCAGCGCCGAAACCGAGACACCGAAAAATTCGAGCACATAGCTGCCGACAAGCAGCGAGCCGTTGAGGATCAGGAAGCTGTAGAACGCGATCTTGCGCGCCAGGCGCTCGCGCACGGGATGTCCGAAATGCCGCGTGATCTCGAGGAAGATGAGCGCGCTGCCGGCGGGGTTGACGATCGGAAACGCCGCCGCGAAGACCAGCACCGCCGCACTGCCGAATCCGACCGCAAATGCGGTGCCCATGTCGAATCGCCTCTGCCGTGCCGGACGATGTTAGATAAACTGCGCCGCGCAAGACAACGGCGCACAGGTTGGAGACAGCATTGACGGACCGCCTGCACCTCGCAATCGAACCGCCCGACGAAGCGGTCGAGGCCGTAATCCATGCGGGCCTGCGCGGCTTCAACCGCGCGGCGATGGCGCAGTCGGAGCGGCGCCATTTCAACGTGGTGCTGCGCGACGCGGACGGTCAGGTTCGCGGCGGCCTCCTCGCTTCGATCCGTTTCGACGTGATGAACATCCAGGATCTATTCGTCGAGGAACCCCTTCGCCGCGGCGGCTACGGCGCAAGGCTGATGGCGATGGCAGAAACCGAAGCAAAGAATCGCGGTGTGCAGCTTGCATGTGTGATGACGTTGAGCTGGCAGGCGCGGCCCTTCTACGAGAAACAGGGCTATGAAATTTTCGCCGAACTGCCCTATCTGAACGGCACGCACAATCTTTACTGGCTCAAGAAACCCCTATGCGCGTAACAGGCGGAAATTTTCGCGGCCGCGCGCTTTCCGGCCCGGACGACGATCGTGTGCGGCCGACGGCGGATCGCGTGCGCCAGGCTGTTTTCAACATCCTCCTGCACAATGATTTCGGCATCGGCTTTCCGCTGGACGGCGCGCGTGTGGCCGATCTCTTTGCGGGCACCGGCGCAATGGGTATCGAGGCCCTGTCGCATGGCGCGCGGTTTTGTTTGTTTGTCGACAATTCTGCCGAGTCCCGCGGCCTGCTTCGGCAGAATGTGGAAACATTCGCGCTGACCGGCGCGACGAAAATCTGGCGACGGGACGCGACGGAGCTGGGCCCGATGTCGGCGGGCGCCGGCGGCCCGTTCGATCTGGTGTTTCTCGATCCGCCCTATCGCCAGAATTTGCTGGCACCGGCCCTCGCCTCGCTGCGCGACGGCAAATGGCTGGCGCCGCGCGCACTTCTCGTCGCCGAGCGCGCGCTGGATGAAACAATCCCGGCCGTCGAACATTTCGCGCCAACCGATTCGCGCAACTATGGCGACACAGCCATCGACTTTCTCACTTTCGGGCTCTGACCGCCGCGCGGCGGCACGAACCGGGCAGTGTTTCCCAAAGAAACATCCGCGGAACTCATCATCAGTGTCGCCGATGTCCGGCCTCCGGGACGCGCATTCCAGCTATTGCGATCCGCTCCCGGCGCGGCGCCAAGAAACAGCGGCTTTTCTTTTCCGTTTCCCTGCTCTTTTCCCTGCACCAGGGAAAGCAGTTCGGCTTTATTTTTCGGCCTGGGGGGCGCCCCGGCGGACAACAAATTGGTCGCGTGTGCGCTCCGCGCGTCCTCATCCGGCAGCTCGACGAATTGGTGCCACGGATCATCCGGCCAAAGCATTTCCTCCAGCGAATCTCTTTTGTTTCCCTGCGTTTTTCCCTGCAGCAGGGAAAGCAGCTCCGTTTCGTTTGCTTCGGCGCCTGCGTCCGCCGCTTCGCTGTCAGCCCTCTCGCACTCCGCATCGATCAAGCCCAGCACCAGACGGCGTGCGGTTGCTTTCCCGGCCACCGCATCGAGTACCGCCCGCTGCGCGATGGCCGCGACCACATTCTCCGCCTTCCCGCCCTCGATCTCCTCCACGCGGCCCTCCAGCGCCGCATAAAGCGCCTGCTGAAACCGCAATTTCGCAAGCTTCGCGGCCCCGGGCGGCGTCCCGCGACCGACAGCAAAGTTGGCAGGGTATTCGGTCATGATCGCCTCACAGGATTCAACCCGGTGCTCATATCACCAAATCGGACTATTGTCAACCATTTTGGTATATGTCATTATGGTCGTCCCTGAGACGTCGATGCAAACGAGTTGCCTATTTGCTCATTGACGCGATCACATTGCGTCTGGGCACATGAAATTATGAATGCGATCGCCAGACGGACGACAAAGAGCCGTGCTCCCCCAACCAGGCGCCGTAGCTCCGATATTCAGAAGTTCGCGCTTGACGACGATGAATGCCAGCGTTGTAGCGAGGCCAGCCGTTACAGCCCGCCAAGTAAAGGCAACCCATATAGCATAGAGCGGGCTCCTGCTCGCTTCCCAGTCATTCATGTATCATGCTCCCCAATATAAACAGCGGGGCCAGTAAGTTCTGGGTCTAACCAACTATTAAAGTCTCAAGTCACCCCGCGTGTTGAAAACCACCAAGCGTTTCCGCTGAGCCAGGCTGTTTCGTCCGGCTGATTGCTTCTCACCAGGGAACGAACGGATGCGTGGCCACCCTTCGCAAGCGCCGTCATCAAGGCCGTTGAACCCTGCTCGTCGCGAGCACCGATACATGGGATAAAGGCAGCGCCAGATACGATATTCACGGCGTAGCGCTCTTCCGGCGAACGCGTGATCATGAGCATCAGTCCCGCGCCGTGGTTTGCGGTAAGAGGGAATAGCAGCCTGCCTCCCGGTTTGAGCGCGTCCAGCCATTCCGCAGGCGGATATGTCGCGCCGGCATTGACGTAGATGACATCCGACGCAGGCAGTTTCGTTTCCATGGCGGAACGGCCGCAGACTTCAACCTGCGGAAGATCGGCCAGATTGGCAGCGGCCCGCGCGG
This sequence comes from Rhizomicrobium sp., assembly GCA_036269235.1. GTDB lineage: Bacteria > Pseudomonadota > Alphaproteobacteria > Micropepsales > Micropepsaceae > Rhizomicrobium. Next base: position 139,547 of record DATASL010000018.1, read on the forward strand.
CCAGATCGGCCTCAATCTCGAACGCTACGACCGAACCCGTCGGCCCGACGAGGTTCGCCAGGATAGCCGTGTAATAGCCTGTGCCGGCCCCAACGTGCAGGACATTTTCCCCGGTGAGCGGCTTCAGCGCGCCTATGCAGCGGGTATGGAGACTCGGTTCCCCATTGTTGATCGTTCGCCGAGCGCAGAGTGCAACGGGAATGTCCTGATACAGAAAGGCGGGGTCATCGCCGGGCGTCTCGATGTAACCAGCTGCCGTGAAAACCTTCCAGGGTCCGCTGCCGACGAACTTTGCACGGTCGGTTGCCGCGAATGCCGCTGTGATGACCTCGTTCCTGACTCCGCCCTTGGCGGTCACGAGTTCGGCATAGAACTTTTTGTGCAGGTCGAGCGTCATTGTATTCCTCGCAGTGTCATCGCGAGCTTATGCGAAGGACATAAGTCGCGCTATATGCGCGATAGACAGCGCCAATCATCGGAAAACAAGCGACATAAAGTCATGCGATGCTCGCCAAATCATGTATAGGAACCGCTTGCAATGTCTGGAGACTCTTTTTTGGGCGCCCGCTGTTCCGGCGCTACAGCTAATGATTTGCGTCCACAGAGTTTTGTCTGACGCATTATGCGGATTTCCTCGCCAGAATGCCCCGCGCAGCAAACACTGCCGTCGAAAAACATGCCTGGAGCAGATAGCCGCCGGTGGGGGCTTCCCAGTCGAGCATTTCGCCGATGGCCCAAATGTTAGGTAATGCTTTGAGCATCAGCATAGCGTCGAGCGCGCCGAAGGATATGCCGCCTGCGGTGGAGATGGCGCGGGCCAGCGACTGCTGGCCGACGAGCGTCACGGCGATGGATTTGAGACGGTCGGGTGGCGTGCCGGTCTCGCGCAGGAGATTTGTTTCCAGCGGCGACAGGCCGAGGGCCTTGCGCAGGTAATTAGCGCGCGACGCTTTGCCTTGCGGGCGGGCGAGACGTCTCGTGATCTGGTGCTGCGAGAGGTCGGGGCGCAGGTCGATATCGAGCGTGACCGGCTGCGCGCCGGCGAGTGCTTCTCGCAAGGTCGATGACAAAGCGTAGATCGCGCCGCCTTCGATGCCATAATTTGTGATCATCGCATCGCCGCGCGCCGTATGGCCGCCGAAGCGGAGCCTGACATTCTTCAGCGGCTGGCCGGCGAAGCGGGAACGGAAGAGTTCGCTCCAGCTCACGTCGAATCCCATATTGGCGGGACGGAGCCGCGCGATCTCCACACCCTTCTCCTGCAACAGATTAGTCCAGCCGCCATCGGCGCCGAGGCGCGGCCAGCTTGCGCCCCCAAGCGCGAGAATGGTGACGTCGGGCGTATCGGTGACCGCGCCCGCCGGTGTGTGGAAACAAAGCGCGCCATTCGCCCAGCCGCGCCAGTCATGCCGCAGGCGGAAGCGGACATTCTGGCGTTCGAGCCGTGCAAGCCAGGCGCGCAGCAGCGGTGAGGCTTTCATCGCCCTGGGGAAAATACGGCCGCTGGAGCCGGTGAAAGTGTCGGCGCCGAGCGTGTCGGCCCAGTCGATCAGGGCGCGCGGCCGGAAAGCTTCCAGCATCGGGCGCAGATGCCCGGCCGCGGCCCCGTAGCGGGCGAGGAACAGGTCGAGCGGTTCGGAATGGGTGAGGTTGAGGCCGCCGCGCCCGGCCATCAGGAATTTCCGGCCGGCCGACGGCATGCGCTCATACAGGGTCACGGCCACGCCGCCCGCCCTCAACACTTCCGCTGCCATCAGGCCTGCCGGCCCCGCGCCGATCACTGCCGCCGTCGTCGTCATCGCCTATCTATGCTTCCTTCCCTTCGCCGCCGCCATCACCTAAGCCACCGGCCATGTTGCGGGTGTCCGAAATCAGATTGCCGCTGGATCACGGGCCGGAGGCGCTGAAAAGCGCGCTGCTCAGGAAGCTGCGCGTGTCGGTGAACGAACTGACGCGTTTTGCGGTGTTCAAGCGCGGCGTCGATGCGCGCAAGAAATCCGCGATCGTGTATTCCTACATCGTCGACGCCGAATTCGTTGACGAAACGGATGTGCTCAGGCGGGTGAAGAACGATCCGCATATCACGCGCACGACGGATCTCGAATATCCCGGTGCGGTCCGCGCCCCGGCAGCGCCGTTCCTCCAGCCGGTGGTGATCGGCGCAGGGCCGTGCGGCCTGTTCGCCGCGCTGATCCTGGCGCAGGCAGGATACCGGCCGATCATCCTCGAGCGCGGCAAAGCGGTGCGCCAGCGCACCAAAGATACCTGGGCGCTGTGGCGCAAATCCCTTCTCGATCCGGAATCGAATGTGCAGTTCGGCGAGGGCGGCGCGGGTACGTTCAGCGACGGCAAGCTCTACAGCCAGATCAAGGATTCGCGGCATCTGGGGCGCAAAGTGCTGGCAGAGTTCGTGAAGGCGGGAGCGCCGGAGGACATTCTCACCGAAGCCCATCCGCATATCGGCACCTTCCGGCTGGTGACGATGGTGGAGAGTTTGCGCAGGACGATCGAGGGATTGGGCGGCGAGTATCAGTTTGGGAGTCGCGTGGTTGCGCTCGATATTGATGCGGGCCGGCAAGTGCAGGGCGTAGTGCTGGCGAGCGGCGAGCATATCGCGACAAAACATGTTGTCCTCGCGCCTGGGCACTCGGCGCGCGATGTGTTCAAGATGTTATTTGATTGCGGCGTCGATATCGAAGCCAAGCCATTCTCCATCGGCTTCCGCATCGAGCATCCGCAATCGATCATCGATCGCGCGCGTTATGGCAGGACGATCCCGGAGCTTGGCGCGGCGGAGTATCGGCTGGTGCATCACGCCGCCAATGGTCGCGCGGTCTATAGTTTCTGCATGTGCCCGGGCGGGACGGTGGTGGCGGCAACCTCCGAAGAGGGCCGCGTCGCGACGAACGGCATGAGCCAGTATTCGCGCAAAGAGCGCAACGCCAATGCCGGCATCGTGGTTGGCATCACGCCGGAGGATTATCCCGAACATGTGCTGGCCGGGGTCGATCTCCAGCGCAAATGGGAGTCGCGTGCCTTCGAAGTCGGCGGAAGTAATTACAAGGCGCCGGGGCAACTTGTGGGTGATTTCCTGGCCGGGCGGCCTTCGACTTCACTGGGCGCGGTGACGCCGTCCTATCGGCCCGGCGTGCAGTTGACCGACCTGTCGGATTGCCTGCCGGATTATGCGATCGCGGCGATTCGCGAGGCCATCCCCGCCTTCGCACGCCAGATCCCGGGCTTTGCGATGGAAGATGCGATCCTCACCGGCGTGGAGACGCGGACCTCGTCGCCGATCCGCATCAAACGCGGCGCCGGTTTCGAAAGCCCGAACACCACCGGCCTCTATCCCGCGGGCGAAGGCGCGGGCTTTGCCGGCGGCATCCTCTCGGCAGCCGTCGACGGCATCAAGGTCGCGGAAGCGGTGGCGCGTTCGATTGCAAATCAGCTGTCCGGCCGCTAAGCGCGCAGCCTACTCTGCAGCCGGCAGAAGCATTCCGCGCTCCTGCTCCAGGGCGTCCGCCATATGATCGTAGTCTTCGGCAAGAATATTCAGCTTGCCGATCGTTTCTACGTGCTGCCAGCCCGCCGCCACGACCCGCAATTCCTCGGCGTAGTGGCGGTATCGCATGGCCCGTTCCCGGTGAGATTCCATATCGCGCCCCCTCCGGTCGCCAATGTCGGGCTGCAGAGTTAACGCACGGGACGGAATTGGTTGCAATAAGGCGGCGCCTGCCCGGATGGCGATCAAACCCCATCGACCCCGCCGATGCGCGCAATAAATGACGGCGCGCACCGTCGCCGGGCACAAATGGCGAGCTAACATATTACACTTCTGTTTTCGGCCGCTGCGCGCGCAAACGGAGCTAATCAGTAATTACGACGCGTCCGTTCCGGCACCGGCGGGAAAGTTCCCCGGCCAGGAGGACGCCGGCCCGGCGCCTGCAAATTCTGCGCAACGCTTGAGTTGGGGCTGTTTCGCACTATATCTCACCGGGAGGCGTTGCTGCGAACCGCCGATCCATGGCGGGCGGCCCCGCGGGAAACACCAGCCCCAGCGGCTTGCATCAGCCTGTCGCATCGCGCGCGCAACACCTGAAGGAGACCGACGCCTTGGAAATTACCATCTATCACAATCCGAATTGCGGCACCTCGCGCAACGCCCTCTTTGCCATCCGCGCAGCGGGCTACGAGCCGCGAATTCTCCCGTATATGCAAACGCCCCTGTCACGCGAGGCCATCGCCACACTCGCCAGCCAGATGAAAGTCCCGGTGCGGAGCATCGTGCGGAAGAAGGAACCGCTGTTCGCGGAACTCGGCCTCAACGGCAAGGATGTCAGCGAGGAAGAGTTGCTCGACATACTGGCCACGCACCCGATCCTGCTCAACCGTCCGATCGTCGTGGTTCAAAACGGCGAGAAAACAACCGCCCGTCTGTGCCGTCCGAGCGAGACCGTCAAGGAGCTGATCGCGGCGGAGCGTGCGCGGCCGTGACGTCGGGGGACGCCTTTCGACTGAGCCGGATCGAGGCCGAGGGCTGGAACGCGGCGCGGCGCGTGCCGCTCGCGGCGCTCTTGCAGCTCGACAGCGAGAAGATCACGGCGCTCAACCCGTATACCAGCGATCCCGAACAGGCGCGCTGGAACACCGGATTCGCAAACGCCCTCACGCATTGGCACCGGTAAGACGGCGAATACAGGCAATCGCCTGTCGCCGAAGGCCCGACGTGCGGCGGCATCGGGATAGATAACGGTGCATCGCCGATCGCTCCCGTACCGTCGAACATTTCCCAACCCCGTTCGTCGAGTCGCGCCGACCGGCCCTGTCAAACAGCGCCCGAACTCTGCCGCGCGGCTCGCTTGCAAATGAGCCGCAATCACGGGCACATAGGGGGCCGTGGGATATTGCACGCGCCTCGCAGCCACCTATGTCGCGCTTCTCGCGATACTTCTGCATGGCCTGATCCCGGCGGGCTGGATGCCGTCGGGGGGCGGCGCGCCGATCACGATCTGCGCGATGGACGGAGCGGTTCACCTTGCGGCCGCCCGCTCGAACATTGGGCACAAGCAGTCACCCGGCGATCAGCATCGCCAGGAAGTTTGCCCCTTCGCTGCGGCCCCGCATTTCTCGACGCCCGTAATCGCCGCAACAATCCCGGCGCCCGCGCAATATGCGATAGCGGTCACCGGCGCCGCGCACCGCACCTTCCGCTTTGCAGCCCGGCCTTATTCTCTCCAGCCCCCTCGCGCACCGCCCCAAAGCGTAACGGCCTGATTTTTTTCGCGACTCCGCCTCTGCGGCGGACGTCCGGTCGTTCACGTGTTTTCGGGGACTCTCATGTCCATCGTTCCAATCGCCGCCCGCAGCGCGCCATCGGCGGAACGCTGCGCAATCGCTGCCGGCCTCTTATCGCTCTCCTGGGCGGCAGGGGTCATGCCGGCGTTTGCCCAATCCGACAGCCAGCCGGAAACCGTCGTCGTCACCGCGACGCGGACAGCAACCGCGCTCGGCAACGCGCCGCAAAGCATCAGCGTCATTTCCAGCGAGCAGATCGCAGCCACGCCCGCGCAGGGGCTGGACGACATCCTGCGCGATGTCCCCGGCATGGTGCTGACCAATATCGGCCCCGATGTCGGACACCCCACCGCCTACAATGAAGGCATGCGAGGCCTGCCGACCACGGAGACGCGCATGCTCGTCATGGTCGACGGCATTCCCGTCAACGATCCGTTCTTCGGCTATATCCAATGGAATCTGGTGCCGCTGAACGATATCGAACGCGTCGAGGTCGTGCGGGGTGGCGGCTCGCCGCTCTGGGGCAACACGGCAATGGGTGGCGTGGTAAATGTGATCACGCGGACGCCGGCAGCGAACCAACTCGATATCGCGGCCGGGGGCGGAAATTATGGCAGCTATGACACCAGCATTTTCGGAACCTATGTTCCGAACGACTGGATGACCCTCCGACTCGACGGCGCCTTCCAGGGCACGGACGGCTATCAGACGACGCCTGCGACCTGGACGAGTTTCGGTACGCTCAATCTGCGTTCGCCGGTTTACACGCCGACAAGCAACGCCGCGCGCAATGTCGGTCTGCGCGCCGATTTCATGCCGGGAGATGGCCTCACCGGCTTCGTGAATTTCCACTACGGCGCCGACGACCAGGTGCTGTCCACGCCCATCGGCGTCGATACGCAGGAACTGCTGACCTTCGACGGCGGCTTCACCAAAACCTTCGACGACGAAACGAGTCTGACAGGAACCTATTTCCACAACGACAATCACTTCATCACCAACAACCCGCACCTCCTGACCTTCACCACGGAATACAATTCGAACGTGCACGTCACCGCGGCGAGCGACAATGGCGCCTCACTGGTGCTGACGCATGACATGACGGACTGGGTGAAGTCCGTCGGCATCGGCGGCGATGTGCATCAGATTACCGGGCATGACGTTGCGAATTACTATGCGCCGGCCGGTGGTCTTGCGGCACCGACCATCATTGGCGGTGGCGATCAGCTCTTCGCCGCGGGATTTGCGCAGGCAAAAATCGTCCCCGTCGCGCCACTGCAAATCCTCGGCAGCATCCGCTACCAGTATTATCTCAGCAGCAACGGCATCGACACCTTCCCGCCCGGCTTTGCCAACATTCCGGACGAAAGCAAATACCGCTTCACGCCGCGGATCGATGCGAAATACATGCTGGATGACGGCTTCGCGATTCGCGGCGCCTATTATCAGTCTTTCCGCGCGCCGACGCTGGATCAGCTCTATCGCACTTACGCGGACACCGCCGCGGGCATCTATGAAGGCGACCCGCTTTTGTCGCCGGAATCGCTGGAGGGCGAAGAGATTGGTTTCGACTTCACGAACTCAACCATCCGCAGCCAGTTCACGCTCTACAACAGCACGATCAGCAATCTGATCACGCAGCGGACTCTTTTGTCCTCGGAATATCCGAACATTCTCGGCGTGACCTGCGGCTATGATCAGCAGACTTTCACCTATTTGACCTGCACACGGAACATCAATTCGGCCTCGGCTGTGGCGCGAGGCATCGAGGAAGAATTGACCTGGGACATGGGTAGCGGCTTTTCGAGCATCTGGACCTACACCTATGCCGACTCGCATTATACTTCGAGCCCCTATGACCCGACGGCGGTCGGCGAACGGCTCGAAGGCGTACCTATGCACAATGCCAGCGCGTCGCTGAGTTATACAGACAGTTCCGGATGGCACGCGGCCGCCGTGCTTCGTTATATCTCGAAGAGCTATGGCGACGCCCACCCCGCCGACGGATTGATACAGAATGGGCATTTCACCGTCGACATTTCCGGCAGTTATGATCTCACCGAACATCTCACGGCCTACACTGCCATCCAGAATCTCTTCGGCACGCGCTATATTGCAACGAATGGTGGCGGTGTTCCGATCCTGGGCACGCCGTTCGAAGTGATGAGCGGGTTGCGGCTGAGGCTGGAGTAGGACATGGGCGCAGCGACAACCCGGCCTCGTTATTACGGCATGCTCTGGCGCTGGCACTTCTTCGCGGCGCTGATCGTCATTCCGTTTGTATTATGGCAGTCCACGACGGGAACGCTTTATCTGTGGTCCGAATGGTGGATGGACCGGGCCTATCCGCAGCTGCGTTTCGTCCCACCGGCCGCGAGCCATGCGGAGCCCAGTACCCAGATTGCAGCAGCGCTTGCAGATCTTCCCGTCAGCCCTGAACCGGCTAACAAACACCGCGCACCTCATATGGGCATGCCCATGATGCCGGGCGGCATCAACATGGCAATGCCGATGGCCAACACTTCCGGGCAGCCAGCGGTGATTGGAATTCTGCTGCCCGACGATCCCGCGCGCAGTACGACGGTGTTGTTACAAAGTCCCTCGGGCCTGCCCTATCCGGTGTTTGTCGATCCGCACACGGCACGCGTGCTTGGGCGCTTGCCGGCGATCGACTGGCTGCCTGGCTGGAGCCGGTCGCTGCATGGCGGCTGGCCCCTGGGCAAAGCCGGCAGCTGGCTGCTGGAGCTCGGCGATTGCTGGGCAATCGTCATGATACTGACCGGCTTTTATCTGTGGTGGCCGCGGCGACGGAAATTCCCGCAGGCGCTTTGGCCGCGCTTTCATCTCGGCACGCGGGTCATGCTGCGCGATCTTCATTCCGGCGTGGCAGTGATCTTCTCGCTGGTATTTCTTTTCTTCCTCATCAGCGCTCTGCCCTGGACGAGCTTCTGGGGCGGCGAAGTGCTCCGGCGCATTGAAACAGTCACCGGCCAATCGAGTCCAGCCCCGTTCTCGAATGGCGGCGCTACACCGCAACAGATCCTGCAATCCTCCCAGGCGCTCGATGTAGCAGTTCGAGAAACGCGTGCGCGGGGCGTGCGAGGTACTTTGGATATACGCCTGGCGCCATGGGACAATGCGGGCTGGTGGCTCGCCAATGTCCGTACGCTGCAAACCGATCACACGCTGCAGGCCGCGCCCGGCAACGGCCATATCGATGCCGACTTCACCAACAACCGGTTGCCGGCGATCCCGCGCTTTGTCGCTTTTGGAATCCATGTCCATCAGGGCGATTTCGGCGCAGCAAATTTGTGGTTGAATACGTTGTTTGCGCTCTCGCTCGTCTGGCTGGCGGTCACGGGCATAACATCGTGGTGGATAAGGCGTCCTTCGGGGAAACTCGCCGCGCCGCCGCGAACCGACACGCGCTGGCCCCCCGGGCTGCGGGCGGGCGCCGCTTTTATGGTGCTTCTGCTGCCCATATTCGGGCTCTCGGTAATAACGGTCCTGATCGGCGATGCGCTCTTCCGCCGGACGTTGCTACGGGGCTCATCAGCATGAGGCTCCGCACAGACCTTATTATTCCGGCCGGATAATCCTGAGCAATGCATCGAGGCCGTCCGTCAGCGCGGCGGGACCGGGTTGCAGGATGATGGGCGATTTGATTTCGTGCAGGCGTCCGGTGCGGACGGCGGGAATAACATCGAAGCCGGGGCGGCCCGCAAGTCTGGACGAGCTGAACTTCTTGCCGCACCACGAGCCGATGATGATGTCGGGTGCTGCGGCAATGACCCGATCGATTGTGACGATGCGCTCCGTCGCGGATTTTCCTGCCGCCCGTTCGGGAAAAACATCCTCACCGCCCGCGATAGTGATCAGTTCTGACACCCATTGAATGCCGGAGATCATCGGATCGTCCCACTCCTCGAAATACACTTTCGGCCGCCCAGCCAGAGCATAAGTCGCGGACCGTACGTCCTCGATGCGCTTCGTGAATTGCATCACCAGCGCCTCTGCGCGCTTCTCCGCGCCAACGAAGCATCCCACCATGCGGATCATGTCGAGAATGCCGGCGATACTGCGCTGATTGAAGGCGTGCACCGCCACGCCCGCACGAATCAGGCCGGCGACGATATCGGCCTGGAGATCCGAAAATGTCAGAACGAGATCAGGATCGAGCGCGAGGATTTTCGGAATATCGGCGCTGATGAAGGCGGAAACGCGCGGCTTCTCCTTCCGCGCGCGCGGCGGCCGCACCGTGTAACCCGAGATGCCAACGATGCGCCGTTCCTCACCGAGGAGATAAATGGTCTCGGTGGTTTCCTCGGTGAGACAGACTATCCGTTCGGCGGGGAACATAGGGTGCCGCTGTTACTTACGTAGCCGCGGGGATGAGAATAGCGCGGGCTGTCTGCAAGTGGAATATTGCGGGATGCTGCACCTCCCTCTTGGAAGTGCCCTGCCGATCGCAGCTCGCCGAATGCGTTACAATTGAACGCGAAGCGTTGACCGGGCGTTTGCACTGATGAAATGTTCCCGCCCAAAGCGGAGCGCGGTCGGGCAACGGAGTGAAATTCATGTTTCGAGAAAGTACGGCTGCGCTTCTGCTGACGCTTGCCGCCACCACTGCCCGGGCCGCGGACGCACCCGGGCAGCGCTTCGCCATCCCGGTCGCGAGCCTGCCCAGGCCTTTCGCAACGCCCGCTGTCGATGAGACGTCGAAAATCGTGCCGAGGCCGGCAGGTGCGCTTCCCAGGGCGCCCGACGGGTTTGCTGTCTCCGTCTTTGCGGCAGACGTGCAGAATGCCCGGTGGATGACCGTCGCGCCCAACGGCGATGTGTTCCTGGCAGAGTCCGACCCGGGAAAGGTCGTGGTGTTGCGACCTTCGTCAGACGGCGCGCGCGCGGCGCGGATTTCGACCTACGCATCCGGATTTGCGCAGCCGCACGGGCTCGCGATTCACGACGGCTCGCTCTATGTCGCCGACACAAAATCGATCTGGAAGCTTCCATACAAAGATGGTGCGCTGAAAAACACCGGGAAACGTGTGCATGTGGCCGATACGACGCCCGCCATGGGCGTGGGACATTTCACCCGCGACATCGTTTTCGATTCCGGTGGCGATCTGTTTCTTACGATCGGCAGCAAGGACAATCTCGCCGAAAACCCGCTGCCCTATGCGAGCGTGCAAAAGGTCAACCCGAACGGAACTCTGACGACTTTCGCCAGCGGCCTGCGCAATCCCGTCGGCATTGCGTTTTATCCGGGTACGGACAATCTCTATGTGACGGTGAACGAGCGCGACGGATTGGGCGACAACCTGCCGCCGGATTATCTCACGCAGATCCATCGGGGCGACTTCTTCGGCTGGCCTTATGCCTATACCGGCCCGCACCCGGATCCCACTTTCGGGTCCAAACACCCCGATCTCGTCGCCAAAGCCAGAACGCCGGATGTACTTTTTCAGGCGCATTCGGCGCCGCTGGGGCTGGTCTTTTATAATGGCGACCAGTTTCCTGCCGAATACAAAGGCGACGCCTTTGTGGCTTTGCACGGCTCGTGGAATAGCGCCCATCCCACCGGCTACAAGGTCGTGCGGATCCATTTCGCAAATGGCCGGCCCGAGAACGCCTACACAAACTTCGTCACCGGCTGGTGGGGCGGCACCACATCTCCCGCGAAAGTATGGGGCCGTCCGGCCGGCCTTGTCGTCGCCAGGGACGGCAGCCTGCTCATCGCGGATGACAAAAGCAACACCGTCTGGCGCGTGGCCTATAAGGGCAAATAGTGCTTTGATCCAACGCCGCTCATACGCGTAACAGCCGGAGGCAGATATGGCCGGATCACTTGCCTGGATCAGGCTGCGGGCGGTTTCCGTGGCCGCAGTCCTGGCGGTCGTTACTTCCGCGCCGGCGTTCGGCGCCGGATGCAAACCGGACGAAGATACGTTCAAGGCGCTCGTCGATGGCGGAGCCGGCGCCACCCATGATCTGATCGTAACGGGAAAGGTGCAATGCCCCTCGACCGGATGGAAAGTTGTCCTGACAAAGGCAGCCGCGCAGGAAAACGATCCGCACGATCTTCTCCTCCAGCTGAAAGAAACGCCGCCCTCGGGGATGGCAGGTCAGATCGTTCTCGACATGGATGTGCAGTTCCGGCTGGCCGCCGGCGCAACCATTGAAAAAGTCACGATCCGCGGCGGCGGCAGCGCGTTCTCGACTGCCGTCGCCCGCGGAGAGTAGACTGTCGGCGCGCCGCTTCCGGCATCAGTCAGGCATTACATAAAGCGTGATGCTTTGCGGCGGCTCCTGATCGCTCAGCACACCGTTGCTCCATGCGATGTTCGACAGGTTCTGGATCACATTGCTCGAAGTAAGCCGGTAAACCTGCGCCGAGCCCGACGCAGCAAAATGCGCCAGCGTCAGGTTCACGGGCGCGGCGTTGCTCAGATCCTTGTTGATCACCATCACGGTCATCGTGCCGCCCTTGCTGCGCAGCGCCGCGAAAGCCGAGAGCTCGTCGGGATTGGGGACGCCCGCCGAAACACTGGTGTCGCCGAATGCCGACCCGGAGCCGTCATAATTGCGATACATCTGCATCGCCTTGTAGGTCGGCGTGCTGCTGTCGGGAACGGTCCAGCGCGTCGCCATATCGAGACCCTCCCGGCCGAATATCCCGTAAATGTCGGCCTGCGTCGTTGCGCCGTTTATGTAATCCTCGGCGCCCCAGTTGTATTCGGTGATCGCGACCGGCGTGCCCGGGTAATAATCCTTCGATATCCACTTCTTCATGCGCGGAATCAGATAGACGGGCGCGTCGATCCAGCTCTCCGAAATATAGTTCGGATCCCAGAGCTGCCGCGTGGACCGGTTGCGCAGCAATTGCGTCTGCTCGGAATCGTCGTCGCTGAATTCGCCGCCCTGCGGATAGAAATGCACGCTCACCACATCGACGGGATGGCCGGCCGTCTTCCATTCGCTGAGCAGCCAGGGAATGTAATCCATCCCGTGCTGCTCCTTCTTGTGATCGGGCCATTTGGTGTAGCCATGCTCGGCCGCATATTGCTGGTCGTAGCCGCTGTAGAAATAACCTTCCCAGCCCCATTCCTCCGGCGCGACGATTTGGGCATGCGGGTCGGCCATCCTGATCTTCTTCGACTCGGCAATGACCTTGTCGCGGTATTCGATCGCATGCGGCCCCACCGGATGAACATCGCGGTGGGTCGAGAACCAGATGCTCGATTCATTGTCCATCAGGTAATAGGGAACGCCACCATTGTTCGCGCCGCCCCAGGTCTGGAGCAGATGTCTGATCCATTTCTGCTCGTGATTGGGACTGTCTTTCAGATAGGCGTCATGCGGATCGTTTCCGGTGATGTCGGTGCTGCAATCCGTCTCGAGACCATCCCCCGCATCCGGGAAATAGGGATCGGTCCCGCATTGCGAACCATATTTGGAAACCGAAAAGCTCGGCAGGATCGACCGGTTCGAACCCAGATTGGCCACCCAGCCGATCAGCGGCACCGTCAGCATCGGCAGCGCATTGGCGGCTTTGCTGTCCGAAACGAAAGTATCGGCCTGCTCGCCCGGGACGCCGCTGTCTTGCGGGTAGCTCTCGAAATACCAGTCGGCATCCAGGTTCTCGGCGTTGAGCGCCCAATTGTAGGTGGTCATCGAATTGCCGCCCATCCGGTTCAGCGGCGCATTCAATGCCGTCAGATCCGCGGTCGAGCCGAACGCGACACCGTAAATCTGCGGGTTGATCGCATGGACGTTTTTCTTCGCGTCGATGGCAATGGTGACCGTACCGCTTCCGGCCAAGGCCGTGTCCGTTCCGGCAACAACCGCAAGAAAAAGGCACAACAATCCCGAAGAGTAATACAGATATTTGCGGCTCAGAATTCCCGTTTGCGGATTCATGTCGCCATCCCTTTTGCTCCGCCGGGCACTATTCCCGTTCCGGATTAATTCCCCCTTGCCAAACAGGCCAAAGCTTTTCCGATTTGCTGGCTGGCGCTCCCGGAATCAGCCACGCGCGGGGATATCGAGACCGCGCTGCACGGCCGGTCGCGCAAGGCCGCGTTCGAGCCATGCCGGAACGTTTGTGAGTTCGTCGAACGCCACAAGGTCGCGCGCGCCGTAAAAGCCGATCAGGTTGCGCACCCAGCCCAGCGTGGCGATGTCCGCGATTGTATATTCGTCATCCATGATCCATTGCCGCCCGGCAAGACGGGTCTCGAATACGCTGAGGATGCGTCTGGACTCGTCTCGGTAGCGTTCGAGCGGCCGCTTGTCGGAAATCTCCCTGCCGGCAAATTTATGGAAATAACCAAGCTGGCCGAACATCGGACCCACATGGCCCATCTGGAAGAACAGCCACTGGAGGGTCTGATAGCGGCGGCCGGGATCCGCAGGCAGCAGACGGCCCGATTTCTCCGCGAGGTAAACCAGGATCGCACCCGATTCGAACAATCCCAAAGCAACGCCGCCGGGCCCGTCGGGATCGATGATGGCCGGGATCTTTCCGTTCGGATTGAGCGAAAGGAATTCCGGCGTGAGATTTTCGCCCGTGCCGATATCGATCCTGTGCGCTTCATAGGGGAGTTCGAGTTCTTCGAGCGCGATGGATATTTTCACGCCGTTCGGAGTCGGCAGCGAATAGAGTTGCAAACGGTCGGGGTGCGCCGCCGGCCAGCGCGTCGTGATCGGAAATGCGGACAGATCTGTCACGGAAACTCCTGTAGTTTGGGAGGTCGCCCGCGCCCGATAACCACGAATCGCGCCACTTTGCCAAGGCGCGCGAGTCACGCTAAGGCATGTGGTGACCGGGTCCCGGCCGCTTTCGGCGGACCCTTCGCTTTACCCCGAGACCGATCGCAACGATATGTCGGAACGCATTGTCATTATTGGCGCCGGACAGGCGGGCGCGCAGGCTGTCGCCACGTTGCGGGCGGAAGGCTTTGCCGGTGCGCTTACGCTTGTCGGCGACGAATCTTTCCCGCCCTATCAGCGGCCGCCGCTGTCGAAGGCCTATCTCGCCGGCACATTCGAGCGCGAGCGACTCTTCCTGAAGCCATCCGCCTTTTATGCGGAAGCGGATTGCGGCCTGATCACGGACAGCGCTGCTATCGGCATCGACAGGAATGCGCGCACCGTTGCGCTCGCCGACGGCCGGTCGCTTCCCTACGACCGGCTCCTGCTCGCCACCGGTTCGCGGGTGCGACGCATGGAAGTTCCAGGCGCGGAACTCGGCGGCATTCATTACCTGCGCAGCATCGCGGATGTCGACCGGCTGCGTGCTTCGTTCGCGAAAGGCAAACGCCTGGCCGTGGTCGGGGGCGGATATATCGGACTCGAAGTCGCGGCCGTCGCCGTCAAACACGGCCTCGAAGTAACAGTCTTCGAATCACTCGATCGCGTGATGGCGCGCGCCGTTTCGCCGGCTATTTCCGGGTTCTATGAACGGACGCATCGCGAGGCCGGCGTGCGCTTCGCATTGAACACGGGCGTGGACGCGTTCGAAGGCGAACAACATCTGACAGCGGTGCGCGCGGGCGGCCGCTCGCAGGCTGCCGATATTGCGCTGGTCGGAATCGGAATTGTTCCCAATAGCGAACTTGCCGATGCCGCCGGCCTCGCCTGCGACGATGGAATCATGGTCGACAGCTGCGCGCAGACGAAAGACCCCGCCATATTCGCCGCCGGCGACTGCACGCGTCACATCGGGCGTGACGGCGCACCGATCCGTCTCGAGTCGGTGCAGAACGCGATCGACCAGGCAAAGCATGCGGCGCTCGCCATGCTGGGCCGGCCGACGCCCTATCGCGAAGTGCCCTGGTTCTGGTCGGATCAATATGATCTGAAGCTGCAGATTGCAGGTCTTGCGCGCGAGGGCGACCTGCTCGTGCGGCGCGGAGATCCGGCTGCGCGGAAGTTTGCAGTGTTCCACCTGCGCGACGGGCGTATCGCCGCGGTCGAAGCCGTAAACGCCGCGCCGGAATATATCATGGGCCGCAAGCTGATCGCGGACGGCGTATCCGTCGATCCCGCACGGCTCGCAGACGTTTCGATACCGATGAAATCTGTTGTCTGAACACCGGAAGGATCAATGCCAAAAATCACTTACATCGAACACAATGGCAAGGAACATGTCGTGGAGGTTCCCGCCGGCTGGTCCGTTATGGAAGGCGCGGTCAAGAACCTCGTACCGGGCATCGAGGCGGATTGCGGCGGCGCCTGCGCCTGCGCAACCTGTCACGTGCATGTCGATCCGGCCTGGGCCGGCAAACTGCCGCCGAAGCAGGACATGGAAGATACCATGCTCGATTTCGCGCAGGACCTCGCACCGACGAGCCGCCTGTCCTGTCAGATCAAGGTCTCGTCCGCGCTGGACGGACTTATCGTCCGCATGCCCAGGAGCCAGCATTGACAAACATTGCCGTAACCTGCGGTGTACCGGAAACCACCAAGACACCAGGGACACCAAGATGCCTGAGCCGATCCCGGCTCAACTCGATACAATCGGTCGTAATGCGGTCGATGCCGGGTTGAGAGTCCATGCTGCGCTTGGTCCCGGTCTTCTTGAATCAGCTTATGAGCACTGCGTTGCTTTCGAACTCGAACGAAAGGGAATTGAGATACGCCGGCAGGCAGCTTTGCCGATTTCGTATGAAGGGATAAGGCTCGACGCAGGTTACCGCATCGACCTGTTACTTGCCGGTGTTGTGATTGTGGAGATCAAGTCGGTTGATAGCCTGACGCCGCTGCATCAGGCGCAACTGCTAACTTATCTGCGCCTTTCAAAATGTCGGCTCGGCTATCTCATGAATTTCAACGTGCCTCTGTTCAAAGATGGCATTAAGCGCATGGCGCTTTGACTTGGTGTTCTTGGTGTCTTGGTGGTGAATTCTACTTCGAAGAGGCCTATCCCGCTATCGCTGTTGTAATCTGCATCCGGCGCGGGAAGTGGCAGCGGACCGTGGTGCCCCGATCGGGGGCGCTTTCGATTTCGACCCAGCCGTCATGCAGTTCGATGAATCGTTTGACGAGCGCAAGGCCCAGCCCGGCGCCTGCGGGCTGCCCGGCCCGGCCCTTGGCCGTAAACCGGTCGAAGACATTTGCTTTGAGTTCGGGCGCGATGCCGGGCCCCGAATCCGAGACGGCGATTTGTACTTCGTCGCCGACGATGGCTGCCGACAACGTGATATTGCCTCCCGGCGGCGTGAATTTGAACGCGTTGGACAACAGATTGAAAATGACCTGCCGGATGCGGCGCCCGTCGGCCATCACCCAGCCGATCTGCGGATCCCAGTCGTGGCGCAATTCGACGGCGAGACTGTCGGCATGCTTCTGCAGCGTATCCGCGGCACGCGACAGGAGATCATTGAGGTTCACCTGGCCGAGTTCGAGCCGCATCGTGCCGGAATCGATGAGCGCCAGGTCGAGAATGTCGCTTGTTACATCCGCAAGGCTGTTCGACGCCGAGAGGATGGCGTCCACATAATCGGCCTGCTTGGGGGACAATTGGCCGGCCTGTCCCGCCGCCAACAGGCTCGCAAAGCCGTGGACGGCATTCAGCGGATCGCGGAACAGGAACGAGGCGTGGTGAACGAAATCGGATTTGAGCTGGTCGGCTGTTTCGAGAGCCTCCGCCCTGTCCCGCAACGCACTCTCGATGCGCGACCGGTCGGTCACATCCGCGAATGTAACAAGGGTGGCGCCATCGGGCAGCGGCGCGAGCGCAACCGCGAGCATGGCCCGGTCGGAACGCTCGACCTGTCCCCAGCTCCTGCTGTGCTCGGTGCCGGAGGCGACGCTGACCGCCAGGTTCTGCCACATCGGCGCATCGCCATAATGCGCGATACAGGCTTCGGCGATCTTCTGAACATGCGGTTCGCCCGCCAGCGCCGTCGCGTCCAGCTCCCATAACCGTGCGAAGGCTGCGTTGTGCAGCTTGAGCCGCGCATCGGGGCCGAACACGGCGACGGCCTCGCTCAGCGTATCGAGGGTGGCGGACTGCACCTTGATCAGCGTGTTGTAGGAGCTTTCGAGCGCAAGTTTTTCCGTGACATCCTCATAGAGATAGGTGAGGCCGCCAAACGGATGCGGCTGCGAGATGACACGCAATGTCTTGCCGCCAGGGAGATACCAAAGATCTTCCGGCGCATAGTCCAGCGACTGTTCGTATAATGCGAGGCGCTGGCGCTTCCATGCCTGATAGTCGCGCTGCTCGGGCAGCTTTCGCATTTCGCGCAGCTGGTCCAGGATCTCCTCGTTATTCGGATGCTGGTCGAGCCAGGAATCTGGCAGATCCCACAGCCGCGCAAACGCGTCGTTGTAGAAACTCAGCCTCTGGGTGCGATCGAAGATGGAAACGGCCGTAGTCAGCTTGTCGAGCGTGTCCGCATGCGCATCGATATGCTGTTGCAGCGTCGCCTCGGCGTTGGAAAGATCGGTTACATCGATCGCGGTTCCGACAATTCCGCCGTCGGCGAGCGGGATGTGTGTCATCGCGACCGCACGGCGCTGGCCTGCAACAACGGCGAAGCGCTTGGATTCGACAACATGGCCTTCGGAGCGCGCGGCAGAGGCCAGATCGCGATCCGATTTCTCCAGTGCAGCCTGCGCGGCAACCGCGGTTTCGATATCCGGTTGACCGGCAGCGGCGAGGAACGCCCTGTTGCCCCAGGCGAGAGCGCGCTTTTCGTTGCGCAGCCAGATCGGCACCGGAATGACATCGAGAATGGCGCGAAAATCGGTCTGGACCGCCGGACCGTTTGTCTCGACCCAGACGGCCGCCATGCCGCCGACGGCGCGGCCGCGCAGAGTCACTGCCCGCCCCTGTTCGTCGCGCACATTCAGGAGGAACGGTGCGCCGCGATCGGCCAGCGCATCGAGCGCTTCGGCCAATATGATGGCATCGCTTCCCGCCAGACAGGACTCCAGGATCGTTTCCGCGCCGCTGTAGTTGCGCGCCGGCGCCTCTTCTCCGCCCCAGGCGACCAGTGGATCGCGCCCGGCAGCGATAAGGGCATCGCGCGCGCCGATGGCAGCACGCGCCGTGGCGCCCGCCTCCCGCAACTTTCGGCGCAGCAGTCGGATAGCCCGCAACAAGGCGAGCGCCCACACCCCGGCGGCGAGCGCCAGCGCCAGCGCGCCGATCGTGATCAGGGGTCGGATTGATCCTGCGGCATTGGCCGCAAAGGCGGTGCATGGAAAGGCAGCGGCCAGACACGCGCCCGCGCCAAGCCGTCCCGGCAATCCGTATCGCTCCCGCGGCGACCTCACGGCCGGACGCATCGTGCGCCACCCCCGTCTCGCCCATCAGGCGAATCACATTACGAATCAACATAATAGGCAGAGAGGAAGCACTCGCAAGATAATGTGGTTAAGAATACGTAAAACTCTAATTATCGATTAACCAACAAAGTTTGGTGGCTCAGGCAATGACCGTTCGAGATTTCCGAGTCGCTTCAACAGCTTAATTGCTCCGTAGCCGGAACACTTGCCGCTTGGCCCATTCGCGGCGGGTTTGCCATGGTCCTGCTTGTCTGTTCGGCGATCCTGTCCTGTTCTGCTAAAATGACGTCGGGGCGGCACAGCGCGCGGGTAATTTCTTGCGTGCTTGTCTTTGCGGAGCAGCCGCGAGGAAAGTTCACGTCCGATCGCACGATGGATCGGAGCCGAAAGATGCAATTCATGGAGATACTGCCTTGATCTTCCGCCAGCTCTTCGATTCGCAAAGCTCGACCTACACCTACCTTCTTGGCGACGAACAAACCCGGGATGCCGTCCTGATCGACCCGGTATTCGAACAGGTGCGGCGCGACGCGGCCCTGCTGGGCGAACTGGGCCTGGTGCTGCGCTGGACTCTCGAAACGCACATCCATGCCGACCATGTGACAGGCGGCTGGCTCCTGAAGGAGAAACTCGGCAGCCGCGTTGCGCTGTCGGCAGCAAGCGGCGCGGAGGGCGCCGACTGCTATCTGCGGAACGGCGAAGAAATTACCTTCGGCCGTCATGCGCTGCGCGCGATTTCGACGCCCGGGCACACAAGCGGCTGCGTGACTTATGTTTGCGACGACCGCAGCCGCGCCTTCACCGGCGATTGCCTGCTGGTGCGCGGAACCGGCCGTACCGATTTTCAGGGCGGAGATCCGGCGCAAATGTATCATTCGGTGCGCGAGCGGATATTTGCGCTCCCCGAAGCCTGCCTGCTCTATCCCGCGCACGATTATCGCGGGCTGACCTGCACCAGCGTCGGCGAGGAGAGGCGTTACAATCCGCGCCTTGGCGACGAGGCTGCGCTGGGCGATTTCTGCGGACACATGGCCAATCTGAAACTCGCCCATCCCAAACAAATGGACGTGGCCGTGCCCGCCAATCTGCGCTGCGGACGCCCGCTGCAGGATGCGCCGTGCGAAGCCGACCCGGACTGGGCGCCGCTCGCCTTCACTTTCGCCGGCATCTGGGAGATCGCGCCGCAATCCCTGGAGGAACACATTGCACAAACACAGATCATCGACGTGCGCGAGCCCGACGAGTTCAGCGGTCCGCTGGGCCACATCGAAGGGGCGAAACTAATTCCTTTGGGCGCGCTGCAATCCCGTGCCGGCGAACTCTCGCGCGAAATTCCGATCGTCACCGTCTGCCGCGCCGGCAGCCGCTCCGCGCAGGCGTATAACATTCTCCGACAGGCGGGATTTCTCCGCATCGCCAATCTCGCAGGTGGCATGCTGCGCTGGCGGGCGGAGGGGTTGACAGTGGTGGGAGGAGAAGGATGAAGTCAAGTATCAACGATCCAGATTGAATGAGCCGGACAAACAGTTCGCCGTCCGGCTCCGCCCTATCCTGCTGCCGGTTTCCGCCCAGGGGATCAAATGGGGACTGGTGCTGACCGCACCAGCGACTCCCGCCGCATTGGTGGAGGGCGTGACTGTCCAGGCCGGCAGGGACCGGCAATGCGTTCCCTTCACGATGTTAGTTGACATCAAGGCATCAAACATCTTATGCCTCGATGCATGAGAACAACGCTGACAATCGACGAGGATGTAGCCGTCGCGCTCGAGCGGATGCGAAAGAGCCGTAACGCGAGTCTCAAGGAAATCGTCAACGACGTTTTGCGTCGTGGATTGAAAGATGCCAACACCCCCCACAAGCCGCGACGGGCCTTTCGCACCCGCTCCGTCGATCTGGGGAATTCACGCTTACCGAACCTCGACAATGTGGCCGAAATCCTCGCGATTGCCGAGGGCGAAGATTTCCGATGATTCTTGTCGATGCGAATCTGCTGATTTACGCCCATGTCGCGGGCTCGCCGCATCACGCGCAGGCTCAAACGTGGCTTGACGAACAACTCCGCGGCTCCGTGCGCGTGGGACTGCCATGGATGTGCTTGCTGGCATTCCTGCGCATTGTCACCAACCCTCGTATCTATTCGCGTCCGGAAAACATCCCGGATGCGTGGCGACAGGTTGCCGAGTGGCTTGTCCAGGAGCCGGTCTGGATTCCGCCGCCAACAGAGCGCCACGCAGGTATCCTCAAAGACCAGCTTGATACTTCAGGCGCGCACGGCAATCTCGTATACGATGCCCATCTCGCCGCGCTGGCGATCGAGCATGGACTTGTGCTATGCAGCGCGGATGCGGACTTCGCGCGATTTCCCCAATTGCGCTGGCACAATCCGCTAACCGGTCGCAAATCTCCTTGAGGTCAGGCCGGGGCTAATTCGGACATTACACTCATACAATTAGTTGATTGCGAAGGTAGCATGCGGGTCGGTTATCTTCCATTCGATATGGCCGGGAGAACCGATGTCATTTGCGGCGAACATCTGGGACATTTCGCTCGCACTGGCGATCATCGCCGGGAATTTTCTCGTTGACGCCTTCTTTCTCGTGCCGTTGCCGCGCTTGTCGCCTGGCGCAATCGCCATTGGGCGCCACCGCTGCTACTACGCGCTTCTGATCTTCCTCTGGGCCGCCGCCGCCGCGATTTGCGCACTCTGGCACTTCGAGAATCGCGACTGGGGATTGCTGCTGCTCGCAGCACCCATGTCATGGCGATTTCTATTGGGCATGGCCGTCGCAGGCGCGTTGCTGCTGCTTCTGGGATTTCAGCATGTCCACACGCTCCGCCGCGCGCGCAACGATCCCACGCAACCCGTCAGCTTCGGCAGCCCTGTGCTCGACGCGATGGTGCCGCGCAGCCGCGGCGAAAATCACCTGTTTGCCCTTGTGGCGGTCGCGGCGGGCATTTGTGAGGAGTTGCTCTTTCGCGGCTTCCTGATGACGACTATCGCCAGCTAGCTCGGTCTGCTCACCGGAGCCGCGCTGAGCGTCGTTCTCTTCGCGCTTTGTCATGCCTATCAGGGACCGGCAGGGATCGTCCGCACGGGCGCCTTCGCCGCCGTGGCGACAGCGCTTGCACTGGGTTCCGGCTCACTCATTCCGGTCATGATCATCCACGCCGCCGCCGATCTGTCCGTGGGCGATCTGGCGTATCGGCTGCTGGGCGAGCATTTGAATGGCGATCGGTGAATATTGGTCCTGGCACGGTATATCCGATATTTTTCTCACGGAATTCATCAGTGAACCCTGCGCGATTGTTTGGTCGCCTTACCAGCGCGGTCCTTGATAACGATCGACGACACATCGAGTACGGCAATCTTGGCCTGAGGTGCGTCCGAAGGCCCGGTGGCCATTTCATCGGCTAGGGCTCGGAGATGTTCAACAACTTGCGAAAACGTCAACATTCTCTGGCGGCCGACGGCCCACCCCGACGGCCGGGATTCCTTATGTACTACAAGAAGTATGCCTCTGTTCGCGTCCCTGTCACGAAGATAGCGCCCTACCAACTGTACCTTGAGCGCGTTCTCCAACTGTTCAAGAGTGTTGTCCTCAGCGACTTTGATCTCAATAGGAAGAGATGAGGCACTACGTTTCGCCCGAAGCCGAATGTCTGGAGCCTTGCCGTCGACGACCTCTGACTCACGCTCAACAGAATAGGCGCGCTTCTCCAAATGCTTCAGTTGTGCCGCCACCCATAGCTGCACTTCAGTCTCGCTCTTAAGGCGCTTAAGCGTACGCCCTTGAGCAAAATCGGTATTGTGCAAATCGTCTTGAATGTCCTCAATTCGGCGTAGTGCGCAACGCTGTAAGTCATCCGGTGTCGACGGTGCAACATCGAGTTCATGTTCGAGGGCGTACGGCTCCGAAAGCGGCCATGCCGAATGCTCGGAGTCGGCTGCTGCACGTTCAAAAGCGAGTTCATGAAGACGATGTGCTGGAAAATCGGGAATTTCGTTCGTATTGGCCCAATAATTTAAAAGCGAGTACGTCTGATATCCCGGTATTGAGACCAGCTGCTTAAAAGCGTAGCTACGTGCACGTTCCGCATTGTCTCTATTGTCCGGAGAATAAACCACGCCGCTTTGGTGTTGCCTGTCTTCGTTTATTGGCACTGTCTGAAACGCTAGTTTCGTTAGTTTAGCGAGAGTTTCGAGAGGAAGGTTTGGTCGTTCAACTCGTCTGCGAAGCATCCCATCGCCAAACAAGTTGGGCAACAAATGCTCAGCAAGAGTCCGCTGGTAATTCCGATCCGATGTGTCCAGTTTCGCTGCAAGAGCATCGATAGCCTTGGTCGGATTGACCGTAAATGCGGCTGACACATAAAGCGCGGCCGATTCCGGCTTCAGCGCCCGGTCGAAGCGTTCTAAGGAAAAATCGCAGAATGCGTCGAGATCACTTTTGAGGCCCGTCGATATTATCGTCAGAACAGAATCGAGAATATTGTCATCGAGCTCTGTGCGTACTCGCAATTCTTTGAAAAGTTCCCCCGCAACGTTCTCGGCAACGGCGGGAGGACTATAGACGATGTCCTGCAAGATGCCGTGTTTCACCGTCGCGATATTATTTTCTAGATCCGCTCTTATTTCATGCATCAGGACCTGCGAAACTTCGCAGGGGTGGTTTGCGATGAGGTCCTGAAACCAAAAGGGGAAGCCATTGAGTTCCAGTGTTGCAAACCGAGCAGCACTAGTCGCCTCGGAGCCCGTCAGACGGGTTGCCCACTTGGGATCGCTCTTGGCTTCCAGAGAAATTCCCGCGACACCCATACAGTCCAAGCTGTTTATCGTATTTTTTTTGTCTGGCGCTCGTTCGCTCTCAAGTTGCGGTGACCTACCGCGCCAAAAGTTGATTAGCGCTTTACGCAATTCCGCAGCTAGCGCATCACCCAAGACATGTCGCAAGGGTTCAACACTTTCGATTGCATATCTAGAGCTATGACTGTCGGCAACGCTGAGGAGTAGCCAGAGATTGTAAAGCCGGTTATCGACGTCGCCTGGACGCGGCGGTTGGAAGCGTCGTAGGCATTCCGGATTGGCCCTAAGCTGTGCAAGGAGGTCAATCCAGCTCTGGTCGCGCTGTAATCTTTGGTCTTCTGCTATCTTACGAGTCTGCTCAAGCGAAGCGAGGCTATCACGCTCAGATGCTGTTGACGGTTGTGGATTTATCCATGCTTCGACATGCCCCCTCGTCGAAGCAAAGCTGTCGGCGACAGGGCGTATTTGATCAATCAAATCGGTGGGCCGCTCATTATCGCGCCAGATGTGCAGAGCGGCATTAAGCGCCAGCGCGCGGTCGTCATCGCTCTCAGCCGCTTTCAAGTCTGCAAGGAGCCATTCCACATCTTCAAGTTGGAAACCCGGACGCCAACCCAAAAATTCCAGTTGAGCCACATTGGTTAGGGGACTGCCGTGCATCATCTTACTGTCGCTAAAGTAGCTTTGCGCCTGCCAAAACATTAAACGCCGCCGGGCCGAAGTGCTGCGGAGCTCATTCGTGAATTTCGACAGCGATTCGTCTCTGTTGCGAAAACGCTGACGTTCTCCGAGACGAAATGCTGCCGCGATCACGTCAGGCGGAATCTCATTTTGACCTGCCAACCCAAGTGCCTTCCCTGCTGCCGTCAAAATTGCCGGACGGTACGCTTCTTCAAGAGGCGATTCTTCATGTCTGTGTTCGTCGACAGGCGGCCCAAGCCTTTTCAGTGATTCAGCAAGCAGCAATTCGATGTCGCGGCGAGCGGTGGCCTTTTCGACGAGCTTTGGACCGTAATGCGAAAAGCCTTGCGCATCTTTTTCGGCACCCACCTCAAGTTCGTCGAGAATCTTGAACAGGTCCGCGACCCCTATCTCTTGGAGAAACATATTCTCCAACGCATCCCACAGCGCAGAGCTTGGAAAAGCTCTAGGGGATGACGCCACCTTCGCCGCGTATTTCGTGCGGATCGCGTCGCTTGAGACAGCTAAAAGTACACGCCCGCCAAATGTTCGCGTAAGCGTGTCCTCGTACGTACCGAATACGGCGTCGTCGATTATCTCATCGGCTCCTGTTAGCTTACCCAGCGCCAGCAATTGAACGAGAAGAACTCGAGCGCGCTCGTTGGTTTTATATTTGGCGTAAAGGGACTTGATCTGCGCCAATAAATCAGGGGTCGCGAAGCGGCGTAGTACGTCACTCCGCCATCCCAAGCGGTCATCGCCATGTGCAATTCGTTCAACGCTGTTCCGAAGCGCGGCTGCTCTTGTGGCAGCTGTTAAACTGGCCGGGTCACCGCTCAAAAGTAATATGAAGGGATTGCGGTCGATAGTTTCATTGGCGATATCGGGATTCCAAAGCGCGAGCCATGCAGCTGTTTCGTGCAATGACGGCTTTACCAGCTTTAGGCCATATGTATTAGAGAAAAGCAGATCCCGGAGGTCTCCCTTGGAGAACCCCGGTTGTTGTTGCCTTCGAAGGAGCCAGCGAGCGGCTAGAAAAGAGCGAACAACGCCTTCATTATCGCCGTGGAGTCTGACGGTGCCGAATGTAGCCGGATCGAATATTGCCCGCGACAGGAGCCGCTGAATATGGTTCGGCGACCAATCGGGAAGAATTTCAGTTAAGTTAACTTCCGAGTTTTGGTCAGGATCGGGGATGGTTAGCCGGTCAACACGCCCAAAAGCGAGCGCAGCTCCAATGCGCTCTAGGGCGAGAATGGCCCTTTCTGCCGGAATCTCATCTGCACCACTGCGCTCGGGTTCTTTCAATCGTTCTCGGATGCTTAAATCTATCATCTCGGCGAGAGAACCAAATCGTTGGTGCGTTTTCCAATAGGCGATAAGCGAATCGAGATCGGCTGGACGACGTGCGAACATCCAGAGGTTCGAGGAATCGATCGCGGCAATGAAGTCATCTACAGATTCGATTTCGCGAGCGGTCGCGTAGATTCGCACGCGGTCCTGGTTCAACGCTGACATAGCGACAATCAAATGCTTTTCTTCTTTCTTCTCATCCCTTCTTTTGCGGCTGTGATTGAGAATCTGTACGAGTTCGTCATCCGGTGATGAGCCATCCGATTGATCTACGGCCTTCGGTAGCGGCAGAATGTCGGTAAAGGAGGCGAGGTCTCTCGCTTTTTCCCAGTCTGAAATGCGGCCGGAAAGAATAATGTGAACTCGCCCCTTTGCCGCATCGATGCCATCTGCAAGTCTACGTAGCGCAGTCGCAAAACGAATTTTATCGTGTTTAGCCTCGTCGATGCTGTCGACAAAGAAGTGAGCGGGCTGGTCCGATTTGAGCCACTTGAGGAATTGACTACGCTGCTTCGGCCCAAGCGCTGATTCAAGCCCGTCTCGCGCAACATCTTGCACGGTTGCGCTGAACGCATATTTGCCGTCACCGGTAAGTTGCAAAGTCTTATTATGAAATTCTGTACTCTTTCCACTGCCTGCTTCTGCGAGTATGACGACTCTTTGGCTTCCAAGCAGTTTTGCCCAGCTCAAAGAGCCGAATGTCGAGCCGAATAGAGAAACGCGATCGACGGCGGTCTCGTCGGCTTCGTTCCAAACAGTAAAAACTCTATCCAGGTTGACATATTTCATGGCAGCAGCGGCGCGACCTTAATTAAAGCGGCATCCTGACTCGGCCCGGCACCGGTATTACGCTCTTTTGGCTTTTCGCGAGTTAATACGGTAGCAGGACCAGCGAGAATGCCTTGACATGATACATATTATTGACAAAGGGGCACGAAAGATCACGGGCAATGTGCATCAAGTCGGAAAATTCGTGCAATATTGAGCCATAGTCGAATTCCGACCGTGGAATGTCGGCTAGCCTTCCCCCGATTCGAATTCCTCCGTCGGACGTCTGACATTGCCACCCCCTCTCACACCACTCGATCTCCTCGTCGTCGCTGCCGCCGTCGCCATGGTGGCGCAGGGCGTGGTGACGGGGATCAGGAATGCGCAGACGCCGCGAAGCGAACTCCGTCTCGTGCGCCGCTACGGGTTCACGATCGGTCGGGCGCTGGTGGTATCCGCTGTTATTCTGCTCGACTGGTATGGGGCCGGCCGGTCATGGGCGCTGCTCGGTTTCGATATTCCGATTGGGATTCGCGGGCTTGCCGGTTTCGGGATCGACGCGGCGATCATCGGCTTCTATGGCTATGTCGTGCTGTTCCGCGAGGTCACGCCCAGGCGGATGGCCGTTGCCCGCGAGCGGATGGACAGCCTCAAGATCCTGCCCGAGACCCGCACGGAGATGGCGCTCTTTCCGGTGATGGCGCTCCTTGCGAGCCCGTTCGAAGAGCTTCTGTTCCGCGGTTTCCTGATGTGGTTTTTCCTGCCCTTCGCCGGATTGTGGGGCGGGGCGGTGTTATCGTCGCTGCTGTTCGGCACGGCCCATGCCTATCAGGGCTGGCGTGGGGTTGCGCGCACGGGACTGGTGGGGTTTGCGTTCGCCGCGGCCTACGCGCTCACGCACAGCCTGTGGTGGCTGATGCTCGCGCATATCACGCTCAATCTCGGCGGCGGTTTGTTTGCGATGAAGCTCAAGCGCGCGGCGGCTGGCGCGGTGTAGCAGGCTGCGCGGTTGTGTTACGCCCCGCTATGCTGGCGCGGATGTCGAGGTGTCCGCAACGATGCTTGCATTTTCGGTTGACATTAAACCCAATACGGTTATAAAATAAACAGCAAAGCATTGCCTGTCATTCGCGGCGTTCGCCGCGCAACGATGCGTGGCCGCAAGTCTCGGCAAACAGCATGCGAGCGTAGCCCGAAGAATGATCGCGTCTTATTTCGGCTGGAATGGCGGATGTGCAATCTCAGGGAATTACGTATGCAAATCCCGCTTCGACACTCAAAGCGGAACACGCCGGTACAATTCTCAGGGAAATTTTCCACGTTGGGATATGCGATCGCACATCGTCACCGTTTGTTTCGGCGGCGCAGGCGGAATGCACGATCTCAGGGAAGTCCGGAGAACGCAATTCGATGCAGATCAAAGACTGCAGATTTTTCCCAGCTGCAGGGAAAGAAGCAGGGAAGAATATTATTTCTCACGCGCGTCGTGGCGCCGCGGCCTGCCTGCGCGAAGCCATTGTTTCGTTCCGGCGGCGGCAGTTCGTGGTCCGAGGCAATCTCAGGGAATTATCGGCGTGGATTTCGCCGGCCAGCGACCCTGCCTCAAATAGAGGCTGGAGGCTGCGTGCGCGATCTCAGGGAAATTTTCGGCAAGTTGCGAGCCGGCCCTTCGGTGATGGAAGGGCCGGTGCAATTCTCAGGGAATTTTTTCGGTGTATGACGGAAGATACGCCTCAGTACCGGTACTGCTCCGGCTTGAACGGGCCGGCCTGCGGCACGCCGATATAGTCGGACTGTTTGTCGGAGAGCCTGGTCAGCCGGACGCCGATCTTGTCGAGATGGAGGCGCGCCACCTTCTCGTCGAGCAGCTTGGGCAGGGTGTAGACCTTCTTCTCGTATTTGCCGGGATTGGTGAACAGCTCGATCTGCGCCAGCGTCTGGTTGGTGAAGGAGGAACTCATCACGAAGGAAGGATGGCCCATGGCATTGCCGAGATTCACCAGCCGCCCTTCGGACAGCAGGATGATGCGCTTGGCGTCAGGGAATTCGATCTCGTCAACCTGCGGCTTCACATTGTGCCATTTGAAATTCTTGAGCGAAGCGACCTGAATCTCGGAATCGAAGTGACCGATGTTGCAGACGATGGCGCGGTCCTTCATCGCGCGCATATGGTCGATGGTGATGACATCGACATTGCCGGTGGCGGTGACAAAGATATCGGCGCGGGGCGCGGCGTCTTCCATGGTGACGACTTCATAGCCTTCCATCGCAGCCTGGAGCGCGCAGATGGGATCGACTTCCGACACCAGCACGCGGCAACCGGCCTGGCGCAGCGACGCGGCGGAGCCTTTGCCCACATCGCCAAAGCCCGCCACCATGGCGACCTTGCCGGCCATCATCACATCGGTGCCGCGGCGGATGCCGTCCACCAGGCTTTCGCGGCAGCCATAGAGATTGTCGAATTTCGACTTGGTGACGCTGTCGTTGACATTGATGGCGGGGAAGAGCAGCCGGCCGTCTTTTTCCATCAGATAGAGACGGTGGACGCCGGTCGTCGTCTCTTCCGTCACGCCGCGGATCGCATGCGCGAGTTCGGTGTACCAGCCATGCTTATGCTTCAGCCGGCGTTTTATCGCGGCGTAGAGAACTTCCTCCTCCTCATTCTCCGGCTTTTCGAGGAAAGCGGTGTCGCCCTTCTCGGCGCGCAGACCGAGATGGATGAGAAGCGTGGCGTCGCCGCCATCGTCGAGGATCATGTTGGGCGTGCCGCCATCGGCCCATTCGAAGATGCGGTGGGTGTAGTCCCAGTAATCCTCGAGGCTCTCGCCCTTGATGGCGAAGACGGGCGTGCCGCTGGCCGCGATCGCGGCGGCGGCGTGGTCCTGCGTCGAATAGATGTTGCAGGAGGCCCAGCGCACATCGGCGCCGAGCGCCGTCAGCGTCTCGATCAGCACGGCGGTCTGGATGGTCATGTGCAGCGAGCCGGCGATGCGGGCGCCCTTGAGCGGCTGGGAATCGCGGAATTCCTCGCGGGTCGCCATCAGGCCGGGCATCTCGACCTCGGCGATGTCGATTTCCTTGCGGCCCCAATCGGCGAGGTTGATGTCCTTGACGGCGTAATCCTGGGCCATGGCGGCTCTCCTTGGGGCGCGGGCCGGGCTATACCAGCGGGACGCGGGGCATTCAAGTATGATATAAAGAAATGTGCATATCGTTATCTGAACTCCTAAAGCGGGACGGGCGGAGCTTTTCGGACCACCAAGGCACCAAGAGCACCAAGAATTTCCTGCGCGCGAAGCGCGCGGTTTTCCTTGGTGTCCTGGTGTCTGCTAACTGGCCACGCGCAGCCCCATGCCCGCACAGACCTTAGCCATGTCCGAAGCTGCGCTTTTCCTCTGCGTGCGCGTGCCGAAGAGCGGCAGCGCCAGCCTGATGCGCGGGCTCGCCAACGCCTTTGCCGGGCGGCGGATATTTTATGTGCCGAACACGCTCGATCCCGACAGCCAGGTGTCGCGCCTGCAGAAACTGCGCTTCCTGCGCGCGCGCTTCCGCAATCTCCATCGCAACTATCAAACCATCAGTATACGGAGCGTCTGGTCGCGCATCGACCGCGAGGCAGCGGCGGGCGACCTGCTCATGGGGGGCCATGCGGATTTCCGGACGGTACATGCGCACATCACACAGCCGCTGAAAATAATTACCTTGCTGCGCGAGCCCGTTGCGCGGGCGCGTTCGGAATATGATTACATGCGGCGCGGGCAATTGCGCAAACCGCCGCTCCGCCGCTTCGATTCAAGCGTGCTGCACAAGGCGGCCGGGCGTTACGATTTCGATTCCTATCTCGATTATCTCTTCGATCTGCGTCACATCTATGGCGACATTGCCTGCCAGTATCTGGGCCTCAATCGCGACGAGGATTTTTCCCGCTTTTTTGCGCGTCACGTCTTTCATTGCGGCGTGCTGGAACGGAGCGAAGAATTTGCGGCGGGCCTGGGCGAAAAACTTGGGCGGCCCTTCTCGCTGCCCCACGACAATCGCGAGCCCGCACAACGGCCCGAGATCACCGCCGCCCAGCGCGCAAAGCTTGAGCAAATCTATAGGGGCGACATGCGATTATACGAGTGGGTTTGGAATTATTATGCCAAACGGAGGCGCGGCGACACGGACTAAGCTCGCCGCAAAACCGCGGGGGCCGCGGGGCAAAGTTGCGCGCACTTGCGCGCGGTTCTTATTCCTCCGCGTACTCTGCGTCTCCGCGTCCAAATATTTGTCAGCCCGGCTTGCGGAATTTCAGGATGAACTGATCGGTTTTGCCGCGGATCGAAGGATCGAACACTTTGGCGGTGTGCGGATCTGCCGGGTTGCGCAAAACATTGCTTTCCGCCACCAACTTGAATCCGGCGGCTTCGACTTCCTTCTTCACCGTCGCCTCGTCGATACGATGCAGCGTGTCGGTGTCGCGCAAGCCCGAGCCCGTCTCGGCCGCATGGTCGAGCACAATGTAAACGCCGCCCGGCTTCAACGAATCGTAGATCGCCTTGTTGACAGAAGGAACGTCGGCGGGTCCGAAAAACTTGTCGTGCAGATCGTGATAATTCTGGGAAGTCCAGACGATATCCAGTTTTTCGGGCGCGACGAATTTCGCGACCGGCGCATGAATGTAGGTGACATTCGGAAAGGCAGGATCGGAAGGCGGCGGCACCGGCAGGTGATGTTTCTTATATACTTCGTCGAGATCCGAGGGGAGATAGGAATAGACATAACCCTTTGGCCCGACGGCTTTGGAAAAGAGCCGGGTGAAATAGCTGCCACCCGGTATCAGATCGGCAACCTTGTCGCCGGGCTTCACGCCCGCGAAAATCAGGCATGCCGCAGGCTTGCGGTTCGCATCGCGGTTGCGATCCGCATCGGGGCGGGCCGGGTTCGACACCGCAGCGGCGATATAGGCCGGCGTCTTCCCGGTTGCTGCCGCAGAAATCCCGGCAAAGACTGCGAAGCCCGCCACAATTGCCGTCAACCTCAATGCCATTTCTCCCTCCCTGGCCGATGGCGCGATCCAATGCCCATCGTTAAACATTTGCAAGTTAAGATGGGGAAAGGCTGATTTACCGCGTACCGGAACCAATCCTTCCAACGAATGGTTTTCCAGATTGCAAAAGCATGATATCGGACCTTTCCGATCACTCGGCAGGAGACTCTCAATGAAGTGGACGACACCCAAGATCGTCGAAATTTGCGTCGGCATGGAAATCAACTGCTACGCCTGCGCCGAAATCTGAACCCTTGAATTTGCGAATGCCGGGGACGCCGTGCCGGTGGTGCGGCGTCCCTGGTTTTTGTGGGCACTCCGATGCATGTGCTTGTGCTGGGCTCCGCGGCGGGGGGCGGCTTTCCGCAATGGAATTGCAACGACAAGCCAAGCCAGCGCGCACGCGCGGGCGATCCGCAGCTTTTGCCACGAACACAATCGTCTCTTGCGGTGAGCGCGGACGGCCGGCGCTGGGCGTTGCTCAATGCGTCCCCGGACATGCGGCAGCAGATCAGCGAGCGCCATCAGTTGCAGCCGCATCCTGCAGATCCGACACGATCGAGTCCGATCGCGGCTGTCGTCCTGACCAATGCCGATGTCGATCATGTGGCCGGCCTGCTGACTCTGCGCGAGAACCAGCCGTTCGCCCTTTATGCGCATGCCCGCGTGCTGGAGGTGCTGGCCGAAAACAGTATCTTCAATGTGCTCAACGGCGAGGTTGTGCCAAGACGCACCTTGCCGCTCGATCAGCCCCTTGCGCTTCGTGATGCGGACGAACAGCTGCTTGGACTCCAAATCGCGGCCTTCGCCGTTCCGGGCAAAGCGGCATTATGGCGCGAAGATCGCACCCAGCCCGGTTTCGGTACACGGGATGGCGACACCATAGGACTTGCGATCCGTGCGGGCGACGCGGGCAATACCCTGTTCTATGTTCCGGGCTGTGCGCAAATGTCGGAGGATCTGGAGCAGCGCCTGCGCGGCGCCGCGCTTGTGTTCTTCGACGGAACATTGTGGCGCGACGATGAAATGGTCCTGCAGGGTGTGGGCAAAAAAACCGGCCGCCGCATGGGGCATATGAGTTGTTCGGGTCCGGACGGAAGCATGGCCGCTTTCGAGAACCTGGAGGTCTCGCGCAAAGTGTTCATCCATATCAACAACACCAACCCGCTGCTCGAGACAGGTTCCGCCGAACGCGCGGAAGCCGAAAAACGCGGCTGGGAAATCGCCTTTGACGGCATGGAGATCGTGTTGTGAGTTCGCCACTGACAGCCGAAGGGTTCGAAGCCGCGCTCAGGCAGGTTGGCGAAGAGCGCTATCACGACAAGCATCCGTTTCATCGCCTCATGCATGAAGGCGGTCTCGACCAGGGTCAGGTCCAGGCCTGGGTGATCAACAGGTTTTATTATCAGAAATCGATTCCGTTGAAGGATGCGGGCCTGATATCGCGCGCGGATGACATCGCACTCCGCCGTGAATGGATCGGCCGCATTCTCGATCACGATGGTCGGCAGCCGGGTGAAGGCGGCATCGAGCGCTGGCTGATACTGGCTGAAGGTGTGGGGCTCGATCGTGATTATGTCGCGCGTTGCGAAGGCGTCCTGCCGGGGACGCGTTTTGCCTGCGACGCCTATGTCCGCTTTGTGCGCGAACGCAGCCTCATCGAGGCGGTGGCATCTTCGTTGACCGAACTGTTTGCGCCGAACCTGCACAAAACACGCATAGACGCGCTGCTCGCGCATTATCCCTTCGCCAACGATGCGACGCTTGCCTATTTCCGCACGCGGCTGGTCGAAGCCCCGAAGGATGTGGCGTTCGGCCTCGATTACGTTCTCCGGCACGCCCGCACCCATGAGGAGCAGATGCTCTGCGTTGCGGCGTTGCGGTTCAAAACGGATGTACTCTGGGCGCAGCTCGATGCGTTGCACCACGCCTATGTATCGCCCGCGCTGATTCCACCGGGCGCATTTGTTCCGGCGGGCAGGCGATGACGGAGCGCATTTCGGCGGACTCCACGTCCCGGCCGCACCTTGCACCGCATCGCCGTCTGCGCTTCGACCAGGCGCGCGGCAGCTGGACCATCCAGGCGCCCGAGCGCGTGTTTCTGCTTGACGAAATCGCGCATGCGATCATCTCGCGCTGCGACGGAGAGAAAACCATATCCGAAATCGTCGACGAACTTTGCAAGGCCTATGGGGATGCGCCGCGCGAGGCGATTGCGACCGATGTGATGAGACTTGTGCAGGACTTTGCCGACAAAGGCGTGATGGCACTGTGAACGACACGCTTCAACCACCCTTGGCGCTCCTTGCGGAACTCACACACCGCTGTCCGCTGCAATGCCCGTACTGTTCGAATCCATTGGAGCTCGAACGCGCCGGGTCGGAGCTGGGCACAGACGAATGGTTGCGCGTTCTTGGCGAAGCCGCCGAACTTGGCTGTATGCAGGTGCATTTCTCGGGCGGTGAGCCGACTGCGCGCCGCGACCTTGAACGATTGATCGAATGCGCCGCCGCACGCGGCCTTTATTCCAATCTGATCACGTCCGGCGTGCTGCTGGATGAAGCCCGTATCGCCCGGCTCGTGGAAGCCGGCCTGGAGCATGCCCAGATCAGCTTCCAGGATTGCGAACCGCAGAACGCCAACCGCATTGCCGGTTACAATGGGCATCAGAAGAAGCTGGATGTCGCCGCGCAGATCCGGGCTGCCGGACTTCCGCTCACGACAAATTTCATTGTGCATCGCCAGAACATCGAGCGCATCGAGGCGATGATCGAACTCGCCATTTCACTTGGCGCACAACGGACCGAAATCGCCCATGTTCAGTATTACGGCTGGGCACTCCGCAACCGCTCTGCCCTGCTCCCGACACGCGAGCAGCTCGAGCATGCTACTGCCGAGGTCGAAGCGGCGCGCGCGCGGCTGGCCGGTCGTCTGGTCATCGACTATGTCGTTCCCGATTATTACGCCAGGCGCCCGAAAGCCTGCATGGGCGGATGGGGGCGGCGCTTCCTCAACATCACGCCGTCGGGGAAAGTCCTGCCCTGCCACGCGGCGGAGTCGATAGCAGGGTTGGTGTTCGACAACATACGCGAACGTTCATTATCGGAAATCTGGGAGCATTCTGTTACGTTCAATCGCTTTCGCGGCGTGGACTGGATGCCCGAGCCGTGCAAATCCTGTTCGCGCGCGGAAATCGACTGGGGGGGATGCCGCTGTCAGGCCTTTGCACTGACGGGCGATGCTGCCCGCACCGACCCTGTCTGCGCACTCGCACCGGATCACGCTCAAGTCGCCGAAATCGCGGCCCGGGAATCCGCGGCCCCGCCGCCACGGGAATTTCAATACAGAAATTTCTCGGCGGCTGTCCCGACAGCCTGAACTATCCCTTCGTGGGCTTCGCCGGTGGCGACTGTGGCGGTGCCTTTACCTGCGGCGCCACCTGTTGGTTCACGGGCGGCGGTGACGGAGCAGGCGCTGCAGCAGGTGAACTCGGTGGCGTAGCCGCCGATGTAGCAAACGACACCTGCCCGTCCACCGTGGTTTTCTGCGTGGCATCGTCAGCCGTCTCGACCCAGCCGCCGCCGAGGGCCTGATAAAGCCCGACTTCGGCCTGCAGATGGGAGAGCTTGACCTGAATCAGCTGGTTCTCTGCCGTGAACAATGTCTGCTGCGCCTGGAGCACGGTCAGGAGCGCGACGATACCTTCCCGGTATTGGAGTTCCGAGATGCGGAAGGCATTGGCCGAAGCAGCCACTTCCTTTTCGAGCGCCGCCTGCTCTTCGCCGAAATTCGAAACCTGTCCGAGCGACGCTTCCACACCCTGGAATGCCGTCAGCACAGTCTTGCGATAGGTGGAGATCAATCCCTGCTGTATCGACTTCTGCAAATCGCTTTCGCCGATCAGTTTGCCGCCGTCGAAAATCGTCTGTAGCAGATTTGCTCCCAGGCTCCATTCCTCGGAGGAGGCTGAGAACAGAGTATTGATAACAGGGCTGCCGACACCGCCGGCCGTACTAAGCGAAATTTGGGGGAAGAAGGCCGCGCGCGCCGCATCGACGCTGGCATGCGCACTGGCAAGATTGGCTTCGGCTTCCGCAACGTCAGGCCGACGCTCCAGAAGCTCGGAGGGCAGGCCGGGCGCCACGATCGGCGATTTCAGTCCACTCAAGTTCTGCGCCTTGACGTCGAAGCCTTCGGGCGGCCTTGCGAGCAGAACGGCTAGTGCGAAACGCGCTTCGCGTTCCGATTCACGAAGCGGCGGCAGCGCCGCGATCTGGGCTTCGACGGTCGCTTCCTGCTGCGCAAAATCGAGTTGTGAGGCGACGCCATTTGTCACCTGCGCTTTCGTGATCGTCAGAATGCGATTGGCCGCCTGAATATTCTGCTCGATCGTGGCGATCTCCTCACGGAGCGCCAGAACGTCGAGATATGTCTCGGCGACACTTGCGGTCGTCGTCAGCGCTACTTCCTGCTGGGCGAAGCGTGAGGACTTCAAATTCTCGCTGGCGGCGCGAAGATTGCTCTGGGCCAGTCCCCAGATGTCGAGCGCATAGGTGCCGGTCAATTCCGCGTTGAAAGAGTTCTGAAATGATCCTGGAAAGGTTTGGCCACCGAACACCTGCGTCGGAGTGGCCTGCCTTTGAGCGCTCCCCGTAAGCCCAATGTCCGGGAACAACGCCGCCCGCGCAATGTCGCGATTCGCCTTGGCCTGGAGGACATTCGCCATGGCAACGGCAATATCGAGGTTGTCTGTTTGCGCCGTGGTGACGAGACCGCTCATCTCGTCGCTGCCGAAAGCCTGCCACCAGTTCGGGTCGGGCCACAGGGAGGATCCCGGCGCCACGGGACCGGTAAAGGTCGCAGGCACATCCTGGGGCTTTACCACCTGGGGAACGGGTGTCGAGCAAGCCGCCAGCATGCACGCAGACGCTGCCAGCCCAAGATACCGGAAGGGTAAAGTCATGAGAAATGCCCGCTCTTAGGGATACGCCGCCACCCGCGCCACATGTAAATAGACTGTGCAGGCGGCAATACAAGCCGACCCGTCCGACACCGGGTATTCGCGAGGCGGATAGGTCGACGAATAGCGCTACCCTGTTTGCCCGGTCTGCCATGTCCCGGCCGGAACCGGCCGCCCGGGAAATGGCGGCCGGACGCGTTTCCTGTTTCGGGGTCCAGGAAACCGTCCGGCCACCTGCGCGGCCACACCCTGTTTGGAGCGCCGACTAAGGTGCGATCGCGACAGCACGAAGGGAGTTCTGCGGCTGGACGAACGACACCACGTCACGCACGGACAAGGCGATTGGAAAACGAACCGGACGACGATTATACGCGCATGCCATCGCCGAAATCCCGTTCACGCCCACTCACCCGTAGCGCAACCATGTTGCCTCTCGCGCCGCTACGCGGGACAAACAGATAACCCTCAGGTGAAGACGTGCAACAAAGGAATTGTATCGATCTGTCGCGTGAATGATTCCCGGCATGTTGCGCGATCAAGTGCCATCGGCTTTGCGCACGACACGAAAACGC
Organism: Rhizomicrobium sp.; assembly: GCA_036269235.1. Taxonomy (GTDB): domain Bacteria; phylum Pseudomonadota; class Alphaproteobacteria; order Micropepsales; family Micropepsaceae; genus Rhizomicrobium. The sequence continues at coordinate 176,308 of DATASL010000018.1, forward strand.
GAAAGCTGTTCCGTGGCGAGTGTAAAATCAGGCTGGATCTCAGCAGCCTTCTTGTAATCCTGATACGCCGCGCGAATGTTGCCGAGTGCTTCATCGACGATTGCACGATCGTAATAGGCAATCTGCGGCCTGTTTGCGCCGAGCGATATTCCCTTGTCGAGATCGGCAAGCGCATCGTCATAACGCTTGAGCACGATCAGAACCGCGCCGCGGTCCACATAGGCTTCGCCGAGCACCGGATCGAGCGCAATGCCCTTGTCGTAATCGGCAAGCGCTCCCTCGGGTTCTTCACGGCGCCCGCGTAAAATTCCGCGGTTAACGAAAGTCGCCGCGCGATCCTTGACCGTAAGCGTGGTCTGCTCCAGCGCGAAGTCGCAGGTCGTAATGCCATCGGTGAGATTGCCGCCGTATTCGGCAAATTCGAAGCAGCCATGCGCCGCTCCATTCCCGAGAACGGTAACCGCAGCCCACGCGCCCGGCGCGCAAAGCCAGCTGGCAAAAACGGCGATGAAGCCCAAACAACGGATATTCATGGCGGCCTCGGTTTCTCAGACACGCAAGTGTCGCATCTTGAGCATTTTCCGTCCACGCAACGCGCAGGCCCGGAAAGTCGCCCGAGTTCTGCTCTTGCCGCGAAATCTCCTGCAAATTCATACTCTTCCGCGTAAATCCACCCCGCACGTGCCCTGGCCGGGCGCTTCAATTCACCGTGATTTTCAGCCGGCGCGATCGCGCTGCAATGCACAGCCGCAGATCGCCCCTCTTGCCAGCTTGCCGATGCCGCCGATATGTCGCTGCCTGCAGACCGAGGGGATGGAGTCCGTGAACTCAAGCGTATTGCCGGAAGGCTTTCTTGCGGATGCACTCGATCGCATTCAGCCCGCCCAGACCATGGCTGCCATTCAAAAGGCGCGCGATCTGAAAGCACTGGGCCGCGACATCATATCCCTTGGCGCCGGTGAACCGGATTTCGACACGCCCGACAACATCAAGGACGCGGCCATCGCCGCAATCCGCCGCGGCGAAACCAAATACACCGCGGTCGAAGGCATTCCCGAACTGCGCGCCGCCATCTCGGCAAAATTCAAACGCGAGAACAGGCTGGACTACGCGCCGGCTCAATGCTTCGCCGCGCCCGGCGGCAAGAGCGTCATTTTCCACGCCATGATGGCCACGCTCAACCGCGGCGATGAAGTAATTATTTCAGCGCCATACTGGGTCAGCTATCCCGATATTGTTCTGTTCGCCGACGCCAGGCCGGTCATCATCGAAACCACCATCGAAAACGGCTTTCGGCTGACGGCAGAAGAACTCGAACGCGCCATTACGCCGCGCACCAAATGGCTGATCTTCAATCAGCCATGCAATCCTTCCGGCGCATGCTACACGCGCGAACAGCTCAAGGCGCTTACAGACGTAATTCTACGCCATCCCCATGTCTGGGTGCTGGCGGACGATATGTATGAGCACCTCGTCTACGACGATTTCCGGTTCTGCACCCTGGCAGAAGCCGAGCCGCGCCTTTACGAGCGGACGCTGACCATGAACGGCGTGTCCAAGGCCTATGCAATGACCGGCTGGCGCATCGGCTATTGCGGCGGACCTCTGCCGCTGATCCGTGCCATGGCCAAGCTGCAATCGCAAACAGTGTCCAATCCATGCTCCGTCTCGCAGTGGGCCAGCGTGGAAGCATTGAACGGGCCGCAGGCTTTCATCCCGGAGTTCCGCCGGGCCTTCCAGGAACGCCGGGATCTTGTCGTCTCCATGCTGAACCAGGCGCACGGGGTCGAATGCCCGAGGCCGGAGGGGGCGTTTTACGTTTACGCATCGGTCCGCACCCTGATCGGCAAACGCACACCTTCGGGAAAGGTGATCGCCAGCGACGAGGATTTCACCGCCGGACTGCTGGAGGCCGAAGGCGTGGTGCTCGTGCATGGCGGCGCGTTTGGCCTGTCTCCGTTTTTCCGCGTCTCCTACGCAGCGTCCACCGCTGCGCTTGAAGACGCGTGCCATCGTATCCAGCGGTTCTGCGCATCGCTGCAATAGCATTTCCGGCAACCTTCGGGCTGCTCGAACTGCCTCCCCCTTGCCAAGCGTCGGTCCGCGGCGCGAGCATCGCCGCTTCGGTATCCGGCAAGAGAGAGGCAAACATGTCGAAAAAGAACGGAGGCAGTGGGCCACGCGCAGTGGCCCTGGTAGGGCCCTTCGGCAGCGGCAAGACGACACTGCTCGAAAGCATACTGAGCGTCACGGGCGCTGTTCAGCGCAAAGGTTCCGTCGCGCAAGGCAATACGGTGGGCGATTTCTCGCCCGAGGCCAGGGCCCGGCAGATGAGCGTGGAAGTAAATTGTGCCACGACCAAATATCTCGACGAGAGTTTCAGCTTTCTCGATTGCCCCGGTTCGATCGAATTTCTTCAGGACACGCTGAACGTTCTTCCCGGTGTCGATGCGGCAGTCGTGGTCTGCGAACCCGATCCCGCCAAGATCCAGATGCTGAAGCCGTTCCTCAAAAGGCTCGCCGATCTCGCCATTCCGCATTTCCTGTTCATCAACAAAGTCGACAAGGCATCCGGAAATCTGCGCGAACTGCTCGCCAGTCTCCAGGAAGCCAGCGACAAGCCTCTCCTGCTGCGCCAGATTCCCATTTGGGAAGATGGAATCGTGACAGGTTTCGTCGATCTGGCGCTTGAGCGCGCCTATGTCTATCGCGAACACGACGAATCAAAAATCATTGAACTGTCGGGCGATGTCCGGGAAGAGGAAAAACAGGCGCGCTTCTCGATGCTCGAGAAGCTGGCGGACTATGACGAACATCTGATGGAAGAGCTTCTTTCCGATGTGGAGCCGCCGCGTGATGAAATATTTAACGATCTTTCGAAGGAGCTTGCCGACGGCATTGTCGTCCCGGCGCTGATGGGCTCGGCCGAGCGCGACAATGGCATCCGCCGCCTTCTCAAGGCACTCCGCCACGAAGTGCCGGAAGTATCGGCGGCGGCCGCGAGATTTGCGGTTGCAAAAAATAACGACGGCGTCGTTCAGATTCTCAAGACCTACAACGGCTCGCATGGAAAACTCAGCCTGGCGCGTGTCCTGTCGGGTTCGCTGAAGGATGGAGCGGTGTTACATGCCTCCGACGGCCGCGATGCGCGCATTGCCGGATTGTTCGCCCTGAAAGGCGAGGCGCAAAGCAAACTCGCCGAAGCCGGCGCGGGTGAAACCGTCGCGCTGGCGCGCCTGGAAGGCATGGCAACGGGCGAGACGCTTTCGACGGCAAAAATTTCATCGCCCCCGTCGAAAATCGAAACGCTGGAGCCGGTCTACAGCCTTGCCATCGAAACGACGGATCGCAAGGACGAGGTGAAACTCACCGCCGCCATACATAAGCTTCAGGAGGAGGATCCGTCTTTGCAGTTCCACCAGAATGCGGAATTGCAGGAGATGACGCTGGCCGGCCAGGGCGAAATCCATCTGAAGGTTTCGACGGAGAAACTCGCCAGCAAATTCGGACTAAAGATCACAACGCATCCGCCGAAAATCCCTTACAAGGAGACTATCCGGAAGCCGGGTCGTCAACATGGCCGCCACAAGCGCCAATCCGGCGGTCACGGACAATTCGGCGACGTGCATATCGATATCAAACCATTGCCCCGTGGCACGGGATTTGTGTTCGAGGATCAGATCAAGGGCGGCGTAGTGCCCAAACAATTCATCCCCTCGGTCGAGAAGGGTGTAGTCGACTATCTTCGAGAAGGGCCGCTGGGTTTCCCGGTGGTCGATGTCGGCGTCGCGCTCGTAGATGGTTCCTATCATACCGTCGACTCTTCGGATGCGGCGTTCCAGACGGCTGCACGCATTGCGATGACGGAAGGAATGCCGATCTGTGCACCGGTTCTGCTCGAACCGATCATGCGCGTCAGGATCCATGTACCGAGTGACGCCACATCGAAGGTGAACCAGGTCGTCAGCGGCCGCCGCGGGCAGCTGATGGGTTACGATGCGCGACCGGGTTGGCAGGGCTGGGACTCAGTCGAAGCGCAAATGCCCCAGGCCGAACTTCACGGCCTCATCATCGATCTGCGATCGCTCACGCAGGGCGTGGGTACGTTCGAGACCGAATTCGACCATCTGGCGGAACTTACGGGCAAGGTGGCCGACCAGATCGTCGCGTCGCACAAAGCGGCGTCGTGAGACCCAGGCACAAAAGCCGGAGCAGATAATTCCGCCCCGGCCCTGTGCTTGAATCCGTTCCCGCCCGAGTGGAAAAAGGCGGGAAACGGCAGGTCTTTGTTACCTGTCCGGTTGGTGCCATGGGGGAAATGCCAACCCGACATCCACAAATTGGCAATGTCAGGAGCAATTCGCGCTTTCCAGACAGCCCCTGATCTTTTGCCAGTGAAAGTCGCTAAGTGGGCGACGGCGTATTGGCGCAAACACGTCTGTACAAGGCCAGTCACAATAAAAAGGCGTACAGCGATTTCACCGCGACTTAAATCCCTTTCGAATACAAATGTTTAAGAATCCGCCAACGAATGTTGGTCGAAACAGATTATTTCGGATGACCTGAGATTGATTCATTTGGGTCAAACGGAATATTCTTGCGAAGGCCTCCATGTGTACAGCCCCATGGTGCGGTTTTTGCGAAACACTCCCCCATAAAGAAAGCATACAAGTAGCTTCGTGGCGAGGTGGCTATTCCGATAGCGAAAACGAACAACAAAAGCCCAAGTAAAATAACTAATTCTGCCTTCGACACTTTGTCATGCTCTCTAAGTTTCGCTCAATAACTATACCGAACCATGAGCATTGTGGCTCGGGTGATCCGACAATATCCAGTCGGCCCATAGCTGAGCCCTTCTCCAGAACGCATCCGACCCGTAATTAGTCCCATTGCGATCCAGGGTTACGAGGGATCGTTTCAATGGGATTGAAACAACCGCGAATTTTGTGCGGATTGCCGGGCTGCGCGTCACGCTCGAATCGGCGGACGACCGATGTTTCAGTAACGCCATTCCCTTGCCTCGCGGACGAGGAAATCGCGGAAAGCACCGACCCGTTTGGACTGTCTGAGCGCATCGCAATAGGCGAGGTGCACGTCGAATGTCGGTCCCTCGACGTCCGGCAGAATGCGCACGAGGCCCTTATGCTCGGCGGCGACGTAGTCCGGCAGCGCTGCTATGCCCATACCCGCTTCCGCGGCCTGGAGAATGCCGGACATGTTATTGATGCGAAGCACACGGCCCTGCGCGCCGGGCTCGAGGCGAAGTGCCTGACTTGCCAACCAGTTGACTTCCCGGATCTCCGGCGCCGCGGTTTCCCCGTAAGTAATAATACGGTGGTTCACGAGATCTTCGAAGCTGTCGGGTTTGCCCGCACTGGCGAAGTATGACGGCGCCGCATAGATGTGATAGTGGACGGTAAATAACTTCCGTTGAATCAGATCCGCCTGGACTGGCGCGCGCATGCGAAGCGCGATGTCGGCTTCGCGCTGTGCGAGATCCAATTCGCGGTCTTCGAGAACCAGATGAATCTGCAGTTCGGGATAGTCGCGCAAAAATGCGTTGAGGCGCGGCAAGAGCCAGAACGTACCCAGGCCGTGGCTTGCCGTTATTTTCAGCGATCCGCGTGGTGCCGCTTGCGCGTTTTTCAGCGCCTCTTCCGCCTGGCCGAGACGCGTCAGAACATCCGAAACCGCGCTGTACAGGAGTTCGCCTTCGTCCGTCAGCGTAAGGCCGCGCGCGTGCCGCTGGAAAAGCGGCGTGACGATTTCCTCTTCGAGCGCGCTTACCTGCCGGCTGACTGCGGATTGACTCAACGCCAACATCTGGCCGGCATGCGTAAAGCTTCCGGCAGAAGCAACGGCGTGAAAGATGCGAAGCTTGTCCCAATCCATGCCCGCTCCGTCCGTTGGTGCCTAATGGCCGCCCGCGAGAAACCGCTCGGCCTCAAGCGCAGCCATACAACCCATTCCGGCTGCGGTGACCGCCTGCCGGAAAACACGATCCTTCACATCGCCCGCCGCAAACACGCCCGGCACGCTGGTGCGCGTCGAATCCGGCTCGGTGCGGATGTAGCCGTCACCGTCCATATCCAGCTGTCCGCGAAAGATTTCTGTCGCTGGCGAGTGTCCGATGGCTACAAAGAGCCCGTCCACCGCAATGTTTTCCGACGTCTCGACTTCCAAGCTGCGAATCCTGATCGCGTTCACGCTCCGTGGCGTTTCCGAACCCAGGATTTCGTCGACCACGCTGTCGTAGCGGATTGTGATCTTGGCATTGGCGGCGAGCCGGAGCTGATTTGTCTTATCCGCCCGCAATACGGGCCCGCGATGGATCAACATGACGTGATCCGCAAAATTGGTGAGGAACAGCGCTTCCTCCGCCGCGGTATTTCCCCCGCCGACCACCGCCACCCGCTTCCCGCGAAAAAAGAAACCGTCGCAAGTAGCGCAAGCCGAAACGCCAAAGCCCTTGAAGGTTTCTTCCGACGGCAGCCCAAGCCATCTGGCCTGGGCGCCCGTGGCAATGATGAGGGTCTGGGCATGATATCGGGCCCCGCCATCGCCGGTCAGCACGAAGGGCCGCTGCCCAAGGTCCACGCTTGAAATGATATCCTGGACGATGCGCGTCCCGACATGGCTTGCCTGTGCCTGCATCTGATCCATGAGCCAGGGACCCTGGATTGCACCGGCAAAGCCGGGATAGTTCTCGACATCGGTGGTTATGGTCAGTTGGCCGCCCGGCTGCAGGCCAGCAACCATGACCGGCTCGAGCATGGCCCGTGCTGCATAGATTGCAGCCGTGGCCCCCGCCGGTCCGCTGCCTAAAATGACGACCTTTTCCGCAGCGTCCGACATGCCGTTTACCCGAAATCGCGATCTGGGAGTGGAGCGCCCGCGGCGCGACAGCCCCGACGGATATCGGGACAGCGCTGCAAAAGGTCAAGCGAATCGTAAGGTGCAGCTGGTGACGTGGACGGCACGCCACATCGGCTTCTGCCGGCAACTCGGGTTTAATTCGAAATACAATATGAACTTACCATAAACCGAAATTTTATTGCGTAACGCGCCAGTCGGCAGTAAATGCCGCGCCGCAGCCATGCAAGAGGTCACTCATGGAGCGTCACAAGCTCGATTCAATCGACCTGCGAATTCTCGCAGAACTCCAAAGTCATGGCCGAATCACCAATGTCGAGCTTTCCCGGCGGGCCAAGATCACTGCGCCCCCCTGTCTGCGACGCATGCGCACATTGGAGAAGGCCGGCTATATCAAGGGCTATCACGCCGAACTGGACGGCAAGTCGCTGGGTTACGAGGTGACCGGCTTTGCCTTTGTCGGGCTGTCGAGCCAGGCCGATGCCGACCTCAAGAAATTCGAGGAACAGGTCCGCAACTGGCCCCTCGTGCGCGAGTGTCACATGCTGTCGGGTGAAGTCGATTTCCTGCTGAAATGCGTCGCGAAGGATCTTTCCTCGTTCCAGTCCTTCGTCACCGAGACACTCACCGCTGCAAAAAACGTCGCGAGCGTGAAGACCGCACTCGTCATCCGGGCGAGCAAGTACGAGCCGGGCGTCCCCGTGGAAATCAAGTAAGCTGTCGTTATTCCACGATCTCGCGTCCCCTGGTTTCAGGAAGAAACAAAAGCGCCGTAAAAAAACCGATCGCAGCGACTATCGTGGGATACCACAGCCCGGCATAGATGTTCCCGGTTGCCACGACAATCGCGTAGGCCGTAACCGGCAAAAACCCGCCGAACCACCCCACTCCTATGTGATAGGGAAACGACAATGCGGAATAGCGAATGCGCGTCGGAAACAATTCGACGAGCGCAGCGGCCTGCGGGCCGTATAGTGCAGACGCGGCAACAATGAAAATGAGTAGTATGCCGAGGGTGCGCGCTATGTTCAGTTGCGCGCTGTCGGCGGCCGCGGGGTAACCCGCGTTGCGAAGTGCCGTTTTCAACTGCCTGGAAAATTGCGCTTTCGCGGCAATCAGCGCCGCCGGACTCAGATTTCGTCCTTCCGGGCTTGGAATCGCAATGGCGCCTACCCGGACCTGCGCCCGGCTTCCCGGTGCTGCAGCCGCATTGCGGTAAGGCACACCCGCACCGGCCAGCGTGCTTTTTGCGATGTCGCACGAATTTACAAATTTGCTCTTGCCGATCAGATCGAATTGCACGGAACAGTCGACCGGTGCCGCAATGACCGTCACGGGCGCGCGCGCTGCCGCAGCGACCAGCGCCGGATTGGCGCTCTCCGCGAGCCACTGAAATCCCGGAACAAAGCTCACCGCAGCAAGGCCGAGACCGAACAGCATAATGGGCTTGCGGCCGGTCAGATCGGAGAGCCACGCGAAAAACATGTGCAGGATGGCGCTTGCCACAGTCACTGTCATGATGAGTTCGTTGACCAGCGCAGGCGCGACCTTCACCACACCTTCAAGAAAGAACTGCGTGTAAAACTGTGCGGTGTACCAAACGACACCCTGACCCATCAGCAATCCGAACAACGCGATCAATACGATTTTCAGATTGCGCCAGCGCAGGAAGGACTCGGCGAGCGGCGCCTGCGACTGCCTGCCCTCCTCCTGTATGCGCCGGAACAGCGGCGACTCGTCGAGCTGCATCCGGATCCACAGTGAAATGGCGAGCAATCCCGCCGAGGCCAGAAATGGAATGCGCCAGGCCCAGCCGTGAAAAGCATCCTCGCCAAAAATCTTGCGGCAACAAAGAATGACGGCGAGCGCGAGGATGAGGCCCAATGCCGCCGCCGTCTGTATCCAGCCCGTGGCGGCGCCGCGCTTCTTTGGATCGGCATGCTCCGCAACATAGACGGCGGCACCGCCATATTCGCCGCCGATCGCGAAGCCTTGGATGACCCGCATCGCCACCAGCGCGTAGGGCGCGGCGATCCCGATCGTCGCATAATCCGGCAGCAGGCCCACGCCCACCGTCGCCAGTCCCATCAGAGTGATGGTGACGAGGAAGGCGCGCTTGCGCCCCTGCCGGTCGCCGAATCGACCGAAGACGAGAGCACCCAGCGGGCGAACCGCAAATCCCGCCGCAAAGGTCAGGAGCGCCAGAACGTAGCCCTGCGAGGGACCGGCGCCGCTGTAGAAATGCGCCGCCATGATGGCCGCCAGCGAGCCGAAGATGAAGAAATCATACCATTCGAAAACCGTACCGGCGCATGACGCCGCAATGACCAGCGTGATCCGCTGTCTTGTCGCGGGCGGAGCCGCGGCTGCCTCGACTGCCGACATTCGAATTTCCCCACTGCACGGTTGGAACTGCTAGCGCATGGCCGGAAATCCGCAAGGGCGGGCAGCGGGTTGCAGCGCTGCCTAACAGCTGCCGGATTTCCCCATTGCCAAGGGGAAAGTAACCAATTTCCCCTAACCTTTGACCTATGATCGCAAAATTCTGGCTCGGCCCGTTAACCGCGCTCGCGCTTTCCTGCGGCTGCGCCCCGGCGGCAGAGGTGGATATCGCGGTCGCGGACGCCCATGGGCATCCGCTTGCCGATGCTGTCGTCGAGCTTGGTCCTGCAGATAACGCGACCGTCCCAGGGATGAAACTGCCCGGGGAAAACGTCATCGATCAGCGGCATGAAACCTTCCTGCCGCTTGTCACGCTCATTCGCGCGGGTGGTCACGTGATTTTCACGAACAACGATAAGACCATGCATCAGGTCTATTCGTTCTCGGATATCAAACAGTTCGCCTTCGAGATCGACGAAGGCCAGCGCTCCCAGCCGGTCGTATTTGACAAGCCAGGCGTGGCCGCCATCGGCTGCAACATTCACGATCAGATGATTACCTATGTCTACGTAAGCGCAAAGCCGTATGCGGCGCTTTCGAACGATGCGGGACGGGCAACAATACAAAGCGTGGACGACGGGCGATATCGTGGCACGGTCTGGCATCCGCGTCTGCCGCCAGGCACTCCGCCTGTCACCTTTGATATTGTGGTCTCGGGCACAGCCGCGAGAACTGCAGTTGCGCTGCCGGTAACGGTCGCGGCGCGCCGCAAGCCTGTCCACATGCAAATGTATTGACGGGGAAGCGAACTGATGAGCTTCCGCAATCGCCTCGCCCTGTTCCTGATGGTCACGCTTGTCTGCGTGCAGGCCGCGACCGCGATCTTCGCTTACGCCTATCTGCGCCGGCAGGTCGTGGAACAGGGCAAGCGCGACCTTTCGGCGGCCATGCAAGCCTTCACGCGGCAGATCGATTTTCTCTCGCAGCGTGCCAGCGACGGCGTGAAAGTGCTGGCGCTCGATTATGCGTTCCGGTCCTCCGTTGCACGAAGCGATTATAACACCGAACTTTCCGTACTGCGCAATTATGGCCGGCGTATCGGCGCGACACGCATGCTGCTCGTGAGACTTGGCGGCAACATTGCGGCCGACACGGCAAAAACGACGCGCCCCGGAAACGCCTTTCCCTTTCCGGCACTTCTTGGTGCAGCAGCAAGCGGCGACCGCAGCACTGCGCTCGTCACCCTGGCCAATCAGATTTATTGGATTGTCGTCGTTCCCGTGCGGGCGCCCATACCCATCGCGTTCATCGCAGCGTGCATTCCACTCGACGACAATCTGGTCAATGAAATGCGCCGCATATCGTCGTCGCGCCACACGATCATCCTCACAACGCCGGATGCGAGAGGTCACTGGAACGTGGCTGCGCACACGACGGACACCGCCAAAATCTCATTACCTGCCATTTCAATGGCTAGGCCGGCTCTTGGCGTGATTATGCAGAACGGGTCGGAGGTGCTGGCGATCGTACGGCCGCTGCAAACCGCAGGGGGAAGCAAACCGATCGCCGCGGTCATCGAATTTCCGCTGGCAGAAGTGCTCGGGTCCTATCGCGGCCTGATCATGCCCATGCTTCTTGTAATGGGCCTGGCGCTGCTTGCAGCCGTGGCAGGCGCGACATTCATCGTTCGGCGTTTCTCGCGTCCGCTCGAAGCGGTTGCGTCCGCGGCGCAGCGCATCGCAGCCGGCGACTACAGCGATCCTTCGCTTCCCACCGACAACCGTGACGAAATCGGGCATCTCGCGCAGGCCATAGAAGACATGACGCACGCCATTGCCGAACGTCAGGCGGCACTTACTGGCGCGATGGAAACCGCCGAGCTGGCGCGTCTCGAAGCCGTGAAAGCAAACGAGGCGAAGTCACAATTTCTCGCGAATATGAGTCACGAACTGCGCACGCCGCTGAATGCGATAATGGGATTCAGCGAAATGATCGCGCAACAGGTCCTGGGCGCAGTCGGGACACCACGTTACGCAGTCTATGCGCAGAATATCCACGACAGCGGGGAACATTTGCGGACGCTCGTGGAGCGCATGTTGGATATGGCCCAAGCGCACGCAGGCGAGCTCGTGGTGGCACGCGAACCTCTTTCTCCTCTTGTGCTGTTAAGGGAAGCCGCGGAAATTCATCGCGGGCTGGCTCGCCAGGCACGCGTTTCCGTTATTATTTCGCCGGGGCCGGACGCTGCACAAATCGATGGTGACGCATTGAGACTGCGGCAGGGCCTTGCAAATATTGTTCACAACGCGATCAAGTTCACGCCTGCCGGTGGCACCGTGACGATCTCGACAGCAATCGAAGGTACCAATCTCGGAATTCGCGTTGTGGATACCGGGACCGGGATCAGCGCTGATTTGCTGGAGCTGGTCTCGAAGCCGTTTCAACGGTTGCGGTCCGCGCTTGACGGAAGACATCAGGGTGCGGGACTGGGCCTTGCCTTTGCCACGGCCGTTTTCGAACTCCACGGCGGTTCGCTCGTCCTGGCCAGCAAGGCTGGCGAAGGAACAATCGTCAGCATTCTTTTGCCGCTTTCTCGACCGGTAATTAGTCATGCGGCCTGACCGGCCGGCCCTGGCGGGCGCCGCTCTGGCTCTCCTGGTTTTTTCAGAACCAGCGCGCGCCGTCGATGTTCAGTTCGATGGCTTTGCTGATTTTCGCCTGGTTGTTCCGGGTAGCGAACGGAGCTGGCTCGATGGGGGACTCGGCAAGTTGCGCTATGGCAAAGGCGATTCCGCCACCCAGTTTGCCGGCGCCGTCGCCCAGGCAACTGTGCTGCTCACCCCGGAACTCATGGTATCGGGTGTAGCCCGGGCCGATCCTTCGCAATCTACTTTCATCATGCCGACGGAAGCTTTTCTGCGCTACCGACCCGTCTCCACAACGCCGTGGCGCTGGTCGGTCAAGGCCGGCGCGTTCTTCCCACCGTTCTCGCTCGAGAATTCCGAACTCGGCTGGACCAGTTATTGGACACTTACACCTTCGGCCATCAACAGTTGGTTCGGCGATGAGTTGCGTACGATCGGCGGCGAGGGGACGCTTGAGTGGCGCGTGGCCGGCGGCACATTATCGCTTACGGCGGCGCTGTTCGGCTGGAACGACCCTGCAGGTGTGATGCTCGCCGACCGCGGCTGGTCGCTCGATGACAGACCGACCGCGCTGTTCGAGGATCTGCGCCTTCCTGATGCTACGGTGATCCGGCTTCATGGAACGCCGCCGGGATATACGCCGATCTTCGGAGAATATGACGACCGTGCCGGCTGGTACGGCGGTGCAACCTGGGCCGGCGCGGATGATTGGAAGCTTCAGTTGTTCCGCTATGACAATGACGCCGACGCCTCCGCGGAGGAGAATGGTCACTTTGCGTGGCGTACGGATTTCTGGGATGCCGGTGTCTCCAAAACCTACGATGCGTTTACCGTTCTGGCGCAGGGCGTAACCGGCACTACGATCGTTACTCCGTTTCCGCAGTTTTCGAGTGTTACAAATTTTGATGCGGCCTACGCGCTCCTGGGCTGGGAACAGGGCGATTGGCGCCTCGCCGCGCGTGGCGACCTGTTCCGGACACATAATGGCGGAAACAGTCTTCTCGGCGAAAATGGGTATGCGCTCACTTTTGCGGCGACATGGCTGCCGAAGGACTGGCTGCGCCTGACCGGTGAAGTGATCTATATCGACAGCACGCGAAACGAGCGCGAGATCGATGGGCTGGCGCCCAATCAGGCCGACACCCAGGTCCAGCTGTCGCTAAGGCTTTATTTGTAAATCCGCCCTGTCGAGAGTTCGGCCCGCAGCTTGCACCAGTTGGGGGCATCAGGCTATGCCGGGCCGTCGGAGAAGCGCCGGAGCGGGACCATGGCCTTACGAATCTCGGGACTGACAATTGTTATTGCAGCATGCACCCTGGCTCAGGCCGCGCAGGCCGGCGTTTTTACGGACAAGCAGAAAGCGGAGCTGCTGGCGGCGCACAACAGATACCGCACAGAAGTCAGCGAGACGGCGCTTATATGGTCCGACGATCTCGCAGCGGGCGCGCAGGTTTGGGCTCAGCACCTGGCGAACGACGTGCATTCTCTCCAGCACAGCGGACTGCCGGGACAGGGCGAAAATCTTGCCATGTGGTCGGCGGGGCGCTCGTCATTGACCCAACTCGTCGACATGTGGGGCGCAGAGAAGCGCTATTTCATCGAGTCGTCTTTTCCTTCGGTTTCGACGACCGGAGACTGGAAGGCGGTAGGCCATTACACCCAGATGATCTGGAAGAAGACGAGCCAGGTGGGTTGCGGCCTGGCGACGGGCGGCGGCTACGACTTCCTCGTCTGCCGCTACACCCCGCAGGGAAACTACATGGGCGAGAAGGTTTACTGAACTTACTAAACGCTACTTTGTCATTCCGCCCGGCGTGGCCTGGCGCCTCCGGTCGTGAACGATGCGCGGGACCCAAGTTATTTGTATCATCTGTTCTCCGCCAGCACGCGGCCGGCCAGGTGGAGTGACCCGCAAATAAGAATGCGCGGCGGCCCTTCGCCGGGACGTCCGCGCGACCACGCGGAAACCTGCATCATTGCCTCTTCCAGATTGTCCGCCGGACTTGCCTCGAGGCCGCTTGCGCGCGCCGCATCGTAAAGCTCGCCTGCGCCCCGGCCGGCCTCTTCGCCTTCGATGGCGATCGTCACGACATGCCGCACAAGTCCCCGGAAGGCGGAAAGAAAGCCAACGGCGTCCTTCGTCTTCAGCATGCCGCAGATGAGATAGAGCGGTTTCGGTGTCCGCTCTTCGAAATCGGCGATCGCGCGCGCAACCGCGGCGGCGCCGTGGGGATTATGCCCGCCGTCGAGCCAGAGCTCCGCGCCGTTCGGCGAAAGATCGAACAACGGTCCGTGCGAGAGCCGCTGCATCCGGGCCGGCCATTCCACGCCGCGCAGGCCCTTTTCGATGCCGGGTTCACTGCCCCAGCCCGCCTGCCTCAGCATCGCGATCGCCAGCGCGGCATTATCGAGCTGATGCGGACCCACCAGACGCGGCGGCGGAAGATCGAGCAGACCTTTCTCGTCCTGATAGATCATCCGCCCATGTTCGCGATAGGCGAAGAAATCCTGCCCATAGATACATAAGGGAGCACCGAGTGCTTCCGCGCGGCGCGCAATTACGTCGCGGGGAACATCATCCTGCGCGCCGACGACGACGGGGATGCCGGGTTTGATGATGCCCGCCTTTTCGGCGGCAATATCGGCGAGCGAATGGCCGAGAAACTCCTGGTGATCCAGTCCGACAGGTGCGATCGCCGTGACGCAGGGCGTTTCAATGACGTTGGTGGCGTCATATTTGCCGCCGAGACCCACTTCGAGCACCAGCGCATCTGCGGAGTGGCGCGAAAAGGCAAGAAACGCCGCCGCAGTGGTGATTTCGAAGAAGGTTATGGGTTCTCCGCCATTCACGCGCTCGCATTCGTCGAGTGTCGCCGCGAGTTCGTTCTCGCTTATCACCTCGCCCGCGATCCGGATGCGCTCGTGGAAATCCACAAGATGAGGCGAAGTATAAACATGCACGCGAAGACCCTGTCCTTCGAGCATGGCGCGCGCGAAGGCGCAGGTCGAGCCCTTGCCGTTCGTGCCGGCCACATGCAGCACCGGCGGTAGTCTGCGTTCCGGATGACCGAGATCGGCAAGCAACCGTTGGATACGGTCAAGAACCAGATCGATCCGCCTGGGGTGAAGCGCAAGCAGACGTTCGAGAATTTCCCCGCTCGCGGCGGTGATGCTCATTTGCGACCGGCGCTTGCGATTGCCGCAACGGCCACGCCCCGCGATGTTTCAGCAGGTGGTGAAGTTTTCTCGGGCCGCGTCTTGTTCACGAGCAGATGGACAAGACGCGAGAGGGTCGCGCGCAGGTCGCGGCGATGGACGACCATATCGACCATGCCATGCTGAAGCAGATATTCGGCGCGCTGGAACCCTTCGGGAAGTTTCTCGCGAATTGTCTGTTCGATGACGCGCTGGCCGGCAAAGCCGATCAGCGCACCCGGCTCGGCAATGTGTACATCGCCCAGCATCGCATAAGAAGCACTTACGCCGCCGGTCGTAGGATCAGTCAGCACGACGATATAAGGCAAACCCGCTTCGCGCAGCATATCGACGCCGATTGTCACGCGCGGCATCTGCATCAGGGATAGAATTCCCTCCTGCATGCGTGCGCCGCCGGAGGCGACAAAGAGAATGAACGGCCTGCGTTCCTGCACGGCCGTCTGCATGGCGAGCACGAGCGCCTCGCCGACGCCCATGCCGAGCGAACCACCCAGAAAGTCGAAGGGCTGCACGGCGATCATCACCGGCAGGCCGTCAAGCGTGCCGCGTGCGGCGGTGAGCGCGTCGGAGCGGCCGGTTTTCGCGCGCGCGTCTTTCAGCCGGTCGGTGTAGCGCCGCTCGTCGCGGAAACGCAGCGGATCGGCAGGGACCGACGGCGCCGGAAGTTCCTGGTATTTCCCGTCATCGAACGTCATGGCGAAGCGTGCCGCCGTGCCGATGCGGATGTGATGACTGCAACGCGGACACACATGCGACGAGGCTTCAAGATCGCGATGAAAAATCATCTCACCGCAGCCCGGACATTTCAACCACAGATTCTCCGGCGTGGTGCTGCGCGCCGCCATCCAGCTCTTGATCCGGGGTCTGACGTAGTTAGTTATCCAGTTCATTTGCTCCGTCCGCAATCAACCGAATCCTGCATCGGCTCTGCACCTCCTTCGGCAGCCCATCTGCCGAAATCTGATACACCATTCGTTACCGCGCCGTATCCACCGCTTCCGAGAGACTGGCGCAAAAATCGATGACATCCTTGACAAGCGCACTGCGGCGCTGCCGGCGCTCGACGCCCGCCGCCACGCGCGCGACGATGGCCGATCCGACCACCACGCCGTCCGCAATTTTTGCAATCGCCGACGCCTGCCCGGGTGTCCTGATACCAAAACCGACCGCACAAGGCAGATGGGTCAGCGCCTTGAGGCGTTCAATGGCGCGCTGGACGTCTTCGGTGGAAAAACTTTTCGTGCCGGTGACGCCCGCGATCGAAACATAATAGACGAAGCCGCCGGCGCCGTTGAGAAGCGTCGTCAGCCGGCGTTCGTCTGCAGTCGGCGTGGCCAGCCTTACGATATCGATTCTTTGCGCCGCCGCAGGCATGCGCAGCACCTCATCCTCTTCGCAGGGCAGATCGACAGTGATGAGCCCGTCGACGCCTGCGACGGCCGCTTCCTTGGCGAAACGGGCGGTGCCGAAGGCATGAATGGGGTTGTAATAACCCATCAGCACGAGCGGCGTTTTCTGATCTGCCTGACGGAAGCGCCGGACCATCTCCAGCACTTTCATCAGCGTCATTCCGGCCGCGATTGCTCGCTGCGACGATGCCTGGATGGCCGGTCCGTCCGCCATGGGATCTGAAAACGGCACGCCGAGTTCGATCAGGTCGGCGCCGGCCTCCGGCAATTTCTCGAGGATTGCGAAACTCGTATCCAGATCGGGATCGCCCGCGGTGATGAACGGAATAAATGCCGCCCGTCCCGCGCGGCGCAATTCCTGGAAGCGTGCAGCAATCCGGCTCATTACGATGCCGCTCGCGGCGCCGGGGAAATGCCGAACGGTTTCACCGTCAGCGCACGAAGTACGCCAGGCAACCGTTGCGCGCTCTGCGCCCGCTTGTGCTTTGTGCGCCTGATGTGGTGCCGGAAATTTCCTTGCCCGGGCATTCGGGACTCTGCGAGGCACTCTTTCATATGCGCTCCCCCTGTGCGGAAGCGACGGTGAAGACGTCCTTGTCGCCACGTCCGGACAGCGCCATCGTTACGATCTGGTCCTTCGCCAGCCCCGGTGCAAGCCGCATCACATGGGCGAGCGCGTGAGACGGCTCGAGCGCAGGAATGATGCCTTCCAGGCGCGACAATATTTCAAACGCATGAAGCGCCTCTTTGTCGGTCGCCGAGAAATACTTCACGCGTCCCTGGTCCTTGAGCCAGGAATGTTCCGGACCGACACCGGGATAATCGAGCCCCGCCGAAATCGAATGCGCCTCCAGCACCTGCCCCTCATGCGTCTGTAACAAATAACTTCGTGCGCCATGCAGCACGCCCGGCTGTCCCTTGTTCAGGGTGGCGGCATGCTGCGAGGTTTCAAGTCCGGAGCCTGCAGCCTCCACGCCATGCATCTCGACTGCTTCATCGTCGAGGAACGGATGAAAGAATCCGATGGCGTTCGAGCCGCCGCCGACGCAGGCAACGATCAGGTCGGGCAGACGCTGCTCGGCCTCGAGCATCTGCGCCCGTGTTTCCTCGCCGATCACCGTCTGGAAATCGCGCACCATCGCCGGATAGGGATGGGGGCCGGCGGCCGAACCAATGATGTAGAACGTGTCTTCCACATTGGCGACCCAGTCGCGCAACGCCTCGTTCATTGCATCCTTCAGCGTCTTCGAGCCGGAGGTCACCTCGCGAACTTCCGCTCCCAGCAATCGCATACGGAATACGTTCGGCCTCTGCCGCTCCATATCCACGGCGCCCATGTAGACGACACATGGCAGCCCGAACCGCGCGGCGACCGTAGCCGTCGCCACGCCGTGCTGGCCGGCACCCGTCTCGGCAATGATGCGCTTCTTGCCCATGCGGCGTGCGAGCAGCACCTGTCCGAGGCAATTGTTGATCTTGTGCGCGCCGGTGTGATTGAGATCTTCGCGCTTCAGATAAATCTTCGGTCCGCGAAGATGGTTGGTCAGCCGTTCGGCAAAATAGAGCGGACTCGGCCGGCCTACGAAGTGATGAAGCAATCCGTCCAGTTCGGCATGGAATTGCGGATCGCGCCTCGCCGCTTCATAGGCTTCCTCCAGCTGAAGAACGAGCGGCATCAGCGTTTCGGCGACGAAGCGGCCGCCATAGGCGCCGAAATGACCGGTGGCATCCGGTCCGTTGCGCCAGCTGTTGGCGAGAGTCACGCACGCCCCTCCACTTTGAACTGTGCGGCACGGGCCGCGGCGACAAAGGCCCGGATGGCCGCGTGATCCTTCACGCCCGGTGCGCCTTCCACGCCCGAGGATACATCGACACCACACGCGCCGCTGCTCGAAATTGCACGGCCGACATTTCCGGTGTCGAGACCGCCGGCCAGCAGCCACGGCTTCGCGATCGTCCGTTTACGGAGCAATTGCCAGTCGAAAGCGCGGCCGCGGCCACCAGGAACGGCGCCCGATGCAGGTTTCGCATCGAACAGCAGCATATCGGCCGCCGCTTCGAAACCCGAAAGCGCCGCGAAATCGCTGTCGTCGGAAATTCCGAGAGCCTTGATGACCGGCTTTCCAAATCTTGCACGCAATTCGGCCACACGTTCGGGCCGCTCGTCGCCATGCAGTTGGATGAAATCCGGTTGCGCCGCCGCGACTGCTTCCGCGACCGCGGCATCGGACGGATTTACGAACAACGCCACGATACGCACGCGATCTCTCAGCCGCTCCGCAATCGCGCGTGCCTGTTCGGGTCGAAGATGCCTCGAGGATGCCGGATGGAATACGAGGCCTGCGAAATCCGCACCCGCGGCTGCGACCGCATGCGCATCGTCGGGCCGCGTCAATCCGCAAATCTTGACCTGCACCGCCATGGGCCGCCGCTTATCGTCCCGTGCCGGTCTGAACGCAAGCTGTCATGGGTGCCGGAATTTCCCTGAGATTGTGCAAACGGTCTCAAGGCGTATGGAAATTTCCTGAGCCTGAAGCGGCCGTTTCGATCGCCGCAAAATTCCCTGAGCTTGTACCCGCCACTTCAATGCGCTTCGAAATCCCTGAGATTGCGATCTATCGGCCCGCTGCCGCAGCGGATTCGGACAGCACAAAATTTCCGCTTCCCTGCGTTTTTCCCTGCAGCAGGGAAAATTGTGCGCCTTGTTGTCATTGAAAGACAAATCTGTCGACCCTCTTGACCAAGGAATGCATCGACCATATAAACCGTTCTGGTTTTTATATCAACCGTCTTCAACCTTCTGGTCGAGAAGCCCTGGCGGGCCCTCTTCCGCGGCCTCGGCCATATCCTCGTCCTCCGCCTCTACGATGAGCCTGTCGCCGCCGAGCAGCACGATCGGCATTTCCTTCTTCGATGCGACGCCAAGGGCCTTGAGCTTTTGCGCCCGTCCGAGCGCGTTGCCTCGTCCCGTCGAGAGCTTTTTCACGGCTTCTGCATGCGCGTCCGCTGCCGATTGCAGCTTCTGCGAAACATCGTTCAGGTCGCCTACGAGCCCGGCTAGCTTGTCGTAGAGCTGGCCCGCCTGCTGCGCGATGGCCTGCGCATTTTCGTTCTGGCGCTCATAGCGCCAGATGGAAGCGACAGTCTGCATCGACATGAACAGTGTGGACGGCGAAACCATGACGACCTTTCGGCTCCAGCACCAGGCATAGAGATCGTCGTCGTTCTTCAGCGTGACGGCGGCCACGCCCTCGATCGGGACGAACATCAGGACGAGGTCATGGGCATTCAATCCGTCGGATGCCTGATAGCGTTTTCCGCCCAGGCTCTCGGCATGGCCCCGCACCGAAACAATCAATTTCCGCAGCGCAGCGGCGCGTGTCTCCTCATCTTCTGCCGATTCGTATTCCAGGTAATGAACCAGCGACAATTTGGAATCGATCACCAGTTGCCGGTTCTCGGGCAACAATACGATCACGTCGGGCCTGAGACTGCCGCCATCTTCGGCCTTGAGATTGAAATCACCGCCCTGCACCACGAACTCGCGCCCGCGCTCGAGGCCGGCCTGTTCCAGAATGCGCTCGAGCCGCACTTCGCCCCAACGCCCGCGCACCTGCGAATCGCCTTTGAGCGCCCTGGTCAGATTTTCCGCCTGCGCGCCAATACTCTGGCCGGCCTGTGCCACCTGGCGGATCTGTTCCGAGATCGTGGCGCGCCCCCTGGTATCCTCGATATGCGTCGCCTCGACCTTCTGCTGAAATTCGGCGATACGCTCCTTGAGCGGATCGAGAATGGCGGCCAGCGATTCCTGCGATTTCACCGACAAATCATTTGCAGTAGACGCAAGGATCCGGTTCGCCATGTTCTCGAATTCGGTCTTCAGCCGCTCCTGCAGGCCTTTCAGCTGTTCGTCGCGATCGGCAACAACGCGCTGCAGCGCCGCCTGTCGTTCCACTGCCGCGGCCAGTTCGCTGGTCTTTCCGGCAAGCTGATGCCGGATGTCATCATTCTGGGACCGCAACTGATCGATCAGCAGGTCGCGCTCGGCGATGTGTTTCCCGGCGCGATCGATCTGGCTGGTCTGGGCGACGATACGCTCCTCGTTCCCCGCGGCTTTTGCGCGCGCGGCCGCGAGTTCTTCGTTCTGTCGCAGATAATCGTTGCGCAGGGTTTCCACCTGCGCGCCGAGCGTGATGATCTGGCTGCCCAGGAGCCGCTCGCGTTCCTGCAGCCGCGCGAGCTCCACGGCGGATACGTCGCTGCCGGATCGAACCGGGCCCGCGCCCGACAGATAACGGCCGACTGCGAATGCGCCCGCGCCCGCAACCAGTATGAGAACGCCGAGAAAGACGGTGATGGTTGTCATGCCTTTCCTTTGCCGGGGTATGCGTCAGGCAACTCTTACATCCGTCTTCGCGAAACCGTTGCCCTTGAAGAGCAAGGGCGCATCGAGCGTGAAAATCTTAGCGGTCTGGTGATTGAGGGCCAACCGCAACCCAACGCGCGACGTGTTGAAGGCCACAAAAATCTTAGCGGTCTGGTGACTGAGGGCCAACCGCAACCCAACGCGCGACGTGTTGAAGGCCACAAAAATCTTAGCGGTCTGGTGACTGAGGGCCAACCGCAACAAATAGAGTTGCTTCGCAACTCTATTTGTTGCGGTGCGCTTAGAACCACGGCTTTGAAAGGGACTCCTGCTGTCAGGACGTTCTTTCTATCGTTAAGCACACAACGTCCGGGCCGCTTCGGCAGGGTCGGGAGCGGTCGTGATGGGGCGTCCGACGACGAGGATGTCCGCGCCGGCCCGAAGCGCTTCTTTCGGCGTCTTGACACGGCGCTGGTCGGCCAGCGCGGAGCCTTCCGGGCGCACGCCCGGCGTGACGATCAGGAAGCCGGACCCACAGGCTTCGCGCACCGCTTCGATTTCTTCCGGGCTGCAGACCACGCCGTCGAGACCGCAGGACTGCGCAAGCCTGGCCAGCCGTATCACCTGTTCGCGCGCGTTGCCTTGCATGCCCACTTCGACAAGGTCGGCGCCGACAAGACTGGTCAGAATAGTGACGGCCAGAAGCTTCGGCCGGTGATCGATATCGGCAATCGCTTCCCGTGCCGCGCACATCATCGCGGCGCCCCCCAAGGCATGAACATTGAAATACGCGATGTTCTGCGATGCCAATGCACGCGAAGCACCGGCGACGGTGTTGGGGATGTCATGAAATTTTACGTCGGCAAAAACGGGCCGTCCAAGCTCGACAAAGCGCCGCAATCCCCCAGGACCGTTGGCTGTGAGAAATTCCAGGCCCACTTTGAAGCCGCCAATATGAGGCACGAGCAGATCGGCGAGTCGAAGCGCTTCGGAGAGGTCGGGCGTATCCAGCGCGACGAAAACCGGATTATTCCGCTCGCTCATTCCATCAGTCCTGCCTGCCGCGGGCGCGGCACTTCCCCGTCCTGGATCACGAAAAGCACAAACAGTGACGACGCGCAAAGCGCGCTTTCTCTCTTCCACGATGTTTGTAGCCGATGAATCCCGCCGCCGCGGGATCAGGGCTCCGGGCCGTCATTGAGACGTTCGCGAAGTTCCTTGCCGGTCCGGAAATAGGGCGCCCGTTTCTCGCCCACGCTGACGGATTGCCCGGTCCGCGGATTGCGCCCAGTGCGCGACGAACGCACCTTGACGGAAAACACCCCAAAGCCGCGCAGCTCAACACGTTTGCCGTCCGAAAGGGCGGCAGCGACTCCATCAAGCACGGTCGAGACGATACGCTCCACATCCCGGTGAAAAAGATGCGGGTAACGTTGTGCCAGTCGCAGCACCAGTTCCGATTTGATCATCCCCGCCCCCCGAAAGGGCACCTATCAGGACGATACAACCGGCGATCGCCCTGCCCCCGTTACCGTGTCAGAGCGGTTCCGACGCGTCAACGGGAAGGCGGGGCTTACACCGGTGATTGCCGCACTGCGGCGTTTTTGTCACTCTTCTTCTTCGTCGTCTCCGGACTCGGCACTGCGCTTGCGAAGGGCCGCCCCAAGGATATCGCCCAGCGACGCGCCCGAATCCGTAGAGCCGAATTGCGCCACCGCTTCCCGCTCCTCGGCCACTTCACGGGCCTTGATCGAGAGCGAGATTTTGCGCGACGTCTTGTCGAACGCGGTCACGAGCGCGTCCACCTTGTCGCCGACACCGAAACGGTCCGGCCGCTGATCGTTGCGGTCGCGCGCCAGATCCGCACGGCGGATGAAGGCTTTCACGCCATCGGCAAGGCTCACTTCGATCCCGCCATCGTTGACTTCGGTCACGGTGGTGGTGACGACGGTGCCTTTCCGGATTGGTCCCGCCTTCTCCATCGGATCGCCGGCAACCTGCTTGATGCCAAGGCTGATGCGCTCCTTCTCGACATCGATGTCGAGCACCTTCGCCTCGACCATGTCACCCTTCTTGTAGTCGGCGACGGCCTGTTCGCCCGGCTTGTCCCAGGAAATATCGGAGAGGTGCACCATGCCGTCGATCTCTTCGTTGAGGCCAACAAACAAACCGAACTCCGTGATGCTCTTCACCTCGCCCTCGATGGTGCTGCCCGGCGGATGATCGGCGGCAAATTGCTGCCACGGGTTTTCCGTGCACTGTTTCAGGCCGAGGCTGATGCGGCGCTTGTTGGAATCGACTTCCAGCACCTGCACTTCGACTTCCTGGCCGGGCGTCACGATCTTCGACGGCGCGACGTTCTTCTTAACCCAGCTCATTTCGGAGACGTGCACCAGACCTTCCACGCCCGGCTCCAACTCCACGAACGCGCCGTAATCGGTGACGTTCGTGACCTTGCCGGTGAAACGCACACCCGGCGGATATTTGGCGCCGACGCCTTCCCACGGATCTGTCTGCAGCTGCTTCATGCCGAGGCTGATGCGCTGCGTTTCCTGGTTGATCTTGATGATCTGCACAGTCACGTGCTGGCCGACGGAAAGAACTTCCGTCGGATGGCTGACGCGCCGCCAGGCGATGTCGGTGACATGCAACAATCCATCGACGCCGCCGAGATCCACGAAGGCGCCGTAATCGGTGATGTTCTTCACCGTGCCTTCCACGATCTGCTTTTCCTGCAGGCTGGCGACGAGCGAAGAACGCTCCTCGGCGCGGCGCTCCTCGAGAACCGCGCGGCGCGAAACCACGATATTGCCGCGCCGGCGATCCATCTTCAGGATCTGGAACAGCTGCGACTGGTTCATCAGCGGACCGACATCGCGCATCGGGCGCACATCGACCTGGCTGCCGGGAAGGAACGCCACGGCACCGTCGAGATCGACAGTAAAGCCTCCCTTCACGCGGCCGAAGATGACACCGGTGACCCGCGTCTGGTCGTTGAAAGCCTTTTCGAGCCGGATCCAGCTCTCTTCGCGCCGCGCCTTGTCGCGCGACAGGACGGCCTCGCCCATCGCATTCTCGATGCGCTCGACATAGACCTCCACTTCGCTGCCCGGCGCCACATTGTGCGGCTGGCCCGGCATGGAGAATTCCTTGAGCGCCACGCGCCCTTCGGTTTTCAGCCCCACATCGACAATCGCGAAATCGTTCTCGACGGCCACGACCCGGCCCCGCACCACGGTGCCCTCCGCCGGTGCGCGTGTCTCGAAGCTGGCTTCCAGCATGGCGGCGAAATCGTCGCGGCTGGGAGTGGCAATGGATTCGGCAGTACGTGCCATTTGCAGTCCTTTTCAAAATTGATTGGCCGCGAGCGATCCGCCCGCGCGGGTGGCGAATTCGCCGCGAGAGCCTCGCGGCAAAAAATCCGGGGATGTCGTTCGGCAAGCTTGCCCGGGGCGAGGCCGCCGGGTCTCCTTCAACCCCTGTGGCGGACTGCGAGCGCTTCCTCGACGCTGGGCCTGACCAGAGCGAGGGCTGCTGCGAACGCGGCGTCTATATCCAACTCGGTGGTGTCGAGCAAGACAGCATCCGCTGCCGGCTTCAGGGGCGCCACGCTGCGATTGCGGTCGCGGGCGTCACGGGCTCTGATATCGGCGAGCACGGAGGCCTCCGATATCCCTGTGCCGCCGGCGTGGAGTTCGAGCCAGCGCCGATGCGCTCGCGTTTTCGGCTCCGCATCGACGAACAATTTCGCCTCCGCGTCGGGACAAACGACCGTGCCGATATCGCGGCCGTCGATGACGGCTCCGCCTGCGCCGCATGGAGGAGCAGCCGCAAAGCGCCGCTGATAATCGAGCAGCGCGTCGCGGACGCGCGAAAACGCCGCCACCACGGACGCCGCCAACGCGATGTCATCACCACGCAAATCGAACCTGCCAGCGTCGGACGGATCGACGCAGCGCGCCGCCGCGACCGCTGTTTCTTCGTCGCTGGCGTCGCGGCCCGCGCGCAACACGCCCAGGGCGGTCAGGCGGTAGAGCGAACCCGAGTCCAGGTGGGCAAAGTTGAAATGTGCAGCCAGCTGCTTTGCCAGCGTGCCTTTGCCGGAGGCGGCGGTCCCGTCCACGGCAATGACGACAGACCGCGTCACCGTGCCGGCACGGATATATTCGCGCCGAGCGTCTGCATGGTGCGGCGGAAATTCGGAAAGCTGGTGCGCACCATGGTGGAATCATCGATCGAGATCGGCTCCCGGCTCGCAAATCCGCCGACAAGAAAGGCCATCGCGAGCCGATGATCCATATGGGTGGCGATCCGTGCTCCACCCCTTACGCCTTCGGGACCGAGCCCCTCGATGATCAATCCGTCTTCACTTTCCTGCACGTTGACGCCGATTGCAGCCAGACCGCGCGCAATGCCGGAAAGCCGGTCGCTTTCCTTTACGCGCAATTCGGACAGGCCGCGCATGACGGTGCGTCCCTCGGCAAAGGCCGCCAGCACCGCAAGCATCGGGTATTCGTCGATCATCGCCGGTGCACGCTCCGGTGGCACCTCAACGCCTTTAAGGAGCGAGGCGCGCGCAACGAGATCGCCGATCTCCTCTCCGCCGCTCTCGCCCCGGTTTTCGATCGCGATCGTTGCACCCATCTCGCGCAACGTTGCCAGCAAACCGGTGCGGCGCTCATTGAGGAGAACACCGGGCAACAGGATCTCGGAGCCTTGAACAAGCAGCGCCGCGGCGAGCGGAAACGCCGCCGAAGACGGATCGGCTGGGACAGTCACAGGGACAGGGTGCAGCTCCGTTTCACCGGTAATCGTAATCGCCTCGCCGCCGTCGGGAAGCACTTCCGTCGTGATCTCCGCGCCGAAGGCTTTGAGCATGCGTTCGGTATGGTCGCGCGTCAGCGCCGACTGCGATATGCGCGAGCGTCCCGGTGCGTTGAGCGCGGCGAGGAGCAGAGCCGACTTCACCTGAGCCGACGGCACGCTGACTTCGTGGTCGATACAGATGGATCGGGATGCGCCCGTGATCATAAGCGGCATAAAGCCGCCATCGCGTGCAACATAGGTTGCGCCGAAATCCGTCAGCGGCTCCAGCACTCGCCGCAGGGGCCGGTTGCGAAGCGAAGCATCGCCGGTGAACGCCGCGGCGATGTCCGTGGTTGCCATGGCGCCCATGACGAGGCGTGCGCCGGTACCCGAATTGCCGAAATCGAGCGTGTCATCCGGCGCGGACCAGCCGCCGACGCCGGCACCATGCACGTGCCATTCGCCTTCGCCATCCCGCACCACTTCGGCACCGAACTGGCGCAAGGCCGCCGCAGTGGCGAGCACGTCATCGCCTTCAAGAAGGCCGGAGATTTTCGTTTCGCCGATCGCGAGAGCGCCCAATATGAGAGAGCGATGCGAAATGGACTTGTCGCCCGGAATAGCGACCCTACCTTTGAGCGCGCCGGAGCGCCGCGCTTCGAGCGGACGTGGAACATCAGGCGCCTGCATCACTTGCCCTGCCTGGCTTTGACAGTCTGGCTCAACCGTGGCAAACGACCCGGCTTTCGCAACTGCATACACAACGGGAAGCATGACCCTGGTCAAGGCCGATCTTGGAACCAAGCGCGTTTGTCCAAGCTGCAACGCGCGTTTCTACGATCTTCAGAAGCGTCCGATCACATGCCCGAAATGCGAGTTCTCGTTCGATCCCGAGGCGCTGTACAAGCAGAGGCGTCCTCGACAACCCGAACCCGAAAAGGCTCCCGCGCGCGTCGAACGCGACGAGGATGAAGAGCTTGAGGACGCCGACGAACTCGAAGCCGCCGATGGCGAAGAGGATGAGACGGTTGCCGAGGAAGAGGAAGTAAGCGACGGCGACGAAGAGGTCGTCGAAGACGAAGAAACTGAAGGCGCCGGCATGTCGGTCGTAGATCCGTCCGCCGAGGAGGGCGCAGAGCTCGAAGATATCGAGAGCGAGGAAATTCCCGAGGAAGACGCGGAAGACTCCACGCTTCTTGAAGATGTGGGAGAAGAAGAGGACGACGTCAGCGGTATCATCGATACCGATCTGGGGAAGGACGAACGATAGACGCGGGCGCAAAGGTATTGGGGCTGTAGCTCAGTTGGGAGAGCGCTTGAATGGCATTCAAGAGGTCAGCGGTTCGATTCCGCTCAGCTCCACCAGCCTTTGCCGCAAAAATCGGTACGAATCTGCCAGTCAGCCGCTAGCAAGCAGATAGATGGGTTTCTCCTTCCCTCACCATGGCCGGGGTTGATCCGGCCGCCCAGTCCGTGAGCGTCTGCGAGCGAATGGCTCGCATTCGTTTGATACTAACTTGGTTTGCCGCGCAACGCGCGGCGCTGGATGGCCGGCTCGCCGGCCGGCCGCGGTGAAGAAATAATGCGCGCGTTCCTTGATGCCCGTTCTGTTCCAGCGGGCAGCACGATCGAAACCGACCTCGCCATCATCGGCGGCGGCCCCGCCGGGATTTCACTGGCGCTCGCGCTCGCGAATACGCCGATACGCATGGTCCTGCTCGAGAGCGGCGGCACCAAACCGGATGCGGCGACCCAAAACCTGTATGCCGGTGCCGAAACCGGCATCCGTTACATTCCGCTGGCAGCGACCAGGCTGCGCTATCTGGGCGGCTGTTCCAACCATTGGGGCGGCTGGTGCCGACCGCTCGATCCGGTGGATTTCGAAAAGCGCGACTGGTTCGCCCATTCAGGCTGGCCGTTCCCGCGCCGCGCAATCGAACCTTACTATGCGCGCGCGCAATCGCTCGTCGAAGCCGGCCCCTTCATCTATGACGAACCGGCACGGTGGGGAAAGAATCTCGGCGCGCCGCTACGGCTTGGCCCGGGTGGGCTCTACACAACGTTTTTCCAGTTCAGCAAACAGCGCGACAGCGTGCTGCCGACGCATTTCGGAGAGCGTTACGCCGACGATCTGACGCGCATTCCAAATCTCGATCTCTATCTTCACGCCAACGTGACGGGTCTGCGGCTGGCGAAAAACGCGAGGCAACTCGACCGTCTCGATATCGCCACGCTGTCCGGCAACCATTTCACGGTCAAACCGAAAATCGCGGTTGTCGCCACAGGCGGCATTGAAACGCCGCGTCTCCTGCTCGCGTCGAACGACGTGATGACGACCGGCCTGGGTAATACTTACGATCTCGTCGGCCGTTTCTTTGCCGATCACCCCATTCCCGGACAGACCGCGACGCTGGTGATATTCGACGGCCGTCTCGCGCCTTATTATCAGCTCGCCCAGGCGGCGAACGGCGTCAATTTCCGCGCCGCGTTTGCGCCGACGAACGCATACCGGCAGGCGCGCGGCGTGGCGGATTCACTTGCGACCGTGGAAGGCGAAGTTCAGCTCGACAGCACGGGCCGGGCGGCCGTCGCCGAAACTGCGGCGCTCTTTGGAGTCGACGCTTCCGGCGCACGCTGCTTCACGCTCGGCTGCGGCATGGAGATCGCGCCCGATCCCGACCGCCGGCTTACACTTGCCCGCGAGAAAGACGCGCTCGGTATGCCGCGCCTGAAACTCGACATGCGCATTTCCGATACCGATTTCCTGCAATACCGCAACACGCTGAAGGAACTCAGCCGGCAGCTGCTCGTCGCGCGCACCGGCATGATCCGCATCCTGCACACGACCCGCACGGAATGGTTGAGTGTGATGGATTGGGGAAACCATCATATGGGTACTACGCGGATGCACGATGATCCGCGTCATGGCGTGGTCGACGCCAACTCGAAAGTACACGGCGTGAGCAATCTTTACATCGCCGGCAGCGCCGTCTTTCCGACCTACGGCGCGTCCAATCCCACACTCAATCTGATTGCTCTGGTACTCCGCATGGCCGATCACCTCAGGACACAAATCAAATGAGCGTCGCCGCCAAGGCACAGCTTGCACGGCGTCCCTTGCTGAAGGGCCTTGCAGGCGTCGCCGGCCTCGCAATTGCAGGTGTAGCTCTGGTAGAGGCGCCGAAACTGTTCGCGCCGCATCATCCGGCTTCACCCTATGACGATCTGATTGCGCAGCTCCCGGATCGCGACGACGCGGCTCGCATCGGTGCCGCCTATCTCGCCGGACAACGCGGCTTCAATGCGGGCACGGCTGCCGGGAATTTGCGCAAGGACCTTGCATCGCACACGCTCGCGACGATCCTTGAAAACGACCTCGCCGCGGCACACATGGCCGAGGCGCATGGCTGGGTGTTGCCCGAATCTCTGCTTTCGCTTTGCGCATTGGCCGCAAAGGCCGGTTAGCGCGTTTCCTATATGAGCGTGGGTGGCCTGCTTGATCCGGGCCCTGCAATCCCCACATTTGGTAGGAAGGAGAACTGTCATGAGCGAGTTCGAGGAATTGGAGGACTTCGCGGGTGGTTTCCAGCAGGTTGACCCGCGTATCGCCTATATCAAGCCGACACCGGCAGGCGAAGCGAGACGCATGGGAATATTGCCGGAAGGCATACGCGTTCCCGATGAAGTGAAGCTCTACGTACTGCACGCAAGCGATGGCCGCGTGCTCGGTTTCACGGACGCCTACGAAACCGCCTATGGCGCAGCGGTACAGAACGAACTGACTCCGGTGAGTTTGCATTGATGCGGCATTGCGCGCTCGCCCGGAAGTGACCGTTAATCGCTGGCCGCGCTTCCTACTTTTCTTCCCTTTCGTCGCCCGGGTCGCCCGGGCGATTTTTTTATGAAAGAAAATGCGTCGGGGCGAACCGGGCGATGACGCACAAAATAAAAGGAAACGCGTTACGCGGCCTGTGACGAATTTGCGCCGCCATTGGTAGGTTCAGTCAGCAGCGCGTAGAGCACTTCCGCTTTTGTGGTGGCGCGGAGTTTCTCGCAGGTCGACTGATTGCGCAGGAGCCGCGATACGCGCGCCAGCGCTTTCAGATGATCGGCGCCGGCGCTTTCGGGCGCGAGCAGAAGAAACACAAGATCCACGGGCTGGTCGTCGACGGCTTCATAAGCGACCGGTGTTTCCAGCCGGGCAAACAGCCCGCCGATCCTCGCAAGCCCCGCGATGCGGCCATGCGGGATCGCGATCCCCTGGCCCATGCCGGTGCTGCCCAGCCTTTCGCGCTCGATCAGCGTTTCGAAAATGCGACGTTCGGGGATTTGCGCCACCCGCGCGGCATGGTGGGACAGTTCCTGAAGAAGCTGTTTCTTGCCCGGCGCCTTGAGTGCGGGGAGCACGGCTTCCGGCGCCAGCAGATCGATAATTTCCATGATGCCCTGCCTGATCAGGCCTCTGCTTCTTTGGGCAGCTTCGCCTTCTCGTGATGATTCCTGAGCTTGCGCTTATGACGACGAATTTGTTTCTCCAGTTTCTCGAGCGCCGCTTCGAAGGCCTGATGCGCGTCCTGCGCATCCGCCTGCGCGATCAATATGACGCCTGTGTCGAGATGCATGGTGCAGTCTGCGCGGTATCCCGAACCCTCATGCGAAAACACCACATTCGTTTCCGCGCCGCGGTCGAAATGTTTCGCCACTGTCACTTCCAGCCGCTCCCGGACGTGATCGGGAAGCGCCGCGCCGATTTCAATCTGTTTGCCTGAAACCCGAACTTTCATGAGTCCGCCCTGCGATGTAGTGGTTTCGACCGGTTCGGCTGCATCGCCCGGCCGGGGCGGAGCCTGTTTGAAAAAAGCGGCGGAACATAGGTCCGGGCCCCTACCCTGTCAATTGCGGAAATCAAGCAGGAAAAACCCCGAATTCCTGCCGCGGGCGCACGCTTTGCCGAAGCCTCTTGCGCTCCACCGAGGAAGGGATTCGCATCGCTTCGCGATACTTCGCGACGGTGCGACGGGCGATATTGATCCCGTCGCCAGTAAGTATTTCGACGATGCGATCGTCCGAAAGGATCTGCTCCTGGGCCTCCTTCATGATAAGATCGCGAATGCGGTCGCGTACGGCTTCGGCGGAGTGCGCTTCCGCTCCATTGGTCGCCGCTATTGCCGCCGTGAAAAAATATTTGAGCTCGAACACGCCGCGGGGCGTGGCGATGTATTTGTTTGACGTAACGCGGCTGACCGTCGATTCGTGCATCGAAATTGCTTCGGCAATCGTGCGCAGATTCAGCGGCCGCAGATGGCGAACGCCATGGGTGAGAAACGCATCCTGCTGGCGTACGATTTCGGCGGCAACCTTGAGAATGGTTCGCGCGCGTTGATCGAGACTCTTGACGAGCCAGTTGGCGTTGTTGAGGCATTCCGTCAGATAGGTTTTAGAATCCTTGTCGCGGGTATTGGCCGAGACGGACGTATAATACTTCGCATTCACGAGGAGGCGCGGTAACGTCTCGGTGTTCAGTTCGACATGCCAGCTGCCGTCGGGGGCTTCGCGAACAAACACGTCCGGCACCACCGGTTGCACAGGCTCGGAACCGAAGGCCAGGCCGGGTTTCGGCGTGAGCTCCTTCAGTTCCACGATCATGTCGGACACATCTTCGAGATCGACGCCACAACGGACCGAGAGTCCGGCCAGATCGCGGCGGGCAACCAGATCGAGATGGAAAAGAAGCGTGTTCATCGCAGGATCGAGACGACCCCTCTCTCTCAATTGCAACGCGAGGCATTCTGAAAGGTTGCGGGCTGCCACGCCGGTAGGATCGAAGCCCTGAATGACGCGGAGAATGTTTTCGACCATGTCCAGTCCGGCGCCAAGACGTGCTGCAATCTCGGCAGTTTCGACGCGCAAATATCCCGCTTCGTCAACAGCGTCGATCAACGACATGGCTACCAGCCGTTCAGCACCGTCGAGCCCGGCGATCGCGAGTTGTGCGAAGAGGTGATCCTGAAGCGTTGCGGGCGCAGTCAGCGTCCGTTCGAACCCGCTGTCATCTTCGAAGGCCATATTTGCCCCGCGCAGACTGGACCAGTCCGACAGCGGCGCCGCTGCGCTGGTGTCTTCAGCAAATACATCTTCGCGTTCCGCGTCCAACTCTTCCGCTTTCGTGAAGTCATCACTCGCGAGCGCGGTTTCGAGCGTCTCGGTGTTGACTGCAGACGCCTCTGCTGGATCGGCGCCTGGTTCGACGGGCCCGTCCTGATTGTCGTCGCGTTCGAGCAAGGGATTGCGTTCGAGTTCCTGCTCGACGAACGACGCAAGCTCCAGATTGGAAAGC
The DNA here is from genome assembly GCA_036269235.1 of Rhizomicrobium sp. Taxonomy (GTDB): domain Bacteria; phylum Pseudomonadota; class Alphaproteobacteria; order Micropepsales; family Micropepsaceae; genus Rhizomicrobium. The sequence goes on from DATASL010000018.1 coordinate 208,342, forward strand.
TGCAGCAGCTTGATAGCCTGCTGCAGTTGCGGGGTCATTACGAGCGCGTGGCCCTGCCGAAGCTCCAGCCTCTGCGTAATGGCCATCGTTCTCGCCCCGCTCCCTTTCGCTGTTACAGCGAGAAGCGCTCGCCGAGATACACCCGGCGCACATCGCGATCCCCGACGATTTCGCCGGGCAGCCCTTCTTTCAGAACCTGACCTTCGTGAATGATATAGGCGCGATCGATGATCTCCAGCGCGTCGCGTACATTGTGATCTGTAATCAGTACCCCGATTCCGCGGTCCTTCAGATGGCGAACAAGCGCGCGGATTTCGCTGACGGCAATGGGATCGATGCCTGCGAGCGGTTCGTCGAGCAGTATGTAGGAAGGATGGGTGGCCAGGGCGCGTGCGATTTCCACACGCCGGCGCTCGCCGCCCGAAAGCGCAATTCCGGGGGTATCGCGCACATGCGCGATGCCGAATTCCGCCAACAGGTCTTCGACCAGTGATTCGAGCCGTGAAGGATCCGACTCCACCAATTCGGCCGTGGCGCGGATGTTTTCTTCGGCGGTCAGGCCGCGAAAAATCGATGCCTCCTGCGGCAGGTATCCAATGCCGAGGCGGGCCCGTCGATACATGGGAAGGCGGGTGACGTCATGGCCGTCGAGTTCGATCGTGCCGTAATCGGCAGGCACGAGACCCGTGATCATATAGAAGCACGTCGTCTTTCCCGCGCCGTTAGGTCCCAGAAGCCCTACCACTTCGCCGCGGCGCAGTGAAAGGCTGACCGACCGCACAACCGGCCGGCGCCGGAAACTCTTGCCGATACGCGTGACCACCAGGCCCTGGCCGCCTTCGACGACACGGACGTGATCGCGCTCGCGGCGCTCTTCCGGAACAGTGGGAGAAATCATCGTCATCGCGGAAACTCGCCCGTCCCCATTTAAGGAACCGTGAAACTATTTCGGAGTGCCGCCGGCAGGTTTCTTTCCCTGGGCCGATGGCTGCTGAACGAACAATCCCTGGACCCGGCCGCCTGGCGTGCCTCGCGCCGTGAGATGCGATTCGCCGGTGGCCATATTCACCGTGAGCGCCGTGCCATGCATCACGTCCTTATCCTTGGTGAGAACGACATGGCCCGTGAGCGTTATGGTGCGCGGTCCCAGATCGTAGACTCCGTTGTCACCTGTCGCAGTCCCCGAAGTGGAAACAAATACCACATGGCCCACAGCATCGAAGCGGCTGGGTTTGCCGCTGACTACATTTACCCGTACCTGATCGGCGCGGAGTTTGTAATCGGCCTGGGTGACGATGACGTTGCCGACATAGGTCCCCACCTTCGTCTCGAAATTACCGACGAAATTGTCGGAGCTGACATTGATGGGGGCGTCGGAGTCATGGTGCGCAAGCGCACCGTTCGAACCCGCTGACGGATTTGCACCGCCGGGCGCCGCAGCAGCCTGCGCCAACCGACCCGCGCCGAAAAGCAGCGAGAAAACCACAAGACCACCTGTCAGGATCCGCAAATGCGCCCGCGCTGGTTGCAGCAACCCCACCCTTCGACCAACGGCCCGAATCTCTCTCATAACTTTACACTGTTTCCGGTAGTATCTGGATGGCGTGCGTCTGCACGGCATGACGATGTCGGGATCGGCCCGATACAAGCAAAGACGGGATCACGGATGCTTCGTCATCTTGTGGTCGATCACCATGTGGACATTGCCGTAAAGGAAGATGACGCGCGCCTTGCGATCTATACGAAAGCGATCGGCGCGGAAGGTACCCGTCGGTCCCTGCCCCGAGACTTCCTTGTTTCCGGCAATGACCGCGCGGCGCATATCCACATTCGCGGCCGTGGTGTGAATCTCATAGCCGTTATCGGAATACACCGAGACGGCGCCATTGAGGGCGAGGTGACGGCTGCGTGCATCGAGAACACCGGTCGGCGCGAGCGTGGTTAACCAGGTACCGTCCTTGAGAGTTACATCGCCTTCCACGGACTTGAGCGTCGCACGATGCGAATCCTGCTTGTCCTGAATGGCTTCTTCCGCCGTCACGACATACGGATCGCCTTCATCGTCAGCACCCGTGAGCCGTGGTTTCATCATGGCAAGATCGTCATTGACAATACCAAGCCGTTCGAAAGTCATCGCCACACGTTGCCGACTCTCCTGGCGAGGCTGAAGTGCATAAACCAGTACCGCGGCAAGAACGGCAACTGCTGCGAGCGGCAAGGCCCGTTTCATTATTGTAACAAAGCGGGAATAACGCTCGGTCTGCCTGATAGTCGCTCGCGCCCGTGCGCCCCAGTCGCGCGTAGCCTGGATCATTGGCGGACGGCCGAGCGGCTCGGCAACCGCCTGTCTGTTGTGCATCCGGCCGCCGCTCATTGCAGCCCTGCCCGCAGACAATCGTGCAGATGCAGTATGCCAACGGGATTTTGCGAACCGTCGGAGGGATCGATGACAAATAATACATTGATGTTGTGACTGTTCATGACGGCCACGGCCTGCGCAGCCAGATCCGCCGGCGTGGCCACTTTCGGCTTCTTCGTCATGAACTCCGCGATGCGGGCGGAATCGTTGATGCGGCCCACGGCGCGTCGCAGATCGCCGTCCGTGAAGATGCCAATGAGGCGGCCGGTATCGTCAATCACGCCGGCGCATCCGAAGCGCTTCTCCGTCATCACCTGTACCACGTCGCGCAACACGGTCTCGCGAGGCACGAGTGGCAACTCACTCTCTCCGTGCATGATATCCTGAACACGGAGGAGAGATTTGCCCAGCGATCCGCCCGGATGGAGTTCGCGATACTGGTCGGGCGTGAAGCCGCGCCGTTCCATGAGTGCCACCGCGAGCGCGTCGCCCAGTACCAGCATCAACGTGGTGGAGGTCGTCGGCGCCAATCCCATGGGACATGCTTCGCGAGCCTGCGGCAGAAGCAGCGCCACGTCGGCGGCGCGCAGCAGGGCCGAATCGCTGCGTGCGGCCACGCCGATCAAAGGAACTGAAAATCGTTTCGCGAAGGTGAGCAGATCCTTCAATTCGGCGGTCTCACCGGAATTCGAAAGGACGAGCAGTGCATCGGCCCGCGTGACAGCACCCAGGTCCCCATGGCTCGCCTCCGCCGGATGCACGAAATGGGCCGGCGTGCCCGTCGAAGCCAGGGTCGCGGCAATCTTCCGGGCAATGTGCCCGGATTTGCCCATACCGCTGACGATGACACGGCCCGAGCACTGCATCAGCAGATCGACGGCCTCGCTGAAAGCGCCATCCAGCATGTTGCCCATTTCGGCAATGGCGTCGGACGCCGATCCAATGACGCGACGCGCAGCCACCAGATCGCCTTCAACCGCTGAGGAAGCCGAATTGCCCTTCAGGACTGCCGCCGAGCTGGCGGAAAGGCTGGAACGCATGCAGGCACCCTATTTCGACACCGCGAACCGCTCCCCGCAGATTCGCAGCCACCTTGAAGCGCCCCTTGGATCGGTCACCCGCTAGCGAAAATCATGCCCGACCGTCATGAATTATGGGCTTTTGCGGTGCGGCATTCAAGCGCGCGGGCGCACCAGACTGTGCGCAAATTCAATGGGCGAAGATATCGACGTCGGCCCAACCGGCGAGATCCAATTCGGCACGAGAGGGCAAAAATTCGAAGGCGGCCTGCGCAAAATCCATGCGGCCCTCCCGAATCAGCATCCCATCCAGCGCCGCTCGGAGCCGGTGGAGATAGGCCACATCATTGGCGGCATAGGCGAGCTGCTTCTCGCTGAGCGTCGGTGCGCCCCAGTCGGAGCTTTGCTGCTCTTTGGACAGATCGACACCCAGGAGTTCCCGCACGAGATCCTTGAGCCCGTGCCGGTCAGTGTAGGTCCGCGCCAGCCGCGAGGCGATCTTGGTGCAATAGACCGGCGCCGGCATAATCCCGACATAGCGCCGCAACGTGGCGAGGTCGAAGCGGGCAAAGTGGAAAAGCTTCAGTACCAACGGATCGCCCAGCATTCTCATCAGGTTGGGGGCATGGATGTCCCGCGAAGTCAACTGCACCGCATGACAGACATCGTCACCGGCGGACATCTGGACGAGGCAAAGCCGGTCACGAAAAGGATTGAGGCCAAGGGTTTCCGTATCGATGGCGACCATGGGCCCGAGATCCAGTCCGTCCGGCAGGTCACCCTGGTGCAACTTGATTTTCACGTTTCCAAATAACTCACGATAATTGGAGTGTGCCCCGCGCCAGCCGCCGGGTTTGCACATCCAAACAGGTTTGAAAGACACTCAAACCCCCATTGTCAAACGATTTCCGCCTGTGAGCGCCCCTTGGAATGGCTCGGGCCATCAACTATGGTCTGTACTTGCTGGTGGTCTGGGTATCGCCACCGATTCCGACGACGGTTGAATTGCCCGCAGGCCGGTTGCAGCGGTTCCCAATTTGCGTCGCTCAAATTCAGAGGCTGCCGTGGCTAAGAAATCCAGAATCCCAGAAATCGTCGAGCAGCATGAGACAGAAATCCTGGCCGATTGGCTTCGATTACTGAAGGGCGGCGCGGGCCGGACAGGCCGGCTCGACGTAGCGGAACTTGACACGCAGGCGCGTGAGGTTCTCGGCGCGCTTCGGGAGGCGATTCACGGAGACAATCTGGACAATATCGAGGCACCGGAATTCTTAAAGCTGCGCGACATTCTCGGCAACATCTCGCGCTCGCGTGCCCTTCAGTCCTTCACACCGTCCGAAACCGCGAGCTTCGTCTTCTCGCTCAAGGAACCGATACTGACGCGGCTCGGCAAATCGGTTGCTGATGCGCCTACCCTGGAAAGGGAAATCTGGTCGCTGACCAAATTGATCGACAGGCTCGGCCTGTACACGACGGATGTGTTCCAGAAAAGCAGAGAAGACGTCATCGTCCGCCAACAACAGGAACTGGCGGAACTCTCGACGCCAGTTGTGCGCCTCTGGAAAGGCGTGTTGGCGCTGCCGCTGATCGGCACGCTCGACAGCGAGCGCACCCAGGTCGTCATGGAAAATCTCCTGCGCAGCCTTGTGGAAACTGGTGCTGAGATCGCCATCATCGACATTACCGGCGTGCCGACCGTCGACACGCAGGTGGCGCAACATCTTCTCAAGACAATTTCGGCTGCGCGGCTGATGGGCGCGGACTGCATCATCAGCGGCATCCGTCCGCAGATCGCGCAGACCATGGTGCATCTTGGCGTCGAACTCAACGTGGTTTCGAAGGCGACGCTCGCCGATGCGTTTGCACTGGCGCTGGAGCGCTCGGGTCGCACCGTCGTCAGCACGAAGAAAAAAGCCTGACATTATGGACCGCATTCCGATCCTGAAATTAGGTCGCGCGCTGCTGGTGACGATCCAGGTCGACATGCACGACCGGCTGGCGACGACACTGGAAGAAGACCTGACCACAAAGATCGTGGAAACTGGTGCGCGAGGCGTCTTGATCGATATCTCCGCGCTCGAGATCGTGGACAGTTTCATCGGCCGGATGCTCGACAATATCGCCAGCGTATCGCGTATCCTCGATGCCGATACCGTGCTGGTCGGTATGCAGCCCGCCGTCGCCATCACGCTTGTGGAACTTGGCCTGACGCTCTCCGGCGTGAAAACCGCGCTCAATGTCGAACGCGGCATGTCGCTTATTTCCGCCCGGCTTGGCGCCGACGAGGATTCCGACGACAGTGATGACTGATACGTTCCTCATTCAGTCGTCGGAGGATATCGTGAGAGTTCGCCAGGAGGTGCGGGCGCGATCGGTTGCGGCCGGCTTCGGTCTTGTCGATCAGACAAAATTCATCACCGCTGCGAGCGAGCTTGCGCGCAACACGCTGCTGCATGGCGGTGGCGGCCAGGTGATTATCGACTCGTTCGAACAGTCGGGGCGGAAAGGCCTTCGTCTTGTTTTCGAGGACAAAGGACCGGGCATCATTGACATCGAGCGGGCACTTCAGGACGGTTATACGACGGCGGGCGGCCTCGGTCTTGGCCTCAGTGGTGCGCGCCGGTTGTCGAATGAATTTGCCATCGATTCCAAACCTGGACTGGGAACACGCGTTACAATCGCGAAGTGGAAGTGATGCGTGCAGTTGAGATTGCGGATTACTCTCATGTCGCGGACGCGCGGCGGGAGGGCAATGCAATCGGCAAATCTCTCGGTTACTCCGAGGAAGACTGCGGGCGCATCGCCATTATCGCCACCGAACTGGCCACCAATCTTACGAAGCACGCGGGGGGCGGCGAGATTCTTGTAGGGTCTTCGCTCACGAGCGAGGGACCATGTGTGGAAATTATCGCCATCGACAAAGGCCCGGGCATGCAGCTCGATGCCTGTCTGGCCGATGGGTTTTCTACGGCAGGCACGAGAGGCACCGGCCTTGGCGCTTCAAAGCGTCAGGCCACGACGTTTGACGCCTGGTCCGTACCGTCTCTCGGCACCGCCATTCATGTCCGCATCTGTCCCGGCCGCACTCCGTACAAGGCCAAACAGACAATTCCCTGGGGGGCCGTTGTTCGCCCTTTGGCCAGCGAACAGGCCAGCGGCGATGCGGTCGCCGTGCGCGAGAGTCGCGATCGTTTTGTGGCCCTCGCAGCAGACGGACTCGGTCACGGTACATTCGCGGCCGATGCCGCCAACCTTGCCGTCGATACTTTCCGGCAAGCCCATTCGTTCGAGGCCGAGGATTTGGCGGCCAGCATACATGCCGCCCTGCGCGCGACGCGGGGCGCGGCAATCGGCATAATGACCATGGACTTGCCTGCGCATGTTTCGACCTTCTGTGGAATTGGGAATATTGCGGGTTCACTGAATTCCTTGGGCCAGTCGAAAAAACTGACGACGCTGAATGGTACGGCGGGCCTTGTCGCCCGGCGGATTCAAGGTTTCCAATACCCCTATGCACGCGACACATTGCTGATCATGCATTCGGATGGCATCTCCAACAGCTGGGCGCTGGAGAAATATCCGGGACTCGCCCAGGCGGCACCTATGCTCATCGCTTCCGTTCTATATCGTGATTTCGGCAAGGCCCGCGATGATGCGTCGATACTTGTGGCGAGATTGAACCAATGAGCTGGCGCATCGGCTTGGTCACGCTGGAAACGGAAGAGGACGTGGTGGCCGCACGTCAGCGTGCACGCCAGATCGCAGCGGCGCTAGGGTTCGATGCCCAGGACCAGACCCGAATCGCAACCGCCGTGTCCGAGATCGCGCGCAACGCCGTTTCGTATGGAAAAGGCGGACAGGCCGAATTCGCGCTGGACGGAACCGAAAAGCCTCAGGCGTTGCAAATCACCATCAGGGACAGCGGTCCGGGCATAACTGATCTGCAGGCCGTGATGAGCGGTGTCTATCGCTCGGCGACGGGAATGGGAAAAGGAATAATCGGCACCCGCAAATTGATGGACAGGTTTGAAATTACCAGTGATCGACATGGGACAACGGCGGTTCTGACGAAGCTCAGACCGCGCGTCGTTCCATCGTTGGTGCAGAAAGATATTGCCTCGCTCTCGACGGCTCTCTCGGACGACAAGACCGGCGCCATGCAGGAACTGCGGCAACAGAATCGCGAATTGCTGCAAAGCCTTGCCGATCTTGCCGGCCGCACCGACGAACTGCACGAACTTACCAACGAACTGGAGAACACCAATCGCGGCGTTGTTGCCCTGCATGCGGAACTGGAAGCGACGGCGCAGGAACTGCGCAAGGCGAGCGAACTCAAGACACGCTTCCTGTCGAACATGAGTCACGAATTTCGTACTCCGCTCAATTCGATTCTGGCGCTCACGAGACTGCTTCTCGACAGAACTGATGGTGAGCTTTCGCCCGAGCAGGAAAAGCAGGTCCGATATATTTCCGATGCGGCGGCCGGCCTCACGGAACTGGTGAACGATCTGCTCGATATCGCCAAGGTTGAAGCAGGCAAGGTGGACGTCCATCCCTCCAGGTTCACGGTCTTCGAGATGTTCGGCGCATTGCGGGGACTTCTCCGTCCGTTGCGCACGAACGAGAATGTCGAATTGATCTTCGAAGAGCCCTCGGGCGTTCCGGTCCTCTATACCGACGAAGGAAAAGTCACCCAGATACTGCGAAACTTTATCTCGAACGCGCTCAAATATACCGACCGCGGCGCCGTGACGGTATCGGCGCAGTTCAAATTGCCCGATCGCATTCTCTTTGCCGTGCAGGATACCGGCATCGGTATCGCCCGGGAATTCCATGATCGCATCTTCGAGGAATTCGAACAGGTACCCGGCTTTCACCAGACCAGTGTAAAAGGCACGGGCCTCGGCCTGCCGCTTTCCAAACGGTTGGCAGAACTGCTGCACGGATCGGTGAGCGTGGACAGCGACCCGGGCAAGGGATCGTTGTTCTTTCTCGACGTTCCCGCGCGCTGGACTGCATCCGGGGCCGGCCCGGTTCTGTCGGCCTTGGACGCCAAATCCGAAAAGCCACGCATTCTGGTCGCCGACGATGAGGAAGCATTCCGCTATGTCATGCGGCGCATGATAGATCAGAACAAATACGACATCGTCGAGGTGTCCGACGGCGAATCGGCGCTTGCCGCGATCCAGGCTTCCGCGCCCGATCTGGTGATCCTCGATCTCAACATGCCGCGCTGCGACGGCTACGCCGTCCTTGAAGACATGTCCCGGCACGAAAATACGCGCAATATTCCAGTGATCGTGTCCACATCGCTGGTCCTTACCGAACGCGACAAGGAACGACTCGTTCGCAGCCGCACTATTCTGTCGAAAGCCACGCTCTCGGCCGAATTGCTGTCCGCAGTTCTGTCGGATGCGCTGGATCAGGAGGCGGATCAATGAACAACGCCGATTGGCTGATCCTGAATATCGACGATCTCCAGCCGATCCGCTACGCAAAGACACGCGCGCTTCAGCGCGCGGGCTTCAGCGTGATGGAAGCCGCGTCCGGAACGGAAGGCATCGCCTGCGTCGAACAATACAGGCCGGCGCTTGTCATCTGCGACGTGAAGCTTCCCGACATCAATGGCCTGGAGGTTTCGCGCACCATCAAGGAGCGCTTTCCCGGCACGCTCGTACTTCAGGTATCCGCTTCATTCGTAACGGCGCGGGATCGTGCGGTCGGGCTCGAACGGGGCGCCGATTCCTATTTGACCGAGCCCGTGGAACCGGAGGAACTGGTCGCCTCGGTACGCGCCCTGCTCCGGCTGAAGCAATATGAAAACGAACTCACAGCTGCGACGGCACGCCGGCAGTTCATATTTGCGTTGGCGGAACGGCAACGCACGACCGACAGCGACAGTGAAATCATGCAAATGTCCGCGGAGGAGTTGGGACGTCAGCTCGCGGCGTCCCGCGTCGGCTTCTACCGACCGACACCGTCTGGAAATCTTCAATTTCTTGCACAATGGACAAGCGAGGAGACGCCGGCGCTGACGGATGACATGTCGCTCGCCGCGATCGGGGGGGAGCTGATCGACGATTATGTGGCCGGCAGGACGATCGCGGTCGCGGATGTGAGAGAGATCGTGACTGGACCGGCGGCGCTGCCATTCGCCGCGATCGGAATGCCGCTGATGCGCGCAGGCCAATGGTCGAGCACGCTCTTCGTGCATGGTGCGCTGGGGCGGCAATGGACGCCGGACGAAATCGCGCTGGTGGAAGAAGTGGGAAAACTCGCCTGGGACGCTGTGCTGCGCGCGCGGGCCAATAATGACCTGCGACTGCTCAATATCGGTCTGGAAGAACGGATCGCCGAAAGAAGCCGCGAGCTTGTTTCGGCCGAGGCGCAATTGCGTCAATCGCAGAAAATGGAAGCCGTCGGACAACTCACCGGCGGTCTGGCCCACGATTTCAACAATCTCCTGACAGCGATCATCGGCGGCATCGATCTCATTCGCAGGCGCATCGACCGCGGCGACACGGCAAGCCTCGATCCGATCATGAGCGAGGTTACCAAGTCGGCGCACAATGCGGCCAATCTGGTCCAGCGATTGCTGGCTTTTTCGCGCCAGCAATCCCTCGACGTGAAGCCGCTCGATTTGAACGCGATGATCGGTTCGATCGAGGCACTTCTGAAGCGCTCCGTCGAAGAAAACATCGAATTGCGTCTGCAGCTTGATCCCGAACTGGCGCCGGCTGCCACCGATGCCAACCAGCTCGAAACCGCAATACTCAACCTCGTCATCAATGCGCGGGACGCGATGCCTGACGGCGGCACGATCACCGTGTCGACTGCAAACCACTATCTCAACGCGACCGCGGCGAGGCCCGAACTCGCTGCGGCCGATTATGTGGTGCTCGCGGTTGCCGACACCGGAACAGGAATGCCATCCGACGTGCTCGACAAGGTATTTGAACCGTTCTTCACGACGAAACCCATCGGCCAGGGAACGGGGCTTGGTCTCTCGATGGTTTACGGCTTTGCGAAGCAGGCCCGCGGCCATGTGGAGATCGAGAGCGAACTCGACCGCGGGACTACAGTTCGCATCTACCTGCCTCAAGCCACGGCGAACGCGGCGCCGGCAGCATCGCCGACGCTGGCCGGCGCGTTGTCGCCGTCCGCCGGCGAAACGGTGCTTGTTGCGGAAGACAATCCGGGCGTTCGCCTGATCATCGCCGACCTGCTGCGGGAAATGAATTTCGATGCCACGATCGTAACCGACGGACAGCAGGCGGTCGATGTCATAAAAGGCGGAAAAAAAATCGACCTGCTCATCACAGATGTCGGGCTGCCGGGGATGAACGGGCGACAGGTCGCGGAATTCGGTCGCAACAAATGGCCGGAAATGAAAGTGCTGTTCATTACCGGCTACGCCGAGGCCGCAAAACACCGCGCAGATTTCCTCCTGCCGGGCGCGGACCTTCTTGCCAAGCCGTTCCAGATGGAAAACCTCGCGGCCAAGATCCACGAGTTGCTCGCGACGTCCGCATGATGCGTCCCCAAAGCGGCTATTTTTAGAAGTCTAACTTGCAAGTTTGACTTCTAACCCCTATCTTGCGGCCATGACCCGCAAGGATATCGATTCTTCAGTCGCCGAATTTGTCCAGGCCATCGGCCTGCTCGTGCGGCGGATTCGCACCGCAACGGATACCCACGCGTTGTCGCTGACGGAATCCTCTGTTCTCGGTCGTCTCGCCAAGGAGGGGCCGATGACGATCGCAGCACTGGCGCGGGCGGAAGCTGTGCGGCCGCAATCGATGGGAACCACCGTTGCCGCACTGGAAAAACTGGAACTCGCCGAACGCAGGCCGCACCCCACTGACGGGCGCCAGATGAATATTGCGCTGACGGCGAAGGGCTCCGCGCTGCGCGAAAGCCGAAAGGACGCGAAGCTCGCGTGGCTCGTGAAGGTGATTGCCCAACTCAGCCCGGAAGAACGGCAGACATTGTTCGACGCCGGAAAAATCCTCAATCGCATGGTGGAATTGTGAGCGACGCCGCGAGCGCGTTGCGCGCCGGCCGGCCGATGGCGACACTGCTGGCACAGGGCTTGCGCGCACTGCGCCACCGCAACTTCCAGCTATTCTTCGCCGGGCAGGGCATCTCGGTCATCGGAACCTGGATGACGCGGGTCGCAACCGGCTGGCTTGTCTATCGCCTGACGCATTCCGCGCTACTTCTCGGTGTGGCCAGTTTCGCGGCCTATTTCATTTCATTTGTGCTGGGACCGTTTGCCGGCGCATGGGTCGAACGCCTCGACCGCCGCAGGCTGCTGCTCGCAACCCAAGCCGTTGCCGCCCTTCAATCGCTGGCTCTGGCCGCCCTTACACTCGCGCATGTCATTACCATATGGGAGATCGTTGCGCTCGCGGCGCTGCAGGGCCTCGTCAACGCATTCGATATGCCCGCGCGCCAGTCATTCCTCGTGCAACTGGTCGACAGGCGCAGCGATCTTGGCAATGCCATTGCCATCAATTCCTCCATGGTCAGCATCGCGCGGCTGATTGGCCCGGCACTTGCCGGTGTGATTATCGGCGCGACCAATGAGGGCTGGTGCTTCCTTGTCGACGGCATCAGCTATCTCGCCGTCATTGCCTCGCTCTGTTCGATCGACGTGAATGCGCTGCCGACGCCGGTTGTCCGCACCACGCTGGTGGAGCAGATGCAGGAGGGTTGGAATTATGTGCGCGGCTTTGCACCGCTGCGCACCATTCTCGTGCTGTTCGCTCTCGTCAGCCTGATGGGCTATCCCTACATGGTGCTGATGCCCGTCTTCGCAGCGCAGGTACTGCATGGCGGCCCTTACACGCTCGGCTGGCTCAGCTGCGCGTCGGGCCTTGGCGCACTCGTTTCCGGATTTTCGCTGGCGCTGCGCGGCTCGACTGCAGGACTGGCGCGCATGGTACAGATCGCAACCGGCGTACTCGGCCTCGCGCTCGTGCTTTTCGGCCTCTCTCATTCGCTCTGGCTGTCGCTTTTGCTTCTCGTATTCGCCGGATTTGGCCTCATCCAGGTGGCGTCCGCCGCCAACACCGTCATTCAATCGCTCGTTACCGATGACAAGAGAGCCCGTGTGATGAGCTATTACACCATGGCCTTCTTCGGTGCAGCGCCACTCGGCAGCCTCCTCGCCGGGCTGCTCGCGCAACAGTTCGGCGCACCGAACGCAGTCATCGTCACCGGCGTGTTCTGCCTTGCCGCTGCATTCTGGTTCTCGTGCGAACTCCCGGGCATCAACGCACAAATCTCCGAAGTTCATCGAGCGCATGCATTCGCGATGGAAAAAAGCGCCGCCGACGCCGGCCAAACAAGCCTGTAGCACCAACCCGGAAAGGAATAATCATGGCTCTTACAAAACTCGATCCCGTAGCTGCCATCGTGACCATCGATCTTCAAAAAGGGATTGTCGGCCTGCCGCTCGCCCATTCCGTGCCAGAAATTCTCGCACGGACGGCAGCGCTGCTACGTGCGTTCCGCGCGCGGGAGTTGCCGGTCGTTCTCGTCAATGTCGCCGGCCGGCCGCCGGGAAGGACTGACGCGAAAATGAACTTCACCCCGGCGCCCGACTGGGCACAACTCGTCCCCGAACTCGACCGGCAGCACGGCGATCATCCCGTTACCAAGCTGAATATCGGCGCCTTTTACGGCACGGGTCTCGAACGCATCCTGCGCCGCCATCATGTCACACAGGTTTTCCTGACCGGCGTCGCAACCTCGGTGGGGGTAGAGACAACCGCGCGCGAAGCATATGACTACGGCTACAATGTTGTGACAGTGGTCGACGCGATGACCGACCGCGACATGGACGCGCATAATTACAGTGTCGAGAAAATCTTCCCGCGGATATCGGAAACCGCCACGACCGACGAGGTGCTGGCGTTGTTGAAATGAATTTTGCACTCATGAACACGAGAATTTGAAAGCAAGGAACGGAGTGCCGGTGCCGGTGCGAAAGTCCATCTTTGGTCTCGACCCACAGATGTCCCTGGAATGGCACCGGCAACCTCTTCGACCTGCGGATTCGAAAACAATTCAACCTCCTGCTATCGCCGGGGCATTGCGCACAGACGCCAGGCGACCAACGTGGAAGGAACGGCGTAATGTCCGTCCGGCTACGCGGGGACGGTTCGGCAACAATCGAAGCGCGCGTCAGGGCGATGGACTGGATGAAGGTTTACACCGACCTCGATGCGCAGGGTTGGTCCATCGCGCAGAAACTGCTGACCAGCGCCGAGGCCGGAATCACCGTCGGTCTGTACGACGATGACAAAATCTTCCGCAGCCACGTCATCATGGCGCGACACGGCTTCGGCCGCGGTGAGTACAAATATTTCGGCTATCCGTTACCGCTGCCAATTCAGGAACTCCGGACGACAACCTACCCGCACCTCGCATCGATTGCCAATCAATGGCACGCACGCATGCGCAACGGGGTATGCTTTCCAAAGGAACACGCCGCATTCCTCGCGCGCTGCCGTGAAGTAGGTCAAACGCGCCCTGCTCCATTGCTTCTGAGATACGGAAAGGACGATTACAACTGCCTTCACCGCGATCTTTATGGCGCGCACGTCTTTCCCATACAAATGGCGGTCCTGCTTGACGAGCCGGGCGACGATTTCACAGGCGGCGAATTCGTGATGACAGAGCAACGCCCACGCATGCAGAGTCGCGCCATGGTTCTGCCGCTGAAGAAAGGCGACGCGGCGATCTTCGCGGTGAACAGCCGCCCCATGCGCGGGACACGCGGCGACTATCAGGTGAAACTCAATCACGGCGTCAGCAAACTTTACTCCGGCAGACGGCATGCGCTGGGCGTGATCTTCCACGACGCCGCCTGAGATTTTTGGTGGCTTTCCGGCGCGAAATTCCGTCGGCACCGGTCGCGGCCAATGCGGGCTCTTTGTCCTTCGAATGGTACAGACCGATTACCTGATGACCAGCCGCCAATAAATCCTTGGTGAGGGCCATACCGATAAAGCCGGTGCACCGGTGACGAATACGCGCATGAACAAGCCTCCTTTTTTGACGGAGACAAATCTGGGCAGCCAGGATATTCTGCTAAAGTAGTGATCTTATCAGATTATAGTTGCTAACCGCATGACCCCGCCGGAAAACCACCTTGGCCTCTATCTGAAGGGACGCTGCGCCAGGCTCGATCCCGCAGCCTTCGGCCTGTGTCAATCGCCGTCGCACGCCGGGCTCAGGCGGGAGGAAGTGGGCCCAGCGCGCCAATACCAGTCCGACCTGGTACACCCGGCTCGAACGGGGTCGCTGTGGTGGCATCCGGCATCCCGTTCTGGGACCGGTCGCCTTCGAACACTCCGCGTTTGCGGTAGACGGAAGGCCGGATTTGACGATGGTAGTCTACAACCCGGCCACGCCCGGGGATGCGCAGAAAATAAACCGCCTGATCGCGTAAAGGCACCGACACGAAAACGAGTAAGTACCTGACGGACATCGCAACATGAGCCAGCTCATTTACGCCATTGGCGATGTTCATGGCTGCCATGATCAGCTCCGCGCGGCCGTGTCGCAAATAAAGGCGCACGCCGGAATGAATCTGTATCGCGTCATTCTGCTGGGCGATTATGTGGATCGCGGCCCGGACTCGCGGTCCGTAGTCAATCTTGTGAGGAATCTTGTCAGCGACACGGGCTCTCCCGGCATCTGGCGTGCCCTGAGGGGCAATCATGAGCAGATGATGATCGCCGCAGAGCGTGGCCGGGATGTCCCCTTGTGGCTCGGCAATGGCGGAATCGAAACCGAACAATCCTACGCCGGCCATCGAAACGAAATGCGCCAGCATGTCGAATGGCTGCAAACGCTTCCAACTCTCATAGAAACCGAGAAACACATCTTTGTTCACGCCGGCCTCAGTCCACATCATCCGCTTGCTGAACAACCGGAGGAAGTTCTGCTCTGGGCACGGGGCTGGCAGAAAAAGGATCATGATTTCGGCAAGCATGTCGTCTACGGCCATCAGGCCGCTGGAGAACCCGAACTGCGCAAGTTCACCACCTGCCTCGACACAGGCGCCTGCTATGGAGGACCGCTCTCGGTCGGAGTGTTTGATGCAAAAGCGAAAAGCGGGCCGACGGATATAATTGAAGTCAGATAAATACCATCTGAAGTCGAGCCGCAGCCCAATGCACGCCATCGGGCCGGGTTGGCGATACCGCCGGCTGCGGGGCACTGTCGGCAATTTGAGAAAACAACTGGTCCCCGCCCATTCGCTCCTTCTTGCGTGGCCTCGCATGGCATCCCCGGATCGGTTCTTCTGAGCCGGACACAAACCCAGGCACGGCCGCAACCTCAATGTAGGGCTTGATCCTACATTTTTGCTATGCTAGAGGCAATTATGTGCTTTTAGCACACAATTGCAAGGAGCGGGGCGCATGCATTGCACGACGGCAAAGCAAAGATTTCGCCCGAACACGTGGTGGAGGCGGCAGGCATGACGGCAATCACGCGAATATTTGCGACCGTACTGCCGGATGACAATTCGGATGCGGCGGCGTCCGCGGTCAAACATCACCGCGCAAAACACGAAAAACGGCTCAGCAAGCATCGGCCGGAATCGCCCAGGCACGCGATCAAAATCGCCTGGTGCGACTGGGGCGCCGGAGTCGTAATAGGCCTCATGCCTTTGCTGTGCCACATGGTCCTGCATTTCGCGGCGAAATCGGATCCCGGCTGGGACGACAACTGGGCTCCCGACCTGCTGTTCATCACGATCACAAATTCGGGCCTGGTCGCAGTCACGGTGTTCACGCGCATGCTGAGCGCACATCTGTCGATCTCAAGTCTCACACCGGCCATGAGAGTTATCTGGGGAATCACGATCGTGTGCTTTGCACTGGCGTCGATGCTTTATGGCGCGGCGGTCACCGGCATGGGCAACAAGTGGACAAGCGCCGCCGCGCTCATATTTGTTTTATTTTCCGCTTACTGCTCGCTGACCTTCGAACTGGCGGTCGCGCGTGAACACTTTGCACCCGGGAAGCACCGCTCACGTTTTCCGGAACCGGAAAAGCATCCGCCGGAAGCAAATACCGCCTAGCCACTCCGGCAACCGGCACATCGAACCGAAGCAATCAATCTCACAAGCAATCTGGGAGGCTTACATGTCGTCCATTACTGAGCTGGATTACGTAAATATCAGCACCCGCGCCATCGAGCTCGGTTGTTCCATGCCCGAAATCGCCATTCTTCCCGATAATTTCCACCTGGCGCGCTCCCGTGGCGAGTTGCAGATCGGGCGCCATGCGACGGCCGCACGTTCGATGTTTGAGAACGCGAGTTTTCCGTTGGGCAGCTTCTGCGGCAGCAGCCATACCGGCTATTTCGGTGAAGAAGATTTCAGGCACTGGGAAACAAATCTGTTCGTCTCGGCCAAAATCCTCGAGCGCGAACCCTATGTAGTATCGGTTGCCTTGTCGATTATCCAAAATCACCTGACGGGCTTTGTCGCAGGCGAGCCCGAAAGAAACGTACGCGTCTCGTTCGTGGTCGAAAAGCGGGATCGCACCTGCCGAAAGCTGGTTTACGACGGAAATATCGCCGGGCTTCGCACGCTTTCCCATGCGATACACAAGATCGCGAAAGAATGACTTCGTTCGCGTTCTTTCAAGAGTGTTCCGAAAAACCGATGATCGAGAGACCCGGCATTGGTGCCCAGAAGAGGACTCGAACCTCCACGCCTTGCGGCGCTAGTACCTGAAACTAGTGCGTCTACCAATTCCGCCATCTGGGCCGGGGCGGCGATGTGTAGGGTCGGCTGCCTGCCCTGTCAAACCCTTAGGGATTTTGCCACCGATTGGGGGCATAATGGGTCCTGAAGCGGGTCAGGGAGCGTGTCATGCTGGTGGCGACAACGGAGCGGGTTGCGGGGTATCGGACGAAGCAGGTGCTGGGCCAGTGCTTCGGAGTGGTGGTGCGCTCGCGCGGGCTGGGCGGTAACATCATGGCCGGATTGCGCTCGATCGTCGGCGGCGAGATTCATGAATATACGGCACTTCTCGAAGAGGCCCGCCGCCATGCGGTGGACCGGCTGGTGACCAACGCAACGGTAATGGGCGCCAACGCCGTGGTGATGATGCGCTTCGATTCGGCGGAGATCGGCCAGACCATGAGCGAAATCGTCGCTTATGGCACCGCCGTTGTTCTGGAGCCCGAGGACCCGAATACGCATGCTGCGTAATGTCCTCCTGATCATCAGCATCGCCGTGCTGGCGAGCGGCGTGGTCTGCCTGCTGTTCAAGATAGCCGCGCCGGCCTACACGCTGCTGATGTGGGGCGCGCTTCTCTTCGCCGCCGTGGTTTATGAACGCTTCCGTTACAAGCCGCTCGAGCACGGTCTCCCGGGTCCCGGCTGGGAACGGACCAGCGAGCGCTTCGTCGATGCCGAATCGGGCAAGACGGTCACCGTCTATGTCGAGCCCAAGACCGGCGAGCGGCAATATGTGGAGGAATGATCATCTTCCGCAGGTCACGCGTTCGGGCTAAGAGCGGTTCGGATTTCGAGAGCTGACATGACCATGCTGGTGACGGTTTTCGGCGGTTCAGGCTTTGTTGGACGCTATGTCGTGCGAGCCCTGGCGCGCGCCGGCCATCGGATCCGTGTAGGCGTGCGCTACCCCAATCGGGCGAACTTCCTTGTTCCGATAGCCCATGTCGGCCAGATCCAGATCGTGCGCACCAACATCGCGGATGCGGATCAGGTGGCACAAGCGTTGCGCGGCGCGCAGGCGGCCGTCAACCTTGTCGGCATCCTTTATGAATCCGGCCGCCAGCGTTTCCAGCGTCTGCATGCCGAAGCCGCCGGCAACATCGCGGCTGTGGCAAAACGCGAGGGGCTGCAATCGCTTGTCCAGATCTCGGCGATCGGTGCGAGCACACAATCGGAATCGCTCTATGCCCGCAGCAAAGCCGAGGGGGATGGTCGCGTGCGCGATGCGTTTCCCGCTGCCACGATTCTCAGGCCCTCCATCGTCTTTGGCCCGGAAGATGATTTCTTCAATCGCTTCGCCGGCCTGGCCCGCATCTCGCCCGTGCTGCCACTGATCGGTGGCGGCCGCACACGCTTCCAGCCTGTCTATGTCTGCGACGTCGCCGAGGCTGTGCTGCGCTGCGTGGAAAATACGGAAACGGCCGGCCGGACCTATGAACTCGGCGGTCCGAACGTCTATACGTTCAAGGAATTGATGCAGCTTGTGGTGGCGGAAACCCATCGCCGCCGGCTGCTGCTCCCGGTGCCGTTCCCCATCGCGATGCTGAAGGCGTCGATTCTCGGTCTGTTGCCCAAGCCGATGCTGACGCGCGATCAGGTAAGGCTGCTGCGGCAGGACAACGTCGTTTCGGCGAACGCACGTACATTGGCGGATCTGGATATCGAGCCTGATGCCGCCGAGGCGATCATACCAAAATATCTTTGGCGCTTCCGGCGCGAGGGCCAGTTCGAATATCCGCCCCCGGAGCCCGCTAGCGCGTGAAGATATAGGCATAGAGCGCCAGCGCGGCCGCGATCCGATACCAGCCGAACGGTTTCAGTCCGTAGCGGCCGATGAATGCAATGAAGGTCTTCACCACGGCGAAAGCGACAACGAACGATACCACAAATCCAATGGCGATGAGTATTTCATCGTTGTGCGAGAGCTTGCCGCCTTCCTTGTAAAGCTCGAACACAGTGGCTCCGAGCATGGTCGGTATGGCGAGGAAAAACGTAAATTCCGCTGCCGCTTTCCGCTCCACGCCCAAAAGCTCACCCCCCAGGATCGTGGCGCCGGAACGCGAAACGCCGGGCAGCAGGGCCAGACACTGGCAAAATCCGATCTGCAGACACTTCATCAAAGGCAGATTGTCACTTTGCGTGAAGCGCGATTTGGGCGCTGTCCGTTCGAGGAGAAGAATAATGATACCGCCCAGCAGCCAGGCCGAAGCGATGACCGGCAGCGCGCGGGAGGGATTGAGCAGCACATGATTGATCGTCTTGATCAACAGGGCGCCAAGGATGGCCGATGGAATGAAGGCCACAATGACCATAGCCGCGAAACGCCGCGCCGCCGGATCGCTCGGCAGTCCCACAAGCGCGGCCCAGAGCTTGCGCCAATAGACCACCACCACCGAAAGGATGGCACCCAGCTGAATGACGATGGTGAAGGCGTGCCAGCGATTGTCGTCGAGGCCGAGCAGTTTTTCCGACACGAGGAGGTGCCCGGTTGAGGATACGGGCAGGAACTCCGTGAGCCCTTCGATGAAGCCCAGGATGATGGCGATCCAGCTGTCGTGCATGTGCGCCCTGTGATTCGCTGCAATGCAGCCACGCCTAGCATGCCGCCGGTCAGGGGCCTACCGGCGGAAAGCCACGAATAGGCCCGATAAGGCCTAGGAGCGGCGCGCGCGCTTCTCTAGATTGCAGCCATGCGCCGACTTATCCAATTGCTGCTCTCTCCCCCGTCGCGTTTCGCGCGATTGATGATCGCCGAGAAGCGCCTCGCCTGCGATTGTCCTGCGCCAGAAGATGCGACCGAACATGTTCCGGTTTTCACCGACCTCGACGGTACGCGCTGTGTCGGATTGTGGGCGATCGTCGATCATCTGGAAAATAATTATCCGGAACAGCCGCTGATACCTGAGGACGCGGCCGCGCGCGCGGAGTCGCTGCGTCTGCTCGACTGGGCCATGGGTCCGCTTCACGAAACGGTGACCAAACGCATCGTCTATGAACGCGCCTCGCAACGCTTCACCGGAGCTACATCGCGGCGCGCACCGGATATGGAGATCGTCCGTCAGGGCCGCGAAGCGTTGAAGGGTGTGCTCGGCGTTATCGGATCCACTGCGGAACAGCATGGCTACCTTGCGTCGCGCGAATGCACGCTGGGCGATCTCGCCGTGGCTGCGCATATTTCCGCGCTGGATTATTTCGGCGAAGTGCCATGGGCAGATTTTCCTGCCACGGCCGAATGGTACATGCGGATGAAATCGCGTCCGTGCTTCCGGCCGCTGCTCGCCGATCGCGTGCCGGGCCAGCCACCGGTTTCCCAATACGCAGATCTCGATGCCTGAGCCCGATCCGCGCGCGGCCATCCGCGCGCGTGCCCGGGAGCTGGGGTTCGATGTCGTGCGCTTCACGCGCGCGTCGCTTCCCGACAGCGCCGGCAAAGGGCTGGATCAGTTCCTGACTCTGAAATGCCACGGCACGATGGACTGGCTGGCGCAAAACGCGGACCGCCGCGCGCGGCCTGATGTTTTATGGCCGGAAGCGCGGTCGGCGATCGTGCTTGGAATGAACTACGGGCCGGCGGATAATCCGCTGGATGAAAGCAATCCTGCGGGCCGCGGCCTTATCTCGGTCTATGCACGCGGCGACGACTATCACGAAATTATAAAGCCGAAACTCAAGGCCCTCGCCCGATTCACGGTGGAGAACTTCGGCGGCGATGTGAAAGTGTTCGTCGATACCGCGCCGGTCATGGAGAAGCCGCTGGCGCAGGCGGCAGGTGTCGGCTGGCAAGGCAAGCACACCAATCTTGTTTCACGCGAGTTCGGCTCATGGCTGTTTCTGGCTTCCATCCTCACCACACTCGAGATCGAAATCGACGCGCCGGAACAAGATCACTGCGGCACTTGCCGGCGCTGCCTCGAAATCTGCCAGACGGCGGCATTTCCCTCGCCATATCGCATCGATGCACGGCGCTGCATTTCCTATCTTACTATCGAACACAAAGGACATATCGGCACCGAATTCCGCACGGCCATCGGCAACCGCATCTATGGCTGCGACGATTGCCTGGCAGTCTGCCCATGGAACAGTTTTGCCTCCGCATCGCGCGAAGCCCGGCTGCAGGCGCGCGCCGAGCTTGTTTCTCCCGAACTCGGAGAATTATCACTTCTCGACGACGCGAGCTTCCGGGCCCTATTCCGCAAATCGCCGGTCAAGCGGGTTGGCCGCGACCGCTTCATCCGCAATGTGCTGATCGCAATTGGTAACTCCGGCGATCCCGGTCTCGCGGAACATGCGCGCCGGCTGCTTGCCGATATGTCTCCACTCGTCCGTGCCATGGCCGTCTGGGCTCTCGCGCAGCTGCTGGATCAAGCGGAATTTGCGAAATTGCGCGATAAATATCTGCCTCTTGAAGACGACACGGAGGTGCAGGGAGAATGGTTGCACGACCTCCCGGCGGATACCGGGAATGTCCGGCGACGCACGCAGTAATTCCTTCCGCCCGTCGCGGCGGATAACACTGCGAGCTCACATGTTGTTATTTATCTCGTTGACCAAACATTGCCAGACGCGCACGCGCGGTGGCGCCGGCGTCGCTATCAGGTGCTTCGTGTGCGGCCATCTGCCAGTCGGCGCGCGCGCCCGAGCGGTCGCCGGCTTCGAGCTTCATCGCGCCGCGCTCGACAAGCGCCTCGGGATAGTTCGGGTAAATGTTGAGTGCATGGACGATATCGGCCTGCGCTTCGTTCTTTTTGCCCTGGGCATGAAGGGCACTCGCGCGGAGGACATAAATATCGGCGCGGTCGGGATCGATCGCGAGCACAGCCGTAAGATCCTGAATGGCGCCAGTCCAGTTGCGCGCCAGACCCCGTTCGCGGGCGCGATCCGACAGGATGTCCTCATTTTTCGGATCGGAGGCGAGTGCGCCCGTCAGTGCCATCTCGGCCTTCGGCGCATTGGCCGCCAGCAGCCAGGCGTTTCCGGCCTGGTCGAGCAGGTCGGCGCGCAATGGCGGCAAAACGCCGGAAGAAGCTGCGTCTTCCAGCCTTTGCGCCGCCTCCGGATAGCGCTTCATCTCGACCAGCGCGAGCGCGTCACAATGGAGTGCCGCCGATCCACCGCCAGCAGCCGCCCAGGTGCCCGCTTCCGCCGATGCTTTCGCCGCGTCACGCTTGACCAGTTCAAGACAGCGGTCGTAACGGTTTTTTCCCGTAAGTGCCGGATCGTCCAGGGCCGATGATGCAGCGAGACCTGCAGTTGGAAGAACCAGCCCCGCAAGCATCATTGCGATGGCGGATGCGTTCCGAGACCGGCTTTCAGCCATTGTGGGTACACTCCACCAAATTGCGAAGGGCATGAGCAAGGATAAGGCGGGCGGCGCGAAGGGGCCAGCGGTTCTGCAGATCGTACCCACGCTCAACGCCGGCGGCGCAGAACGTTCGACGATCGAGATGGCCGCGACGCTTGCGCGCGCCGGCTTCGCACCTCTGGTCGTCTCCGAAGGCGGCCGCATGGTGTCCGAGTTCGAAGCGGCTGGTGGAGAATGGATCTATGCGCCCGCGAACGCCAAATCGCCGTGGCAGCTCATTGCCAACGCACGGCAATACGCTCGAATCATTCGCGAACGGAATGTCGTACTGGTACATGCCCGCTCGCGCGCACCCGCCTGGAGTTCATTATGGGCCACTCGCCGGACCGGTACGCCCTTCGTGACGACATGGCACGGCGCATATTCGGGAGAAAACGCTGCCAAACGATTCTACAATTCGGTGATGCTGCGCGGAGACGCGGTGATCGCCAATTCGCAGTGGACGGCCGACCACATCCGCAGCGTTTATTCCTATCGGCCAAAGAAGCTTGTCATTGTGCCGCGCGGGGTGGATCCAGACGCTTTCAGCCCCGCGAATGTTTCTTCCGACCGCGTCTCGCGGCTGCGCGCCCAGTGGAAAGCGGATGGCGGCGAGACTGTCGTTCTTGTGCCGGGACGCATCACGCGGCGGAAAGGCCATCTGGTTGCCGTCGATGCACTGGCGCCGCTCGCCCATGAATTCGGGAAACTGCGAGTCGTGTTTGCGGGCGAGCCGAATCACCGCGACCGATTCGCGGCGGAGATCGCCGGTGCCATCGAACGCCTGCAGCTGGCGCACATCGTAACAATCGCCGGACATGTGCAAGACATGCCGGCTGCCTATCTCGCAGCGGACATTGTCGTTTCGGCAACCATCGAGCCGGAGGCTTTCGGTCGTGTCGCCGCTGAAGCTGCTGCCATGGAACGGCCGGTAGTTACCACCGATCATGGCGGTGCGCGGGAGATCGTGGTGCCCGGCATTTCCGGCTTGCTGGTTCCACCCGGCGATTCGCACGCACTTTCTGACGCTCTTCGACTCCTGCTGGAAAAGAGTCGCGATGACCGCAAAGCCATGGGGGTTCGCGGCCGGGCGCATGTCCTCAGCCGCTTCACACTTGCTCGCATGACAGGCGATACGCTGGCGCTCTATCGTGAGCTTCTGGAACAGCACGGATCGGTTTGACTGCCGGGCGTGGCATTCATCTGCTAGCGTCCCCAGATGTCTTGTCGGAGATGGAGATGGTCTTGAGATGCAGAGCGGTTGCCGCAAGCCTGTTGTTATTCCTGTTCCTGTTCGGTGGGGCGGACGCAGCCCTGGCGCAAACCGATCTCAAAGCTGCACCGCTGTCTCCCGTCACTGTCCAGGTCATGCCGGTCAAGGCGCAGCCTGCGGCACCGGTGATCAGGTTCGATCCCGTGAAAGCGACCAATGCCTATCTGGCGCAGGTCTCGGGCGCAGCGCGGCAGCGCTCCGACTCCTATTTCGAGGGGGGCTACGTCCTTATCCTCGTCGACACGCTTTACGCCATCGCGGTTTCGGTGCTTCTGCTGTGGAGCGGCCTTTCCGCGAAAATGCGCAACATTGCCCAGCGATTGACGCGCTCGCGATTTCTGCAGGTGCCGGTTTACGTTGCGCTGTTTGTCGTCGTCACCACCATTCTCACCTTTCCGCTGACGTTTTATGAGGAGTTCCTGCGCGAGCACGCCTATGGACTATCCAACCAGAATTTCGGCCAGTGGTTCGGCGATTTCATCACCGTTTTCGGCGTGCAACTCGTCATCTTCGCGATAGCCTTGACGCTGATCTATGCGGTGGTACGCGCAGCGCCGCGCACCTGGTGGGCCTGGGGCACTGTCGTAGCGTTTGTTATGATTGCAGGCATATCGACGATAGAGCCCGTTTTCATTGCTCCCCTGCTGAATCATTACACGCCGCTGCCGGACTCGCCGATCAAGGAGAAAATCCTTGCCCTGGCGAAAGGGAACGGCATTCCTGTCGACAACGTCTATGAGTTCGATGCTTCGCGGCAGAGCAAGCGCATCTCCGCGAACGTCTCCGGCATGTTCGGCACGACGCGCATTTCCCTCAACGACAATCTGATGAAGCGCTGCAATCCGCGTGAAATACAGGCGGTCCTTGGTCACGAAATGGGCCATTACGTGCTCAACCATGATCTCATCGGGCTGACCTGGTTCGGCCTCGTAATCCTCGTGGCGTTCGTGTTCCTGAACTGGGGCTTCCGCGTTCTGGCCGGCATATTCGGCGGGGACTGGGACGTCCGAACCATCGACGATCCCGCGGGACTTCCGCTGCTGACAGCGCTTTTCGCATTCTTCCTGTTTCTTGCGACGCCGGTTACCAACACCATCACCCGTACGCTCGAAGCCCAGGCGGATATTTTCGGGCTTAATGCGGCCCGACAGCCGGACGGCTTTGCAACGTCGGCGCTCAAGCTTGGCGAATACAGAAAACTCGATCCTTCGCCACTGGAGGAATTTATCTTCTATGATCATCCATCGGGCCACACGCGCATCTGGACCGCGATGCGCTGGAAGGCGTGGCATTTGAATGATCCCGATATCAAGTCCGGGCCGGTGTCGCCGCAATGAACGATTTTTCCCTGAGCGTCGGTGCGCCCGGCGCGCCGTTTCACGCGGCCGCGCACAGCCATCACCCATGGCCCGACGTAACATTCGCCGCGCAGGAATTGGCATGGCGCGATGCGGCGCGTCTGCTCGACCGCAAATGGCATCATGTGTTCGCAACCGTCATTCCGCAGGCACGGACGCATGTGGCGCGAACGCTCGCCCTGCCCGATCCATCGAGCGTTGTCTTCGGTCCCAACACCCATTCCTTCGTGGTAAGGCTGCTATCCTGTCTGCCCCGGACACGTCCGATTCGGGTGCTGACCACCAGTTCCGAATTCATGAGTTTCTCGCGTCAAATCGCGCGGCTCGAAGAGGATGGAGCGATTGTGACACGCATCGCCTGCGAGCCATTCCAAAGCTTCGAAGTACGTTTCCGCGAAGCTGTCGCGCAGAACGAATATGATCTCGTATATGTCAGCCAGGTCTTTTTCGATTCGGGGTTTGCAGTCCGGGACCTGGCTTCAATTGTGAGGGCCGTGCCCGTCGCCAAATCATTCGTGGTGATCGACGGCTATCACGGCTTCATGGCAATT
>DATASL010000019.1:0-47366 GCA_036269235.1 Rhizomicrobium sp.
TGCACCTGCTCAATTCCTGTGGACACGCTATGGCTGGCAGTATGGCGCGCCCGCGTATCTTGCCGCCGGGTTCGTCGGCTACTCGCGCGTGGATTCGCAGCAGCATCACTGGTGGGATGTGGTGGCAAGCGCAGGCATCTCCTGGGGATACAACCGCATCTTCACGAGATACTTTCCGCCCGATCTTTATGGATCGGCAACGGTCAGTCCGCACGGCGGCTATTTGTCCCTGAACTACAACTGGTAAGGCGTGGTCACTTAAGAGCGGCACGATGCTCTCGCCAATTCCAAGGGGATTTCTCATGCGCCTGATAGCGGTCGCCGCGTTCGCGGCGCTGCTTGCCACGCCCGCTTCGGGAGCGCGGTGTGGGTCAAAATGGCTGCCACCTGCATTGATTGCGTCTTGCCCTGAGGGGACTGTCACCTTGGGCTTCGTGATCAAGAAGGACGGAACGGTCACCGACATTTCGGTGCGTGAGTCAAGCGGCAACACTGCCCTGGACGAAGCTACTAAGGCGTGCGCAACGCAGTGGCATTACCGACCGGCCCTGAAGAACGGCGAGCCAATTGAAGTTCACTGGGCCACAAGAATTCGATGGGCTAGCAAAGAATGCCACCCCTTATACTAGGCGACGAGCCTCCAAACGACCCCGCGAAGCATTGCCTTTCTCGGTCAGGTCTTTTTCTCCCGCGATAGTTATTGCAGGATGCCCTCACTCTACGCCCCATAGCCGGTATGCTTCCTCACCGTGAGCCAGTTCGGCCCTCACGTCCGCCACTTGGGATAGGGTCTGGGGCTTTCCCGCCTTCCGTAGCGCATCCCGAGCGGGCTAATTCACACAATACATTTTTGGCTAGTCGCCCTTATGCGGACGTGGTCTCTGACATGGTATTGACATGATCGTTGTTTGTTCGCAACATACAGCCAAGAGGAATTTTGCGAGCAATGAACGTAGGCCAGGAAAAATCTCGGAAAACGCGGTTCAATTCCGCAATTTTGTTGCGGGCCCGCGATGGCGATAAGTGCCGCGGATTTCGGGGCCGTCCCGAGAATGCGCGCAGGAAATTCGCGAAAAGTTTGACTTCAAATGCATCGGCGATTTTCGACCACAACATCTTGTGTCGCGGCGAACGCAATGAAACGTCCCGTCCACGTTTCAGCATTCGAACTTCATTTCGGGAGGTGCGTGATGCCGGTCGATAGCTCCTGACCGCCGCTCGTGATTTACGTCGCCGGCGCGCGCTTATTTCGCGCTGGGGTCCGGCTGGTGCAGGCCGAGAATGTTGCCGTCAGGATCCTTGATGTAGGCCTGATAGCCGACGCCGGGAATCGCCATCTTCGGCAGCGCCACGGTGGCGCCGAGATCGAGCGCTTTCGCCAGCGCGTCATCCACCGATGCCACGCCCAGCGAGCAGACGAACGCGCTCACCGGGCAATCGGCCCGCGGCTTCTCGCCCATGCGCTTGACCATGCCCCCATTGATCCCGTCGCCCGCGCCGGTGTCGAACATCCAGTAATTGAACTCCGGGATGTGGCGGACATTCCAGCCGAACACCGCGCTGTAGAATTTCGCCATGGCTTCGGGATCGGTGGCGTGGATTTCGAAATGCACGGGGCGGTTCATGACGGCTCCTTTGGCTGATCAGCTGGCGCGGGGCTCGTAGGCCATGATGGTGTCGCTGCCGGCCTGAATACGCTCCAGCAGCATGGGGCATTCCGGCATCATGCGCTCCATCCAGGCGCGGGCGAGAGTCACTTTGCTGTTATAGGCGGCGGTGTTGGCGCCGCCCGCCGCGAGTTTTTCCTTCGCGAGCTTCGCCATGCGGGCCCACATCCAGCCCACCGTCACGATGCCCATGAGGCGGAGGTAATCGGTGGCCGCAGCACCGGCGTCATTCGGGTTTGCGAGCCCGCGTTGCGCCAGCCACATGGTCGCCTGCTGCAGGTTGTCGAGCCCGCGCCGCACCGGCTGCACGAAGGGCGCGAGCTCTTCGCGCTCGTTCTCCGCGAGCCATTGGCCGATGAGGGAGAACAGCGCGAGCGGCGCCGCGCCGCCCTTGCGCCCCAGCTTGCGGCCCACAAGGTCCAGCGCCTGCACGCCATTGGCGCCTTCGTAAATCTGGTTGATGCGGCCGTCGCGCACGAACTGCTCGACGCCATTGTCGCGGATGTAGCCGTGGCCGCCATAGCACTGCATCGCAAGATTGGCCGCCTCGAACCCCATGTCGGTGAAGAACGCCTTGATCACCGGCGTCATCAGGTCGGCGAGCAGCGAAGCGGTTTCTCTCTCTGCGCGGCTCGAACTCGCAATGGAGAAGTTGAGCGATGTCCACACCGCAACGGCGCGCGCGCCTTCCACAAAGCTGCGGGCGTGCAGCAGCATGCGGCGCACATCGGGATGCACGATCTCGAGATCGGCCGGCTGATCGGGTTCTTTGGCGCCGCCCAGCGCGCGGCCGACGCGGCGGGCGAGCGCGTACTCGATGCCGTTCTGCGACGCCACTTCGCCGATGGCGATGCCCTGCACGCCGACGCCAAGCCGAGCGCCATTCATCATGGCGAACATGCCGGCCATGCCTACTGAGGCCGAGCGCTTCTCGCCCGTTTTGGGCGGCGTTGGCTTAGGCCCGAGGCGCCAGGCAATGGCATCGTCGAAATTGAGCACCGCGGTCGCATTACCTCTGATGCCCATCTTGTGCTCGATGCCACCGGTCGAGATGCCGTTGCGTGCCCCCATCTTCCCGTCTTCGCTGACGAGATATTTCGGCACCATGAAAAAATTCACCATCGAAAGATCGTTGGCAATCTGCCCGCGCTCATCTGGAATTTTGGCGATCACCATGTGGATGATGTTGTCGGCCAGATCGTGATCGCCGCCGGAGATGAAAATCTTGGTACCGGTCATGCGGTAGGTGCCGTCCGGCTGCTCGACCGCGCGGGTTTTCATGAGCCGCAGATCGGTCCCGCAATGCGGCTCGGTCAGGCACATGGTGCCCGACCACTCGCCGGACACCATCTTCGGCACGATGTGCTCTTTCATCCACGCCGCGCCCGTGGCGTTGAGCGCGTGATACGCAGCGGAAGTGAGGCCAGAATACATCGCGAACGCCTGATTGGCGCTCATCGCCATCTCCGCCACCGCCATGGTGAGGATGGGCGGAAGGTTCGCTCCGCCCACTTCTTCCGGCGCGCTAAGGCCGTTCCAACCGGCTTCGCAATACGCCTTGTAGGCTTCCCTGAATCCTTTCGGCGTGCGCACCACGCCGTTTTCGAAATGGCAGCCCTCCTCGTCGCCGGATTGGTTCAGCGGCTGCAGCACATCTTCGCAGAACTTGCCGGCATTGGTGAGCACGTCGTCAATTGTCTCGGCAGAGAGATCGCCGAAGCGTGGCAGGTCGTTTTGCTTCTCGACCTCGAACAATTCGTGCAGCAGGAATTTGTAGTCCTCGACCGGCGCGCGATAGATCGGCATCTGAACTCCAATTCGTTGGCGGGAGTTTAGGAGCAATGCGCTTCCCGCGCCAATCGGAGTTTGGGCGCATTCCTCAGTGCGTTGGCTTCAGATGCCGGTCGTACCAATCGAGGATGCGCTGAAACATATCGACATTGTAGCTCCACTTTTTCGGGGAGTGGCCTTCGCCGGGATAGACCACGAGTTCCGTCTCCACGCCGAAATGCTTCAGCGCACGATACAGTCCCGTCGATTGGCCGATCGGATTGCTGCGGTCTTCTTTGCCCACAAGGATCAGCGTGGGCGTGCGCGCATTCCTGATGAAGGTCGAAGGCGAATTCCGCGCGAACACATCCGGGTGTTCCCAGGGCGTGCCGAAATACCATTCGTCGCCGGCGGGGTTGTGCTCGGTTTCGAATTCCGCCGCCTGATCGAACACGCCTGCGCCGGATACGGCGGCCTTGAAGCGATTGCTCTGGGTAGTCGCCCACGGCGACATTTCGCCGCCATAGGACCAGCCGCCGATGCCAACGCGATTGGGATCGGTTTTGCCTCGCGCTATCACCGCATCGAGAACGGCCACTAAATCCTTGTAGTCGCCGCCGCCCCAGTCGCCGCGATTGGCTTTGAGGAAATCCTCGCTGTAACCATCGGAGCCGCGAGGATTGACCATCAGCACCTGATAAGCGTGTGACACCAGCATTTGTGCCCAGGCGGTTTCCCAACCGTAAGCCGCTGTGAAATTTGAAGCAGGGCCGCCGTGAACGAGCAGCACCAACGGAAACTTCGATTCACCTCGCTGCGCGGTCGGTTCCATGAGCGCGGCTTCGATCTCTTCACCGTCGAAACTCTTCGTCTTGAAAATCGTGGCGGGGGCGAGGCGCACGTTCGCGAGGCCTCGCTGCATGTGTGTTAGCCGGCGGATGCGGCCACCCGGGCTGCGTAAATAGATTTCTGCGGGATGCGTATAGTCTTCGCCCGCGTACGCTATACTGCCGTCACGCGCCACATCGAAGGCGCCCACGGAAAGCGGCAAGTCGACCCGCGTCGGCGTTCCCGATACCGGCAACCGGAAAAGCCGCCGATAGAACCCATCCGCAACGGCGGCCCACATCACCGATGGTTCATGCCATTGGACCTGAACGATCGCGCGATCGATAGGCGTGGAAATATTCCGCAAGTTCTCTTGTCCGATCGTGCCAAGAAACAGATCACGCGATGCCGGTCCCTGTGCTTGCGTCGACCGGACCGTGAATTCTTTTCCATCCGGTGAAACGGTCAAGCTGTCGAACGGCTGCGGTGGCTGGCTCACGCGCGTTACAGCATTATCCATCAGTGAAATGCTGGAAATCGCGGTGTTGAATTCCTCAATCCACGGCGCATCGCTCGCCACCATCAGGACGTGCTTTGGATCGAACCATTGAAATTCATCGATGCGATAGCCGCGCTTGCCAACAATGCGCGCCTTTCGCGTGGCGATGTCGAACACCCAGAGCCGCTCCAGCTCGCCTTCGCTATCCGCGACTTCCGGTGCGTCATCCGCAGGCTCAGTTTCCTTTGCGAGATAGGCAATCGCCCGGCTGTCGGGCGACCAATGGAAGGCCGAGACGCCGGTGCTCTGTTGCGTCAAAGCCTGGGCATCACCGCCATTGGCGGGCATCGCATATACCTGTGTCCTGCCGTTGCGATTGGAGAGAAAGGCGAGGGTTTTGCCATCTGGGGACCATTGCGGCGAGCGTTCGCTTTTCCTTGCAGGCGTGATTTCGCGAATAGCACCGCTCGCGATGTCCAGAATACACACACGTGGAATCCAGTCTTTCGGGTAGCTGAGTGCGATGTACGCAAGCTTCGTACCGTCGGGAGAAAAGTGAAGATCGCCAATCCGCCCATAATTTAGGGCTTCTGCGGGAGACAGTGCGGCTTGAGTTCCGACAGGTTCAAATAGCAGGAACAGTCCTGCAAGGATTACCCGAGCTTTCTGGCGGTCCATCATTCGACACCCCATCCGATTCGGCGCTAATCTAACCGCTTGCAGGCGATTGCCGTCTTTCACGATCCGAGCGCGCTTGCACCGGCCAAGCGCGGTATCTGAACTGGAGGCGGAGCATGTTGAGCGAGAGCGGAGCCCGCATCTGCCGTTACGAACCGCGAAGCGGGATGCTGCCGCATCTCCATGAAGACGCCAGCTTGAGCATCATAGTTGGCGGAGACTACCTGGAGCGCATCGGGAGCGCGGAGCGGCGCTACGCGGCCGGTTATATCGCCTTCTGTCCGGCGGGAACGATGCACTCGCAACATTTCGGTACGGCTGGGGCGCGGCAGATTATTGTGCAGCCCCAAAAGGACTGGCTTGCGTGGCTTTCCGATCGTCTGAATCTCGATGAAGCGCCGTTTGGACATTCCGGCGAGATTCATCATCTGGGCAATCAATTGCTGCATGAGTTGATGCAGGAGGATGAATTTTCTGCATTAGCGCGAGAGGGAACGATCCTCGAAATCATCGCGGCTTTCGGGCGTCTTGCAGGCGCGCAAACCTCAAGACCGCCAGGGTGGCTCACAGCGGCCCGCGATTTCATTCACGCGCACGCTTATGAGCCGCTAAGCATGGCGCGGATTGCGCGCGCGGCAGGCAAGCATGAAATTCATCTGGCACGGGAATTTCGCCGCTACTACAGCGCGTCCATCGGCAACTATCTGCGGAGGCTCAGGATCGAAGAAGCGGCAAGGCTGCTCGCGCAATCGCATGAGGACATCACCGGAATCGCCCTACGCTGCGGCTTTGCCAGCCACTCGCACCTTTGCCGCGTCTTTCGCGCGCAGTACGGTCTGACGCCTTCGGTATACCGAAGACGCCACAAACTTTAGTCGCCGTCCCTCAGATCAGATCGCGCAAGATTATCGAAACATCTTTCGTCTCTGCACCGCGTTTCACCGAGAGCTTCACCGGAGTACCGGCCTTCTCTGTCCGCCAGCTTTGACGTAGGTTCGGAAGCCGGAAGCTGGATGCGGGCTTGCCGTCAATCATTGTTATAATGTCGTCCTTCTGAAGCCCCGCCGCTTCCGCCGGGCCGCCCTTGGTGATCTCGATCACCTTGAAGCCTTCCGGCGCTGCATTGACCCACATGCCGGATTTATCGAAGGTGTCGAGATCTTCAATGTGGCCTTTGATGGGCTTCAGATACATCGTGCTGTGATCGTAATCGAACGTCACCACGAAGCGCTTCAACACCCCGCCGCCGACATTGCTTGGAAACGATTCCACCGCACCGGCGCCGCCCTTGTCTGTGGAAACCATCGTCAGCGGATGCTCGATGGTGACATCGCCCAGCTTCAGCGTGCCGCCGCGGAACACGACGCTGTGCGTCGGTCCGCCCACACCCCATCCGGTCTGCGCCTCGATGGTTTTGGTGCCGGGCTTGGGGAACCCGTTCTTTGCTGCCCATACCTTGTTCAACAGCAGCGGCATGCGTGAGCCTGTATCGATGCCGAAACGGCCGGGTACGCCATCGTAGCTGCCAAGAATTTCCGGGAACTGATGATACAGGCGCATCGGCACAGGCGTGCCGGCCGCCTTCGGATTAAAATACTTCTTGTCGATGAAGGTGATGGTGTGCTTGCCGTAATCGAAGCGGGTGATGAATCGGGCGAAGAATTCGTACCCGATCATACCCTGCTCGTTTGCACCCTCGGTGCCCGGCGGATCGAAGTCGAGCGTGGATACTGGCTGGTCTGTGAGGGTGGCACTCCCAACCCTGAGAGATTTCACCCTGGCTTCGCCGCTGGAGGCGATGCTGTCGCCGCCGCCGGTCGAAGAGAGATTGCCCTTGGCTTCGACGCCCAGTTCTTTCGCGGTTGCCGGGGTGAGGATGGAGTGGCCGCCGGTATCGAAAATGAAGGTCATCGGCCTGGAGCCGTTGACGCTCACATCGGCGTAGATGTGGTTGTTCCAGAGATGGAAGGGCACGGTGGTTTCGTGCGCGCCACCGGCGATGGAGAAATCGTGCAGGTTTGCCGCCGGACGTTGGTAAGCGCTGGGCGGAAGCGCATCGGAGAACTTGGCGCTGATGAGCGTGAAGGTCTGCAGATTGTGGCTGCCGTCATCGACCACCAGCTTTTTCGCGATCATCGCGCCGTCCACCGCGGCATAATCGGAATAGGTGGTGATGATTGTCTGGGTCGATTGGTTCTCAATCGTGCGGTAGAGCAGGTGGGTTTGGGGATCGAACCATGCTTCGAATGGCGTGCCGCCTTTGGGCGTTATGGTCAGAACATCGTAGCTGTTGCCGCCATCGGTTTTCTGCCCGGCGCTCGCGATCGCCGCCCCGCCGTGATCGGCCCGCCACCACAGATTCTGGTCCTGGTAGGCTTCCGAGATGGCATTGGGGATGACGTCACCGCCGGCTTGATCGGTGACAGTGCCGGATGGCTCCTTCTCCCATGCTTTCGCGCCGTCCCAGCCGCTCGCGCCAGCTGTCGGCGGAATGTTGTACGAATCGACCAAGGCGCCGCGCTTCAGGTCTTCCAGCGAGGATGTCGTGCCGGTCAGGCCCTGGCCGGAATAGGCGTAATCAAGCTTGAGCGTTGCCTTGCTGTCCCACGTGCTGCCTCCCATTGCAGCCTTGTTGGCGGAGAGAATTTCGTCCGGGTTCGCCGCCAGCGCAGGCGCTGCAAGACACGTCGTGAGGAGAAGTGTGGCAATCGTTTTCATATTTTTCTATCTTTGACTGGTTGAGATCGTGCTTGGAGGAATCAGATCAAGTCACGCAGTGCGACCGTGATGTTTTTCGTTTCATCACCGCGTTTGACAGTGAAGGCAACCACTGCACCTGCAGCTTCATCACGAAGCCGCTTGCGCAAATCATAAAGGTGGATGTCGCTTGCAGGCTGGCCGTCGACAGCCGTGATCGTGTCGCCCACCTGAATGCCGGCTTGATCTGCGGGCGCGCCTTTCATCACATCGATCACCTTGAAGCCGCTCGGGTCCCCGTTGAACCACATCCCTGCGTGATCGAAGGTGTCGAGATCGGCGATCTGACCGGTAATCGGCTTCAGATACAGGACCGAGTGCCCGTAATCGAGCGTAACGACATAGCGCTTGAGCAGTCCGGCCCCGATGTTTCCGGCAAGCGAGGCGTCCGCGAATGAACCGCCCTTATCCGTGGCGATCTCGGCAATCGGACGCTGAATTGTGTACGGCCCGATGACGAACGTGCCGCCGCGCATGACGGTGGCGTGCGAGGGTCCGCCAACGCCCCAGCCTGTCACGCCGGACACGCTCTTGGCGCTCGCAGCCGTGATGCCGTTTTTCGCGGCGTACGGACCGTTGAGCGTCAGCGACACGCGGGAACCCGTATCCACCGTAAAATTGCCGGGATGACCATTGAAGTTCGCTGAAACGACGACCCCGTTTCCGTAGAAAGTGAATGGTATGGCCGCGCCGGCGTCCTTCGGATCGAAATGTTTGGGATCGATCAGGGTGACTTTCCTCGCACCGTAATCGACGCGCGTCACGAACCGGCGAAAGGTCTCAAACCCGACCATGCCCTGCTGTTCGACGCCTTCCACATTCGACATCTGGTTCAAGGGTGCGACCGGGAACACCTGGTCCCTGATGACGGCGTCGCCGACCTTGAGCGAATCCACCTTGGTAAGGGCGATGTCCATGTGCCCTTCGCCCGCGCCGCTGCCCTGCATGGCACCTTGCGATTTCAGGCCCAGGAGTTGTGCCGTGGGGGGCGTAACGAGATTCACGCCGCCGGTATCGAAGATAAAGGTAAACTGCTTTCCGTTCACGGAAGCGGGCGCGTAGATGTGGTTGTTGATCAGCTCGAAGGCGACCGTCGTTTCGGGCGCGCCGCCAATAATCGAGAAATCTGCCACCTTGTTTTCCGGCATCGTGAAGATGGAATCGGCAGGCATCGCGATGAAAGTCGCGGAGTTTATCGCCAGCGCTTGATCGTACTTGGTAGTGCCCGTGCTGATGAGCGCCTTGTAGGGCAGCTCGACGCCATTGACCGCGCGGTAATCGGATAGCGTCGTGGTCGAGGTTTGCGGCCCCTGCTGCTCGATGATCCGCGACAGCAAATGAGTCTTTGCGTCAAACCAGGCGTCGAAATCCTTGCCGCCTTTCGGCGTAACGGTCAGGACGTCATAGGTGGCAGCGCCGTCGGTCTTCTCGCCGTCGAAAACGACAATTGCTCCACCGAAACCGGCTCGCCACCACAAATTCGCGCGGCGGTATCCTTCATTCACGGCCAGCGGCCTCGAATCACCGCCGTCCTGTAAGGTGACCGTGCCGGAGGAGTCCTTGGCCCAGGTGTGACTTCCGTCGAAGCCTTGCACCTGTGTCGCTGGCCCGATCTCCGCATCGTCAAGCCAGCGACCGCTCTTGAGGCCGTTGGTCGAGATCACCTTTCCGGTGAGGCCCTGACCGGTGTACCCGTACTGGATGCGTAGCGCCGACTTGCCGTCCCATGCTTCGCCGCCGCTGGCGGCCTTGTTGGCTTCGAGCACGTCCTGCGCGTTCGGCGCTGCCGCGGCGAGGGTGGAAATGGAGGCGCTCGCTGCGAGCGCGGACAATGTGATGGCAATGAAATTCCTGGACATGGCTCCTCCGGCGGTTTGGGCTGAAGTGTGAAGTCCGCACTACTGGATCAATATGCATGTGACACATAGAGGCTATGCCGTCGCGGTTGCTACCGCAATTTGGGTCGCCGGCGTCGGCGCTGCTCCCGCACCTGTT
The DNA here is from genome assembly GCA_036269235.1 of Rhizomicrobium sp. GTDB lineage: Bacteria > Pseudomonadota > Alphaproteobacteria > Micropepsales > Micropepsaceae > Rhizomicrobium. The sequence continues at coordinate 10,195 of DATASL010000019.1, forward strand.
CAACCGCCGAAGCGAATCGTCTCCGCTTTTCTGTGCACGGACGAATATGTGTTCCGGCTGGTGCCGCGCGAAAGAATCGCGGCGCTGTCGTATCTGGCCGCCGACAGGCAACCGGTGGTGTCGACAATCGCACGCGAGGCCAAGGGTATTCCGGGTATCCGCGCTTCGGCCGAGCAGATGCTGGCCCTGCACCCGGACCTTGTCGTCACTTACGAAAACACCAATGTCCGACAGACGCAGCTCTTGCGTGCGTCGGGCGTGAAGGTGCTGGAAGTGCCGTGGGCGCAGTCGCTGACCGATGTGCGCCGAATCACACGCATGCTCGGTGCACGATTTGGTGCCCGCGCCCGGGCCGAGGCGCTGATCCGGCGAATGGATTCAGAACTGGCGAAAGCGCGGCCCGAAGTTTCGCGCCCGCCGGTGCGCACCTTGATCTACGAGCCGAACGGGTACGCAACGGGCGGCGGAGTAACAGACGAAATTCTTTCAGCGGCCGGATTGCAGAACATCGGGATGGGAGCGCATGTCACCCGTTCCGGCACGTTGCCGGTGGAAGCTGTGCTGTCGCTCGCGCCCGACCTGATGATCTTTAATGGTGAGCATGTAGGGCAGCCGGCGCGCGCCGATCTCATTCTGAAGCATCCGGCGCTGGCCGCCCTTGGCGGCCGTACTCGCATGGTCCGCACCTCGCTCGTGCCGCTTCTATGTCCCGGGCCGTGGTCCGCGGATGTCGCTATTCCGCTTGCCAAATTGGCTCGAGCTACACAGAAAACGAAAGCCGTGCGCGCGCAATAGACATGTCGAAGCGACGTCGCCTGTTTCCCTTTTGAGCTAATAGCTTACAGTAGCGAATCGGAAAGAGCGGAGGGGAAGGCGACGATGAAGAGATTCTCTTTGTGCACCGCTGCGATTTTCGCGGCAGCCATGAATGTGAGCGCGTGGGCAAACGATAATACGGATCGGCCGCTTCCAAACACGAGTCAGGCTGCGATCGCCACGGCAGTGAGAGCAGAGCTAAAGGCCTACGGCGGTAAAACGCCCGTTCCGGGTGCCGTGGTCGGCATCTGGGATCCCAAGCTCGGCACGATGTTCCGCGGGTTTGGCGTGTCCGATCTGACGGCTGGCGAACCGATGAGGATCGACGACAAATTCCGCATCGGCAGCAATACGAAGACATTCGTTGTCACGGTCATGCTGCAGCTGGCCGACGAGAGAAAACTCAGCATCGACGACATGCTCGACAGGTTCAAACTTCCTGTGAAGGTCCCGAACGCCGAACACATCACGTTGCGTCAGCTTGCTGAAATGCGGAGCGGACTTCTGAATTTCTATTCGTTGCCCGCGTTTCAGGCTTACGACAAACCGGCTTCGGTGCCGTTCGATGTGGTTGCCTGGATGCAGAAGGGATTGAATAAGCCGGCGTTATTCCCGCCCGGCGCAAAGTTCGACTACAGCAATACGAACTACATTCTCCTCGGCATGGTGATCGAGGCCGTGACGCATAATAGCGTCGCCTCTGAAATCGAGAACCGCATCCTCAAGCCGCTGAAGCTCACCAATACAAGCTATCCGGTCACCGATCCCGGCATGCCGTCGCCTTACACGCATGGCTACATGTTGAATGCAAAGGGCGGCTGGGACAACGAAACCGTGGCGCTCAATCCCAGCGTCAGTGGCGCAGCGGGCGTCATGATTTCCGATGCCGCGGATATGCGCCGCTGGGTGAAGCTATACGCGACAACCGGAATGGTGAGCCCGGTTTCGCAAAAGGCGCGGCTGTCCTGTCTTCCCGTAGCCGGCCGCGATGGTGGCTTCGGACTTGGTATCGGCTGTTCCGCCGGCTGGCTCGGCTACACCGGCGGGATCACCGGGTACAACACTTCGGCGTATTACCTGCCATCCCATGATGCGACCGTGATCGCCTTCGTGAACAGCCAGCGGGAAGTGAAAGGCAAGCCGGATGTGTCCCAGGCCATCCTTCGTGCCATTTGCAAAATTCTCTATCCCAATAACGTGCCGCTATAGCCATCCCGGAGATCATCCCACTAGTACCGGATGGGCGTATCCGGCGCGAGGTATTTGGCTATTTCCCCGGCGAGGTCTGTGGAGCGATTGCTCTCCAGCGAGACCTTCTCTCCCAGCGTGTTGGAGACGGCGATCGCTAGCTTGTGCGATGGCAGGTAACCCATGAAAGCGGCATAGCCCGCGAAGGAGGGCGTCTGAATCACCCACCCGTTCGCCACGACGACACCAAGCCCGTAATAGCTTTTGTCGTTCCAGCGTTTGAATCTTGCCGTTAGCGGCGCCAGCTGTAATGCATGGGATTGCGGCGACAGCAGCGCGCCGGTCCCGATTGCGGTGGCGCTTTTCAGCACATCGCCGATATTCGACGTCATGATCGCGCCGTGCGCAAGCGTCCAGGAAGGATTCCAATAGGTCGATTCTTCATAGTGCCCGCGCTCGCCGTCGAAGGCGTGGAGCACCGGTTCCTGGATAATCGCGGTATTCTCGCTGCGTGTGTCCTTCAGCGCCAGACGGTCCAGAATTCGCTCGCGAATCAAATCTTCCAGGTTGCGGTGCGTGGCCTTTTCCAGCACTTTGCCGAGAATCACAAAATTCGTGTGCGCATAGGACCAGCACGTGCCTGGCTCGCACTTCGTTGGCTGGCCCAGCCCCATGGCGATTAGCTCGTCGGGCGTCCACGCACGAAATGGGTTTGCGTACAGTGGTGGAACGAGGATTTTTTCGTTAACGTAATCCGCGTATCCCGATGTCGCATTGATCAGCATTTGCAGCGTCACGCGATCTGCTTTCGGGTATTGCGGAAACCACTTCGACAATTTGTCATCGAGGCTGAGGACGCGCTCGTCGCACAATTGAAGCAGGACGGTGGCCATATAGGCGATGGCAATGGCGCCGTTTCGGAAATGCATATCGGGTGTTGCGGGCACGCCGGTCATTGACTGGCCCCATGCACTGATGAAGAGCGGCTTCCCATCGATCGCGATGCCGGCGAGCACGGCCTTCAAGTCCTGCTTTACCATGGACGCGCGAACGATTCCGTCGATTTTTGCTCTGACCTCCTTCGAAGGTGTGCACTTCCCGGCCACCGCGACCATGTCGGCTGGACAGGCATCGGGGTTCTTTGCTGCGTGAGCGAGCGACGTGCCGCAGCTGAAAACAAGGGCCAATGCAAACGTCGATGCACGCAATTTTATGTACGCCCCCTTTTCCGGCCGCGGCTCTCGCGCGGGCGGGAAACACCCGACCAGCACTCCGATAACATGTTCTTGGAGATTTCGGTACGCCTTGGCATCGTCTACGACTTGAAACGAAGCATCGCCTGACGCATGAATGCGCCCCCTCGACCGGATTTCGAAATGAACACGCCGGCGGTCGCAAAGGCGCATTCTCTTTCTGGATTCAGGCCTCAGGAAATCGCGCTCACCTCCGCATTGTTGCTGCTGGCGCTGGGGATGGCGCTTCTGTCGCTCCTGTTGGGCCCTTCAGATCTAAGTGTGACGCAAATTGTTGGTGGCCTGCTTTCGGGGCACGGGATGGCAGGCGTTGTCGCTCGCGAGATTCGCCTGCCACGCGCTGCGCTTGCGCTTTTCGTGGGTGGCGCACTGGGGGCCAGTGGTGCGGCACTACAGGGATTGTTTCGCAATCCGCTGGCGGAGCCGGGCGTCACTGGGGTGACATCCACTGCGGGGCTGGGCGCCGTGGTCGCTTTCTATTTTGGTTTCGCGGGCGCGCATCCGATCCTGCTGCCGGCGTTTGCCACTTTCGGTGCGCTTGCGTCGGCATTTGTTCTTTATTTGCTGTCGCGCGCAGGGGCGGGCGCCGTCGCATTGGTACTCGGCGGCGTGGCGATTGCCAGTTTGGCGACAGCGCTGACGGCATTGGCGCTGTCGCTCTCGCCCAATCCCTACGCGATGAGCGAAATCGTTATGTGGATGATGGGATCGCTGAAGGATCGTACCTTGTCGGACCTTGCTTTCGCCGCTCCACTGGTCGCCATCGGCATCGCTGTGCTGCTAACCACTGCGCGTGGACTCGACGCGCTCCTTCTCGGTGAGGAAGCCGCGCACAGTCTGGGCGTGAACGTGCACGGCATCCGCAGGCGGGTGGTTGTGGGCGTAGCGCTCGCCACCGGCGCGGCGACAGCTGCTGCAGGGGCCGTGAGCTTTGTGGGTCTGGTCGTGCCGCATCTCTTGCGGCCGTTCTATGGCTATGAGCCGGCGCGTCTGATCTGGCCGTCCGCGCTGGGGGCTGCCGCACTCGTCACAGCCGCCGATATTATCGTGCGGTTGATCTCACAGGATGAAAAGTTGCCCTTGGGCGTGCTGACGGCATTGCTCGGCGCACCGTTCTTCATCTGGCTTATTCTCCGCATGCGGAGAGATGGATGACCGCGGTTCTGTCTTTCGAGCACGTCTTTGCCGGGTACCGCCAGCGGCCGGTATTGCAGGACGTCAGCCTCTCGTTCGCGGCGGGCGAAGTGACCGGACTGGTCGGCCCAAACGGTGCCGGCAAGACGACACTGTTTCGCGTGGCTTTGCAGCTGCTCGCACCGCAAGCGGGCAATGTACGCCTTTTGGATCGGAACCTCGAGAATCGGTCGGCGCAAGCGCTTGCGCGAGCGCTGGCCTATCTTCCCCAGGAAGCGGAAGCGCATTGGCCGGTCGAAGCGCGGCGGCTGGTGGCACTGGGCCGTCTGCCGCATCGCGCGGCACTCGCGCCACTCAACGACGCCGATGAGCGGGCCATCGACGATGCCCTGACACGTTGCGATGCAACTGCGTTTGCCAGCCGGGCAATGAACCAACTATCCGCCGGAGAGCGGGCCCGCGTGCTGCTGGCGCGGGCGCTTGCGGTGGGCGCCCCCATATTGCTTGCCGATGAACCCGCGGCACATCTCGATCCGGCCCACCAGCTGCGATTGATGGAGCTGCTGCGGGCGGAAGCCGTACGCGGTACTGCGGTCATCGTGACCCTGCACGATCTTTCGCTTGCCTCCCGCTTCTGCGACCGGATTGTTGTGATAGATGGTGGACGCGTCGTGGCTGATGCCGCTCCCGGTGATGCCTTAACGGACGAGGTGCTTCGTTCCGTGTTTGCGATCAGCGCGCGCCGCCTCGAAAATGGGGTTGTGCCATGGCAAAGGATTTGACAATGAGCAAGGACGATTCCGATCATCACTACAAAAAAGCGCTGTATCACCTTCAGGTCGAGCTGGTGAAACTTCAGCGCGATCTCATCGCCAGCAATGCGCGTGTGCTGATCATCCTCGAAGGACGCGACGCGGCCGGCAAGGATGGCACGATCAAGCGCCTCACCGAACACATGAGCCCGCGCGAGACCCGCATTCACGCACCCGGCAAGCCGTCCAGCCGCGAAGACAGCGAATGGTATTTCCAGCGCTACGTGTCATATCTGCCTGCTGCGCAGGATTTCGTGGTGTTCAACCGCTCCTGGTACAACCGCAGCGGCGTGGAGCGCGTGATGGGCTTCTGCACGCAGGAGCAGGCGGAGGAGTTTCTGACTTCCGTGGTGCCATTCGAGCAGATGCTGGCACGGGATGGCCTCGAGATTCGGAAGTACTATCTGGACATCACCAAAAAGGAACAGAAGAAGCGGCTGGACGAGCGCGAAGACGATCCGTTGACACAGTGGAAGGTCTCACCGGTAGACGAGATGGCGCAAAAGAAATGGAGCGCCTACTCGCGCGCCCGCGACGAGATGATCCGCCGCACCTCGCAAGAGGCGGCGCCGTGGCGAATCGTGCTGGCCAATGACAAGAAGGTCGCGCGGCTGGAGTTCATCCGCGATCTGCTCGAGAGCTTTTCCTATCGCGGCAAGAGCAAGAAGCTTGTACAGCCCGACCGGAGCATCGTGTTCCACTGGGCGGATAATCTGGCAGATCGTCTGGCGCCGTAGCATCGCTTGAGAGTACGCACGCAATTCGTTTCACGCACGCGAAGCGTACCATTGAGGATGCAGAAGGATCACGCTTTGCGAGTTCACCAGAAGCGGTACGGACTCCGACACAAACGTTGAATCAATCTCGAAGCGGCGCGAAGAGGGGCCTTGCGGGCGAATGCGGATTTGACCGGCGTTATCGCTCACATACACCGTCCGTTGCAGCCGCTCGCCGTGACGAAACACGCGGCTATCGACCCAATATTCGATCCCGAATTGTTTGGCGAGATGGGCCAGCGAGCACTTCCCTGCATGCAAAACCAGAGAGGTGTCGTTTCTGTCCGCAACGGGTAGAGGGCCCATTGACTCGGCAAAGAAGTCCTGTTGCCGGATGCCGAGTGCCTCATATTTGCTGTCGCCATGAGAATTTCCATAGCGGATTGTGATTCCCGCTCGCGAAAAATCGGCGATGGTGCGACCGATAAACTCGTAGAGACCGCCTTTGCGGAGCGCATCGAAGGGATCGAGATGCAGTCCGATGCGGTGGCCCATGTCCTGAATGGCTTTCAGCTGTTCCCACGTGTGCGCCGCGCCGTAGAATGTCCGGTTCAACTCGTGCGGCCCCATCATGAAATAGAGACCGTGTATACCCCGAGCGTTCTCGGCATGCCCCATCCCCACCGCTCTGTCGAGGTTGTCGTGAATGTCGTGTTTAAGGATTGCAACTGAGCGTGGGCCACCGTCAACCAAGTCCTCAGGAAAGCCGAAGGAGATGCCACCGTTCTTCAAGGCGGCGAGCCAGTTCATGGCATCATCCAGATCGAAGGAGGGCTGAGGTACGACTGCCTTGTAAAGCCGCCGCAAAGCGCCTCGCCACACAGGCGGAAGGCGGCGTGGAATGGCAAAGAATCGGTCATAGACAGGTCTGCGATGCATCGAGGGCGGGAAATCAATTCGGCCACGGAAGTATGAACGACGAATTTGTGCCGTAGCCAAGTGTCAAAATTGCCCGCACTTCGTGCCCACGCCTCGGGCGACTCCGTTACTGCAGCCGAGCTGCCCGGCTCAGCCCAGATGGAATGAGAGAAGTATCAATGCCGGACAGCACGCATTTCAGGAAAAGGTACAACCTGCTCGACCACTGCGGGCCGGCCGGTTGCATCGATGAAATCCGCGACAAAGTCAGAAGCCGGCGCCCGCCGGATCTCTGCCGGAGTGCCGATCTGCTCGATACTACCCTGATTGAGGATGGCAACGAGATCGGCAAGTTCCATCGCCTCCTCCTGATCGTGCGTAACGAAAACGGTGGTGATGCCGGTCTTGTCGTGAATGTGGCGCAACCAGTGGCGCAGCTCCTTGCGTACCTTGGCATCGAGCGCGCCAAACGGTTCGTCGAGCAGCAGCATTCGTGGTTCAATGGCAAGCGCACGAGCAAGTGCCACGCGCTGCCGCTGCCCGCCGGAAAGCTGGCTTGGATACCGCTTCCCCAGTCCCTCAAGTTGAACCAGCGCCAGAAGTTCGTCCACGCGGCGGGCTATTTCCGCGCGGGGCGGACGCGTGCGGCGCCCCCGTACTTCAAGTCCGAAGGCAATGTTTTTTGCTACAGTCATATGGCGGAAAAGGGCGTATTGCTGGAACACGAAGCCGGCGCGGCGCTCGCGCGCAGGCAAAGACAGCCACTCGACATCTCCGAACCTCACGCGCCCCGATTCCGCGAACTCCAATCCGCCCAAAATGCGCAACAGGGTCGTCTTGCCCGAACCCGACGGCCCGAGCAATGCGAGGAAACAACCCGTTGGCGCGGCGAAGGTTACGCCTTTCAGCGCCGGAAAGCGGCCGAAACGCTTGGCGACGGATTCGACGGCGAGAGACATCGGTTGCTCCATCAATGTTTGTGGACTGCGGCGATTTCGTCCGCGTAGTGCCACTCGAGAAATGTCTTTACGGTAAGTGTGACCAAAGCGAGCATCGCCAGCAGCGAGGCGACGGCGAACGCCGCAGCGAACTGGTAGTCGTTGTAGAGAACCTCGACATGCAGCGGCATGGTGTTGGTCTGTCCGCGGATGTGTCCGCTGACAACGGATACGGCGCCGAACTCGCCCATCGCACGCGCGTTGCAGAGGAGCACGCCATAGAGCAAGCCCCATTTGATGTTCGGAAGAGTCACGCGCCGGAAGGTCCGCCAGCCGGAAGCACCGAGCGATGTCGCCGCCTCTTCTTCATCCCGGCCCTGATCGCTCATGAGCGGAATCAACTCGCGGGCGATGAACGGGAAGGTGACGAACATCGTCGCCAGCACAATACCCGGCAGCGCAAAGATAATCTTGATGTCGTGGTCGCGCAGGTACGGCCCAAGCCAGCCTTGCATGCCGAAAATCAGCACGTACACGAGGCCGGAAACCACCGGTGAAACAGAGAACGGAAGGTCGATCAGGGTGATGAGAAAACTTTTGCCGCGAAAATCGAACTTTGAAATCGCCCAGGAGGCGCAAAGACCGAAGATCAGATTCAGCGGCACGGAAATCCCGGCCGCGATCAGCGTCAGCCGGATTGCCGAGAGTGCATCGGGTTCCGTGATGGCGGCTACGGCAGCAGAAACGCCGTGGCTCAGTGCTTCCGCAAACACCGTGACGAGCGGCAGCAGTAGGAACAGGACAATGAAAAAGGCAGCCGTTGCCACCAGCAGCACGCGGGCGACCGGATGGTCTTGCGTCGCGCCGCGGGGATGCAGGGGCAGGGCCAAGTCGCTCATCGCCGCGCCGCCGTGATGCTCTGCAGTCCGTTAAGGGCGAACAGCATAAGGAAGGATGCGCCCAGCATCACCACGCCGATTGACGCTGCGCCGGCATAATCGAACTCCTCGAGCTTGATGATGATGAGCAGCGGTGCGATCTCCGAACGCATCGGCAAATTGCCCGCAATAAAGATCACCGAACCGTACTCCCCAACGGCGCGTGCGAAGGCAAGCGCGGCGCCAGTAATCAGGGCCGGCAGCAGCGCAGGTAATACGACACGGCGGAAGGTTTGAAAACGGGAGGCGCCGAGCGTGGCGGCCGCTTCTTCGTGATCGCGGCTCAGATCGTTCAGCACCGGTTGCAACGTTCGAACAACGAACGGGAGCCCAATGAAGGTCAGTGCAATCACAACGCCGAGCGGTGTGTAGGCAGCTTTGATGCCGAGCGACATCAACGGCGCGCCCAGCCAGCCATTCGGCGCGTACAAGGATGATAACGCGATGCCGGCGACCGCCGTCGGCAACGCGAATGGAAGATCGACCAGCGCATCGATCAACCGCTTGAGGGGAAAAGTGTAGCGCACCAGCGACCACGCGACGATCAGGCCGAAGAATGTGTTGAGCACCGCGCCAACGGCGGCGGCGCCAAAAGACAATTTCAGGGAAGCCAGCACGCGGGGAGCCGTAACTTCCTCGATGAAGCCGCTCCAGCCCAGTTCCCATGGACGGATGATCAGCGCCGCGAGCGGGATGAGAACGACAGCAGAAAGATAGAAAACCGTGAACCCGAGCGACAGGCCAAAGCCGGGCAGGGCGCTGCGCGTGCGCCAATAGGTCGATGGCAGCGCCCCTGCGAAACTCATTTTGCACCCGGCTTGTAGATCTGGTCGAACATGCCGCCATCGGCAAAGTGCGTCTTCTGAGCTTTTTGCCAGCCGCCGAACACTTCGTTGATATTGTAGAGCGGCAGTTTCTTCAGCTCCGGATGTTGGGCCAGCACCTGCTCGTCACGCGGGCGATAATGATTTTTCGCCTCGATCTCCTGTGCTTCTTTGGTGTAGAGAAATTGCAGGTACGTCTCCGCCACTTTGCGTGTCTTGTGGCGATCGACATTCTTGTCGACGAAGGCAACAGGCGGTTCGGCAAGAATGGAAACGGACGGGTATACGATGTCGAACTTGTCCTTCCCCATCTCTTCAAGGGCGAGGTAAGCCTCGTTTTCCCAGCAGATGAGAACGTCACCGATGCCGCGTTCCGCAAACGTGGTGGTCGATCCGCGCGCGCCGGTGTCGAGCACCGGCACGTGCTTGTAGAGCTCGGCAACGTAGGCTTTGGCTTTTTCCGGGCTGCCGCCGGGCCTCTTTTCCGCATACGCCCAGGCCGCGAGATAGGCCCAGCGCGCGCCGCCCGAGGTCTTCGGGTTCGGCACGATAATCTGGATGCCGGGTTTGATCAGGTCGGGCCAATCGTGAATTTTCCACGGATTGCCCCTGCGCGTCAGGAAAACGATCGTCGAGGTATAAGGCGTGCTGTTGTCGGGCAATCGCTTTTGCCAGTCGGGCGACATCAATTTCCCAATCCGGGCAATGGAGTCGATGTCGTAAGCCAGCGCCAGCGTCACCACATCGGCATCGAGCCCATCGATGACGGCGCGGGCCTGCTTGCCCGAACCGCCATGGCTCATGTTGATGGTGACATTTTCACCTGTCTTGGCTTTCCACTGCGAGGCGAACGCGCTGTTGATCGCCTTGTAAAGCTCGCGTGTGGGATCGTAACTGACGTTCAGCAACGTAGCGTCGGCGCTTGCCACGCTTGCCGACAGGACAGCGGCTGCTGCGAACAGAAAAGCAGTCGTCTTTCTCATGATAAATCCCCGATGTGTTAGAACGCGACTTGCGCGCGAAGCGATACCGCGTCCAGCCGGGCGCCCAGATCGCTGCCGGCGGAATCCAGCCGCGATACGTCCGTATGCTGATAATCGAGCATGAAGCGGATCGCGGCGTTCGGATACCAGTTCAGGCCCGCCGTCCAGATTTTCTGATCGCCGCCGCGGATGGCATCGGGAACGGCAGCGGTTCCCGGCGCGCCGGCGTCAAAATTGAGATCGAGCACGCTGTATCGCGCCGCGATTTCCCATGCCCCCCAGCCTATCTTGTCGAAGGAGAATTCATCGGCTGGTATTGGCGAGCCATAGGCACCGCGCTCGGGACGGTAAGGTTTCGACTCGCCGGTAAGCACCCAGCTGGCTTGCGCGTACCAGCCGTCGAAAGAGGGGTTGGAAAGTGGACTGTCACGGCGGCTGACGTCGTAGTGGAAGTAACCGCCTTGGCCATACAGGCTGTGCCAGTTGCCGGCCGCCTCGAACCCGTAGGTGAGCATGTGATTGGCATTGAGGGTGCCGGTGTCGATCAGGCGAATGCCATTATCGTCCACATTGAGTTCGGGTCTTTCGCGCAATCGGACCGACTCTGGCGATTCGTTTCCTGCCGCCGTATCGGCCGGACGGATCACGTAGGTGGAGTCGGCGCCGACGGCGAAGTTCACATCATCGCCGAGGATGAAGCGGTACGCGGCACGGCCGACGAGATTTTGCTCCTCATCGAATACTGCTGATTCCCCGACCAGTCCGCCGGTGTAAGAAAGGGCCGCGAAGTAGTTGTCGTCGTAGGCGAAGACGGTTGCACCCTGCCTGCCATCCGAACCGGCGATGCTGCGCTCCAGATCCACCGGTTGCGCGCGCTCAAGAAAGAGCAGGTCGGAGGCGGAAGTAGAATCCTCAAAACTTTCCGGAGTTGGATATGCGCCAAGGCGCATGTGAACCGGGCCCAGTCCATCATATTGCAGATAGGCACTGGCGATGGCCGCGGCTTCGACGCCTGAGCCGCCAAGATCATAGAGGAACTCGTAAGACCAATCCTTGAACAGCGTTCCGCTAAAGCCAAGGCGTGCGCGGCGGAAGTTGCTCCCGCTGCTAAAGTCGATGCCCGGGGGCATCATGCCCTGCATGTAATAGGCGCTGTCGTACTGGACGAGCGCACGCAGCGAGGCGCTGAAATTGCCGTTCGCGGTTTTGAAGGTCGGGCGGCCGTTCTTGAAGGTGGTCTGGACGTCAGACTGACGCTGCGTCTGAATGTCGGCGTACTGCGCGGCCTGGGCCCGCTTCAGATCCTCGACTTCTGCCTGCAGCTGCTGCACGTCCGCATCGCTGACATCGGGGGACGGATTGGTGGCCGGTTGGATTGCTCCGCCCGATTGCGCGGCAACCTGCGTGTTTCCGACCTGCGCCCTCAGGCGATGAATTTCCGCCTGCTGCTCCTCGATAACGTGTTCCAGGCGGTCAAGCCGCGCGCTAACGCTGTCCACGGCCTTGCGATGATGGTGCTTGGGTGGCGCGTTCTGCGCGATTGCCTGCGTGGCGAGCACAGCGCTGATGGCCGCGCCCGCGAACAGGCGCGCGCGAAGGCTCTTCGTTGAATCCATGTCCCCTGTCCCTCTGGCCGCCCGCGTGAGTGGAAGGGCGGTAGGGCCGGCGCCCGCGACTTCCGAACGCCGCTTTTATCTATAAAGTCTACATAGTCAATAGAGTTTAAGGTGAATGTGCCGGAATTGCGGTGGAGGCATTTTCAGGAAATGAACTAGGCGGCGCGTTTGACTCGGCGCGGCGGTGCGGAGCTGGCGGAACGGCGCAGCGGCGCGGCTGTCGCGAGGCTGGACGATTCCAGAACCGCAGCCGTTGCATCCCGCGCGGCCAGCAGCACCCGGCGAATGGCGCAGGTCGCCTCGTCCACGCAATCGGCGCAGCGGTGATAGGCGGTTGCGCTGACACACGGGCTGAGCGCCAATGGCCCATCGGTCTGGCGGATAACGTCCGCGAAGGTGATGTCCTTCGGCTCGCGGCCCAGGAGGTAACCTCCCTGCCGTCCGCGCAGACTGCGCACGATCCCCCGCCGTTTGAGATCCAACAAAATCTGCTCAAGAAATTTGCGGGGGACTTTGGCCCGCTCGGCAATCTCGGAAATCATCATGGGACGCTCGCGCGCGTGCTCCGCCAAAACCAGCAGCGCCCGCAGGGCATATCGCCCCTTCTGTGACAGCATTCTACAAACTCATTAATCTCTACTTGTTCTAGGAGGATTTACCCCATTTATCAAGCAATGAACGCGCGGTGCTCTGCTGGAAAGGGCATGCTCTCCCCGCGGAAGGATAATGAGACGCCATCCTTCCGCGCGCTCCAGATGTGCAACCCAGGGGAGGTCTGCGGCTCGAACTTAGGCGTCCGCAAGTAAGAAAACGCATGAATTGAAGTTAATCCAGAAATCTCCCGCAGATTGTGGGCGGCCGAAAACGCGGCGGTCTGAGGTTGCACGCCAAGAACTCTTCGGAAGATGGCGACCCCGAGAGGATTCGAACCTCCGACCTACAGATTAGGAATCTGCCGCTCTATCCAACTGAGCTACGGGGTCTGCTTGGATTTGGCGTTCACACGCGGTCGCACCCAAGCATATCCTAACCTCTTTGCAACGTCACCTCGTGTGCTGCGACTCTCGCCACTGACTCATGGCTCCGCTATGCTCAACGGCCTTCCGAGTCCGTGGGAAAAAATGAAAACATATCGCATTGCCGTAAGCCTCTTTCTTGCGCCCCTCAGCTGCGGAGTGGCTCTCGCGGGCATGCGTGACGACGTGCTGGAAGCGATGGGCCGGTGCGCCGCGGTGGCGGACAATCAGGCACGGCTCGCATGTTACGATGCCGCCGCGCCGCGGCTGAAAGATGCATTGGCGACGCCACCTGCTTCTCTTGGGCGCGCTCCGACCGTGCAGGAGCAGCAATCGTGGTTCGGATTCGATGTTGGCGGTCTCTTTGGCGGCGGTTCATCGGTCACCACGCCCTCGGAATTTGGCAAGGAGCGCACACCGGAGGTGCAGGCGACCCGAGAGCGGGAAGAAATCGACAACATTTCGGCGCATGTGAGCGACGTGGCGTTCACGCCATTCGGCCAATTCATCGTCTTTCTTGCGAATGGCCAGATCTGGCGGCAAGTGCAGGGAGATGCGGATCGCGCGCGGTTCAGCTCACCTCTCAAAGAGAATACCGTCACGATCTCGCGCGGCGCTTTCGGCAGTTATAGCCTGACCGTGAATGACTCGAACCATGTCTTCAAAGTCACGCGGGTAAAGTAGAGCGGCCTATTGCGGCTGCGCCACCTGCGATGGGAGGCGGAAGCCCTCAAGTAAAGGCTCGAATTGCCGTTGCTCAACGAGTTCGCGGACGGCAGCGATAGCTGGCGCAAAGAACCGGTCATGGCTGAAGCGGGGCGCACGCGTGCGGATGAGTGCGTGCGCCTTTTCCAGCGCCGGCGAACTTCGCAGCGGCCGGTGAAATTCGATTCCTTCCGCCGCGGCGAGCAGCTCGATAGCCAGGATAGATGCCGTGTTAGCGTTCATCCCCGAGAGGCGCCGCGCTGCGAACGTCGCCATGGACACGAAGTCCTCTTGGTTTGCCGACGTGGGCAGAGAGTCAACTGACGCGGGATGTGCCAGCGATTTGTTTTCCGAGGCCAGCGCGGCGGCGGTCACGTGTGCGATCATGAAGCCGGAATTCACGCCGCTTTCTGCGGTAAGGAAAGAAGGCAATCCGCTGAGGGACCCGTCGATAAGAAGCGCGATGCGCCGCTCCGCGAGCGCGCCGATTTCCGAAATGGCGATGGCAAGCGCGTCTGCAGCGATGGCCACCGGCTCCGCGTGAAAATTGCCGCCCGAAAGGATCGCGCCATTTTCAAAGATTAGTGGATTATCGGTGACGGCATTTGCCTCCCGCTCAAAGATACCGGCTGCGTATGAAAGCATGTCCAAACACGGACCGATAACCTGCGGTTGGCAGCGAATCGAGTAGGGATCCTGTACCCGCTCGCAATTGACGTGCGATTGGCGAATTTGGCTGTCATACATCAAATTCCGCAGCACGGCTGCTGCAGTAATTTGCCCTGCCTGTCCGCGCGCTTCGTGAATGCGCGCGTCGAATGGCGTATCGCTTCCTTTTACGGCATCGGTCGACAACGCACCGGCGGCGAAGGCCGCCTCCAGATTCGCTTCGGCAGCAAAGAGATTGGTAAGCGCAAGCGCTGTGGAAACCTGGGTGCCGTTAAGAAGGGCAAGGCCTTCTTTTGCTTCCAGTTCCAGTGGCGACAGCCCCGCTTTCGCCAAAGCATCGCTTGCAGCATAGCTTTGACCATCGATACGCGCCCGGCCTTCGCCAATCAACACGGCTGAGAGATGCGCAAGCGGCGCGAGATCCCCAGACGCTCCTACCGAGCCTTGTGCCGGAATCTCCGGCAGCACGTCCTTGTTGAGCAAATCGAGCAGACGTTCGATCACAATCGGACGCACGCCCGAATAGCCGCGCGCCAATCCTGCCGCCTTTAATGCCAAAATCAGCCGCACCACAGGATCCGGCAGCAGCTCGCCGACTCCGGTGGAATGAGAGAGGACCAGATTGCGCTGCAGCAGCTTCAACTGGCCGTCAGCAATGCGGGTTTGCGCAAGCCGGCCGAAACCGGTGTTCACGCCATAAATCGCGGTGCCGGATGAAAGCGCCTGTTCGATGAACGCGCGCGAGCGTTCAACAGCTGGCCACGCGTTGCTGTCCATCGTTACCTTGATTGGCTGCTCCGTGATGGCTCGCCAGATAGAGAGGGGCATGGTCCCGGGTGTGACGGCAATATTGTTCATCGTTGGCGCAGTCGAGTTCCGCACGTTGTTTTCGCCGCTGGATTGGCCGGCAGCAAGGGGCGGGTCGTGCGCTTGCTTTTGCGAAGCGTCAAACCTATTTTCCCGCCCCTCTTGGGCAGTCGTAGCTCAGCTGGTTAGAGCGCCGGATTGTGGATCCGGAGGTCGGTGGTTCGATCCCACCCGACTGTACCACTCCAATTCTCTCGAACCGTGCCTTGTAGACTCCGTCGCGAAATCCGCCGCTTTGCGCCGCAATTTTTATGCACGCGCACTCTCCGTCGCCACCGAAGAGACCCCGATCAGGGAAAATTCCGCGCCCTTCGGCGCCAGTCTCTAACTCCAGAGTCGAGACCTACACTTCGGCCTCCAAGTGAGGGTCGGCAGTTTGTGCTTGCCGGTCGGTGCCTCTCGAACTTTTTGCTCTCCCGCAAACTAACAGGGAAAAATACAGGGAAGAAATTCGACTCCAGCTCTCGCCGACAGCGCCAGGCGCTGGAACGCGTGGCGCAATGCTTTAGGTTTGCATAGGTTCTCAGCGATACCCGCGGCCCTGGGGCTAATCTTAAGCAGCGCCTTCCTTCATCGAGGAGGGCGCTCTGAAGCTAAAGGTCGAGCCAGTGTGCACGATGCTGGTTAGAAGCACTTCGCTGTTTGTTATCCGCGTGGGGTTTCGGTCGGGGGGCGTTGATGCAGAAGGGCCTTCACGCGCGCAAAGACATCGGCCTCTATGATCGGCGGAACAGATATCGCTACCCATTCCTCCTTCGGACGCTGCCGATTCAACCGGCTATCGGTGCAAATGTAGTGATGGACGCGGGTATAGGTTTCTCGCGTCAGGAAACGATGGACGCAACTCATGAAGGATGCTTAGTCAAACTTTACCAGTGCCTACGTATGCAAAACTATTCACGTTGACAGGCGCCACTGGCGAGCTAATGTTCACCCGCTTGCGTTCTACTATCCCGCCTCGTTGACACTTCCCGGTGGCTCGCGGCGAACCTCGGTGTTCCAAGGACATTCCATGATTCGCGCTTCGTCGCTCAGATGGTCGTCTGCATGTAGCATTGCGGTGTTTCTCACGGCTCTTTCCATGTCCCTGAAGGCAGAAGAGCAGGCACAGTTCACGCCGGTCAGGCTCAGCAAGGACACCTTCAAGAACGGAGACAGTGAGCACAAGACGGAAGTCGAGCCGCACACCTTTGCCTGGGGCTCCACCATCGTTAGCGCCTTTCAGGTAGCGCGCGTGTTCGGAGGAGGCGGCGCGGATATTGGCTTTGCGACCTCCACCGATGGCGGCCGGACATGGACCAGCGGCTATCTCCCGGGCCTCACCGTCAATTATAAGAAGGGCAGCTTCTCTGCCGCCAGCGATCCGGCGGTGGCCTACGATGCCAAGCACGGCGTGTGGCTGATCTCCAGCCTGCCGCTACAGAATGACAATGGGGAGGCGGTGGCCACCAGCATTTCGACCGACGGAATTCACTGGGGCAAGCCCATTATCGTAGATGCCAGCGGTTCCGACGACAAGAACTGGATCGTCTGCGACAACACCCTGACCAGCCCGTCCTATGGAAATTGCTACACCGAATGGGATTCTCCTGGGCTCGGCGACCTTATTTTCATGAATACCTCCACCGATGGCGGACAACACTGGGGAGCGGCCAAGAACACCGCCGATCAGGCCGGCGGATTGGGCGGCCAGCCTCTGGTGCAACCAAACGGCACAGTCGTGGTCCCGATTGACGGCTTTGGCGCCATGATTTCTTTCCGCTCCACCAATGGCGGACAGAGCTGGAGCAGCACCTCGACGGTCGGCTTTCAGGAATTTCGCGGACAGGATGGCGGCTTGCGCAGTCCGGGGCTGCCCTCGGCCGTACTGGACGGAGCCGGCAAGATCTACGTTGTCTGGTCGGACTGCAGCTTCCGTGCCGGCTGCTCCACTGACGACATCGTCATGAGCACCTCGACCAACGGAACTTCGTGGACGACACCGGTGCGCATCCCCATTCACGGCCTCCAGACTACCTATGACCACTTCATTCCGGGGCTCGGCGTTGATCCCAATACTTCGGGACCGACGGCCCATCTGACGATGACGTACTACTACTATCCCGAGGCTAATTGCGGGAATGCATGCCAGCTCTATGTTGGCTTTACGACTTCGCAGGATGGCGGCAAGACCTGGACCAAAGGCAAGCAACTGGCAGGCCCGATGAACCTGAGCTGGCTGGCCCCTTCACAGAATGGCTTGATGGTGGCGGATTATCTCGCGGTCGCCTATTCCAACGGAAATCCCTATGGCGTCTTTGCCGTGGCCAAGGCCCCTAAGAACGGGCTGCTCAATGAAAACATGTACACGACCACCACGCCACTGCTCGTCGCGAAGTCCGAGCGCATCAGTTCAGCCGGCGAAAAGCCAATTCCCGGCGTCAGAGGCCGTTACGTGTGGAAGTATTACGACGACGACGGCCACTACCCGATTCCCCCGGGGAAACTTCCACACCATCGCAAGTAGGCTCCGTTCACGCCCTTCAACGCCGACCGAGCCCGAGCTTGCATCGTTCGCGCGTCTCGCCAGACCCCTCGGGCCTCCGCTGGTCGCCAACCGTTAGGCCCAGCCAACCATTGCGCTACGGCTAGTCCCACTTCCTCGCTTTCCTTTTGGATGATCGATTATCGCGAAAGCGCGAGGCGCAAGCAGGGACTTGAAAAATCAGGCCGCCTCATCCCGGTAATGTCCCAGGACACTACCCGCCTCTTCGATAGATTCTGTTTTGAGGGTTACGGGGAGGGGCGGCTGTCGAGACACGAACGTCTAAATCCTGTATGTGTTCTTTGGGGACTATCGATAATTGGGAATTATCCTTGCGGGCCCCGGTTTACGCGTCGGCAGCCAAGGTTCCCGAAGCAGTTGATATTGCATCGAAGGTTGATATCGCGCCTTTTGAGAGCCTGGAGTCACGCGCATGAAGGGTGGGCATGGCGGATGACGATATAGACGGCAGCAAAAAGCCACCAGGGGCTACGGCCCCTGTGGCACTCCATGCAGCGCTGAGTGGTGCTGGCACATCTGAAGAAGCGGCTGACTATCTGCGCAAGCAAAGCAGGCTTGCGGAATTGCAGATTGCTGACCTGGAACGCGAGGATCGGCTGCGGCACTGGTCGCTGCGCGTGGACGTTCAATGCGGACGGCAGCTCAAGCGGCACGATCGTGTTGACTGGTTCGAACAAGGTCGCAAGGGACGGAAACTCGTTCAAGGGACCGTTCGATTTCAAGGTCTTCGATGTCGACGGCAATCTGATCGGCGAAGCCACCGGCACCACGATAGCGGAGCGGCTTTCCGTCCAATAGCAACACCGGCAACAGATGCTCGCTATGCGGATACTGTGGCCGTCACGAGTCTGTGGCGGCCATTCCGTTTAGGGAGCCGGTATGCGTGCCAAACCGATTCATTGCACCTACCGGAGCGCGGTCGCCTTTGGCGCGAAGCACCGAAGCAGGCTTGGGCTGCCGTTGAAGTAAAGACTCAAAACCTTCCAAGAGCCGAAAACCTGCTCGGCATTCCACTTGACCGTATTGTGTTCATCGGAGACGGCAACGCCGACTATATATGTCCGCAAACCAACTCGGTATGCACTTCATTGAAAATGGCGGTGTCACCCTTGCCAATAAGAGGGCGACCCTTATTCGCGCTGGCGTAGGTGTGGTACGCCATCACATCACGGGATTTGACGGGGCGGCGATTCGGGACGTCATAGATTCTATCGCATCGAATCACGATCGGATCGGCAGGCTCGATGCCCATGCGGAAACATTGTGGCTTGCAACGGGATAGCAACTCCTGACGCTTCGCGCTCGTCCGCCTGCGCCGGAACGGTATTCTTCCTTTGCTCGAGGCGAAGCTACTTCGAATATCGCGGGCTGCGCCTTACTCCTTGATTTTGAAGATAACGCCGCAGCCACTTCCGCCGCACCCCGAGCCACCGCCATCGAACGTTGTGCCGTAGAGATTGCCCTTCGTATCGGCAAGGAAATTTGCGGAGGGCCGAGAGCCATCGTCGCCTGTGAAATCATGTAGATCGGTCTTGGTGCCGTCCGGCGTAAGCTTGAAGACGAGACCGCAACCATTACCGCTGCAGCCGCTGCCGCCGCCATAGAGCGTTGAGCCGTAGAGATTGCCGTTCGCGTCCAACGTCACGCCCGCATAAGGGCCAAAGCCATCGCTCCCGCCGGCAAAGGAATGCAGCACGCTCTCAGTACCGTCTGGAGCGACCCTGAAAACCGTGCCGCAGCCGCTGCCGTTGCAACCGCCGCCACCGCCCGCCCATGTGGTACCGTAAAGATTGCCGGAGGCATCCGCGATCAAACTGGCAAATGGGCTCGCGCCATCGCTTCCACCCTGAAAAGAATAGAGCACGGTCTCCTTTCCCTTCGGGCTAAGTTTGTAAACAGTTCCGAGCGCCGCGGTGCCGCCGCCATAAGTTGTGCCGAAAAGATTTCCCTTCTTGTCCACGATCAAGCCCGAGTTCGGATAGGCGGCATCGCCGCCACCCTGAAAGGCGTATGAGATTGACTCGGTCCCGTCCGGCGCAAGTTTGAAGACCGTCCCCATGTTGGGAGCGCCGCCTCCATAGGTCGTGCCGTAGAGATTGCCGGCCGCATCAATGACGAGGCCTCCGTTTGGGGTGAAGCCATCAGGTCTGCACTTGAAGGTATAGAGCACGGTCTCGTGCCCGTTCGGCGTAATTTTGAAGACAATGCCGCAATTGTCCGTGCCGCCGGCAGAGGCCGTGCCGTAGAGGTTGCCGTCTGCGTCCGTGATCAGATCTGTTTGGGGGTTCGCGCCGTCGCTTCCGCCGGTGAAGGAATAAAGCACTTTCTCCTTCCCTTTTCCCGTTGATCTGAATACGGCTCCAAGATTGCTGGTGCCACCATAGTACGTGGCGCCGTAGCGGCCTTTGTTGCCCTTGACCATGGCGCCGAACGGGCTTGCGGCATCGCCGTCTTGAAAGACATAGAGCACTTGAAACTTCGCCGCGTGGGCGGCTTCGGTTGGCGCGACCACCGCAAGAACGAGTGAGCCGAACAGAATGGATTTGCCGGTAGTGTTGAGCATGCTGATCATTGGAGCCCCCGTGCTCAGAATATTGTCTTGCCTTCCATCTCCATCAACGCCGCAGAGGGCACGACCAGCGAGAAGATACGCGCGTAAGGTCGGGCACACCATTCAATAATATTTACCGCTTCTAAAGCCGGGCTTACTCCGGGCTGAACCGTGCACCGCCATTGCAAAGTGACATTTCCGACTTCAGGAGCGTGACAAACGCCTGGCAGGGAGCCGATGGGAGAAGGGGATGCACGATCCAAAGATGACGATCTTCCGGAAATTCCCGGATGGTTTTCACGGTAAGGTTTTTTGTCCTCCCGGGTCACACAGAGTGACGGCACAATGCCGACCCCCATGTTCTGGGCCACAAGTCTCTTCGCCGAGTCGAGCGTCCCAGTCTCAACACGAAGATTGAGCTGAATTCCAAACCGGCAAAACGTCTCGACAACACGTTCGCGCAGCTCCGATACTTCCGTCAGAAGGATCATGGATTCCGTTCCAAGCGCCGCTTAGCTGGATTGAGTCCTGATCCGTAAACGAATGACGCGGGTTCAAGATTGCGACCGGGCGATCCGTCATCAAAGGTTGGACGATTAATCCTTTGCCTCGCGGCTTGTCGGCGACAAGAGCCAGGTCTACATCGCCATTTCGAAGCGCAAAGAGGATGGATTTTGAGAATCCAATAACGATCTTCAGTATCGTTCCGGGATTCCGATCCTGAAAGGTATGCGTCAGCGGGGGCAGTACGTGCTCGCCGATGCTCTGGTTAGCTCCAATACGTAGACGACCTCGCTGCGCACTTCCAATCTGTTCAACCGCCTCTAGCGCTTCATCCAAGAGCAGAAGCGAACGCCGCGCGTAGTCAACAAACACCTCACCTGCGGCGGTGAGACGAAACCCGCGGCTCGATGTGCGATCGAAGCGCGTGTTCTTCTACTCGGGCGACGACGCCGGCGCGAAAGGCGAAAGTCCGAAAGGTTCTTGAGCGAACTGGCGCGTTCCCGGTCGATCTTGGGACGCTTGACGTGGGCGCCCCGCTCGTTTCCATGCCATTCGGCCCCCTCGCGGGAATCAGTCTGATCAAGGAGTGACCTCCAAGACCAACGCCGCCCGCAAGGCGACAGTAGCAAGGAATGGGATGAAAGCGCGAAGGTACGCGGTAGTTGGCCCGGTACGGCCCGATCTCAGCGTACTTTGCATCGATTTAAGCAAATGCTGCCGATATGCTGCAGCGCCTCTGAGGGAGAAGGGCATGTTTGAAGAGAAGATCCGCGAAGGTTTCGACGTGTTCGTGCATGACGGAACTAAATCGTTTGGCGCGGTGCGCGAGGTCCGGCGCGCCGCCATCGTCGTCAATGTCGAAAACGCGGGTGACTTCACGATCCCTGTGAGTGCAGTGAGGGAAGTACACGACGACAAGGTAATCCTCGATTCCGGCAAGCTGGATTTCGATCTGCGCAAGGCAATCGGTCGCGCGCACGAAGGTGAGCACACCGAGTTCGGCTGATTTCCAAGCTAAGGACAAAATTCGCGTTAAGATTTCAATCTCTACACGTACTCGCGACCCGTTGTCTGAAATCTTGCAGGGGGCGCCGACAAGAACTGCAGAGAGTGTCACTGCCATAGAATGAGCCTATGCCCAATCAAATCCGGCCATCCCGATCAAGTCGCCCATGAGGCTCTGCATACACTACTGACCGCGATGCAACCGGGCGTCGATGTAGTGTGTATCCTATGGCAACTTGTCGGCGAGGACGCTTGCTTTACGGATTGAAGGCGCGACCGCCAGCAATTCGTCCGCATGTGCGATGAGCGCGGCGGCCACCGCACCGTTCAAATGCGCGTCGCGGCTAACCTCATTCTCGAATGCATCGAATATTGCGAAGGTCTGAGTGTCGAAACGGACAGCGAACCATGCCACAGTGCCGACCTCGGCTGCCACGAGACCCTGAGCGCCGGCCAGAAACTCGGCAACGGCTTCCTCTTTACCTGGCTTGGCCTTCAATTCTACGAACAATGATAGTTTTGTCATGGCGACACTCCCAGAATGAAGCGATCGATGGATCAGAGGGCCGAGTGATTGCGAACCGCCGCGGCCAGCGCGGGCTTCATGTCTGCGAAACGACGGTCGAGCGCCGCGGGTTCCTCACGATTGAGGATAATCATTTTCTCACGCGCCTCACCGCCACGAATGACCTGCAAGGCATTTGTTTCGATGCCCTGCACGATTGCGTCGGCAACCGCGCCCGGCGCCTCCTTGACGACGCCGAGCTCGGGGCCAGCCTTCGAAGACCGCATCATCGGCGTGTCAGTGGCGCCTGGATATACGGTCAAGACGTGAACGCCTTCTCCGAACAGCTCCCGCCGCATTGCCTCGCCGAAATGCGCCAAGCCCGCTTTCACGCCGGCATAGGTTGCATAAAACGGCATACCAATCAGCGCAATGCCCGAGGTGACGTTGACGACGAGGCCGTCACCGTTGGCGCGCAGTTGCGGCAGTGCCGCACGGGTGAGAAGGATGGGCGCGAGAAGATCAACGGTGACCATCGCCGCGATCTCAGCTTCGGTCGTGTCTTCTAAACGGCCCGCCCGTACGCCGCCGGCGTTGTTCATGAGAACGTCGATCCCTCCCAAGGCATCGATGCAGCCTTTCAACGTAAGGCTTCGGCCCGGTTCGCTCGACACATCGGCGGTCAGTCCTTCGGCAATCCCCTTGCCAGTTCGGAGCTTCTCAAGCGCCGAGGCCAGCACATCGGAGCGCCGTCCTGTAATAAAGACCTTCGCGCCTTTCGCCATCAGACTCGCAGCGGTAGCCAGCCCGATGCCGCTCGTGCCGCCGGTAATCAAAACGCGCTTGCCTTCGACGTTCATGATTGGGTTCCCGCGAGCTTGTCCTCAGTTTTCGTGTCGAAGTCGCTGGCGTTGTGGCGCTCGCGGAGCTGCTCCGACGGATCGCCGCTCATGCGGTTGACCATGCGTCCGCGCTTCACGGCCGGCCGCGCGAGGATCGTGTCGGCCCAGCGCTGTACGTTCCTATAGTCCTGCACCGATAGGAACTCGGCCGCGCCGTACGCCCAGCCCTTCGCAAGCCCGCCATACCAGGGGAATACCGCGATGTCGGCGATCGTGTAGTCGCCTCCGCCGAGGTACTCGGTCTCGGCGAGGCGCCGGTCGAGCACGTCGAGTTGGCGCTTCACCTCCATGGCGAAGCGATCGATCGCGTATTCGATTTTGGCTGGCGCATAGGCGAAGAAATGGCCAAAGCCTCCGCCCAGATACGGGGCGCTGCCCATCTGCCAGAACAGCCAGTTCAGCGTCTCCGTGCGGCCCGCAATCTCCTTCGGGAGGAAGGCGCCGAACTTCTCCGCCAGATACAGCAGGATCGAGCCTGACTCGAACACGCGGATCGGTTTCGGCCCACTGCGGTCCAGCAGCACCGGGATTTTGGAGTTGGGGTTAACTTGAACAAAGCCGCTGCCGAACTGGTCGCCGTCGCCTATGTTGATCAGCCACGCATCGTATTCGGCGCCGCTGTCGCCGAGCGCGAGCAGCTCCTCGAGCATGATCGTGACCTTCACGCCGTTCGGCGTTCCGAGCGAATAGAGCTGCAACGGGTGCCGGCCGATCGGCAGTTCCTTCTCATGGGTCGAGCCCGCGATCGGCCGGTTGATGTTCGCAAAAGCGCCGCCACTGGGCTTGTTCCAGGTCCAGATCCTCGGTGGCGTATAGTCAGGAAAGTCCATCATACTCATCTCCGAAATCGCTTCAGGTTCCCCGCCCTTGCGGCATCGCGAAATCAGGCGGCCGCGGTTATGTGCAGCTTGCCGAGGACCGGCAGGAGTTCCGATGGATCTGGACGCTGGGTGTAATCAGGATTGACTTCTGCATAGGCGATGATCCCGTCAGAGCCGATGACGTAGCGAGCGGGCATCGGGAGTACCCAGGCCGGATCATCGTTGAAGGTGGGCAGATCGTTTTTGAAACCCTTGTAGAGTTCGACAAGGTAGTCGGGTAGCGAGAAACGCAATCCGTATGCGGCGGCAACGCGACTCTTGTCGTCGTTCAGAATTGGGAAGGCGAGCTTGTTATCATGCTGCGACTTCCTGCTGTTGGGCGCTGTCTGGGGTGAAATCGCAATGAGGCTCGCGCCCCGCGCCTCGATCTCCGGCAGCGCCGCCTGAAGCGCCTGGAGATCCATATTGCAGTATGGGCACCAGGCGCCGCGGTAGAAGGAGGCCACAACCGGACCCCTGGCCAGCAGCGACGGCAACGAAATTGGACTGCCATCCTGATCCTTGAGCGTGAAGTCCGGCGCTTTGTCGCCCGCCTTCTTGGCATTGAGCGCCTGGCCGGAAGCGATGAGATCCGCGGTCGCGCGGTGCATGACATCGAGTGCATCCGCGGTCGGTTTAAAGCTCAACTTTCCCCCTTCGAAATCAGCTTTGAAGGCGTCGAGACGGTCTTGCAGGGTCATCGGAAGCTCCGTGAGTAGCGATTGGGGACAACGTGGCCTATTTCGTCTTTTGCCAAACCGGGCCGCGCAGCGCGAACGCGTGCGGGTTGATAGGCGGCAACAGGGGCTAACATTCGCGTATTTCCGATGCGTCGGATGATCAGCCCATCGACAGAGAAAATGCCTGGACCGGCCAGCACAAGAGCGGCGATCGCGGCCAGATAAAGCAGATCGCACTCATAGCCCGGCGGCCCGAAATGGCCGCCGCCTGCATCGACCGACAGCAGCTTGATGGAACTGAACCCGTTGGGCAGATGAACGGTGAAAATCGCGACCAACAGCACGAGTGCCATGGGAATGGCGGCGACGGCTGTAAAGGCGCCGATGAGGATCGCGGCGCCGCCCAGCAATTCGGTCAGGATCGTCGCCCAGGCTGCAAGGTGAGGCGCGGGAATGTGCAATGCCTGGAGGATCTGGACAAAATTCTCCGGCCCACGCGCCAGCTTGGCATAGCCATGCTGCATGAAGCCGAATCCCACGATGACTCGAAGTGGAATTGCAAGCCATTGCCGGGAGCCACCAAACGGATCGAACAGGGGCATCGGATTCATGTTGAACCTCTTCGAAGCCGGACCGGCATTGCATCACCAGTACGGACCCGAAGGGAAATCGGTTACATCCCCTATGTGATTTTAGCGGTATACATTTGCATCGGCCGATCCCGCTTTCATACGACGCTTCCAACGCGCGTAACCTTGGGACTTCCGGCGCGAATTACAGGAGCCGTGCTTGATCGCCGAAGAAGGCCAATATCGCGCTTGGATGATCGCGGCGCAGGCGGGCGACGGCGCCGCCTATCGCAAGTTGCTGACCGCGCTGGGCGGCCATCTCAGGGCTTATTACATGCGCCGGGTCGGGGCCGCCGACGCCGAGGATCTGGTACAGGAGACGTTGATCGCGATGCATACCCGCCGTGCCACCTATGACGCCACCCAGCCCTTCACGGCGTGGGTCTATGGCATCGCGCGCTATAAGCTGATCGACGAATATCGCCGCAGTAGACGGCGTGCGAGCGTGCCCTTGGACGAAGCGCCGGAATTGTTCGCCCGCGATGAAGTCGAATCCGCCGGCGCCAAGCGCGATGTGGAAAAGCTGCTGGCCACCTTGCCCAAAGCGCGCGCCGATCTGGTGCGTGC
The DNA here is from genome assembly GCA_036269235.1 of Rhizomicrobium sp. Lineage (GTDB taxonomy): Bacteria > Pseudomonadota > Alphaproteobacteria > Micropepsales > Micropepsaceae > Rhizomicrobium. The sequence goes on from DATASL010000019.1 coordinate 36,336, forward strand.
CTCCAAGCTGGAAGGGGTTTCGACCGAGGAACTGTCCGCGAAGACTGGCATGTCAGAATCCGCCGTGAAAGTGAATGTGCATCGCGCCCTTAAGAGTATGCAGCGCAAGATTGACGGGGGTGGCAATGAAAACCGATAGCCTCGTCGCGCTTCTGGCCCAAAATCTAACGCCGGTACGTCCCCTGTTCGTGCTGCGGACGTTGATGCTGGGTCTCGTTGGCGGAATCGCCGTGTCGGCCGTGATCATGGTGGCGTGGCTGGGCCCCCGCCCGGATATGCGCGAAGCCGCGATGACCGCACCCTTCTGGATCAAATTCGCCTACACGCTGATATTGACGATCATCGGCTTCCGACTGGTAGAGCGTCAGGCGCGCGCGGGTAGTAAAGCAACCACGGTGTTGTGGCTGGGCGCGCTGGCCATGATCGCGATGGCTGGTTTGGCGGTGGTGCAGCTGGCGCCGCCGGCTGCGCCGCGTCACGCACTGATCATGGGCCGTTCGGCCAATGTCTGCGCCCGCAACATTTTCGTGCTGTCCTTGCCGATCTTCTTGGGATTGTTGTGGGCGATGCGGCAGCTGGCGCCAACCCGGCCGATCCTGGCGGGTGCCTGCGCGGGGCTGCTGGCGGGAGCCGCGGGTGCCTGGGTCTATGCCTTCCACTGCAACGAGAGCGCCGCCCCCTTTATGGCAATCTGGTATACGCTGGGCATCGCGGCGGCGGGGCTATTGGGAGCCGCAACGGGACGTTGGATACTGCGCTGGTAGTCCATGACGCAGCAAAATGGCCGGAGCGCGAACACCCCGGCCAGTTCGACACGTTACATATGAGCGAGATTTAGTGCGGTTGGTCGTTCGACATTGAATCGCTGGACATCGAACCGTTCGACATCGATCCATTGGACATCGCGCCTTTCTTCTTCTTGTGCTTCGCGGCCATTTTGCCGTCGGCCATTTTGCTGTGGGCCATTTTGCCCTCGGACATTTTGCCGTCAGACGTGGAACCATTCGACATGGAGCCGTTGGACATCGAACTGTTGGACATGGAGTCATTCGACATCGCGCCACTGCTCTGTGCCTGGGCGAAAGCGGCGCCGGCCAGCGAGGCGGTGAGGAACAAAGTGAGGGTGGTGATCGTTACGGGACGTTTCATGAAAATTCTCCTTGGGATTGGCCGCATTGCCCGGGCCATGGCACTTCACTGCGGTGAAATTTCTTTCGAAAGTCGCGTCGCCGCGCCGGATGATTTGGCCTCGCCGCGCGCCGCCGCCAGGATGACGCCGCCGGGTCCGGCCTGCACCAAAACGGCGATGCGCCATGGATTGTTCGGGTCCGCAGGAATGCGATACGTCGCGGGACTGCCCTTCCACGTACCAAGCTTCACCAGCGCCTTGACAACATTTTTATGCGGCAAGGTCCGGCCACCATTCTCGCCGCGCGCGATCGGCACCTGCACGATGTTGGGATCGTAGCGCACCAACCAGACATCAGCGGTTTCGGCGCTCGCGCCTTTTCCAACCGCGACCGTGTCGCCCGCAATGCGCAGATCGGGGCCGCGATCATCGGCATGGCGAGCGACCAACGTTTCCAGTTCGGCGCGGTTGGCGCCCACCACATCGGCGTCGCCATTGACCACCACTTCCGGAGTGAAGACTTCCTTGCGATGGAAGGCGTGGGCATAATCCCATTGTCGCGCGGTATATTGCGGCGAGGCGAAGGTGTCCTTCCAGCCCAGCTGATCCCAATAAGTGACGCCGAAACTTAAGGTGAGAAGATCGGGACGGCCGCTCAACGCCATCACATTGGCGTTGGCGGGCGGGCAATCCGAACAGCCCTGGCTCTGGAACAGTTCGACGACGGTGGGGTGGGCCGCATCGGCCGCCATCGCCGCAGGGGCAAGCATGGCAAACCCCACAATCGCGCTGACGCTGAACGTACTCGGTTTCATCCGCTGCCTTCCCGTTTCCGATCTCCCAAAGTCATTCGCGAACCATGGAATTCGGTTACGCGCGGCTCGCGCGGAATTTGAGCGGCCTATTCAGATCCCGGCATACCATTCATAGCCGCGGTCTTCCCAATAACCGCCGCGGCCGCCCGCGATATGGGCGAAACTGTCGGTGAGTTCGATGCGCTGGAGATATTTGGCGTGTTTGTAGCCCAATTGGCGCTCGACCCTGAGCCGCAGCGGCGCGCCATGCGCCACGCTCAGGGACTTTCCATTGAAGCCATAGGCGATGATGGTCTGCGGATGAAAGGCGTCAGAAAAATCGATGCTCTCATAATATTGTCCTGGATTTTGTCTGCCGCCCTTTTGCGGCTCGCCGTCCAGATTGTCGGCGCAGTGAAACACCGCGTAGCGCGCGCTTTTGGAGACGCCTGCCGCTTTGAGAATCAGGCCCAACTGAACACCGGTCCACATGCCTATGGCGGTCCAGCCTTCGACGCAATCATGCTTGGTGATCTGGGTGCGTGACGGCAACCGGCGCAAATCAGCGACCGACAGCGACAGAGGACGCAACACCATGCCATCGATCTTGAGCCGCCAATTGACGAAATTCTGCGCCACATGCCGGTCATAGTCGTCGCCGCCCGGATTGATCGTACCGTTGGGCTTGAAGGTCGGGGAAATGTCCGCAGGGCTATATTCGCGCGCCAGTTCTCCCGGCGATAGCAGCGCGCGCTGGCTGAGCTTGGTCCATTCCTCCACCGCGCCGAAGACATGGCCAAAGCTGGGGCTGAGGGTGAGGCTGTTGACGTTCCAGATCAGCGCACCCGCGCCGCCGAAACCGGCCAGGATCGCAGTTCGGCGCGTGAGGGTTTTTAGGGGCAGCATCAATGGTGATCCTTACGGATGGTGAAATAGCCCGTGATCATGGAGCGGATTTCGTTGACCGGTCCGGCGATCACCACTTCGGTCAGATGCACGATCACGAACAGCACGATCAGAGACGCGCTGAGAAAATGAAGGCTTCGGGCGGATTGGCGGCCGCCAAAAATGTTGAGCAGCCAAGGGAAAATTGTGTCGAAGCCCGGCGACATGGTGAGCCCCGTCAGCACCATCAAGGTGACCAGGCCGATCACGCCCAGATAGGCCAGCCGCTGCAGCACATTATACCGCTTGGCGGCTTCGCCGGTGGGATGCTTGAGCTTAAGATGATCCAACACAGCACAGGGGATGGCGCGAAGATCCGCCAATGTGGGCCAGACGTCGCGCTGCAGATGGCGTCGATAAAGGCTCCAGCCCAGATAGATCAAGCCGTTGACCACCAGGATCGTCGCGAACAGGAAATGCCAGTGGCGCGCATCGGCCAAGTCCTGAAAACTGGGAATGGTCAGCCAGCTCGGCCAGCCGCGGTTGGCATATTCGCCATTCACCTTCGACCAGCCCAGAAAGCCGGTGGTATCGAAACGCCAGCGTCCGAGGTCGGTCACGCCGCGTGGGCCCGCCGGAGTGTCCAAGGCGCCAATGGAGAAAAAGGCGTGATCGGGCGGATTGGCGTCGGCGCCATAGTGGCCCCAATAGAGATGCGGGTGGGCGTTGAAGATGTTGAGCCCGCTGCCCAGCAGAAACAGGATGCAGAGCGCGTTGATCCAGTGCGTCAGCCGCACCAGCGCTTCATGCCGGTAGAAGATTTCCCGTATCGGCTTTTTCGGCGGTCGCGCCGCGACTGTATGGACCCTCTCCACCGGGGTGGTCGGGCCGAAGGCAATGGCAGAATGCGGCGCGTCCATGATCCGACCCTTATGCACGGCTTAAGTCGCTCAGGACGGTCGGTTGGTTACACGAGGAGCAAGCAAAATCGCGTCAGCTTCGTGGCACAGTTGCCCGTTGCGCATTGCGCGCATTGCATGGGGCGCAGGTTCGCCATTGATGGCGTCACTTTTGGAAAGTGGATTTGTCCGATTCTACACTTGCCGGTTAGCGGTGCTCGCCGGCTGTCCACGTACCCGGTTGTGCACCCGGCTTGATGGCTAATGCCCCCTTATGTTCCGTTATTCCGCAAGAGCGTGATAGACCTTCAACTCCATCCGGCCTCTTGGGCGTTTCGGACCTAACCGGACGCCCTTGGCGGGTTAGCTCTTGAAAGGAGCGTTTTATGCCAAAGAAAAAAACCGAGGACGGCATCTATCGCGTCACTGAGGTCATCGGGACCAGCCGCATATCTTGGGAAGAGGCAGCGAAAAATGCCGTTGAGACAGCTGCGAAATCGCTGCGCGATCTACGGATCGCGGAGGTCTCCGAGCTCGATATGAAAGTGGAGGACGGGAAAGTGATCGCTTACCGTGCGCGCCTTTCACTATCGTTCAAGTATCAAGCATAAAGCGACGCAATCCGCGGGGAATGAGTTGCACGCGATGTCACCGCGGGGGGGCCGTTTGCTTATGCCGCCATGCTAAGTCCGAAACTGATATCGAACTTGTCGGGCCACCTGCATCGACCGCAGAACGGTTACCAAGGTCAAGCACCGGGAGTGGTCATCGGTGGTAAGCATCTCGTATCGCGACAGAACGTGATCGGAACAGCGTGTGTCTCGGAAGCACGCCAATTTTGATACCCAGTTACGGCGCATTTGGCCGGTTGTCCGAGTGCATGGCCGAACCAGGTGCTGCTCGCCCCGGCTGAGTGCTTGATAGATGCTTGTTTTTCCGACGCCGAATTATTCGACGATCTGCCGGATTGTAAGGAGATTTGTGCCCCGTGAGTCTGCCTCGCCACTCAAGCCGCGAGTGATCAGAGACGATCAACCCAGCGCACTGCCCACTGCTCATGGACAGAGCACCTCGGTTAGCTCCCCTGACCTCGAGGTAATGATGCACCTGCGTCACATATTCGCGCGAGGCTCAGCAGGTCCTGCGCCTCCTGCCGCCGGAACGCTGCTTTTCCGGTCTGCGAAGCAACCGAAAGACCCCTTTCTTCGAGCGCCGCTCGTACCGCGAGAGCTGCGTCCAGTTGGTGATAAGAGCGCGATGTCACCAGCTTGAGCCGACGTTCATGGCCTGACTCCCTGTGCCGCGATGGAAATCGCGGCGGAGTCCGGGTAGCCCGACGCTCGCAACGCCGAAGGGCAAGGGTCTGCGGCTTCATAGCCCTTCTACGGCTGGAGCACCGGCGTCAGTTCCGCCCAAAATTCACAACAGCAATAGAGGGGCGTTTGGCCGTGGTTCCGTAGACACTCGCAGCGAAACGCCTACACGGCGACCGGAAACCCATCACCGGCCGCGGGCTTCCAATCGATTAGAATGACTCTAAGTAGTGTTGCGCTGAGAGATTGACCTGAGACTACAGGGGGAGATGACTGAGGGCGTGGTCTCTCACAACAGAAGCTTTTCGCGCCCAAAGGCGACAGCAGCGATTAGCAGTAAGAATCGATCAGTGCATCTGCCGCTTCGACAATCACGCGGGCCGGTCCCCCGGGCCCAAACAGCTGGCCGGAGGCATATACACCTTCGAGCAGCAGCAACAGGCCGTCGCCCAACCGGTCCGGCTTGCTTGCACCCATCGCGCCCGCAAGCGCGATAAGTCTCTTGCGCAAACGTCCCTTGACGTCTGCGGCAACTCTGCGCGCCGGATGCTTGCGGTCGGGGTACTCGACAACCGCGTTGGTGGTGCCGCAGCCTCGGTAACCACGCTGGGTCGCTCGCGCTCTCAGCTCGGTGAGCCACAGCCGGAACTGTCCGCGGGGATCGTTGGGGTTCGCGAACAACACGGCATCGAGCCGCGCGAGGCCTTCTTCGCCCATGTGGCGGAGATAGTCGGCTGCCAGTTCATCCTTGGAAGGAAAGCTGCGGTAGAGGCTGGGCTTCGTGACACCGGCGTGATTTACGATCTCGTCCACGCCCACGGCGCGGATTCCCTGTCTATAAAAGAGATCGCGCGCGCTTTCGCGAATGCGCTCCGCGGCCCGCTTGGGCGTCGCCGGTCTTGATACATTTTGCGAAGATTGTCTCAACAGCGGGTGCCTTGACGGTGTGACCATGCGGTACCTATATACCCGCAAGCCCCGTACCGCTCGGTAACATAGGTTTTGATGCGGTACTCCGCAAGCGTCGCACACGCAAATATCGGGAAGTTGGCGCCAACAGCAACTCTTGGGCGGAAAGCATCTGCTGAATGACATGGATCGTTCGTCTGGCGCTGGAGCGGCCGCTTACCTTCATCGTGATGGCGATTCTCATCGCCGTCGGCGGCCCCATTGCTGCCTCGCAAATGCCGACCGATATTTTTCCAGACATCAAAATTCCGGTCATCGGCGTCGCCTTCCAGTACACCGGCCTTTCGCCGGATGAGATGTCCGGCCGCATCATCACGCCCTATGAGCGGGCGCTGACCACAACCGTCAACGATATCGAGCATATTGAAAGCACCTCGTTGCCGGGCATGGGTATTGAGAAGATCTATTTCCAGCCGAATGTCGATATCCGCACCGCCACTGCGCAGGTGACGTCGATTTCGCAGACGGTAATCAAATCAATGCCGGCGGGCACCACCCCGCCGCTGATCCTCAATTATAATGCCTCGACCGTTCCGATCCTTCAGCTGGCATTCTCCGGGCAGCACATGTCCGAGCAGCAGATTCTCGATCTGGCGCAGAACTTCGTGCGGCCAGTGCTGACCACCATCCCCGGCGCAGCCATCCCGTACTCTTACGGCGGCAAGGTGCGCCAGCTGCAGATCGATCTGGATTCTGCGGCCCTGCAGGCGAAGGGTCTTTCTGCGCAGGACGTGGAGAATGCGATCGCGGCGCAGAACCAGATACTGCCGGCCGGAACCGTGAAGTTTGGCGCGAAGCAGTACACGGTGAAACTGAACGACGCGGCCGAAAGCGTCGATGATCTGAACAATCTGCCGATCAAATCCATCAACGGCGCCACCATCTTTATCCACGATGTCGGGCATGTGCGCGACGGCTCTCCGCCCCAGCAAAGTGTGGTGCACGTGGACGGCCTGCGTGCCGTGCTTACCACGGTCCTGAAGACGGGTTCCGCCTCTACCCTGGATATCATCCAGGGTGTGAAGGATGCGCTGCCGAAGATCGAGGCGACGCTGCCGTCCAATTTCAAGATCAGCCTGCTCAACGACCAGTCCGTGTTCGTGAAGGCGGCGATCTCCGGCGTGATGCGCGAAGGCGTGATCGCCGCTGCGCTGACCAGTCTTATGATCCTGCTGTTTCTGGGAAGCTGGCGCTCCACCGTCATTATCGCGATCTCGATTCCGCTTGCGGTGCTGAGCGCGCTCGCCGCGCTTTGGTTCAAAGGCGAAACGCTCAACATCATGACCCTGGGCGGGCTTGCGCTCGCCGTCGGCATTCTGGTGGACGATGCCACCGTCACCATCGAAAACATCAACTGGCATCTGGAGCACGGCAAGCCGGTCAGGCAGGCCATTCTCGACGGCGCGCAACAGATCGTGCAGCCCGCTTTCGTGTCGCTGCTTTGCATCTGCATCGTGTTCGTGCCGATGTTCGCGCTGAAAGGCGTGGCGGGCTTTCTGTTCGTGCCGATGGCGGAATCTGTCGTGTTCGCGATGATCGCGTCCTTCATCCTGTCGCGAACGCTTGTGCCGACCATGGCGATGTATCTGTTGAAGCCGCATAGCGGAGAGAGGGAGACGCATTCGGCCAATCGCGGAAATCTGCTGGTGCGCTTCCAGCGCGGCTTTGAGGACCGGTTCGGGCGCTTGCGGGAGAATTACCGCAACGTGCTGGCGATGGCGCTGGCGCACCGCAGGATTTTCGTGATCGGATTTCTAAGTGCCGTGGTTTTGTCCTTCGGCCTTTTCCCGTTTCTCGGCTCCGATTTCTTTCCCTCCGTCGATGCCGGCCAGATCACGCTTCACGTGCGGCCGCCGGTGGGCACCCGCATCGAACACGCCGCAGCGATGTTCGGCGACATCGAACGGGAAATCCGCAAGACGATTCCGCCGCACGAAGTCTCGTCGATCGTGGACAATATCGGGCTGCCGACCAGCTCCATCAACACGGTGTACAACAATTCCGGCCTGATCGGTTATCAGGATGGCGACATCTACGTCACGCTGAATCCGGATCATCAGCCTACGGCTGGTTATGTCCGGACCTTGCGTCAGCGATTGCCCACGGCTTTCCCGGGCACCACATTCTCGTTTCTGCCTGCCGACATTATCAGCCAGATCCTGAACTTCGGAGCACCGGCGCCGATCGACGTGCAGATTTCCGGCCCCAAGCTTCAGAAGGACCGAGGCTATGCGCTGAAGCTTCTGCAGGGATTGCGGCACATCCGCGGACTCGTAGACGCGCGGATGCAGCAATCGTTCGAAAACCCGCAGCTCCGGGTCGATGTGGATCGTTCGCGTATGGCGCAACTGGGGCTCACCGAGCGCGACGTTACCAACAGCGTGGTCACCTCGATTGCCGGCAGCTCGCAAACGGCGCCCACATACTGGCTCGATCCGAAAACGGGCGTTTCGTATCCGATTGTGGCGCAGACACCGGAATATCGGATCGACAGCCTTGCGAGTCTTGAGAACGTACCGGTGACCGGCGCCTCGGGCGGCCTGCAGATTCTTGGCGGCCTCGGCAAGATTTCGCGGGAGCAATCCGATGCGGTGGTCTCGCACTACAATGTGGTGCCGGTTATCGATCTCTATGGCACGACGCAGGGTCGCGATTTGGGCGGCGTCACCACCGATGTACGGCATCTGATCGCCGATACCGCAAACGAGCTTCCGAAAGGCGTAAGCGTGAGCGTACGGGGGCAGGCGGTCACCATGCAGACCGCATTCAGCGGGCTCTCCTTCGGGCTGATCGCGGCCATTGTGCTCATCTATCTGCTGATCGTGGTGAACTTCCAATCCTGGCTCGATCCGTTCGTCATCATCACTGCGCTTCCTGCCGCGCTTGCCGGAATCGTGTGGATGCTGTTCGCAACAGGCACCACGTTGTCGGTTCCGGCGCTGACCGGCGCGATCATGTGCATGGGCGTGGCGACGGCGAATTCCATCCTTGTGGTCAGCTTCGCCCGCGAGCGGCTGGCCGCCACCGGGAACGCAGCCCTTGCGGCCGTGGAAGCCGGCGTGACGCGCTTCCGCCCGGTGCTGATGACGGCGCTGGCGATGATCATCGGCATGGCGCCGATGGCATTAGGGCTGGGCGAGGGTGGTGAACAGAACGCGCCGCTGGGCCGCGCCGTGATCGGCGGACTTGTCTTTGCGACCGTTGCCACGCTTGTGTTTGTGCCCGTGGTTTTCAGCATCGTGCATGGCCGTAAGGCGTCACAGACAAGGCAGACAGAGGTGCATGCCGCACCGTCTCCCGGAGAAGCCTATGCGTGACACGTCCGATCCGCTGCGCTACCAACCACCCCGCCGGTTGAAAATCATCGGCATCGTCGCGGTATGCGTGGCAGCTCTGATTGCCCTGGTCGGCATCGTCAGCCGCGTAATGGCGAACCGCGAGGTCCACAACTGGGGCGAAGCCAATGCCCTTCCCATCGTCAGCACCGTCAACCTGAATACCAATGGGAAAGAAGGTCAGCTCGTGCTGCCCGGTAACGTGCAGGCGTTCAACGCCGCGCCGATCTACGCGCGCGTCAGCGGCTACCTGAAAAAATGGTATGTGGACATCGGTGCGCCTGTGAAAGCCGGCCAGCTGCTCGCCGAAATCGACGTGCCCGATCAGGATCAGCAGCTGGCTCAGGCGAAGGCCGATCTCGCCACTGCCATCGCCAATGAGAAGCTCTCCGCGCAGACGGCCGTGCGCTGGAACATGCTGGAGAAGCAGAACGCGGTCGCCCAGCAGGATGTGGATGAAAAGAACGGCGATCTGGCTGCCAAGCAGGCGGCCGTTGCCTCCGCCCAGGCAAATGTCGATCGTCTCGCTGATCTGGAAAATTTCAAGCGCATCGTTGCACCGTTCGATGGCACCGTAACCAGCCGTTCGGTCGATGTCGGCGCACTGGTTACGGTCGGCACTCCCGGCGCCACACCGCTGTTCACGGTCTCCGACGATAGCAAAGTGCGAATCTATGTCAGCGTGCCGCAAAGCTATTCGGCGCAGATACAGCCCGGCATGGTGGCGCAATTCACCGTGCCGGAATACCCAGGCAAGACTTTCACCGCGACGCTGGTCACGACCGCTCGCGCCGTGAACGCCGCCACGGGCGCGGTGCTCGTCCAGCTGCAGGCGGACAACCCTGACAAACAGCTGAAACCGGGTGACTACGCGCAGGTGCAGTTCAACCTTCCTGCCGGCCAGGAGAAGGTCCGTTTGCCGGCGAGCGCGCTGGTCTTCAACGACAGCGGTTCTGCGGTCGCCACGCTTGGGCCCGGCAATCGCGTGCGCTTCAAACCCGTGACGATCAGCCGGGATTACGGTACGTCGGTCGAGATTGCATCCGGCCTGACGCGGTCCGATCGCGTGATCGACAATCCGCCGGATTCGTTGCGCTCAGGCGATCAGGTTCGCATCAGCGCCAGACGTGCTGTCAGCGGTTAGAGAGCCGCGCGCTCGGCTCCGCGCAAGGGCCTCTAAGTGCGAACCTCTGAGATTTTGCCCTCCGCTGCCGCAAGATCAGTGCCGTCAATTTGCACTGCAACGTGCTCCTGGCGATCAAGTATAACAGGAGCAAAGTTTCCGGCCGATGGCCGGCTGTACCACCCATGGGTGGAGACGGCGAGCGCGTGAAATCGCATGCTCGCCAGCTATTCGGCCGAAGTGAGGACCCTTGACCTCAAGATGATCGCTGGGGACGACACACCAGGGCAGCGATCGCTAAGTTTCTCGCCAAGCAGGGTGGCGCCGACATGTCGACCTATCGTGCACATGAGGTCGAATCCGGTATCTCAACTCTTCATGGTAGGGCGTGGCGAGCACGCCAGCAAACGGCTTGTACTCAGTAGACGTCAGCCCGGCTTCATGAATTTCAGGGTCATGCGGTCACTTTCGCCAATGGCGTCGTATTTGGTATGATCGAAGTTCGGGTTTGGGGCCTGGCCGCTCGGCGCGCTGCGCCTCGTCGGTGGCAACGTCCACACACCGAAGGGGTGATCCTTCGTGTC
>DATASL010000020.1:0-57121 GCA_036269235.1 Rhizomicrobium sp.
GCTATGTGATCGCCCGGATGTGGGAAGGCGGCTTCAATGTCGGCGGCGAACAGTCCGGCCACATCGTTCTCAGGGATTTTTCAACCACCGGGGACGGAATCGTCGCTGCGCTCCAGGTGCTCGGCGTCCTCGCGCAGGAAACCGGCCCGGCAAGCGAGGTTTCGCACATCTTCGAACCGCTGCCCCAGGTCATGGAGAATGTCCGCTATCGTAACGCCTCGCCGCTGAGCGATGCGCGCGTGACCGAACAGATAAAGGCTTGCGAAGCGCGCATGAACGGCTCGGGCCGCATCATCGTGCGCAAATCGGGTACGGAGCCGGTGATCCGGGTCATGGCCGAAGGCGATGACGAAATGCTCGTACGCTCCGTCGTCAGCGAGCTTGTTGCAACGTTGCAGGCAGCGATCGCTTGAACTCGGCGCCCGCGCGGTTGCTGATTATCGCGGGTTCGGATTCGAGCGGCGGCGCCGGCATCCAGGCCGACATCAAAACCGCGACGGCACTCGGGGTCTACGCCATGACGGCCATTACTGCGGTTACGGCGCAGGATATGGCGCATGTGCGTGCGATCCACCTTGTTCCCGGCTCTCTCGTTCGCGATCAGATCAATTGCGTGCTCGACGGCATCGGTGCGGATGCGATCAAGATCGGCATGCTGGGATCATGTGGAACAGCTGAGATCGTGGCCGACGTTCTTGCCGCTCGCAATGCCGTTCCGGTCGTGCTCGATCCCGTTCTTGTTTCTACCGGCGGTACGGCGCTGCTCGAACTGGACGCCATCGATGTGATTACATCGCGCCTGTTTCCTCTGGCAACCATTGTTACGCCAAATCTTCCGGAAGCCGAACGGCTTACGGGAATAGACGTCAACAGCGAGGCGCAGCTAATGCGTGCTGCCGGGAGACTGCGCGAATTCGGCGCAGCGGCAATTCTGGTCAAGGGCGGCCACGCGGAAGGGGATCGTGTCCGCGATATTCTCGTTGAAGAGAACGCCCCGAAAATCTTCGAAGCGCCGCGTCTCGCAAGGGGATCGGTGCGCGGCACCGGCTGCACACTTTCCACCGCAATCGCCTGCGGGCTTGCCAGGCACCTTTCGTTGTCGGACGCAGTCCTACGGGCGCACAATTACGTGCATGCCGCAATCGAAACTGCACCAGATTTTGGAGGTGGCGATCGTCCGCTCAATCACATGCACAACATATATCGTGATTAGCATTTGAACGAATTTGTCGATCACGCCGGCAATTGACGGTCGGCAGCGCGCCGATCTACAAATATGTAATCAGTCAGAGGGGAAGTAAGCGACAGGCCCCGAAAACGGACCTCGACCCTGACGACGCCAGGATCGGCAATGTTTGGCGCGGAGCACGGACGACTCGATTTCCGCGCAACGCGGTCGCCGGTCGTTGCGTGCCGCCGGCATGCACAAACCAGAAGGAAAAAGGCGATGAAGCTCTTCAAATATGTCGAATGGTCCGCAGCAGCCTGTCTGCTCATGGCGGGAGCCGCGCATGCAGCAGCCGTCGCTCCGAGCGCCGAAGCCCAGCGCCATGCCATGTGGCGCGAAGCGATTTCGAGCACACCCGTGCCGGGAGCCGGTTGCTTTACGGCGCAATATCCGAGCAAAACGTGGACGGCGGTAGCGTGTGTAAGTGCCCCCAATAAAGTTTACCTTCCGGCCAACGGTCGCGGCGGATTCACCGTCGGCAACGGCCATGATTATGCGGTGGAGACTTCCACGATCATCAAGTCGGGCGTTGGAAGTTTCCCGTCCATCAAGGGCCTCAAGACGGAGACGAATGACGGCAGTTCGAACACCTATTCGCTTCAGTTGAACTCGGCATTCTTCGCCTCTCCGGCCTGCTCCGGAGGAGAGCAAAGCTGCTTCGGCTGGCAGCAGTTCATCTATGCGCAGGGCGACGGCTCCAACTACGTATTCATGCAGTCGTGGCTGATCAATTATGGATCGAAATGTCCGTCGGGATGGAATCAGTATTCGACCGACTGCTACCGCAACAGCAGCGCTACGAATGTTCCCACGCAGGCGCTTACTTCGCTTGCCGATCTTCAATTGTCGGGCACGGCCGTTTCCGGTGGCAGCGATACGACCAAGCTCACGACCTCGACCAACGCCTACAGCGCAAGCGAGTCGGATACGACCGTCGGCCTGTCGGGTTTCTGGAATGGCGCAGAATATAATATCGTCGGCGACGGAGGCGGCAGCGAGGCTGTCTTCAATTCCGGAACCAAGATGAAGGTAAAGATACAGGTGCAGGACGGCTCGACCGCCGCGCCGACCTGCGCATCCAATGCCGGAACCACGGGCGAAACGAACAATCTGAATCTCGGTGCCTGCACGACGAAAAGCGGCAAGAAGCCGTCCATTACCTTTACTCAATCGAACTGAATGTAAGTAGCGACCTCCCTCTCTCCCGCGGGGAGAGGGAGGATCGCATGACGCCTACCTGTCCGCGAAAGGATCGCGGACGAGAATTGTGTCTTCGCGCTCCGGGCTCGTCGAAAGCAGCGCCACCGGTGCTGCGATCAGTTCCTCGATGCGGCGGATATATTTGATGGCGGTTGCCGGCAGGTCTGCCCATGAGCGCGCGCCGCAGGTGGATTCGCTCCAGCCTTCGAATGTTTCATAGACCGGTTCGAGGCGCGCCTGCGCGCAAGGGTCGGCCGGCAGGTGATCGGCCTCCGCACCATCGAGCCTGTAACCGACGCACACCCTGATTTCTTCCATCCCGTCCAGCACGTCGAGCTTGGTCAGGGCGATGCCGTCGATGCCGCCTGTAATTACTGTCTGACGCACGAGCACGGCATCGAACCAGCCGCAGCGGCGCTTGCGGCCCGTCACCGTGCCGAATTCCGCCCCGCGCGTGCCGAGCCTGTCGCCGACGGCATTTGTTTGCTCCGTCGGAAACGGGCCTTCCCCGACGCGTGTGGTATAGGCCTTGGCGATGCCCAGCACATAACCGATATCGCGCGGGCCGCAGCCGCTGCCCGTCGCCGCCTGTCCGGCGACGGTGTTTGACGAAGTAACATACGGATAGGTGCCGTGATCGATATCGAGCAGCACGGCCTGCGCGCCTTCAAACAGTATGCGACGGCCCTCGCGGCGCGCGGCATCGAGCACGCGCCAGGCCGATCCGCAGTAAGGCAGAATGCGCGGCGCAATGATAATGAGTTCCCGGATCAGCGCAGCCGCGTCGACTTCGTCCGCGCCGACGCCGCGGCGCAGCGCATTGTGATGTGCGAGCAGACGGCCCACCTTGTCGGGAAGCGTAGCGGGATCCTTCAGGTCGACCACGCGCAGGGCGCGGCGGCCGACCTTGTCTTCATAGGCGGGCCCGATGCCGCGCATGGTCGTGCCGATCCGCTGCACGCTGTTCGCCGATTCACGCGCCGAATCGAGATCGCGATGGAGGGGAAGAATAAGGGCGGCATTCTCCGCGACGAGCAGCGTTTGCGGTGAAACATGCACGCCCTGCCTGGCGAGCCGCGCCACTTCGTCGGCGAACGCCCAGGGATCGACCACCACGCCATTGCCGATGACGGAGAGCTTGTCCGGGCGGACCACGCCCGACGGCAACAGGCTGAGCTTGAACGTCGTGCCGTCGATGACGAGCGTGTGGCCGGCATTGTGGCCGCCCTGGAAACGCACCACCACGTCGGCGCGCGCCGAGAGCCAGTCGACGATCTTGCCCTTGCCTTCGTCGCCCCACTGCGCGCCGATTACCGCCACATTCGCCATGGTCTTTTTCCGGATGCCTTCTCGCCGATTCGGAACAAAGCCCGACTATAGAACGGCCCGCGGTTCGCGTCAGGCCGCTTTGGGGCCGAACGGCAACAGCATCGGCACGCGGCGGCGATAGGCGTCGTAGTCGGTGGTGCCGAGTTGCTCGCGCAGGAACCTCTCTTCGAGCCGCGCCTTGATCCAGAAACCGAGAGTCATGATCGCAGCGCCCGCCAGCGCCAGCGCGGTCGCTTTCATGATCGCCGTCGCGAAAGCACTCGCAATCAGGCCGGTGTAGATCGGGTGGCGCACAATGCCATAGGGTCCGGTATCGACGATGCGATGGCCTTCCTTGCGGGTGATCCAACCCGACCACAATTTTCCAAGGTGAAGGCGCGCCCACCAGCAGAAAAGAAATCCGCCCGCGCAGATCGCGAAGAGAATCCAGTTCTCCGTTTCGCCCAGCGACCACAGCGCAAGGTGGCTGCGATAGGTGCGGTTGGTGAAGCCGAAGAGGAGTGCCGCACCTGCCAGCGTTACGACGCGGTAGAGCAGTTCGTCATTGAATCCCGGCCGCTTCGCCGTGCGCTCCGACCAGAATGCCGCTACGAGCCAGCTGATTGCCCAGACGATCCACAGATAGTTGATGGCGAGTTGGGGGGTCATCGCCGTCCCTGTCTCCAGCTTCACGTCCGAAAGTGGGCGTTCGGCGGCGGAAAGCAAGCGCCGTCAGCGCGGCCGTATCTGCTCCCATCCCCAGTCGAGCCAGGGCGTAAGGGCTTCGATCTCATCGTTTTCGACTGTCGGTCCGCACCAGATACGCAATCCCGGCGGGGCGGTGCGATGTCCGGCAACGTCGAACGCGATGCCTTCGTCTTCGAGCAGATCAGCAAAGCGGCGCACGGTCGCGCGTTGATCGGCCGGCGCAAGCCCGGCGAACCAGGGCTCGATGATCTTCAGGCAGACCGAACTGGGCGAGCGATAGCGTTCGTCGGACGCCATGAAGGTGAGCCATCGGCTTTCTTTCACCCAGCGCGACAGGGCGCTGAAATTTCGGTCGGTGCGGGCGAGCAGCGCCGGCAGACCGCCTATCGATTCAGCCCAGCCAAGCGCGTCGAGATAATCCTCGACCGCCAGCATGGAAGGCGTGTTGAGCGTCTCGCCTTCAAACAGACCGGCGTTGAACTTTCCGTCTTTCTTCACACGAAAGATTTTCGGCAGCGGCCAGGACGGCGTGTGCAGTTCGAGACGTTCAATGGCGCGCGGCGATAGCACCAACATGCCGTGCGCCGCTTCGCTGCCAAGGCCCTTCTGCCAGGAGAAGGCGGTGGCATCGAGTTTCGGCCAGGGCAGCTCCATGGCGAAGATGGCACTCGTCGCGTCGCAGATTGTCAGTCCTTCGCGATCGTCCGCGATCCACTTGCCGTCCGGTGCGCAAACGCCCGAGGTCGTGCCGTTCCAGACAAACACGGAATCATGCGCAGGGTTGGCCTTGGCGAGGTCCGGCAGCTCGCCGAATTCGGCGCGAAGAACCCGCGTTTCGATTTGCAGCTGCTGCACGGCGTCGATCATCCATTCCGCGCCGAACGTGTCCCACACAAACGCATCCACGATGCGCGGACCGAGCAGCGACCACATCGCCAGCTCGACGGCACCGGTGTCCGACGCCGGCACGATGAAGGCTCGGTAGTCCGTGGGGATGCCCAGCAGGGAAGCCGAGCGGTCGATGACGGCTTTCAGTTTCGCCATGCCCGGACGCGAGCGGTGCGAACGGCCCAGCACGGCATCGTGCAGCCGCTCCGTCGTCCAGCCCCGGTGCTTCGCGCAGGGGCCCGAGGAAAAGAACGGCCGCGCAGGCCGGATATCCGGACGATGTGTCGTCATGTTTGCCCCGTATGGCTGGCCGATCGATGCACCGGGATGAATGACAGGAATGCGTCGGAGTTAGGGCGGAGAATGCAGGAACATCCCCTGTCGCCGGTACGTTGTCTTTTGCGAACAAGAATGAGGTTCGCCATGCCGATCGAAACCGCCCCGCCTGTCGATCCGGACACGATCGATCTCGCAATCGCCACCGACAAAGTATGCCACATCATCGTCAAGGCGCGGGCCTTCGATGTGAAGGAAGGCGATGCCGATCCCGATTCCGGTTCGAATGCCACCGATGACGGCATGACTGATGTACTTGAGGACAAACCCGGCGACGCGACCTATGGCGAGTTGGTGGCTTTCATCCGCGCGCTCGATATCGACGAACAGATAAATCTCACGGCGCTCGCCTGGTTGGGCCGCGGCACCTACGATCTGTCGGAATGGCAACAGGCGCTGGACACCGCGCGCGGCGAACATAACAACCGCACCGCCGAATATCTGCTCGGCCTGCCGCTGCTGGGCGACTACCTGGAAGAGGGCCTCGCCACGTTCAACGAGAATTGCGACGAATTCAACGCCCGGATTTGATGAACCATTTCCCTCTCCCCCACGCAGTGGGGGAGAGGGAAGAAATTTCATCCCGCCATCGCCAGCGTGTGGCGGCGTTTGTCGGCGAGGGTGCGTTTCATCTGCTGCTGCAGCTTCTCGAAGGCGCGCACTTCGATCTGGCGCACGCGCTCGCGGCTGACGCCGTATTTCTGCGACAGTTCTTCCAGCGTTGCCGGATCGTCCCGCAACCGGCGCGCTTCGATGATGTCGCGTTCGCGGTCCGTCAGCTCGCCAAGCGCGGAGGTGAGCAGATCGTGCCGCTCGCCCAGTTCTTCGGCATCGGCAAGCCGCGTTTCCTGATCGAGACCTTCATCGACCAGCCAGTCCTGCCACTCGGATTCGGAATCGGAACGCAGCGGTGCGTTGAGCGAGGAATCCGGCGCGGAGAGGCGCCGGTTCATATTGATCACTTCTTCTTCCGGCACGGCCAGTTTGGTGGCGATCTCGCGCACCTGCTCGGGCCGCATATCGCCTTCTTCCAGCGCGCCGATATGGCTCTTCACCTTGCGCAGATTGAAGAACAGCTTTTTCTGCGCCGCAGTGGTGCCCATCTTCACCTGGCTCCACGAGCGCAGGATGTATTCCTGGATCGCCGCGCGGATCCACCACATGGCATAGGTCGCCAGCCGGAAGCCGCGATCGGGCTCGAACCGCTTCACCGCCTGCATCAGGCCGACATTGCCTTCGGCCACGATCTCGGAAAGCGGCAGCCCATAGCCGCGATAGCCCATCGCGATCTTCGCGACGAGACGCAGGTGACTTGTTACAAGCCGCCGCGCCGATTCGGGATCTTCATGCTCCCGCCAGCGTTTGGCAAACATGTACTCCTCTTCCGGTTCCAGAAGCGGAAACTTCCGGATCTCGGAGAGATAGCGGGAAAGGCCGCCTTCGCCCTGAAGCGCCGGCACGCCGCGACTGCTCATTTCATGGCCCCGTCTGGAGCTTTACATGCCCAAGCGCACGCAAAAGCTTCCGCTGTATTCAACGCATGGGGATGCGCTTCGCCGCGCCGATATAGTCGATTTCTGCCCCAAGCTTAAACTATGTATGTTCGATTAACGGCGTTGCAAGACACGCAGATGTGCCACGAGCGACGCGAAATCTTCCGGCCATGCGGACTCGAAACGCAGCCTTTTCTGGCTGGTCGGATGTTTGAAGCCGAGCACAAAAGCATGCAGCGCCTGGCGCGGAAAGCTTTCCACTGCCGCAAACGCTTCGGTTTCGGCCGGCGTTTTCGGGCGGGGAACGCTGCGGGCGCGGCCATAGGCCGGGTCGCCGATCAGCGGATGGCCGATATGGGCAAGATGCACGCGGATCTGATGCGTCCGGCCGGTCTCGAGCCGGCATTCGACCAGGCTGGCGAAGGGTCGTTCGGGATCGCCATAGCGCTCCAGCACCGCATAATTGGTCCGTGCCGGTTTGCCGCCGCCGCGCAGCACCGCCATGCGTTTGCGGTCGAAGGGATTGCGGCCGATATCGCCCTCGATCTTGCCCGAGGCCAGCCGCGGCGCCCCCCAGACCACGGCATTATAGGCGCGCTCCACCGTGTGATGGGAAAACTGCCCCGCCAGGCTGTGCATGGCGCGTTCGTTCTTCGCCGCCACCACCAGCCCGCTCGTATCCTTGTCGAGGCGATGCACGATTCCAGGCCGTGCCTCGCCGCCCACGCCCGAAAGCGAGGCGCCGCAATGGGCGAGCAGCGCATTGACCAGTGTGCCGTCGGGGTTGCCGGCGGCCGGATGCATTACCAGCCCCGCCGGTTTGTCGATCACGATGAGATCGGCATCCTCATGGACGATGCTGAGCGGTATGTCCTGTGCCGCCGGCACGGCGGGAAGCGGCGGCGGCAGGCAGATGGCGTAGCGCTCTCCCGGTTTGACCCGCGTATTCGCGTCACCTACCGTCTGCCCGTCATGCGTCACCTGTCCGGCGGCAATCAGCTGCTGGAGGCGCGAGCGGCTGAAGTCCGGCAGGGCCTCGGCCAGAAAACGGTCGAGCCGCCGGCCTGCCTGGGCGTCGCCAACCGTTACATGCAGAAGCGTTTCGCTTCCGGAGGCGCATTCCTTGTCAGATCTGTCCGAACCCGGCACCGTGCCCCTTTCCGAGAAATCCTCCGTAACCTATCGCGGCGCGCTCGCGGCCGTCATCTTCCTCGGTGTGCTGATCGTCATCGCGGTCGGCATACTCATCATCGGGCTGGTGACGCGCTTCAGCGGCGGCCATAAGCCGGCCGCTCCGGCCTTTGCGCAATTCGCGCTGGCGCCCGGCAACCGGCTCGTTTCCATGGATGTCGCTGCCGACCGGCTGGTGCTGCGCCTGAAGGGGCCGGACGGCGACGAGATCGATATCATCGACACGCAGACGGGCGCCCTCATCGCCAAAATCCGTTCCACGCCGCCCGCCCCGAAACCATGATCGAAACGCTGGCGCTTGCCGCCGCGCTTCGCGGGCAGCTGGAGCGTGAAGCGCAGGCCGCGTTCCCGCGCGAATGCTGCGGCCTGATCGAAGGAATGATCGGCCTGTCGAAGGGCGACGCGGCTGCCCTTCACCCCACGCCCAATATTGCGTCCGAACCGGACCGCTTCGAGATCGACCCCGCCGCCCATATCGCGCTGCTGCGCAGGCTTCGCGGGACAGGCCGCGCAATCATCGGCTGCTATCACTCCCACCCGAACGGCCGCCTGGAACCTTCGCGACGCGATGCGGAAAGTGCCGGTGAAACAGGCTTTCTCTGGCTGATCGCCGCCGTTGAAAACAACCTGGCCGCACCGCGCCTCGCCTGCTTCAACTGGACAGGCTCGGTCTTCGCGCCGGTGCGCGTGACCTAATTCCCTCTCCCCCGCGTTGCGGGAAGAGGGAGCGCTTCTTGATCCCCTCGTACCCCCGCCGGTATAAGCAGACATTTCCGCCAGCGGGCTCCCATCGTCTAGCGGTCAGGACGCGGCCCTCTCAAGGCTGAAACCGGGGTTCGATTCCCCGTGGGAGCGCCAATAATGTGTTGGAATTATTTACCTTCTGGCGGCAGCCCGGCGCCAACGAATTGATATTGGCTTGTATTCTTCAATCTGCACAACTCTTGCTTGTAGATTTCAGGGGGCAGCGGAGGGAAATTTTTAGATGAAAACGCTTTGGGCGAGCGCCCTGGTGATGGCGCGCTGTTAGCGAGTGTGAGCGCGGCTAGCGCGGATATGTGCAACAGCGATTGGCGGGACCAGAATTGCGGTTTGGACGCAATCGCCACGTCGGGGCCCGCACCATAGGCGCCTCCGGCCTGGGTCGTGCTATACAGTCTTCCATCCAATTCCGTCCAATCGCTTCCAGGCTGCGTGCCGTCATTAGTCTTGCTTCCGAACACGTGAATAATTGTTTCTTTGCTCGTGGACAAATTGATTTTGAACACAATACCGCAGCCGGTACTCTGGCAACTGCCGTTTCCGCCCGAGATTGTCGTACCATACAGTTCGAGTCCGTTGTGGCCCGGCGAAATAACGGATCCGACGGGTTGAACACCATCCGTTCCATTCTTCTGGAAGGTGTGCAATATGGTCTCCGCGCCGGTCGCTGGGTTCATGGAAAATACCACGCCGCAGCCGTATATGTTGTTGTTATAACAGCTTCCGTAACCCCCTTCGAACGAGGCCGAAGGTATCTCCGACAAGCCCCACCGCGCGGGCCGGAGCTGCTTTGAAAACCGCGTACGGTCCGCGCGATGAATCATTCCCGCTTCGGATGCCGCTCCAAGGTTTTTACGACAGAATATTAAGCTTTCCGCCATGGCACCGGAGGTATGGCACAGCGTTATTCTACGTGTTAAGATAAGAGATTCCCGCAAAGGTTGCGAAGGGCGCCGTGCGGGAAAAGGGGGTCAGGTGCCAGAGCGGCTTCGCTTCATATTCAACGCGAACGGCGACGTTATCACTGCGGCGGATCTGCCGCCCGCCAACACGGTGCGCTGGGTTGCGAGCCGCAAGGCCGTTGTTGTCCTGGCAGTCGCTGCCGGCCTGATAAGCTTCGAAGAAGTCTGCAGCCGGTACGCTTTGTCACCCGGCGAATTCTTCTCCTGGCGCCGGGCCGTTGCCCAATTTGGAGTCAAAGGGTTGACGGTGGCCCGGTGCGGACGAGAGTCGCGCAACGCCCTCGCCGGAACCGGCTCCGCACAGCCATTCGCGGACACGGCAGCTGTCCAAACTCCGATACGGACCAACTCTCCGCCTTGAAAGGCCGCGGCAAAAGGCGCGCCGCGAGTCCGCACCATCATTGTCTTTACCGCGCAAGCTGGAACCCAGGATCGCGGACCATCCGGAAAATATTGCGCTCTGGGTCACCGCTTTCCGCAGGGTTGTCCGGGGAACGCGCCGAAGCGATACCGGCAGCGCTGGGATCATTCCCTCATACTGTCATGGTGCGCGAGGCGGGCCACCCAGGTGACACGTGGACAGTGGCAGGAATTCGCCAATATTTTCGATACCAGTGCCAGATTTCAACTGGGTGGCCCGCCGTCGCGGGCCATGACAAATTTGGGAAGAGATAGGGAAGCCGCAGGCTCCCGTATGATTTGAAAAATCGCTTTCGCTGTACTGAGTCGAGATTGCCGGGAAAACCGCGGTTACCGCCGGCAAACAAACCATTAAGACGGTTCGCAAACTATTTCCCCGGACAGCCCTGCGCTTTCCGCAGGGATGGCATAAGGATGTTTGTTTGAAATCCGGCACGCAATTTGCTCACTTATCCCATGCCGCAACCGCACCTTATACTGTCGTTCCCGCGCAGGCGGGAAACCCAGGATCGTGGCCCATCCGGAGAATCAATACTCGCCGGATCCCTGCTTTCGCGCTGATGACAGGGAGGTGTTTGTTCGAAACCGACCGCGCAAATTGATAATTTTATCCGGGCGCCGCTTTCGCGGGGATGACAAATTGGTTGTGCGTAGCCGGGCCCGGTCTGCGCTCAGGGCCAGGTTTGTGGGTCGCCGCGATAGGCGCGGCCCATGAAATCCACGGCTTTCGGCCATAGCGGATCGGGTGTCGGGTCCGGAAGCGGCGCATCGGAGGGCGGCAGGTAATTTCCGTGGTCGTAAGGCGGCGTCTGAGGTGTCTGCCACGGTGCCTGGATCGGCAGCGCCGCCGGTACAGGCGGGCCTTTGAACCCAAGCGCCGCTTCAAAGGGCGTATGATCGGGATCGAGCAGATCGGAAATCGGGTCGCCGACTGCGAAGGCGAGTTTCAGGACCAAGTCGTTGTCCGACGACAGGATCGAAATCGAATCGCTGTTGCCGGCGGCGCGCTCATATTCGCTGAGCAGACAATCGCGATTGATGGCCGCTGCCGTCAGGCAGACCGAGCGCGCCCTGCGCTGCATCAGCGAGACGGCCTGGAGGACGAGCCGCGCGCCGAGGCTGTGGGAAACAAACGAAACCGACTGCATCGCGCTTTGCCAGTCGTTGCAGAAGGCAGCGAGGCGCTTCCCGCTCTCGATCGCGTCGCCCCCCGAGAAGGGATAGTTGATCACCGGAATCCAGAAATCGCCTGGCCAGAGCACGCCGACAAAACAATCCGATGCGCGCAGGAAACCGTCGGCTGTGAGTTGCGTCTCCAGATTGCCCAGGGCACAGGCGCCGGCCTGGTACGACACGTTGAAACCATGCGTGGCGAAAAGAACGCTGCGCCCGCGAAAGACGCCGGCAATGCTTTGCGGCGGGACGACGGACAAAGCGGGCGGCGTTGCCGTTCCATTGCCCTGCAGCAGGATCGGCCCGGCGACCGCGCCGCCCACGGCCTGCGAGCGGAAACTGAGATATAGGGTCACGCGCGGCTCAACGCTTCACGGCGCTGATCGCGTCGACCGCGGCGGCGAGCGAGGAAGTGAGATCCTTGGCGATCGGCGCCAGCGGCGTCGCCACGATGCCGATGAGCACGGCGCCGAACAGCGGGATCGGATTATTCAGAACCACGTCGCCGCACACCGCCAGGATGATCGCCACGATTCCCGACAGCAGCTTGGACGCATCGCGGTAGAACTGGTCGGCGCGTTCATAGCCGGCATCGAGCCTTGCGGAAACGATGGCATCGAACCGGCCGACGATGTTGACGTCGTTTGTTCCCAGCGGCGTGCCGGCATCGATTTTCGCCGCGACTGCGGCAAGGGCTGCGGCGTCGAGACCGGCGGCCTGCGCCAGCGCCTTCGCGTTCGCTTCCGTCAGGCCGAGATGTATCAGCGCTTTGGCTTTCGCCTTCTGGTCGTCCATCGCCATGCCGTTGATCCAGTTGGCGCGCAGCGTCTCGAGAAACGCGTCGGCGCCGACGACGTTCAGGGCTGGCGCAAAGGGCAGCAGCGTCGTCTTCACATAGCGGAAGCCGAAATTCGAAGGGCCGCCGGCCACGCCCTTGAGCGCATCCACAAGCCCGAAGGCCGCGGTACCGAGCGCGGCAATCGCACCGATCGCCGAGGGAATATCCAGTGCCATGATCGCCCTTTTTTTTGGTCTGGCAGGCTTCGCGCGGTTGCGCGCATTGATGCCGTTTCCGGGGGGGTCCGCAAGAGGGCGACCGTACGCGGTCCGGTCCCCGCCAATTAGCGCAGGCTTTTTCCGATCAATTGTGTTAGTGATTTTGTCAGGTTGTATAACGACGCCCGCCGCCCGGAAGAGCGGCGGGTTTCGTTTTGGTCGCGCCGGCAGTGCATTCGCTGTTAATCGCTGATAAAATCGCTGTTATGCGCAAACGGCCGCGCTTTGTTCAAATAAGATCGCGCAGCGTGACCGCAACATTGGTCTGCGCATCGCCGTGCCGCACGGTGAAGTTGAAGACCGTTCCCGCCGCGTCGTCGCGCAGCTGTTTGCGCAGGTCATAAAGCTTGAGCGAGGTGGCAGGCGTGCCGTTGACGCCGACGATCACATCGCCGGCTTTGATCCCGGCCCGATCCGCGGGCGCGCCCCTGGTCACATCGACGACGGTGAAGCCTTCCGCGGAACGGTTGAACCACACGCCCGCACGGTCGAACGTATCGAGGTCCTCCACCGGCGCCGCAGTCGGTTTCACGTACATGGTCTGATGGTTGTAATCGAGCGTGATGATGTAGCGCTTGAGGATGCCGGCGCCGATATTCCCTGCAAGTGCGGTGTCGGCCATCGCGCCCTCCTTGTCGGTGGAAACTTCCACCACCGGACGCGCAACCGTTTCCGCACCAAAGGAAAGCGGCTGGCCGCGCAGCACGCGCGAACGCGTTGGGCCGCCGACACCCCAGCCGGTCACGGCATCGACGGGCGTTGCGCCGCGATAAAGGTCATGCGCGGCAGCGAAGGGCGCGGAGAGCGTCAGCGGCGCGCGCGAACCGGTATCGACGGTGTAATTGCCGGGAATACCCTGATAGGTCGCTGTTATCTCGATCGTGTTGCCGTTGAACTTGAACGGAACGGGCGTGCCGGCCGTTTTCGCATCGAATGAAGCCGGTGCAACGAGCGTGATGGTGTGCGCTCCATAGTCGAAGCGGGTGACGAAACGGCGGAAGGTCTCAAAGCCCACCATCCCCGGCATGTCGACGCCTTCCACCGGCGCCATTGCATCGAGAGGCGCAACGATGAAGAGCTGATCCTTCACTTCGGCCGCGCCGAGCTGGAGTTTGGCGATTTTCGTGAAGCCCATATCCATATGGCCGGCGCCGGCACCGCGGCCTTCGAGCTGCCCTTCGCTCTTGAGACCCAGTTCCTTCGCGACACGCGGCGTCACGATGTTCACGCCACCCGTATCGAAGATGAAATTATAAGGCCCTTTCCCGTTCACATTCACATCGGCGTAGATGTGGTTGTTGATGAGCTGGAACGGAAAGGAAGTTTCATGTGCACCGCCGGCGATGGAAAAATCGGCGACGTTCACCTTCGGCGCCGCATATGTGCTTTGCGGCAGCGCGTTTTCGAATTTCGCTGATTTAAGCGTGATGGTTTGGTCGTATTTGCTGTCGCCGTCCGTCATCACGAATTTTCCGGGCAGCTGGACGCCGTCAACGGGCGCATAGTCGGAAAAGGTGGTCGTGGTGGTCTGCGGACCCTGCTGCTCGACGGTGCGGTAGAGCAGATGGGTCTTCGCATCGAACCATGCGACGAATTTCTTTCCGCCTGCGGGCGTGACTGTGAGCACGTGATACGTATTTCCGCCCTCGGATTTGTCGCCATCATCGACGACCACGGCCCCGCCGCGATCGGCACGCCACCACATATTGGCGCGGCGATAGCCGTCATTCACCGCCAGCGCCCGCTGATCGCCGCCGTCCTGGATAGTTACAGTGCCAGACTGATCCTTCTCCCAGGCGTGCTGGCCGTCGAAGCCATTCGCCCCGGTCGCGGGCCCGATGTCGAAACTGTCCGCCCACCAGCCCTTCTGGACGTCCGCGCGCGCATGCGCCGTGCCCGTCAGCCCCTGCCCCGCATAGGCATAGTCCGAGTCGAGCGCCTGCTTGCCGCTCCACGCATTCCCGGCCGTAGCATCGCGATTGGCGTCGAGCACGTCTGCCGGTGCAGCAAGTGCAGGTGTGGCAAGGAAAGTCGTGAGCAAAAGGCTTTGAACGATGGTGCGCATGGAAATTCCCCTTCGGTGTTCCGCTGTGAATTGGGAGGCGCCCGCGAGACGACAATATGCATCGCGCGCATGGCCGGGATACCCCGAGTGCGCACGCAGCTAACTAGCTCGCCCGGCACGCCTTGGCCGCAGGTCTCTCATCACTTCCCGGGCGGCATTGTGGCCGGGAAGCCCGCTTACGCCGCCGCCAGGATGGGTGCCGGCACCGCACATGTAGAGACCCGCAACGGGACTGCGGTAATCGCCATTACCCAGTACCGGTCGTGCAGCGAAGAGCTGATCGATGGAGAGTGCGCCATGCATGATATCGCCGCCGATGAGCCCGAATTTGCGTTCCAGATCAAGCGGGCTTAAGGAAGTCCGCGCGATCACCGATGATTTGAAGCCCGGCGCGTAATGCTCGACGGTTTCGATCATCAGATCGGCGACTTCCTCGCGGTGATCGTCCCAGGAACGGCCCGCCGGGAGCTCTGGAGCCACATGCTGGCAGAACAGGCTGGCGACATGCTTGCCTTCCGGCGCCAGCGTGTCGTCGAGCGTCGAGGGAATGAGCATTTCCACGATCGGCGCTTTCGACCAGCCTTCCGCGCGCGCGTCCGCATATGCACGATCCATGTACGCAAGGCTCGGCGCGATGATGATGCCAGCCGTCAGGTGATCTCCCGGCTCGGGAAAACAGGAGAAACGAGGCAATTCCGAGAGCGCAACGTTCATTCGGAATGTGCCCGAGGCGCAGCGATAGTCGTGCATGCGGGCGCGGAAATCGGCGGGCAGCAGCGACCCGGCAACAAGCGAACCAAACAACAATTTCGGATTAAGATTGGAGACGACCGCGCGTGCGTTGACGCTTTCACCAACTGAAGTGATTACACCGATGGCACAGCCTTTCTCAGTGATCACTTCACGCACGTCAACTTCGGTTCGGATTTCTACTCCGACACCGCGACATGCTGCAGCCATGGCCTGGGTGATCGCGCCCATGCCACCGATCGCATGGCCCCAAACGCCTTTTTCGCCATTCACTTCGCCAATCGCGTGATGCAGCAGCACATAGCCGGTATTAGGACCGTACGGGCTTGCATAATTACCGACGATCGCGTCGAAGCCGAAAGCAGCTTTGATCGGATCGCTCTCAAACCAATCATCGAGCAGATCGCCTGCCGAACGTCCAAACAAGGCAAGCAGGTCACGCCGGGCTTCGGTAGATAATCGCCCGAATCGGCGTGCGAGGCCGCCGGCTTTCAACAAATCCAGGATGCTGTCGCGCCAGCCGGTTTCGGTAAGTTTGGGAGGTGAGAGAAGCAGCGTTTCGCGTACCACATCGGCAAGCGTGGTGAGCCGAGCGGTGAAATCGTCAAGGCGCCCTGCATCGCGTTCGGAGAATTTCGCCACTTCAGATTTTGTTCGCCCGGCGCCGACCGCCAGATACTCGTGTTCGTTCAGCGGCAGGAAATTCTGCAGCCGGCGCGGAACAATCTTTAGGCCGTGCGCGGCGAGGGCCATATCGGCGATGATTTTCGGATGCAGCAGCGAGACGGTGTAACTCGCGGTCGAATTGCGGAAGCCGGGTGCAAAACTCTCCGTGACCGCCGCGCCGCCCACGACCGAACGGCGCTCCAGCACAAGAACGCGGAGCCCGGCCCGCGCCAGATAGAAGGCGCAGACAAGCCCGTTATGTCCCCCGCCGATGAGGATGGCATCGTATTGCGGCGCGCTCAAAACCGTCTCCCGGCGCGGCGCGATTCCATAGCGATGGACATTTTCATCCGGCAACCTGAAGTGGTTAACAATATTCGCACGTGTGATTCATCCGGTTTACTTCTGCGCAACCCAATTCCGATATTGCCTTGTTCCGGTCGTCGAACGCACGCGAAATGCCGAGCAAGCACGTCCATATCCGGCCGGTGGTCATCATCCTGGCCAGCATCTTCCTCCTGGGGGCAGCGATTTACGCCGGGCTGATGGCGTTTGCGCATGTCGGTGATGCCCATCAGCGGGATATCGAAGAGCGGATCATCGAGTCTGCGCTCGGGCAGCACCGCATGAAACTTGAGGGCATGATCGTTCAGCAGGCCTATTGGGACACGGCTTATGACGCCGTGGGGCCAGATCCGGATATGCATTGGCTTGACGAGAATCTCGGGTTTTCCGCCGAACTCGGCGGCGTCCCTGCCACCCTCATCTTCGACGAACAGGCGCGACGCGTGTACCGGTTTGCGGCCCATAAATCGCAACGCGCCAAAATTCCGCTGCCGCCGGACCCGACGCTCACCATGGTTGTGCGGGAAGCATTGGGCCACCCTGCGTTGCCGCCGGTACCGGTGACTTCATTCGTGCGGCACGGCAACAAGATCTTTCTTGCGTCCGCCCAGCGCATTGTTCCCAATGATGCGCGCGCCACACGCCCGCTCGCCAAGCATTACGTTCTTGTCTATCTGCTACCTGTCGATGCTGCCATGCGGCGGAGGCTGCAGACCGGTTTCGAAGTGGCGTTACCCGAACTCTCGCGCGCCGCCGACGATCAGCTCGCACATGTCGCGCTTACGGATATTACTGGCCAACCTCTCGGGTTTTTGAATTGGCGCCCCGCGCGACCGGGTCGGGAGTTCGCGAACCAGATTGCGCCGGTCGCGCTGGGCTGTTTTTTCCTGCTCGCGGCGATGCAACTGGTGGTGCTTTATTGGTGGATGCAGGTCGCCAGGCGCATCGAGGAGGAAGGCCGTGCGCGAGCGAGTTTCCTCGCCAATGCAAGCCACGAGCTGCGCACGCCACTCAACGCCATAATCGGCTTTTCGGATTGCATGGTAGGCGAGATGTTCGGGCCGCTGAGCGCGCGCTATCGCGAATATGCCGGCGATATCAAAACCAGCGGCCAGCTTCTACTCGGCATCGTCAACGACGTACTCGATCTGACGCAATTGAACGGCGTTGCGGAGATTGCGATGCAGCCGCTGAATGCCGGCGAGGCGCTTGCAGGCGCAATCCGCATGCTGCGCGAATTTGCCAAGGACGACGATATCCGTGTCGATTTCGTCGACCGCTCCAATGGCGCCGAGGTGCTCGCCAGTGAAAAACTGTTGTGTCAGATCCTGCTCAATCTGGGCTCCAACGCCGTGAAATTCAGCCCGGCGCGCTCCATTGTCTCCGTTCTGCTGCAACGGCGCGGCGAGTATCTCGAGCTGATCGTGCGCGACAACGGCGTGGGAATTCCGGCCGACAAAATCCGTTATATCGGCCAGCCCTTCTACCAGGTGCAGCAAGCGACGTCGCGCAAGCCCGGCAGCGGCCTGGGCGTTGCCATCGTCAAGAAGCTTGCCGAGCGCCTCGGCGGCGAATTTGCTCTCGAAAGCACCGCCGGCGTGGGCACGCGTGCCTTGGTGCGCCTGCCGCTGCTGCGTGTGACCGACGAACCTGCCCGAACCCGCGCCGCGGCGTGATCGTCCGAGAGCCTGTGCCATCTGTGCCGTTGAAAGCTTCTGTGCAGGAGCTGGCGATCCGCGGCCGAATGGCGGCTCCATGTTCCGCATCTATCGCGATGTGCGCTTCTCGAAGGATAAACGCCCGTACAAGGAGCATGCCGCCTGCCATTTCCGCCACGCGCTCGGCAAGGACGTGCATGCGCCCGGCTTCTACATGCATTTCGCGCCGCACGAAATGTTCTTCGGCGGCGGTTTATGGATGCCGCCGGCGGATGCGCTGGCGAAAATACGCGAAGCGATCGCGGCAAAATCCGCAAGCTGGAAAAAGATTCAGGATGGCACGGCATTCAGGAAACATTTCGACGGCGTGCGTGGCGAAGCATTGACGCGGCCGCCGCGCGGCTTCGATCCGGAACATCCCTTCATCGAAGACATCAAACGGAAGAGTTTTTACGCCATGCACGAAGCAAGTCCGAAACTCGCCGGCTCGTCGGGGCTGGTGGACGAGGTATCTGAAACTTTCGCAGCGCTTAGCCCGCTGATGAAATTCCTCTGCGGCGCGGTCGAAGTGCGGTATTAGTAGAATCAAGCGACCTTTTGCGGCAGGCGCCGGATCTCCGCACCGTTCTGATTTTCGGCGAGGCGCAGTTCGTATTGCTTCTGCAGATTGAGCCAGAACTCCGCGCTCATTCCGAACCAATGTCCAAGGCGGAGTGCGGTGTCGGCAGTAACAGCACGCCGGCCGTTCAGGATGCCGGTAATACGATTGGTCGGGACGCTTAGCTGACGTGCGAGTTCTGCAGCGGAAAGGCCGAGTTCGTGGAGTTCATCCTGCAAAACTTCGCCGGGGTGGATCGGTGTTCGGGCCATCTGGTTACCTCAGTGGTAGTCGACGATTTCTACATTGTTGACGCCGCATTGACTTTCCGCCCATTCGAAACAGATGCGCCACTGATCGTTGATGCGTATGCTCCATTGGCCGGAGCGATCACCCGCAAGTTTCTCCAATCGATTTCCGCGCAGCGCGGCCAGATCGGATAGTTTGGTAGCAGCTTCAAGACGCTCCAACCGGTCTTCGGCCTGTTTGCGGAATGGTTCGAATGCATTGATCCTTTTGCCTTGCGCGAAACGCTGCGTCCGCGCATCGCGGTAGCTTAGGATCATATTTGCGTAGATAACGTCCTTTATGCGTTACGTCAAACGTAATTGCCGGGTCTTCGAGACCGGTTGGCCAGACTCGCTTTTGTTCTCTTTATGTTCTAGTCTGGCCGGCCATGAGCGTGGCGGCGGAAAAGATTGCTTTTTTGCGGGGCAGCCTTGCCCGGGCGGGGCTGGAGGACGGGCATGTCCAGGCGCGCGCGCCGCTGGGGCACGCCCACGCTGATCTCTGCCTGCATGGCGGGCTGCTCAAGGGTTCGCTGCATGAGGTCTTTCCGGCTGTAGCGGGCTACGAAGCGGCAGCGGCCGGGTTTGTCGTGACCTTGGCGGGCCGCGTAGCCGCGGGCAAACGCGTCCTCTGGCTCAGGCCGGATTTTGCCGCGCTGGAGCATGGGGAGCTTTCGGCGACCGGCATCCTCGAACTGGGGCTTGATCCTGGCCGCTTTCTCCTGCTGCGCGCGCCCGATGTGACCGCCGTTCTGCGGGCGGGTTTCGATGCGTTGTCCTGCACAGCGCTTGGCGCGCTGGTCATCGAAATTCCCGGAGCGCCGCGGATTCTCGATCTCTCCGCGAGCCGCAGGCTGGTGCTGACGGCCGCGCAAAGCGGCGTGACCGCTTTTCTCCTGCGCCTCGACGCCCAGGCAGAACCCAGCGCCGCCGAAACGCGCTGGCTCGTTCGTGCCGCGCGGTCCTTCGATCCTCCCCCGTTTACGGGGGAGGTGGCCCGGAGGGCCGGAGGGGGGCAGTGCGCGCGCATCACTTTCCCCCTCCGCCTCGCTGCGCTCGGCACCTCCCCCGCAAGCGGGGGAGGAACCATACGCGGGGGAGGATCAGCATGGGGCTACCCCCGGTTCGAAGCGGAACTCACGCGTCACCGGCATGGGCGCACCGGTCATTGGCTGATGGAGTGGAATTGTGATGATCGTCTCTTCCGGGCGGCGGATTCTGGCGCTGTGGTTTCCGCGGTTGCCGACCGACCGGCTGCAACGCAGAACGCGAACAGCAGCGCCTGACGCGCGACCGCTCGTCATTGCCGCGAAACTCGGCAATGCGCTGCGCATCTCGGCGCTCGACCGCAAGGCATCGCGGCTGGGCCTGCGCCCCTATATGCCGCTCGCCGATGCGCGCGCCATGTTGCGCACATTCGATGTAGCGAATGCCGACGAACCGGCAGACCGGCACCTGCTCGAAAGCATCGCCGATTGGTGCCTGCATTATACGCCGCTGGTGGCGCCCGATCCGCCGCACGGCCTGCTGCTTGATATAACAGGTGCTACCCATCTCTTCGGCGGCGAGAAAGCGCTGCTCGACAGAAGCCGCACGAGTCTTTCCAGACAGGGCTTCGCGGTGCAGGCCGCCATCGCAGGCTCGGCCATGGCCGCGCATGCGCTCGCCCGCTATCGCAACGGCACGCTGGTGCCGCCAGGCGAAGACGCAAATGCGGTCGCGATTCTGCCTGTGGAGGCGCTCGATCTCGATCCCGCGGTCACGCACGCCTTCCGTCATGCCGGGTTGAAAACAATCGGCCAGATCGCCAGCCGCAAACGATCCGAACTGACATCCCGCTTTGGCGCGCAGATGGTGTTCGCTCTCGATTATGCGCTGGGGCAGGCGGAGAAACCCATTTCGCCACGCATCCCGCTTCCCGATTACATGGCCGAGCGCGTTTTCGCCGAGCCTCTCGTCATGGAAGACGCAATTCTCGAAACGCTGCGTGGTCTCGGCACATCCCTGGCCACCCTGCTGGCCGAACGCGGCGAAGGCGCGCGCCAGCTGGAAGCGACTTTCTTCCGCGCCGACGGCAAAGTGCGCCGTATAGTCGTCACGACAGCCGGGCCCACGCGCGATCCGGCGATTATCGCGCGGCTGTTTCGCGAAAAGCTTGCGGCGCTTGCGGATCCGCTCGATCCGGGCTTCGGCTTCGATCTCATCCGGCTTGCAGCCGACCGCGCCGAAAATTGCACAACGGAAACAGCGGGATTTGACGCGCGTACAAATGAGGACAGGGAGATCGCCTTTCTTGTCGATCGCCTTGCGGCGCGTTTCGGCTCGCAACGCATTCTCGTTTTCCAGCCGAACGACACGCATATTCCCGAAGCCGCCTCGGTGGCCCTGCCGGCACAAGCCGCGGCGCCGGCCAGACATTCCTGGAAATCACTTCGGGGATATGACGACGCGCCGCGCCGTCCACTGCGGATGTTTGCAAAGCCCGAACCCATCGAAGCAATCGCCGAACTGCCGGAAGGTCCGCCGGTACGCTTCCGCTGGCGGCGCGTCCTGCATGAAATCGTTCTTTCCGAAGGCCCCGAGCGCATCGCGATGGAATGGTGGCGGCATCAGACGCCGCAGCCCGCACGTGATTACTTCCGTCTGGAGGATGCAAATGGCCGGCGCTTCTGGGTTTATCGCGAAGGGGCGCGCGAGCCGGTAGCGCCGCGCTGGTTCCTGCAGGGGCTTTTCGGATGAGCGCCTATGCCGAAATCGCGGTGACGACGAATTATTCTTTCCTGCGCGGCGCTTCGCATCCGAAAGAGCTGGTTCTGGCGGCAACGCTCTATAGGCATGGAGCCATCGGGATCGCCGACCGTAATACTTTGGCCGGTGTTGTTCGCGCCTATGCGGCAATCAACGAGTTGAAGGAAAAGTTCGACGCGACGCCGAAGTTGCTGGTCGGCGCACGGCTCGTTTTCGCCGATGGTACGCCGGATATCCTCGCCTATCCCACCGATCGCACGGCCTATGGCCGTCTCTGCCGGCTGCTGAGCGCAGGCAAGCTGCGCGCCGCGAAAGGCGAATGCATTTTGCAGCTTTCCGATCTTCTCGAAAAGCAGGAGGGGTTGCTCCTCGTCGTGATGCCGCCCCATCCCGCACGCGAGGAATCCGCCGGCGACCCGTTCAGGAAGGCATGGAATAACGTAGACGCGAACACGCCGCCCGCTTCTCACCTCCCCCTTGCGGGGAGGTCGAAATCGGGGTGTCGCGAAGCGACAGTACGATTTCGGGTGGGCGGCACGGTGGTGGCACCGTCCCCCCACCCGAAATCGCTCCGCTCGCAAATTTCGACCTCCCCGCAAGGGGGAGGTGAGTTGTGCAATTTGCTGGAAAAACTTTCATCCGCTGCACCGGATCGCGTGTGGCTGGCGGCTTCGATGCCTTATCGGGGGGATGACCGGCGGCGGTTGCAGATGCTTGCACGTGTCGCGGAAGAAGCAAACGTCCCGCTGCTCGCGACAAACGATGTGCTCTATCACACGCTCGAGCGCCACGCCTTGCAGGACGTTATCACCTGCATCCGCGAACATAAGACGCTCGACGAGGCGGGGCGCCTGCTCGAGCCCAATGCCGAGCGGCATCTGAAATCGCCGCAGGAAATGTCCGCATTATTTCGCGAAGCGCCAGAAGCGATCGCGGAAACCATTCGTTTCGCGGAACGGATTCAATTCTCGCTTGACCAGATCAAATACAATTATCCCGACGAGCCGGTCCCGCCGGGCAAGAGCGCGCAGCAGCATCTCGAAGACCTGACCTGGGCGGGCGCCGCGTGGCGCTATGATAATTGTGTTCCCGACAATGTGCACAAGACACTCGAAAAAGAGCTTGCGCTCATAGCCCAACTCGAAATCGCACCATATTTTCTTACTGTCCACGACATTGTGGGTTTTGCGAACCAGCGCGAAATCCTCTGCCAGGGGCGCGGTTCCGCGGCCAATTCCGCCGTCTGCTATGTGCTCGGCATCACGGCGGTCGATCCGACGAAAGTCGATCTTCTGTTCGAGCGTTTTGTTTCCCAGGAACGCAGCGAACCGCCCGATATCGATGTCGATTTCGAGCATCAGCGGCGCGAGGACGTTATTCAGGACGTTTATAAGCGTTACGGCTCGGAGCACGCCGCGCTGACGGCGACGGTCATCTGTTACAGGCCCCGCAGCGCTATCCGCGAAGTGGGCAAGGTATTCGGCCTGACGGAAGACGTGACCGCCGCGCTCGCCTCCGGCGTCTGGGGCAGCTGGGGTCGCGAGCTTGCAGACAAGGAAGTCCGCCAGGGCCGGTTCGATCCGGACAATCCGTTGATTGCGCGGGCGGTGGCCGCCGCCAACGAACTCATCGGTTTTCCGCGCCATCTCTCCCAGCATGTGGGCGGTTTCGTGCTGACGCATGACCGGCTCGACGAGATCGTGCCCATCGGACCCGCCACGATGGAGGATCGTTATTTCATCGAATGGGATAAGGACGATATCGATGAAATGAAGATGATGAAGGTGGATGTGCTGGGACTCGGCATGCTTACCTGCATCCGCAAGGCTTTCGAGCTGATCGCCGTACACGAGCGCAAATCCTACACACTCGCCACGGTCCCCCGCGAAGATCCCGCCGTCTACGATATGCTGTGCAAGGCCGATGCGATCGGCGTGTTCCAGGTGGAAAGCCGCGCGCAGATGAACATGCTGCCGCGCCTTGCGCCGCGCGAGTTCTACGATCTCGTCATCGAAGTGGCGATCGTGCGGCCGGGCCCGATCCAGGGCGATATGGTACATCCATACTTGCGGCGCCGCAGCGGCAAGGAGGCGGTCGTGTTTCCCGCGCCGTCACCCGAACACGGACCGGCCGATGAGCTGCGAACCGTGCTGGGCAAGACGAAGGGCGTGCCGTTGTTCCAGGAACAGGCGATGAAGCTTGCAATCATCGCCGCGGGCTTCACGCCCGGCGAAGCCAATGGTCTGCGGCGCGCCATGGCGACGTTCCGCAATGTCGGCACCATCGATCAGTTCCGGCACAAGATGATCTCGGGCATGACCGCGCGCGGTTATGAGCGGGATTTCGCCGAGCGCTGTTTCAAGCAGATCGAAGGCTTCGGCAGCTACGGTTTTCCCGAAAGCCATGCCGCGAGTTTCGCGCATCTCGTTTATATCTCTGCCTGGATCAAGAAATTCCATCCGGCGGCCTTTGCCTGCGCGCTCCTGAATTCCCAGCCGATGGGCTTCTACGCGCCGGCCGAGATCGTGCGCGATGCGCGCGAGCATGGCGTCGAGGTGCGCCACGTCGATGTCAATTACAGCGAATGGGACAATACGCTGGAGCCTGGTCCGGACGGATCGCTGACCCTTCGCCTCGGTTTCCGCCAGGTCGACGGCTTCCGCGAAGATTGGGCGACGCTGCTCAGGCAATCGCGCGGCAACGGCTATCGCGCTCTCGACAGCCTGGCGCGGCGCGTGAAACTACCAAAGCGTGCGCTGGTGATTCTGGCGGAAGCCGACAGTTTCCAATCCTTATCGCAGGATCGCCGCGAAATCCTCTGGGGCGTGCGGCGGCTGCCGGACGACGATGCATTGCCTTTATTTGCCGCGCAATTTGTCGAGGAGCAGCCGGAAGAAGAAATCGCGCCGCTGCCGCGCATGCCGCTCGGCGAACATGTGCTCGCCGATTACCGCATGCTGCGCCTGTCGCTGCGCGCCCATCTGATGCAGTTCCTGCGCGGCATGTTTTGCGGGGAAGGTGTAATGAGCTGTGCGGAAATCTCGCAAGCATCGGACGGCATGCATGCGGCCTGCGCGGGCATCGTGCTGGTGCGCCAGATGCCGGGCGATGCCAGCGTGGTCTTCATCACGCTGAGCGATGAAACCGGCGTTGCCAATGTCGTGGTCTGGCCGCGTCTCTTCGAGCAGTTCCGCCGCGAGGTGATGGGCGCGCGTCTGCTGGTCGTCGAAGGTAAAATTCAGCGCAGCCCGGAAGATGTGATACATCTTGTGGCCGAGCGCATCTACGACCGTACCTTCGAACTCGACCGCATCGCGGAATATGACGGCGAAAAGCCGCAATTCTCATCGCAGGAAGGCCTGCATCGCCACCCCCGCAATGTCCGCATCCTGCCCAAGTCGCGGGACTTCCATTGACTTTGCTGTCATCCACGGTATCTTACTACCGTCTTACTATGAGAAAAACATGGCCGCCGCTGAAAAGACAATCACGACAGTATCGACAAAAGGTCAGATTATTCTTCCAAAGGCAATCCGGCATCGGCGCCATTGGGAGCCCGGCACGAAACTGACCATTGAGGAAACGCCCGATGGTGTCCTGCTGAAAGCGGCTCCGCTTTTTCCGCCTACGCGGCCAGAGGATGTATTCGGTTCGCTCAAATATAACGGACCTCCAAAGACGCTTGAGGACATGGATGCGGGAATCGCTGCCGAAGCAAAAAGACGTCATGCTCGCGGTCGATACTAATATTATCATTCGCTATCTGATCGGCGATAACCCTGCTCAATCGGAAAAAGTCCGGAAACTCTTCGACGAAAACAGGATTTTTGTCTGCACGACTGTCTTGCTCGAAGCAGAATGGGTGTTGAGGAGCGCATACAAATATAAGCCCGCGCAAGTCGCTGACGCCTTTTCCAGGATTGCCGGCCTATCCTGCGTCACGCTCCAGGACCCGGCTGTGTCGACGGCACTGGATTGGATGAAGCAAGACGCAGACTTCGCCGATGCACTTCACTTTCTCGCGTCGAAAGGCTGCGATTCATTTGCAACCTTCGACGTGAAACTCGCCGGAATTGCTGGGCGCCTGGGCGAAATTCCGGTCCGAATCCCGTAGCTTGCCGCACTTCGGACCAGCTCAAAACCAAAGTTCACCGCGCCGCTTCATTACGGTCGCCAAACACGCGTTGCCGCTACCAATCCCAACATCCATATGATCACTGGTGATCGCGCCTACTCCGCCCGGATTCCGAGAAGTGCAAGCAGCGGGCGTTCGAGGAAATCCACGGGTATCTGCACGAGATAGTGGAACAGGTCGAAGCCCAGAAGCGGCAGGAGAATGAATACGGCGATCACGAGCAGCATGCCGAACCGGCCCAGTTTCGCGAGGGCCAGAGAAAATGGCTGGGGCAGAATGCCGACCGCGACCCGCCCGCCGTCGAGCGGCGGTATCGGGATCAGGTTGAAGACCGCAAGAACCAGATTGATCTCGACCGACGTCCACAGGAGCTGGAACGCAACACGGTTCGCCGTGCCTGTCTTCATACAGATGAAAAGAAGGATCGCGGAAATGGCTGCCAGCAGGAAATTCATGGCGGGACCAGCCGCCGCTACCCAGATCATGTCGCGTTTCGGGTGACGCAACGCTCCGAAATTCACCGGCACCGGCTTTGCGTATCCGAACAGGAATCCGGCGTGTGAAAGCAGGAGAAAACCGGGCAACAAAATCGTCCCGAAAAGATCGATATGACGCAGCGGATTGAGCGAGATACGCCCCGCGCGTGCGGCGGTATCGTCGCCGAAATGCCGCGCCGCGTAGCCATGAGCCGCCTCATGCAGCGTAATGGCGATGATCACAGGAACCGCCACGATCGCAATGTTTTTGGCTGTCTGAACCGGATCAACCACGTTTCTTTACCCCGCCGCCGAAGCCTGCATGGAATAGTGCATACGTGCCTTCAGATTGTATGAACGGCAATCACCGCGCCGCGTCGTTGCCCTCGCGGATGACGTTTTGCAATGTCTCTTTCAAACGACCCCTGTTGCCGAACGCAGCATTGCCGCCGTAAGCGATGTCGTCGACCTTCCATCCCGCCATTGTGCGCACCAGCCAGATCGTGTCGGTCCAGTCGAGAGGTTTCGCAGTGTTCGATCCGCCGCGATAGCCGAGCGTCACCGCGCAATGGGCGGTATCCGCATCGCTGTTGCACGGACCGATGCGATATGACGTGGCGCCTTCGAAATTGGACGTGAAGAGGTCACCCTCTATCAGCGGCGGCGACATGTTCTTCGTCGCGGACGAAAAACGCCGTTCCGCGGCCTCGCCGTCCAACAGCAGCCTGTCGAGCGGCGGCGAGATGTAAGGGCGGTATTTCGCCAGCCCTTTTGCATCCGGAATGCCATCGGATGGATGAAACGTGGAATAGGCGGCGTAAAACCCTGCCGCGACCGCATTCACCTGCTGCAAATCAGGCGGGGGCGCTCGGGCTCGGGCCGGCGCTGCTGTCAGCATCACGGATGCAAGTGTCGCGAATGGCTTCAGGCGCCGGGCAATATTCTTCAAGAATAAACTCCCGAATTGGCAAACGCTTGCCGCCCGGCTGCGCAAAACAAATTTGTCATCTCTGTGAAAGCGGAGATCCAGAGCACGGGTCGTCGATATCCTGCGAATTCTTCGCCGTCTGCAAATGCTGGGTCCCCGCTTTCGCGGGGATGACATCTGTGGCGCTGGTGCGTTCGGTTTTCTCGTTCATCACAAACGGCTGCAACTTTTCCCTTATATCGGCCGGTATCCTTCGCGGTTTTCCATCCAGCGTAATGATGCAGGCCTCCACCTCGCCATGTGTCAGAAGCTGTCCTCCGCAATAGATCTTCTGATCGGCCATCATGCGCGCGCCGGTGAGCGAAGTCGCCCGGGTGTGGACTTCGATCAGGTCGTCGAGACGTGCCGGCCGCATGTAGGCGAGCGAAATCCGGCGCAAGGTCCATGCCGTCGCTTCGTGTTGTTCCAGCATTGCAAGCCGCTTGATGCCGGCTGAACGAAAGAACTCCGAGCGGCCCCGCTCCATATAACGCAGGTAGTTCGCGTGATAGACGATGCCGGAAAGATCGGTGTCTTCGTAATAGATGCGGACGGGAAGGATATGCACCTTCCCGTCGAAGCGTCCGGCGCCCGCCAGTTCAGCCATCGTCCGCATCGCCGGGGGCGAAAAGTCCCAGCTGTCCGGGGTCGCGCGGCGGCGCCTCGAGGCCGAGATGCGCGAAGGCCGCGCCCGTCACCATGCGGCCGCGCGGCGTGCGCTGCACGAAGCCCTGCTGGAGCAGATAGGGTTCGATGATCTCTTCGATCGCGTCCCGCGCTTCGCCGAGGGCTGCCGCAATCGTTTCGATACCCACGGGTCCGCCGCCAAAGGATTGCGCGATCAGCGAAAGATAACGCCGGTCGAACGCATCGAGCCCGCACCGGTCCACTTCCAGCCGGGTCAGGGCCGCGTCGGCTGCCTTCGCATCGACATGCGTATGGCCCGCCACCGCTGCGAAATCGCGCAGACGTTTCAAAAGCCGTCCGGCAATACGCGGCGTTCCGCGCGCCCGCGCGGCAATCTCATGCGCGCCTTCCGTGCTCAGATCGAGCGCAAGAATGCGCGCCCCGCGTTCGACAATGGATTGCAGCTCGTCCGTCTCATAGAAATTGAGCCGCAGCGGAATGCCGAACCTGTCGCGCAACGGTGTGGTGATCAGTCCGGATCGCGTTGTGGCGCCGACCAGCGTGAACGGCGCCAGCGTGATCTTGACCGAGCGCGCGCTCGGACCTTCGCCGATCACGAGATCGAGTTCGAAATCCTCCATGGCCGGATAAAGGATTTCCTCGACCACCGGATTGAGCCGATGGATTTCGTCAATGAAAAGTACATCGCGGGCTTCGAGATTGGTGAGGATCGCCGCAAGATCGCCTGCGCGCGCCAGCACCGGCCCCGACGTCGAACGGAAATTCACGCCCAGCTCGCGCGCTACGATCTGCGCCAGTGTCGTCTTGCCCAGTCCCGGGGGCCCCGAGAACAGCACGTGATCCAGCGCTTCGTTTCGCGCCTTTGCCGCCTCGATGAAGATGCCGAGATTTTCCCGCGCCTGGCGCTGGCCGACAAACTCCGCAAGCCGCTTCGGCCGCAGGCCGGCTTCCAGCGCATCGTCTTCCCGCTGCTCGGGAGCAACCATGCGGGGGGATGTCACGTTTCCCACGGATTTACGACCTGCAGTCCATCGAACTGAAAATGTTTCACGTTTCTCGTCGCGACAACAAAGCCATAGGCAAGAGCAGTCGCCGCGATTTGTGCGTCAACGGTTTGAACGTTCGGAGCCATTACGCGCACATGTCCCCACTGCTCTGCAACCGTCAGGTCCAGTGGAACAATGCGCCCGGAATAATCTTCTTCGACGGTCTTGAGCCAGATCCGAAGCTCTCGTCTTTTGCGACCCTCGTTCAATCGTTCGACGCCGTAATACAACTCGCCAATGGTAACCGCGCTGACATATTGCCGGGCCAACTCATGAGTCGACAGCCACGACATGACCGACGCATTCCTGTGAAGCTTCGTGGATTCCGAGAGAACGCATGTATCCAGCAGGAATATCAAAAGATTTTTCTCGGCTTTTCGCGCTTGCGCGGCGGAGCCTTAAATTCCGGCACGGTCGGCGCATCGAGCCACCACCGCGGCAAGCCGGCCGACTTGTCCGTTTTCTTTTTCCGTGCCTCCGGCAATAACCTCACTTCGAATTTGGGCTCGCCACGAAAGGAAATCTGTTGCGGCTCGTGCTCCGCCGCCCGCAAAAGTTCCGATAGCCGCGCCTTCGCGTCCTGCACCGGCCAGATTCGATCCATTCGCCTACTCCAGACTAGTCTGACTAGTCAGCAAATACGCTATCGTGCGAGGTTGCGCAAACTTTCGCGGATCAGCAGTTCCACGCTGGCGCCGCCGGATTCCTGTACAGCGCGCGACACCGCTTCGGCGGCGTGGCCTTGCGAATAACCGAGCTTGATCAATGCCGCGACCGCGTCGGCTTCGGGACCGCGCGGCGCAAGCGCGTGTGTTGCCGCTTCTTCGGCATGCCCGCGCAGCATCATGGCGGGCGCCTTGTCCTTGAGTTCGGTGACGATGCGGGTTGCGAGTTTGGGACCTACGCCCTGCGCGCGACCAACGGCAGCCTTGTCGCTGAGTGCGATCGCGCGTTCGAGTTCGCGCGGGGATAGCGCCGACAGCACATTCAGCGCCACCCGTGCGCCGACATTCTGCACGCCCTGGAGCAAACGAAACCATTCGCGCTCTTCCGCCGAAGCAAATCCGTAGAGCCGGATTGTTTCATCGGTCACGCGGGTATCGATGACCAATGTTGCGCTGTTTCCTGCCGAAAGCCGGGACAATGTCGAACTCGGGCAATGAACCAGATAACCGACACCATGCACATCGATGATCGTGTGATCCTCGGCAACGGAATCGATCGTGCCGGAAAGTTTGCCGATCATGCCAAGGTCGCCGCGTAGCAATGAACCGCAGAGGCGCAGAGACGCAGAGGCGACGAAAAGTAGTTGTCGCGAAGATTATAGAATTGCGCGCGAACGCGCGCAGGAACTTCTTTGTGCCTACCCTGTTGCAGTGCGGTTGCAGCGAGGTTCCAATGCCTCTGCGCCTTTGCGCCTCTGCGGTTCAACAGGCACAGCCGCGAATTCGACGCAGTGAACTTCCAACTCATGACATCAAAGCGGCTTCGAGCCGGGCGCGGGTTCCGGCAAGATGGGCATGCGCGATGGCGAGCGCCAGCGCATCGGCGGCATCGGCGGAGGTGACATTCGCCGTGGGCAAAAGACAGCGCACCATCGCCTGCACCTGCTCCTTGCCGGCATGGCCCACGCCGACCACGCATTTCTTCACATGGTTGGGAGCATATTCGGCGATCTCCAGCCCGGCGCGCGCAGCCGCAAGAAGCGCCACGGCCCGCGCCTGGCCGAGTTTCAGCGCAGCCGACGGATCCTTGTGCACAAAGGCCTGCTCCACGGCGATGGCCTGCGGTTCGAGCCGCGCAATGATTTCGGTGAGCGCCTCGAAAAGCACCATGAGCCGCGGTCCCGGCCCGGATTTCGGATCGCTGGTCAGCACGCCATGCGCCACATGGGAAAGCCTGGTCCCCGCCATATCGATGGCGCCCCAGCCCATGCGGGCGAGACCGGGATCGAGGCCGATAATGCGAATCGTTCCCACCATGGCATCATCGTACAGCAGAAGCGGATATTATCTGCTTTCGGCGGCCGCATTCAGACTGCATGCTTGAAGGGGGACGCGACAATGACAAGCCGAATACAGGCCGGTGTCCTTTTATTCCTGTTGGGTTCAATCCGGATCGCGATGGCTGGCGAGACGCCCCAGGCATTCCTGCAACGGCTTTACGCCGCCTATGCGCCGCACGGGAAAGGAAATGATTTCTCCTATCCGGACGCCCGTGCCATCGTCGATGCGTCGTTGCTGGCGCGGCTTCGCAACGACCGGATCAAATCGAAGGGCGAGGTTGGCGCCATGGATTCAGACCCCATATGCCAGTGCCAGGACTGGGAGTCGTTCAAGGTGGTTTCGCTTCACGCACAAATGAACGGGCCCGGCCGCGCGCGGGGAGATGTAACGTTCCGGCCCGATCCGCAGAGCACCATGATAGTCCATTTCGACCTGGTGCAGGAAAACGGCGCCTGGAAAATCCACGACCTGTCCTCGCAGGAGACACCCAGCCTGCTGGCGTACCTTCACGATTATAAATACTAATGGTCCGCGGAACGGTGTTGATATGGCGCGGCGATTTTTTCCGTTTCACGTGAAACAATCGATCGCGCTTTGGTTCGTTAATTCTGTTTGTTCGCGCTCTGATCAATCAAAACAGCCAAAGAGCGAATTCGCTGTTAATCGCTGATAAAATCGCCGTTATGGGGTTTCGTACGCCGTTTGGACGCCGGAGTTTGTCTTAAGCGGTGATCTTCGCCATCAGCGCGTCCGACAACTCGTAATTGCCGTAGACGTTCTGCACGTCGTCGTGATCTTCGAGCGTATCGAGCAGCTTGACGAGCGTCTCGCCGGTGTCGTCGCCGACCGCGACCATGTTCTGCGGGCGCCATTCGAGCCGAGCCGATTGCGCGGCGCCAAGTTTCGCCTCGAGCGAATCGCGCACCGTGCCGAAATCGTCCGGACCGGCCAGGAATTCGTGCGTCTCGTCGCCGGAAATGCATTCGTCCGCGCCCGCCTCGATGGCCAGCTCCAGCACGGCTTCGTCGGAACCGGCGCTTTTCGGATAGGTGATGACGCCCGTGCGCGCGAACTGGAAGGCGACGGAATTGGTCTCGCCGAGCGCGCCGTCATATTTCGAGAAAGCGGCGCGGATATCGCCTGCGGTGCGGTTGCGGTTGTCGGTCATGGTCTCGACGATCAGCGCGACGCCGCCGGGGCCATAACCCTCGTAGCGCACTTCCTCGATGTTCTCCGCACCGGCTCCCGTGGCCTTGTCGATGGCGCGCTGGATGTTGTCCTTGGGCATGGATTGCTGCTTGGCGGCGGCAATCGCGGTCCTCAGCCGTGGATTGTGACCCGGGTCGGACAGGCCGTTCTTGGCCGCGACCGTGATTTCGCGGGCCAGCTTGGAAAACAGCTTGGAGCGCTCCTTATCCTGGCGCCCCTTGCGGAACATGATGTTCTTGAACTGGGAATGACCGGCCATGCTGAGCTCTCGCGGGAAAATCTGAATAGCGGGCAGTCCCGCCTGTTTCAAGGATAGCCAGACTTTCAAGCCAGCCTTGAAAGTTCGTCAAGAACGGCATTTTCCAGTGGCGCGAGATGCTTCGTAATGGTGTCCCAGAGCCGCTGCTCGGTGACCAGTTCGTAGCCGTGCCGATAAACATTGCCGGCGTCGCGGACGGCAACCCAGTCGATCTCGGGATGCCTGGCTTTCAAATCCTCGGGGAGATGACGCGAGGCTTCGGATATGATCTCCAGTGCCCGCATCGTTGCATAAACCGTTTTCTGATCTGCGGCGAACGCGTCGAAATCCAGCCCGGCGAGGAAATCGCGCGCATGACAGATGTTATCGCGAATATGCAGAAGCCGTTTCAGGACGAGGTCAGAAGACATTCACCGCGTCTCTCGAAGCTTCCTCGCGCACCAACGGTCGCAGTGCCTCTCGCTCGACAAGATCGACTCGGCACCCAAAGAGGGCGGCGACATCACGCTGGAGGCGCACATACTCGAATAATCCCGACGGCTTGCCGGGCTCCAGGTCCACCAGAATATCGATATCGCTCTCCGGCCGCGCCTCGCCGCGCGCGACGGAGCCGAATACCGCGGCATGCAGAATTCCCCGTGCGCGCAATACGTCGGCATTGCTGCGCAATATACCAACGACTTGTTCGAGCGTGACATTCATGCCGGCGATTCCGTCAAAGCAGACCAAAAACTAGCCTTTCATCAAGGCTGAGGTAAGTGTTCCTTGAGCCGGCCGCCGACGCGGACAGGCTCCACGCGGACTGCCAAGCCCTTGCTGTCGGTCTCGACAAAGACGCCACAGA
Organism: Rhizomicrobium sp.; assembly: GCA_036269235.1. GTDB lineage: Bacteria > Pseudomonadota > Alphaproteobacteria > Micropepsales > Micropepsaceae > Rhizomicrobium. Next base: position 33,433 of record DATASL010000020.1, read on the forward strand.
GCGTCGCCGGCCCTGTTGCCGGCGTGTAGCGGGCTGTCGAGAGCTTGCGGGTGAAGCGCTGCAGCGGCTCGAATTTGTCCATACCGATCACGGAATCATAGTCGCAGCAGCCGCCGGCATCCGTCTGATAGGCGGTACCGCCGGGCAGAATCTGGGCGTCCGCCGTCGGCACATGGGAATGGGTGCCGACCACGAGGCTCGCGCGGGCATCGCAGAAATGGCCCATGGCCATCTTCTCCGAGGTCGCCTCGGCATGCATGTCGATGACGGCCGCGTCGCAGGCTTCGCGGAGCGGACAGGCGGCAAGCTCGCGCTCCACCGCGGCGAACGGATCGTCAAGTGGATCCATGAAGTGCCGGCCCATGATGTTGACCACCAACACGCGCTGGCCGCTGCGGGCCTCGTAGAGCCCGGCGCCGCGCCCCGGCGTGCCTTCCGGATAATTGCCCGGCCTTAACACGCGATCGTCATCGCCGATGAAGGAGAGAATCTCTTTCTGATCGGCCCAATGGTTGCCGGACGACAGGACGTCGATCCCCAGAGCAAACAGCTCATTGGCGATCTTGCGCGTCAGGCCGAAGCCGGCTGCCGCATTTTCCGCGTTGGCGATGACGAAATCCGTACGCAACCGCTCGCGCAGCCCCGGCAGTTCATTGGCCACGACCTCGCGTCCGGGGCGGCCAATGATGTCGCCGATGAATAGTATCCGCATGCGTGGCTTTCAATCGGTTCGCGATGCGCGATCAGCAATCGCGGGAAGTGGATGGGACCGCCACCGCCGTTGGATGTGGATCCTCACGGGCCTGCAAGTGCAGGTGGGCGCCATATATCCGAGGCCACGACCCCGGTCAGGGACAGCTCCCGGTGAGTACCATTAAGGCCCCTGGGTATCGCATTCCTGACGCGCGGGGCAGTACCCATCCGGCAACAAATCTAGGCGCAGGGCAGGCGCGCTGCAACCTCTTCCACGCGCGCGGTCGCGGCATCGAGCGCATCGGCCGCATCGCGTTCGGTTTCTCCGATATGGGCGACGGCGCTTTCATGGGCATCCGCGGCCTCGGCCACTTCGCCGGCGCGCTTTTCCAGTTCGGCACGGACTTCGAAATATTCGTCCGCGATCAGCAAGGCCGCCATCAGGAGCAGTCTCTGCTCTCCGGGTTGTCCCGCCGTTTTCAGCAATTCGCGCGCTTTGGCATCCACATGCGCCGCAAGTTCCCGCAGATGCCCTTCCTGCCCGTCGCCGCAGGCGACCGCATAGTTGCGTTCGTTGATCATCACATTGACGAGCGGCATCGCGTCCTCAAGCCTGCAGTTCCGATTGTGCCAGTGCCGCATTAATATCGGCGATGGCACGGTCCACGCGGCCTTCGACCTCTTCGGCCAGGCTGGCAAGCAGCCGGTTTTCTTCCTCCAATGCGACAATGCGGGCGAGAAGACCCTCGCGCTCCTGTGTCAGCGACGCAATCTCTGCCGCATCCCGTGCGTGGCGCTTTTGGGCATCGCTGAGCGGGGTGAGCGCCGTCTCCAGCCGGTCGAGCGCGGCGGACAGCCTCGTTTTGGCATCTTCCAATTGCGACATGCGAAATCCTTTGAAAACGCATCGACCATAGGATGTATGGCAAAGTGGGGCAACGCCATGTACTTGACTGGCGCGCAGCTGCCTCGCTAAGGCCCGCGGGTTTCAAACACCATTTCCATCCGCGCAACGCGGAGTTGGTTCAAAGGAGAGATTCATGACCGTCCGCGTCGCGATCAATGGTTTTGGCCGCATCGGGCGGCTGGTGCTCCGCGCCATCGTCGAATCCCGCCGCCAGGACATCGTCGTGGTCGGCGTCAACGACCTCGGGCCGGTGGAGACCAACGCGCATCTGCTTCGCTACGATTCGGTGCACGGCAAATTCCCCGGCGGCGTGTCGGTCGACGGCCATTACATGATCGTCGACGGCCACAAGATACGCGTCACGGCGATAAAAGACCCCGCACAACTGCCGCATGAGGAACTGGGCGTCGATATCGCGCTGGAATGCACGGGCATCTTCACCTCGAAGGAAAAGGCTTCCGCACATCTGCGCGCCGGCGCCAAACGCGTGCTGATTTCTGCGCCGGCCGATGGCGTGGACCTTACCGTCGTCTTTGGCGTCAATCACCAGAAGCTGACGAAAGATGATGTCGTCGTCTCCAACGCCTCGTGCACGACCAATTGCCTCGCGCCCGTCGCCAAAGTGATGAACGATGCGGTGGGCGTCGCGCAGGGCTTCATGACGACCATTCACAGCTACACCAACGATCAGCCCGTGCTCGATCAGCTGCACAAGGATCTCTACCGCGCCCGCGCCGCCGCACTCTCCATGATCCCGACATCGACCGGCGCGGCGAAAGCGGTCGGTCTCGTGTTGCCCGAGTTGAAAGGCAAGCTCGACGGAGTGTCGGTGCGCGTACCGACTCCCAATGTTTCGTTGGTGGACTTCAAGTTCGTCGCAAAGCGGCCGACCTCGGTCGAGGAAATCAACAACGCCGCGAAGGCTGCTGCATCCGGTCCGTTCAACGGCATCCTTGCCATTATCGATGAGCCGCTTGTTTCCACGGATTTCAATCACAATCCTGCCTCTTCCAGCTTTGCGCTGGACGGCACGAAAGTGATCGACGGCACCTTCGTGCGCGTGATGTCGTGGTACGACAATGAGTGGGGCTTCTCGAACCGGATGGCCGATGTGGCCATCGCCATGGGCGCCCTGCTCGGATGAGCGAAAGGAATTACCGGACGCTTGACGATCTTGCCGTCTCCGGCCGGCGGGTGCTTGTGCGCGCCGATCTCAACGTACCGATGCGGGACGGTAAAGTAACAGACACGCTTCGGATCGAGCGTCAGGCACCCACGATTCGCGAACTGGCGAATAAAGGCGCGCGGGTTGTCGTGCTCTCGCATTTCGGTCGCCCAAAAGGCAAACCGGTTGCGTCCATGTCACTTGAGCCTGTCGTATCCGCGCTGTCGGTCGCGTTGGGATGCCCGGTTTCCTTTGCCGGCGATTGTATCGGTCCCAAGGCGGAGGAGGCGGTTGCGCTGCTGGGCGATGGCGAAGTCCTGTTGCTCGAGAATACGCGCTTCTATGCGGGAGAGGAGAATAACGACCCCACCTTCGCCAAAGCAGTCGCCATGCTGGGGGACAATTTCGTCAACGACGCATTTTCCGCGGCGCATCGCGCACACGCAACGACCGAGGCGCTGGCGCATCTGTTACCATCTGCAGCCGGGCGCGCCATGGAGGCCGAACTTGCACATCTGCATCGCGCACTCGACCATCCCGAACGCCCGGTGATGGCAGTTGTCGGCGGCGCAAAAATTTCGACCAAGCTCGAACTGCTCGGCAATCTGATCCGTAAGGTAGACGTGCTTGTGATCGGTGGCGCGATGGCAAACACCTTTCTTGCGGCCCAGGGTCTCGAGATCGGCAAATCGCTTTCCGAGTCGGATCACCTCGATACGGCACGCAACATTTTGCGCTCCGCCAATGCGCAGGGCGCCGCCCTCGTACTGCCCGTCGATGTCGTCGTCGCCAGAGAATTCAAACCGCACGCGGAATGCCGCGTTGTAGGCGTGAACAACGTCGCGCCCGGCGACATGATCCTCGATGTGGGGCCGGAAACGATCGAGGGATTTCTGACACGTCTTGAACAGGTGCGGACGCTGGTGTGGAACGGCCCGTTCGGAGCGTTCGAGACACAGCCTTTCGACCGCGGCACGGCGGCGGCGGCGAAGCATGCGGCCGAGCGGACAAAGGCCGGAAAACTGTTATCCGTCGCGGGTGGCGGCGACACGGTGGCGGCGCTGAACGTGGCCGGCGTCGCCGATGAATTTTCCTATGTATCGACGGCCGGAGGCGCTTTCCTCGAATGGATGGAAGGACGCGAATTACCGGGCGTCGTGGCGCTCAAGCAAAACAGGGGCACGAACAATGAATAGAGACGAACTCGCGCGCACGGCACATGCGATGGTGGTCAAAGGCAAAGGCATTCTTGCCGCCGACGAGAGCGCCGGCACGATCAAAAAACGCTTCGACAAGATCGGCGTCGAGTCGACAGAGACCAACAGGCGCGACTATCGTGAGTTTCTGTTCCGCACCTCCGATGCCATGCGGGACAACATTTCGGGCGTCATCCTTTATGATGAAACAATCCGCCAGAAGGCCGCGGACGGTACGCCGCTCGTCAAATTGATTGAAGAGGCGGGTTCAATTCCCGGTATCAAGGTCGATCTCGGCGCCAAGCCGCTGGCGCTTTGTCCCGGTGAAACAATCACCGAAGGTCTGGACGGCTTGCGAGAAAGGTTGATCGAATATCGTGGGCTCGGCGCGCGCTTTGCGAAATGGCGCGGCGTATATGATATTGGTCCCGCTATTCCGACCTACACGGCGATAACCACCAACGCGCATGCGCTCGCGCGTTACGCGGCACTGTGCCAGGAAGAGTCGATCGTTCCGATCGTCGAGCCCGAAGTGCTCATGGACGGCGATCACGATATCGATGCCTGCGCGCAGGTGACGGAGTGGGTGCTGAAAGAAGTCTTCTTCGCGCTCTATAATCAGCGAGTAGAACTCGAAGGCATGGTACTCAAGCCCAACATGATCGTTCCGGGCAAGAAATCCTCGAAACAGGTCAGTGTCGAGGAAGTCGCCGAGCGGACGATCAAATGTCTCAAAGCATGCGTACCGGGCGCCGTGCCCGGCATCGCGTTCCTCTCCGGCGGCCAGTCGGATGAAGAGGCGACCGCGCATCTGAACGCAATGAACAAATATGCGAACCTGCCCTGGCCGCTGACGTTCTCCTATGGGCGCGCGCTGCAGGCCGCTCCGCAGCATGCATGGAGCGGCAAGCCGGCGAATGTTCCTGCGGCGCAGCATGCGTTTGCACACCGTGCCCGCATGAACGGCCTCGCCACGCGCGGCGCGTGGAATCCGGATGTGGAGAAGCAGGCGGCGTGAGCGGTGCGTAACGAGAAATAATTGATCACGCGGATCAGAAATGGGTGCGATGGTAAGCGATACTGAAATGAACGCCAAAGTAGCCGAGATAGTCGAGAAAACCATGCCGTCGGCCGAAGTAGTGCACGTCGATACGAGGCCGATGACAGATTCGGATGGGGAGAAAAGTTTATCAGTTACGGTAGTGGTTCGAGAGCGCCCAGCGAGCGAGGAAACTGCCCTATTGGTGGACGTTGTCGATAAATTTCGCACTTGGTTGGTAACACGTAACGACGATCGTTTTCCGTACTTCAGGTTACGATCTGAAAACGAAGAGCGCGAGATTCGAGAAGCTTCCTGATATGCTTGACCCAGAGCGCCTTCTCGAATTGGCGAGTGAAGAGGCGCGTGCACCGAGTGTTGGCAGGCCACGCCAAGCGAATCTTAGCCGAGCGGTTTCAACAGCCTACTATGCAGTTTTTCATCAGTTGCTTCGAACCGTTGCAACAAGATTTGTTCCTCAAAATCAATGGAAATCCCGAGTTCTTTTCTATCGCACGCTTGAACACGGGCCAACGCGCGACCGTTGCAAACGGCTAGGTCAAAACCCTCTTCCAAACGAGGAACAAAACTTCTTTGGTTGGCAGAGCTTCTCGGGTGATCTCAGGCTATTTGCAATTGAATTTGTGAACCTTCAGGAGCTCAGACATCTTGCAGACTACGATCCGGAGAATGGGTTCACTCTGCAAGAAGCTCAGGATGCCGTGACTGCAGCTCGGAAAGCAATTATCAATTTACGAAATTCTCAAGATGAGATGCTGGTGCCGTTCCTTAGTTATCTGCTTTTTGGCCTGCGGCGATAATGGGACATTGCCGACTCTATCTGATTACACCGTTTGAATTGGAGCCACACGCCTTCGTGGAACCGCTAAAGGCCGCGCTGGCGGGCGGTGACGTGGCGACGCTCCAGCTGCGCCTGAAGAATGTAACGGACGACGCGATTCGTCGCGCGGTGGAATGCCTGATGCCGGTCACGCAGCAGGCAGGCGTCGCATTTCTCCTGAACGACAGGCCGGATCTCGCCGCCGAACTGGGTGCCGACGGCACCCATATCGGCCAGGACGATATGCCCTACAAACAGGCACGTTCGCTGCTGGGCAGCAACGCAATCGTGGGCGTTACCTGTCACGACTCGCGGCACCTGGCTATCGACGCGGCCGACGCGGGTGCGGATTATGTTGCCTTTGGTGCATTCTTTCCGACTGCGACCAAGGACCCGAAGGCGCGAGCGGAAACGGATCTGCTCCGCTGGTGGTCGGAACTGATGACCGTGCCCTGTGTGGCCATCGGCGGCATCACAGTCGAAAACGCTCCAACCCTGATCGATGCCGGTGCCGATTTCATTGCCGTTTCCGCGGGTGTCTGGAATCACCCCGAGGGACCCGCGGCAGCTGTGAAGCGCTTCAACGCCCTGTTCTGAAACCGGAACACGGCCTGACAGATGGTCCGCATCGCGCTGGCAAGCCATCGCGCGGCAGAAGCCCTTTTTGTGAAGGGCATATTACCGAGAGCAGGTGAACAATGATCAGCAGGCGATAGCGATATCGCAGCAGCCAAGGCTACAAACGGCCGGCGCAGTGCGACGACGCGCAATCCGGCACCTGCCGTAGCGCGGAGATTATTTCTTTCCCGGTGCGGCGGGTTTCTGTGCCTTTTGCTCGAAGGGCGAATTCGATGCGGTCCCCGATTTGGACTTGCCTTTTTCGGCCTTGGGTTTCTTTTTCTCGCGGTTGTTGCGCTGTTCCCGGTTCGCCATTGCGGGCTCCCTTGTCTGTCAGTTTCTGTCGGCCAACATAGGCCGCGTTTTCACTTCAGGAAAGCGCGGAGCCGTCTGGCCCTCTGTTGCGTTTTCTTTCCATGCACAGGTCGCGCGCCGCTTCTGCCGTTCTGCTTCTCGCCGGAATTTGGCTTTCTCCGGCCGTTGCGCAGCAGACCGTGACGATCAATGCGTGGCTTCGCACTGGCGGGACGCACGTCCAGAGAGGCAAGGTGACCGGTCTCGATCCGGCAACGATGAACTTCATCTGCCAGGGCAGCGGCCTTGCCCGCCGATACTGGGTTGCCCGTACGACGCGCTTTCTTTCCGGACGCCCGAATGCTTCATTCTACGATCTGGCACCTGGCCAGACTGTGGAGGTGATCGGCCATGCCGCAGGCGCTGAAGAGATTGCCGATGTTATTCGCTTCTGAGGCAGCGCGCATACTGCGGCCGCTATGCGTGCTGCTGATCGCGCTCGCTGCGCCCTGTTCTGCGTGGTGTTGCGATGGAACAGCCGGCCGCAATGTTGCGGTCACCTTTGACGGCCAAAAATTCACGGTCTCGAATGTTGGCCGCCAATGGCTTCAAGTTACTTTCACGGCCTCGAACGCGACGTACAATCTCCAGCTTGCGCCCGGCCAGTCGGCGACACCTCGCTCGCCCGGCGCCTTCGGGCAGTTCATGGCCGGCTACCAATCCTGCGCCGCCACGCCCATCCGCTATCGTTAGTCGTCACCCTGGCTTCAATGAGCCGGATTTGTTGCCGGTGTCGAGGGTGAATTCGGCGGTGTTTGGGCCAATGCCGTGACAGCGGGCACCATCGGCAGCTGCACGGTGTGCGGATATTCGTCGATAGCTCCCGTGTAACTGTCCACGCCGAAGCCAACTCCGAAATTCGCCACATTCGCAAAGGTCCAGCCGTTCCAGCGTGAGGCAATGTTTGTCCATGCCTCCTGATAGCCCGGGCTGGTGCATTTCACCTGCAGATCGTCCAGTCCACGCTGGACATGTGCCACTGCGGGGGTGACGACGGACCAGCTTCCCTCCTGGTTCGAGAGTTCGCAGTTTGCGCCCGATGCCGGTAGCGTCCGGACCGAGATGTCCTCCGAACTGCTCGACACGATGGTGGCGCAGCCTGCCAGCAAAAGTCCCGCTGCCGCGGTCACGGCGCATGCCGCAATCTTCATGTACAACACCCATGCTTGATCCGCCGCCAGATTAGCCGGGGACTGTGCCGCGCGGCAACATCCGGAAATTTGTCCTTGCGCCGGAACTCAAAATTCTGTTTCCGGCGCGAGGCGCGCTCTCATGGAGACAGGCACATGCGGACCTGCTTCTTCCTTTTATCGGTATCCACAACGCCTGGGACGCAATTCTCTATCACGTGTTCAACAACATAACGTCCGGGAATGGCTGATCGTCCGCAGAACACCGACGCCGGCTTGATGCCGTAGTCATTGTTCCTGGAATTTACGCGCGGGTCGCCGTCCCCTTCGCCCGCATGGTCGCCTTCGCGATGAGCCGGCCCGACGATGGCGATGTGAACGAGATTCTGTTCCGGCCGGCAAAGCAGGACTACTGGCGGCTCACCGGCAATGGGCGTAACCGGCGCGAACATTGGCGTTCGCGAGATTGCCACTCCGCCCCGCCATGTCTTGCGCAAGGGCTGCGGCTCCGCGAGAGTGCTTCAGTTACACGGGCTGAATGCACAGGCGGGCGACATGGTGGCGATGGAATTGGAGAGCGGAAACAGGCGCGATCATTCGTTTATAGGCCATCCCGTTGGCCTGGCATGGCTCTCCGGCTCCGAGTTCTGGGAGCGCTTTTGCTATTACGGCATGCAGACGCTGCTGGTGCTTTATCTCACGCACTACCTGCTGCTGCCGGGCCATATCGAGCAGGTCTGGGGTTTCGACGGTTTTCGTCACCTTCTCGCCCGGGTTTTCGGCGCCCAGTCGAAGATGGCGCTCGCCTCGAATACGGCGCAACTTTATGCGGCGCTGGTTTATGTGACGCCGCTCGCTGGAGGCTTTATCGCCGACCGCCTGATCGGGCGCACGGCCACGGTCAGTATCGGCGCAACGATCATGGTGATCGGCACTTTCCTGCTGGCGCTGAATTCAACCTTTCTCGTCGGGTTGGCGCTGTTGCTTGCCGGCGTGGGCTGCTTCAAGGGCAATATCGCAAGCCAGGTCGGCGCGCTTTACCGGATTGACGATCCGCGCCGGGCGGACGGTTTTCAGATTTACTTTCTCGGCATTCAGCTGGCTGTGATTATTTCGCCCTTGATCTGTGGCACGCTTGGGCAGCGTGTCGACTGGCATCTGGGTTTCGTTGCCGCCGGCATCGGTATGGTGTTCGGCCTTGCCATCTATCTCGCGGGCCGCCGGAATTTTCCGCCGGAACCTGTCCGGACCATGGGCGACCATGTCGAACGGCCGCCGCTCACGGCGCATGACTGGAAGGCGGTCATCCTGCTTGTTGCGTTGTTGCCGATACTCGCGGTCTCGATCATCGGCAATCAGGAAATTCCCGATGCCTATCTCGTCTGGGGTGAAAAGACCTTCCAGACGGTGTTCTTCGGCTTCAACATGCCGATCACCTATCTCGTATCGCTGGATGCGTTCGTCAGCAGCATCACCATGATCGGCGTTATCGCTTTCTGGCGCTGGTACGGCAGGCGCTGGCAGGAGCCGGCCGAAATCACCAAGATCGTGATCGGCGTCGCGATCAGCGCGCTCGGGCCCCTGGTGCTGGCTGGTGCCGCCATTATGGCCGAGACCGCGCACGAGCGTGTCCCGCTCTACTGGGCGGTCGCTTTTCATGTCGTCAACGACATCGGGTTTGCCAATGTGCTGCCGGTCGGACTTGCGCTCTATTCGCGCGCCGCGCCCAGGGGGCTGGGCGGCGTGATGATAGCCGTTTATTACATCCATCTCTTCATGGGTAATTTGCTGACCGGTTATCTGGGCGGGCTGCTTGGTACCATGCCGAACTCGACATTCTGGCTCATGCACGCCGTATTGATGGGCATTGTGGCCGCGATCCTGCTGGTCGCGCGGATTGCGTTTGGTTCCCTGCTGGCACCCCGGATCGAGGAGCAGCCGGCCTAGCCGCGGTCCTTGAGCGCCGACTTGCTTGGCAGGTTGAAACTGGATTGCTATGGTCACATGCGTCGTCGGGGGGCATGTAAGCCTTGAATTGTCGAATTCTTTGGGCAGCGCTGCTGGTGCTGGGCACGATCGGGTCGGCTGACGCCGGCGCTGTTTACATCCCGGTGATTGTGCCAAGCGCGATGTTTCTGCCGAAAGTCCGCAGCGGCGATTATCGCAACGTTCACAGTGTTGCCGTTCTTTCGGCTGTCGGGCAGTCGTTGACCCTGCAAAAAGCCGGATTGTTGCTGCCGCAGCGACGCGACGTCGATATCACATCATGGAAACTGGACGACCAGGTCGAGAGCGCGCTTCGTCAATACCTCGGTACCCGCTATGCAATAAAAGACATTCCGGCAGACCGCGGCGCGCTGGCCCGGATTCCCAATGGCGCCTGGGATTTTTCCAAACCGGCCTTCCATTCTTTTCTGACGTCTCTGCCCGGCGCGGGAGTCGACGCATTTGTAGTCGTGCGGCCGGATCACGAAAGCGAGACACCCGGGCTTTCCGGGCTCGCCGTTGAGAACGACAGCGACGGCGTCTTCAACAATCCGCAATATTGCTGGGCCAATTTTGAGATTGACGTTGTCGATACGCGTTCTCTCAAGATTATCGCCAGCGCCTATTCCCGCGTCCAGATTCGCAAGGGCGAACAGCCGGGGTTCGCAGGGTATCTCTGTGACGGTTCGCTCAAACTGGAAAACGATCTCGTTCTCAGCAACACCCAGCTCGATTTGCTGCATGCCGGCTTTTCAAGTTTCCTGAACGTGGCCGTTCTGGAAACGCTTCGCGCACTTGACATGGCTGAATTGCCGGAGATCGGCGCACGCTCGCTCGTGAGCATTCCCACGAATAAAGATCCGTTTGCGGGCATCAAATCGATAGCCGTCGCTTCGGCGATCGGCGATGAGATGCATTTCGATCATCTGGGCGGGACGATATTTTCGCAGACACATGAAACGATGCCCATCGCCAGCTGGAATCTGGACGCCCTGATCGAATCCCGGCTGCGCTCGGATCTATCCCGGCGGTTCACGGTTTCCGAGGTTCCCGTGGACCATTCTGCGCTGCTGCAATCGCAATTGCTCGATTCGAAACTCAGACTCGCTCCCAGCTTCCCGGGATTGAAAGAAACCGCCGATGTGGACGCTTATGTCGTCGTGGTGAAGCAGCCTCTTCCGCGCGGCAACATCGATGTGGGCGGAATTGGAATGTACAACCATATGCCGCTGATGGATGCGCAAAAGTCGAACGCAGTCTATGCAAATTATGCGATTGTGGTGGTGGACGCACATACGTTGAAACCTATCGCCATGCATCTCGGTGCGGTCGGGCCCGCCTATCCGAAGCCGGACCCCTCCCGCGAGCTCGATCCGGCGGTCTGGCCCGAGCAGATTGCGAACATCACGGCTGTCCAGCGCGACAGGATCCATGACGAGGTTATTCGCCTGATGAACGACAGCATTTCCGAGACGGTACTGCGTATGGGGCTTACGGGCGTAATGATTTCCACATCTCCCAGCCAAATTCCTCAGCAATCCGTTGCCTCTCACTAAGCGTTCAGTCCCAGGATGTGGTGAAGCGGGTTTCGCCGATTCGCACGGCGCTTCCATGAGTTCTGCCGTCACCTCGGTGTCCGCAGCGCCGGGCTCTGGAGGCGGTGGGCTTCGGGCGGTGGAGGTGGTGGAGAAGAGGATGACTGGTAGCCGGCCCATGCGCCGGCTTGCGGATTTGCTATTTTTTCCGGAAAATTGCCGCCTTGGGCGTCGACCGAGAGGGGAATATTCATGCGGAACGCAATATTGATTGCATCCATCGCCGCCAGCCTTTTGCTCGCAGCCTGCGACCAGAAGCCGAAGTCGGACAATGTGACGATCAAGGGAGAGAACGGCAACGTCACGATCTCCGCCAATGGTCATCAATTTTCGATCAAGGCCGACGGGGACAAGAACGGCAACTTCACCATGTCCGGCGACAGCGGGCATTTCACGATGAAGGCATCGGACGGCAAGCAAACGGTGGAAGTCAATTCCACCGGCAGCGCCACGAGTGTCCACATACCGGATTTCGTAGCGTCCTATCCCGGTGCGAAGACACAAACGACAACGATCGGCGCGAGCGTGAACGGCACAAGCGGCACCTTCACCTTTGAAACGGCGGATTCGCCCGCCGCCGTGATTGCTTTCTACAAGCAGAAATCCGCCGGCGACGGCTTCAAACCGGGTATCGATATGAACATGGGGCCGACCACGATGTTCACGGCGAATGCCGATGGCGGGAAAAGAGTATTGCAGGTTGTTGCCGCGTCGTCGGGCAGCGGCGCGCATGTGCAAGTGAACTGGACCGGCAAGTAATTCTATTGGAAAGTCATCCATGACAGACACCCTCCCGGACCGCCTCAGCGTCAACCCGAAAAGTCCTTATTACAACGAGTTGTTGCTCGAGCGGGGAGTCGGTATCCGCTTCAACGGCGTGGAAAAGACGAATGTCGAGGAGTATTGCGTCAGCGAGGGCTGGGTACGACTTGCCGTCGGAAAGACGGTCGACCGCGCAGGCAATCCGATGACGGTGAAGCTCAAGGGAACCGTTGCCCCCTATCTGCGGGACGAGGCTGCATCGTCCGCATGAGATAGCTCTGGAGAACTGAACATGTGACGGAGTTACAATCGGGATTTATGTGACCATGTGTTCGGGATCAGACACGTGTTGTACAAGGAACGGGAGTGAAATGACGATTTGGGCACGCCGCGTAATAGTGGCCGCTCTTTTGGGTTCATCGTTGCTCGTGCCGCTTATGGGAAGCGCTACGGAAGTAAAGGTGATATCCGGCCTCGTCGGTGCGCAAGACAGCAAATCCAAGGAATTGCTGGGGCTAACCCCGGACGCAGCCGACGAGACTGCGACGCGCGATCTGCTCTCCGTACTCAAGCCGGCAGGCAAATTCACGCCCGACAATAGCCGCAACGTCGAAAGCATGGTATTCATCACGCGGCCTTACCAGACGCCTTATCCCTACGTTTGTCGTGAGGATCGCGTCACGCTCCAGTACAAATTGGCGAGCCGGTTCGACACCGCCGGAAAGTGGTTGAACTTCAACCGGCAACCGGCGGGCGTGGAAGCTCAGCCGACATATCATGTTGAGCAATTGCCCGTTCCCAAATTCATGCCTGGAATCGGATATCCGGCACCTGTTTGCGATGCAACCCACCCGGGTCACGAGGCGACTTGGTTTGCGGCCCCGAGCGACTTGGATGCAGTTCGCGCCACCAATATGTTTCGTATGGCCGAGGATGACGTGAAGTCCGGGCTGCTGACACCAGAAGGCTGCGACCAGCACGGACAGGACACCTGTCGCCAATGGATACTTTCGCTGGACGATGCTTCGAAGATCGAATCTGTCAAATCCTGCGCGTCTAGCGCCCGCAACGACGCGTGCTACGTCATTTCGTTCGATGCTGTCGACATGGCAATCACTGGTACAATTCCCGCTAACTCTTTTGAGCCGATAACTCCGACTTCTATTGAATCAATCCGCGCTCAGACGGTCATTACACTGATGGAATGATGCGATAGCATCAACGGTGCGCATGAGATAGCGCACAGCCTTGCCGCGGTCGGGCAACCAGGCACGTCCGACTTCCGCGAAGCCGAGTGCGGCGTGGAAAGCGTCGGAGACCGGGTTGGGCGGGTCGGAATTGACCTCGCAGCAGACGCAATCATATCCCGCGCCTGCCGCCGCCTGGAAGAGATCGTCATAAAGCAGGCGAGCAAATCCGTTCCGGCGTGCGTTTTCCGCGACCACGACGCGGTCGATATAAACGTAGCGAGCGAACCGGGCTGCGAACCAGCGATAATTGGGCGCGTTTTCGGGCGCCCTTTCAGCCAGCGCGACAAGGAAGGCATCGCGCGCCGGCGTCATCCGGGTGCGGAACGAGAGCCCGACAAGCTCCACAAAGGCCGCACGGGTGAAAATGCCGATTTCGCGTTCCTGCGCATTGCTGAGCGCGAGCAGCACGTCGATATCGTCTGGTCCCGGGGCGCGAAGAAGCACTGCGCCGGTCGAACCTCCTACGGTTTGCACCTTCAAGACCTCTGCTGCTAGAACCGCCGCGATTTCGATAATGGCCAGGAGACAGCGCCGGGCGCCAGGAAGCGCCCGCGGTCCCAGAATGGAAATTCCATGTCCAAGATAGCAGGAAATGAAATACGCCCGGGGCTGCTTATCGCCTATGAAGGCGGATTGTGGCTCGTGGTGAAAACCCAGGCGGTGAAGCCGGGCAAAGGCGGCGCCTATAACCAGGTCGAGCTCAAGAACATCGTCACCGGCACCAAGCTCAATCAGCGGTTCCGGGCCGATGAAGCCGTCGAAGAAACCTATCTGGACAAGAAGGACTATCAGTTCCTCTATGCCAGCGGCGACGAACTGACGTTCATGGACATGGAGAATTACGACCAGATCGAATTGTCGCGCGACTTCGTGGGCGACCAGGCGTCATTCCTGCAGGATGGAATGAAAGTTCTTCTCCAGTTGCATGAAGGCACGCCGATCTCGATCGCGCTGCCGTTGCAGGTGATACTCACCGTAACCGAAGCCGATCCCGTGCTGCGAAACCAGACGTCGGCGCCGGGCTACAAATCTGCCACGCTCGAAAACGGTGTTCGCACACAGGTGCCGCCCTTTATCGAACCCGGTACGAAAATCGTGGTGGCCACGGCCGACGGCACCTATGTGCGGCGCGCCGAATAAATGCCTTATCTTTCTCCGGCCCTGAATGTGATGACTGCAGCGGCCCGCAAAGCGGCCCGCGGACTTATTCGCGATTTCGGCGAAGTGGAAAATCTGCAGGTCTCACTCAAGGGGCCGGCGGACTTCGTATCGACCGCCGATAAGCGCACCGAGCGGATTCTCGTCCAGGAGCTTTCCAAGGCGCGGCCGGGCTACGGATTTCTGGTCGAAGAGTCGGGAATCATCGAAGGACCCGACAAATCACACCGCTTCATCATTGATCCGCTCGACGGTACTACGAACTTCCTGCACAGCGTGCCGCACTTCGCCATTTCGATCGCGCTGGAGCGTGAAGGCCAGATCGTTTCCGCCGTCGTGTACAATCCCGTCATCGACGAGATGTTCACGGCAGAAAAGAGCCACGGTGCTTATTTGAACAACCGGCGCCTGCGCGTCGCCGCGCGCAAATCGTTCAAGGAAGCGTTGGTTGCGACCGGTATGCCGTTCCACGGGCACGGCGACCACGAAAAATACCTCGCCGAACTTGCGCCGGTGATGGCCGAGGTGTCGGGCATACGGCGCTTCGGTTCCGCCGCACTCGATCTCGCCTGGGTGGCGGCGGGCCGCTTCGACGCCTTCTGGGAACGTGATCTTTCAAGTTGGGATATTGCCGCCGGCCTTCTTCTCGTCCGCGAAGCGGGCGGCGCGGTCACGGATCTGCAGGGCGGCGCACGGATGCTTGAGACGGGCGATGTCCTTGCCGCGAACGAAACCCTGCATCCGCTCCTGCTCAAGATTCTGCGTACGAAGGCGCATAGTTGAGCCGCACGGCGTCGATGGTAATATTTGGTGCCGTCTTCACTCGGGACGCAACCATGAGATTTGGCAGGCTTTTCGGCGCGACGGCCATTGCACTGGCCGCGGCAACTGGCGCCAGCGCACAGCCCGATGCGAGCGCCGCATCAGCAGCCGGCAATGGTGTCATTCATTTGCACATGCCGGGCGCGCAGACGGGCAGTGGAATCATCCATCTGCATCCGATTCATCATGCCGCGAATCCTGCCCCGGATGCAGGCGCCAATACCGCGCCGAACATAGCCCCGGAAGCAGTACCGCCCCCTGCCGCAAAAAATTCAGTGCCGCCCGCACCCAAAGCGGCTGCGCATGGCACTCCTGCGCAGGGAGGCAAAGCTTCGGGGAAAACCACAATACCGTTCAATTTCGGCGACGATGAAACAACGCCTGCGCCGGGTTCCGGAGGCGATCTCCGGGCGCCGCAACCCGCCGGGAACACCGCATCGATTCCACCCCATGCTGCAACCTCATCGAAGACAACCGACACGGAGCATGCTGGCCTCACCAAACGTGGCGCGGTGATGTTCGATAAGGGCTCGACCAGCCCGTCGCCGGCGCAATTCGGCGGCGTGAAGCTGCTCGCAGGCGATCTCACAACCGCGTTAGAATCCGGTGCAAGCCGGATCCAGCTCGAGGCCTATGGCGGCGCGCCGGGGGACAAATCCTCCGATGCGCGGCGGCTTTCGCTCAGGCGCGCCCTCGCAGTGCGACAATTGCTGATCGACAATGGCGTGCCGTCCAATCGCATCGACGTGCGCGCCATGGGCGGCGCCGACGACAAGGGGCCGACCGACCGCGTCGACATCTTCGTACGGGCCGGATAGCTAACGCGGGCTGCGCTTCGCCAGAATGCGCTGCAATGTGCGGCGATGCATGTTCAGGCGCCGCGCGGTTTCCGAAACATTGTGGCCGCAGAGTTCATAGATGCGCTGGATGTGCTCCCAGCGGACGCGGTCCGCAGACATGGGGTTTTCGGGCGGCCGCGGCTTGTGGCCCGGCGCGGCAAGCAGCGCGGCCAGGATGTCGTCGGCATCGGCGGGCTTGGGGATGTAATCGATCGCGCCATATTTCACCGCCGCCACCGCGGTCGCGATATTGCCGAATCCGGTCAGAACCACGACACGGGCATCCGACCTGATTGCGTGCAGCGCTTCGACCACATCGAGGCCGCTGCCGTCGTCGAGCTTCAAATCCACGACCGCGTAAGAGGGTGGCGTCTCGCGGGTGCGGGCGATGCCCTGTGCAACCGTCTCCGCGATCGTCACCTGGAAGCCGCGCGCTTCCATGGCGCGCGCCAGCCGCTCGCGAAACGGCCGATCGTCCTCGACGATCAGAAGGGTCTTGTCCTCGGGAAGCGGTGCAGGAGTCATGATCTCGGGATAATGTATAGCCGGGTGTGGAATATAGAGAACAGGGTTTTCTGGTCAAAAATCCTCGACGCGGCCGGGCGGCAACTCGCCGTCGATTGCACCCCGTGGCCATGCCAGCAGAACCTGCGCGCCGGCGCCGTCATTGTTGCGGGCCTTCACGGTGCCGCCGGTCTGTTCGATCAGCGTCTTGGCGATGAAGAAACCAAGCCCCATGCCGTGCTGGCCGGAAAAAGCGTTGCTGGGCCCGAGTTCTGTGGTGCCAAGCGCGTAGGAGCCGGGCCGCGACGTCACATAGGGCTCGCCGATGCGCTCGAGGATTTCCGGATCGAAGCCGGGACCGTCGTCTTCCACGTACAGGCGCAGTTCCGACATGGTCCAGTCGGTGCGGATAGAGACGCGCGTGCGTGCAAAATCCGCGGCGTTGGCGATAATATTGCCGAGGCCGTGGAGGATTTCGGGGATGCGCCAGATCTTCGGCTCGGGCCCCGCTTTTCCGCCTTGCGGCAAGTGAACGAAGATTTCGACGTCGCCGCCCCGGTACTCGGCCGCAATTTCGTCCAGCAGCGCACCGATCGGCAGGCGCTCCGCCTCGCTCATGACGTCGACTTCCGGCCTTGCCAGCTGAGTCAGGATCCGCCGGCAGCGCTCCGCTTCCGCCCGCAGCAGCTTTGCGTCTTCCACTTCCGCAGAATCCGGCGGCAGAGCGCGTTCGAGTTCGCGCGCCACCACGGCAATAGTGCCTAGCGGCGTACCAAGCTGATGGGCCGCGGCGGTTGCCAGGGCGCCGAGCGAACCGAGCCGGTGTTCGCGCGCGAGCGCCAGCTGGGTGGCCGCCAGCCCCGCCTGCATGCGCGCCGCCTCGCTCGCGATGCGCCAGGCGTAAATCGAGGTGAAGCCGATACCGATCACCAGCGAAGCCCATATCCCACCGAGGTACATTGGCGGCAGGTCAAGCCTCGCATTCGCCGCCCAGGGGAGCGGGAAGTGGTGAAGGGTGATGACGGATGTCGAAACCAGCGCCAGGCCCGCGAGGAGAAGCGTGTTGCCGAGATTAAGCGTGGCGGCCGCGATGACGACCGGAGCCAGGAACATCAGTGCGAAAGGGTTCTCGATGCCGCCCGTCAGATACAGCAGGGCCGCGAGTTCGAGCACATCGAAACCCATCAGCAGGGTTGCGTCGCGATTGCTCAGCCGGTGCGTCGCCGGAAAGCGCACGACAAGAAACGTGTTGAGAACCACGCTGGAAGCAACTGCCGCAAGACAAGACAGGACCGGCAGGCGGTAGTCGAGGCCGAAACGCACCACGAACAGCGCCGCCGATTGTCCGCCGATCGCAAGCCAGCGCAGATTGCTGAGCGTGCGAAGGCGGACGCGGCCGCGATTGGCCTGTGTGCTGCTGCCGAGCAGGATGCGGCCTGGCCACGCGCGCCAGTCCCGCAGTTCCGCTGTTCCGCTATCGTCAGCCCCGGTGGTTGTCATGCGTCTCTGAAGCGCGGCATTCCGGCGCTTGCCATGGTGACCCCGAAGCCTATCAATCCCGCCCGCGCATGTCGCGACCGCCGATCCCTTGAGACGCCTGCCGGCCATACTGTTTGGCCTGTCGGTGGCGCTTGCCCTGTGCGCTGCCGCTCTCGCCTGGCGCTTGACTGGCATGGATCCGGGCTCGGCTGTGCAGGGAGGGGCCGCGGTTGGCGGTCCCTTCGCCCTGGTCGACCAGAACAATCATGCGCGCACCGCCCGCGATTTTCGCGGCAAATGGCTGCTCGTCTATTTCGGCTACACCTCTTGTCCCGATGTCTGTCCGACGACCCTGCAGGATATGGCGACGGCGCTGCGAAAGATCGGTCCGAAGGGACAAGCGATCGTGCCCTTGTTCATCACGCTTGACCCCGTGCGCGACCGTCCTGCCGTCCTCAAGAAATATTTGTTGGCGTTTGGCTCCCAATTCCAGGGCCTCACAGGCACGCCGCAGCAGATCGCGTCGGTGACGCACGCCTATCATGTCTATTATGCGCGGCGCGCAATGCCCGGCGGAGGTTATTCGGTCGATCATGCCAGCGCGATCTACCTTATGAATCCCGACGGGCAATTCGTGACCATCCTTGACGATCAGGAAGGCGTTGCCGCGCTCGAAAAGAATCTGGCGCAGCGTTTGTAACATCCGGCGGTCAGATTTCCGGAATTGGCAGTTCGGCCGAAGCGGCTGCCGCGACCAGCGTGTTGCGCATCAGGCAGGCGCGCGTCATCGGCCCGACACCGCCGGGAACAGGCGTGATGGCGCCGGCAACGGCGCTTGCGGCCTCGAAATCCACGTCGCCGACCAGTTTGGTGCGGCCATTGCCGAGATCGATTCGCGTTGTACCGACATCGATCACGCAGGCGCCCGGCTTGATCCAGTCGCCCTTCACGAATTGCGCCTTGCCGAGCGCAGCAACGAGAATGTCGGCGCGCCGGGCCAGCTCCGGCAGATCGCGCGTGCGCGAATGCGCGATCGTAACGGTGGCATTCGCCGACAGCAGCAGTTGCGCCATCGGTTTGCCGACAAGAATGGAACGGCCGATGACCAGCGCTTCGGCGCCGGAAATATCGCCCAGCGTATCTTTTATCAGCATCGTCACGCCGAGCGGCGTGCAGGAAACAAGCTGCGCGCGTCCGCTGACGAGAAGGCCGGCGGACGCCGGCGTCAGCCCGTCGACGTCCTTCGCCGGATCGATGGTGTCGAGGATCGCATCCTGGCGGATTTGCGGCGGCACCGGAAACTGGACGAGTATTCCGTGTACGGACGGATCATCGTTCAGCACCTGGATGCGTTCAAGCACCTCGGCTTCCCGCGCCGATTGCGGCAGGCGGAATTCCAGCGCACGGAAGCCGCATTCGCGCGCGTCACTTCCCTTGCTGCGTACATAAACATCGCTTGCCGGATCGTCGCCCACCAGCATGACGGCGAGCCCCGGCGTAAGCCCGTATTGCGACTGCAGGCGCGCCGTCTCGTCTGCGATGCGCGCGCGCAAACCCGCAGCAAAGGCTTTGCCGTCGATGATTCTGGCGCTCACCTTGCTGCTCCTGTCTGTTCCAGCCGCGCCGACAACAATGGCCAGCAGCCGCCGCTTCTCACCGTGTTCTTTTGCAAAACAAACATCGCCGCTCAGATCGCCATGACGGCGTACCCGTTCACCAGCATCTTGAGTGCCTGCAGCGCGATAAGAACGATCAGCGGCGAAAGATCGAGACCACCCAGTGGCGGAATGATCCGCCGCACCTGGCGGAATACCGGTTCCGTCAGCGCATCGAGCATTCGTATGACGGAGCGCGCCAGCGGATTGTAGGTATTGAGCACGCCGAAAGCGACGAGCCAGCTCACCACCACCGCCGCGATGATGATGACGATGTAGATTTCGACCAGCGTGTTGAAGAGCCAGAGCAGGGTAATGATCAGTGGTGTGAGCATGAGGCGAGGGGCCTCTCCGGAAAGCAGGAGAAATCGGGACGCGGCGGCATCTTGTAAAGAGCAGCCGGAAACCCCGCAAGGCGAGTGCCGCACCTTGACACCCCCAAAGGGCGAACCCTAGATACCGCTCCCGCGCGGGGCCCGGCCGGCCCTTTCCGGCGTTGGGGCTGTAGCTCAGTTGGGAGAGCGCCTCGTTCGCAATGAGGAGGTCAGCGGTTCGATTCCGCTCAGCTCCACCAGCCTTCACCGCTTTGCGGTTACGGTTCGGCGAGCCGATCAGGGCATTGAAGAGAAGCAGTAAAGGTGGCCGCGCCGAAACTCTGGCGCAGGTGGGACACGTCTTAAAATCTTCAGGTAATTCCACCCGGCCGAACGCTGTGCGATACGGGATCAGCTGTTCCGCTTGAACCGATCCGGGGTCGATTTGCCGGTCACGCTTATCCTGACGATAGCGCTCTGCGCCTGCCTGGCGACGCTCGGCGGCGGCGCGTTGGCGTTGCGACTGCGCGACCGGCTGCACCTGATTCTGGGTTTCAGCGCGGGCGCGATGATCGCGCTGTGTTTTTTCGATCTGCTGCCGGAAGCCATACGGCTCGGAGAGACAGTCATCGCGCCGGCCACGGTGCTCGGCGTCGCCGCTCTCGGCTTTTTCCTCTACACAATCCTCGATCGGGTCATTCTTCTGCACGCCCATCACGACGATCAGCCCGCACACGCGCATGGGCCGGCTTTGCCGCGGCAATGGGCTGCGGCGGCAAGTCTTTCCGCGCATAGTTTCATCGACGGCTTCGCGATCGGAGCCGGTTTCCGTGCGGAGACCGCAGTGGGAATCGTAGTTGCGGCGGCCGTGCTCGCGCATGATTTCTCCGACGGAATGAACACCGTCAATCTCGTGCTGAAGAACGGAGGCACGCCGCGTCAGGCGCTGCGCTGGCTCATCACCGACGCCGTCGCGCCGGTTCTTGGTGCCGCGGCGAGTCTGCTTGTGCCGCTTTCCGGCACCACTCTGTCGCCGGTTCTTGGTGTCTTCGCGGGCTTCTTTCTTTACATCGGCGCCAGCGATCTGTTGCCCGAGAGTTTCCACGCCCATCCCAAATTCCTGACGACGCTGGCGACGCTGCTCGGCGCCCTTCTGCTTTATGTCGTTGTGCGGCTTGCGGGTTAGCCGGGAGGCGGACGAAGGGTCGCCGACAGCCCTCATTTTCACGTGCGCGTCACTTGGCGGTTTTCTTTTTCGAGATGTTCGCGCAATAGGATCGATGCTTCGCGCAGGCGTGACGAGACCATGAATTCGGACGAAACATCGTTCCCCGGCTGGTTCCCGACGCTTGCGGTAGTGGCCGTCGCCATTGCTTTCATCGTCGCGGATCCGGCCGGGCTGGCATCGCGCCTGGCGACGCATGAATTCGGTCTGTTTCGTGCGCTGCATGCCACCGCGGGCGTCGCGCGACCGGTGGATTCGATTCCAGCCCAGGTGCTGTTTCTTGAAGCCATAGGCACGGCTCTGGTGCTGCTGATCTCGCTGCGGCGGTATGCGTGGGTTGTCGGCGTTGCGCTGGTATCGGCATTGGCGGCGCAGGCATCGAGCTGGCTGCTCTATATCCATCTCGACGCCCTGTTCGATACAGCGAATGCCAGTCTGGCAATCGTGCTTGCAGGAATAACGGCGCTTCTCGTCGAGCCTTTTTGCGACAACGAACCGCGTAGGCGCGTGACGATCCGGCGGCGGACGCCGCCGGCGGAGCCGGCCGGGTTAGAGAGCCCTGCGCCTGTTCCCACGCCGGCCGCGGACGCACTGGTGCTCACCTCGCTGTGCTGCAGTCTCCGCCGCGCGCCGGCGGTCGGCCGGTTTTTCGAGGGCGATGTGGCGGGATTCATGCGCCTGGTCGAATCGGTCATGGCGCCGCTGGTGGACGACGCGATTGCGCAGGGCGCCTGGGTCAGCCGGTTCGACGGCATTTCCTTTGCGGCGCAATGGCCGGCGGCGGGTGGCGCGCATGCGGACCAGGCCTGTGACGCCGCCGGCCGTGTAATCGCGGAAATGGCAAGGGCCAATGAACAATTGGCGCTGCAATGGCCGAGGGGCGACCATCCCTGCCCTACGCTCGAAATCGGTATCGGGCTGGCGAGCGGAAAGACCCTCGCCGGCACCATGCGGGCCGGGGGCCGCGCGGAAAGCTGTCTCGTACCGCAAGACGGTGTCACGGCCGAACGCCTCGGCTTTCTGACGGAGCGCTATGGCTCGGCCGCGATCGCCAGCGAAACCACGGTGGCGGCCGTCGAGCGCGCCCACGCCTTTCTCGAAGTCGATTTCGTTGCGCTCGATCCGGGCGCCGCACCGGTGCGGCTTTATGCGCTGCTCGGCAATGCGCTGGTGCGGGCGAGCCCCAAATTCCGCGCCGTGGCCACTTTCCATCAGCACATTTTCCAGTGCATCCGGTCGCAGCAATGGGAGAAGGCGCGCAGCCTGATCGAGCAGTGCCGCAAGATCTCGGGCGCCAACCCGAAACTCTACAATCTGCATCTCGACCGCATCGCCTGGTACGAGGCCGATCCGCCGCCGCCGGACTGGGACGGCGCGTTCCGGCCGCCGCTGCGTTAGCGGCATCCCAGGCGCGATTGCCGCGCGCCCCTCCGGGCGCTATAGCGGGCGTGCCGCGACTGCGCCCGTAGCTCAGCTGGATAGAGTGCTGCCCTCCGAAGGCAGAGGTCACAGGTTCGAATCCTGTCGGGCGCGCCAGCCGATTCAATGACTTAGCGGCAAAGTGTCTAAGCTTCTTTCGACCCTAGCCAACAGGTAGCAAACAGTGCGCGCTGAGTTCTCAGCTGAAAGTTCATTGCGCCAGCCTAACGCGTTGCGCTTATCAGCACCCGGATTGTTTAGCGGCTCGCGTGCTCCTATCCCGCTCGGGACGCCGCTGGCACGTAATCCGAGGAGGCGCAGCTGCTGCCCCGCCCCAAGAATTTTTACAGTAATTTCGCACCAGGCCCTGCGCCTTCGCTGAATTCGTGATCAGCGCATCCAAGAGAGGCGATTTTGTTCGCGAGCGCGGTCATTCGCCGATTGGACCTCGGATGTGATCGCTTTGGCGATGTTGGTGTTTCCGGCGGCGATGCCTCTGAGTGCGGCCCTGTTTTGCCTTATCAAGCGCTGGCCGGCGACCCTCACGAATATTTTTAGATCATAGTCCATGCTGGTTGCTTCGAAGTATTCGCGGTCAATTAGGTTCTGTTGACAAACCTCAACCAGATTTTGATTGAGGCGAGTTGAACGAAGGCCATGAAGCTGTCGACGGTTTTATCGTAGCGTGTAGCAACGCGTCGGGCGTTTTTCAGCTTGTTGAAGAAGCGTTCGATACGA
>DATASL010000021.1:0-24587 GCA_036269235.1 Rhizomicrobium sp.
CCCGGTGGTTGAAAAATCCCTGAGAACGATGTGGCCGGACTGTTCGCCGCCGACATTGAAGCCGCCTTCCCACATCCGGGCGATCACATAGCGATCGCCGACCTGCGCTCGTGCCAGCTTGAGATCCAGTGTTTCGAGATAATGTTCGAGACCGGCATTCGACATGACCGTGCCGACTACGCCGCCACCCTGGAGCTCCCCTGTCCGCGACCAGGAGCGCGCGATCAGCGCGAGAATCTGGTCGCCGTCGATCAGGTTGCCCTTTTCGTCGGCCATCACGACGCGGTCGGCGTCGCCATCCAGCGCGATACCGAAATCGGCACGCCGTTCGCGGACCTTGCGTTGCATGGCTTCGGGGAAGGTGGAGCCGCATTCGTGATTGATGTTGACGCCGTTCGGTTCGGTGCCGATTTCGATCACTTCCGCGCCCAGTTCCCATAAAATGAGTGGTGCGACTTTGTACGCTGCGCCGTTCGCACAATCGATCACGATCCGGAGCCCGTCGAGCGTGAGATTTTTCGGGAAGGTGCGCTTGGCATATTCGATATAACGCGCCTGGGAATCGTCGATGCGTTTGGCGCGTCCGATCTTGCGGGACTTCGCGAGTCCGTCCTCGAGACCTTTGGCCATCAATTGTTCGATGGCAAGTTCACGTTCATCGGAAAGTTTCAGGCCGTCGGGTCCAAAGAATTTGATGCCATTGTCCTGAAACGGGTTGTGCGAGGCGGAAATCATCACACCCAGATCCGCGCGCAGCGAACGCGTCAGCATGGCGATCGCGGGCGTCGGCAATGGACCAAACAGGAACACGTCCATGCCCACCGCGGTAAAGCCCGCCACCAGGGCAGATTCGATCATGTAGCCGGAAAGCCGCGTATCTTTGCCGATCACCACACGGTGCAGATGGTCGCCATTCGTGAAGAGACGGCCAGCCGCCATACCGGCCTTCATTGCAATCTCGGGCGTCATGGGATGGCTGTTCGCGGGCCCGCGAATACCGTCCGTGCCGAAGAATTTGCGATTCATACTGACTGCCCCTCTTCTTGCTGGCGCGCGCTTATCA
Source organism: Rhizomicrobium sp. (assembly GCA_036269235.1). Taxonomy (GTDB): domain Bacteria; phylum Pseudomonadota; class Alphaproteobacteria; order Micropepsales; family Micropepsaceae; genus Rhizomicrobium. The sequence continues at coordinate 1,064 of DATASL010000021.1, forward strand.
TAGCAGGGAATTCCTGCGCGTTCTCTGAACGCTTCGGCATGTTTTTGCCCGCCAGCACCTTCACGACGCCAAGGGCATCGCAAAGGGCTGCGGTATCATGAGTCCGGATGTAGTCAACGCCGTGGGAGGCTGCAAATAATTCCGCAGCGAGGGTTGCGGCGCCGGCCTCCGGGGGCCTTCGGCCGGGTGGCCTGAGGAAAGACTTGCGGGACACCGACACGAGAACCGGCAAGCCGAACGCAGTCTTCAGTTCGGATATCCGCCGTAGCACCTCAAACGAGGCGGCGCGGCTGCGTCCGAGAAACAACCCCATTCCGGGATCGAGAATCAGCCGACGGCTCGAGATGCCGGCCTGTGTGAGTTCCGCAATGCGCCGTTGAAAGAATAAAAGGATACGAACGAAAATATCTTCCGGCGAGTCGTCTTCGCGGCGCGCCGGCCCTTCGCTGTTCAGCGAATGCATCACGATCAGCTTCGCATCCGAGGCCGCCAGCCTGGGGTAGATGTCCGGGCGGGCAAACCCGTGGATGTCGTTCAGAAAGGCAACGCCTTTTCCCAGAGCCCAGCTTTGTGTCTCGCTTGAAAAACTGTCGACGGAGACCGCAACGCCATCGCCTTGCAGGGCATCCACTATGGGAGCCAGTCTCGCGATTTCGAGTGCGGGTGCCACCGCCTTGGCGGACGGGTTGGAAGCGGCGGCTCCCAGATCGACGACGTCCGCTCCGCTCGCCGCCAGGCGGCGCGCCAGCGTCAGCGCGGCTGCGGTGGTGACATACAGCCCGCCATCCGAGAACGAATCCTCGGTGATATTGACGATCCCGAGGAGCTGCGGCCGGCCCTTCACCGTCCCGGCTGGGGTTCCGGCGCTATCGGTCCGATACTGCGCGGCCGGCCGGCCTGCGGGACGCTTGGTCCCGGGCCGCGTTGCGGTTCCGGTTCCTCATAGGGCGCGCGCACCGGCTGAATACCCTTCAGCAATGCCACGATCTCGTCGCCCGTCAGCGTCTCGTATTCGAGAAGGCCTTTCGCGAGCGTCTGCAGATCATCGGCGTGCTGCTGGAGGATTTCCTCCGCGCGCTGATAACAGTTCTTGATGATGGCCCGGATTTCCTCATCTATCTTCCGCGCCGTCGCTTCGGACACGTTCTGCTGTCGCGCGATGGTATGGCCAAGGAACACTTCGTCCTGGTTCTCCGCATAGGCGAGAGGACCAAGTTCATCGGACATGCCGAAGCGTGTGACCATGGCGCGCGCCATGCGAGTCGCCATCTCGATATCCGACATGGCGCCGGTCGTGACTTTCTCATGTCCGAAGGTTTGTTCTTCGGCGATGCGCCCCCCGAACGCCACGCAGATATCGGCGAGCATTTTTTCACGCGTGACGGAAAGCTGATCGCGCTCCGGCAGGCGCATCACCATGCCGAGGGCGCGGCCGCGCGGAATGATCGTCGCCTTATGGATCGGGTCGGAGCCCTTGACGTTCAGCGCCACGATCGCGTGGCCGCTCTCGTGATAGGCGGTGAGTTTCTTTTCCTCATCCGTCATCGCCATGGAGCGACGCTCGGCGCCCATCAGCACCTTGTCCTTCGCGTCCTCGAGCTCGAACATGGTGACGACGCGCTTGCCGCGCCGGGCAGCGAGCAGTGCCGCCTCATTCACCAGATTGGCGAGATCGGCGCCGGAAAATCCGGGCGTGCCGCGCGCGATGACGCGAGGCTCGACATCGGTCGCCAGGGGCACCTTGCGCATATGCACGCGCAGGATTTTTTCGCGGCCGGACAGGTCCGGATTTGGCACGACAACGTGCCGGTCGAAACGACCAGGGCGGAGCAATGCGGGGTCGAGCACGTCCGGCCGGTTGGTGGCGGCAATGAGGATTACGCCCTCGGTCGACTCGAATCCGTCCATCTCCACCAGCAGCTGGTTGAGTGTCTGCTCGCGTTCGTCGTTGCCGCCGCCCAGGCCCGCGCCACGGTGGCGGCCGACGGCATCGATTTCATCGATGAAGACGATGCAGGGCGCGTTCTTCTTGGCCTGCTCGAACATGTCGCGCACGCGGCTGGCGCCCACGCCTACGAACATCTCGACAAAGTCCGAACCCGAAATCGTGAAGAACGGAACGTTCGCCTCGCCTGCGATGGCGCGAGCCAGCAATGTCTTGCCGGTGCCCGGGGGGCCGACCAGCAGAACGCCCTTGGGAATTCGTCCGCCAAGCCGCTGGAATTTCTGCGGATCGCGCAGGAACTCGACAATCTCCTTCAGTTCTTCTTTGGCTTCATCGACGCCGGCCACGTCCTCAAAGGTCACGCGGCCCGTACGCTCGGTCAGCAACTTGGCGCGGCTCTTGCCGAAACCCATGGCCTTGCCGCCGCCGGCCTGCATCTGCCTAAGGAAGAATATCCACACGCCAATCAGGAGCAGCATCGGGAACCAGTTGATGAACACACCCATCAGCGTGGGCATGCCGTCATCGGCCGGCTGCACCGTTATCCCGACATTGTGCTGCAGCATACGCGGGACGAGACTTGGGTCGGAAGGCGCGTAGGTCGTGAAGGCCTGACCGTTGCCGAGTTCGTACTTGATCTGGTCACCCTGCATGGTGACCTTCTTCACCTGACCCTGTACGACTTGCTGGTTGAACTCAGTGAAGTTCTGTGTCGTGGCCGCAGGCCTGTTCGCCGTGCCCTGGAACATGTTGAACAAGGCGACGAGCAGAAGCGCGATAATGATCCAGAGCGCGAGATTTCTGAGATTGTTCACGGCCATCCTTTCCTGAGGCCATCCGGCAACAGGCGGAAGACCCTACCCGGCTAGATAGGAACTTCCTAGCGCCTTGCCAGCCACCAAAACGTTAAGAAATTTATCGACCCGCGGCAATCGCTGTTTTCCATCGGGATTAACATCGGCTGCTGCGATGCGGTTCCAAAGTGATCAGTATCGTTGTCGCACCAAAACATTGATGTTTCCGCGGCGCGGGCCTTACCACGCAACCGTGGAGCGTTCGGCCGCCTTCGAGGCTATCGGTGCAAACGGCGTCGAAAAGGCTTTCGAGACGCTCGAAACGCGGCCGGTATTCCCGCGCCGACACCTGCATTAATAAGCGCGACAAGGCCCGGAGCCCGATTTCGCGCGGCGCGGCGGCAAGCGCCGGGCCGTCCAGCAGCACAACTTCGCGGTCGATGCGGGACGTTGTATCGAGCAGAGCCACGACATTGTGATCGAGGGCATTGCGGGCACGGGCAAGGTGGCGCGCGGCGGTAACGATGCGGTCGCTCGAAAGCCCGGCTTGTTCGAGGGCCGGCCACATCGCGCGCAGCCGCGCCCGTGCAAAGCGCGGATCGAGGTTCATTGGATCTTCGTGCCAATCGATTTTGCGGCCGGCGAGGTATGCCCGAAGCCCGGCCCGCGGCACCGTCAGAAGCGGACGCACGACGCCGAGGTTGCCGAAACCGGCCAGGGGGAACGGCGAGACATTTGCCATCGCCGCAAGCCCGTCGACCCCGCTTCCGCGCGCCAAGCGGAGGAGAAAGGTTTCGGCCTGATCTTCGCGGCTGTGCGCCACATAGAGCGCGCCGAGGCGCCCGTCGTTGCACCAGTTTCCCATCAGCCGATAGCGGGCCGTGCGGGCCGCGCCTTCGATATCGGACGACGGCTTGCGCCCGCGCCAGTGGAGAACATGCGCCTCAAGCGAAAGCGCTCCCGCCTGTGCGAAAACCTTTTCCGCCGTTCGCGCCGAGTCGCGGACCAGTCCGTGATCCACGGTGAGCACGACGGGGGGCTGCCGCCCGGATTCGCGCGCCCATTCGGCGAGGAGAACCATCAGCGCGGTTGAATCGGCACCGCCCGAAACGGCCACGGCTCCGGGCCACGACGCGCCGTCCTCCAGCGCTTCAGCCATGAGCGACGCGAACTCGGAGGCGGAAATTGCCCGGTTAGCGGCAGCCAGCGGTTTTTCGCGCGGCGAGCGCCTGGTCGGCGACGGATTTCGAAGCGGCCGGGAACTGGATCGGGAGCGTACCAAGAGCCCTGCAACCCTCCTTCTTCTGGTTCAGCGCCAAAAGCGATTGCCCGAGTTTCAACATGCTTTCCGGCGCGCGCGTGCTGCCGGGGAATTTCTTCAGTTCTTCGGCGAAAGCGCGCGCGGCACTCGTATAGTCGCGCTGAACATAGGCGATATCGCCGACCCAATAGATTGCCTGCGGCGCCAGCTCGTCATTGGGGTAGGTATCGGCAAAGCTGCGGAATGCGGCACTCGCCTCTTCATACTGCGCCTTGGCGAGCAAATTCAGCGCGGTCTCGAACTGGGGACGGGTATCGAGCGAAGCCATCTGGTTGGGCGCCGTGGTCGACGGTTGCGGCAGATTTCCCATGTCGTTGCGCGACAAGGTCCCAAGCGAGCCGGGCGGCGGTGCGAGATGGATTGCGCTGTTGCCATTGGCGCCGCTGCCGGGCCCCGGGGCTGACGGCGCGACCGATGATTGCTGCTGTCCCTGACCGGCACAAGGAAGGGATGTTTCCTCGCCCTGCTCCGTTGTGGCGCCCAGTTGCTGCGATACCAGCGAACAAATTTTATAGTCGAATTCTTTCCGCATCCGCGCCATGCGTTCGTTTTGTTCACTCAGCCGATGATCGAGTTCTTCGATCTGGCCCGTCAGTCGTCGCGTCGTTTCGTCGAGATCATTCACGCGTTGATTGAGGGTGGCGATACTCGAGTCCTGGGCCTGCTCGTGCTGCAGCCGCGCGGCTTTCTCCTCGTCGCTCTCGCCAAAGAGCTGCGCCACCTGAGTTCCGCCTTCCTTCGCAGAAATTGCAGCCGTTCTCCCTGAAAGAGCCTCGGCTTTGGGCTGCGTCGCGGCAATCCGCCGGGTAAGTTCGTCGAGCGAAGGGTTCGGGGTTTGTGTTTGAGCCAAAGCCGGAAGCGAGGTCATCACACCAAGTAGGAGCGCGACTCCCGGGCCGATGAACGTCAGCTGCCTTCGCGACTTCCCGTATCTAATCATTTGATGCCCAATGCACGAAATCCGGCCAAATCAGACCGGCTTTCACTATACGCCGAATACCGGGCAGTTACAGAAAACGTTGTGCGGCAACTTTTGCCGCAGGTGCGAATATCGAACCTGCGGCAGAAGTGTAGCGCTCAGGACGTGGAGGCGCCGCTGGTGATCGTGGTCACGCCACGCCGGTTCTGCCCCCAGCACGATTCATTGGACTCGGTGCAGATCGGACGCTCCTTGCCGTATGAAATCGTCTGCATGCGCGAAGACGGAACACCGAGGCTGACCAGATAGTCCTTCACGGCGTTGGCGCGACGTGCGCCGAGCGCCAAATTGTATTCGCGGGTACCGCGCTCGTCGCAATGACCCTCCACCGACACGCGCACCTGCGGATATTTCTGCAGCCACGCGGCCTGGCGCTGGAGGATATCGCGATCCTCGCTGGTGACTTCATATTTGTCGTAATCGAAATGGACCGTGTCGCCCACATTGACCCGGAAATCCTGCAGGCTGCCGGGGACTACCGTCGATTCGACCCGGCTCTGCTGTTGCATGGCCGGTGGCGTTGAGGAGGGCGGCGGCCCCTCTGCCGGGGGACGAGGTTTGCTAGCACAGGCGGCGAGAACAAGGGCCCCCGCCACAGCAGCGATTCTCAAGTGACCCGAAAACTTCATCATGAGACACAACTCCGCTGAAGCGCATCCCTCTGGTGCCCAGGGACTGCGCGGGGACAAATCAATGCGCGCACCGTCGCCATTCAAAATTCGGGCGGAAACTATCCCGCAAATCAGTTCCGCACACTAGAAATTACTCCCTACTGGATCAAGGGCGACCACGCGGGATCCGACGCATCTCCCGGCGTTTGCACGCGCCGCTGGTTGCGGCCCGTGACGTCGACCGACCAGATTTGCGCGCCGCGCCCGCCCCGCAAGGTGCGCGAAAACATCAACACGCGGCCATTGGGTGCCCAGGTGGGGCCCTCGTCCTCCCAGCCATCGGTGATCATGCGTTCCCCGGAACCGTCCGTGTGCATGACGCCGATCCGGAAGCTTCCGCCCCCCTGCTTGGTGAAAGCGATGAGGTCGCCGCGGGGGCTCCAGACCGGAGTGCCGTTTTTGCCGCCGCCAAAACTGATGCGATGGACGTTCGAGCCGTTGGAATTCATGATGTAGATCTGCTGCGATCCGCCGCGGTCCGATTCGAAGACGATCTGCCGCCCGTCGGGAGAATAACAGGGCGACGTGTCGATTGCCGGATCGGCCGTCAGCCGCGTCACGCCGCGCGTGCGCAAATCCATCACATAAATGTCGGAATTGCCGCGGCTTTCGAGCGACATGACAATCTTGTTGCCGTCCGGAGAAAAGCGGGGCGAAAAGGTCATGTTGGGGAAATCGCCCAGCATCTGCTGCCGCCCCGTTTCGAGATCGAACAGATAGACCCGCGGGCGCCCCGAATAATACGACATATACGCGATCATCTGCGCCGTCGGATTGAAGCGGGGCGTGAGAACCAGATAATCGCCCCGGGTGAGGAAAATCGGATTCGCGCCGTCCTCGTCCATGACGGCCAGCCGCTTGCGGCGGTTGAGAGCGGAGCCGCTCTCCGAGATGAACACGATTCGCGTGTCGAAATAGCCGGATTCGCCGGTGATCTGCTGGTAGATCGCGTCGGAGATCATATGGGCGATCCGCCGCCAGTTTGCGGGTACGGTGAAATATTCCTTACCGGGCATCATCTCGGTTTCACCAAAGACGTCCCAAAGCCGGAAATCCACTTTCAACCGGCCATCGGGCTGCGTGCTGACAGCACCCGTCACCAGTGCCTGCGAATTGATGGCGCGCCAATTGGCGAAAGTCGGCGGCGTGTTCAGATCCTTTATCTGCTCGATGAAGGAGTGGGGATCGAGCGGCCGGAAGATTCCCGAACGATCCAGATCCGCCCGCACCACCGACGCGATGTTTTGTCCCGTGGCGCCATCGCCGTTAAAGTCGGGAATGGCGATGGGCAGCGGCTGGATATTGCCTTGCGTAACGTCCACCCTGAGCGCCGCCTGGACGGGCGCGAGCGTCTGGACGAGCAGAACAAACAACGTCGTGCAAATCAGTCCGGCGAATTTCATCGTGCGCCCTCCACTGCTACTCTCCTCCCATCATCGCGGTCGGATCGAACTTAAAATCGGTGATGTCGCGCCATTCGCTGTATCGGTCGGCCGGCAACTTGTATGGCGCGCATTCGTAGATGGCCCTGCGCGCCGCCTCGGCAGCCGCGTGGAAATAGGGATCTCCGGAATTATTGGTCAATTGTGGCGAGCGTGCGACCGAACCGTCCGGGTTTAGTGTCAGCTCGAAGTGCACAATCTGGGGGTGCGGAGCTCCGACAGGCGGGCTCCAGCAGCGGGAAATCTGGCTGCGCAGGGCATCTACGAGATCGGCCGTCATTGCGTTCTGAGCTCCGAAACCCCGCACATTGCGTTGGGCCTCCGGTGCGTCCGGTGCGGCCGATTTTGACGGCGCTACCTTGTTGAGAAGCGCGAGCACCTTGTCGACATCGAAGTTCTTCTGCTCCTGCGATTTCTCTTCCTGCGGCTTTGTTTCCGGCTGTTTCACCACCGGTTGCGGGGGCTGCGGCCGATGTTTGGGTATCACCGGCTGCGGCGCTTCGGCGAGCGGTTCCGGTTCGGCCTGTTTTGGTGGCGCCGGCTGCGGCTGGGGAGACGGGGGCGGCGCCGGCTGCGGCTGCACCTGCGGCGGTTCCGGCATTTCTTTGGGAACCGGTGGCGTGGGGTTCGGCGCGATATGACGCTCATGATGCGCACTCGCGCGAATATTTGTTTTTTGCGCGATGGTCACGAGATCGATCGGCACGACAGGCGGCGATTGATCGGCGATGTCGAGCGTGTGCGAGACGGTGAACAATGTTCCGATGACGACCGCGCCATGCAGAACAAGCGAGCCGACCCATCCCGTGGGCGAACGGCGATCGCCGGCATCGCTCGCCCAGGAAATCCTACTCCGCGTTCCGGTCGTCGTTTTCACTGCGAGGCTTCGCGATATCCGTGACCAATCCGATATGAGTGAAACCCGCCGCGCTGATAAGCGCCATCACCTGCATGACGCGGCCGTAATCGACCGACTTGTCGCCGCGGACGAAAATCCTCTGGTCGTAGCCGTTCGCCGCGATCGCGGTGAGCCGCGGGACGAGATCGTCTTCCGAAATGCGTGTGTTCTGAAGATAGATGCCGCCATCGCGTTTCACCGTCACGCTGAGCGGCTCGCGATCCTGGCTGAGTGCCTGCGCCTTCGTTTTGGGAAGATCGACGGGAACGCCGACCGTCAGCAGCGGTGCAGTCACCATGAAGACGATAAGAAGCACGAGCATCACGTCGACAAACGGCGTGACGTTGATCTCCGCCATCGGCCGGATGCGCCGTCCGCGCCGGCCTGTTTCCACGCGCCGCATGGCAGCGGCCATTACGGCGCCGCCTTTTCATCGAGCTGGCGTGAAAGTATTGCGGAAAATTCGTCGGCGAAACTGTCGAGACGACCGACATAACGGCCGATGTCGTTCACAAATTTGTTGTAGAAAATCACGGCGGGAATTGCGGCCAGCAGGCCCATGGCTGTCGCGAACAGGGCTTCGGCGATACCGGGCGCTACAACCGCGAGCGTCGTGTCGTGGCGCGCGGCAATGGCGGAGAAGGAATTCATGATTCCCCATACCGTGCCGAACAGACCGACGAACGGTGCGGTTGCGCCGACCGTGGCGAGAAAGCCCAACTGATTTTCGATGCCGGCCGATTCGCGCTGGATCGTCACGGACATTGCCTTGTCGATGCGATCCTTGATGCTCGCGAGCCGTGCTTCACGCGGGGGGCCGCCTTCGAAGGCACGCCGCCATTCGCGGATCGCCGAGGCGAACACCGCCACCATCGGATGATTTATCCGCGGCGCATATTGCGTATAGAGGTCGTCGAGCGACGTTCCCGACCAGAACGCCTTCTCGAAACTGTCGGCGCGACGGCGCAACGAGGCCAGAGCGAACCATTTGTTGAACACGATCGCCCACGACCAGAGCGACGCCAGCGCCAGCAGCGCCATTACGGCTTTGACGATCGGGTCCGCGCGCAGGAAAAGCGAATAGATCGAGATGCCGCTGAAGCCGAAACCTGTGGGCGCGGCGGTGGAGTTCACTTCAACATTGGTCGTCGGTGCGGCCTGCGGCGCACCGAGCTGCTGTGTTTGTGCGCTGGGACCTGTCGGTGCGGCCTGCGGTGTCGCCTGCGCATGGACCTCCGGGGAAAACACGAACATCACAATCACGAATATCGCTGCTGCCGCGATCCCCACGGCCGCCTGCGCAAATTTCATCCGCAAACCTCTTCTGCCCGGGGTCCGTCCCAGGTTGCCGTCACCGCCGGATCGCGTGGCTGCAAACACCCATCCGATGATGGCCGAATTTGGGCGCGCCCACGGCGCGGCCGGACGCGCCGGCGCCACGACAGGCATCATTTGACGCTCCCTAAAGCTAGGCGCGTGTTTTCAGCAGATCCCGGATCTCTCGCAGCAATACGACGTCTTCCGGCGGCGGCGGGGGCGGTGCACCGGGCACTACTTTCGGCGCGGTCATTTTGTTGATCGAACGGACGATCAGGAACAGCACGAAGGCGACGATGAGAAAGTTGATGATCGCCTGGATGAAGGCGCCATAGTTGATTGTGACGGCGCCGGCGTCCTGCGCGGCCTTGAGTGTCGCGAGACCCGCTTTTCCCTTCAGCACGATAAAGAAATTGGTGAAGTCGATGCCCCCGAGCGCGAGACCGATAGGCGGTGTGATGATGTCCTTGACCAGCGACGTGACGATGGCGGTGAAAGCGGCGCCCACGACCACACCGACGGCAAGGTCGATCACGCTGCCGCGCATGGCGAAGGTCCGGAATTCGTCGGCGATTTTCATGTCGGTTTCCCCTGCGAAACTTGCCAAATCTTATGCGTACCGCCCTGCGGTAACAAGCAGGCGCCTTGCCAGCACACGGCCTTTCCGTATAGAAGCCGCCTCTTTCGGGCCGCCCGGCGTAAAGGGCATGCCGTGTCGGCCCCGAATGCGACCGCTGGCCAGCGAGCCGGCCATCCCAAAAGGAGACCGCAAAATGCCCAAGATGAAGACCAAGTCGAGCGCCAAGAAGCGCTTCAAATTCACTGCGAACGGCAAGCTCAAGCACGGCCAGGCCGGCAAACGGCACGGCATGATCAAGCGCACCAACGAGCAGATCCGCGAACTGCGCGGCACATCGGTCATGTCGGCCTCGGAAACCCAGCGCGTCCGCCGCTGGATGCCGTATTCGGCCTAGGGAGGACCTTCATGTCTCGTGCACCCCGCGCCGTAGCTTCGCATTTGCGCCGCAAGCGCGTTCTCAAGCAGGCCAAGGGCTTCCGCGGCCGCCGCAAGAACAACATCACGACGGCCAATGCGGCCGTCGACCGCTCGATGCAGTACGCCTATATCGGGCGAAAGCTGAAGAAGCGGAATTTCCGCGCCCTCTGGATCCAGCGCATCAACGCCGCCTGCCGGCTGCACGGACTGACCTACAGCCGATTTATCAGCGGGCTGGCCAGGGCCGGGATCGAGCTCGACCGCAAGGTGCTTTCCGACCTCGCCATACGCGAGCCGGAAGCCTTCAAGGCGCTGGCGGAACAGGCGCGGGCTTAGCCCGTCGTTTCACCTCGCCCTTGCGGGGAGGTCGAAAAACGCGTTTGCGCGCAAGGCCTGTAAGACAGGCGAAGTGCGAGCGTTTTTCGGGTGGGGAATGCGTCAGCCCCCACCCGAAATTTTCTCGCGAAGGGCTCTCAAATTTCGACCCCCCCGCAAGGGGGAGGTGAACAGGCGCTCTTGTCATCATGACCGGCATCGACTCTCTCGAACAGAATATCCTCGCCGAGATCGCAGCGTCGGGTGATGAAACTGCGCTCGATGCTGTGCGCGTCTCGGCGCTCGGCAAGAAGGGCGCGGTCAGCGAGCTCTTGAAATCTCTGGGCGGCATGAGCCCCGAGGAGCGGCGCGAGAACGGCCCGCTGTTCAACGGGCTGCGGGATCGCATCACTGCGGCCATCGCCGGACGCAAAGCCTTGCTCGCGCGCCAACAACTCGATGCGCGTCTCGCCTTCGAGCGCATTGATGTCACCTTGCCGACCCGTCCCGAATCGCGCGGCTGCATCCATCCGGTGTCGCAGGTTCAGGACGAGATCACGGCCATCTTCGCCGATCTCGGCTTCGCCGTGGCCGAGGGGCCCGATGTCGAATACGATGATTATAATTTCACCAGTCTCAACATTCCGGAGGACCACCCCGCCCGGCAGATGCACGACACCTTCTATGTCGCGCGGCAGGCCGACGGCTCGCGACATGTGCTGCGCACGCATACGAGCCCGGTGCAGGCGCGTGTGATGCTGACGCAGAAGCCGCCGATTCGTGTGATCGTTCCCGGCCGCGCATACCGCCAGGACTCCGACGCAACCCATACGCCCATGTTTCATCAGCTCGAAGCTCTGGTGATAGACGAGGAAACCCATCTCGGCCATCTGCGCTGGGTGGTGGAACAGTTCTGCAGCGCCTTCTTCGAAGTCGGCAGGATCGAATTGCGCGCGCGGCCGTCCTTCTTTCCATTCACCGAGCCCAGCGTCGAATGGGACATGCGCTGCGACCGGTCCGGAGGGCAGATCAAATTCGGCACCGGCAATGACTGGCTGGAGCTGGGCGGTTCGGGAATGGTGCATCCGCGCGTGCTCGAAATGTGCGGCATCGATCCCGCACGCTATCAGGGCTTCGCCTTCGGCTTCGGCCTCGACCGCATGGCGATGCTGAAATATGGCGCGCCGGATTTGCGCCCGTTTTTCGACGCCGATTTGCGCTGGCTCCGCCATTACGGCTTCGCCGCCCTCGATCTGCCGACGCTGGACGGGGGGCTGAGCCGGTGAAGTTATTCGAACGAGACTCCGTATCACCTCCCCCTTGCGGGGAGGTCGAAATGTGCGAAGCAAAGCGAAGCAAATTTCGGGTGGGGGTCCGGGTGGGAACGCTTGCCCCCCACCCGAAAAACGCTCTCGCTGCTAAAGTGTCGAGAGTGTGCGCGGGAGCGCGTTTTTCGACCTCCCCGCCAGGGGGAGGTGAAGCAGCTGTGGAGCGACTGCCATGAAATTCACGCTCTCATGGCTCAAAGAACATCTCGAAACCGATGCCGACGCGCAGACCATCGCCGAGACGCTGACGCGTATCGGGCTCGAAGTGGAATCCCTCGAGGACAAAGGCGCCGCGTTAAGTGATTTCATCGTTGCCCATGTCGTGTCGGCGGATAAACATCCCAACGCCGACAAGCTCAAGCTGTGCATGGTCGATACCGGCAACGATATTGTTCAGGTCGTGTGCGGCGCGCCCAACGCGCAGACCGGCAGGAAAGGCGTATTCGCACGGCCGGGGACTGTTATTCCGGTTTCGGGCGAGGTGCTGAAAGTCTCCGCCATCCGCGGCGTGGAATCGCGCGGCATGCTGTGCTCGGAGCGCGAGCTTCTGCTTTCGGAAGAACATCACGGCATCATCGAACTGGACGCGAGCGCGGTAATCGGCACGCCGGCGGCGCTGGTGCTTGGACTCGACGATCCGGTGATCGACGTTTCGATCACACCCAACAGGGGCGATTGCACCAGCGTCTGGGGCATCGCGCGCGATCTCGCCGCGGCCGGAATCGGACGATTGAAAACGCCGGCCGTCACGCCGGTGAAAGGCGCCTATCCCGCGCCCATCGGAATTTCATTGAATTTTCCGCCCGGCGCGGAGAACGCCTGCCCGATCTTTTCCGGGCGGATCGTCCGCAACGTAAAGAACGGGCCGAGCCCGGCCTGGCTGCAGACAAGGCTTCGCGCCGTGGGGCTTCGACCGATTTCCGCGCTCGTCGATATCACAAATTTCATCGCGCTGGATCGCGGCCGTCCGCTGCACGTTTTCGATGCCGACAAACTCTCCGGCGACATAGAGGTGCGGTTCGCCCGCGACGGCGAAACCCTGACGGCGCTCGACGATCGCGCCTATTTGCTCGACACCGACATGGTCGTGATCGCCGACACGGCGCGGTCGCTCAGCATCGGCGGCATCATGGGCGGCAAGGATTCGGGCTGCACCGAAACCACCACGAACGTGTTCATCGAATCGGCGCTGTTCGATGCGCAGCGCATTGCTGCAACGGGTCGCAATCTCGGCATTCTTTCGGATGCGCGTTATCGCTTTGAGCGTGGTGTCGATCCGGCGTTTGTGGCGTCCGGTCTCGAACTCGCGACGCAACTGATTCTCGAACTTTGCGGCGGCGAGCCGGGAGAAACCGTCGTCGCCGGAATAGCACCGCTCGTCACGCGTGAAATACCATTTTCGCCGAAGCCCGTACGGCGGCTGGCGGGAATTGATCTGCCGGCAGGCGAAATCCGGGAAATACTTACTTCCCTCGGTTTTGCCGTCGATGCCACGGACGAGATGCGCGTGACACCGCCCTCCTGGCGCAACGACATTGCGGGGCCGGCCGATCTCGTCGAGGAAGTCGTGCGCATCCACGGCATCGACAAGGTTCCTGCGGTTCCGATGTCGCGCCCGCATGCGGTGGCGCGGCAGGTATTGAGCGCTTCGCAGAAGCGCACGCGTTTTGCGCGGCGCGCGCTTGCCGCACGCGGCTTCAGCGAAGCCATCACGTATTCCTTCATTCCCCGTGCGCATGCGGCATTGTTTGGTGGCGGCGATGATTTCCGGCAGGTCGAGAATCCGATCGCGGCGGATATGGATGCGCTCCGCCCCGGCATCCTTCCTTCGCTGCTTGCCGCCGCCCAGCGCAATATGGCGCGCGGCACGACCGAACTGATGCTGTTCGAGATCGGCGGGCAATTCGAAAGCGGCATGCCGGGCGAACAGAAAACTGTCGCCGCCGGAATTCGCGCGGGCGCCGCGCCGCGCAACTGGACAAAGGACATGCACGGCGCCGACGCTTTCGATGTGAAGGCGGACATGCTCGCGGTGCTTGAGGCCGCGATGGGGTCGCCCATGACGGCACCTGTCAAGAGCGGTGCGCCGGCATGGTATCATCCCGGCCGCTCCGGCACGCTCGCGCTCGGTCCGAAAATACTCGGATATTTCGGCGAAATTCACCCCGCCATTCTTCAGGCCTTCGATCTGAAAGGGCCGGCCGCGGCGTTCGAAGTGTTCCTCGACGCGATCCCGGAACCGAAAGCAAAGGGCGCCGCGCGTTCCGCGTTCCAGCCTTCGCCGTTTCCTGCCGTCGAACGCGATTTTGCTTTCGTGCTCGACAGCAAGATCAGTTCTGAAGATGTGGTTCGCGCCGCGCGGAATACCGACCGCGTGCTGATCGATCGCGTCGACGTGTTCGACGTCTATGAAGGCACCGGCATCCCCGAAGGCAAAAAATCCCTCGCCATCGCCGTGCGCCTCCAGCCCAGGGATCGCACACTGACCGACGCGGAAATCGATGCCGCTGCACAGAAGATCGTCGCGGCGGTCAGCAAGGCAACGGGCGGAATGTTGCGGATGTAGGCGTTACGGCGCGTTGAACGCATTCGCGCCGATGGTGTTTGGGTGAGCGCCGCCCGCCGGCACGGAATGAAGAGTAAAAATTGAAACCTGGTGGTCGATCTCGATGCCCCTGAAGCTCGTGACGAACGTTGCGGAATTCGGAAATTCTGCCGCAACGAGCCGCCCTTGAAACGATGCGCAATCCCGGCCGAAGTTTTTCCCGAAGGCATATTGAATCCGGTAGGTCCCATCCGGGATGCGGTTAAATCTTGTCGTAGCATTATTTGCAGCAAAAAAAGAAACCAGCATTTTGCCCGACGCGATATCCCGGATTTTGATGATGGCGTCGTGCCCCGATCTGTTTTGTATCTCCATCACATTCGTGATTCGGAACCAGTTGGTATTGTCTTCCAGAATCTGCCCGTTCGAAGGCGGTTCGTCACATACCAGTGGATCGGGCGGGCTCTGGTCGCCTGTATTCGTCAGCGAATTCGTGACGGCCTGTATCAGAGGTTCCGGAGGAAAATAGGAAATAAAAATTGCCGGTGCCAGGAGCATGAGAATGACGTGAAGGGATGCGAAGACCGGCGAAAAGCGCCATTGACGCTTCAGTGGGGGTACGTCCCCGATGCCCTGCAACTTCAACGACGCGAGCAACCGTTCAGCCGCGCGGGCAAGATTGTCTGTTTCTGAGGACAGGAGTTCACGCGCCAAAGCGTAAGCGAGTTCCGGCTTTCCGATCGCCAGAAAAC
Organism: Rhizomicrobium sp.; assembly: GCA_036269235.1. Taxonomy (GTDB): domain Bacteria; phylum Pseudomonadota; class Alphaproteobacteria; order Micropepsales; family Micropepsaceae; genus Rhizomicrobium. The sequence continues at coordinate 16,368 of DATASL010000021.1, forward strand.
CTTGCGCATTGGTCCACTGCAGCCTGTCATTTATGGCGCGCGGCTGGATTCCTCCCCTGGCGTTCCGAATGATTGTTCGCACGGTATCGATCGGGCCGAGTATGCCCCACCAGCCGGCCACGGCGGAAATTGCCGAAGCTTTCAACGCCGTGCGCCTGCCGCAGGCTGCACAGAAAATGCCTTGAACAGGCTTGCGAAACGTCAGCACTGCGCTGGCAACACAGTAAAAAATTGCGAAGCGCGGTTGCGCTGTCACCTGGCCGCAGCCTGAACAAACAACAGGGCCCGGAGCACGCGATGGCTGATCACGATGCCCCGATTCGTAGGGCTGGCCGTCATAAAGGGCGCGGCGGCTCGCATCTCCGAGCACTTCATAGGCTTCACGGATAGCCCGGAATAGCCGGGGCGCATCCGGATCCGGATTTCTGTCCGGATGGAGTTGTTTTGCCAGCTTCCTGAAGGACGTCCGAATTTCGCGGCCGGTCGCCGAAATCGGAACTCCAAGTATGCTATAATAACCTTTGGGATCGCCGTCCCACATGACTTGATCCATCCGGCGCTTGAACAGGGTCACTTATGGTTCATGAACACCGCGAGATCGACGCGTTGTGCCCATCGCACAGGAAAACTATCAAAAGGGCTGTTTCTTTCACGCTGCCGGCTCGCACGATTTCAAATCCAGGATAGGCCGTTCTGGCTGCTCGTGGCCCCGATACGCGGCGATGGGCCAATCCTTTTTGTCCGCAGCGAGCATCAGACGGGCTGCCATGGTTGATTCTGCAGCGGCAACCCCTAGACTCCTCTGCTGCCACCATAGCGGTGTCCGGGCGGCCGGGAAACCGCCAGTGCTGCGAGCGAGGTGATGGGTGAAGGGGCCGGATCCGGTCCCAATCCTGCCATGAAGGCACATCAGCCTCCGGCAGAATTGGGGAGGCTCCCGTGCTGCAAAAGTTCGATCTCGTTGTTGTCGGTGCAAGCTTTGCCGGTCTTTCCTGCGCGCGCACGGCGGCTTTGCGCGGTCTCAGTGTCGCCGTTGTGGACTCCAAGCCTGATGTGGGCGCGCGGATCCGTACGACAGGCATTGTGGTCAAAGAAGTCACGGACGCCTTTGACCTTCCGGCACATCTCCTGAAAAAGATTCGCGGCGTGCGCCTCTATGCGCCCAATGGCCGTTCGCTCGATCTCCATGCACCGGGATATTACTTTCAGGCCACGGACACCGCAGGGCTTCTGCGCTGGCTCGCCACGGAGGCGGAGCGCGCCGGCGCACGGCTATTGCTGGGCCGCAAATTTGAGTCGGCGAATGCCGACGAGACCGGCATAACGATTCCGGCGTACGGCATTCGAACAAAGTACCTGGTGGGTGCGGACGGCGCACGGTCCCGCGTTGCGGCCGTGTTCGGCCTTGGCAGGAACAGGCGCTTTCTCGCGGGAGCCGAGATGGAATGCGAAACGCTTCCGTCGATGGATCCGCGTTTCCTGCATTGTTTTGCCGACAGCCGGATCGCGCCGGCCTATATTGGCTGGGTTCTGGCCGGATGCGGCATGACTCAATTGGGCGCCGCCGCGCGACTGGGTTCAAAGCCCGATATATCGGCGCTGGTTGCGCGGGCGAAGAATACATTCGGTGTGCAAAGCCTGTCGGTGATCGAGCGCCGCGGCGGTCTCATACCTGCCGGTGGCCCCGTCGAGCCTCTGGGTCGCGGGCGCGTATTGCTGATTGGCGATGCGGCGGGACTCGTTTCGCCGGTGACTGGCGGCGGCATCCATACCGCGCTCCATTTCGGACGGAGAGCCGCGCAGCTTGTTAGTGATTATCTCCTCGACCGCGGCGCACACCCCGTTCAGGCCATGGCAGCGGAAATTCCGAGATTCCGGTTCAAGCGTGTTGTGCGGCAGATGCTCGATCTGGCGCCGCCCAATTCGCTGATCAATCTCCTGCTGCTTACGCCGCCCATGCGCTTGATTGCGCAGCGTCTTTACTTCCACAGCCGTGGCGGCAATTGGGATGATTTCGAAAGCTGGCAACAGGAATTCGAGGCGCGGGACTACGCACCAAGGGCGCCCACGACCGAGAAACAAGCTCTCCGTTGTGTATGACGCTGACGGCGTGCTGATCGAGCGCGTGGATGTGTTCGATTTCTGGGAAGTCCCCGGTATCCCCGAAGGCAAAAAATCCCTCGCCGCCGCGATACTGCGGCAACCCAAAGATTGCACGCTGGCGGACGCGGAGATCGAATCTGTGGCGCGGAGACTTGTTGCTGCCGTCAGCAAGGCGACGGGCGGTACGTTGCGTATGTAGTCGTTCTACTCGCGAATCCCCACTGCTCGTCATTCTCGCGAAAGCGGGAACTCAGCATCTGCAACTGTTGGAATCGACGCCGTTGCGCCAGTCAACTCTCTCTTGCAGCCTCACCTCCGGGTTCCCGCTTTCGCGGGAATGACAATTATGTTTGAGCAACTATCGCTCGTCGCGCGCCTTACGAAGCAGCTCTTCCGAAGGAGTCTGTTTCCGTCTCCGCGTTTGCCTCCGAAGATCGGCTGCCGAGCTTTCGAAGGATGGTTTGAATTCCGTCGCAGTTGAACTCGATCTGCGTGTCGCCGCGGCGCGTCGGCCCGCTTTCCGCTGTTGCGATTGTATCGCATTCTTGAGTTCCTCGACACCGCTGCCCTCCCCAAGCTTATGGAGCATTCGATGGCAATTGGAGCACACAGTAATCAATTTGTCAGGGTCCGCGCTTTCAGCTGCACCATAATTCTTCAACCATTTTTTATGACGCGCTTCCGCAAATTCACGCCCCGCCTCCCCGTATGCATCTTCGAACTTGAACGCGCATATTTGGCACACGTATCCGTCTCGGCGTTTGCGTTCTGTGGCGGCCTTTGAGTTCCTTATCTTTCTCTCGTACCAGAAGTGGGCGGGCCCACCTTCCATGCCATATGCTTCATCTAGTTGCTCCGACACATCTGCCCGGCTCAAACCATCAATATAGTACAGGCGCACGTCCTTCGAGGTACGCACATACTTGGCCGTGGCCTTTTGAACCGCTGATGACGACTGATTCAGCATCACGACCTTCTGGTATCGAAATGTTGTATTGTCTCGAAACTGCACGACAGCCGGATTGCTGTGGCTACCTGCCGCCTCATGAAATTCTTCTCCGCTGAGCGTGCGATTTGGGAGAGAAAGACGCCCCCCGTGAAGCACCCATATCCGTCCACGCGAGTCCTTGGCAACAACTCCCTCCCTATTCGTGTTCTTCCCAGCGTCCGGCGGATTTATTTGTACAATCATGTTCTTCCGGTACCGCTCTGGAACTAATCCAAAAGGATTCCAGTACGAGCGTTCGGAACTCTTTTTGTGCTTCCCCCGCTTGTCGAACCCCGCGAAGTGGCACCAGTATTTCTCGGAAGGATTCCAAGCAATACATCCGCCCATGCCTGTGGACAACTTCGTACCGACCAAAAGCTTTCGGTTCCACATCTCGACCGCTTCTTTGATTTCGCGTTTATTCTCCACTGCGAATAGAATTTCTTCGTCAACGCGCGGTGGCTGACGCTCCCATTCCTTTGCCCTATTCATCGTCCGCGTCCTTCGAACAAGTAGACATTGAGGACATTCGCATGAACTCTAACGCTATCTGCGCTTTCGACAAACGCTCCGCCCTTGCCTTCGTGGTGGCGTTCGGCGTCGTCAGCCTGTTCGCCGACATGGCCTATGAAGGCATGCGCGGCATCTCGGGGCCGTTTCTTGCCGTGCTCGGCGCGAGCGCGACCATTGTTGGCGTTGTGGCCGGTACAGGCGAGCTTGCCGGTTATCTGCTGCGGCTTATTACGGGACCGTTTGTCCAGCGCAGCCATGCCTATTGGGCGATGGCGATTGCGGGTTATGCGATCCAGATGGCGGCGGTGCCGGCGCTGGCGCTTGCCGGCAGCTGGCAGATGGCGGCGCTGCTGATCGTGCTCGAACGCGCCGGCAAGGCGGTGCGCAGCCCCGCCGGCAACACCATGATGAGTCATGCCGGCGAAGAAATCGGCCAGGGCTGGGCATTCGGGCTGCACGAAGCGCTCGACCAGGCAGGCGCCCTGGCCGGCCCGCTGATCGCGGCGCTGGTTCTGGCGCGTCACGGCGCCTGGCGCGATGCGTTTCTTTGGCTGGGCGTACCAGCCGCACTGACCATTATTCTCGTAGTCGGCGTTGCGCTGCGCTTTCCGGACGCGCCGACAAACGCCGGCCACGGCGGCTTCTCGCGCACGTTCTGGCTCTACACGCTGGCTTTGGCGTTTATCGCGTTCGGCTTTGCGGATTATCCGCTCATCGCTTTCCATTTCGGCAAGGCGCACACCGTGCCCGCCGCGCAGATACCCGTCTTTTATGCGGGCGCGATGGCGACAAGCGGCATCGCCTCGCTCGTCTTCGGCCGCTGGTATGATTTGCGCGGGCTGCAGGTGATGATCTGGGGTGTTCTGTTCGGCGCAGCCGTGGCGCCGCTGGTATTTCTCGGCGGATATGTTTTCGCGTTCATCGGGACGCTGTTATGGGGTGCCGCTTTGGGCGTGCAGGCCTCGGTGATGTCGGCTGCGATTGCCCATATGGTGCCGGCCCATGCGCGGGCACGGGCCTATGGAATCTTCACCGCCATTTTCGGCGTTGCCTGGTTTCTCGGCAGCGCCGCGATGGGCGCGCTGTATGACGTTTCGCTCGTGTGTCTCGTCATCGTTTCGGTGCTGCCCCAACTGGCGGCGCTCATCCCTCTCGGACTCACGCTGCGAGCGATTAACGGCCGAGCTGGCGGGTAATGGAATTGGATTGAACCGCCAAGGCGCCAAGGCCGCCAAGGGAATGTCGGATGTAACCGCGGGCCTTGGCGTTCTTGGCGACTTTGCGGTCCATTCTTTCCGTGTCGGGGTTCCCTTTGCGGCGGCCACGCGCTAGACGGCGCGGCCAATGACCGACCTTGCCCATATCCGCAATTTTTCCATCGTCGCGCATATCGATCATGGGAAATCGACCCTCGCCGACCGGCTTATTCAGGTCACCGGCGGCCTTTCCGCGCGCGAAATGAAAGACCAGGTGCTCGATTCCATGGATATCGAGCGCGAGCGCGGCATCACCATCAAGGCGCAGACGGTCCGCCTCGATTACACGGCGAGGAATGGCGAGGCTTATGTCCTCAATCTGATGGACACGCCGGGCCATGTGGACTTTGCCTATGAAGTCTCGCGCTGCCTCGCCGCCTGCGAGGGCGCGCTGCTGGTGGTCGATGCCAGCCAGGGCGTGGAGGCGCAGACGCTCGCCAACGTCTACCAGGCGATCGACGCCGATCTCGAAATCGTGCCCGTCCTCAACAAGATCGATTTGCCGGCCGCCGAGCCCGACCGCGTGCGCCAGCAGATCGAGGATGTGATCGGCATCGACGCCTCCGACGCCATTCCGATCTCGGCCAAGACCGGCCTCAACATCGAAGGGGTGCTCGAAGCCGTCGTCCATCGCCTGCCGCCGCCCAAAGGGGACGGCGAGGCACCGCTCAAAGCCCTGCTCGTGGACAGCTGGTACGACGCCTATCTCGGCGTCGTGGTGCTGGTGCGGGTGGTCGACGGCGCGTTGAGGAAGGGCCAGCGGGTGCGGATGATGGCGGCCGACGCGGTCTATCAGGTCGAGCGCGTCGGCGTGTTCACGCCCAAACAGGTAATGGTGGATTTACTCGGGCCCGGCGAAGTGGGTTTCATCACCGCCGCGATCAAGGAAGTCGCCGACACGCAAGTCGGCGATACGCTGACCGACGAGCGCAAAGGAACGGATGTACCGCTGCCCGGCTTCAAGCCGGCGCAGCAGGTGGTGTTCTGCGGCCTGTTTCCTGTCGATGCCGCGCAGTTCGAGGATCTGCGCGACGGGCTGAGCAAACTGCATCTGAACGATGCCAGCTTCACCTATGAAATGGAAACTTCGGCGGCGCTCGGCTTCGGCTTCCGCTGCGGCTTTCTCGGTTTGTTACATCTCGAGATCGTACGCGAAAGGCTGACGCGCGAATTCGCGGTCGAACTGATTGCGACGGCACCCTCGGTGATCTATCATATCCATCTGACCGACGGCAGCACGAAGGAGCTGCATAATCCCGCCGACATGCCCGATCCCGTTTACATCGAGCGGATCGAGGAACCGTGGATCAAGGCGACGATCCTCGTGCCAGACGAGCATCTGGGAGCAGTATTGAAACTCTGCGAGGATCGGCGCGGGCGGCAGATCGAACTCACTTATGCCGGCAGCCGCGCCATGGTCGTCTATCGCCTGCCGCTCAACGAAGTGGTGTTCGATTTCTACGACCGGCTCAAATCCGTGAGCCGCGGCTATGCGAGCTTCGATTATCACATCGAAGATTATGAGGAGGGCGATCTCGTGAAGATGTCGATCCTCGTCAATGCCGAACCGGTTGATGCCTTATCGATGATCGTCAATCGCAGCCGGGCGGAAGCGCGCGGCCGCTCGATGTGCGAGAAATTGCGCGAACTGATTCCGCGTCATCTGTTCCAGATTCCCGTCCAGGCGGCGATCGGCGGCCGCATCATTGCGCGCGAGACGATCAAGGCGTTGCGCAAAGACGTGACGGCCAAGTGTTACGGTGGCGACATCTCCCGCAAGCGCAAGCTCCTCGACAAACAGAAAGAGGGCAAAAAGAAAATGCGCCAGTTCGGCAAGGTCGAGATCCCGCAGGAAGCTTTCATCGCCGCGCTGAAGATGGATGCGGATTGAAGCCCTCACCCGCGCTTGAGCAGGACTCAATATCCACGCCGCCGCCGCCAGAATACGTTGTACCATACAGCGTACCCTTCACATCGATCAGGCCCGCATTATAGGAGCCCGCTCTGGCCGGCGGTCCGGCGAATGAGTGAAGAACTTTTTTCTGTTTTCGCGACTGCTGCTGACGGAAACTGCAGCGCCATTGCGCAGCCAACCGCGCCGGCACACAGTCTGAAGAACAGGCGATTCATCGGAGTCCGCTTCGTTAGATAAGTGGCAGACAGCGTCATCCTGCCCGACGGCGAGACGAACCTGCCGAAGCATGACGCCGCGACCTCTTCGCTCACCACGGCGCTCTCAGCGTCAAAGCCTGCCTGCGATGCATCCGGTAGAATTGAAAATCCCGGTCGAGAGTCCAGACAGTGGCACCTTGATGAAGTTCGGCCATGCGCACGAGGCAGGCGTCGGCGTAGGACATGGGGCGGTCCCGGTACCGCCGCATCAATTCGCGAACGCGGACGTATTCTGTGTGAAAATCGAGATCGACGCGGAGAAATCCTACGTCTACGAGGCCAAAGAGATCGCCCGCCTCATGGCCGTCGCGCTTCAGGAGGAACAACGCTTCGGAGATGACCGCTTCACAGGTGAACACGAAGGGCGGTGCTTCTTTGCTTTGCTCAACCGCCCAGGCGTGCGAACGGTCGTCGCCGACAAGAAGGGCGACGAGCGGGCCCGTGTCGATGATCCACACTCCGTTACCGGCCGTAGCTCGCCAGATGCTTCGGATTGGTGGAGAGATCTTTTGATCCGCCGCGGCTGCGCCCCAGGAATCGCTTGATGACCTTGTAACCTGACTTCGCTTTCGGCACTTCGGCGGTGACCCCATAAGCCTTGAGCGCGCGGCGAACCAGGCTTCCTTGCGAGACGCCTTCCACCCGGGCGTGCTTGCGCAGCGCCTCGAGTTCGGCCCTCGAAATTCGTAAGGAAAGGGTCTCGTCGTTCATGCCGAATTTGTATTGCATGCGTTCTACAATTGCAACACACGGCCTGGAGGCAGAGGTGCTGGTCCGCGTGCTGCGAGTCCGTCCAGGCGGCGATCGGCGGCCGCATCATTGCGCGCGAGACGATCAAGGCGTTGCGCAAAGACGTGACGGCCAAGTGTTACGGTGGCGACATCTCCCGCAAGCGAAAGCTCCTCGACAAACAGAAAGAGGGCAAAAAGAAAATGCGCCAGTTCGGCAAGGTAGAAATCCCCCAGGAAGCTTTCATCGCCGCGCTGAAAATGGATGCGGATTGAATGGCCGGCCCGTCGGCCGGCCATTACGCTATCAGTTCAACGTAATTAGGTTCTGTTGACAAACCTCAACCAGATTTTGATTGAGGCGAGTTGAACGAAGGCCATGAAGCTGTCGACGGTTTTATCGTAGCGTGTAGCAACGCGTCGGGCGTTTTTCAGCTTGTTGAAGAAGCGTTCGATACGA
>DATASL010000022.1:0-2084 GCA_036269235.1 Rhizomicrobium sp.
CTGGTGGGCACGCTCACGTTTGCACAGCGCCTTGGTGACGACGCCGAGCACTTTCACGATGTCGACCTCAGGGCTGTCACCCGCAGGGCATTCTTGCCAAGCTGGCGGAGGGTCGTCATCTTCCGTTCTTCCGGCAGCCCAGAGCGGGGCAGGCACGGCGCCAGCTTCCTGCAGATAATCGCGTGCCTGTTTCATGTTAGCCTGCTCATCGACCGAAAGCCCTCCGAATTTCAGACATTGGTCGCACGCAAAATTGGCCGTGTTCAGCAGTGCCTGGTCGCCCCGCGAACGCTTGGACTTCGCAATGGCGCCGCCGGCAAACTGCGGCATATTGGGGCCGTCTTTCGGGCGAAGAGCAGCGACGCGTTCAAGATCGGATGCAGCGGCCATACCGGGCATCTCAGGCATTGCCGATCCACGTGGCGAGCCGTCGGTTTCCGCGCCGCCCGGGGTTTCATCTATTTCCTCGTTTGCCAAGCGGCTAAGGAAATCACAAAGTTCAGTGATCATCGCCTGCAGTCGCGCCGGCTGCGGGGACGGATCGTTCCCGACGGCCGCTTCGCGTTCCAGAGCGTCCCTCAACCAGTCGAGCTCAGCCATTACGCGAGCGATCTGACCGACATCACGCAGAGCTTTCATCAGAGAAGCCCGGGGTGCCTTGTCTTTTTCATTATTGGCCATCGTCGCCCTTGCGGAGACGGTCGCGCGCCGGTCTTCTGCTAGTGCGGCGTTGCCCTCGAGGCATTTTACCGCATCCGTTTTCGCCAGATGACGGTGATCGGGAACAGTACAGGCCCAGATCTGGATTGGAGCGTTAAACGGTTGTGGTCCCGACAGGGCCTGTTCTGTGTCGACGGGTTCGCCTTTCACGATTGGCTCTGCGACAGCGAGAGGAGCATCTGGCGGCATTGCTGCTTTCCAGCAGTCAAAAACGGCTTCTGGGTTCGCGGGTCGATCGACCAAAGAAATCTCGTTTAAGACGAGACCGGTTACAGTGTTCGGGTTGCCGGCCTCGCGCTGTGTGACGCGCCCACCGATGGAGAAGCCCCGATAGACCTTATTTCTTACCTTGGCCACCGCGACCGGGTCGACGACATGGGCGACAATGCGGGTGGTGCCGTCCTCGCACACCTCGGCTTCGAGCGTCGTTCCGGCGGCGGAGAGTTGATGCATCTCGCGAAGAGCGGGAAAACGCATGTAGTCGGGGATAGCCGGGCGAATGGCATCCGCCCGCACAATCTCTCCCTGTTCGTCCAGAGCCTCGGATGTCGCGATCCCGTACACCCGCACGGTCCCGTCGTCCTGAGGCTCGACCTTCTGGATTGCGCCGTAAAGCCGCATAATTGGAAATCCCAGTCAGTGTCGGAATTATTTTGGTAGCCGCACAAGCGACGCCGGCTGCCGAAGAGTCAGGGCCCCGGCAGCTTGCATTGCACCGTCGAATTGAGCTTCAGAACACGCCCGTCGCTTAAATTGGCGGTGGCCTCGAGAATGTAATTACCGCCAGCTGCCGACACCGGCATACCCCCGATTAAGCCGACGGAAAACTCCCCAGTACGCGTCTGCAGCGATCCGTCCAGCGGCGACCGCATTTGAATAGCAGTTTGCGGAGAAACCGAGAAAATCCGAGACTGCGGTGTCGGATCGATCGCTGTCTCATACGGGCCCAATGCGCAATTCCAACTCGTCGATACGATCGTAGCCGCACCTACATCCGGCGTGAAATCGAAGGCAAAATAATCGGCTTCACCAATTTCGATCGGAGCGAAAGGCGTAGTGATGCGCATTCGGAAACCTCAATGACTTCTGAGCGGCTGAACACTGCCGGGCGCCGCAAGCACGCGGACCCTGCCGGGCGAGCGCAACAGCCGTTCCGGTGCAAGGATCAGCAGGGACGGAGGGTCAGCCCATTCCAAGCAGAGCGGCGCATCAACTGAAAAGCGCGCGCCGCTCGACAACGATTCTGGAGCGAGGCGCGTTTCACTGCCCAAAATGGTGAGAAGCTCAAGGCGGAACTGTACCTTGCTCAAAGTCACGCAGGCGAATTCGACGAGCCCTACCGTGTCGCCGTGTAGCATCGCGGC
>DATASL010000023.1:0-80710 GCA_036269235.1 Rhizomicrobium sp.
ACGCCATCGCCGATGCACTGCGCGAGGATTTCGGGCACCGCTCGGTGCACGCTTCGCTGCTGACGGATGTATCGGGTTCCATCGCGCCGCTGAAGCACGCCAAGGCGCACCTCAAGACGTGGATGAAGCGCGAGAAGCGCAAGGTGGAACCGGCGCTGCTCGGACTGTTCGGTGCGCGGGCTTATGTCGAGTACCAGCCGAAGGGCGCCGTGGGCGTCATCAGCCCGTGGAATTTTCCGTTCAATCTGACCTTCACGCCGCTTGCGGGAATTTTCGCCGCGGGCAATCGCGTGATGATCAAGCCCAGCGAGTTCACGCCGCGCTGCTCCGATTTGATGGAGCGCATGTTCAAATCCGCCTATGACGAAACTGAAGTCGCCGTGTTCACCGGCGGGCCGGATGTCGGTGGCGCGTTCTCGAAGCTTGCCTTCGATCATCTGCTGTTCACGGGCGCGACCAGCATCGCCTATCACGTCATGCGCGCGGCGGCGGAGAATCTCGTGCCGACGACGCTGGAGTTGGGCGGGAAGTCGCCGGTCATCATCGGCGAGAGCGCGGACATGAAGCTCACCGCCAATCGCGTGATGATGGGCAAGACGCTGAATGCGGGACAGATCTGTCTTGCGCCGGATTACGTGCTGGTGCCGAGGGACAAGGCGCGCGAATTCGTGGCCGCCGCCGACACCGCGGTGCGCACGATGTTCCCGACGCTGAAGGACAACCCGGACTACACCTCCGTCATCAACCAGCGCCATTTCGACCGGCTGACTGGCTACCTCGACGACGCGAAAGCGAAGGGCGCGGAGATCGTCGAGATGAATCCGGCGAAGGAGAATTTCTCGCAGCAGCCGTTCCACAAAATCCCACCGACCATCGTCCTCAACCCGACCGACGACATGAAGATCATGAAGGACGAAATCTTCGGGCCGCTGTTGCCGGTGAAGACTTACGACACCGTGGACGAGGCGATCGGCTATGTGAACCGGCACGACCGTCCGCTCGGGCTCTATTACTTCGGCGCCGATTCAAAAGAGCAGGAGAAGGTGCTGACGCGCACCACATCCGGCGGCGTATCGGTCAACGATGTGGTGATGCATGTGTCGATGGAAGACCTGCCGTTCGGCGGCGTCGGCCCCTCCGGCATGGGCGCCTATCATGGCGTGGACGGCTTCAAGACCTTCAGCCACGCCAAGGCCGTGTTCCAGCAGGCGAAGATGGATGTCACCGCGATGATGCGGCCGCCCTATGGCGAGAAAATCCAGAAAATGCTCAACGGCGGGATCAAGCGGTAAGCGTCAGCTTTCCGTCTCGATCTTTTTCTTCGGCCGCGGCGCGGGCTTCTCGGCAAGCTTGGGCACGTTGATCGGCCGGAGCAGGAACGCCGGGAGCTGATGGGCGTCCGGCTTCTTCGGTTCGGACGGCTGCTGCGGGCGGTTTTGCTGCTTCGACGGATTGTTGTGCTTCTGCCGATGATCCTGACGCGGCACGTGGTGTTGTTGCGCGCGCGGCTCGTGATGTTGCGGCTTGGGCTCATGCTGCGGCTTTGGCTGCGGAGCGGGAGCGGCGGCTACGGGTTGCGGCGCGGGCGCTGTGGCGCCGGCCGGGCTCGGTTCCATGCTCGCGTGATTGCCGTGATGCGGCACGTTGCGATGGTGATCGCGGCCCCGATCCTTGCCACCACGGCTGCGTTCGCGCCCGCGATGGCGATCGTCGCGCGGACGATCCTGAACCGCGTCGGCAAGACCTTCGAGCGTGCGGTGCGGAATCTTTCCGCCGCCGGTCAACTTTTCGATGGCCTCGACACATTTCGCGTCTTTTGAGGATGCCAGCATGAAGGCCTGACCGCTGCGTCCCGCGCGGCCCGTGCGGCCGATGCGGTGGACGTAGTCATCGGGATGGAACGGCACGTCGAAATTGAACACATGGCTCACGGCAGGGATATCGAGACCGCGCGCCGCCACGTCGCTGGCGACGAGGATCTGCACCGCGCCGCTGCGGAACCCGTCCAGCGTCCGTGTACGGACGGACTGGTCGAGATCGCCGTGCAAGGGCGCGGCGTTGAAGCCATGCTTGGTGAGCGACTTCGCCACCACGTCCACATCGCGCTTGCGATTGCAGAACACGATGGCGTTGGTGATCTCGCCGGCTTCGCGGATGAGGCGGCGCAGTGCTTCGCGCTTGGCCCATTCGTTGTTCGGGACGTCGATGACTTCCTGGGTGATGTTGGTCGCCGTCGTCGCCGGGCGGGAGACTTCCACGCGCACGGGATTGTGCAGGAACTTGTCCGCCAGCTTCTGGATCTCGGGCGGCATGGTGGCGGAGTAGAACAGCGTCTGCCGCGTGAAGGGCAGCTTCTTGCAGATTTCTTCCACGTCTGGAATGAAGCCCATGTCCAACATGCGGTCGGCTTCGTCGATGACGAGGATGTTGACCTGGCTCAGCATCAGCTTGCCGCGCTCGAAATGATCGAGCAGGCGGCCCGGCGTCGCGATCAGCACGTCCACGCCGCGGTCGAGCTTCTTGTCCTGGTCGTCGAAGGAAACGCCGCCGATGAGCAAGGCCATCGAAAGTTTGTTGTACTTGCCGTAGCGCTCGAAGCTTTCGGCTACCTGGGCGGCCAGCTCGCGCGTCGGCTCGAGAATCAGCGACCGCGGCATGCGCGCCTTGGCGCGGCCACGGGACAGAACCTCGATCATGGGCAGTGTGAAGGAGGCAGTCTTGCCGGTGCCCGTCTGGGCAATTCCGATCAGATCCCGATGCTTGAGCACCAGAGGGATGCCCTGCGCCTGGATCGGGGTGGGCGTCGAATAGCCGCTTTCGGCTACAGCCTTCTGAATGGAAGGCGACAGGCCCAACTGGTCGAATCCCGACAGGGGGAGAGAATTGACGGAAGTTGCAGCTATGGCTTCTTCCATACCGGCTTGCGCGCCGATGGTCGTGTCGTTCGTCATGCGCTCCTAAAAGGTGGGGCGCATCTCAGCGCCCGCGCCGCAAGCCCGGATCGGCCGCGGCAACATCATCCAGGATGAAATAGCAAGAAAATTTCAAGAGTCAAGGTGGTGTCCCTCTGAGTACATAGACAACGGGGGTGGCGGGTGATCAGGCCCGACACCACAGAGCGGCTGCGAGAAAGGTCGAGCGGGCAGATGATCGAGCGGAAATCGCCAATATTCAATTTCGTTATCACAATAGCGCTGCTCATGCTGGCCGCATCATTCTGGTTTCTGCAGGTGTATGGGCAGGCTCGACCTGAAATTATTCCGCAGAACGGGGCGCCACACCAGTTTTCAGCCGGTCGCGCAGAACAAATATTGGCCCGAATTCTGGGGCCGGAAAAGCCGCATCCGGTTTCGACGGCGGAGAATGGGCGCGTTCGTTCGCGCGCGATCCAGGAACTTCAACGGCTCGGGCTGCATCCCACGGTGTATCGTTCCTTTGCATGTCATCCGCCGCGCCCGGACGGCGAACTCATTTGCGCGACCGTTTACAACATCGTCGCCGATGTGAGAGCTGGCGCCGGGAAGGCGATTATTCTCCTTGCCCACTATGATTCAGTGCCCGCAGGTCCGGGTGCTGCCGATGACGAATCGGGCGTGGCCACCGTGATCGAAACGACGAGGGCGCTTATTGCCGGAGGCGCGGCCGGAAAACATCCCGTAATGGCCGTGCTGACGGATGGCGAAGAAGCGGATTTGATTGGAGCGACCGCATTTCTTCGCAATCCTGCGCTGAAGGCTCGCGTGGGCGCGGTCGTCAACGTCGAAGCACGCGGCAATCGCGGGCCCAGCCTTCTGTTTCAGACCAGCCCTGGCGACGGGCCGCTTATCGATATCTATGCGCGAGGTACCGCGCATTACGCGACAAGTTCGCTGTACCACGAGATCTATCGCTTTCTGCCCAATGACACCGATCTGACGCTCTTCATCGCGGCAGGGTTTCCGTCGTTCAATTTTGCCTATGTCGGAGGTGTTTTCGACTACCATACGCCGCTCGATACGCGCGCCAATCTCGATCCCGTTTCGCTTCAGCAACAGGGCGATAATATGCTGGGAGTGGTGAGCGGGCTGGAACAGGCCGATTTGACGAAATTACAGAAAGAGGACGGCATCTATCTCGACATACTGGGCCGCTGGCTGCCGCGCGCTCCTGTGAGTTGGGCAATTCCGCTGGCGGTTGTCGCCCTGCTTCTTCTTTTCTTCGCTGTATTTCTTACGAACGGTTCCCCGGTTTCCATGGCGCAGTGGTTATGGGCATTCGCGATCATGCCCGTTTTGCTGATCGTCTCGGTAGGAAGCGGTTTCTTGTTGCATGGCATTGCAGAGCTTGTCTCCGGGATGCCCGATCCATCCTATGCCCATCCACTCGCCTTGCGCGTGAGCCTTGCACTTGAGCTGGCGGGGGCGGCGTTGCTGGTCTCCCGTTTCGCCCCGGTTCGGCCCGCGGCGGCAGCCGTTTGGCTTTGGTCCGGAATTCTCGGAGTTCCAGCAGCCATCTTCTTTCCCGGATTTTCGCCGTATTTTCTTATCCCGACACTTGTCGCCGGTATTTGCCTGCTCGCGACAGTCCGGACGTCCGACAGCCCGGCACACGGCAAATTTGCGCTGCTGATCGCCGCACTCGTTTCACTGCTCATATGGAGCAGTATCGGGGCTACAGGAGAGAGTATCATGGGATTGAAGCTTCACCCCATGTTCACGGTGCCTTTTGCCGTCGCGCTTTCCGCACTTGTGCCACTGCTTGCGTGTTTCCCGCTTCCGCGTCCGGCGTGGCAGGTTGCAACGGCAATTTTCTTTGTTGGTGCCATTTGCGCAGCTTTTGTGCAGGGGAAGCAGCCGACCTATAGCACGACCATCGCGCAACGGCTGAACATCAGTTATGTGCAAAGCCGGGACAAGGCGTTCTGGGCTCTCGACACGGCAGCGCCGCTCCCGCCTTCCATGCGTGCCGCGTCGGCATTCTCGGTGCGGCCAAAACGCCTGTTGCCCGCGTTTCCGCGTGCCTACATCGCTCCGGTCGGCTCGGCGCGCTTTCCGGTGCCGGATGCCACAGTCGTTGCAAGACCCGCGGTCAACGGCGCGCGCCGTATTACGCTTCTGTTTCATGGCTCCGAAGCCGCCGATCAGATGTACCTGGCTATTCCCAAAGCAGCCATGCTGAAGGCCGTCGATCTGCAGGGCCAGCATTTTGAAGCTCCGGCAAGCTGGGCGGACGAATATCCGATATTGTTTTCCTGCATGAGCGGCGACTGCCGGAACGAGTCGATCACGCTGACCCTGGCTATGCGCCGGCCGTTAACGCTTGGTATTTACGAGAGGCGATTCGGCCTCCCCGACTTTGCGCGAAGTCTGCTGAAGGCGCGCCCTCCAACAGCGGTTCCGTCGCAGAACGGAGACGGAATTACGCTTGTCGGCGAAATCCACGTGCCGGCGACGTAACATTCAGACGTCGACGTCCAGTGCAAAGCGTGCGTTCTCCTGGATAAACTGGAAACGCAGTTCCGGCTTTTTCCCCATCAGCCGTTCGACAAGCGACGACGTTTCGGCCGCATCGTCGCCGGCGATTTCCACGCGTTCCAGCGTGCGATGGCCTGGTTTCATGGTAGTTTCCTTCAACTGACCGGGCATCATCTCGCCCAGTCCCTTGAAGCGGGATATCTCAACTTTCGCATTCGATTTGAAGACGGTCTTGAGCAGATGCTCGCGGTGTGCGTCATCGCGCGCATAGACCGTCTTGCTGCCCTGGGTGATGCGATAGAGCGGCGGCATCGCGAGATAGAGGTGGTGATTGTCGATCAAACCGCGCATCTCGCGAAAAAAGAATGTGAGCAGCAGCGATGCAATGTGCGCGCCGTCGACATCGGCGTCCGTCATGATAATCACGCGGTCGTAGCGCAAATCATCATCGCGGTACCGTGCTCCCGTCCCGCTCCCAAGCGCCTGCACGAGATTCGCAAGCTCCTGATTCTGCTCCAGCTTGCCCGTAGCCGCGCTCGCAACGTTGAGAATTTTGCCGCGCAGGGGCAGTACCGCCTGAGTCGCCCGGTCGCGGGCCTGCTTCGCAGAACCGCCGGCCGAATCGCCCTCGACAAGAAAGATTTCAGTGCCGCTCGCACTGCCGATGCTGCAATCGGCGAGTTTTCCGGGCAGCCGCAGTTTCCGCGTGGCGGCTTTGCGCGAAACTTCCTTGTCCTGCTTTCGTCGCAGCCGCTCCTCGGCCTGATCCACGACGAAGGCCAGCAGGCGATCGGCTTCCTGGGGGCTCTCGGCCAGCCAGTGGTCGAAATGATCGCGCACAACGTTTTCTACAAGGCGCTGCGCATCTGGAGACGAAAGCTTTTCCTTCGTCTGACCCTGGAATTCGGGTTCACGTATGAAGATCGACAGCACCGCATGCGCGGCGTTCATCACATCGTCCGGGGAGACAAGCGCAGTCTTGCGGTTATTGGTGCGCTCGCCCTGGGCTCGCAACGCTTTGGTCAATCCGCTGCGGAAGCCCTGTTCGTGTGTTCCTCCCTGCGGCGTCGGAATGGTGTTGCAGTAGGAGTGAAGGGAAGGATCCATGTCGGACACCCAGGCGATCGCCCATTCGACGGCACCTTTGCCGTCACGGTTTTCGGTCCTTCCCGAAAAATTACGTGATGTAACAGCTTCGTGCCCGTCGATTTCCGAGTTGAGGAAGTCGAGTATGCCGCCGGGAAATTTCAGCGTGTCTTCAGCAGGAGTATTGCCGTCGGCGCCGAGCAGTTCCGGCGCGCAGCTCCAGCGGATCTCAACGCCACGATGGAGATAGGCTTTCGAACGCGCCATGCGGTAGAGCGCTCTCGGCGAGAAATGCGCCAATTTACCGAATATCTGCGTGTCGGGTTTGAAGGTGACTACCGTTCCCCTCCGGTTGGCGCTGCCAGTATCCTTCAGATTGCCGATGGCGCGGCCCCGCTCGAAGCGCATCTTCCAGCCATGCCGCTCCCGAAATACTTCGACTTCCATCGATTCCGAGAGTGCGTTCACAACAGATGCCCCCACTCCGTGCAGGCCGCCTGCCGTATCGTAAACCTTGCCGCCGAACTTTCCGCCCGCATGCAGGGTCGTCATAATCACTTCCAATGCGGATTTATTCTTGAACTTGGGATGCGGGTCGACGGGTATCCCGCGTCCATTGTCCCGCACCAGAAGAATATCTTCCGGTTTCAACTCCATCTCGATGCGGGTTGCAAAGCCGGCCACGGCCTCGTCCATCGCATTGTCCAGGATTTCGGCTGCGAGGTGATGAAGCGCCCGCTCGTCCGTTCCGCCGATATACATGCCGGGACGGCGGCGTACGGCCTCAAGGCCCTCGAGGACTTCGATGTCCTTTGCCGTATAGCTTTTGGCGCCCTGGGGCCCGGAGTCGAAGAGATCGTTGTCAGACATGTCCAGCTTTTTGATTCGTCAACAGTAAATTAACCACAAGTGAGAGGCCTTAAGCATTCGATACGATTGCAACGTCTTCTAAGCAAATCTTAGGAGTGCCCCCCTAGCATCGTTCCCGACCGCGACCAGAAGGGGGGGCGCATTCTTGGGACTTGGACAGATTCCTCGCACACGCCGACGTGCCGATGTTCGGGCGCTGAGGGCACAACTGGACCTTGTTGTCGAGACCGCCCGCCACGCGCGATTGACAGCGCCCCTTGTCGCGCTCGGTGTGGCAATCGTTGCGGCGGAACCCATCGGTGCGTTCGGCCATCGTCCGTTCCAGATAGCCATCATCTTACCCGTGGTTGTTGCGCTTTTCAGTCTGCTCGCGTTGCGCGTTGGAGACATTTATCGCCGAGACATCTGTCACGGACTTTATGCGGAACGGGTAGGCGCATGGTTTGCGCGTTTCCTTCTTGTGCAAGTCGGGATTAGCGCGGCCTGGGGCCTCATGCCATGGGTTTTGTGGGAGCCGGGAAACACGTTGAATCATGCCTATCTGGCGGGGTGTGTGTCCTGCGTCATGGCCGAACTGGTGATGAGCCGCGCAAGTCATCTGGATTTCCTTATTGCCGCCGTCGCCCCGCTGCTTCTTCTGTCCTGCGCACGTTTCCTTCTCGATGGCACGCCACTTGACCTCCTTATCGTCGTGGGGTTGCCCGCCATGGCAGGCTATTTCTTTGCCGCCGGCCGTCGCCTTACGCATCGCCTGGACGAGGAGGCCCGCCTCCGCTTTGAAGTCGAGGATTTGGCTCAGGAACTGGAACAGGCACGCGACGAAGCCCTCAAGAAACGATTCGAAGCCGAAACGGCAAATGCTTCGAAGACCTCGTTCCTCGCCAATATGAGTCATGAGTTACGCACGCCGCTCAATGCGATTCTGGGTTTCTCCGAGATCATCCACAAAGAATGCTTTGGACCCATAGGCTCGCTGCGCTATGCCGAATATGCCGGTGACATTCATTCCTCCGGCGCGCATTTGCTCAGCCTGATCAACGATCTTCTCGATGTGGCGAAGATTGAATCGGGCAGAATGGAGATCGAGCCGCGCGTGCTCGACGTTCGGCGCGTTATAGGTTCCGCCTTGAGGATCATTAGTGCCAGGGCGCGGGAGAGGCAGCAGCAACTTACTATTCGCATCGATGCGGACACGCCTCCTCTGTACGCCGACGAAAGGGCGCTGAAGCAGATCCTGCTTAATCTCGTTTCGAACGCAGTCAAGTTTACGCCCGAAGGCGGACGCATCGTCGTGGCCACGTCCCGTGCTCTGCAGGGCGATTTTCAGGTCATGATCGAAGACAATGGACCAGGTATCCCGCGTGACAAGCTCGAACGCGTCTTCACGCCATTCAGCCAGGTAAACAATCGCTACGACCGCCAGGGCGGTACCGGCCTCGGTCTTTCGCTTGTTCGCGGTCTCGCCGAACTGCATGGCGGCTCTGTCTGGATCGAAAGCGATACCGGCAAGGGATGCCGCGCCTGTGTCGTTCTACCCATCAAGTCAGCGGTCGAAAGACCAGCAAACATCGGTGCTCGTGCGTAAAGGACAAGCCTGCGCGAGAGCACGGGTTGTTGTCATCCCGCCGGCAATTCCTCATACGCTGTAGTACATCTTGAATTCGACCGGATGCGGGGTGTGTTCGAACGTGTGGACCTCTCCCATTTTCAGTTCGATGTAACTGTCAATGAAATCGTCGGAAAACACGCCGCCTTTTTTGAGGAAGGCGCGGTCGCCGTCGAGGCATTCGAGTGCCTGGCGGAGCGAGCCACATACGGTCGGGACGTCTCTCAACTCCTCGGGCGGCAGGGCGTAGAGATCCTTGTCCATTGGATCGCCGGGATGAATCTTGTTCTCGATCCCGTCGAGCCCGGCCATGAAAAGCGCCGCGCAGGCAAGGTAGGGGTTGGCGCCCGGATCCGGGAAGCGAACCTCGACGCGTTTGGCATTCGGACTGGATGCGAAGGGAATCCGGCACGCCGCCGAGCGATTGCGGGACGAGTAGGCAAGCAATACCGGAGCTTCGAAACCCGGGATCAGCCGCTTGTAGGAATTGGTGAGTGAATTTGTGAACGCGTTGACCGCGCGCGCATGACGGATGATGCCGCCAATGTAATAAAGACAGGTATCCGACAGATCGGCATAACCGGAACCGGCAAACAAAGGCTTGCCCCCGCGCCAAATCGATTGATGGACATGCATGCCTGAACCATTGTCGCCATAGATCGGCTTCGGCATGAACGTTGCCGATTTGCCGTAAGCGGCCGCGACCTGGTGGATTACATATTTGTAGATCTGCATCGCGTCCGCGCAGCGTGTCAGCGTCTTGAACTTGAAACCCAGCTCGTGCTGCGCGCCCGCAACCTCGTGATGATGTTTTTCGGGCTCGATACCGAGATCGCCCATCACCGCCAGCATTTCGCTGCGCATGTCCTGCGCCGAGTCAACGGGAGGAACGGGAAAATATCCTCCCTTTATTGCCGGGCGGTGCCCAAGATTGCCGGCTTCGTACGCCGTGCCTGTATTGTAGGCCCCCTCGACCGTATCGAGATAATAATACGCCTTGTTCATAGTGCTGTCGAAGCGGACATCGTCGAAGATGAAGAACTCGGCCTCGGGGCCGAAATAGGCTGTGTCGCCGATGCCTGACGATGCCATGTATTTTTCGGCTGCTTTGGCAATCGAGCGTGGGCAGCGGGCGTAACGCTGCCCCGTCGTGGGCTCAATGACATCGCAAAAAAGCGTGAGAGTCGTTTGTGCAAAAAAAGGATCGACAAACGCTGTGCTGCAGTCGGGCAGCAGCGTCATGTCGGATTCGTTGATTGCTTTCCAGCCGGCGATGGAGGAGCCGTCAAACATCGTTCCCTCGGTGAGAAAATCCTCGTCCACCATGGAGAGATCGAACGTGACGTGCTGCCACTTGCCGCGCGGATCGGTAAAACGGAGATCAACGAATTTGACTTCCTTTTCACGGATGAGGTTCAAAACCGATTCTGCATTGGCCATGACTGTTCCTCGATGGTACTGCGGGCCAAAATGCCCGGGATTGAGTCCTAAATTGCGTCCGTTCCCGTTTCACCGGTCCGGATGCGAATCGCTTGCTCGACTTCAAAAACGAAGATCTTGCCGTCCCCGATTCGGCCGGTCCGCGCTGCCTTCTGAATGGCATCGAGCGCTGCTTCGAGCCGCTGGTCCGGCACGACGACCTCGATTTTTACCTTGGGCAGGAAATCCACCACATACTCGGCGCCCCGATAAAGCTCCGTATGCCCTTTCTGACGACCGAACCCCCTGGCCTCGACGACCGTAATTCCCTGAATGCCGATTTCCTGCAGCGCGTCCTTCACCTCGTCGAGCTTGAAGGGCTTGATGATGGCTTCGATTTTTTTCATCGCCGTTCTCCAGGGGCGATAATTCCGCCTCCCGTCGAAATAGGCGAGTCCCTGTCGGGCGCTCCGGGACTTATCCACATGCCTTTTGCCGCGATGCAACAAAATCCGCAATCGGCGCTTTCAGACGTACGCTTTATTCTTGGCTATGTTGGCGCCTTCGCGCTTAAGTCCGTCGCCATATCATTGCTGCGATGACAATGCCGGAGCGCCTTAACCCCGTCTTTTCCGAGCTTCCCACGACGATCTTTACCGTGATGTCCGCGCTGGCAATCGAGCACGGGGCCATCAATCTTGGGCAAGGTTTCCCCGACGAGGATGGCCCGCTTTCGATTCGGGAGCACGCGGCCACGGCGCTTCGTGACGGACCGAACCAATATCCTCCAACACGAGGAGTTCCCGCCTTGCGGGCGGCCATCGCTGGTCATGCAAAGCGCTTCTATGGCTTCGACTTCGACCCGGCTCGCAATGTGCTTGTCACCTCCGGAGGCACGGAAGCACTGACGGCAAGCATTCTTGCGCTCGCTGGTCCCGGCTCCGAAGTGGTGCTGGTTGAACCGGCGTATGATTCCTATCGCCCGATCGCGCTGGCTGCGGGCGGGCGTGTGCGCTCGTTAAAGCTCTCGCCGCCCCACTGGCGTCTTGATGCCGATCTGCTTTCGACTGTTATCACACCCGACACACGGGTGCTGGTGCTAAACTCGCCGCTGAACCCCATCGGGCGCGTCTTCGATCGTGAGGAACTGGCAGGTGTGGCTCGCGCGCTGCAAAATTCCAACGCCGTCGCGATCTGCGATGAGGTCTATGAGCATCTCGTCTTTGACGACAGGCCGCACATCCCCCTGATGAGCCTTCCCGGTATGGCCGAACGAACGGTGCGGGTTGGCTCCGCCGGCAAGATGTTCTCGTTGACGGGCTGGAAAGTAGGTTGGGTGACTGGACCCGCGCCACTCATTGATGTGATTGCAAAGGCGCACCAGTTCCTGACATTCACAACGCCTCCGGCGCTTCAGCTCGGCACGGCCTACGCGCTGACGGACGAGTTGGATTTCACACTCGGCCTGGCCCGCACCCTGCAAAGCAATCGCGACCTTCTGGCAGAGCAATTGACGCGCGCCGGGTTCAAAATGCTGCGTTGCGAGGGCACATATTTTCTCACAGCGGACATTCGCGGTTTGACGAATGAACGGGATGACGAATTCTGCCGCCGCCTTGTACGTGAAGCAGGGGTCGCGCTCATACCGCTCAGCGCGTTTTTCGAGAACGGAGAACCCGCCCATCTGGTGCGGTTTGCCTTCTGCAAAAAGCGATCGGTTCTCGAGGACGCATTACTTCGTCTGGAGCGTTATTTCGGAACCGGCAACGGAGCCAAATCGTCTGCAACGTGACCCACGAGATCCTCACCGTTAGCGAAATGTATGCCGCAGACCGGTATGCGGTCCAGAACGGTGTTCCTTCGCTCGATCTGATGGAAAACGCCGGCGGTGCAGTCGCCGATGAAATAGTGCGGCGATGGCCTCCGCGACCAACCGTGGTGTTGTGCGGACCGGGAAACAATGGCGGCGATGGTTTTGTCGCGGCACGCTGTTTATTGGCGCGCGGTTGGCCGGTACGCATCGCGTTACCCGGCGGTCGCGAACGTCTCAAAGGGGATGCCGCTGCAATGGCCGCCCGCTGGCACGGCGAGATTTCCGAACTCGCTCCGGCAGCATTGTGCGGGGCGGCGCTTGTCGTTGATGCGATCTTCGGCGCCGGTCTTACGCGACCTCTGGAAGGTCTCATCAAGGAAACGGTTCTCGCGCTTAATAAATCGGACGCCAGGATCGTGGCAATCGATGTTCCCAGCGGGCTGCACGGCGATTTGTCCCATCCGTTGGACGGACCAGAAGGTGCAGCCGTTCGGGCCCATCTGACGATCACGTTCTTTCGCAAGAAACCGGCGCATGTGCTTATGCCAGGCCGGATTTGGTGTGGCGACATCATCGTTGCAGACATCGGCATACCCACCGTGTCGCTCGAACTGGTTCGGCCACGCCTGTTCGAAAACGGCCCGTCGGTATGGGGTGCCAATTTTCCATGGCCTCAGCCGCTTGGGCACAAATATGCACGGGGTCATGCTGTGGTCGTCAGTGGAACGGCCCATGCGACGGGTGCCGCGCGCATGGCGGCACGGGCTGCCTTGCGGGTAGGAGCTGGTCTCGTAAGCGTTGCCAGCCCGCCCGATGCAGTCGCCGTGAATGCAGCTGCCCTCACGGCTATTATGGTCAAGCCGTTTTCGGGGCCGCCCGGACTGAGTCGCTTGCTCGAGGACGCGCGTCTCAACGCAGTCGTCATCGGACCGGGCTGCGGTGTGGGACGGGCTACGCAGGAAATGGTGGCAGCGGTGCTGATGCGCGCTGCCGCCGCCGTTCTTGACGCCGACGCACTGACATCATTTGCGGACGACCCTGATGATCTGTTCTCGCAATTGCGCGAACCCGCCGTTCTGACGCCGCATGCAGGCGAGTTCGAACGGATATATCCGGGTCTTCTCGACCGCGCGCCCACGCGTGTCGAGGCGGCACGGGATGCTGCTGTTCGCGCTCGATGCAGCGTTCTCCTGAAGGGACCCGATACGGTCATTGCCGCCGTGGATGGACGCACAACTGTGAACACCAATGCGCCGCCGGAACTTTCAACTGCGGGTACGGGAGACGTGCTTTCGGGGCTGATTGGCGGTCTGCTGGCTCAGGGAATGACCTCATTCGAAGCAGCGGCTGCCGGCGTTTGGCTGCATGGCGAGGCGGCCGCGCGAATCGGTACCGGACTAATTGCGGAAGATCTCCCCGAGATGCTCCCTTCAGTTCTTTCTTCGTTGCGGGCGCAACTGCATGGATGAGGCAGCCATCAGGCGCGCAATCTTCGCTGACGTATCGGAACTGCTTGAGATCTATAATTACTACGTCGTCAACACGCATGTAACTTTCGATCTCGAAGCTCGTACGCTCGACCAACGCCTCGCATGGTTTGCCATGTTCGGCAGTGTGGGCCGATATCAGTGTTTCGTAGCGGTTCGGGGCAATCGCGTGATCGGCTGGGCATCGTCCTCGCCCTTCAAGGAAAGAGCCGCATACCAGACATCGGTCGAGACCAGCGTTTACCTCGCCCCCGACGAAACGGGACGCGGTGTCGGCCAACGCCTGTACCGGAGGCTTTTCGACGCGATCGAGCCTACGGACGTCCATCGCGCTTACGGGGGAATCTCACTGCCGAATGACGCCTCCGTCCGGCTGCATATGCGAATGGGTTTTGCGTATATCGGCACCTGTCGCGAGGTGGGGCGCAAATTCGATCGATACTGGGATGTCGCCACTTATGAGCGGGCCTGTCCAAAGCCCTAGCAAGCCGGATAGCCCCCTGATATACGGGCGCGCTTTGGCAGCACGTGGCGTGCTGCCGGAAGGCCCCGGCGCGGGCGTGGTGGAATCGGCAGACACGCGAGATTTAGGTTCTCGTGACGAAAGTCGTGGGGGTTCAAGTCCCTCCGCCCGCACCAGCGTTGGGTACGAGCGCAGGGATACTCAGATGGAAGTCACGCAGACAATATCCGAAGGCTTGCACCGCGAATTTCGCATCGTCATCGGTGCCGATGATCTTGATACGCGCCTCACCAATCGCCTCACCGAGATGCAGTCGAGCATGCATCTCAAGGGTTTTCGACCAGGCAAGGCCCCGGTCTCGTACCTCAAGAAGACGTTCGGCAAGCGGGTCATGAACGAAATCGTGGAACAGGCGGTTTCGGAAACGAGCCAGAAGGCCGTTACGGACCACGCCCTGAAGCCGGCCTTCCCGCCGCAGGTCGATTATGTATCGCCGGTCGAAGAGGTCGTCGGCGGAAACACCAACCTCGAGTTTACGGTCAGCGTCGATTTGATGCCCGAATTCGAGCTCGCCGACATCACCAGCATTCATGCCAGTAAACTGGTCGCCGACGTGACCGATTCCGAAGTCGAACGGGCGCTGGAGAATTTGGCAGAGCAGGCACGTACGTACAGCGTCCGTCCCGAAGGGGACGCGGCCCAGGAAAAAGATGCTGTCATGATGGACTTCGTCGGCCGCGTGGACGGGGAGGAATTCGCCGGCGGCAAGGCTGAAGACTTCAATCTCGTGCTTGGCTCGGGGCAGCTTATTGCGGGCTTCGAAGACCAGCTCGTCGGCGTCAAGAGGGGTGACGAACGGTTGGTCAAAGTAACGTTCCCGTCCGACTATCCCGACGCAAAACTTGCCGGCAGGGATGCGGAATTCACCGTTAAGGTGAAGGAAGTAAAATCGCCGGATGCGCTTTCGTTCGACGACGAGCTGGCGCAGAAGCTTGGCGTCGCTTCGCTCAATGTGTTGCGCGACCGCGTCCGGGATCAGCTGAAACTTGATTTTACGCGGGCGAGCCGCATGCATTTGAAGCGGCGCCTGCTCGATGCCCTGGACACGCAGCACTCATTCCCGTTGCCGGAAGCGATGGTGCAGCGGGAATTCGACATGATCTGGGAACAGGTCCAGGCAGAGTTGAAACGCGAGGGACGGACCGCTGAAGACGAAGGAAAGACTGAAGAAGAGCTTCGGCAGGAATACCGGAAGATCGCAGAACGACGCGTCCGCCTGGGCCTTGTGCTGGCCCGTATAGGCGAACAGAACGGTATTACCGTTTCGCCGGACGAACTTCAGCGGGCAATCGTGGCACGAGCCCGGCAATACCAGGGACACGAGCAGGAGGCCTTCAACTTCTACAGTTCCAACCCGCAGGCGCAGGCTGAAATTCGTGCTCCCATCTTCGAGGAGAAGGTGGTGGATTTCATTGCGGAACTTGCTCAGGTCTCCGAGCAGAAGGTGGACCGCGAGATTCTGTTCCTCGACCCGGACGAAGCGGAGGCCAGGCTCAACGCAGCCGGCGAAGCTGCGCCCTGAGTTTGCAGGCTTGTGCAATCGTGGATGGTTCTTATCTGGCCTGTGGAGCGCGGATGGCTTGCGATGATTCGACCATTCGGTGCTTGGTGCCAGCCTCCCGCTTCGCCGCGGAAGCAAAATGAAGGCAGCCGAACTTAGCTACGCAGGAATTGCACGATGAAAGACATGCGCGACATGTACATGAATACCCTCGTCCCGATGGTGGTCGAACAGACCGCGCGGGGCGAACGGGCCTACGACATATATTCGCGATTGTTGAAGGAACGAATCATTTTCATTACGGGTCCGATCGAGGACTACGGCGCAAGTCTCATCACGGCACAGCTCCTCTTTCTTGAAGCGGAAAACCCCAAGAAAGAGATTGCGATGTACATCAATTCGCCTGGCGGTGTCGTCACCGCGGGACTCGCCATATACGACACGATGCAATATGTGCGACCCGCCATCCAGACGTTGTGCATTGGCCAGGCGGCGTCCGCGGCATCATTGCTCCTTTGCGCCGGCGAGAAGGGCGCTCGCGCCTGTCTGCCGAACTCCCGCATTCTTGTTCACCAGCCTTCCGGCTCATTTTATGGTCAGGCGGTCGACATAGCCCGCCATGCCGAGGAAGCGCTCAAACTCAAGCACCGCCTCAATGAGATTTACGTGAGGCATACCGGCCAGACCCTGGAAGCAGTTGAAAAAGCGCTGGATCGCGATACCTATATGACTGCGGAAGAGTCGAGATCCTTCGGGATTGTGGACAAGGTCCTCGCCAGCCGCCCGGAGACCAGTGAAGCCGGATAGTCTCCACAGTTTGGGAGCCTGCTTCGCAAATGATGGGACTTAAACAATCCTTGATCCTGCTGCGCCTATCGTGGTCGAATGACCACGGCAAGGGGTCTTTAACGATTGGCGCGGTTCGTGCATGTCATGATTCCGTAAAGCTTCTTGCAACGAATTCAGTATTGCACTGCTTGAGAAAAAGCGGGCGCAAGTCCAGGGAGTGCCGATGAGCAAAACGGGCGGCGGTGAAACGAAGAATACCTTGTACTGCTCTTTCTGCGGGAAGAGCCAGCACGAGGTGCGCAAGCTCATCGCGGGCCCGACTGTCTTCATCTGCGACGAATGCGTCGAATTGTGCATGGAGATCATTCGGGAAGAGAACAAGACCTCCTTCCTGAAGTCGCGCGACGGTGTCCCATCGCCCGGCGAGATTTTCAAGGTTCTCGATGATTACGTCGTTGGCCAGCAACACGCCAAAAAGGTGCTCTCCGTCGCGGTCCACAACCACTATAAACGGATCAATGCGACCGGGAAAAATGGTGACGTCGAGCTCGCTAAATCGAACATTCTTCTGATCGGTCCGACGGGCTGCGGAAAGACGCTGCTCGCGCAGACGCTGGCGCGCATGCTCGACGTACCGTTTACGATGGCGGACGCCACCACGCTTACTGAAGCGGGTTACGTCGGCGAAGATGTTGAAAACATCATTCTGAAGCTGCTTCAGAACGCCGATTACAATGTGGAGCGCGCGCAACGCGGCATCG
This sequence comes from Rhizomicrobium sp., assembly GCA_036269235.1. GTDB lineage: Bacteria > Pseudomonadota > Alphaproteobacteria > Micropepsales > Micropepsaceae > Rhizomicrobium. The sequence goes on from DATASL010000023.1 coordinate 17,309, forward strand.
TCTATATCGACGAAGTCGACAAGATCAGCCGCAAATCGGACAATCCTTCGATCACGCGCGATGTGTCGGGCGAAGGGGTGCAGCAAGCGCTCCTGAAGATCATGGAGGGCACCGTTGCCAGCGTGCCGCCTCAGGGCGGCCGCAAGCACCCGCAGCAGGAATTTCTGCAGGTAGATACGACCAATATACTGTTTATCTGCGGTGGTGCATTTGCAGGTCTCGAGAAAATTATTTCCTCGCGAACGCAAGGCACGTCGATGGGATTTGGCGCTGCGGTACGGGCGGCCGATGAGCGTGGCACGGGCGAAGTTCTGCGCGAGGTCGAACCCGAAGATCTCCTCAAGTTTGGTTTGATCCCCGAGTTCATCGGACGGCTTCCGGTCATCGCCACGCTGGGCGATCTCAGCGAAGCTGCGCTGATCGAAATTCTCACCCGTCCCAAGAACGCTCTGGCCAAGCAATATCAGCGCATGTTCGAGATGGAAGGCGTGAAGCTCCGATTCCAGGAGGAGGCGCTCCATGCCATCTCCAGACGGGCGATCCAGCGCAGGACTGGCGCGCGAGGGCTGCGTTCTATTATGGAGGGCATCCTGCTCGAAACCATGTTCGAGCTTCCGACACTCAACGGCGTACAAGAGGTGGTCATCACCTCCGATGTTGTCGAAGGGCGCTCCCGGCCACTTTACACCTACTCCGACAAGGGGCAGGTGCGCGAATCCAACGCCTCCTGACGGTGTTCGATATCGGGATCATCACAATCCCTAGCGGTACCTCCCGCCTATCTTGAAAGCAGTGGCGGAGAAAACCACCTTCGATTCCACGGGAGCCGGCCCTTTGCGCGGCTCCGTCATTGGCCGCCGTTCGCCTTCGGGGTACGGTGAGCCTGAACGCCCGACTCGCGAACGAGTCCGGCAAGGAGAGCTTAATGTCCGAATCCGATGTCGTAATGTCCAAGCCCGAACCCGGTGGCCCGATGGCGCCGGTTCTTCCGTTGCGGGACATTGTCGTCTTTCCTCACATGATTGTTCCCCTTTTCGTCGGTCGCGAAAAATCCGTTCGCGCGCTCGAAGAAGTAATGAATGACGAAAAACAGATTCTTCTGCTGACGCAGAAAAACGCCGGTGACGATGATCCGGGTGCCGATGCGCTGCACAGCGTAGGCACGATGGCGACCGTTCTGCAGCTGCTCAAGCTGCCGGATCAGACCGTCCGCGTTCTCGTCGAAGGCAAATCGCGCGCCCGCGTTGTTTCGTTTTCGCCCCGCACGGATTTTTTCCAGGCGGCAGTAGAGCCGCTGGCCGACCACAGCGGCGAGAGCAAGGAGACCGAGGCGCTGGTGCGCACGGTCAAGACGAACTTCGAAAATTATATCAAGCTGAACAAGAAAATCCCTGCCGAGACACTTGCATCGCTCGCGCAGATCGATGATCCCGCGAAGCTGAGCGACATGGTCGCCCAGCATTTGTCCGTGAAGATCGCCGAGCGCCAACAATTGCTCGAAACGCTCAACACGGTGGAACGCCTGGAACGCGTTCTCGCGCTCATCGAGGGCGAGATCGGAGTATTGCAGGTTGAACGGAAGATTCGCACGCGCGTCAAGCGCCAGATGGAGAAGACGCAGCGGGAATACTACCTCAACGAACAGCTCAAAGCGATCCAGAAGGAACTGGGCGAAGGCGAAGAGGGCCGCGACGAGCTGAACGAGCTCGAGGAACGCATTCGCAAGACCAAGCTCTCGAAAGAGGCGCGGGAAAAAGCGCAGGCCGAAGTCAAGAAACTGCGGCAGATGAGCCCGATGTCGGCGGAAGCCACGGTCGTGCGCAACTACCTCGATTGGTTGCTGTCGCTGCCCTGGGGCAAGAAGTCCAAGATCAAGAAGGACATCAAGCTCGCAGAGACCGTCCTGCACGAAGACCATTACGGGCTCGAGAAGGTCAAAGAACGCATTCTCGAATATCTGGCGGTGCAACAGCGCTCGGGAAAAATGAAAGGACCGATTCTTTGTTTGGTCGGTCCTCCGGGCGTCGGCAAGACTTCGCTGGGCAAGTCGATTGCAAAGGCGACGGGCCGCGAATTCGTGCGCATGAGCCTGGGAGGCGTGCGCGATGAGGCGGAGATCCGGGGTCACCGGCGTACTTACATAGGCTCCATGCCGGGCAAGATCGTCCAGTCTATGAAGAAGGCGAAGAGCGCCAATCCGCTTTTCCTGCTCGATGAAATCGACAAGCTCGGCGCCGACTGGCGCGGCGATCCGTCATCGGCGCTGCTCGAGGTACTGGATCCGGAACAGAATCATACGTTCAATGATCATTACCTCGAGGTCGATTTCGATCTCTCCGATGTGATGTTCATCACCACGGCCAACACCTTGCGCATGCCGCAGCCCCTGATGGACCGCATGGAGATCATCCGCATCCCCGGCTACACCGAGGATGAGAAGGTGGAGATCGCCAGGCGCCATCTCATTCCAAAGGAAGTGAAAGCGCACGGTCTGAGGGATGGCGAATGGTCCATCGCCGAAGACGGATTGCGCGACCTGATCCGTTATCACACGCGTGAAGCCGGCGTGCGCAATCTAGAGCGCGAGATTGCCAATCTGACGCGCAAGGCGGTGAAGGAGATCGTTTCCGGCAATGCCAAGACGATCGACGTCACGGCCGAAAATCTCGGTACCTTTGCGGGTGTGCGGAAGTTTCGCTACGGCGAGATGGAAGGCGAGGACCAGCTAGGTGTCGTAACCGGGCTCGCGTGGACGGAAGTCGGTGGCGACACGCTGCAGATCGAATCGGTCATACTGCCCGGCAAGGGCCGTATGCAGACAACCGGCAAGCTCGGCGAGGTGATGAGAGAATCGATCGACGCAGCGCGCTCTTACGTACGCTCCAAGGCGCCGAACTTCGGTATCAAGCCGCCGACCTTTGAGCAGAAGGACATCCATGTGCATGTGCCTGAGGGCGCGACACCGAAGGACGGGCCTTCCGCCGGCGTCGCGATGGCGACTTCGATAATCTCTGTGCTGACCGGTATCCCCGTACGGCGCGATGTGGCCATGACGGGCGAGATTACGCTGCGCGGACGCGTCCTGCCCATTGGCGGCCTCAAGGAAAAGCTTCTGGCTGCGCTGCGGTCTGGTCTTTCCACCGTGATTATCCCGGCCGAGAACGAGAAGGATCTCGCCGAAATCCCGGAAAACGTAAAATCGGGCCTGAAAATAATCCCCGTTTCGAACGTCGAGGAGGTTCTGAAGATCGCCCTTACGCGGTCACCGGAACCGATCCTCTGGGAAGAGCCTGAACTGGTCGCGCCGGCGCCACGGCTAGAAGATTCGGACGCCGTCGTCACCCACTAGAGCAGCCATTTACCAATCGGCCCCGCTGCCTCACGGCTGCGGGGCTTCCTTTTTCCCTCGATTCTCCGGACCGCAGGCCGCTTTTGGGGGTTGGCGTTCTGCCTGATACGGTCCTAGAGTCCTGGTTTCGAGCGGATTCGGAGGAGCGGCCACGTGAACAAGAATGACCTGATACAGCAGCTTTCGGAACGGACCGGCCTTGATCGAACTGCAGCCACCAAAGCTGTGGATGGAGTTTTCGACCTGATCACGGATGCGATGAAGGCTGGCGATGAGGTGCGCCTCACAGGTTTTGGCGTTTTCGAAGTGTCCCATCGGGCTGGTGGTAAAGGCCGCAACCCGCAAACGGGCGCGGAAATTGAAATAAAACCATCCAAGCAACCGCGCTTTCGCGCCGGCAAGCAACTGAAAGACGCGCTGAATTAGCTGCGATTACCGGACTCACGGCGTCCGGAAACTGCTAAAGGCAACTGGTCCCGGGCGGTTAGCTCAGCTGGAAGAGCACTTCGTTTACACCGAAGGGGTCGGCGGTTCGAACCCGTCACCGCCCACCAGCCTTCGCTGCGAAGCAGTCAAGGCTGCCGCGCCGGAGCCCGCAGGGCGAAGGCAGGCTTGCTTCGGCAGCTACGGCTCGGCAAGCCAGCCACGCGATGAACCGCGAAGGAGGGCTGCGCCCCGGTGCGCCGCTTCAGTTGGCGGGCTCAAGTTGAGCTGGGCGCGTGAAGGCGAGCGAAACCGTTTGGAGGGGCGTGGATGAAGCGCGTGGCAGTTGCTCTGTTGGTTGTTCCGCTGGCCCTTTTCGTCGCCGGCTGTGCCGGTCCGCGCCGCCACGCCTCGCCGTCGCAGGAGTGGCATCCGCCCGCAGAGATGCTCGATAAATATGCCGACAAGAAGGGCGTGGTGACGCGTGCGGCGATGGAGGCAGGGCTCCGCGCCGATTTCGCCGCGGTGGATAAGAATCACAATGGTTGCCTTGGTGAGGAGGAAGTACGGACGATCAACGAGGCGCGCTGGAAGCAAGACGCTTCGACGGCATCTCCCCTCATCGATTTCAAGCATAAGGGCTGCATCGATTTTGACGAATACGCCGCCACCCCCCGATCGCTCTTCGACCAGCTGGACAGGGATGGCGACGGCAAGCTTACGCCGAAGGAACTTCATCCCGGCGCACAGGCGCAGCCCTAGGCGAAAAGGCATGGTCGCCTGTCCTTGACACATACTCCCTCGCCGCACTACATCGCCGCCTCCTTTGCGGGTCCGCGAAGGGCGCCCGCGGGGGCGTAGCTCAGTTGGTTAGAGCGTCGGCCTGTCACGCCGAAGGTCGCGGGTTCGAGCCCCGTCGCTCCCGCCATTTGCACTCAGGGTGCTGCCCCTAAAACCTCCGGGAGCGCGGCAAATCTTCCTCCACGCCCGCGTTGCACAAGGTGTTCGCGGAGCCTATACCGCAACGCAAATGTCAGTACGCCGAGGGAACGCGGCATGCCGGGACTTCTTATTGAGTATCTGCCGATCCTGCTGTTCATCGCCATCGCCGCGGTGATCGGCATTGCGCTGCTCGCCATTCCGTTTGTGCTTGCGCCCTCAGCGCCGGATCCTGAAAAGCTGTCGGCCTATGAATGTGGCTTCAACGCCTTCGGCGACGCGCGCATGAAGTTCGATGTGCGGTTTTATCTCGTATCGATCCTTTTCATCATCTTCGACCTCGAAGTGGCCTTTCTCTTTCCCTGGGCGATTACGCTTCGGGCCACCGGAGCCTTCGCATTCTGGGCGATGATGGTTTTTCTCGGCGTGCTGACCGTAGGGTTCGTCTACGAATGGAAGAAGGGCGCGCTGGAATGGGAGTAGGCACGCAGGTTCCTCTCGCGGGTGCCGAATTGCAGGATCCGTTCTTTGCATCCATGCGAACGGAGATCGACAACAAGGGCTTTCTGCTTGCGAGCGCCGATGCACTGATCACCTGGGCGCGCACCGGCTCGCTGATGTGGATGACGTTCGGGCTTGCCTGCTGCGCAGTCGAAATGATGCAGGCGAGCATGCCCCGCTACGACGTCGAGCGGTTCGGCTTTGCGCCGCGGGCCAGCCCGCGACAGTCCGATGTGATGATCGTAGCCGGCACGCTGTGCAACAAGATGGCGCCGGCATTGCGCAAGGTTTACGATCAGATGCCGGAACCACGCTATGTCATTTCGATGGGCTCCTGCGCGAATGGTGGGGGCTACTATCACTATTCCTATTCCGTCGTGCGCGGTTGCGACCGCATTGTTCCCGTAGACATCTATGTTCCCGGCTGTCCGCCCACCGCGGAAGCTCTCGTCTACGGGATCATGCTGCTGCAGCGTAAAATCCGCCGCACCGGCACGATCGAACGCTAAACCCGCAATGAAAGATCTTGAACAACTTGGCCGGAACATCGCGGCAGCGCTCCCAGGCGCGGTACGCGATCAGAAATTCGCGCTTGGGGAGTTGACGCTCGATATCGAGCGTGACGACATCATCCGCGTACTGACCTTCTTGCGCGATGACGCGGACTGCGAATTTGCTGTACTGATCGATATTGCCGGTGTGGACTGGCCGCAGCGCGCGCACCGTTTCGACGTAGTCTATCATCTGCTTTCCCTTGCGCAGAACCAGCGCATCCGCCTCAAGCTCGAGACGGATGAGAACACGCCCGTCCCATCCTGTGTCGCTGTCCACCCAGGTGCAAACTGGTTCGAGCGCGAGGCGTTCGACATGTTCGGCATCACTTTTGCCGAACATCCCGACCTTCGCCGGCTGCTGACGGATTACGGCTTCTCGGGCTACCCGTTTCGCAAGGATTTCCCGCTCACCGGTTATGTCGAACTGCGCTATGACGAGGAGCAGAAACGCGTCGTTTATCAGCCGGTCGATCTGGTGCAGGAGTTCCGCGATTTCGATTTCATGAGTCCCTGGGAAGGTGCACGCTACGTGCTCCCCGGCGACGAAAAAGCTTCGAAAGGCAATGGCTGATGGCGAACGCACTCGACGATCGCCGGATGACGCTCAACTGGGGACCTCAGCATCCTGCTGCGCACGGCGTGCTGCGGCTGGTCATGGAGCTCGATGGCGAAGTCATAGAGCGTATCGACCCGCATATCGGGCTGTTGCATCGGGGCACCGAAAAGCTGATCGAACATAAAACCTACATGCAGGCGCTGCCCTACTTCGATCGACTCGACTACGTGGCGCCGATGAATCAAGAGCACGCGTTTTCGCTGGCCGTGGAGCGGCTTCTGGGCATCGAGGTGCCGAAGCGGGCGCAGTATATCCGTGTTCTTTTTTGCGAGATCGGGCGCATTCTCAACCATCTTTTGCAGATAACAACGCAGGCACTGGACGTTGGCGCCTTGACACCCCCGCTCTGGGGTTTTGAAGAACGCGAAAAGCTCATGATTTTCTATGAGCGGGCCTCCGGCGCACGTCTGCATGCAAATTATTTCCGCACCGGTGGTGTGCATCAGGACCTTCCGGCCGGATTGGCCGACGATATCTTCGAGTTTTGCGAAACCTTTCCCAAGGTCGTTGACGATCTTGATGAGCTGCTGACCGAGAATCGCATCTTCAAACAGCGCAACGTCGATATCGGCGCCTTCACGCGTGAGGAAGCGGAGGCCCGAGGCTTCTCAGGTGTCATGCTGCGTTCGGTCGGGCTTGCGTGGGATCTGCGGCGCGCGCAACCCTATGAGTGCTATTCCGAACTCGATTTCCAGATACCGGTGGGTACGCGGGGCGATTGCTACGACCGCTATCTGCTTCGCATGGAAGAAATGCGTCAGGCCACCCGGATCATGAAACAGTGTATCGAGAAGATGCCGGCAGGGCCGGTTCTGTCGGACGACAAGAAAGTGATTCCGCCCAAGCGTGGTGAAATGAAGCGTTCGATGGAGGCGCTTATCCATCACTTCAAGCTGTTCACCGAGGGCTATCATGTGCCGGCAGGCGAGGTTTACGCCGCCGTGGAAGCGCCCAAGGGCGAATTCGGCGTGTACCTCATCGCTGACGGCACGAACAAGCCATACCGGTGCAAGATCCGCGCGCCGAGCTACGCGCATCTGGCGGCAATGGATTTCCTCTGCAAAGGACACATGCTGGCCGATGTCCCGGCCGTGCTCGGTTCCGTCGACGTGGTGTTCGGGGAGATCGACCGGTGAGCGGCAGACGTCTCCACGAACAACAACCTTCAGGTTTTGCGTTCACGGCGGACAACAAAGCGTGGGCCGAGAAGGAGGTTCAGAAATACCCGCCCGGACGACAGGCGTCGGCGGTAATCGCGCTTTTGTGGCGTGGCCAGGAACAGGAGGGCTGGGTGACGAAGCCGATGATCGAAGAGATCGCGCGCTTCCTCCGCATGCCGTATATCCGCGTCCTCGAAGTCGCGACGTTCTATACCATGTTCAATCTTTCTCCGGTCGGGCGGCATCTCGTTCAGGTATGCACGACGACTCCCTGCTGGCTTGCAGGTTCCGATGCAGTTGTTGCCGTATGCCGGAAACACATAGCGCCGAAAGCTGGCGTGAATTCGTCCGATGGTATGTTCAGCTGGATGGAAGTCGAGTGCCTGGGCGCCTGCGTGAACGCGCCGATGCTGCAGATCGGAAAGGACTATTACGAAGATCTGGATGGTCCAAAGACCGAGGAGATTCTGGCCGCGTTCCGGCGCGGCGATCAACCTGAACCAGGACCACAGAACGGACGTCGCTCCTCCGAACCAGCCGGCGGTCTGACGACTTTGACGGATCGCTCGATCTATAAGAGAGCCCCGCAGCATGGCGGTTCGGCTCAGACGGACGAAGTGGTCAGGATGCCGGGCGCAACCGGAAACCATCGCGAAGACTCTGCACAAAAACCGCCCGGAGCAGCGCCATGACCAGACTTTGCGGATTCGTCCATGCTGGCTGATAAGGATCGCATTTTCACCAACCTCTATGGCTTCGAGGATTGGACGCTCGATGGTGCCAGGTCACGCGGTGCCTGGGACGGGACGAAGGCCATTCTTGAACGTGGCCAGGATGCGATCATCAAGTCGATAAAGGATTCAGGCCTGCGTGGTCGCGGTGGCGCGGGCTTTTCGACCGGTTTGAAATGGTCGTTCATGCCGAAAGAGGTGAAAGATCGTCCGCACTATCTCGTCATCAACGCCGACGAGTCCGAACCGGGCACGTGCAAGGATCGGGACATCCTGCGCAATGACCCGCATCTTTTGATTGAAGGCTGCCTGATCGCCAGCTTCGCAATGCGCGCGCATGCCTGTTACATCTATGTGCGCGGCGAGTTCATCCGCGAGCGGGAGCGGCTGCAGGCCGCCGTCGACCAGGCTTATGAAGCGCGGCTGATCGGCAAGAACAATTTTCACGACTGGGATTTCGACTGTTACGTCCATCATGGCGCAGGCGCGTATATCTGCGGTGAAGAGACAGCGCTTCTGGAAAGTCTTGAGGGCAAGAAAGGTCAGCCGCGACTGAAGCCGCCATTCCCCGCCAATATGGGCGTCTATGGTTGCCCGACCACCGTCAACAATGTCGAAACCATTGCCGTTGTCCCCACCATTCTGCGCCGGGGTGCGGAATGGTTTGCAGGCATCGGCAGGCCAAACAACACCGGCACCAAGGTCTTCTGCATTTCGGGCCATGTGAACAAGCCCTGTAACGTCGAAGAGGCGATGAGCATTCCGCTGAAGGAGCTCATCGAGAAGCATGCCGGTGGCGTGCGCGGCGGCTGGGCCAACCTGATGGCCGTGATCCCCGGCGGGTCATCCATGCCGGTTCTGTCCAAGGATATCGCAGACACGATCCTGATGGATTTTGACTCCCTGGTGGCGGTGAAGTCAGGTCTCGGAACGGCTGCGGTTACCGTGATGGACAAATCGACCGACATCATAAAGGCATTCGCACGGCTCGCTTATTTTTACCGGCATGAAAGCTGCGGCCAATGTACGCCGTGCCGCGAAGGATGCGGCTGGATGTGGCGCGTACTTATGCGCATGCAGCGGGGCGATGCAGAGATCGCCGAAATCGATTTGCTCCAGGAAGTGAGCAAACAGATCGAGGGCCACACTATTTGCGCTTTTGGCGAAGGCGCGTCCTGGCCGGTGCAGGGTTTTCTGCGCCATTTCCGGCCCGAGATCGAGGCGCGAATCGGGGCGCGCAAAAACCTCCTTACAGCCGAGGCAGCGGAGTAGGGCGATGGCCGCGCGCAAGCTCATCATCGACGGCAAGGAAGTCGAAGCGGAGGAGGGCATCACGCTTCTCCAGGCTTGCGAACAGGCCGGCGCCGAAATTCCGCGTTTTTGCTACCACGAACGCCTTTCCATCGCGGGCAATTGCCGTATGTGCCTCGTGGAGTGGGTGGGCGCGCCGAAGCCGCAGGCGAGCTGCGCGCTTCAGGTGAAGGACATTTTCCCTAACAAGGACGGCACACCTGCCAGGATCAATACAAAATCGCAGGCTGTGAAACGGGCCCGCGAAGGTGTGATGGAATTCCTGCTGATCAATCATCCGCTCGATTGCCCGATCTGCGATCAGGGCGGCGAGTGCGACCTGCAGGATCAGGCCATGGGATATGGGCGTGCCGCATTCCATCGTTTCAACGAAAACAAGCGGGCCGTCGAAGACAAGTATATGGGCCCGTTGATCAAGACGATCATGACGCGCTGCATCCAATGCACGCGGTGTGTCCGCTTCGCCACGGAAGTCGCCGGAGTGCCCGATCTCGGCGCGACGGGGCGGGGCGAAGATATGGAGATTACGACCTATCTGGAGAAAGCATTTGCTTCCGAGCTCTCGGGCAATGCGGTCGATATCTGCCCGGTCGGCGCACTGACTTCGAAGCCCTATGCGTTCAACGCGCGTCCATGGGAATTGCGCAAGACCGAATCCGTCGATGTCATGGATGCACAAGGTGCAAATATCCGCATCGACACGCGCGGCCGGGATGTGCTGCGGGTGCTTCCGCGCCTTAATGAGGCTATCAACGAAGAGTGGATATCCGACAAGACTCGACATGCCTGCGACGGACTGAAGCGTCAGCGTCTGGATCGGCCATTTGTGCGCAAGGGCGGCAAGCTTGTCGAGGCAACATGGGCGGAGGCTTTTGCCGCTATCGCCGCGCGCGTCGAAAATACGCGTCCGGAACGAATGGCCGCGATCGTCGGTGACCTCGCCGCTGCGGAAGAAATAAAGGCGCTGAACGATCTGATGTTCGCGCTTGGCGTCTCAAATCTTGATTGCCGGCAGGATGGCGCGAAACTTCAGGCTGCACCGCGACAATCCTATTTGTTCAATACGACGATCTCCGGCGTCGAATCGGCGGACGTGCTTCTTTTGATCGGGACGAATCCACGCTGGGAAGCGCCCGTGCTGAATGCGCGGCTGAGCAAAACATGGCTCAACGGTCATCTGCGGGCTGCGAATGTGGGACAGCCATACGAGCTCACCTATCCCGTTGAACAATTGGGCGCGAGCATTTCAGTTCTTCAGTCGATAGCTGACGGCAGTCACGCTTTTGCGGAAGTGCTGAAGAATGCAAAGCATCCGATGCTCATCGTCGGCATGGCTGCTCTCGCGCGTTCCGATGGCGCGCCGATACTGAACCTTGCTGCGCGCATTGCCGGAGCAACAGGCATGATCGGGCCCGGTGTGGCGGCGTCCGAGGGTGGCTGGAATGGGTTCAACGTGCTGCACACAGCGGCCTCGCGTGTGGCAGCGCTCGATCTCGGCTTCCTTCCCCGCGAAGGCGGCCGCGATTTGGCCGCAATGCTTGACGGCGCGGCGAAAGGCGAAATCGATTTCGTTTATCTGCTAGGCGCCGACGAACTGCCGATGGACAGGCTGGGAAGCGCATTTGTAGTTTATCAGGGCACGCATGGCGATGCCGGCGCACAGCGCGCCGATATCGTGCTGCCTGGCGCCGCCTATACCGAAAAGGACGGGACCTACGTCAATTTCGAGGGCCGCGTGCAGCGAGGACGACGTGCCACGTTCCCGCCTGGAGAAGCCAAGGAGGATTGGGCAATTCTTCGTGCGCTTTCCGAGGTTCTTGGCAAGCGCCTTCCATATGACGACCGGGATGCATTGCGCGCCGCCATTGTTGCCGACGCGCCGCATTTTGCCGAGACGGGCGCGTTGCCGGCACCTCCAGCCGCCGACGCGTCCATCTGGGATGCTATCGGCGTGGCAGGCCCGATCGACGCCGCGCTGCCGCTCGCATCGCCCATCACGGATTTCTATCTCACCAATCCGATTGCGCGGGCTAGCCTGACCATGGCGGAGTGCAGCAGGATATTCCTGCACCCGGCGCAATTGATGGCGGCGGAATAGAAATGGCGCTGATTGGATTCTGGTCCGGGCTCATCCACTGGTTGTTTGGCACGACGTCATACGGCTGGGCATGGTTCCTGAGCCAGGCCACGCTGATCGTGGCGTACGCTGTCGTGCTGTTGCTGATGCTCGCTTATATTCTACTCGCCGACCGCAAGATCTGGGCGGCGGTGCAGATGCGGAAAGGCCCCAACGTCGTAGGCGCCTTTGGCCTGCTGCAATCCTTTGCAGATTTCTTCAAATTCGCGCTCAAGGAAGCGATTATACCGGCGGGCGCGAACAAGGTAATCTTCCTGCTTGCGCCGCTGATTACTTTCATTCTCGCCTTTGCCGCGTGGGCCGTAATTCCCGTCGACAGCGGCTGGGTAGTCGCCAACATCAATGTCGGCATACTCTATATATTCGCGATCTCGTCGCTCGGCGTTTACGGCATCATCATGGGCGGCTGGGCGTCGAACTCGAAATACCCCTTTCTTGGCGGGCTGCGCTCGGCGGCGCAGATGGTGTCGTACGAAGTCTCGATCGGCTTCGTGATCATAACGGTGCTGCTCTTCGCCGGATCGCTGAACCTTTCCAAAATCGTAGAGGCCCAGGCGCATGGCTGGTTCGCCTTCACGATCCTTTTTCCGATGTTCGTGGTGTTTTTCGTTTCGGCGCTGGCGGAGACCAACCGTCCGCCATTCGACCTGCCGGAAGCCGAGTCGGAACTTGTGGCGGGCTTCATGGTGGAATATTCCGCCACACCGTATCTGCTGTTCATGATCGGCGAATATCTCAACGCGGTCCTGATGTGCGCCCTGCTGACGATCCTGTTTTTCGGCGGCTGGTTGCCACCGCTGCATGTTTGGCCGCTGACGGCCGTGCCGGGCGTGATATGGTTCATACTCAAAGTCTGGTTCTTCTTTTTCCTTTTCGCGATCGTGAAGGCCATCGTCCCGCGTTATCGCTATGACCAGCTGATGCGTCTCGGCTGGAAGGTGTTCCTTCCTACTGCGTTGATATGGGTGATCGTAACGGCGGGATGGGTTCTTGTGTTCCGCCAGCATCCGATGTGAGGGCTTATGGTTTCGCTGGACCGCGCCGCGCGCCAGATATTCCTGTGGGAGATGGTCAAGGCTTTCGGCCTTGCCATGCGCTATTTCTTCAAGCCCAAGGCCACGCTCAATTATCCTTTCGAGAAGGGGCCCCTCAGCCCTCGATTTCGCGGTGAGCACGTGTTGCGGCGCTATCCGAATGGCGAAGAGCGCTGCATTGCCTGCAAGCTGTGCGAGGCGGTTTGTCCGGCGCTCGCCATCACCATCGAGGCTGAGCCGCGTGATGATGGAAGCCGGCGCACCACCCGCTACGACATCGACATGGTCAAATGCATCTATTGCGGTCTTTGCCAGGAAGCGTGCCCGGTGGATGCCATTGTGGAAGGTCCGAATTTCGAATTTTCCACAGAAACGCGTGAAGAACTTTACTACGACAAAGCGCGCCTGCTCGCGAACGGGGATCGCTGGGAACGCGAGATTGCGCGCAATCTGGAGCTGGATGCGCCGTACCGCTAGGCGGGACGCATACCAAAGGGGATGAGCATCAAGGGATGTTGACGACAATCGCCTTCTATCTGTTTTCGGCGGTTCTTATCGGGGCTGCGCTGATGGTGATCGCCTCGCGCAATCCCGTCCACTCCGTGCTGTTTCTTATTCTGGCCTTCTTCAACGCAGCCGCCTTGTTCATTCTGCTCGGCGCCGAGTTTCTCGCGCTCATTCTGCTCATCGTCTATGTGGGTGCGGTCGCAGTCTTGTTCCTCTTCGTTGTCATGATGCTCGACATCGATTTTGTGGAGCTCAAGCAGGGCGCCCTGCAATATCTGCCGCTCGGCGGTCTCGTGGGTGTCATTCTCGCAGCCGAACTCGTACTCGCCGGTACTTTTGTGCTGGCGCCGCCGTCCATCGGGAAGGTGCCGCATGCTACGCCTGCGAACATGACGAACACGGAGGCATTCGGCCACGTTCTCTACACGGATTACATCTATTACTTCGAGACGGCCGGGCTGATCCTGCTCGTCGCGATGATCGGCGCGATCGTTCTCACGCTGCGCCACAAGCCCGACATGCGGCGGCAGAAGATAAGCGATCAAATCGCGCGCGATCCGGCGCAGGCCATACGGCTCGTCGACGTTCAACCGGGGCAGGGGAGCTGAACGTGGGCATCGGTCTCGCGAATTACCTTACCGTCGCGGCCATCGTGTTCACGATCGGCGTCCTCGGTATTTTTCTCAATCGCCGGAACGTCATCATCATACTGATGTCGATCGAGCTGATCCTGCTCTCGGTGAACATCAATTTCGTCGCCTTCTCGGCGTATCTCGGCAATCTGATCGGGCAGGTGTTCGCGCTGTTCGTGCTGACCGTTGCCGCCGCCGAGGCGGCGATCGGTCTCGCGATTCTCGTCGTCTATTTCCGTAACCGCGGCAGCATCGCGGTCGAGAACGTCAACCTGATGAAGGGCTGAAAGCGTGTACGCGGCAATCGTCTTCCTACCGCTTCTCGGTTCGGCCATTGCCGGCCTCTTCGGCCGCGTCATCGGCGCGCGCAACTCGGAGATCGTGACGACGCTCTTTCTGTTTGTCTCCGCCGCACTGTCCTGCTTTGCCTTCTACGATGTGATCTTCCTTGGCCATGCCGGTCTCATCCCGATTACAGACTGGATCCGGTCGGGCAGTTTTCAGTCGCAATGGGCGGTTCGCGTCGATGCACTCACGGCTGTCATGCTGGTGGTTGTGACCGGCGTTTCCTCGCTCGTGCACCTCTATTCCGTGGGCTACATGCACGAGGATCCGCACCGGCCCCGGTTCTTCGCCTATCTGTCCTTCTTCACCTTTTCCATGCTGATGCTGGTGACGGCAAACAACTTCCTGCAGCTGTTCTTCGGCTGGGAAGGTGTGGGTCTGTCGTCCTATCTGCTGATCGGGTTCTGGTACACGCGGCCGAGCGCCAACGCAGCTGCGATCAAGGCCTTCGTGGTCAACCGCATCGGCGATTTCGGTTTCGCGCTCGGCATCTTCGCCATCTGGGGTATCTTCCACACAGTGGATTTCTCCGCAGTCTTTGCTGCGGCACCGCATATGGTGGGCAAGACATTCCTCTTCGCCGGCCATCAGCTCGATATCCTGACCACCATCTGTTTCCTGCTGTTCATTGGCGCGATGGGTAAATCGGCCCAGATCGGCCTGCATGTGTGGTTGCCGGATGCGATGGAGGGCCCGACGCCCGTCTCCGCGCTGATCCATGCCGCGACCATGGTGACGGCCGGCGTATTCCTGGTTTGCCGCTGCTCGCCGCTTTTCGAGCATGCGCCGACCGCGCTTGCCCTCGTCGCATTCATCGGCGCCACGACCGCATTTTTCGCAGCCACAGTTGGTTTGTTTCAGAACGACATCAAACGCGTCATCGCCTATTCGACCTGTTCGCAGCTCGGTTACATGTTTGCTGCGGCCGGCGTCTCCGCCTACGGAGCGGCGATGTTCCATCTCTTCACGCACGCTTTCTTCAAGGCGTTGCTGTTCCTTGGTGCGGGTTCGGTCATCCATGCCATGCATCACGAGCAGGATATGCGGAAGATGGGCGGGTTGGCCGGAAAGATACCGATTACCTGGGCCATGATGCTGATCGGCAATTTGGCGCTTACGGGAGTCGGCATTCCTTTCCTCGGAATCGGGGCGTCCGGCTTCTATTCAAAAGACGGAATCATCAATGCGACCTGGCTGGCCGGGACGCCGATCGGGACTTACGCGTTTGTGCTGACACTGTTCTCGGTGCTGCTGACGTCGTTCTACTCCTGGCGGCAATTTCTCATGACGTTCCACGGTCCTTATCGCGGCGCACGGACACAGGAACTGGAGCATGCCGACAGCAACGCGCATGCACATGATGAGCCGATGGCCGGAGAAGATCACGGACATGGTCATGCGCTGCAGCTCTCCGACGTGCACGAGTCGCCTTATTCCATGCTTGTTCCACTGTTCGTGCTGGCAGCCGGTGCCCTGTTTGCGGGCGGTATCTTCTTCCATTGGTTCATCGGCAGCGATGCAGCAGGCTTCTGGCATGGTACGATAGTCGCTGTGACGGGCGCGCCTTCGCACGTTGCTACGGAATTGCCTGTCTGGGTGGAAGCCGCGCCGATCGTCCTGACGGTTCTCGGCTTCCTCATCGCCTATTACTACTACGTATTGCACCCCGAGTTGCCGCCGCGGATGGCTGCGCGGCGCGGTCTGCTCTACACCTTCTTCTACAACAAGTGGTATTTCGACGAGTTGTATGAATTCATCTTCGTTCGGCCCGCATTCTGGATCGGTCGCGTGTTCTGGCGCGGGGGCGATGGCGCCATTATCGATGGATTGGGGCCGAACGGTATCGCCGCGCGCGTGCTTGACGCCACGCGCGAAGCCGTGCGGCTGCAATCCGGCTACGTCTATCACTACGCCTTTGCCATGCTGATCGGCGTGGTCGTACTGGCTTCCTGGTTCATGGTCACGGCGGGTGTGCGATGAGCCACCTTCCTCTGCTGAGCCTCGTGAACTTCCTGCCGCTCGCCGGCGCGTTGTTCATTCTGGTCGCGCGCGGCAGCCGCGAATCCCTCGCCCAGACGGCACGGGTGATCGCCTTCGGCGTCACCATCGCCAATCTTATCGTTGCGCTCGTTATCTGGGCGTCGTTCGATACCACCACCTCGGCCTTCCAGTTCGTAGAACAGGCCGCATGGCTCGGCAGCGGCATCACCTACCGCGTCGGCGTGGACGGAATTTCCATGCTGTTCGTGGTGCTGACTGCCGGCCTCATGCCGTTCTGTATCCTGGCAAGCTGGAAATCGATCACGGACCGCGTACCGGAGTACATGATCGCGTTTCTGCTGCTCGAGACGATGATGATCGGGGTGTTCACCTCGCTCAATCTCGTGCTGTTCTACGTGTTCTTCGAGGCAGGCCTTATACCGATGTTTATCATCATCGGTATCTGGGGCGGCCCGCGACGTGTCTATGCGAGTTTCAAGTTCTTCCTCTACACGCTTCTCGGATCGCTGCTTATGCTGCTCGCGATCCTTTCGATATACTTTCAGACCGGTACCGCCGACATCGAGACTCTCATCCGGACGGCGCATTTTTCGCCGGCCATGCAAACCTGGCTCTGGCTGGCGTTCTTCGCGTCTTTCGCCGTGAAGATGCCGATGTGGCCGGTTCATACGTGGTTGCCCGATGCGCATGTGGAAGCGCCAACCGCAGGTTCGGTCATCCTCGCCGGCGTTTTGCTGAAGATGGGCGGCTACGGCTTCCTGCGTTTTTCCGTGCCAATGATGCCGAACGCGTCGGAGCTGTTTGCGCCGCTGGTTTTCACGCTTTCCGTCGTCGCGGTGATCTACACGTCACTTGTCGCCCTTGCGCAGGACGACATGAAAAAGCTCATCGCCTATTCGTCCGTTGCGCATATGGGCCTGGTCACGATGGGCATCTTCTCACTGACCCAACAGGGCGTGGACGGGGCCATCTTCCAGATGCTTTCGCATGGCATCGTTTCCGGCGCGCTGTTCCTGTGTGTGGGCGTCGTCTATGACCGTCTTCATACCCGCGAGATCGCGGCCTATGGCGGCCTCGTCGAACGCATGCCGGTTTATGCCGTATGTTTCATGGTGTTCACGCTTGCCAATATGGGGCTGCCGGGCACCAGCGGGTTTGTCGGTGAATTCCTCAGCATGCTCGGTACTTTCCAGGTGAACACCTGGGTGGTGATTTTCTCGGCTACGGGCCTGATCCTTTCGGCCGCCTACATGCTCTATCTGTATGGGCGGGTCATTTTCGGTGCATTGGTGAAACCGGCGCTCGAGGTCATGCAGGACCTTAGCGCGCGCGAGATCGCTATCCTTGCGCCACTGGTCGCTTTCACCATTATTTTGGGCGTCTATCCACGGATCATCACCGACGTAACATCGGTTTCCGTCGCCAACCTTGTTGCGCAGCACAGGGTGGCAATGGCGCACGAAAATCCTGCCCATCTCGCTTTGCTTCCCAATTCAAGCGCAGGAAGCAAACATGGCGCGCGCGCGCTGACCGAGGAGATCGCGCCGTGAGCGGTTTCGGAAACGACCTGCTAGTCCTGTTTCCGGAATGCCTGCTCGCCCTGGCCGCGATGGGCCTGTTGCTGATCGGCGTCGTTTCCGGACCCAATTCATTTCGTTCGGTTTCCATAGCCGCCATTTGTGCTCTGGTCGTTGCCGGCTACTTCGCGGTCGAGCCTTTGACCGGTGCAGCGAATGCATTCGGCGGATCGTTTGTCGCCGACGGCTTCGCGCGCTACGCCAAGGTCTTCGTGTTGCTCGGTTCCGCGCTGACGCTGCTCATGTCGCAGGAATATCTCGAGCGCGAAAAAATCGCCGTGTTCGAATTCCCGGTTCTGGTGATCCTGGCGACCATCGGCATGTTGCTCATGGTTTCGGCCTCGAATTTCATCGCGCTCTATCTCGGCTTCGAGCTTCAGAGCCTGGCGCTTTATGTGCTTGCCGCGTTCAATCGCGATTCCGTGCGCTCCAGCGAAGCCGGCCTCAAATATTTCGTGCTTGGCGCGCTGTCGTCGGGAATGATGCTTTACGGGATTTCCTTCATCTATGGATTCGCAGGCACCACATCTTTTTCCGTCGTCGCGCATGCCGTCGCACATGCCGGCCCGAATCTAGGCGCGATCTTCGGGCTGGTTTTCCTCATCGCGGGGCTCGCGTTCAAGATCTCGGCGGTGCCGTTTCATATGTGGACGCCGGATGTCTATGAGGGTTCCCCGACGCCAATCACCGCGTTTTTCTCCATCGCGCCCAAGACCGCGGCAATGGCGCTGTTCCTGCGGGTAATGTTCGAAGCGCTGCCCGGCGCGATTCACGAATGGCGCCAGATCGTCGTGTTCATATCCGTGCTGTCGATGTTCCTGGGCTCGATCGCCGCAATTGGACAAACCAACATCAAGCGCCTGATGGCCTATAGTTCGATTGCCCATATGGGTTATGCGCTGATGGGTCTTGCCGCCGGCACTTCCCAGGGCGTGGAAGGCGTGCTCATTTATCTGGCGATCTACGTCATCACCAACGCTGGCGTCTTTGTCTGCATCCTGTCGATGCGGCGGCAAGGCACGATGGTGGAAACCATCCCCGATCTTGCCGGCCTCGCCCGCACCAATCCCCGCTTGGCATTTGCATTTGCCGTCTTGTTCATAAGCCTCGCCGGCATTCCGCCTTTCGCCGGGTTCTTCGCCAAGTTCTATGTGTTCCTGGCAGCGATTGAGTCGAATCTCATTACACTCGCGGTTCTCGGCGTTATCTCAAGTGTAATCGGTGCGTACTATTACCTGCGAATCGTCAAGATCATGTATTTCGACGAATCGGCACCGGCATTCGAGGGCGAAATGGGCATGCGGCTGGGGGCCATTGCCGTCGGGTCCGCCTTCTTCAATATTTTCTTCGTCGTGATCGCTTCGCCATCCATCACCCCCCTCATCTCCGCGGCCATGACCGGCGCCAAAGCTCTCGTTCCGTGAACAATGCCTGGCCTGCGGGCTATCTGCTGCGTCACCTCGAAGAAATTGACTCCACGAATGAAGAAGGCCGCCGGCTGGCCCTGGCCGGGGCAGATACGCCACTCTGGATTTTGGCCGACCGCCAGACCAGGGGACGTGGGCGGCGGGGACGCGAATGGCAGGCACCTCGCGGAAACCTTACCGTTACGCTTCTCCTCAGGCCGAACAAACCCCTCGCCCAGTGCGCACAACTCTCCTTCGTAGCCGCGCTCGCCACGGCAGGCATGGTCGCAAATTACGCACCTTCGGCGACGGTAAACCTCAAATGGCCCAATGACGTGTTGGTTGAAGGCCGGAAGGTTGCCGGCATTCTTCTCGAATCCGCAGGCAACGATGCTTCCCGACCCGATTGGATCACGGTCGGAATCGGAGTTAATCTCGTCGCGCATCCGACCGACACAGAGTTTCCTGCAACCTCGCTTGGCACTTTGGGCGTTACATCTCCCGATCCCATGGCGGCGCTGACCATACTCGCTCTCCACTGGTCGCGATGGTATGAGGTCTGGGCTGAGCGGGGTTTTGAACCGGTTCGGGATGCCTGGCTTGCCCGCGCTGCCGGGTTGGGCTGCCGCATCCGGGCGCGTCTGGCGAGCGGAGAAACGCACGGGATGTTTGAAGGCATCGATGAGGGCGGAGCGCTTCTCCTGCGGGAGAGCCCGGCAGAATTGCGTTCAATCTCGGCCGGCGAAGTATTCTTCTGATACTATGCTCCTCGCGATCGACGCCGGAAATACCAACATCGTTTTCGCCATGTGCGAAGGTGGTGAAATTCGTGCCGAATGGCGCGCCGTCATGGACAAGTCACGCACGGCCGATGAATATGCCGTACTACTTGGTCCGCTCCTGACCCTTGCTGGGATGAGCTTCGCCGACATCGACAGCACGATCATCGCAACAGTGGTTCCGGCGGGGTTGTTTGATCTGCGCCTTTTCTGCAGGCGCTATCTCAAATGCGAACCGCTCGTCGTGGGTGAGTCCGATGTGGATCTGGGGATTGAAATTCGGGTCGATCGGCCGTCCGCCGTGGGCGCCGATCGGCTTGTGAATACGATCGCGGCGCATCAGCGTTACAAGGGCGCGCTCATCGTGGTGGATTTCGGTACCGCGACGACATTCGATGTCGTGAGTTCCGCCGGGAACTACGAGGGCGGAGTGATCGCGCCCGGTGTGAATGTCTCCGCTGAAGCATTGCATCTCGGTGCAGCCATGCTCCCCCGTGTCGCGATCCAGCGGACGCAATCGGTAATCGGGAAGGATACGGTCCCCGCCATGCAGTCGGGCCTTTATTGGGGTTATCTCGGCCTCGTCGAAGGGCTCGTCGTGCGAATCAAGACGGAATACGCCGAGCCGATGACCGTTATCGGCACTGGTGGGCTGGCGAGTCTGTTCTATCGGCAGACCCAGGTAATCGATCATCTCGATGCAGATCTGACCATCCGCGGACTTGTTCTCATTCACGCCCGGAACACCGCGGCAGCCCTGAGGCGTTTGCACTCCTGATGGATGCACGACTGAACCAAAGCGAACTTGTCCTTTTGCCGCTCGGCGGCGCGGGCGAGATCGGTATGAATTTCAACGCCTATGGCTGCGGGCCACCGGATGATCGCAGCTGGATCGTTGTCGATTGCGGCGTGATGTTCGGCCGCGAAACAGGCACACCGGGCGTGGATGTGATCCTGCCGGATATCCGCTATCTCGCGGAACAGTACGAGAATGTACTGGCAATCGTTCTCACCCACGCACATGAAGATCATATCGGCGCAGTTGCCCAACTCTGGCCCCAGCTGCGCTGCCCGATCTATGCCACGCCATTCACGGCCCGCCTGCTGCAGGGCAAGCTTGTCGAGGCCGGAATTGCCGAACAGGCGCGCATCACCGTCGTGCCGCTTGAAAGTATGCTTGAGATAGGGCCTTTCGAGATCGCGTTTATTTCCATTACGCATTCCATTCCGGAGCCCAATGCGCTCGCGATCCGGACACCTTTCGGCGTCGTAGTTCACACGGGAGACTGGAAACTCGATCCCGATCCTCTTATCGGAGAAGCAACGAATTCGGCGGCATTGCGAGCGATCGGCGACGAAGGCGCGCTCGCGCTTGTTTGCGATTCGACGAACGCGCTGGTCGCGGGCAAATCCGGCTCGGAATCGCGCGTTCGACAGAGTCTCGTCGATCTGATCGGAACACTCAGCGGGCGTGTAGCGGTGACGGCGTTCGCTTCCAACGTCGCGCGTCTCGAATCCGTTGGACTGGCCGCGCGCAGACATGGGCGCGAATTGGTATTGGTAGGCCGTTCCATGCACCGCATTGTGCAGGCGGCGCGCGAAACCGGCTACCTGAAGGGCTTTCCTGCTGCGATAGCGCCGGAAGAAGCCGCGCAGCTTCCTCCCCGCCGCGTTCTCTATCTCTGCACCGGAAGCCAAGGCGAGCCGCGCGCTGCGCTGGCGCGCATCGCGGCTGGTGAACATCCCTCTGTTTCGCTCGGCTCGGGCGACTCGGTAATCTTCTCGTCGCGCATCATTCCAGGCAACGAACTCGCGATATTCGATTTGCAGAACAAGCTGGCGCGGCGCGGTGCCGAAATAATTACCGAACGCGACCATTTCGTACATGTTTCCGGTCATCCGGCACGTGAAGAACTCGAACAAATGTATCGCTGGGTGCGGCCGCGCATCGCCGTACCCGTGCATGGCGAATTTCGCCAGCTCGCCGAGCACGCGCGGCTTGCGCGCGCTCTGCAGGTGCCACAGGCAATCGTGCCGCAGAACGGCTACATGCTGCGTCTCGCGCCGGGCCGGGCCGAAATTGTGGACGAAACACCGGCGGGCCGCATGCATCTGGATGGCAATGTGCTGGTCGCGGAGGGCAGGGGACATGCGCGCTCCCGCGCTGCGCTCGCCTATGCCGGTATGATTGCCGTGACAATTCCGCTCGATAAGAATGGGCGTGTAGCGGGTGAGCCGGCATTGTTCCTTGAGGGCATTCCGGACGAGGTTCATGATTCGATACGCACCGCACTCGCCGACACGCTCGCCCGCCATGATGGACGCCGCGGCGACGAGGACAACCTCAAAGAACGCACCCGCCTCGCCATCCGCCGCGCGGCCACGGCCCGCTGGGGCAAGAAGCCCGTGACACGGGTGGAAGTGATATGGGTGTGATAAGAGCTTGTGATAAATAACGTACAATTGTCATCCCGGCGAGCCGCGCAGCGGCGAGGGAAGGGGACCCAGCTGTGCGATCATAACAGGCGTTTGTGAGTTAGCATGCAGCTGGATCCCCTTCCCTCGCTTCGCTCGCCGGGGATGACGGCGAGAGTTCATACCCACCGACCCAAGCGTTGAAAAATGGCAGAGGTAACAAGCATGATCGGCCGGCTCAACCATGTTGCGATTGCCACGAGCGACATCGCCGCAGCCGCGAAAATCTACCGCGACACGCTGGGCGCCAAAGTCACCGCACCGACGCCGCAGCCCGACCACGGCGTGACCACGGTGTTTGTCGAACTACCAAACACCAAGATCGAACTGCTGGAACCGCTGGGCGATAATTCCCCCATCGCCAAATTTCTGCTGAAGTACCCCGCCGGCGGCATCCACCACCTCTGCTACGAAGTCGACGACATCATCGCCGCCCGGGACAGCCTGCGCGAGCAGGGCGCCACCATTCTCGGCAGCGGCCAACCCCGCATCGGCGCCCATGGCAAACCCGTGCTCTTCCTCCACCCGAAGGATTTTCTGGGCACGCTGGTCGAGCTGGAGCAGGCGTAGAAGCGGAGTCGCGCTGCTCAGGGCGTCTGAGCCGCGACGGCCGCGCGCGTGAAAATCAGCGTGACGCGCATGCCCTGTCCCGGAACCGATGTCACCTGGACTTGAGCCTTCGCGTTCTCGCGGAGAGATTGCACGATCAGGGCGCTGAGCTTGCCGCGCCTGGGCCATTCGAGTCCTTCGGGCAGGCCCACGCCATTATCGGCGATCGTGACCCTGCAGCCATTGCCATCCGACACGCTTTCCAGCGTGATCGTGCCGCCCGGGCGCCCGACAAAGGCATGTTTCAGCGCGTTGGTCAGCAATTCATTGACCACCAGCCCCGCCGGCATGGCGACATTGACCGACACCCGATAGATATCAACCTTGAGTTCGAGCCGCACGCCCTCGACGGCATGCGCATGAAGCGCCGCCGCCGCGACATCGCTCAAATACACACCGAGGTCCACCTGGCCCGCTTCGTCGCTCGGGTCCAGAAGTGTGTAGAGAATTTTCAGCGCTTCGATCCGCCCCGCCAGTCGCTGGAACGGCGCAGTATCAATCAAGCCGTCCGCATTGCGCGCTTCCATGCGCATCAGCGCGGTAATCATCTGCAGATTGTTCTTGACCCGGTGCTGAATCTCCAGAAGCAGCGCATCCTTTTCGCGGATGCGCTTCTGTAGTTCTTCCGGCTCCTCCTGCCGGTGAAGATTGACCTTCACGAGGGCGGCGAAACGATAGGCCGGTACGCCGTTCTCATTCTGGATGACGTTGGAATAGGCGTCGACACACTCATTCTGTCCGCCCGCGGCGCCCATCAGGAACGTGCCCAGGAAATCGCTGCCCCCGGCGATGGCTCCGCCCAGATCGAGATTCAAAGCCGGATCGGTGCAAGGGGCCTGAAGCACGCTCCACGATTTCCCCTCAAGCTCCGCCGCGACCAGCCCGGAGATCCGTTCGAACTCCGGATTGACATAGACAATGCGTTCCTTTGCCCCCATCTGGGACACGATGATCGCAATCGGCACCTGATCGAGAAACCGGCGGAACTGTTCGCTCTCCAACGCGTCCGCCAGATCCGGAGTCGCAACCAGCGCCTCGATCTGGCTCGATTCCTCAGCGCTCCGCTCGTCGCTCATGATGGTGTGATCCTGACATTGCAGATGGGCCCTTCCTCAGGCGAACCATAACGCCTGCATGTGGTGTTGGCGAATTTGGGAGCGTTGTCGGGTCAGCCGTCTTCGTGATGCCGGTCGCTTCGGCTGAACCGCCCGAAGCCCGGCGGGTTCAAGCCGCTTCGAGGCGCGCGAGTTCGGCTTCAAATTCGAAACAAAGCTGTTTCGCCCCATCGTCCGGCAGCCATTGCGACATCTGCCGAAAATGTGCCGACCAGACGCCATTTCTTCACGGAGCCGCTTTCGCAAATAGGGTTGTCCTTCCCTCGCGTATGCGGCTAAGGAAATTCCGGTGTGTGGGGCCAGATAAATCGGGGGCTGATTATGTTCAGATTGCTTGCCACTGCGTTGTTTCTCGTTCCCGCGACCGCGCTGGCGCAGCAGGCGCCGGCAGCGTCAGCGCCAGTTCAGGCGGCCGCAACAACGCCATTGCACAACGATTGCACGCATCTCTACCCACAGTCCGCCGCACAAGCGGGCGAAGAAGGGACCACGGTCGTTTCGGTGAACATCGCCATCGACGGTACGATGACGGCGCCGCATGTGGCGCGTTCGAGCGGCTATCCCGATCTCGACAACGCAGCGCTCATCTGCGTGAACGGCGCCCATGTCAAACCTCTGACCAACCAGGGCGTGCCGATCGCTGTCGTCTCGGAGGTAGAGGTGGCTTGGCACAGATCCAGCTTCCGCGGCGCGCCGGCCGCTCTCGAACCGAATATTTGCTCTTACAGGTACTACCCGCTAGTAGCCGTGCGTCTCAATCACCAAGGCGAAGTCGAGCTCACTTTCACGATCGCCGCGGACGGGAGCGCAAAGAACATCAAGGTCGCAAAATCATCCGGCTATGACGAACTCGACAAGGCGGCTGCCGCCTGCGTGTCGGGATTCCGGCATTGGCCATCGACGGAGCAAGGACATGGCGTGGAGATCGACGGAACCACAAAAATCGTGTGGAAGTTGAGACCTTGATTGGTGCCGGACACCGGAAGATTGGGGGCTCCGAATTCTGGCGTCCGGCTTAGGCCGCTTCGAGGCGCGCGAGTTCGGTCTCGAATTCGAAGCTTAGTTGTTTCGGCTCATCGTCCGGCTCCCACTGCGACATCTGGGGGAAGATGGTGCGGTAGAGCCTGACCTTGCGCGGTTCCCATGGCATGATCTGAGCCGTGCGCACCTGCGGAAGCATCTGCATCAGGTCGTGGCGCACCGGCCGGAGAATGTCTATCGTGCTGATCCGGATGAGGTGATGATCATCGTGGCATGCGCCCTTACGGCGTCACTGCGTAAATATACCCGCATCCATTGGGCGCGCAGCCGGTACCTCCATCGATGGCCGCGCCATAGAGAACCTTTCCAATTTGCAGCATGCCGTAATATGGGATTACGTCGGATTCGGCGACCGAGCCAATGGTCTTGAACGTGAAGGTGTTGCCGCTCGATTTCACCTCATAAAATGTCTCGCCTCCCGACGTGGTGTAATAATCTCCAATCAGAGCGTTATCTACCTTGCGGAGGCCACTGTCTGCGAACCCGCCATCATTGTTAAAATTGTGGATTATCGTCTCAGTGTTTATGTCGCCTAAAGTGATTGAGAAAAGGATTCCACATCCTTGACCGCCGCAGCCCGTACCTCCGCCGGAGCCGGTTGTCCCATAGAGCGCGCCATTCCATTCGACGAGGGGGAACGTCGGCGAAGCACCGTCATTCCCCCCTTGGAATTGATAGATAATCTTCAGGCTGCCGGCCGACGCAGCATTACCGAATGGCACCGCGATCAACAGCGCCAGACCGTAGAGAGACATACACAATCGTGAAGTAACGCGCATGAAGAGACATCCCCAATCGAAACTTCTTGCGTTGCCCATAAACAATGTCAATAGCATCTGTCGACACGGTATCTATTGCAATCGCAATAGGGCGAGAGTACCGCGCACGGACTCAAAACTGACGACGGAATATGGTGACGTGATCAACGATCACAGCCAACGGGAGAAAAGCAATGTTGGTCCCGGCGTCCTGTTCCGGGCCCAAGCCCAATGAACTCCAGCACCCATCCTGACTCCCATATTTGACGCGCCAGTACTTGTCGCCTATGGTTGACAGATGTTCGAAGTCTGTGAGACAGCAATGTTTTCCGGAGTGGCTTTCTGGGCCAAGACACAGGTCGCCCGTCAGGCGCGCCGCTTGGCGCTTGGCAATCCTGGGGACGTAGAGCGGGTTGGCGAGGGCGTGAGCGAGCTTCGGAATCATTATGGTCCCGGATACCGGGTCTATTTCATGCAGCGTGGGAATCTCCTGATCGTCCTGCTCTGCGGCGGCGACAAGCACGCCCAGGCTGAAGATATCGCCCAGGCTCTGAAGCTGGCGAGGGAGGTTTGAAATGACCATCGAGACCCGGTCGTTCGATCCGGCCGCTTATCTGGACAGTCCGGATTCGATCCTCGCCTACCTTGACGGCGCCTTTGCGGACGGGGATTCCGGCGAGATGGCCGATGCGCTGGGCGTGATCGCTCGCGCGCGCGGCATGTCACAACTCGCCGAGGAAACCGGCTTGACCCGGCAGGCGCTCTACAAGGCGCTGAGCAGCGACGGAAATCCGGAATTCGCCACTGTCATGAAGGTCATTCGGGCGCTCGGGTTCCGTCTCCATCCCGAGCCCGCCCCGGCCGCCTGACAGTTCGCGATTCAGCGTGCCCGGATCAGCGTTCATCCGCGTGGCAGTTCTACACGCTGCTGATTATGCTTCGTTCTGCAAATTCCTGGAGCAGATGTAGTAATATCCCGTTGGCTTGGCTTTTGTCGGCGCCGGTGAATACTTATCCGGCGACAGCATAGGTAATTATCTCATTCTGGTGCGGTCGCGGGGCTCGACCCGTGCCCGCCTGCGAGCGCGAATCCGCCGGTCCGGCAAACAAGATGGCTCCGAGGATAGGGCTGCACGGACTACGGGGCCGCTTTAAAAATGGGGCGCCTCCCGCGCCTTGTAGGAAAACAGGCGCGCGGATATTCGCCGAAGGTTCGCATTTTGGTAATATCGGTATTAAGTATAACCAAAACGGTTGACAAATCGGAACCGATGCGCTACGGTGGTTAGTCGAACATCACAGACGGCACCCCGCCATGTCCTACAAAGTCAGTTACGGCAAACCGCCGGTCCATTCGCAGTTCCGCAAAGGTCAATCCGGCAACCCCGGTGGCCGGCCGGGACCGCGGCGGGCTGCGGAGCGGCGGGTGCAGGCGGAGCTGGAAGAGCTGCTGTTCCTGTCGCCCGCGGAGTTTGCCAGGGCCGCTCCGCGCGATGGCTTTGGCGGGGTTGCGGCGGATCTGACACGCGGGGCTGCGGGCGGGAGAATTGCGGCGGTCCGGCTGTTGTTCTCGTTCGTGTCCGAGCGCGGAATGAAACGTCCGCGGCGGGCGCGTCTGCCGGCGCGGATCAGGCAGAAGCTTGAACGGGCAATGTCTCAGGGAAATCCGGAGGCGATTGCGGCGGAAAGACAGGCTCAGGGAATTTCACCCGCGCCTGTGGCGCAAGCTGCGGTTTCACCAAAGGGTTCACGCGGAGGCACGGAGAACGCGGTCGCGAGGCGGCCGAGATTGCCGGCCATGCGCAATCTCAGGGAATTGCGTGGTGCGCGGGGGCGGGGGTGCGCATCTCAGGGAATTACCAGCCGCGGATCGGCGATGTCTTTTGACTCACACAAAGGCACGGAGGGCAGGGAGCTTCCGCGGCTTCGACAGCCCGCCATGCACGATCTCAGGGAAATTCATGACATACGTGGGCCGCCGCGAATGTGTGAGCAAAGTATTTGACCACAAAGAGCACCAAGAGCACGAAGACGATTGCCTGGCACTTCCGCTGCCTGCTTTGTGCTCTTTGTGTTCTTCGTGGTAAATCAACGCATCGTCACCACGCGCATCCGCATGCGTGCTCGCAGAGCCGGCGACAGGGAGTAATCGCATGCATTGGGTCGTGCTTGCCGGGGCTTATGTCATTCTGTGGTTTCTGGTGCTGCAGATATTGCTGCCGATCGGAATCAAATCACCGCATGAAACAGGCGAAGCAGCCCATGCGCTGGCCGATTCCGGCGCCCCGGGAAATCCCCACATTTTGCGCAAAGCATTGTTCGCGAGCGTTGTGGCAGCCGTGCTTTGGCTGATCTTCTACGCGCTCGTATATCTGGGCTATGTCGACGTCTGAGGTTTTCGCAACAGAGCGGCCCACTCGGTCATTGGCCGCCGTGCAACATGCGTGGCCGGTCCGGCAAGAACTTCGTAATGCGTCTCGCTTCCCTTGCGCGTGAAGTGAATATCGAAGGCATCTTTTCCCACTTTGAGATTTCGTACGATAAGCTCCGGCATCCAGTCCGCGAATTTCGGATCAAGATAAAGCATGCCGTTCGGAGCGTCGGGCTGGAAGCCGATCATCGCCTGCAAAAGTGAAAATATCGAGCCAGCGGCCCAACCCTGCGGCACATTCGCGCCGCGATAACGCACCGGGAATTCTCCCCGCGCGCGGGACGTCCCGGCGAAAAGCTCCGGAATCTGATTCATTTCAAAATAATCGGACGCGCAGGTTATGGCGTGGGCAATTCGGAGTGCTTCATCGTGAAATCCGTAGCGTTTCATTCCTTGCGCGATGAGGCCGTTATCGTGTGGCCATACCGACCCGACCTGATAACGATTGGGATTGAATGCAGGATGTTCCGACGAGAGGGTGCGGATACCCCAGCCGCTCCACATGTCGTCCTGCATCAACCGATCCGCGACGCGTCGGGCGCGTTCCGGCGGCGCTATTCCCGACCACAGGCAATGTCCGGCATTGGAAACGACGGAATCTATCTTGTTTTTGTCGCCGTCGAGTCCAAAGAAGTAGGTGCCTTCCCGTTCATTCCAGAACTCATCATTGAATCTGTCGAACAGCCGTGCAGCTTTGGCGCGGAGTTCGCACGCTCGCCCGGAATTGCCGAGTGTATCGTAGACCTGCGCCATACGGAGCCATGCGTCGTAGACATAGCCCTGCAATTCACAAAGTGCCTTCGGCCCCTTGGCGAGGCTGCCGTCTCCGCAAACAACTGCTTCGCCTGAATCCTTCCATCCCTGGTTCTCGTATCCGTCGCGCGAGCGGGTCTGGTATTCCTGAAATCCGTCGCCGTCGCGGTCACCGTATTCGTCGATCCAGCTGAGACAGCGTTCCGCAGTTTCAATGTGCTCCTTCAGAAGAGAGGTTTCGCCATGGGTCATCCAGGCGGAATGCAGCGTTACGAGATAAAGGGGCGTCGCATCCGCCGTTCCATAATAGGGAGTATGCGGAATGAGTTTGAAGTGTGCGAGTTCTCCCCGGCGCAATTCGTGCAAAATTTTGCCGGGTTCCGCATCACGATAATCGTCCCGCTCTTTGGCCTGATATGCCGCGAGCACCCGCAGCGCGCCCACTGCAAATTCCGGATGAACGATTGTCGTCTGCAACGAACTGATCAAACTGTCGCGACCGAACAGTGCAACAAACCAGGGCAGGCCGGCAGCCGGAACAAACCGGATATCGTCGGTGCCTTCGATAGGCAGCCGCAGCGCGGTCATGTCGGTAACGGCCTGCGCGAACGTCCGCGTGAAGTTGCAGGCATTCTCGTCTATACGCACCGTGCTGGCTTGCCAGGCTTCAAGTGCATGCCGTGCCTCGAATGATTCAAATCCATCGATACAGGAACTTGGCGCATCACGCCAGTCGTCGCCGTCGGCGAAATCATAGAGCAGGCAGCAATGCCAGGGTTTGTCGGGTTCGAGTGTTACATCAAAGCAGAGACTTCCGTCTGTCAGTCGCGCCGGCGGGGTCGGGTCTGTCGGCGTTACGCGAAACGCGCGCGAGAAATCTTTGTTGCGGTAGCGCGTCGTCAGACGTTGACGGCTGGAATCCCATTCCGTGGTGATTGTCCCCCGCGATGTTATTTTGTTCGATTTGACCTCGAATATGTCGGCGAAGTCGCCTGCGATCTGAATCGTAAGTTTGAAACATACGCGCTCTTCGGAATAATTGGTGATCTCGATATCCTCGTGCATGCCGCCTTCGAGGTGCCGGCTGACGACGAGACCCAGCGCATCCTGCGGTATTTTGCCATGGGGGCCGGGCATGTCCGGGTTCGTGAGATAGATGCGGGCGACGGAAGGAGCGATTGCACCGCCGCTCAGCAAGTTCCATGGCCGGCCGTTCCCGGATATCCGCCAGGCGTTGATCAGACGCGTGTCGAGGAAATAGAGACCGTGGCTGCTCCCGGCTCTGAACTGGCCGTCCCGTGCGCTCGCAACGACGGTATAGCCTTCGTGCAGCGCGATATCGGGCGAACCAACCTGGATTTCGAGCGTCACGATCCCGGTTTCCCGGAATTCGGTGGTGCTTCAGGCATGTCCAGCGAGAGACGTTCCTTCATCCGGCAATCCTTCGTCTTCCAGTACCTGCCGGGTGACTTTCGCATAATCGGTCTTGCCGGTGCCGAGCACGGGGATGTTTTCTACATGTACAACGCGCTTGGGGATCGCAAGTTCTTGGACACCGTGATTATGGACCCAGCCGGCGAATGCCGTCCGATCGGCGTCCGGCGTGGTGGTGACGAGGACGATCTGCTCGCCTTTGCGTGGGTCGGGCAGTGCGATGGCTGCGTGACTGCAGTCCGGCCACAGCGCCGAGGCGCAGCTCTCGACAACGGCGAGCGAAACAACTTCGCCGCCGATCTTGGCGAAGCGCTTCAATCGGCCCTTGATGGCGATATAACCATCGCAATCGATATTCACCACATCGCCCGTGTCGTACCAACCGCCCGGAACCGGGTTGATGCTCCCGGGGCGATCGGTGCGGATATAGCCGAGCATGACATTCGGGCCACGAACGATAAGGCGCCCGGCATGTGGAATGCCTTCCACCGGCTCCAGGCGGCTTTCGATGCCTTGCATGAGCCTGCCTACCGTACCTGATCGGTTGGCACCGACCTGATTGGCGGCAATCACGGGCGAAGCTTCCGTGACTCCGTAGCCTTCGAGAAGTTCGACGCCGCCGCATTTTCGGCGAACAAGTGCGCGTGTTTCATCGCGAAGACGTTCGGCGCCACAAACAGCCAGTCTCAGCCGGTCCAGATCGCCGCGATCGCCGGCGCGCGCATATTGCGAGATGAATGTATCTGTGGACAGCAGGATGGTGGCGCCTGTTTCGCGAATGCGCCGTGAGATCTCGCGCGGCTGCAGAGGTGTGGGATGCAGCACGACCTTGATTCCAAGCAGCAACGGCATCAGCGAGCCGACCGTTAATCCGAAACAGTGGAAAGTCGGCAGCGGATTGAACAGTACGTCACTGGCATAGAGGGCGATATGCGCGCGCACCTGCTCGACGTTGGAGAGCAGATTCAAGTGAGAAAGTGCAACGCCTTTCGGCTCACCTTCCGTGCCCGAAGTGAAAAGAAATACAGCGGGTGCGCCATGAGACGATCGCGAAGTAACAATCGAGGGCAAATACTGGCCGACGGCGGCCGCTGCCTTGTCGCGCAGCGAGAGTTCGGCGCGAACATCCTCGAGATAGACAATCTGGGCCGTGCTCGCGAGTTCGCCGATCAGCGCTGCGAATTTTCCCACGTCGATGAAACGCCGCGCCGTCACCACGCGACGGATCTTCGCCATGTGCATGGCGGCCTGGATGGCTGCCGCGCCGGCCGTAAAGTTGAGCATCGCAGGCACGCGGCCATAGGCCGAAACGGCGAGCAAGGCGATGATCGAGCCCGCCCCGGTGGGCAGCAGGACGCCTACGGCTTCGCCCGCGCGCGTGCCTTTCCGCAAGGCATTCCCCAGCGCCAGAGTGGCCCGGACGATCTCGTCATAGGTGAGCTGCCGCTCATCGCCGTCCACCATGGCGACGCGCTTGCCGCCGAAATGCGCACGCGCTTCCATAACCGCCTGGAACAGCGATTTCTGCGCACGCGGAAGATCGAACGGAACGATCTCCTCTCCGGATGCCGCGGCGATGGTGGACAGGCTCATGAAAACGTCCTCGCACGGAACAGGCTACCCGAACAGATTTCCTCCCGCACCTTTTTCTCTGCGTCCTGGCGGCAAGGCCCGAAAGGCCTGCATACGCCTCAAGGCAGGTTTGACGAAGGGGCGTGGCGGCAAATCAGTGCGGAGCGCGGGTCTTTCCGCCATGATTGGAACGACCATTTCTCCAGGATGCGCGCATGAAATCCTCCTTGATTCCGAAGCTTGCCGGCGTTGCTTTACTGGGCCTGCTGGCAGCGGGTTTCAGTCTCGACGCCGGCGCGGCGGTCGAGCCGGTGATCCGGATCGACGATGTGGCGGCGTTCTACAAAATCTATGATGCGGCCCATGGCCATCCATCGGCGGATCAGCTGCAGCATGACTATCTGGATCGCGGGAGCGACGGGCTTCGTCGCCTCGAAAAGTTGCGCAACGTGACCGGTACCCGCATCGCGGAGGCCATTGCCGGGCGACCGCAAATGTATACCGAAGCGCGAGCCTGCATGGCCGTGCTTCCCGCCGTCAAAACACGGGTCGGCGCGGCGCTCGGCAAGCTCGCAGGGTTCTATCCGCAAGCGCGTTTCCAGCCGATAACTATCGTTGTGGGCCGCGGGAAGCCCACCGGCGTCACCGACGACAAGGGTGTCATCATAGGCCTGGAATCGCTTTGCGCCGTGAAATGGATGAACCCCAACCTCGAAGACCGCTTCGTCCATGTGATCGCGCATGAATATGGCCATGTGGAGCAGGCCTATGCGGCGCCCGCGATGTACGGCAACGACAAGCCCACCGTCCTCGAAGCCTCGATCATCGAAGGCGCCGCCGAATTTACGGCCGAACTCATCTCCGGCGGGGTCTCAGATAGCTTCTTCGCAGTCACCACCAAGGGGCGCGAGAAGGAAATCGAAAGCGCCTTCGTTCCGGACGAGGACAAGACCGACCTGTCGAAATGGCTGTACAATGGCTCGCTCGATAAACCCGGCGATCTTGGCTATTGGGTCGGCTACCGCATCGTCAAATCCTATTACCAGCACGCGACCGACAAACGCCGCGCGCTCGCCGAAATCTTCGCGATGACGGATGCGCACGCCTTCCTGGCAAAGAGCGGCTGGCAGCCCGGCATGACGCTGCAATAGAACGTGCCCGGAACCCCGTGATTTTGGCCGTGCGAGCCTATATGTAGGCCCTTATGGCTATCGTTTTCGACCAAGCCGGGAAGGACCGCCGCGCAGTCCGGCACCCGGAAAAGGCGCATCGTCCCGACACCGCGCTTCTGCGCAAGCCGGACTGGATCCGTGTCAAGGCGCCGGGCAGCCGCGAATATCAGGAGACGCGCGGCATCGTTCGGGAATTCGGACTGCATACCGTCTGCGAGGAGGCCGGCTGCCCCAATATCGGCGAGTGCTGGACGCACCGGCACGCCACCATGATGATCATGGGGGACACGTGCACGCGCGCCTGCGCCTTCTGCAATGTGCGGACGGGCCTGCCGGCGGCGCTGGATCCTGACGAGCCGGAAAACGTCGCGCGCGCCACCGCCAAACTGGGCCTCCGCCATGTGGTGATTACTTCCGTCGATCGCGACGATCTCGCCGATGGCGGCGCGGAGCATTTTGCGCGTGTGATCCGCGCCATCCGGGCGGCCAACCCCACGACGACCATCGAGGTGTTGACGCCGGATTTCCTGCGCAAGCCGGGCGCGGTTGAAGCGGTGATGGATGCGCGGCCGGATGTGTTCAACCACAATCTCGAAACCGTGCCGCGGCTTTATCTGAACATCCGGCCCGGCGCGCGTTACTACGTTTCGCTGCGATTGCTCGAACGCGCCAAGGAAATTGTGCCGCAGGGCTTTACCAAATCGGGACTGATGCTCGGTCTGGGCGAAAGCCGCGAAGAGCTGATGCAGGTGATGGACGATCTTCGCGCCGCGGGCGTCGATTTCCTCACCCTCGGGCAATATCTCCAGCCCTCGCGCAAACATGCGGCGGTGGCGCGGTTCTGGTCGCCGGAGGAATTCGCCGGGCTCGAACAGATCGCGCGGGCGAAAGGCTTCTCGATGGTATCCGCGAGCCCGCTGACCCGGTCCTCCTATCACGCCGATCAGGACTTCGCCGCACTCAAGGCTGCGCGTCCCGCGCAAACTGGCAGGTGAGAGCGCCGGATTGCCGTCGAAATCCGAATCGCGAATTCTTCCGTATGCTGCCGGTTTCATCTATGAAATCGTCGCGGATGTGGAACGCTATCCGGAATTTGTGCCATGGTGCGCAGGGCTGCGCGTGCTGCGGCGCGAAGCGGCGCCGTTCGGCGAGGTGATCTTCGCGGAAACGCTCGTCGGCTACAAATCACTTCGCGAGCGCTACATCAGCCGCGTCGAACTGGATCCCCGCGATTGCCGCATCGATGTGAAGCAGACCGAAGGCCCGTTCCGGCAGCTCGAAAATCATTGGCGATTCACGCCCGCGCAAGCGGGATGCCGTGTGGATTTCTCCATCGTTTTCGAATTCCGCAGCCGCCTTCTGGGGAATGTCGCCGGCGCCGCACTGGCGCTGGTGATGGGCCGGATGACGGATGCCTTCGAAGCGCGGGCGCGCGCACTTTCACAGCAACCGCTGCAATAGGCGAAGCGCGGCTTCCGCGCACGCGAGGCGTACAGCGGCACGGCCTATATCGCCGAACAGATGTTTTTCATGCAGCGTTTCGCGGCCCGCGCGGGCGGCGGCGATGTGGACAAGACCGACCGGCTTTTCGGCGGTCCCGCCGCCCGGTCCGGCAATACCTGTCACCGCGACCGACGCCGTCGCCAGCGAATGTTTCAGGGCGCCCTCGGCCATGCTTCGCGCCACGGGCTTGGAGACTGCGCCATATGTGTCTATCAGATCGGACGGAACGCCCAGCATTCCCGTCTTCGCTTCATTGGAATAGGTAACAAATCCGCGTTCGAACACGTCCGACGAACCTGCAATTTCGGTCAGCAGCGCGCTTATCATGCCGCCCGTGCAGCTTTCGGCCGTCGCTACCAGGATATTTCTGTTCCGTGCCCGTTCAAGCAACTGTTCGGCAAGTTCCAGCTGGCCCGGGGAGAAACTGCTCATGGCATCAGTACATGCAACTGCACAAGTATGAGAATGATCAGACCGGCAAAAACACCCGCAATAATATCATCCGCAACAATCCCCAACCCGCCGGGAAGCCGTTCGGCAAGGTAGATCGGCCAGGGCTTCAATATGTCCATCACGCGGAAAAGCAGGAAGGCAAGGGTGAAGCCGAGCAGCGTACGCGGTGCGAAGGCGCAGGCGATGAACTGGCCGGCGACCTCATCGATCACGCATTCCGAGGGATCGGAGACGCCGCGCTCGCGCACATAATGTTCCGCCGCCCAGCCCCCGAAGGCCATGGAGAAAATCCCCAGGACCAGAAGCAACACCCGTCCCTCGATCGCGGCAAGGCCGAAGGCGGCGATCGCCGTGACAAGGCTTGCTATCGTTCCGGGCGCCGGTCGGAGGCGGCCGATGCCGCACAACGTTGCGATTGCGGCTGAAGGGCTCATGCCGGCGGCAACCGCAATGTCGCGACGGCCTGGGCCGCCAAGCCCTCATGGCGGCCGGTGAAGCCCAGGCCCTCCGTCGTGGTTGCTTTCATGCTCACACGCGATATTTCAATGCCGAGAATTTCAGCAATGCGGGCGCGCATCGCGTCGCGATAGGGCGCGATTTTTGGACGCTCGCAGATCAATGTTACATCGCAATGCACAATGGCGCCGCTCGCCTCTGCCACCAACTTTGCTGCATGGGCCAGAAATACCGACGACGGAGCGCCGCGCCATTTTTCATCCGTAGGCGGAAAATGATTGCCGATATCCCCGGCACCGAGAGCGCCAAGAATTGCATCCGTCAGGGCATGCAGGCCGGCATCCGCATCGGAATGGCCTTCCAGTGCTGCGCTGTGCGGCACCTTCACGCCGCACAGCCAGACATGATCGCCGTCCGTAAAGCCGTGCGCATCGAAACCCTGACCGGTACGAAACTCGTGCATCGTGCCTCGCAACAATCGGGCGGCGTGAGAGAAATCGGCTTCCGTGGTGATCTTCATGTTTGTTTCTTCGCCGCTTACGCGCGTGATGGGAAGCCCAGCAAGTTCCGCCAGCGCCATATCGTCGGTAACGCTGGCCTCCGCGAATTCGCGATGCGCAGCGAGCAAGTCCTGGAAGCGGAAACCTTGTGGTGTTTGGGCGCGATAAAGCGCATCCCGCGAAACCGTGGTCCAGGTGCCGGAATCGTCATGTTTCAGTGTATCGGCCACCGGCACGAGCGGAATGGCTGCCACAGCGCCCTGTTCAAGCGCATCCGTTACACGGCGGATGAGTGGTGCCGAAACCAGAGGGCGCGCCGCATCGTGCACAAGGACAAAGTCCGGCTCGTGCACAGCCAACGCTTCCAACCCGTTGCGCACCGATTCCTGCCGCGTCGCACCGCCATTGATCAGCGGCAGACAAACAACGCCGTCGAGTACCGCTTCCATATCAGCGCGTTTATCGGCAGAGGTCACGATCTGGAGCAGATGAATTTCGGGAAGCGCAAATGCCATGGCGCTGCGGCGCAGCACCGGAACGCCCAGGAGATTCTGAAACTGCTTGGGAACAAGCCCTCCCGCCCGCTGGCCCTGGCCTGCTGCGACGATAAGGGCGGCAATTTTCGGCATTTTGCACTTCGTTTCAGTCGCGCGAGCCGCACGCACATCGCAGATGCAAGTAGGTGTTCATCCTGCCGGCTTCAATCCACGATGTGATAAACGGGCGCCTTCTCCATGTTCCATCTGTCGGCGTGCCGATCGTATTGGGACAGGGTGAAGCAATGCCAGTCTGTATCGTCGAGCTTCGGATAGTCGGCGCGATAATAATAACCCGGCCAGCGTGTTTCGGTGCGGAACATGGTGTGTTGTGTCACCGATTCGGATGCCAGCAGGCGGTGCTTTAATTCCCAGGTGCGCTGAAGCTGGTGGAGATCCTCCGCGCCGATATAGGCGCTGTCTTCCTTCAGCATCTGCAGCAGTTCCAGCCCGCGCGTCAGCAGGTGCGTGTTCGTCGTGTAGTGCGCGCTGATGCCGCCGACATATTCGTCCATGATCTTTTCGAGACGCTGCAATCCATGGAGCGGAAGCAGATAACTCGGCGACACCGTGCCGGCGACGATTTCGTTGCGGCCGATGCGATAGATCTCGAGCGGCTTGTAGATTTCCTGTTCGAGCGCGCTGATTTCCGCTTCGCCCGGCTTTGGCGTATCGCTGCGCAGATCGTTGACGTAGTTGACCGCAGCTTTCGCCGCGATGCGGCCTTCGGTGAAAGAGCCTGACGAGAATTTATGCGCGGTGCCGCCGATGGTGTCGCCGGCGCCGAACAGCCCATCGACCGTCATCATCCGGTTGTAACCCCACTGATACTCCGCCGGCGCGTAATCCGAGGGGCCGCTGGCCCAGGCGCCGGAACAGGTGGCGTGCGAGCCCATCACATAAGGCTCGGATGTTGTCAGTTCCGGGTTGATATGTTTGGGATCGATATTCTGCGACGCCCAGACCACCGCCTGGCCGATCGTCATGCCGAGGAAATTCTCCCAGCCCACTGTTTCCTTGTGCGGGTCCTGGAACGCTTCTTTCGTCACCATGCGGATCGGCCCGCGTCCGGCTTTCACTTCCTCGAGGAAGGCGTGGTTGCGCAGGCAGGTAGGCACGGGATGATGATCGACATAATCCCCAATTGTCTTGCGCAGTTCGGCGAACCAGCGCGCTTCGTAATCCTCGCCGTTGCAGTTCTGGGTATAGGTCTTGAGGTGCAGGAAGTAGGCACCGACAGGCCCATAGCCGTCCTTGAAGCGGGTAAGGACGATGCGGTTTTCCATCTGCATCATCTTGGCGCCGGCAAGGATCGGCAGCGCATAGGCCGAAGCGCTGCTCCAGGGTGCATACCAGGTGCGCCCCATGCCCTCGCCGACGGAACGTGGCTTGAAGATGTGAGAAGCGCCGCCGGCGCAGACGATCACGGCTTTGGCACGGAAGACGTAGTAATCACCTGTGCGGACATTGAAACCCACTGCGCCCGCCACGCGATTGGGTTTTGTCTCGTCCATCAGCAGATGGGTCACCATGATGCGGTTGTAGACTTCGGTGGCGGATTTGCGCGCGGCTTCGGCGACGAGCGGCTTGTAGCTCTCGCCATGGATCATGATCTGCCATTTGCCTTCGCGCTGGTATCGCCCGGTCTCGGGGTCGCGCATGATCGGCAGACCCCATTCCTCGAATTTGTGCACCGTCGAGTCGACATGGCGGGCGATGTCGTAGCCGAGGTCTTCACGGACAAGCCCCATGAGGTCGTTGCGCGCGTAGCGCACGTGATCCTCGGGCTGGTTCTCGTTCCACTGCATGCCCATGTAACAATTGATCGCGTAGAGCCCCTGCGCGACGGCGCCGCTGCGGTCGATATTTGCTTTTTCGACGCAGACGATCTTGAGATCGCGGCCCCAGTAGCGGGACTCATAGGTCGCACCGCAGCCGGCCATGCCGCCGCCGACCACAAGAATATCGGAATCGACGAAGACTGTTTTTCTGCGCCTGCGCGAAGCCATCAGAGCACTCCCCGCTTCAGACGCTCGGGGGTGAGCGCGGGCAGGTGATCGATGTTGAGCGCATCGGGTTCGTGCGCGAGTTCCTGCAACTTCAAGGCATCGGGTTTCGGCGCGTCATATTCGGCCGGCGACTTGATCGAACCCCATGGCGTGGTGCGAATGGGCGAGACGAAATTCTTTTCGCGTCCGTCGCGGAAGCGGACCTTCCACGAAATCGTGCCTTTCTCTTCTTCGCGCAGCACCCGCACGCTGTGGCCCAGAGGCGCGAAATCGGCATAGCCTCTGACGTCGATCGCGTTCTGCGGGCACGCCTTCACGCAGGAATAGCATTCCCAGCACATATTCGGTTCGACGTTGAGCGCGCGCCGGTAGGTGCTGTCGATATGCATGATGTCCGACGGACAGATATCGACGCAATAGCCGCAGCCATCGCAGCGCGTCATATAGACAAAGGTGGGCATCCTGCCGATTCCTTTTCAGTTATGGCCCGCATAAGCGGCCCATGACGGATTTTGTTGGTACAGATCACTCCGGTTTCAGGAAGTCATGTTCAGTAGTTGCTTGCCCGCTTTCGGGCGTGGCCGAGTATCGCCGGTTTGTCTGCCGGCGCCGGAAGACTGGCGCGCGAGCCGTCCGCCTCCTCGACATGTTTCTGGAAGGCCGCGGCGGGCTTGAAGAACATGTGCGAGAATTTGGACCAGGGGACCGATCCGAAGAGCACCAGGGCGCTCAGCAGATAAAGGCCAAGGAACACTTTGGACCAGGCGCTTTCCACCGACTGCAGGCCGGACCAGATCAGCGCCAGCGTCGCGTTCGCCAGCAATGAAAGGATGAAGAGGTCGGCGCGCATGACGCGGAACGGCGAATGGCCCTCGGCAACGACGTCGACGCGGACGAAGAACCAGAACCAGTAGCCGCCGATACAGATCAGCAGCGCCCCGATATGCCACAGCATCGTCACCGCGGCGGGCGCTTCGGAATCGGGCGTCGGATAGCCGAAGACGAGAATGAGCGTCGTGATCACATAGATCAGAAAGCCGTACATGCCGAGCAGATGGGCGAGGCGCCGGCGCAGGCTGCAGAATTCCCCGGAGACAAGGGCTTCCCCCGCAGTCCGGGCGGCGATTGCCATGGCTTCGCCGGCGGAAACCTGCCGGGTCCGGTGCTTCCGCACGGCCAGCCGGTTGGCGAAGAAGTAACTCCAGCTGCCCTTGTGCCACAGGTCGTAAAGCGTGCCGCCCAGGACAAAAGCGATCATCAGCAGCACGAAGCCCTGCATGAGAGCCGGCGACGCAATGTCGGCGAGCCCGGAAAACGGATTTTCGGTGAACATCATCTCATCCCGGCGGGTAGGGGAATCATACCCGGACGAATCCAACGGACAATAGAGGAGAATCGCCGGGCGAACAGGATTTGCCCGAGGACGCGGCACCAAGGCAAGCAGGCCCAGCCGGCTTCCCGGATAGGGGTCAGCGCAGGTCTTGCACGGTCTTCAGGTCGCCGCGAAAAGCCGCCAAGGCTGACTCGAAGGTCAGCAACAGGCTTTCGTCGTCGGCGCAGGGACGGCCACGGCGCCGGAGTTCCGCCACCGTTCGCCTCTGCTGCGACACGACGACTTCCGCTTCGCGCACATACCGTCTTGCCAGTGCCAGTCCTGCCGCGTGGATCATGCGAGCCCCCGATACGGTCATGTCCCGCAGAACGGTTGTATACCCGAAATAGTTCAATCATCGCTGGCGAATTTCATAGATCAGGCGCGGCGAGGGCGCGTCCCAGGCGCGGCATGGACTGTTCATCGGGAACTTTCGGCCGCGGCAGGCTCATGGCGCGCTCCTCGGCAAGTTTCGGAAGGGCAGGGCATAGCAATCGGTTCTGCGCATCCGCCTGCCGGAGCGCGCGGAATCCCGATCATGTCAATCACCTCTTCGGCGGCGCAAGCTTAGGCAGCCGTGCAACCGCGACGAAATGAAACTTTCGAGACGCCCCGAAAAAAATTCTTCCCTGCGTTTTTCCCTGCAGCAGGGAAACATTCTTGGGCCCAGCAGGTATTTGTCGCTATCCCTCCGTGGGCCTCCCGCCGGATTGCGCAACGGGACCCGTGCCATCGGGCGGCGCGATATTCCCTGAGTTTGGTGAGTCGCTCGCATCATCCGCAATAATCCCTGAGAATTGTATGGCATTTGATTCAGAAATCGGCGTTCTGCCTGTTTGCTCCGCCGCGATCCGCGCCTTGCGTTCGGCGTTCAGCCGATCTCCTTCGGCGGCGCGCAGGATCATGTCCTTCAACTTTTCCCTGAGCGCCTGCGTCTGCGCTTCTTTTGCTTCCGTGTCCTCGTTGTCGGGCGTCTCGCGTTCGGACGAATCCCAGCTTCCGTCTTCCTTCCATTCCCATTTGGGCTGCGGCAGTTCGGAATTTCCCTGAGAATTTCCGCCCATGGCGATTTCCGCTTCCGTCCGCCGCCTCGCGCCCTCGTCGAGAAAGAAGACGACAAGCCTGATCTGGTCGCAGCGGCCGCGCCCGGCACCACGCACCAGTTCTCGTACCATCAGGCCGAGCATCGTACGCGGTCTGGTGGCGATGAACGCTTCCGGCTCCGCTTTCACCGCCGCTTCGATGCCGTCACAGAAATGATGCCGGAGCGTCTTCCGCCGCCGCCGGACCGGCGGCGCCTGCACGGGCTCGTCCGACCGGAATTCGCGATAGGGGCTCTGTTCGATCATCGTGGTCTCCTGTATTGTCAAGTTAATTACTATACCGGTACGGTCATAAAATCAACCGATACAAAGCGCGACCTTTTCTCCTTATTCTCCCGCCCCCATACCCACCAACTTCCATCATTCCCGGCGCGCCGCACAAGCAGCACCCACCAAATTCTGTCATTCCCGGCACGCCGCCTCTTCGCGGCGTGGGAAGGGAACCCAGGCGGCCGGCTTGCACGGTGTGCGAAAAAAATTATCGGTAATCCTGTTACTACCATACCCCGCTGAAACACCTGGATCCCCTTCCCGCGCCGCGAAGAGGCGGCGCGCCGGGGATGACAAGATGTATAAGAGTGTGCGATGGTTCATTCATGCGGGCGGATTCACGAAGGAATATAACATTTGCACCCTCGTCTTGTACGAAATCTGCAAAGACATCAACGCAGCCATCGCCCGCCCAAAACACTTCGCACCATCGCCCGCCAAATTCTGTCATTCCCGGCACGGCGCGCCTTCGCGGTGTGGGAAGGGAACCCATGCGGCCGGGCTTGCACGGTGTGCGAAGAATATTATCGGTAATCCTGCTACTACCATAATTCGATGGAACACCCGGGTCCCCTTCCCCCGCCGCGAAGAGGCGCCGCGTCGGGGATGACAAGGCAAAAATCAATTTTGGTAATTGGTCTCATGAAACAGTTGTCGCCGTGACCCGGTTGTTCCCGATACTTGCCGTATGTGCCTGCCTCGCGGGTTGCGCCTGGACGGCGGAATGGGTCGATACCACCGGCCACCACCGCGGCGAGGGGCGGGCGGATACGGACTACAAAACCTGTGTCTCCGAAGCGGGCTCGCCGGCGCACGATCGGCCAACCGGTTATGACGAAACGGAAACGTCCCACCAGAGGCTGCTGGTCTGCATGTATTCCCATGGCTGGCGACCGAGGCGGCTCGATCATCTTTAGTGCCAGTAAAGAAGTATCCCGCCCGCGCTTCTTTCCGCGGGCAGGCTTCACCTCCGTTACACCGAAGCCCGCTTATCGGTGCAGCCCCATCGAACAGGGCACTCGCTTTCCAATGTCGGCATCGCTCGCACAATTGCGTCTGGCGCCAGATCGGGTATTTTGCGCCCAATGTTGACGGGGAGGGGCGCGTGATCCGATATTTGCTTCTGTTTGTTTTGCTGGCCGGACCGCCTTTCGCCCAGACCTCGCCGCCGGGCGTGCAGTCCGGTGGAGCCACCGGTAAAACTCCATCCAATCTGCCACCGGGATTGTCCTGGCCCGAGCCGGTCGGCTTGCAGGCGAGCAATTCGTGACCGAGTACGAAAACCAAGAGGCGAACCGCCACAGAACAAATATTCGCAAGTTTTGAACGTCGCGCGAAACAGCAAGGCGTAACTACCATGGGTCGGCTATCACCCTCGCTGACAGGGGGCTTGACTCTGTCCGACATTTCCAGAATTATAGAAATATGAAAGCTGATGACGCCGTAAAACGCCTCTCCGCGCTTGCCCAAGACTCTCGCCTTGAAGTCTTCCGCTTGCTGGTGAAAGCCGGTCCTGACGGGCTTGCGGCTGGCGAGATTGCCCGCTCGCTCGGTTGCCCCGCAAACACGACTTCTGCGCAGCTATTGATCCTATCCAACGCCGGACTGATCCGCGCTCACCGCGAAAGCCGCTCAATTATCTATTCGGTTGACTACAGCGGAATGAGCGACCTCCTGATCTTCCTCACAGAGGATTGTTGCGGTGGTCGTTCCGAAATCTGTGAACCGCTTTTCGAGGTCGCGACCTCTTGCTGCAAATCAAATTTGGGAGTCCGCAATGAAACGCCTGCATCTTCACGTCG
Source organism: Rhizomicrobium sp. (assembly GCA_036269235.1). Classification (GTDB taxonomy): domain Bacteria; phylum Pseudomonadota; class Alphaproteobacteria; order Micropepsales; family Micropepsaceae; genus Rhizomicrobium. The sequence goes on from DATASL010000023.1 coordinate 60,675, forward strand.
CCGTTGATAATCTGGAGCAGTCCGTTGCTTTCTATTCGACTCTATTTGGAGCAAAGCCAAGCGTTCTCAAATTCGATTATGCGAAATGGATGCTTGAAGATCCGAAGGTTAATCTAGCAATTTCCCGGCGCGACGGCGTTAGGTTTGGAGTCGATCATGTCGGCATTCAGGTGGAGTCAGATGGCGAACTTCGCGAACTCGCGGAACGTCTCAAATCGGCCGGCGAAAACACACGCGACCAAGAGTCGACAACGTGCTGCTATGCGCAGTCCAACAAAGCGTGGGTAAACGATCCATCCGGTGTTCGTTGGGAAACATTTTTCACGTTCGGCGAGGCCACGACCTACGGTGAAGACAAACCGGTAATTGAAGCCGCTCGCCAGTCTTCATGCTGCGGTCCCGCTAAGACTTCGTGCTGCTAATGCGCAGTGCGCAGCCCGACTGCCCCTATAACGTCTTGTTTCTTTGCACGGGCAATTCCGCGCGTTCGATTATGGCGGAGTCGATCTTGAACAAAATCGGCAAGGGGAAGTTCTTCGCATATAGCGCCGGTTCCCATCCGAGCGGTACGGTGAATCCGAATGCGCTGGCGCTCTTGGAGCGACTGAACTTGCCCGTAAACGGCTTACGCTCGAAATCGTGGGATGAATTCGCGAGGTCGCCAGCGCCGGCGTTCGATTTTGTTTTTACCGTCTGTGACAACGCTGCGAATGAGGTTTGTCCGGTATGGCCCGGACAACCGATGACCGCGCATTGGGGTGTCACTGATCCCGCTGCGGTCGAAGGTGATGACGCCGCTATCGCGCAAGCCTTCCGCGACGCATTTTCGAGGCTACAGCGACGAATTGAATTGTTCGCGAACCTACCAGTCAAAAGCCTTGACCGCATGTCGCTCAAAAGCCGACTTGATGAAATCGGCAAATCATGACCGGCGCTCGCGAAGACACAACCGTCGTTCGGATATTTGCCGGCGACCCGCAATTCGGCTGGATGGTAGAGGCATTGACGGCCGCCGTTCTTCCGGCCACCGATTTGGACGAGGGATTTTCCGAATACTTCGCGGCGGATGATTATTCGGGGTTTGGCGGGTTCTGTCGCTTCGGAACCACAGCGCTCTTGCGGTCGCTGGTTGTAGCCGAAGGCAGACAACGGCAAGGGACGGGCAGTGCGCTTCTCGTGGCATTGGTAAGCTACGCGCGAGCCGCTGGCGTTTGTGGTCTTTGGCTTCTCACGATCAGTACCGAAACATTCTTCGCCCGTCATGGTTTCAGGGTTGCCGAAAGGGCTGATGCACCGCCAACCATCGCAAACACAAGTCAGTTTCGCGACCTCTGCCCGGCGTCTGCTGCGCTCATGCACAAGAGCATCGCATGACCGCCCGACGTCTGACGGCCGAAGGATTAGGGACCGCCGTCCTTCTCACTGCGGTTGTCGGCTCCGGTGTCATGGCGGAACGCCTGGCAGGTGGCAACTTGGCCCTTGCATTGCTAACCAACACGCTCGCGACAGGTGCGGCGCTTGTAGTCGTGATTTCGATCTTCGAACCTATTTCCGGCGCACACTTCAACCCGGCCGTGACGCTCTATTTCACGCTACGTCGCCAGATTCGGCCCACTACAGGCGCGGCCTATGTCATGGTTCAGATCGCTGGAGCGATTGCAGGCGTGTATCTCGCCCATGCGATGTTCGGAATGCGACTGGTAGAGGTCTCGACCAAGCTTCGCGACGGCCCGGCGCAAGCTCTGTCAGAGTTCGTCGCCACATTCGGCCTGCTCGCAACCATCGCTGGAGCCGTTCGCTTTTCCCCGGCCCTCACACCCGCGCTCGTGGGTCTCTACATCGCGTCGGCTTACTGGTTCACCGCGTCAACCTCCTTCGCCAATCCCGCGGTAACGATCGCCAGAAGCCTCACGGATAGTTTTTCGGGTATCGCGCCCGCATCTGCCCCGGCGTTCATCGGGGCGCAGCTTGCGGCGGCAGTCACGGGCTATTTCGTGCTGGGCTGGCTGTTTGATGCCGAGAGCGTGACTCCACAGTGATCATGGCGGCGCCATGATATTTATAAGTCGTCCCGATTGGACGACAATCCTCTTCTGCTTGAATACCCCATGATCACCAATCCCGTCGCATGCCACGCGCGAAAAGCTCGGCAAACGGTCCCGGCGAACAGGCTTCAAAGATCAGTGCCAATTTCAAAGACTTTATTTGGTGGGCCTACGACTCGAACCTGTGACCCGCTGATTAGAAGTCAGCTGCTACAGTATCCAGGCTACTGCCGGTTCCCTGGAAGCAATGAAGATGAGACTGGTGACAGGACAAATGTCCCTCACCGGTGGTTCATCAAGCGTGTTTTCTATGCTACACTGGATGCCGTCACACGAACCCGCAATTCGGGAAGGGGCAAACATGGGCGATCGAAATACACTTCTGAAAGCCGCACTGATCGCGTTTGGCGTGATTTTTTGTCTGGTCTATCCGCTGGCGATTATCTGGCCGTCGGGCTGGGCCTGGCATGACGGTGCGCCGTACACGTCAGATTATTTCGTGATGATAGTGGGGGTTTACGCCACGCTGGGGGTGTTTCTGGTTCTCGCATCGCGTGATCCGGCGGCCAACAGAAGCCCTATCCTGTTCACGATCTGGTCGAGTGTCGTTCACGCCGGCATCATGGCGGTGCAGTCGTTCAGCATGCCGGAGCATAAGGGGCATCTGTTCGGCGACGTTCCGGCGCTTCTGGTCGTCGCCATTGTCTTCTTCGTCCTGTTGCCGCGTGGAGATAACCGCAGCCTGGCCGCGGCATAAAGCCGGAAACTGACGACTGTTGTGCATTCTTGCAACAGTCTGTGGCTTGGGTACACTGGTGCCGATTTGTGACGGGTGCCGGCAGTCGGCGGGTGGGGGTTACGGCAGGCCTGATGGCGACAACGAATTTGGCCGGCGCTCCCGAGCGCTCGGGCCTGTGGCAGGTGATTCGGGCTGCGTCGCGCCCGTCGCGGCTCGCCGGCGCGGTTGGCGTCCTGGCCGTGGCCTCGGGTATCGGCACTTACGCCACCGTTACGGGCCTTGTGCCCTATCGCCCCACTTCCATTGCGCTCATCGCGCTGCTGCTCAGCAATCTCGTGCTGGTGCTGTCGCTCGGCGCGCTGATCGTCTGGCGGCTGACGCGGCTGTGGATCGACCGGCGCTCGGGCATTGCGGGCGCCAGGCTGCATGTGCGGCTGGTCGGTATCTTCAGCGCGATCGCGGTGGTGCCGGCGATCCTGGTGGCGATCTTCGCCGTCGTATCGCTCGATCTCGGTCTCGAGGCCTGGTTCTCGTCGCATGTGAAGGCGGCGCTCGGCAATGCGGTGCATGTCGCGCATCGCTACATGGACAGCAATGAAAGCCAGATCGTCGGCGACGCCTATGAGATCGCCAACAATATCGAACACGATCCCGAATTGTTCGACGGCGGCAATCATGTCCGCGCCGATATGCTGTTCACCAAGCTCGCCATCCTCACCAAGGATCGCGGTCTGCAGGCGGCCTATATCATCGACTCGCATGGCCATGTGCTGGGCAGCACCAAACAACGTTTCCTGCCTGATCTCGCGCCGCCGAAGCCCGGCGACATCTCGCAGGCCTTGCACGGCGCGATCGTCATCGATGCGAATTCCAGGGTCGGCGTGGTGCGCGGCCTCATCCGTATGCAGGCCCTCAACGATGCCTATCTGCTCGTGGTGCGCACGGTGGACCCGCAGGTGCTGGCCTATTACCAGCGGACCGTTTCTGCCGTCTCGGAATACAAGCGGCTCGAGCAGAACCGTTCGCAAGTGCAGCTCGTATTTGCAGCGCTTTACGGCGCGGTATCGCTGCTCATTCTTTTGGCGGCAATCTGGCTCGGGCTCTGGGCGGCAAACAGCCTGGTGCGCCCCATTTCGCGGCTGATACGTGCGGCCGAACGCGTCAGCCATGGCGATCTGAAAGTGCGCGTCGAAGCGGACCGCGACGACGACGAAATGGGCAAGCTCGCCTCGGCGTTCAACCGCATGATCGCCGAACTCGATACACGCAGGAATGAGTTGATCCACGCCAATCAGCAGCTCGACGAGCGCCGCCGTTTCACCGAAGCCGTGCTCGCCGGCGTCAGCGCGGGCGTGGTCGGACTCGATGGCGACGGCATCGTCACCATCATCAATCGTGCGGCGGCGCGGCTGCTCAACGCCGAGCCCGAGGAAGTCGAAGGCCGGCACTATGCGGAAGCGATGCCGGAACTGGCCGCGATCATCCGCCGGGCTTTGCTCGAACCCGTCGCGCGCGCGAGCGGCGAGGCGACCATCAAGCGGGGCGGCAAAATGCGCAGCCTGAGCGTGCAGGTGGCGAGCGAAGCCGGAGCAGGGGAGGCCGGGTTCATCGCAACATTTGACGATATTACCGATCTTGTTTCGGCGCAGCGCACTGCCGCGTGGGCAGATGTCGCGCGCCGCATTGCGCATGAAATCAAGAATCCGCTGACGCCCATCCAGCTCTCGGCCGAACGCCTGAAGCGCAAATATGCAAATGAGGTCGAGACGGATCCCGATATCTTCCGGCAATGCACCGACACGATCATCCGTCAGGTCGGCGATATCGGCCGCATGGTGGATGAGTTCTCGTCCTTCGCACGCCTGCCGTCGCCCAAGATGCGCAGCGAAATCGCGCAGGAACTTGTACAGGAGACCGTGTTCCTGCAGCGCACGGGTCATCCGCAGATCGATTTCGAGGTCGCGGGCGAAACGCGCCCCATTCGCTTCGAGTGCGACAGACGGCTTGTATCGCAGGCTATGATCAATGTGCTGAAGAATGCCGGAGAGGCGATCGAAGCGCGCATGGCGACGGGTTCCGACGAGCACGGCCGGATTGTTGTAACAACCATCGCGGAGTCGTCGCGGGTGGTGTTCTCTGTTACGGATAATGGAATCGGGTTGCCGCAGGCGCAGCGTCACCGGCTGACGGAACCTTATGTTACGACGCGGGCGAAAGGCACCGGCCTCGGCCTCGCCATCGTGCGCAAGATCGTGGAAGAACATGGCGGCGAGATCGCAATTCTCGACCGCGAGAACGATGAACCGGGCGCGGAAGTGCGGCTCGGTTTCCCGTTGAAGCAGAAGCCGTCACGCGGAATGGAACTGGGTGAAAGAGATGAGCAAGAACGGATCGCTGATCGCGCCTGAATTGCTGATTGTCGACGACGAAGAGGATATTCGCGAGCTGATCGCGGGAATCCTGCGCGACGAAGGTTATGCCACGCGCGTTGCCGCCGACAGCGACGGCGCGATCGCCGCCGTGCGCCAGCGCCGTCCGCAGCTTGTCATTCTCGATATCTGGCTGCAGGGCAGCCGGCTCGACGGCATCCAGGTGCTCGATACGCTGAAGCGCGATCATCCCGACCTTCCCGTGGTGATGATCAGCGGCCACGGCACGATCGAAACCGCCGTCGCCTCGATCAAGAAGGGCGCCTATGATTTCATCGAAAAGCCGTTCAAGGCCGACCGGCTGATCCATGTGACGGCGCGGGCCTTGGAAGCGGCGCGGCTCAAGCGTGAGGTGCAGGAACTGCGGCTGCGCGCGGGCGACGACACCGAACTTGTGGGCCAGTCATCGGCCATCGGCCAATTGCGGCAGGCCATCGAGAAGGTCGCGCCGACCGGCAGCCGCATCATGATCACCGGCCCTGCGGGATGCGGAAAAGAACTCGCGGCGCGCATGATCCATGCCCATTCGCGCCGCGCAGCAAATGCTTTCGTTGCCATCAATTGCGCGACCATGGAACCCGACAGGATCGAATCCGAACTGTTCGGCGAGGAAGGGCCGGACGGACCGCGCAAGATCGGTCTCCTGGAACTGGCGCATAACGGCACGCTGTTTCTCGACGAAGTGGCCGACATGCCGCTGGAAACGCAGGGCAAGGTGCTGCGCGTGCTGGTCGAGCAGAGTTTTCTGCGCATGGGCGGAACGACGCGCGTCCAGGTGGATGCGCGGATTGTTTCCTCGACCACCAGCGATCTGCGGATCGAGATTTCGTCGGGAACGTTTCGCGAAGATTTGTATCACCGGCTGAATGTCGTGCCGGTACGCGTGCCCTCTCTCTCCGAGCGCCGCGACGATATTCCGCTGCTGGTGCTGCATTTCATGAAGCGGCTGTCGGTCGCGTCGGGCCTGCCCATGCGCGAGATCGGCGACGATGCGATGGCGATACTCCAGGCGCATAACTGGCCGGGGAATGTTCGCCAGCTGCGCAACATCGTGGAGCGTTTGTTGATTCTTGCGAGCGACGATGCCGTGCAGGCGATTTCGGCCGATCTGCTTCCGGCCGATTTCAGCGGCGGCGCGGCCTGGGCCAACGGCGCGACCGGCGACCTTGTCATCTCATTGCCGCTGCGCGAAGCCCGAGAGATTTTCGAGCGCGAATATCTGGTGGCCCAGATCAACCGCTTCGGCGGCAATATCTCGCGCACGGCTGCGTTCATCGGCATGGAACGTTCGGCGCTTCATCGCAAGCTGAAATCCCTTGGCGTGGGATCGAACGGAAGAGAGCAGACAATCAATGCGTGACCCGGTCTGTCACCCCCGGCGAGCGCAGCGAGGGAAGGGGAACCCAGGCGCCCTCAACTGCAGCGATGATTGAAATAACATGCACCGAAAATTTCATTCAGCAATTGAGGCCGCTTCGGCATCTGGGTTCCCTTCCCACGCCGCGAAAGATGCGGCTCGCCGGGAATGACAGCAGAGCAATTACCTGCAGGGAGCAGACAATCGGTGCGTGAGAACAACACACCAACCGGGCGCATCGCCTATGTCGATGGCCGTTACATCCGGCACGATCTCGCCTGCGTGCATATCGAGGATCGCGGGCTGCAGTTCGGCGACGCGATCTATGAAGTGTTCGGCATGTTCGGCGGCGAGATCTATGACGAGGAAGAACATCTCGACCGGCTTGAACGTTCCTTGCGGGAGATCGCGGTTGCGATGCCGATGGCGCGCGCGGCGCTGAAATTCATCCTGCGCGAGATTGCGCGGCGCAACCGCATTACCAACGGCCTGATCTATCTGCAGATCACCCGCGGAGCGTTTCGTCGCGACCACGCGATCCCAAATGTCGGGCGCCGTCCTACATTGATCCTCACGGCGCGATCGACCGACGCCACCGCATTCGAGCAGCGGCGCGCGAGCGGCATCGCCGTTGTTACCCATCCCGACCAGCGCTGGGCACGCTGCGACATCAAGTCCACAGGTCTGCTGCCGAACGTGCTGGCGAAAACGGCGGCACGCGACGCCGGCGCCTGGGAAGCCTGGCTGATAGACGACGAAGGCCGCGTGACGGAAGGTTCATCCACCACCGCCTGGATCGTGGATCGTGACGGACGGCTTGTAACACGCGATCTCGATAATGCCGTATTACCGGGCGTTACGCGCAGGGTGCTGCGTGAAGTGGCTGCCGAAGCCCAGATGCCGATTGTTGAACGCCGTTTCACGCGCGAGGAGGCGCTGGAGGCGCAGGAGGCATTCATCACCGCCGCCACGATAGGCGCACTTCCAGTAGTAACCATAGACGGCAAGCAGATTGGAACGGGTCGCCCCGGTGCAGTTGCGACGCGTTTGCAAGAACTCTATCGCCACACCGCGGCATTGAAGGCCCGCGACGGCGCGCAGCAACAGCATTGAAGGCCCGCGACGGCGCGCAGCAACATTAGCTCTTCGCGAGGCCGCGAAATGCACTATGATAGGTCCCCTGTTCGGCGAGGGGCGCTGAAGCTTTAGAAAGATAACGGTTGGTCATGACCGAGAAACAACAAAACCTACAGGACACATTTCTCAACGCCGTCCGCAAAAGCAAATCGTCGGTGACGATCTTTCTGGTCAACGGCGTGAAGCTGCAGGGGAATATCACCTGGTTCGATAATTTCTGCGTTCTTCTGCGCCGCGATGGTCACGCGCAGCTCGTGTACAAACATGCGATTTCGACGGTGATGCCGCTGGGGCCGATCCAGCTGCAGGATGTCGAATCCGTGGCGCTGGAAAGCGCCTGAGTCCGGCCCGCCGCAAGGCTGCGCCGCGCACCGTCGGGCGGCGCGGCGCAGCGGCGATCGTGCTTCATATCGAGCCCAAGGGACGCGACAGCGCGCGCGTCATGCGCGATGCGGAGGCGCGGCTCGCGGAAGCAGTCGGCCTCGCGGCCGCCATCGGCCTTGAGGTGATTGCGCAGCACGTCGTGCCGCTGACGGCGCCGCGGCCGGCTACGCTCATCGGTTCCGGGAAGGTTGGGGAGATCGCCGCAGAGGCGCGCGTGCTCGAGCCCGAACTCATCGTGGTCAACGCCGCCCTCAGCCCGGTGCAGCAGCGCAATCTCGAGAAGGCGTGGAATGCGAAGGTGCTCGACCGCACCGCCCTCATTCTCGAGATATTCGGCGAGAGGGCGCGCACGCGGGAAGGGCGGCTGCAGGTCGAACTCGCCCATCTCACCTGGCAGCGGAGCCGGCTGGTGCGCAGCTGGACCCATCTGGAGCGCCAGCGCGGCGGTTTCGGCTTTCTCGGCGGTCCGGGCGAAACGCAGATCGAATCCGACCGCCGGCTGATCGGCGAGCGCATCATCAGGATCAAGCGTGAGCTTGAGGACGTGCGCCGCACGCGCGGCCTGCATCGCAAGGCCCGCAAGCGCGTGCCTTATCCCATCGTCGCACTGGTCGGATATACCAATGCCGGCAAATCGACTTTGTTCAACACGCTGACAAAGTCGGAAGTCGAAGCGCGCGACATGTTGTTTGCGACGCTCGACCCCACCATGCGCGGCATAAGCCTGCCGGACGGGCGGCCGATCGTGATGTCCGACACCGTCGGCTTCATTGCCGACCTGCCGCACGAACTGATTGCCGCTTTCCGCGCCACGCTGGAGGAAGTGCTCGAGGCCGATATCATCGTTCATGTGCGCGACATCGCGCATGCGGAGTCCGAAGCGCAGAAGGCCGACGTGCTGAACGTCCTTGCCGAGCTTGGAATAGAAGGCGGCGGCAACCGCTGTATTCTTGAAATGTTCAACAAGATCGATCTGCTTTCGCCGGAAGAGCGCGACGGGCTGAGATCGCGCAATGGCGGCCTCACCGCGCCTGTTGCGATATCGGCGCTGACAGGCGAGGGCCTTCCCGACCTGCTTCAGCGTCTCGGCCGGTTGCTCGAAGGACAATCCGTAACGCTCGAACTGCGCCTCGATCCATCGGACGGCGCCGGCCTTGCCTGGGCCTACGCCCACGGCCGTGTGGTTGCACGAAAGGATGCCGATTTCGTGCAGCTCACACTCTCCATCGATTCGTCCGATCGGGGACGTTTCGAAAAACGCTTCGGCAATTCCCTGTATTGACACCCCGGGAATGCCCGTTCCCTCTGCCCCTTTCCGGTGGAGAAGGTCAGGGTGAGGGGGCCCGCCGCACCGGCCTCGATATAATTAGTAAAGCGGAGCGGGCATTTCACCATCCGTTGCGCGGCGACACCCCCTCACCCCAACCCTCTGCCCCGCAAGCGGGGTAGAGGGGGGTTAACGCAAGTGCAGGCGCTCCTTCGCCTTCGCGGCCTGCCAGAGGTCTTCCATCTCTGACAAGGACGCGTTGGCGGGCGTGCGGCCCTGTCCGGCAAGCGCCGCTTCGATCGCGCCGAAACGCCGCACAAATTTGCTGTTGGTGGAACGCAGCGCGGCTTCGGGATCGACGCCCAGATGGCGCGCGAGATTGGCCACGGCGAAAAGCAGGTCGCCGATCTCGTCTTCAAGTTTTTCGGGAGCCGCGCCGGCTGTCTGCGCTTCGACGATTTCGGCAGCTTCCTCGGCGATCTTCTCGACCACCTTCGGCGCGGAATCCCAATCGAAGCCGACGCGGGCTGCGCGGTTCTGCAGCTTCAATGCGCGCAAAAGCGCGGGCAGGGCGGTGGGCACGTCGTCGAGTATTCCGTGCCGTTTCGCGGCCCGCTCCCGCGATTTGTGTTCTTCCCAGGCTGTCGTCTGCGCAGACGCCGTGTCGATGCCGCCGGCGCCGGCAAACACATGCGGATGCCGCCGCCGCATCTTGTCGATGATGGCACGGGCGACGCCGTCGAAGTCGAACAGCGCGCGCTCTTCCGCCATCTGCGCATGGAACACGACCTGGAACAGCAGATCGCCGAGTTCTTCCTTCAGCGCCGGCCAGTTTTCCTCTTCGATGGCGCCGGCGACTTCGTACGCCTCTTCGATCGTATAGGGCGCGATGGTGCGGAAATCCTGCTCGCGATCCCACGGGCAGCCCGATTGCGGATCGCGCAACCGCTGCATGATTTCGAGCAATTCGGTGATGGTGTGGTTCGTGTTCTCTGTCATGCGCCCATTGAAAGGGCGAAACCCGTGCGCAGACAAGATGGTCACGCGGAGCCGCGGAGACGCGGAGATTTGAACCACCAAGAGCACCAAGAACACGAAGGCAGGCCTGCGCGCTTCGCGCGCAATAGATCCTGGTGCCCTTGGTGGTGAAAGCTTCATTCCGCGTCTCCGCGGCTCCGCGTGCAATCACTTACGCAATGTCCACTTCTGCGGCTTTCCATGCCTTGCCGATGAAGGCGAAGATTTCCGGCGTGATCGGCAGCTTTGGCGCGGCTGCGGGGTCGGCGAGGGCTTCGCTCCACACGGCTGTGACTTTCGCCTCAAGCCCTGCGTCGCCCTGCGAAAACAACCGCATCTGCGCCATCCAGCGCCGCGCCAGATCTTTCGCTTCGGCGGAAACCGGATCGCTCTTTGCCATGAGTTTCTTTGCTTCGCCGATCAGTTCATCCCACACGCGCGCCGCTTCCATCTGGTCGTAGCTGCGCGACGCCAGTTCGCTGCGTTCGGCTTCGGTGAAATGTTTCTCGATCAGCGGACTGAAAACAGTCTTCATCGTTTCGTCACGGGTCGTCATCGTCGTCTCCCTGGTCAATTGGATGAGATCGTCGATGGAGAGTGCGTGGCCGGCGGCGAGCTTTCCCCGTGCCGCGCGCACCAGCGCCAGCGCATGGTTCACGCGTGTTTCTTCGCGGGCGAGCGCGTCTTCCTGCACCGCCAGCACGCGTTCGAGCGATACCGCGCGCCGCGACAGAAGCTGTTCTATCTGGGCGAGCGGTAGGCCGAGGTCCTTGAGCGCGAGGATGTGATGCAGCCGGGTGATTTCCGGTGCACCATAGGTACGCCAGCCCGTCTCCGTGCGAAGCGGTTTCACCAGCCCGCGCGTCTCATAAAGCCTGAGTGCCTTCGCGCTCACGCCCAATCGCCGCGTCACTTCCGCCGGGCTCAAACGCCGTTCTTCCGTGGCCGCCATGGCCAAACTCCCAATCGACCCAAGACCCTCTGAGGCCTGCCCCAAGGGCCGGGTCAAGCGAATATTTTCGAGCGCCGCGGAGATTAAAGAGGTTGAACCACGAAGAGCACAGAGAGCACCAGGAAGAATTGCGCGCAAATGCGCGCCGGCCTTTTCTTCGTGCTCTTCGTGGTAAAACTTAAACTACAAATGCACCAGCCCGCGGCGGAGGCCTTTGGCGACGGCTTCGACGCGGTTTGTTACGCCCAGTTTGCGGAAGATCGATTCCGCATGGAATTTCACCGTGTGCTGGGAAATGCCGAGCCGGCGCGCGATGGCCTTGTTGCTGAGCCCGTCGCGCAAGGCGAGCAGGATCTCAATTTCGCGCGGCGTCAGCAGCGGCGCGGGATCGCTTTCATCGGATTCAAAATAGTTCGGGGCAGGGCGTACAAATAATCCTACCGCCACCGCGCGAAGCGCCGCATCGATCTGTGCGATATCGGCGTCCGGCGGCAACACGCCCGCCGCGGTCGCGGAATCGCCGAGAACCACACCCAAAGCATCCACATCCACCATGGCGGGGTCATCGGTCAGAATCACATCCGACGACACCAGCGGCACAATGCTATGCCCGAGCGAAGTCAGTTCTTCGCCGAGCGCCCGGCGGCGCGCATCGTCTGCCATCAGCAGCGCGATGCGCAATCTGTCGACGCCTGTTTCCGGCGCCGGGTCAGCAGCCATGGCGATGCGGGCCGCGCTGGTGGTGATGATGGCGCCAATGCGAAGCCATTTGTTTCCAGTGTTCCGCCGCGCCGCGCCACGCATCGTGCCGCGACCCGTCTTCGGCAGCCGCGCGCATGGCGATGGTAGCAATCACGGAGACGATCGCGCCGGCGCGGATCAGCTTCAGCTCCAATTGTTTGCCGACGCTCTCCGGCCCCAGACGATCCGAAAGCGCATGCATGTGCGTCAGCGGCGCGCTATCGATCTGCAGCAACACATCGCCCGTCATGATGCCGGCTGTCGCGGCCGGGCCGTCCTTGTCGGTGCCCATCACCATCAGCGCGCTTTCCTGGCCGGCGGCCGCGCGCATTTCATCGGGGACGGCGACAGGCTGGAGTGCCGCGCCGAGCCAGCCGCGTTCGACGCGGCCATGCTGCAGCAACATCTCCACGCTATGCGCAATCGTCGTGGGCGGAATAACAATCACGCCGCCGCGATGTCCAAGCGTCGACATGCCGATCAGCGCGCCGGACGCATCGACCACGGGACCGCCATCATGGCTTTCGCCATGCGCGATATCGAGCGCGATACGGCGTTCGATGCGGCCGCCGGCGCGGCTGCGCCATTCGGGCGAGACGGCGCTGACCAGGCCCAGATGCACGGCAATTCCGCCATGGCCATCGGCGCCGAAAGCAAGCGCGAGCGACCCCGCAACGGGCTCGGCGGCTTCGAGCGGTGTAGCGGATAAAACTGTTTCAAGTTTCAGAACGGCTACATTGGTGCCACGGTCGCGGCCGGCAAGCGTGGCGCGGGCAGGGCCTCCGCCGGCGAGTTTCACTTCGAATGAGTCTCCCCTGCCCAGCGACTGTTCGGAAGTAATTACTATGTCGGGCCGCCACAGGATGCCATTGCCGGAGTGCCGGTCGCCCGAGTTGATTTCGGCGGTATAGGCGCGCGCTGCCTGGGTGCGCGCTGCCAGCGCCTGCGAAAATTGTTCGAGGAAATTGGGGGATGTCATCATTTTCTCCATTTCAGATAGTCACGAACATGCGATCCCGCCAGCGCCTGCGCCATCCGCCGATTGGGCAGGTAAGCCCCGGACAAATGACCGGGTTGGGGGACGGCGGCGCCGCGCGCATTTCGGTTTCAAAGCCCCACGACGTTCGCTGCGCCGTCATCGCACCCACAGCCATCGCTTAAGCGTCTTCTTGCCGGACAGTGGCGCGGAAAAAGGAAAGAAACAGACGATGTTGTCGCCGCCTGCTGCAGAACAGAGTTTGCCGCTCGACCCTTATTCCGATTGCGTGGCTCATGCCTTCGAGCAGGTTGGTCCTGCAGTCGTCAGCATTGCGGCCGGCAATGGGCGCCGTCACGGGCAGGGCTCGGGCGTGCTGTTCACGCCGGACGGCTATCTGCTGACCAACAGCCATGTCATCGAAGGCGCTACGCACTATCGCGCCACATTGCCCGACGGCCGGGCCTTTGAGGCGGCTCTGGCGGGCGCGGATCCGGCAACGGATCTCGCCGTGCTGCGCTTGGCGGCCAACGGGCTGCCGCATGCGGAATTCGGCCGCTCATCGACACTCAGGGTCGGCCAACTCGTGGTCGCCATCGGTAATCCATTGGGTTACCAGGCGACGGTAACCGCCGGAATTGTCAGCGCTCTTGGCCGCTCGTTGCGCGGCAAATCGGGCCGGCTCATCGACAGCGTGATCCAGACGGATGCAGCGCTCAATCCCGGCAATTCCGGGGGACCGCTGGTGGACGCCACGGGCCGCGTGATCGGCATCAATACGGCCGTGGCCGGATGGGCCCAGGGTATCTGTTTCGCCATCGGCATCGACACCGCCGTGCATGTGGCCACGCTTCTAATGCGCGATGGCCGCGTGCGCCGCAGCAGGCTCGGTATCGCGGCGCAGACGGTGACGCTGGCGAGGCCCGCGCAGCGCCGGCTGGAGCGCGCATTCTCAACCGCCGCGATGGTGCTCGACGTACAGTCCGGCGGACCGGCCGCTGCGGCCGGCCTCGGTAAGGGCGACACGCTGCTGGCATTCGCCGGAGAGCCCGTCACCGACGTGGACGATCTGCACCGGTTGCTCATCGCCGACCGCGCCGGACGTGATGTTGAATTGCAAATCCTGCGCGCGGGCGAGCTGCTCAGCCCGGCAGTCAGGCCCGAACTGGACACGTAAAGCGGTGGGCCGGGCGAGGTTGGCGGGCTGCCAGAAACGCTGGAAACCTGCGGGTTTTGGCATATCTGAAAAGGCGATATTGTAGATGACAAACGCAGCTTCTGAAGTTAACCTTCCCGAGACAGGCCGACGTGAAGCCTTGGGGTGCGATTCGTGCCCTGAGGGTTCCCCGCTAGAATTCCGGCTTGAACGCCTCAAGCGTATCTCGAACGCCCGCTTCTATCTGCTTGAGCAGTTCTATGACGGGGACAATTTTGATGTTTCCGCCGGGCATGCGCGCGCGGATCATTATCGGCGCTTCGGTAGCGAGATACACGTTCACCTTCTCTCCGCTAGGTCGCTCTGCGCGACATTCCGAGCGAAACATGGGCGCATTAATCCCTTTCAGGTCTGGAGCCGGAAGAGTCGTGATGCGGATGCGGAATCCGTAATCGCTCCGAACCAAATGTCGGTGTTTGTCGGGATTGGAAATGTCTCGCAGAACGGCTGTCCAATTGCATCGGTTGTAAGGTTGCAACCTCTCGATTGCTGCCTGATGGGCGGCGCTGATCCCGACCATGTCTCTCGGGGCCTTACGGTCGAAGTCCTTCTTGAGATCGCAGATCGGAAACTGTGTGAAATCCTGGGGCGAACCGCTGTCCTTCCATGCGAGTTCGAAAACGAGATAATCGAGCGCCGCTCGGAAATTGTATGTGATCTCGCCCAAGAGGATCGCGGAACGGTCGCTAGGAATGACTTGGAATTTTTCCCGTGTGCAGAAATCGGGCGGCGGCTTACTGTTGGGTTCGATGGAGAGGTTATCGTGATAGGCTCTACCGAAGGCGGTTTGTTCGGTTTCGAACTCGGCAATGTGTTCGTTTGCCCTATCGACCCTGTCAAACGCGCCTTGGAGCGGATGCGGCATAACGAAAGACCCACGATATGAAAGCAAAGGAGTTTGCCAACATTCCCGGCGAGGACGAAAATCTGCGGCGGATGCTCAAAACCCCGCCAAAGCCTCACGTCCCGTTGAAGGCGCGCCAGACTAAGGCAACCCGGATCAAGAGTTCTAGGGCGAAGAAGGCTTAAACCACTTTCGCCAAGGCGGACGCTTACGATTCGTCACCGGGAAACCGTTCTTACGCCGCCAGCGGATGAATGCAGCCGCCTTCTGTCTAGGCGTGACCGGCTTTGTCAGCACTAGCGTAGACGAGCCGCTTTCCGCGAATGCCTTTCAAAGCAACATCGGCGCGCATATCGTCAGAATAGCCGAGTTTCACCCGGTAATTCATGCGGAAATCGAACTCTGCCAAGTAGCGGTGCAAATGCTGTTCCGACATGTGCTGATAAACACCGACAAGGCCGCGCTTGAAGATTGAGAAATAACCCTCCGCTGAATTTGTGTTGATCTTCACGCCGTCATCGCCAATGCGCCCGAACATTTTGTTATGATCGACGGACTCGTGACGCTCGACCGGCCATGCCGTTTTGTATGGCGATCCGCCGTCCGTGTGCAGGACCGACGCGCGATTGATTTCCGTATTGAGCGCGTGGCGGATTTCCCGGCCAATTTCGCCCTTTGCGGCTGTCAGCTTGCGTGAACGGACACGCCCGCCGCGTTCCACAAGCGAGACGAACTTCAGGTTCTTTGCGCGAGCACGCGGGCGTGATTTGCGGGAAGGCGAGAGTTCGGTTTCGTCAGCTTCCACAATCTGGCCTTCGCCGCCAATGGGGTCGGATTTCGGCGCCGGAACCCAGGTTTCGCGAATGCGATGTGCCATGAACCAAGCGGTTTTAACCGTCACTCCAAGCATGCGGGAAAGCTGCTGAGACGAGATGCCTTTCTTCGAAGAGCAAAGCAGGTGGTTCGCATACAACCACGTATGCAGCGGGATTTTGGACCGCTCGAAAACCGTTCCGACAGTCACCGAATACTGCTTGCGGCAAGCGTTGCAGAACAGGAGCCCCTTACGGCCACCAGCAATGCGCGAAGAGCGGCCTTCAGCTTGGCAGTGAGGGCAGACAGGGCCAGTCGGCCACTGGACGGCTTCAAGGTGCTCACGCGCCGATGCTTCGTCCGTAAATCGCTTGGGAATATCTCTAGGCATGGGAACGCTCCGTTTATGGCCGGAAGGTAGGCGTTCCCGTTGCATGTGTCAAGTATAATATCACCTCTGAAAATCGTATAATCTATATTATGTAAAATAACGCGGCGATTATGCACTTGACATAGGTTCGCGCTAGGCGTAGTTTTGCAGCATCAAAAAGGTGCTGCCATGAATTTGACCGATCCGATCTTCAGCGACGAAACCAAAGCCCGCGAATACTTCGAGTCGCTGCGTTGGCCGAATGGCCCCGTTTGCGTCCATTGCGGGGAAACGGAAAAGGTCTATCGCCTTTCTGGCAAGTCGCACCGTCCGGGCCTCATTCACTGCAACGCTTGCGACGGCTCGTTCACGGTAACGACCGGCGGCGTCATGGAGTCCAGCCATATTCCGCTCACGAAGTGGGCTTTGGGCTTCCGGCTCATGGCCGCGTCCAAGAAAGGCGTTTCCGCCCACCAGCTTATGCGGACGCTTGGCCTTGGGTCTTACCGCACCGCTTGGTTCATGGCTCACCGCATTCGCGAGGCCATGGCCCCTGCCAACCCCGAACGTATCGGTGGCGAAGGCGTGATCGTGGAAGCCGACGAAACGGAAATCTCCCCCTCCCGAAAGACGCGGAAGCCTCGTTCGCGCGCGGCCAACAAGAAGTTCGTCTCTCTGGTGGAACGCGGCGGCAAGGTCCGTTCCCGCGTACTGCACGGCGCGGAAGGCCCGATTGGGAATGAAGTCCGCAAGGTGCTCTACGCTCACATGCACCCGGAAAGCGTAATGCACACGGACGGCGCCCCGCACTACATGTACGTCGGGGCTTCTGCCGGTCATGAAGCGGTCAACCACAGCAAGGAATTCGCACGCACGGCGGAAGACGGATCGCGTGTTTATACGAACAGCGCGGAAGGCTATTTCTCCATATTTAAGAGGGGCTTAGTCGGCACATATCAGCATATGTCGGAGCAGCATTTGCCGCGCTATCTCAATGAATTCGACTTCCGCATGTCCTACCGCGTGAAGCTTGGTTTCGACGATGACGCCCGCACGGAAATTGCCATCAAAGGCGCAGCGGGAAAGCGGCTCACCTACCACCAACCTCATTGACAAGGATCGGCGGGGCTTCCGCGAGGGTCGGAAACGGCTTCGCGCTATCCTCGCTTTGCTTGACTCTTGCGACTAGCGGGGCTTGCCTTCCGCTTCTTGCCGATGGGTTTGTGCGGCTTGTGGGGAGTGTTCATAGCGCGGCGCAGAGCGTCGTCCATGCGGCGTTTCGTTTCCATTTCCGAATAGGCTTCATCTGATGGGTTCAAGGCGCGATTCTCTCGAAAAGATGGATCGAAAACTAAAGGCTCTCGCCAAGAAACTACCACCGGACAACGAGCAATTCACCTATCTTTTCCGATTGCTGGAACCGGCGAAATTTACTGACTTTGCAGAGCGTGCCACTGCGGTTGTTGGCGCACAATTCCTTGACGTTGCCCTACAGCGGGCGATTTCCACCTATTTCAAAACGGGGTTTAACGGAAAGGAGATTTTCGATGGGCCTGGTTCCCCACTAGGGTCGTTCTCGGCGAAAATCGCGCTTGCTGCCGCTCTCGGAATAATTGACCCAAGCGAGCGCGAAGACTTGGATACCATTCGCATCATCCGGAATGCCTTCGCTCATTCGGTGACGCATGTCGGGTGGAACGATAAAGAAGTTTCGGACCTTTGCGAAACTCTGCACGGCTACGAACCGCTTACGAGCAGCCCCGATAGAATGCTGACATATGGGCCAAGAAAGCTTTTTTTGGCCGTCGTTTCGATGCTGTATTTCAAGCTGTGGACCTATCTGGGACCGGAGATGCAGGGTTGGATAACTGGGAAAGTCCCGGGCTTCGGGCCGCCATAGCCCGAAAGACGGAAACGATCAGGCTGCTTTCGCGCTCAAAGCGTGAGTCATGATCGCGATAAGCGGCAAGACCCGCATCTATCATTTCGTCGGTAACTTCAATTTCGTCGCCCACAACGGGGCCATTTCTGGCGGACGGTCCCTGTTAATTGGCGATACACAGCGGGACCATCCGCCAGTGTTTCCCGGTAGGTAGAGAATCGGCCTGTCACGCGGGCCGATTCTAGCTTTTGGGGCTACCTATGGGAAGTGCATAATCGCCAATAATGCTGCGATAATATACTTGACTTAGCACGCCACATGCCCTAGATTTCTGGTCATTGGAGATGCCCCGATGACCTGCGACCTGACAAACCCGATTTTCACCAATGAGGCCGCCGCTACCGCTCACCTTGAAGCCGGACGCTGGCCGAACGGCGCGATCTGTCCTCATTGCGGGTCGGATAACGTCAAGAAGATGGGCGGCAAGACGCAAGCCGGAATGTTCCTTTGCAACGGTTGCCGGGACAAGTTCACGGTTCGCACGGGCACCATCTGGGAACGCTCGCATATCCC
This sequence comes from Rhizomicrobium sp., assembly GCA_036269235.1. Classification (GTDB taxonomy): domain Bacteria; phylum Pseudomonadota; class Alphaproteobacteria; order Micropepsales; family Micropepsaceae; genus Rhizomicrobium. The sequence continues at coordinate 79,417 of DATASL010000023.1, forward strand.
ACTGCACAAGTGGGTTCTGGCGTCTCACCTGATGGCGTCCAGCAAGAAAGGCATCTCGGCTCACCAACTGCACCGCATGCTCGGGATCACGTACAAGAGCGCATGGTTCATGGCCCATCGCATTCGTGAAGCGATGGCTCCGGCCTCGCCCGTGATGCTTGGTGGCGGTGGCTCGATTGTCGAAGCCGACGAAACGGAAATCGGCCGGTCGCACAAGTCGAAGAAGCCGAAAGGGCCCGTTCACGCGGAAGCAAAACAAGAAATTCGTGGCGCTGGTCGAACGTGGCGGGCGGGTTCGCTCCAAGGTCGTTACGGGCGCAGAGAAGCCCATAGGTTGCGAAATCTATGAGACGCTGGCGTCAAACATGGAGCCGGATACCATCCTGCATACCGACAGCGCGCCCCACTATCGCTTTACGGGCTTCCCTCACGAGTCGGTGAACCATTCCAAGAAGGAATACGCCCGCGATGGCGAGCATGGCGCACGCGTCCACACGAACAGCGCGGAAGGCTTTTTCAGCATCTTCAAGCGCGGGCTGGTCGGAACCTACCAGCACATGAGCGAGCAGCATTTGCATCGCTATCTGGCCGAATTTGACTTCCGCATGAGCAATCGCGCCCGATTGGGAGTGAGTGACGCGAAGCGCGCCGAACTGATCCTGAAAGGCGGCGAAGGCAAGCGGCTCGCCTATCATCAGACTAATTGACAAGAACGGTCGCGGCTTCCGCGAGGGCCGAAAACGCCTTTGCTGGACGGCCTTTCTTAACCGCCTTCGTGGCACGCTTAGCCTTGAGATGCGCATGCCTTTCCGGGGGCGTGCTCATCATCCGCTTTAGCGCGTCCTCACGGCGGCGGACCGTTTCCGCATCGCTATAGGCATCGTCTTCCGGGGGTGCCTTGGCATTCATGGGGGCTTCCAATGTCAAAGAAACGCAAGGACGCTACCGTACAGCTTCATGGCGTGTCGGCAACTCCAGCCGTCGCCTCATTCGGGGGCAGCGCCGTGTATGGCCAAGGGGTCATTGGACGGATGGTATTCAATGCGCCCGGTGCCAGGATCGAGATCCACGAGCCATTGCCGAAAGAACATCCGATTTATTCACTGGTCGGAAGAGTCGCATCGGAGTGGTCGCACTATGAGCATGTCTTGGACCTAGGTTCTGTTGACAAACCTCAACCAGATTTTGATTGAGGCGAGTTGAACGAAGGCCATGAAGCTGTCGACGGTTTTATCGTAGCGTGTAGCAACGCGTCGCGCGTTTTTCAGCTTGTTGAAGAAGCGTTCGATACGAT
>DATASL010000024.1:0-2332 GCA_036269235.1 Rhizomicrobium sp.
GAAGGGCCTGACGATCATGGTCAACAGCATCTCCAACGGTGCGCGTATGGAAGACGTCTGGCTCGACAAGTAACAAGCTTCGTTTCCTCGGCCATGGCTCATCCGGCAGCGGCAGACACGACGAAGATCGGCACCGGCGAAAGGCGCTCAGGCTTACGGGCATGGACTATATTTTGCTGACAGTGAGGGCGTGGCGTGGAGTTATCGGGACAAGCTGTCGAAGACGCCGCTAGACAATCTGAATGAGGGTTCGCTGGATTTTAAGCCATACAAACCAGACCGTCGTTACCGTGGGGCCGCTCTTCAAGCAGGAAACATCGGGTGCGTTCGCCGAGGTGGTGCAGAAGATCCCGCTGCCGCCCAACTCGCCACCTTGCCGAACATGATCGCTCTGCCGGGCGCCGTGGCTATCATGGACCATGGTGAAATCGTAGGCGGGCTGGGTGTGGCCGGCTCGCCCGGGGGTGATAAGGACGAAGCTTGCGCGCAGGCTGGTGTCGCAAAAATCAAGAATCAGCTGCCCCAGTAGGCGCCGACGCTTCGCGAGCGGCTGCCATCAAGATCCGGGATGTCACTCGCGAGCCGCGTTTTGTTCTCACCCACAACAAACCTGGCGCGCAGGTGCTAATTGCGAGGTAACGAGGGACGAAGGTGCCGTGTACAGGCAGGATGCGCTTGCCAGGATCGGAGTATTGCTTGACCTCTTCTCCTTCCAGAAGATGCCGGCCGGCCTGTCGGCAAGCGCCTGAGGTCGTGAAGATTGGCGGCGTCATGCGCACGCCTCCCATCCGAAAGGCACTCGCTATGAAGACCAACGAACAAGAGGATCCTCTCCCGACTTGGCATGCGGGCGAAATAGCGATGCAAAGCAGCGCCGGTGTTGCCGAACGGATGGCAGAGGTCGGAAAGAGAGCAATCCGCGATCATCTGATCGATCAACATCGCCAATTCTTTCCGTTGCTCCCATTCGTCGTCCTGGGCGCGGTCGATCCGGCGGGGAATGCTTGGGCAACGCTCCGCGGTGGTCGCCCGGGCTTCATGCGGGCGGCCAGCCCCCATCGACTGAGCATCCGCATCCCGCGCGATCCTGGCGATCCGGCCGATGCCGGCATGGAGGATGGCGATGGCCTGGGGCTGCTGGGGATCGATCTGTTCACCCGCCGCCGCAATCGATTGAACGGGCCTGTCAGCCGCAATGATGACGAAGGGTTCGATCTGGTTGTCGAACAAAGCTACGGCAATTGTCCGAAGTACATCCAGATGAGGGAGTTCTCCTTCACCCGTGATCCCGCGAAGCCTTCGGCCGAACCAAGTATTCCACAAGAGGCGGCAGACGATCGCGTACGCGCACTGATCCAGAGCGCGGACACTCTGTTCGTTGCATCCTATGTCGCGCGCCAATCCGGCCACCGGCAGGTCGATGTCTCGCATCGCGGCGGCAAACCGGGTTTTGCGCGGATTGGCCCGGACGGCGTCATCACGATTCCGGATTTTGCCGGCAACCTGTTCTTCAACACGTTGGGCAACTTCCTGGTCAATCCGAAGGGCGGCCTGGCTTTTCCAGATTGGGAAACCGGGGACCTGTTGCAGCTCACCGGCGACGTCGAGGTCATCCTTGATTCGCCCGAGATCAAAGACTTTCAGGGCGCTGAGCGGTTTTGGCGGTTCAAACCGCACCAGATCCTCTACCGGCCCGATGCTCTGCCTCTTCGTTGGGCCGCTTCGCCAGTCATAATCGACGCTGCACCGCACGCCGAAGCCTATGTGCGGATCACGGCGCGTGCAGCACGGCTCGTTGCGATTCCCGTTCAGCCATCGCCGCTCCGATCCGTGGGCGACCGTCAGGTTCGCAGTGGACTCCCCGCTGGAGGAAACGGGATTCGAAATCTCGGTCCCACAGTAAACGGAACGGCCGCGGAGAGGGCGCCCGTAGCCATCGCCGTCTCGCGAAAGGAGCTGAGCTTAGATACGCGACCCAGCGTCGTTCAGAATCTCCCTTCGGCAACACACGGCAGACCCTTCGCAAGAGGTGGGACCGAGGGTTCGAATCCGCCTTCCTCCAGCGGCGAGTCAGATGCGAACGCGACTTTCGGACCCTCGCCGCCTGAGACAGCTACATAATTCCGGGAATTTCATCGATTCGGGGCTCGGCGGCGGCGTCAGCGGGGGCCAAAAAGGCCATCCAATCAGAGCGTTACAGGCCAATTCTCTCGCATCCGAGGGAATTAAATCGGGCGATCAGGGAAATTTTCGCCCTGATCAGGGAATCCCACGCTGGCCGCCATTTCACTGCGACGTCAACCGGTTATCCGAGCACTCGCGCACGATGAAC
>DATASL010000025.1:0-36929 GCA_036269235.1 Rhizomicrobium sp.
CATCCGTGAGGATTCCTGGTTCCACGGCACCGACCCGGTCATTCCAACCAAGAGCAATCGCAAAATACAGCGTCCCGTCGATCCACTGCTCTACGCCCTGCGCAATCGTATCGAACGCTTCTTCAACAAGCTGAAAAACGCGCGACGCGTTGCTACACGCTACGATAAAACCGTCGACAGCTTCATGGCCTTCGTTCAACTCGCCTCAATCAAAATCTGGTTGAGGTTTGTCAACAGAACCTAATTTTGTTCACAGGACACCTCGTTATGCAGGCATTATAGGCAACTGCCAATAGTCACTGCGACTGCCAATTTTCGATGACTTCCCGTTGGCTTTGTCAAGTGCATAACTCCCCTTGCCAGTTGACACGCAGCCTGCAATCCTCGCTTCGGAGTCGTCGGGGACTCCGATGCATGTCTATTTGCTTGCTCGGCTTCGGCGCGGATTTCCATTCGGCGCGCCTGTCCAGCAAATTGGGCGGCACAGGCGGGAACGGGGGCATCATGCAAGAACAATCGCACCATTTTCCGGCGATAAAACATCGCAAATTTCTGCGGGCGTAGCTGGCGGTGCTGACGGCGGGCGCCTTCGTTTCGGGCTGCGTGGCGACGCCGCGGCTGAAGAGTTCCATTCCCCCGATCGCGGCCAGCGAGGCGACGCCGCCGATGCCGGATATCGACCGGCTGGGCGTGTTCGTGGACGGGATGGTGGAATATGCCGGCATGAACGGCAGTTTTCTCGACGTCGCCGATTCCCGCGCGGCGGTTGCCCGGCTGGCGGAGCAGACAAATGCCGCGCTGGCGCAGGAGGGCTATACGGTCGCGTTCACCGAAACGCCTTTCGTCGGCGGGCTGCTGGAGCAATCATCGCTGCAGGTGGCCCAGAACCGCGACGGAAAACCGCAAGTGGTGGCGCCGCCCTTCGATGCGGCGCGGGGGATCGATCCGGGCTACGAAACGGCGCTGCGCAACCTGTCGGAAAGCGTGGCGGAAGCGTTCGCCCATCCGCGCAACTGGAGCCCGGCGGCAAAGGACGGGATAGCCGTGATCGCGGCGCAGAAGCACATCCGCTATCTGCTGGTGGTGCAGGGATATGGCCACATCGAATCCGGCTTGCGGCAGGCAACCGAGGGCATCGGCACCGCGGCGCTGACCGCGCTTTTCACCCTGGGCACGGTTGCCGTTTCGGTGCGCAATGTGTCGTGGCTCAATTCGCAGGTGATGCTGATCGATCTCGAAACGGCGGATATCGTCTGGTCCAATTCCGTCTTTCTCAAGAATTTGAATCCGGTCGAACCCAGGGACTACGAACGGGGGCATTGGACGGGGCAGATTTTCTACGGGCTTCCGAAGCGCGGCAAAAGCGCGAACGCGCCGTCCGCCGCCGCCGGGTGAGCGCGGGCGAATTCGCTGTTATTCGCTGTTAAAATCGCTGTTATGCGCGCGCGAACCGTTTGTACTTGATACGGTGCGGCGTGTCGGCGCCGATGCCGAGGCGGCGTTTCTTGTCGGCCTCATAATCCTGGTAATTGCCTTCGAACCATTCGACATGGCTGTCGCCTTCGAAGGCGAGCATGTGCGTGGCCACGCGGTCGAGAAACCAGCGGTCATGGCTGATGATCATGGCGCAGCCGGCGAAATCCTCGAGCGCGGCTTCGAGCGCGCGCAGCGTGTCGACATCGAGATCGTTGGTGGGCTCGTCGAGCAGCAACAGATTTGCTCCCGACTTCAACATCTTCGCGAGATGCACGCGATTGCGCTCTCCGCCTGAAAGCTGGCCGACCTTCTTCTGCTGGTCGCCGCCCTTGAAATTGAAGGCGCCGACATAGGCGCGGCTCTGCATGGTGCGCTTGCCGAGTTCGAGAATGTCGAGCCCGCCGGATATTTCTTCCCACACCGTCTTGTTGGGCGCGAGTGCGTCGCGCGACTGGTCGACATAACCGATCGTCACCGTGTCGCCGACTTTGAGTTCGCCCGCGTCGGGTTTTTCCTGGCCGGTAAGAATACGGAACAGAGTCGTCTTGCCGGCGCCGTTCGGGCCGATCACGCCGACGATGCCGCCGGGCGGCAGTTTGAATTCGAGGTTCTCGAACAGCAGGCGGTCGCCATAGGCTTTTTCCACCCCGGCCGCTTCAACGACGATGGAACCAAGACGCGGGCCGGCGGGAATGACGATTTGCGCTGTTCCGGATCGCTGTTCCTGCGAGGTCGCGAGCAATTCCTCATAGGCGTTGATGCGCGCCTTGGATTTCGCCTGGCGGGCGCGCGGGCTCTGCTTGATCCATTCGCGCTCGCGCGCCAGCGTGCGCTCCCGCGCCTGCTCGCTCTCGCCTTCCTGCAGCAGCCGCTTGTCCTGGATTTCGAGGAAGGTGGTGTAATTTCCTTCGTGCGGGATGCCCTTGCCGCGATCGAGCTCGAGAATCCAGCCGGTGACATTGTCGAGGAAATAACGGTCATGGGTGACGAGCACGACCGTGCCCTTGAATTCGCGCAGCGTATGTTCGAGCCAGGCGACGGATTCGGCGTCGAGATGGTTGGTGGGCTCGTCGAGCAACAGGATGTCCGGCGCTTCGAGCAGCAATTTGCACAGCGCGACGCGGCGCTTCTCGCCGCCCGACAATGTCGAAACATCCGCATCCGGCTCCGGGCAGCGCAGCGCATCCATCGCCTGCTCCACCTGGGAATCGAGATCCCACAAGCCCTGCGCCTCGATCTGGTCCTGCAGCGACGCCATCTCGTCGGCGGTCTCGTCGGAATAATTCGCTGCAATTTCGTTGTAGCGGTCGAGCAGCGCCTGTTTCGGCGCCACGCCGGCCATGACGTTGCCGCGCACATCCCTGGTGGGGTCCAGTTCCGGCTCCTGTTGCAGGAAACCGACGCGCACGCCGTCCGCCGCCCAGGCCTCGCCGGTGAATTCCTTGTCGATGCCCGCCATGATCCGCATCAGGGTCGACTTGCCCGAGCCGTTGACGCCGACGATGCCGATCTTGGCGCCGGGGTAGAAGCTCAGCCAGATGTCCTTCAACACCTGCTTGCCGCCTGGCCAAGTCTTGGACAGGCCTTTCATCACATACACGTATTGCGGACCGGCCATTGCCGCCTGCCTTTCTCATTCCCAGGGAAGGCGCGGGTTTTAGCGGGGCACGGCCACGACCGCAACGCCCGTCCAGGGACCGGTGCAGAGCGGCAGGCGATTGCCGCGACGACTATTGACGGTTTGCGGTTATCGGGAACTTATTCGCGACGCCTTGGCCACGCGGATCTCACAAAACATGAAGCTATTCGCTGTTCCTGCATTCTTTGTCCTTGCGTGGGGCACAGCGCACGCGGACGAGGCTTCGTTATGCCGGGCCGGCGGCGGCACCTATCTGACCGGCAGTGTAACGGCCGGGCCGCGCTTTGCGCATGGCCGCCATCCGCTGCATGGCGTCGAGCTGTCTCATACGCATCTGATGGTCGAGTCTGATCAGGATAAACAGGCTTACGACGTGGCCATCGATGATGTCTTCGCCGCGGGTTACGATACCGCTGGTGAAAACGTGCCGGCGCCACTTTCAACCCTTCGCGCCGGGCAGCGCGTGGAAATTTGCGGCCGGCCGTACAGAGACGGAGCCAGGCTGGGTATTGACTGGGTCCACACCAATTGTGGCGCTGCTCCGACGGTCAGAAAGCCGAATGGCTGGCTCAAAATATTCGGCGCCAATGGCACTCCCGGTCCCAATCTCGAATCGTCGGAAGAGTACTGTCGGCTTTGGTAGCGGCGATGACGGCGATCGCGGACCTAACCGTGCGCCGCAGGAGTCCATCGCGATGTTGTGACTTGCGAAATGCAGGCGCGCCCGGCGACAGTTCACGCGTCCATGATGGGGATTATCGCGGATGCAGCGGACGGCGTGGAAATATCTCGCAGCACTGGGCGTGACTTTGTTGTCTGCATCGGCCTCAGCGGCTGCCGACTATTCTGCGATGGCACCGCTCGATTCCTATCTTATGGAGCGCTCTGCCGAGATCGCGATGGCGAAGAGCGCAGCACCGGCCGCCATTTCGGACAAGGCGAGCATATTGGTGTTGACGCGCCACGGTTACGACACCGCGATCAAGGGCAGCAACGGTTTTGTTTGCGCAGTCGAACGTTCGTGGATGGCGCAATATGATTTTCCGCAGTTCTGGAATCCGCACATGCGCGGGCCGCTGTGTTACAACCCGGTGGCGGTGCGCGCGATTCTTCCCTACACGATCCGGCGCACGGAACTGGTGATCGCCGGGCGCTCGAAGAGCGAAATCACCGCGGCGATCGGGCAGGCAATCAGACGCCAAACGCTGCCCGCTCTCGAAGCCGGCGCGATGACCTACATGATGTCGAAACAGGGCTATCTCAATGACGAAGCGCGGCATTGGGTGCCGCATCTGATGTTCTATTTTCCGCGCTCCGACGGCGCAAACTGGGGTGCCGATCTTCCCGGCGCGCCCCCCATGCTGAACCCGCAATTCCAGGATTCACCGGAAGCTATCAGCGTGATCATGGTGCCGGTCACACACTGGTCGGACGACACGCCCGCGCCGAAAATACATTAGGCGCCTGCCATTCCATTCTTCGGGGGCAGCATCAGCCGATTTGGTCTGAACGCATTATGCCGTCGCCTGCGAAGGCGGCAACTAATTTGGTACACGCCAATTCACCCTGCCTAGAAATTGATCTTCGCCCGAGACAACACGGTCACGCCGTTATTCCCCGTCTGGCCCTGGGCGTTTACCTGGTAGCCGGCATTGGCCTGAAGGGCGAGCGCGCCGTCCATGAAAGTGGTCACGTAACCGAGTTGCAGATCGGTCTCGGATTTCTGGCCGCCAAGGATGGGATGGGTGTTGGAAGAAATGAAGCCGTCGAAGGGGTCGATGGGCGCGGTACCCAGTCCGAAACCGTTGGCTTCCAGATTAAGCGGCCGCGACACCGCAATGCCCAGCGAGTCGTCGCCGAACAGTCCATGCTTGGCGACAGCGACACCGTAAGTTCGGCTGTGCGCCGCCTCGGGTGCGAGACTGACGCCCGGCCTGAGATCGAGCTGGGTAATACCTTCATTGTATGAGAAGCTGGTCACCCACCCCTTGCCGAGCACGACACGGCCCGACGCCCCGACCGTGTCGGACGAAGCCTTCGCCAACGACAAAGCGCCGGCCGGACCCGCAAAGCCTGTATGCATCCCATCGTGGGCAGCCGACAGATCGACATTCATCCACGGCGCCGCCTGCCATTCGACACCCGCCAAAACCGAATTCGCCTGCTGCTGACCAAAATCGATACGGCTCCCCGCACCCGGATAGGGCGCGAGCGATGGCTGAAGTAGGCTGCGATTTGGTCCGGATTCCGAACCACCGAAATTCAGGCTGAAGCCATTGGCGAGCGGCAGAGTTGTGCCCGCATGAAAGCCGCTCTCGCCCAGACCGGAAAAGTTGAAATCTGCCGGTGCAGCGAAGAGACCGGCGAAAACTGGATTGGCACGCACGTCGCTGGCCGCGAAGCGGTGGCCCTCATCGAAATCATAGCCAAGATCCACGGCGAACCCGTCCGCCAGCCGGTCGACGAACTGAACGCTCTGCAGCGCGTGAAACCAGTCATTGGACGAGGTGTCCGCGAATTGCGGTGTCGCGAGCGAAACGCTGGTGCCCAATGCAGAAAACAACCCGACCGGCGATGCTGTCGAGAACGCAAAGGATGAATTGATCGCCGCATTGGGGCCGCCCGGGGAAAGGCGTGACGCATCGACCAAGAACGGAAGGTTCGGCACCGCCAAATTGTCATGGTTGGCATTCGTCGTTTCGAGCCACGCCGAGCCTGACGGCGTCATCGCACGCACGGACACGCCGCCCCCCATCAGGGCGACAGCCACCATTGCAGCCATGCTCACTCTTGCACGCACGGAACCCCCGTACTTGCGGGAGCCGGAGAGCTCAAATCCCCCTGCTCCCGTGTCAAAAGTCTATCAGAGACACCGTTTATCGCCAATGAATTCCCTGCCATTTCCGTGTCGTCCCCGCCACAGAACGTATGACCAATGCGATATGATGAATGGCGGGCTGACGGTGCCAGTGCGTTTCTCCGTTCTGTGCGTTCTTCCTGCAACGCGGGCATGACAGGCATGTGGGGAAACACGCCGCTATCTCCAATTGCAGCCTTGCCCGTGGGACCGGAACTGGAGCAATTTCCGGGCGTTCGTTAACATAGGCTGGCCTTCGCGGGGCGAGCCGTTCTCGCCCAGGGCGCCATGTCAGACAATCTCGATAAACTCGCAATCGATACCATCCGCACGCTCTCGATCGACGCGGTAGAAAAAGCGAATTCCGGTCATCCCGGAACGCCCATGGCGCTTGCGCCGGTGATGTACACCCTGTGGCAGAACCACATGCGTTACGATCCCGCCAATCCGCTCTGGCCGGATCGCGACCGCTTCATCCTTTCGGCGGGCCATGCCTCGATGCTGCTTTATGCAACGCTGCATCTAGCGGGCGTGAAGGACGTGGATGAGAGCGGCAAACCGACGGGGCAGGCTGCCGTGTCGCTCGACGACATCGAGCAATTCCGGCAGCTTGGCAGCAAGACGCCGGGCCATCCCGAATATGGAATAACAACGGGCGTGGAAGTGACGACCGGGCCGCTCGGCCAGGGCGTCGGCATGAGCGTCGGTCACGCCATCGCCGCCAAATGGCGCGCGGCGCATTTCAACAAACCGGACCTCGACCTCTTCGATTATCGCGTCTGGGTGATCTGCAGCGACGGCGACATGATGGAAGGCATCAGCCATGAGGCGGCGTCGATCGCCGGTCATCTGAAGCTGTCCAACCTCTGCTGGATATATGACCAGAACCACATCACCATCGAAGGCGATACGGCGATCACCTTCGACGAGGACGTTGCCGCCCGCTTCGCGGCTTATGGCTGGAGTGTGCTGCATGTGGCCGACGCGAACGATTGCGAAGCAGTCGACGAGGCGCTGAGCGTTGCGGCGGCGACGAAGACGCAGCCGACGCTGATCATCGTACGCAGCCATATCGGTTATGGCGCGCCGAAGAAGCAGGACACGAAGGAAGCCCATGGCGAGGCTTTGGGCGAAGAAGAGGTGTGCGGCGCCAAACGCGCCTATGGCTGGCCGGAAGACAAAACCTTCTATGTCCCCGACGGCGTGACGGCGCGTTTCGCCGAGAAGCTCGGGGCGCGCGGCGCTAAACTGTTCAAGGACTGGCAGAATCTGCACGCCCGATATCGCGACGAGTTCGCGGATATGGGGCGCGCGCTCGACCAGATGCGGATGCACAGGCTTCCGGACGGATGGGACAGCGGCATCACGGAATTTCCAGCCGACGACAAGGGCATGGCAACGCGCGACAGCGCCGGCAAGATATTGAGTGCCATCGCCGCCAAAGTGCCATGGCTGATGGGCGGCGCAGGCGATCTCTCGCCCTCCACAAAAACGCATCTGAAGGATGACCGCGATTTCGAACCGGATAATTACTCCGGCCGCAATTTCCATTTCGGCATCCGCGAACACGTCATGGGCGCGATTGTCAACGGCATGACACTTTCCGGCATCAGGGCTTTCGGCGCGACATTCTTTATTTTCAGCGATTACATGCGTCCGGCCATGCGGCTCTCCGCCATCATGAAGATCCCGAGCATCTTCGTGTTCACACACGACTCCATCGGTCTCGGCGAAGACGGCACGACGCACCAGTCCATCGAACAGCTCATGAGCTTCCGGGCCATGCCGCAGATGTCGCTGCTCAGGCCGTGCGATGCCAATGAAGCGGCGGAATGCTGGCGGGCGATCATGGAGATGCGCGACCGCCCGGTTTCTTTGGTGCTGACGCGCCAGAAAGTGCCGACGCTCGATCGAAGCAAATTTGCTCCGGCGAATGGAGCCGCCAAAGGCGCTTATGTATTGGCAGATCCCGGCGGCTCCTCGCCGCAGGCCATCGTCATCGCCACGGGCAGCGAAGTTTCCATCGCCCTGGAGGCACGCGATGCGCTCGGGAAGGACGGCATTCGCGTGCGCGTTGTTTCGATGCCAAGCTGGGACCTTTTCGAAGCACAGGATCAGGCCTATCGAGACAGCGTGCTGCCGCCCGAGATCACCGCGCGCGTGTCCGTGGAAGCCGGAAGCACCTTCGGCTGGGAACGATATGTCGGCCGCGACGGCGCACGCATCGGCATGACGACTTTTGGCGAGTCCGCGCCAGCGGGCGACCTCTACAAACATTTCGGAATCACTGCGGCAGCCGTCGAAAAGGCGGTGCGCGCCCAGCTCGCACGGGTGGAGAGTAATAAATGAACAAGCTGAAACAGCTTGAACAGTATGGCCAGTCCGTCTGGCTAGACTTCCTGAGCCGCGAATTCCTGGCGAGTGACCAGTTCCGCAGCCTGATCAGCGATGACGGGCTCAAGGGAATGACATCCAATCCCTCCATCTTCGAAAAGGCTTTCGCGCACGGTACGGAATATGACTCCGAAATTGCGCGGCTCTCCGAAAACGGAGAGAGCGTGGCGACGATCTTCCGGCGCCTCAGCGTCCAGGACATTCAAACAGCGACCGATGCGCTTCGGCCCGTCTACGACGCCACGCAGGGTGCAGACGGATTTGTGAGCATCGAAGTCTCGCCCTATCTGGCTTATGACACGGAAGGTTCGATCGCCGAGGCGCGCGCCTTGTGGACCGAGGTCGGGCACCCGAACCTGATGATCAAGATTCCCGGCACGCGCGAAGGCCTGCCCGCCATCCGCACGCTGCTCGGCGAAGGCATCAACGTCAATATCACGCTGCTCTTTGCGCAGGCGCGCTACCAGGAGGTCGTAGAAGCCTATCTCTCGGGCCTCGAAGATCTGGCGCGGAAGCAGGAACTTAATTTCATCGCCAGTGTCGCGAGCTTCTTCGTCAGCCGCATCGACAGCAAGACAGACGGCGAACTCGACAAGAAATTTGCGTCTGCCGATGAGGGTTCGCGCGGTGCGATCGAGGCGCTGAAGGGCAAGACGGCCATCGCCAATGCCAAGCTCGCCTATCAATATTACAAACAGGCCTTTTCAGGTGAACGCTGGCAGAAACTTCAGAAGCTCGGCGCACGGCCGCAGAGGCTGCTATGGGCGTCGACAAGTACGAAGAACAAAGCCTATTCCGACGTGCTCTACATCGACTCTCTGATCGGGCCCGATACCGTCAACACCATTCCGCTCGAAACACTCGATGCCTTCCGCGATCACGGCCATCCGGCAGCGACTCTGGATGCGGATGTCGACGAGGCGCGCAAGACGCTTGCCGGTCTGGAAAAGGCCGGCATATCGCTGGACAAGATTACCGACGAACTCGTGAGCGAGGGCGTCGACCTGTTCGCGAAAGCCGCCGACCAGCTTTACGGCGCGCTTGCCGCCAAACGGGCGAAAATCCTTGGGGGGAAGATTCTGCGCCTCGAAAGCAAGCTTGGCGTCGCACAAAGCGCGGTCGATGCCGAAATCACAGAATGGGCAAGCAGCGGAAATATTCGCCGCCTCTGGGCCCGCGACAAAACACTGTGGACCGATGCCGACGAAGACAAATGGCTCGGCTGGATTGATATAACAGCACGCGAACTCGCCGACACCGCGCAGCTTGAAGAACTGGCGCGCAAGGTGAAGGACGAAAGCACCGAGCATGTCGTGCTGCTCGGCATGGGCGGATCGAGCCTCGGCGCGCAGGTTCTCGGCGATACATTCGGGCATCTTGCCGGCCGGCCGCTGCTCCACGTGCTCGATTCCACCGATCCCGAGCAGATCCTCGCTGTTCAGCACGCGATCAAACCGGGCAAGACGTTATTCCTTGTCAGCTCGAAATCGGGAACAACGCTCGAGCCGAATATCCTGCGCGATCATTTCATGGCGGTGATGCGCGAAGCCGAACCCAATACACCGGCGGCCTCACATTTCGTCGCCATCACCGATCCGGGAACGGCACTGGAGAAGGAAGCGAGGCAGGACGGCTTCAAGGCGATATTCCACGGCGACCCGGCAATCGGCGGCCGTTACTCGGTGCTGTCGGATTTCGGGATGGCGCCGGCGGCGGCTACCGGCATCGACTTCAAACGGTTGCTGAAGGAAGCAGAATTCGCGCGGCAGAGCTGCGCGGGGATGGTGCCGCCGTCGGACAATCCCGGCGTGCAACTTGGCGCCGCGCTCGGTGTGCTCGCACGCGATTTCGGCCGCGATAAAATTACCATTGTCGCCTCGCCCGCCATCGGCAGCCTCGGTACGTGGCTCGAACAGCTGATCGCCGAATCCACTGGCAAGCAGGGTAAAGGCCTGATCCCGATCGACAAGGAAAGGCTCAGCGATCCCGAGGCCTATGGCGTCGACCGCGTGTTCGTCCATCTCGAGCTTGCGAACCACGACGAATTTGCACCGAGGCTGGATGCGCTCGCGCAAGCCGGACACCCCGTGCTGCGCATCACCATCGGTGACACCTACCAGATCGCTCAGATGTTCTTCGTTTGGGAAATGGCCATTGCCGTGGCTGGCGCCGTAATCGGCATCAATCCATTCGACCAGCCCGACGTCGAAGACGCCAAGAAGCGTACACGCGCGCTGACCGACAGTATCGAACGCGAGGGCAAGCAGCCGGACATCACGCCGGATTATTCCGTGAATGGCGTCGATGTATTCGCGGATGCCGCATTCAAAGGCGAATGTGCGAATGCGGGTTCGCTCGCCGATTGCCTGCGCGCGCATCTCTCGCGCCTGCACGACAAGGATTACTTCGCGATTCTCGCCTATCTGCCGCCGACGCCGGAGCACGCGACGGTACTGGAAGATTTGCGGCTGTCAGTCCGCGACAGGAAACATGTGGCGACCTGCCTCGAATTCGGTCCACGCTACCTGCACTCCACCGGTCAGGCCTATAAGGGGGGCCCAAACAGCGGCGTGTTTTTGACTATAACCTGTGATCACGCGGAAGACGTGCCGGTCGCGAACCGCAGGCTCACCTTCGGCGTTGTGCAGCTTGCCCAGGCGCAGGGCGATTTCGACGTGCTGAACGACCGCAAACGACGCGTGCTGCGGATACATCTGCACGATCCGGCGCGCGGACTCGATGCGCTGACCAAAGCGTTCAACGAGGCGCTGGGGTAGCGGTGCCCTTCTCGAGCCCTTTCCCTTGTCATTCCCGCGCAAGCGGGAAGCCGGCAGTGCAGTCCTTCCGGATAACGCGGAGATCAACACACCGTTTAGAGGCTGACATGCAAATAGCGATTATCGGACTGGGGCGGATGGGCGGCAATATTGCCCGTCGCCTGATGCAGCACGGCCACGAGGTGGTCGCATTCGACCGCGACGCGCAAGCTGTCCAGAAGCTCGAAAGCGAACACGCCAAGGGAGCGCATTCGCTGGCCGATATTGCGAAGCTGCTGATGCCGCCGCGCGCTGCCTGGGTAATGTTGCCGGCGGGCAAGCCGACGGACGACACCATTGCTGATCTCGGCAACCTGTTTGAAAATGGCGACACGATCATCGACGGCGGCAATACGTTTTACCGCGACGATATCCGCCGCTCCCGGATGCTGGCGCCGAAAGGTATTCATTACATCGATGTTGGTACATCGGGCGGTATCTGGGGTGCCGAACGCGGCTATTGTATGATGATCGGCGGCGACAAGGAGGCGGTAGACCGGCTTGATCCCATTTTCAATGCGCTGGCGCCAGGCCTGGGCACCATCGACCCTACGCCCAAACGCGACGGCCGTGATCCGCGTCCCGAACAAGGGTATATCCATGCCGGTCCCGTCGGCGCCGGCCACTTTGTCAAGATGATCCATAACGGAATCGAATACGGGCTGATGCAGGCTTATGCGGAAGGTTTTTCGATCCTGCGCGGCAAGGCGCAAGATGCTTCGGACGCCGAACGCTACGAACTCAATCTGCCCGACATCGCCGAGGTTTGGCGGCGCGGCAGCGTTATTTCATCATGGCTGCTCGATCTTGCGTCCATCGCGCTCGCCGCCAATCCCGAACTCAGCGAATTCTCGGGCTTTGTCGACGATTCCGGCGAAGGCCGCTGGACCATCAATGCGGCCATCGAGGAAGCTGTGCCGGCGCCGGTACTGTCGGCGGCTCTGTATGCGCGCTTCCGCTCGCGCGTTCGCGCCGAAGACGATTTTGGAGACAAATTACTATCCGCCCTGCGCGCGCAGTTCGGCGGGCATGTCGAAGGTCAGCTCGAAAAAGGCGCCAAATCATGAAGCCGGAACGCGCCCATCCCTGCGCCATGGTGATTTTCGGCGCCAACGGGGATTTGACCAAGCGACTGATCATTCCCGCACTTTACAATCTCACGCGTTCGAGACTGCTTCCGCAACCCTTCGCGCTGGTCGGCGTAGATCACAACAATATCGACGCGGATACGTGGCGCAAGCAGCTGCATGATTTCCTGGAAGAGACGGTAAAGAAGGGTGGCGGCGAATTCGAAGCCAGCGCCATCGACGAAGGCACCTGGAACACGTTGGCATCCGCCATGTCCTATGTCGCGGGCGATTTCAATGATTCCGGGACATTCGAGAAGCTCAAGAAACATCTCGACGAACGTAACGATAAAGAGCAGCTGCAGGGTTGCGCGCTGTTCTATCTTGCCGTGCCCGACCGTTTCTTTGGTCCGCTGGTCGAATCCGTTTCGAAAGCGGGCCTGACGGATGAAGAGCATGGCTGGCGACGGGTGGTGATCGAAAAGCCGTTCGGCCACGACCTCGAATCCGCGAAAGCGCTGAATGCGCAGGTGCTCAAATACCTGAAGGAAAGCCAGATATTTCGCATCGATCATTTCCTCGGCAAGGAGACGGTGCAGAACATCATGGCTCTGCGCTTCGCCAACGGTTTGTTCGAGCCGGTCTGGAATCGCGACCGTATCGATCACGTTCAAATCACCGTCTCCGAGACCATCGGCATCGAAGAGCGCGGCAAGTTCTACGAAGCCACGGGCGCCTTGCGCGACATGATCCCCAACCATCTGTTCCAGCTCGTCGCGATGACGGCGATGGAGCCGCCGTCGTCCTTCGACGCCGACGCGGTGCGCAGCAAGAAGGCCGAGCTTTTTCAGGCGGTGCATACGCTCACGACGGAGGACGCGGTGCGCGGCCAGTACGGCCCCGGCAATGTGGACGGAAAAGAGGTGCGCGGTTATCGCGAGGAGCCGAATGTGGTGGCGAGTTCCATTGTCGAAACCTACGCTGCCGTGCGTCTTTCCATCGACAATTGGCGCTGGGCAGGCGTGCCGTTTTATCTGCGTACCGGTAAGAGGATGCCGAAGCGCAGCTCCGAAATCGCGATCCGTTTCAAAGACGCCCCGCTGATGTTGTTTCGCGACACGCCCACCGACGAACTGCACGACAACTGGCTGATCCTGCAGATCCAGCCGGATGAAGGTATTCGCCTGCGCTTCAACGCCAAGCGGCCGGGACCTGAGATGCTTCTCGACAGCGTCGCCATGGATTTTCACTATTCCGACTGGTTCAAACAATCTCCTGCCGTGGGATACGAAACATTGTTATACGATTGCATCCAGGGGGACGCGACCCTGTTTCAGCGCGCCGACCAAGTGGAGGCCTCATGGCGCGTTGTCGATCCGATACTCAAGGCATGGGCCGACCAGCCATCTGAGGCGTTTCCAAACTACGCGGCCGGCAGCGCCGGCCCAGTGGCCGCAAACGACTTGATCGGGCGTGACGGCCGGAAATGGCGGGATATCCGGTGATGCAATGGCGACAAATATAAGCGGCCGCGTCGATGTAGCGGACGATGTTCACGCGCTGTCGCGCCGTGCTGCGGAGTGGCTCGTCGATACCGTTGCTTCCACTACGGGGATAGTTCGCATCTCGTTGTCCGGGGGATCGACGCCCAAAGAACTTTATTCGCTGCTTGCGAGCGACACGTTTTGCAACCGGATGGCATGGGACAGGCTTGAGCTCTTCTGGGGCGATGAACGCTTTGTTCCCTACGACAACCCCGCAAGCAATTTCCGGATGACGAGGGAGGCAATGTTGTCGCGCGTGCCCGTGCCGCCGGATCGCATTCACCCTATGCCGGTAGACGGATCACCCGAAGCTGCCGCGATACGCTACGAGACCTTGCTGAAGAAGGTTTATGGTGCTGACGAATTTGATCCGGGCCGGCCGCTGTTCCACGTCATGCTGCTCGGCCTTGGGGACGACGGGCATACGGCTTCGCTCATACCAGGTCAGCCTGTTCTTGAAGAGCGGAAGCGATGGGTTGCTGCCGTCACGAGCGGCCGCGCGGAAACACGCATCACCCTTACCTACCCCGCTATTGAATCGAGCCGCACCATCGCGTTCCTCGTCGCGGGCCCGGAAAAAACAGCGGCTGTTCGCGCGGCACGCGAAGGGGACGAAACTCTTCCCGCCACGCACATCCGGCCGCATGGGGAAGTGATCTGGTTCCTCGATCGCGCAGCAGCCGGTCAGGGTTGAATGGCGGGGCGCATCGAAGATTATGCGCTGATCGGCGACATGCGCACCGCGGCGCTTGTCGGACGTGACGGTTCGATCGACTGGCTCTGTTTGCCGCGCTTTGATTCCGCCGCCTGCTTTGCCGCGCTCCTCGGCGAATCCAAGCATGGCCGCTGGCGGATCGCGCCGAAAGGCAAATACACCGTCGCTCGATCCTATCGCGACGGCACTCTCATCCTCGAAACGCGCTTCAAGACGCCGAGGGGTGAAGCGGTGGTGATCGATTTCATGCCGATCGGTACCGATCACAGCTGCATTGTCAGACTGGTGATGGGCCTGCGTGGCACGGTCGATTTCGAGACCGAGCTCGTCATCCGCTTCGATTACGGCCTCACCGTGCCCTGGGTCTCGCGCATCGACGAGCGCACGCTTTCTGCCGTGGCCGGTCCGGATCTGCTGACGCTACGGACATTTGCTCCGCTCTATGGCGAGGATATGCGAACGAAAGGGCAATGTACGGTTCGGGGCGGCGAGACGGTTTCTTTCGTCCTCATGCATTCGCCTTCTCACCTGCCCGTTCCATTTCTCCCGAGCCTCGAAACAATGCTCGCCGAAACAGAGAAATACTGGACGGAATGGAGCGAGCGCTCGGTTCTTAAAGGACGCTGGAGCAACGACATCCGCCGCTCCCTGATTACGCTTAAGGCGCTGAGCTATCGGCCCACTGGCGGCATTGTGGCTGCGGTAACAACGTCACTTCCCGAACAGATTGGCGGTCCGCGCAATTGGGATTACCGCTTCTGCTGGCTTCGCGACGCGACGTTCACCCTGCTTGCTTTCATGAACGCCGGCTATGTGGAAGAGGCTGTTGCCTGGCAGAATTGGTTGGTACGCGCCATCGCCGGCAGCCCCGAACAAATACAGACGCTTTATGGCGTCGGCGGCGAGCGCAGGCTCGATGAATGGACCGTCTCCTGGCTTCCCGGTTATGAAAATTCGTCACCCGTTAGAATAGGCAATGCTGCGGCCCTCCAGCTGCAGATCGACATTTATGGCGAGTTGACCGACGTCGTAACGCAGGCCCGAAAGGGCGGTCTTCCGGTTCCACCCCGCCGCACCGAGGTGCGGCGTGTTTTTCTTGATCATCTCGAAGAAGTGTGGAGACAACCCGACGAAGGCATTTGGGAAATCCGCGGCGAGCCGCAGCATTTCGTGTATTCCAAGGCGATGGCGTGGGTTGCATTTGACCGTGCCGGCAGCAATGGAGGTGATGACAAAAAACATCTCGCGCATTGGAGACGCCTGGGACAGAAGATTCGCCGCGAAATCTTCCGCAAGGGCGTCGACGCCGACCGCAATTGTTTCGTACAGGCCTATGGCTCGAAACATCTCGATGCGAGCCTGCTGCTGTTGCCGATGGTGGGTTTTATTTCCGCCAAAGATCCGATCATGAAAAATACGATTCGTGAAATTGAGAAACATCTTATGTTCGACGGGCTGGTGCTGCGCTACGGCACGGATAGCGGTGTCGACGGATTGCCGACCGGCGAAGGCGCCTTCCTCGCCTGCAGCTTCTGGCTCGTTGAGAATTATCTGCTTCAGGGACGCAGGCGCGATGCGGAGCGGCTGTTCGAGCGCCTGCTCGGTCTGGCGAACGATGTCGGTTTGCTGGCCGAAGAATATGATCCGGACGGTTGCCGCATGCTGGGCAATTTTCCGCAGGCCTTTTCGCATGTTGCGTTGGTCAATGCCGGGTTGAACCTGCTACATGCGGAACAGCAAAAGCGGCGCCGTGGAAATCACCGACGCCGGCACGTGGCGCGAGACAAAGAGTAGGACATGGCATCACGGCGGAAACACAAGCGAGACGATCTGCGAATCCTCTCAATCGATATCGGAGGCACGGGACTGAAGGCCTCGGTCGTCGATTCAGCGGGCCGGCTGCTCGTGCCGCGGCATCGCATAAAGACGCCATGCTTTTGCTCGCCTGCCATATTGTTGGATGTTCTCGAAAATCTCGTCGCGCCATTGCCCGGGCACAACCGTATTGCCATCGGCTTTCCCGGGGTCGTGCGAAACGATCGCATCCTGACCGCTCCACATTTCCAGACAAAGGAATGGGCGGGCTTCCCGCTGGCCGACGCGGCGTCCAATCGGTTCGGGGGTGCCGCAAAGATGGTCAATGATGCGGAAATGCAAGGGCTTGCCGTCATCAGCGGCAAAGGACTCGAACTTGTCCTGACGCTGGGAACCGGCGCAGGCACGGGCTTGTTCCGCGACGGAGAACTGATGCCGCATCTGGAACTCGCGCAGCATCCCATCTACGGCAAGAAAAAAACCTATAATGATTACATTGGTGATTCGGCGCTGAAGAAGGCCGGCAGAAAACACTGGAACGAGCGCGTGGAGAGAACAATCGGGATTCTGGCCAGCTTGTTGCATTTCGATCATCTGTTTATCGGCGGAGGCAACGCACAAAAAATCAAGCTCACACCGCAACCCACCATTACCATCGTCAGCAACGACGCGGGCATAGAAGGTGGCGCAGCCCTCTGGCGTCCCGACTCGGGTGTCATTCGCTGAATAAAGCATTGGTAGATGACATGGCTTCGCTTTCATCAAGGAAACTGCCCCCAGTAGGAGCGTTTGGGGTAGCGGCCGACGCTTTCCTGTTGGACGTAGACGGAACCATCATCGACATCGCGCCTACACCCGATGCAGTGGACGTTCCCGGATCGCTGAAGCAGACTCTGGTAAAGCTTCAGAAGGAAACGGCTGGCGCCCTCGCGCTGGTAAGCGGTCGCAAACTGGCAACGCTGGATTCGCTGTTCGCGCCACTCACGCTGGCCGCCGTTGGTTGCCATGGTGCGGAGTGGCGCCTCCAACCCGAGCATCCGGTCGCTGTCCGCTCACAGCCCCTCTCGCCCGAAGCGCGACAGGCATTTCTCGCTGCCGTCGACAGAACATGGAATATCCGTGTCGAGGACAAAAATTATACCATCGCCTTTCACTATCGCAGCGCACCTGAACTCGCTCCGGCGCTTGAAGCAGCACTTAATCGTGTCCTGGCGCCGCACATGTCCGAATTGCGTCTATTGCACGGAAAGCTCGTAATGGAAGTCAAGTCGCGCGGCTTCGACAAAGGGGAAGTGATACGCGCGCTCATGCAGTTCCCGCCGTTCGCAGGGCGGCGACCAGTCTTCCTTGGCGACGATACAACCGATGAGGACGCTTTTGCAGCAGTTCATGAGCTGGGCGGTGTCGGCATTTCAGTCGGTCGACCAATGGCAAGTGCGAAATATATGCTGCCAAATCCGCAATCCGCCCGCGACTGGCTTTCTGTTATCGCTTCTGGCACGTCCAAAATCTGACGTAACAAGCACCGTCGTACGAACGGCGTTTTGCACTATTCGTTCTTTCCGTCCGGTCGCGTACCGGTTTTTCTCGAAGTCCCGCGCCTTGCGGCATAGGACTTCTCCCGCGGCGAGCAAGTTCTTATCAAAATGCATAATGCCGGAAAGTTCCGGAACCCTTTCGCGGCACGGCACGTTTTCCCCGAGGGACCGGGATCGTGAGCGAGTCTGGGAGGTCGATTTGCCGCGAATTTTCATCATCTCAAACCGGGTGGGCGTTCCGACGAAGGGGCGCGGCGTGCATCCGGGCGGGTTGGAAGTCGCACTGCGCGCCACGTTGCGGCGGCATTGCTGTGTGTGGCTTGGATGGAGCGGGAAGGTGAAACCGGCCGGCGAGGTGGAAACGCAGCGAATCGACCACGGTGGCAACAGCTATATCGTCACCGACCTGAGCGACGACGATTTCCAGGAATATTACAACGGCTTCGCGAACAGGGTGCTGTGGCCGATCCTGCACTATCGCCTCGATCTCGCCGAATTTTCCCGGCGCGATCTGACCGGTTATCTGCGCGTCAACGAGCACTTTGCCGACCAGTTGGACCGGGTGCTTGAACCGGACGACGTGGTTTGGGTGCACGACTATCATCTTATCCCCCTTGCAAAGGCACTCCGGCAACGCGGACGTGAGAACCGCATTGGTTTCTTTCTCCACATTCCGCTACCTCCGCCCGAGATCCTTGCCGCCATGCCAAATCATGAACAGCTGATTCCGGCACTGACGGACTACGATCTCGTCGGCTTCCAAACTGATGGCGACGCGGCGAATTTCGCGCGTTATCTGGCGACCGAGTGCGGAATGCCCGCGCATATTCCACGCAGCCGGGGCTACGGCGATCGCGTGATGCGCATTGGCACTTTCCCGGTCGGCATTGCTGCCGAAACGTTCCAGCGCTGTGCCAGGCGCGCTTCGCGTTCGGCTTTCGTCAGGCGTGTGTTCGACAGCGCGCAGAGCACCATCATCATCGGCGTGGACCGTCTCGATTATTCAAAGGGACTCACGCTGCGGCTGGAGGCATTCGAACGTTTCCTGCTGGCAAACCCGCAATGCCGGGGCAAAGTCACCTATTTGCAAATTACTCCCAAAAGCCGTTCCGACGTGCCGGAATACGCGGAGATGGAGCGCGCCATTGATGCGCTCGCAGGCCGCATCAACGGCACTTACGGCGACGTCTCGTGGACCCCCATGCGCTACACCAATCGCCCCTACAGCCGGACGGCACTGGCCGGCCTCTATCGTGCAGCAAAGGTCGGGCTGGTGACGCCCTTGCGCGACGGGATGAATCTGGTCGCGAAAGAATATGTCGCGGCGCAAGACGCCGAAGATCCCGGTGTCCTTATCCTCTCGCGCTTTGCGGGCGCGGCAGCCGAATTTGGATCGGCTGCGCTCCTGGTCAATCCCTATGACCCTGAAGCAGTTGGAGCAGCGATTGCGCGGGCGATCAATATGTCTCGTGAGGAACGCCGTGAACGCCATGGCCGTCTGATTGTAGCACTCAAGCGCAACGATATCTCCACGTGGGGCGACAGGTTCCTGTCATCGCTTCTGGAGCCGCCCACGAGCGCACAACGGCGCAACCCGGTGCCGCCGTCGCAGACCACGACCAGACGCACGGTAGGGAACTGGGAAAGGGCTTCCGCTGGCAGTGTGCCCGGTTCACTTCCGCCGAAAATCACGGCCACGCCTCACGATGGGGCTTTGCTGCACAAAGCGTGATCGCAATCCTGCAGAATATCGGGATGGGAATCCCGATAGCCCGTCCGGCAGCCCTGCGGAACTTCTCTTTTGACAATGAGTTTCAAATGAGAACCGTAAGACATCAGGGGACACGCAATGCTTGGTACTATTCTCATTATCATCTTGATCCTGTTGTTGCTCGGCGCGTTGCCCTCCTGGCCTTACAGCAGCGGCTGGGGTTATTACCCGAGCGGCGGCCTTGGTCTCATCCTCATCATCATCGTCATACTTGTCCTGTTGGGACGAATATAAGTCCTATGTCGTCGCAACTTTTGTGATCAGCGAAACCGGCGCGCCGCGCCGGTTTCGTGGACAAGACAGCAGTAGCGATCGGCTTAGCGAGTACGCTTCTTCTTGGAGCGCGCCGGCTTCTGCTTCGCGTGAAGACTTCTGCGCAACGCGTCCATGAGATCGATCACGTTGCTTTTCTCCGGCGCCGCCGCAGAGACCGGTGGTTCGCCGCGCGCCTTGCGGCGGATGAGTTCGCGCAATGCCTCTTCGTAGCGGTCCGTAAAATCATCCGGCTCAAAAGCGCCTTCGAGCTGAGCAATAATCTGCTTGGCGATGTCGAGCATGCCGGGATCAGATCGCTTCTTTGGAAGTTTGCCGAATGCCGCTGCCGTACCGACGACTTCATCGCGCATGCGCAGCGTCGTCGCAAGCAGTCCGTTGTCACGCGCCTCGATGGCCAGAAGCCGTTCGCGCGTGTGCATGACCACGCGCCCCAGCGCGATGCGTCCGGCGTCGCGCATCGCATCGCGGATCACGTCGTATGCCTCTACACCTGCAGCAGCCCCAGGCAGAAGAAAATAGGGTTGATCCCAGAACAGCCGATCGATTGTCGACGCGTCGACGAACCGTTCAATATCGATCAAGCGTGTGGTTTCGAGACGTACCGACTCAAGCTCTTCGTTTGTTACGACCACATACTCGTTCTTCTCGATTTCGTAACCCTTGACGAGCTTGGAGCGGTCGACGGGCCCCTCGTCGGGATCGGTGGGCACGAGCCGGATTCGATTATGGGTCGCGGGATTGAGCAGATGAAACGAGACGTCCTGGGAGTGAGTCGTCGCGCTGTACAGAAAAACCGGGCAACTGACGAGCGACAGGCGCAGATGACCCTGCCAGGCAGGCCGTCCCAAATGCGATTCGGCCTTAGGCGATGCGTGCGGCCTGCGCTGACTGGCCGGATATTCTGCTGTCTTGTGCTTTGCTTTTGCCATCAGCGCGCCCTCAGCCGCTCAATCCAATCCGCGAATACATTCATCTGCCGGGCAATGATTTGACGCGTGATCTCGTCGGTCAGCCGTCCATTCGCGTCGAATTTTTTGTCCGCTGCAGCGATCAGCACTTCCGGCTGATTTACCGGGAACATATTGAGATAAACGCAAACCTGCCGCAGGTGATATTGGGCGCGAGCGGTACCGAACACGCTCGGACTCGCTCCCATAATCGCCGCCGGCTTGCCGGCAAAGGGTTGATCCGGTGGACGGGAAGCCCAATCAATGGCGTTCTTCAACACGCCTGGAATGGAATAATTGTATTCCGGCGTGACGAAAAGAATTGCATCGGCAGCTCTGATTCTGTCACGAATCATTTCAACCGACGGCGGAAAACCCTGTTGACGCACATCCTCGTTGTATAATGGCATCTCGCCAATATCGAAGCTTTCGAAGCGCATGCGTTCGGGCGCGAGTTCTTCAGCCGCACGCAACGTCATGCGATTGAACGAGCCCGACCTGAGGCTTCCGCAAAAGGCAAAGACGCGAATATTCCCCGCCATGATAATATCTCCGGATTGCCGGGCGCGATTACGCCTTATGGCGTTGCCGCAGTCAGGCGCGTTGCGGGATCAGCGCAACAACACAATGCCGAACGACGGATCGACGCTCGACCAGCTGCGTTCGAGCGACCATCCAGCCCGCGCGGCAATCGCAGCGAACTGTTTCAAAGTATATTTTCGTGAATTCTCGGTGTGAATAGTTTCCCCGGCTGCGAAATCGAAACAGCGTCCACGTATGACAACGCTCTGCTCGCGCTCTGAAACAAGATGCATTTCGATGCGCGACTCTGCGGCATTCCAAACCGCGCGATGGACGAAACTAGACAGATCGAAATTCGCGCCCAACTCCCGATTGATGCGGGCAAGGAGGTTTCTGTTGAACGTCGCGGTGACCCCTTGTGCATCGTCATAGGCGCGCAACAGCACCTCAACCGGCTTCACCAGATCGATACCGATTAGAAATTGTGCGTTTTCGCCCAGCAGTTTGCGGCTATTTCCGAGAAATTTTTCGGCATCGCCGTCTGTGAGATTGCCGATTGTGGAACCGGGGAAAAAGCCCAACACCGGACTCTCGGCCAAGCCGGCGGGTTGGGGCAGCGCGCCAAGGAAATCGCCGGCAATGGGATGCACCAGCAGCCTGGGGTATTCGGCCCGGATCCGCTTTTCGCTGTCCACCAGCGATTCCTGGCAGATGTCGACTGGAACATAGGTCGTGATCGCCGGCAGCAGTCCGAGCAGCAGGCGCGTCTTGACCGAGGCGCCTGAGCCGAATTCGATCAGCGCAGTCCCGCGAGCCACATGGCCGCGCAGTTCCGGAACGACGCGCTTCAGAAGTTGGGCCTCCGTGCGCGTGGGATAATATTCCGGTACCTGACAAATTCGTTCGTAAATTCGGGCGCCTTCTGCGTCGTAGAAATATTTGCTGGAAATCTGCTTTGGCGTTTGTGACAAACCCGTCCAAACATCTTCGAGGAATGGATTGCGGGCCTGCTGAGCGGGCCGTACGTCTGTGGCGAGCCGCAAACCGGAGAACTGCCAGCGCTGATGCGGGTAAAAGAAATTGCGGTAGGTTCCACGGACGTGATCGCTGCTCGTCACACAGGACCCTCCGCGCAAAACCATCTGATTGATCATGAATTTGCCATTGTATTCGCCGACTGCACCTTCGATTGCTCGGTAACCGGGATATGCCATGTAAGGCGACAGCGTCCATTCCCACACATCCCCAAACAATTGTGCGCCCCGCCTACGTCCGATCGGTAACGGCCGAAGATAACCGCTCTCGCGGAAGTTCCCGGAACTCGCAGGCAGTTGGGCAGCCCCGTGCTCCCACTCGGCTTCGGAAGGAAGCCGCGCGCCTGCCCAGCGCGCAAACGCCTCGGCCTCGTAATAGCTTATGTGGCAGACGGGGGCATCATGCTCGATTGGCTTGCGACCGCTCAGCGTCATTGCCGACCACTCGCCATCCGTTTCCTGCCAATAAAGCGGCGCCTGCAAACCATCCGCGCATACACGATGCCAGCCGTCAGACAGCCAAAGCACGGGATTGCGATAACCGCCATCGGCAATGAAATCGAGCCACTCTCCATTTGTTACAAGCCGGTTTGCCAAGCGGTACGGCGACAGGATGACTTCGTGGCGCGGCAATTCATTGTCGAAACAGAACCCATTGCCGTCATGTCCCACAGCAACACAGCCGCCGTCGAATTGCGTGTACCCGATTGGCACCGACTGCGCCGCCTCGCCAGGGCGGTAAGGCGCGTAGGGCGGCAGCAGCGGGTTTTGCGCGAAGGCATGAAGAATGTCGGTCAGCAGCAGTTCCTGATGTTGCTGCTCGTGTTGAAGGCCAAGCTCGATCACTACCCTGAGCCCCGGATCGGCACTTGCAGATTCCAGAAGCGTTCTCATGCCCCGATCGACGTGCCGCCGATAGGCAGAGACCTCGTCCGCAGAGGGTCGTGTCAGCAGCCCACGACGATCGCGCGCATGACGTTGCCCCACCGTCTCGTAATATGAATTGAACAAGTAATTATAGTCCGGATCGTAGGGCTGGTATCCGGACAGGTACTGCGCAAGCAGAAAGGTTTCGAAAAACCAGGTGGTGTGCGCTCGGTGCCATTTGGCCGGGCTGGCATCGGGCATGGACTGGACACACTGGTCTTCCGGCGAAAGGCCGGCCGCGAGACGCTCGGTTTCTGCACGTACCGCGCAATAGCGGGCCGCGAGATCGTCCGAGGATCGCTCCGTTTCCGTGCTACGCGGGGCGGCTTCAGGGAGGGGGAAAATCATCGATGCCCTTCGAACGCGGGTATGCGGGAGAGATATCGCCCGCCCCTGCAAATGGTTCCTATACACCAGATCAAATGATGGATTTAGAAGGCAAGCGCATTTTTTCAATACCGCACCGGAACAGGCGCCCCTTGCGCGTCGTTCCCGCTCCGCCCTCTCTAGAGAAGGATTGGCAATGCAACAGAACACTTCCCAGGATCTTTCGAAACGCGAAGCCGGTGGTCTGATCGGCAGCGACAAGGTCGAAGGTACAAGCGTCTATAATTTGAACGGCGACAAGATCGGGTCCATCGAGCGGATCATGATCGACAAGGTCGGCGGCCGAGTAGCCTACGCCGTGATGAGCTTCGGCGGCTTCCTCGGCATGGGCAGCGACTACTATCCTGTCCCGTGGTCGCTGTTGAAATACAACGAGATGCTCGGCGGCTACGAGGTCAATATCACGGAAGGCCAGCTCAAAAGCGCTCCGAAATTCCGCAAGGACGACCCTTGGGCCTATGGCAACCGGAACAGCGAAGCCGAACTTTACTCCTATTATAAGGTGACGCCTTACTGGTGATGGCGCGGGACTGGTGCAATCTCAGGTCTTGAGCCAATTCGGTCTCAGCTTGGTCGCATCGGTCCCTTCACTTTTGCCGTTCGGCGCGTCTCCTGCGCGCCACTCCACAGACGAAATTCCATCCCTTTCTAGCAAATTGCGCACGAAATCCAAAGGCGGGGAGACGTCGCTTGGCCCACGCCATCGCAAATCATAACTCGCCTCGGTGGTTTCGGAGGTGCGGTGCTGGGTAAGCAGCTTGCGTTCGAGTTGCGCCAGACCGGGCTCATTCGCGATCGCATTCTCAAGAGGAAACCCGGCACGACAGATTATGCTGAGTCGGGCATGCTGTGCCCGAGGCATATTGCGATCCACACCCTCGAGCAGCCAGAGCACGGCAGTCCCCAGCAGCGTGCCGGCAATGCCGATATAAATCTGACCGCCCCCGAAACAGAGACCCACGACTGTCACGAACCAGAGCGTCGCCGCCGTCGTCACGCCTTTGATAAGGTCGCCGCGGCGCAGGATTGCGCCGGCACCGATGAAGCCCATGCCAGACAGAATCCCCAGCGGGAACCGCATGAGGTCGTAAACCACAAAAGAGTCATGCGCCTTGCCGGTCGAATCTGTGAGCAGATTGGCCTGGATCATTGCTATCGAGGCTGCCAAGCAGACCAAAATATTGGTGCGCAGCCCGGCGACATGGCCGCCTTCCTCGCGGTTGACGCCGATCAGTGCGCCCGCCACCAAAGTCAGGAACAAACGCAGCGCCAGATCGCTCCAGCCGGGGTGCAGCGGCATGGTGGATTACCCAAGTTCTTCACAATTGAAAACGTGGATGGAAGTCCACCCGTTCCGGTTTCGCGGGCGCCCCGCAGAATGAATGGCGCACGAAGATGTACGCCGAATTCCGGTATGTGCCATTGCCAGTTCCTGCCCGAGCAGCGCACGCTTATTACTTCGTAGATCCGGCAGGCAGATCAAGCTCCGCGTACTCGGCGCCGCCATGCCCTTCTTACTTTGCAGCCGCCAGCATCACAGGTTTTTCGTTGTACAATTCGGGATACGCCGTCTTCAGATGCGCGATCTTCGGCAGGTCGTTGAAGACGATATACGGGCTGTCGGGATTATGGATGAGGTAGTCCTGATGATAGGCCTCCGCCGGATAGAACCCGGTGAATCGATCCACGCGCGTGACAATCGGTGCTCCGAAGGCATGGATGCGCGCGAGCTGACCGATATAGGCCCGCGCCACCTTCTCCTGCTCCTGGTCGGCAACGAAGATATCGGAGCGGTATTGCGGACCCTCGTCTGGTCCCTGGCGATTCAATTCCGTCGGGTCATGCGCCACGGAGAAGAAAATGCGCAGCACCTGGCCATAACTGATTATGGCTGGATCGAACGTGACCTTCACCGATTCCGCATTGCCTGTCGTGCCGGTACTCACCGTTTCATACTGCGCAGCCGAAGCCGTGCCGCCGGAATAACCCGCCACCACCTGCCGAACGCCTTTCACATGCTCGAAAAGCCCCTGCATGCCCCAGAAGCATCCGCCCGATAGAACGGCCGTTTCGCTTCCTGCCGCCGGTGATTTTGTTTCATCGGTGATCGGTGCGGGAAGCTGCTTCGCTTCGTCTGCCGCCGCGCACGACGCGCAGACGAGCAACGCTGCGGAAAATAGGGCATGGGTGGTGCGAAGTGACATTGGCTTCTCCGATCAGGCGCGCCCGGTTGCGCGCGGAATAAATACGAGTGAAGCGGAATTCATGCAGTAACGTAATCCCGTGGGCGGCGGACCATCGTCGAATACATGGCCAAGATGCGCATCGCAGCGTTTGCACGCGACCGCGGTGCGCTCCATGATCAAGCTTTCGTCGCGTTTCTCCACGACATTTGCCGGTGAAATCGGCCGCGTGAAGCTCGGCCAGCCCGTGCCGGAATCGAATTTGTTCCGCGAGTCGAAGAGTGCCGTATTGCAGCACACACAGCGGAACAAGCCGTCCTGATGCAGATTCCAATAGACGCCGGTGAATGCCGTTTCCGTTCCGGCCTGGCGTGTCACATCATAGACCGCTGGCGAGAGGGTGCGCTGCCATTCCTGCTCGCTCTTCGTGACCTTTGCCACGCGAGCTTTTCCAAGGCTTGCGCCCCGTGCGTCGAAATTCTCGATTTCTACGGGTTCCGCTGCCGAGGCGAGCGAAGGGATCAGCACGAAGGGGGTGATCGCCGCACCCAGGAGAACGGCCCGGCGACTGGGAAATAAGACCTGCATGACCTTGGACCTCCGTTGCATATCAAATTCGCACGGAAGGCGGCCGAGGTTACAGATCAGCGTGTCAGGACAATTCCCACGGGCAGGCGGCCGGGACCGGCAAGCGCGGCAGCGGCATCGTTGAGCCGTGCCGAGCCGCCGGCCGTCCCCACCACTAGGACAACGTCTGCGAGCCTGGCAATCGCCGGCGCCTCAGAATTCGCCGGCGCGTCGATGACGACGAGATCACAGGTCTTTCGCAAATGCTCCAGGAAAACGCGCATCTGTTCGGCCACCCATAGCGCGGACGGATTTTGCGGCGGTGACGCGCTGGTCATGACAAGCGCGTTGGATCGGGTGTCCCGCGCCACCGCGTCGGCAAGCGGGCGCGCACCGCTCAGAACTTCCAGCAATCCTCCATGGTTACGGTCGGCACCCATGGCCCAGGCGGCCTGCGGCGCAGCAAAATCGGCGTCGATCAGGATAACTTTCCGCTTCAGCAAAGCGAGCGCACGCGCAAGTCCGACAGCTATGTTGGCGTGGCCCTCCTGACGCGTGAATCCCGTCACGAAAACCACCCGGGGCGTCAGCTCCGCGCGCGAATTGTCGAGGCGGCGAACGATGGCGAAAATCGCCTGCGCAAATCCCGAGGCGCGCATGCTGACGATCTGATCGGCGGCGCGCGGCGCCAGCGCGTCGGGAACGATGCCGAGCACAGGAACCGTGTAGTTCCGGGCCGGTTCTCGTTTGCGCGCGGGCGGCGTGGCTTCGTAGCCCATCCGCTCCATGGCAAGTGCGCACAACAATCCGAGAAGGAGCCCGGCAGGAATTGACGCGCAGAAAATGATCAGCCGCGGCGGCGAACTGGAACGGGCCGGCACGGTGGCATGGGAAATGATCCGAG
This sequence comes from Rhizomicrobium sp., assembly GCA_036269235.1. Classification (GTDB taxonomy): domain Bacteria; phylum Pseudomonadota; class Alphaproteobacteria; order Micropepsales; family Micropepsaceae; genus Rhizomicrobium. The sequence goes on from DATASL010000025.1 coordinate 27,380, forward strand.
CATCGGGCGTGTCGACCGCGTCCTGGTCCTGTGCTTCGCGCAGGCGCGTCACGAACGATTCGTACATGCTGCGCGTGGAGGCGGCGCCTGCCTCCAGAGCCTTGAGCTTCACGCGCGCGAAATTTTGCTTATTCGATTGCGCCCGCGCATTTCCGAGACTGCCTTCCAGCGACTGCACCTGTGCCCGCGCCACGGCCACGTCGTTGGCAACCGAGCCGGCGATGCGTTCTGCCTCCTGCTCCACTTTGCCGTCGAGATCGCGCAACTGCGATTCGATTGCGACGCTTTTGGGATGTTTGGGACCATACCGCGAATCGAGATCGGCTTCATTGCGGATGGCATCTGCCTGCTGCTGGCGCAGTTGCACCATCAGCGGCGAAGCAACGACCTGCGAGACATCGGCTGCGTGGCCCGCTTTCACCAGTCCCGCCACGTGCTCATAGGTTGCCTGTTTCTCCGCCAGATCGGCACGCGCCTGCACCAGTTGCGTGTTGATTGCCCCGAGCTGCTGATCGACCAGCGATTGCGTGCCCTGGCCCGAATCGTTCAGATCATTCGCCGCCTTGTAGGATTGTACGGCGGCATCCGCAGCCTGCGCCTGTTTCGACAGCTCGCGGATGCGCGCGTTGAGCCACGCCGTCGTGCTTTCTGCGGCGTCCGCTTTCTGCTGGACCTGCGAGCGGACATAGGCGTCGACCACCGCATTGGTGATACGGGCGGATTTCTCCGGATCCTGCGCGGCAAAGCTGACCGAAACGGCGGAAGACAATCCCTCCGCTTCTGCCGTCAGTCGCTTCAGAAAGCTGTCGACGACCATCGAATGCTGCTCTTCCGGTGTCAGACCTGCGCCGAGCAGATTGAAGGGAAAGCTTGCACGCGTGCTGTTGAATTCCTTGTCGTCGGCGAGACCTAAGCGTTGAATCACCTGCGCAGCCAGATCGCGCGACGTAATTATCTGGATCTGGTTTTGTACAGAGGACGCATCGGTGGGCAGTTCCGACAGCACTTCCGAGCGGCCGGTGATGTTGTTCTTGCGCGGGTCGAGCATGACGACCGCGGTGCTCGAATAACGCGAGGGCCAGATCAACAATACAATGATTGTCAATGCGACGACGCCGAACGCGACCAGACAGACAATGCGGCCGCGTTCGCGCAGCAGGCGCGCAATATCGCCGAAACCGAAGGGCCGGCCAGTATAAAAATCAGACCTGTGCGCGACGGCGTCTGCTTGAACCATCTGACGGAATCGCGAACCTCTTGCCGGCAAAATGCGACACTCGGCATAGGGTTTAACCCGACCTGCACTTCTGAACGGTTAACGGAAGCTTCAGAAAAATGATGCGCTTCGCCTTTTAACGACGAATCGCGGACGTCGATTCGGTTTGAGCACCCAATGTGGCGCCGTTCCGCGTCTCCGCATATTCGCGAGCAACTTTTGGCGCCAACGCGTCCGGTGGTGGAAGGGAATTTGCGGGAACGCCCAGGCTCGCGAGCAATACACCAGGGTCGTCCCAGGGCACATCGTGATGCGCCGACAGAAGATACGGGCTCAACGGATCGCGTTTCCACTCGCGAGGGAAGAACGCAACAAGGTCGTTGGCAATTCCGGGACGTGCCTGGGCCCCGGGCACAAGGCAGCCTGCCAGTGCGGCCGGAAGATCGCGGCCAATACCAAATGCGAGCGTGCTGCCCTGCGTGGCGCGCGGGTTGATCTCGATGAGATGCGCAGCACCGTCCGCATCGCGAATGAAATCCATCCCGTGAATCCCGGAGATTGCGAAACGGCGCGCGATCTTGCGCGTCGCCTGGATAAGTTCGGGACAATCCACGCGCCGGATAACACTCGGCGGCCCCTGCGTGCCTTCCGCAATCAGCACATCGTAATATACGGCCGCAATGGGTTCGCCGCGCCAGGCGGCGAAAGCACTCGCAGCCGGAAGGCCCGGGATAAACCGCTGTGCGCTAACGGCGTGCGTCGACGTGCCGAATATTTCGTGCAGAAAATGCGCATCGCGGCGCCTGATCGCGCGCGCCAGGCTGCGCAAACGTGACGGCGACCGTGACAGTCTCGCAAAGGCGGTGCGCGCATCCGCGGCATTCCGCACCACGATGACACCGTCGCCGCCCCAGCTGCCGTCGGATTTGAGCACCAGCGGAAAACCAACCGCCGCTATGGCTGCATCGAGGTCCCTTTCGTGGTGGATTGGGAGCGTTAGGGGAACCCGGATGCCCTCCGCACGGGCCTCCTCCATGAATCCATATCGAGAAATCAGACGCGGAATCGCTGACGGGTTTCCCAGCGATGTTTCAACAAGGGCGCGGAACGCATTGTCCTGCGCGCGCCGGCCGTAGAGCGCGAGAAGCTGGGCCAGGGCACGGTCATCGCAACACACCACAAGCTGCGGCACCGCGACTTCAATGGCGGCTCGCATCGAGGAGAGCGGTGAAAGCGCCCGGTACCGGTGATGGCGTGCCAGATAACGGCTTGCAATGATGGCTGCGCCGCCCGGCGCAAGGGCATCGACCATGCAGCCGGCATGGGCGAAACCAAAGGCGAGCCGGGCCACCGAGGGCCAGCCGACGCTCGACAGCAACAACACTTTCGCGGGCATGCAGGGACCATGGCACGCCAAGCGTTGACCGGAAGTGAACCGCCACGAATGGCATGAATTTTGGAACTGGAAGGGTGCAATTCAGCCGCAAGGGCCCATGATGCACCTGATCCCGCGCAGTTGTGCCGGACTGGCACCGCAGTTTCGTCTCGTTTCCACTTCGCGGAGGGCCGCATGAGCCCCCATTGCGACGTCGCTGTCATCGGCGCCGGACCTTACGGTCTCTCGGTTGCCGCACATCTGCGCGCTGCCGGCGTGATCACGCGCGTCTTCGGCAAGCCGCTCGGTACATGGCGCGAGCACATGCCGAAGAACATGACGCTGAAATCGGACGGGTTTGCTTCCAACCTGTCGGCACCGGCGCAGGAGTCTACACTCAGGGCGTGGTGCGCGCGGAATCGACGTCCTTATGCCAGCCAGGGCCTGCCCGTAGAGCTCGAAGATTTTCTCGCCTACGGATCGGATTTCATCGCGCGCTTCGTCTCCTCCGTAGAAGGCAGCATGGTGGAGAATGTCGAAAGCAGTTCCGAAGGCTATATGCTCACGCTCGACAATAGCGAGCGTGTTTCTGCCGGCAACGTCATCGTAGCAGCAGGAATTTCCTGCTTTCCCTACACGCCGCCTGCACTGGCGGCTCTGCCGCAGGACCGCCGGTCGCATAGTTATGACCATCGCGAAGGCGATGCATTCGCGGGCAGGGATGTGGTGATTGTCGGTGCGGGCGCCTCTGCAATCGATCTTGCCGCGCTGCTTCATGATTGTGGGGCAAAGGTGCGCATCGTCGTCCGCGCACCATTCATCGAATACAATTCGGTTCCCGATCCGGATGCGGAAACTTTGTTCTATCGCATGCGCCGCCCGGCCTCGGGCATCGGACGCGGGTGGAGTTCCTATTTCTGCGCCAACGCGCCGCTTTTCTTTTACAAATTGCCGGAATCGCTGCGGCGCCGCGGAATCCAGAGCCACATGCAACCTGCCGCCGGTTGGTTCATGCGCGAGAAGATCGAGGGCCGGATAGAAACATTGCCTGGACGCGAGATCGCCGCGGCGGAGGAAACAGGCAGCCGGGTAAAACTGACGCTGGCTACCTCCGCGGGTGCATATGAGGAGATTTCCTGCGATCATGTGATAGTGGCCACCGGCTATCGTCCGGATACGCGCCGGATGCAGTTCCTGACGCCGGCGCTGCGCAACCGGATCGCATCGAGCCGTCACACGCCGGTTGTGTCGGACAATTTCGAGACTCCGGCGGACGGTCTCTATGTGATCGGGCCGGCGGTGATCGACAGTTTTGGCCCGTTGATGCGGTTCATGGTGGGTGCGGAGTTCATCGCGCCGCGGCTTGGTAATCACCTTGCAAGGACGCTGGGGGTGACCACGCGGCGCGCCGCCTGAGGCTTGACGGGCGGGCGTCAAAGGCCGATATCCTTGATCGTGTCAAGGGATTCGGTGAATGTTATCGCAGAAAGCCCGTTATGCTCTTCATGCCTTGATTGTGCTTGCCGAACATGGCGACAACGATCCGATCATGATTGCGGAAATCGCCGATCGGGCGCGGGTGCCGCGAAAGTTTCTTGAGCAGATTCTGCTCGATCTGAAGCGTCGCGGCATCGTGCGCAGTTTGCGCGGTCGCGCGGGCGGATATCTGCTCGGCCGCCTGCCCAAGAACATCACCTTCGCCGAAGTCATTCGCACGATCGACGGGCCGCTCGCGCTCAGCCCCTGCGTCAGTACGACGGCCTATCACAAATGTGAAGATTGCGACGACGAAGAAACCTGTGCCATCCGCAAAGTATTGCTGGCCGCGCGCGACGCCACCGCGGCCATACTCGAGGAACGCACCCTCGCTGGCGCAATGACCACCCGTCGCCGCGCCCGCGCGGCCTGATATCGCATTCGCATGTTATTTCTATGCCGGCTTGCGGAAGCGCAATGTCATGCGGTCGCTTTCGCCGATCGCATCATATTTTGAGTGATCGAAACCGGGATTGGGCGGTTGACCGCTCGGTGCGCTCTGCCGCGTCGGCGGCAGCGTCCAGACGCCGAACGGATGATCCTTGGTATCCTTGGGATTGGCGTTGATCTCGGACTTGTCCTCGAGTTTGAAGCCCGCCTTCTCCGCCAGCTGCACGACGGCCGCCGTCGACATGTAGCCGTCGCTCGCATCTTTCTTCATGGGACGCGGATCGGCACGGTGCTGTTCCACCGCGAGAATGCCGCCAGGCTTGAGCGCCGCGAAGTAATCCGCCATCGCCTTTTCCGGCTCCCCCTGTGTGCCCATCCAGTCATGCAGGTTGCGCGACAGCAGCACAAAATCCGCGGTTCCGGGAGGCATCAGGGGCCCGGATTTTTCGTTGAACTCCGTGATTGCGACGTCGCCGTAAAGTGATTTGTTGGAGAAACGGGCCGCCAGGCCTTTCTGTTTGTCCGGAACGGCGGCGAAATATTGTCCGCCGGTGGCCTTGGCGTAAGGCGCCAGGATTTCCGTCCAGTAGCCGCCGCCGGGCCAGATTTCGAGAATCGTCATACCGGGCTTCAGGCCCCAGAAGGAGAGGCTTTCGCGCGGATGACGATAGCGGTCACGCGCCAAATTCTGTGGCGAACGCGTCGAACCGTTTACCGCGGTCGCAAGTGCGGCATCGGCGTATATATGTCCAGCCGGCGGCGGCTCCGCCTGCGCCGAACCCATTCCTGCCGCCAGCACCAGCGCAACGGCCAATATCCGCAAATGCATGTTTTCCTCCCTGCCGCGCGGCGCCCGCACAACCGTTCAGGCAAGCCGCACGATATAGTCGCCGCCCTGCCAGCGATCCGCATCGGGAAAATAGAACGTGAAGTTGGCGATTTGCCAGTGCGCAAAATCTTCCGGCGTGAGCCGTACGCCATGGCGTCCGAACGGCAATGCGGTCGAAGCCTTGTCATGGACCGCTTGCCAGCCGTCGAAACCGAGATGCAGCACAAAAGGAACGGCGAGGTCGATGAGCAGATCGCGGCCGGGCGGAAGCGCTCCAAAGGGTGTATCAGGTCGCCAATGCCACGCACGGCGTTGCGCGCTGTCCTGTTGGAGATGGGCTTCGACGCATTTCAGATATTCGAGCGGCCGTTTGCGCTGGCGCGCATAGAGCAGCTTGAGAAACTCCGAATGCGCCCAGACGAGCGGCATGGCGCTGCCGGACGGTTTGCCCATGACCAGACCGCGCGCCGGCAGATCCGGCCCGTCCCAGACCTGTTCCGGAATCAACCCTGCCGGTCCCGTCATGCGCGTCATCATTTCAAGCCAGGGAAGCGGATCGCGGCCCAGCATCAGATCGTGGTGGCCGCGCTCGCCCGTCAGCAACGGCCACGCCCGGCCCATGCCGGTGCCGTCGTAGGGGCTTCCGTCCGCCTGTTCGCCATAGCCGTCGCCATTATACCGATGATAGGCCGTGCCGTAGGGCGTCTCGATCTTGAGCATTGCATCGACCACGACGAGCGTGTTGCGGATGCGCCGATCATTGGCGTCGCGCAAACCGACACGGACCAGCGCAAGAAACTCGAGGCCCACAACGGCCGCCGCCGGAACCGTGACACCGTTGCGATTGCGCACGTCAATCGAGCCGCCGATCCCTCCTTCCGCCGCCGGGGGTCCGATGCGGATGTAATAACCATCCACGCCATGTATCCCGGCGAGCGGTCCCTGCTCGGCATAGGTCCATTCCTCGATCCGTTCGTTCCAGCAATCGGCGAGCGAAAGCAGGTAATTACCACTTTCCGCATCGACGAATTCGGACGCGGCAATCATGGCCGCAATCAGAAAAGCGAGCGTGAATGGACTGAGACCCGCATTTTCTTCCCAACGGTCCTGGGCCGTGATGGGACCGTTCCCGGCGATATAGGCGGCGGCGCGAAAAATCATGTTCGCAACGCCGCCGACGCCTGCCAGCGCGTTTTCTTCTTTCAGCCGCGCCGCAAGCAGAATCGGGAAAACGATTTCGTCCAGCTGGATGCCCGTCCAATAAGGACGTCCGTCTGGAAAACTGTTCTGCGCCCAGGTGCCGTCTGCTTTCTGCGTGGCGACGAGCCACGACAGCATGCGGCGCGCATCCGGTATCTGGCCCGCGGCGATCAACGCAAAGCCGGATTTGACGCAGTCGCGCGGCCAGACGAGGTGATAACCTCCGGAACTGTCGCTCGCATTGCCCCAGGGAACGCTGAGACTGGCTATGATCGAGCCGGGATAGGTGCGGTCTTCATGCACCTTGAGCACAGTGGCGGAAATCTGGGCTTCGTGTTCCACCGCCTCGGTCGCCGGCGGAACCTTCAGCAACTCGCCCCATTCGCGCCAGCCATCCGTGAAACAGTCGCGCACGCGAGCAAACCCCACGCTGAGGCTCGAACGCGCCAGTGTACGTGCGCCCTCGCGCGTTTCGGAGAAAGCCAGCGCCAGCGTGCCTTCATTTGCTGCAAGCTCGCCGAGCAGGGCGACGTTGCCGTCAAGCGCCGCGTTGTAGGTCCATGTCATGCGGCCGTTATGGGCGAAATCCTGCCAGCCATCCGAAATACCGACATGGCCGGCGCTCGAGCGCGAAAAGCCGCAATCGCTCGACATGCACAGTGAATTGCCGTCCTTCCAGGCAAAGAGCTCGGCGCTCGCGCAGGCGTTGTTGTGCATGCCGCTATTGGCGAGATGGGGCGCCAGCAGGGTGTAAAGGCGCAGGTTGTCGCCATGCAGCCGAAATGAAATCAGCACCACGTCGCGATGCGGATCGGGAACGAGTTCGAGCTCGAGCCGGTAATCGGGATGTTCATGCACGATCTGCGGCAAGGGAATGTGATAGGCGGGCGCCTTGACGCTATAGCGCGCCACCCGCTTGACCTCGTGCCAACCGTTGGGTCCGGCAATGATGAAGCCCAGATCGCGGATCTGCGGCGTGCCGGTTGCCGGCCAGTAAATCTCGTTGACGATGCCGTAGCCGAGCGTCACCCACACGCGGCTCGTGCCCAGCGCCGTGGTCACCATGTCCTTGGCGCTGGACGTCCAGGTCGGCGAACTCGGTCCCGCAGGGGCAATTTTCACGTCGGTCATGTCCCGCTCGCTTTGTGCCCATATAGGCATGCAACCCATTCCGAAAAGTATACGCGCGCCGTGCGACCGATTTGCGCGTTCTGTCCGTGCCGTTGCGGCGGTTTCACTTCGGCGCCTTCCCCGGACAGCCTGCGCGCAAGCGGGAACCCGGCACCGCGATCTATCCGGAAAGCGCAGGACTTCCGGGTCCGCCCCTTTCCGCGGGGATGACACGCAATATGATGGGGCGCATCGCCATCGCCCGCCGCCTTGCTCAACTCGTATTTCGTCGGCGCGAAAGATCGAAAAGATCGCGGAAGATCGGAAGCAGAGTAGTAACTCCTGCAGCCACAAACGAGTTCTGCACCGGGGAACTACAAATCCGGCGCCCGCCGTTCCATCTTCACGTTAACACGGACATCTGCGGCAAAGTAATAACTCACAACAGATCGACAGCTCCGGCCCGAAATCCTATTTCTTCACTTCGAACACGACGCCGTTGTTGCCTTTGCCGCCCTGGAGCGCGGTGCCGTAAAGTTTCTTGCCCGCCAGGAGCAGTGGCGCCACGGGCCCGTAGCCGCCATGGCCCTTTTTGAAGGCAAAAAGAACACTCTCCTTGCCGGCCGGTGTGAGCTTGAAGACGGTGCCGCAACCTTGCCTCTTCTTGCATCCCCTGCTGCCGCCAAATTTGGTAGTGCCGTACAGATTCCCCTTGCTGTCCATCACCACGCCGGCAAAGGGGAAATAGCCGTCGTCTCCCGCCTGAAAAGAATAAAGCACTGTCTCCGTGCCGTCTGGGGCAACTTTAAATACCGTGCCGCACCCTGAACTATACAAACATGTACCACCTTCGATGGTTGTTCCAAAGAGATTACCGGAGCCATCCATGGTCAAAGTGCTCTCAGGAATCGCTCCGTCGCTGCCATCGAACGGGAAGGCATGAAGGATCGTTTCCGTGCCGTCCGGTGCGATCTTGAACACGGTTCCGCAGCCAGACGATCCGCAGTCAGCGCCGTTGCCCCCTTCCCACGTCGTTCCGTAAAGATTGCCGCTCGAGTCGAAAATCACGCCACCTAGCGGTGTTTCTCCATCCGTCCCGCCCTGAAAGGTATGGAGAACAGTCAGCGTTCCGCCCGGCGATATTTCGAAAACCGTTCCGCAACCACTCGGCGGACTACAGGACAGATTTCCGCCCTGGTTGGTGGCCCCATAGAGATTTCCGTTGCTGTCCAGCGCCAGATTTCCTGTGGGTCCGTTGCCGTCGCTACCGCCCAGGAATGCGTACACAATCGACTCGGTGCCGTCGGATGCAAGCTTGTACACAGTGCCCGCGTTATCGGGGCCGCCGGCTCCGGTCACGCCATAATAGTTTCCCGCATTATCCGCGATCAGCCCCCCTTGCGGGAAGGCACCATCGCTATTCCCTCCGGAAAATACGTATAGCACCTTTTCTTCGCCCGCCGTGTCGACCCTAAAGATAATGCCGCAACCACTCCCTTGATTATTATTTGGGCAACTCGCATCCCCCCCCGCCATCGTTGTCCCATACATAAATTTGGAGGAGCCTAAGGTAAGGCCGGAAGCCGGGGCAAACCCGTCCGTGCCGCCGAGAAACGCATGCAAGACTTTTTCTGCGCCTTGCGCCACACACGGGGCAAGCGACAAGACCAGCGCCAATGCGAGGCTGGAGCGACTGGTGAAAACACGGGACTTCAGCATACGGACCCCCTTTTCGGATATTCGCACATTAGCACGGCGCTGCCGTCAAAACGAGGATCGTAATCGGAGTAATAACTCGCGACCGCTGCGAAATCCTATTTCTTCACTTCGAACACGACGCCGTTGTTGCCTTTGCCGCCCTGGAACGCAGTGCCGTAAAGTTTCTTGCCCGCCA
>DATASL010000026.1:0-16212 GCA_036269235.1 Rhizomicrobium sp.
CCAATTTCTGGCGCAACTTATCGCCCGTAACCCATCCGGCAACTTCGCACTCTCAGCCAACTACAACGCCAAACACGACGGCAAGTATACGCAGTCTCCGATCCAAACGCCCTTCCAAGGCAACTTTGAAGGATTGGGGAATTTCATTACGGGACTCCATATCGAGAGCACCATGCCGGGTCAGCCCATCGGTCTTCTTCAGCAAATCATGCCCAATGCGATCCTTGACAATCTTAGAATGCGATCGGTCGTAATTGACGGGGATTCTTTTCTTGGCGGACTTGCCGCCGATAATCAGGGCACCATCAACAACAATTCTGTTGACGGCATATTTAATGTGCAAGGCGATACTGGAGACGGATGCACAAGAGCGGGAGAACTAGTAGGCATCAACGAGGGAACAATTCTATCGAGCCACTCAAGTGGCTCGATAACTGCAACCGGCGGGTGCTTCGTGGTCGGCGGCCTGGCGGGGGTAAACGGTTACAGTTTTCCAGGCTACATTGGCACATCGTATTCAACGAGCAATGTGAGCGGCGCCAGCGACAACAATGTGGATGTCGGAGGACTTGTCGGTGACACCGGTTTCGGTCTTACCGACAGTTTGGTGATTACAAGTTATGCGACCGGAAACGTCAGCTTCTCAAGCCCCTCGGGAGCAGGCAATGCTGAGATCGGCGGTTTGGCGGCGTTTATCGACCAGGGGCTTGTTTCTCAATCTGCCGCAACTGGACCGGTAAGCGCCCTCAGTGGTTCCGAAAATCAAGTGGGCGGTCTTGTAGGTGGGGCGAGGGGCTCGATCGACAGGAGCACCGCGACCGGTGCGGTTTCCGCGGGCCAGAATTGTTACTGCGGCGGCTTTGTTGGCAATGGAGCGCCGGTCACGATTTCGAACAGCAATTCGTATGGCAGCGTCACAGCTGACCCGAATAGCTATATTGGTGGCTTTGTGGGCTACGATCATTTGCCGGGAGACATGGTCAGCGACGGCTGGTGTACGACATCCAGCGGCATCACGGATCCAAGCCAAGGCGCTGGTAACGTTTCGAACGATCCGGGTATCACGCCATTCACCTGTTAGGACAAAGGCCGCCGTTGCCAGCGGGCCTCTTTCTCGCGCCGTGGACGGCTTGCTCAGCCCGCTCAGTTGCCGCGGTGCCAGCCGGATATTCTGGAACAGCCGGCCGCAGTCGCATCGACGCATGTGGAAGATGCGCTCCACACATGTAGACGATCCGATGAACGCGGTAGCACTATTTTGGCACCCTTTAATGCAGTTGAAGGCTCGGCCTGTTGTGTCGATCACCGGCGAAAAGCTACACTCCGTTCCCTCTGGGGAGGCATTGGAACTGGCCCAGCCCCCACTTTTGCTCCGTTGAATGGGCCTCGCTGATGCTAAAGCGGCCGGTGAGTTTTTCGAGATTAACTCGCCGACCGCGTTCACCTGAATAGATGCAGCTTTGAACGCGCTTATCCCTATCGGCCACTGCATATGGATCGTGGACGGACCCGTCACCTCCTTCGAAGGTTTTGCTTATCCTACCCGGATGGCGGTCATTCGCCTTAACAATGGCGACCTCTTCGTCTGGTCTCCCATTGCGCTCACGACTGTGTTGAAGGAGCAAATAGCCGGATTAGGGCGCGTGAAGCATATCGTTTCACCGAACAAGCTTCATCACCTTTCCATTCGAGAATGGCAGATGGCGTTCCCGCAAAGTCTCGTCTACGCCTCGCCAGGGCTCATCCGGAAACGCCGGGATATCTGCTTTCACGCTGAACTCGGAGATCGGCCCGAACTTGCATGGACTGGAGAGCTCGATCAGGTTGCTATGCGCGGCAGCTTTGTCATGACCGAAATCGTCTTCTACCACCAAGCCAGCCGCACCGCACTTTTCGCCGATCTCATCGAGAATTTCCCACCGGACTGGTTCAAAGGCTGGCGCTCCCTTTTAGCGAACTTCCTGGGGATCGTGCAGCCGATCAGCAGTGCGCCACGGGAGTGGCGAATGACGTTTTGGAATCGGAACGCCGCGCGCGCAGCGTTCGCCCGCATTCTCGCGTGGCAAGCGGAACGGGTAATAATGGCCCACGGAGAAATTGTGCGCAGCGACGGCGCCGAGTTCATCAGTCGATCCTTTCGCTGGCTCTGGTAAGAAAAAAGGCCCGCCGTCGCCAGCGGGCCCTCTCTTCGCATTAATTCCTGCTCAGCCGATTCACACGTTCATGTCCGCCTTCGCTCCGCAGCGGTCGGCGCGTTGTTGGTTGCCGGGTCGGTTCCGATCATCGTGTAGGTGACGTGACGGCCCGTAAGGTCGATGAAACTTCCGTTCCACTGCGCAAGTTGCGATGCAGGATGAACTGGCGCTTTGTGGTTGGGCGCGCTCGAGGGAAGATATGTAAAGATTGGCCGTGCATCGCTCGCCGTTCCTGCGCTCGAAGGGACGCCGGGTAGGAAGGCAACCGATGCAGAAAGCACAGCTATTGAGGTAAGAATTTTACTCATGGAAAACCCCCTTGGTCGACATTCCTGACCTCGATTGTCGCCCTTGCGCCACGCGTAGAAGCCCATCCGTGGTGATCGTCTCAGCTTTCGCGTTCAAGGTGGGTGCTTCATCTTCCCGTCTTTCGACCAGACGAAAATGAGGCCAGTGAAATTTAAGCAACACCTAGATGTCGCGCTCATGACCGCACCCTGCATGGGAACAGCGGTGAGTACTTGGAGCGCGGGCACGCGATGTCCCTCCCTCGAGCAGATATAACTTTTTCGACCGGCTGACATTTACCGTTCTCATACCGCAACGGATGCCCGTACGATTCGTCTCCGTAAGCGCAGAGATTCAAATATCGGCTACAACCACGCTGTTCGACCCGTCACGCCTCTCCCGCTGTCAAGATGAGGTCCAACTTTTTCTTTAAGGCACAGTTGGCGGGCGTCTTTTCCCGAGTTTTTGGTTGGTGGCGGTCTTTCCACGAATTTTCCGCAGAATTGCTGGTTGTGATCGTGCGCGAATCGTGTGCCAAACCGCTCCGCATGGATTTCTGCGCGGCGTGACGAAGAATGCGGAAGGGTGATCCTAGCGGGAGAGCCCGAAAAATGAGTGCAAAAGCTTGGGCCGGTGCAATGCCGGTTGAATATCTCACCATGGACCAGTTCGCAGACGAACTGGGTATCTCAACACGCACTATCCGCCGCTGGCGCGATGCGGGCGAGCTCCACGCCTATAAGATCGGGCATCAGTGGCGCATCTCTCGCGAGGATGTGAATGCGTTCATGGCGGTGCGCCGCAAATGAGCGCTCCCATCCGCAAATGTCCTGCGCCGTCAATGGCTTCAGGTCCCGTCGTGAAACCCCTCGATCAAAGAATTCTCCATTCTTCGATAGAGAGGGATCACGCAATGTCCATGGTGTCCGCTCCTGCCATCCCGATGCCGCTGCCGTCCGCAGCCAGCGGTTCACTATGCCCAACTCAGCCTGCCACACTCGCCGATGTGGCTGATTTTGTTCGGGCCGATGAAAGCCTCTCACCCGCGCGGCGCCGCGAAATACTTTCTGCGCTGGCGACAGTGGCCCGCGCCTTGGGGCGGGATCTTGAGGATATTCCGGCGCACGTTGGCTTCATCCGCGAGCAGCTGAAGGGCTTCACGCCCTCGATGCTGAAGCCATGTGTCACTATCGGGAAGCCCTCGATGCGGAAGCCACACATCAGTATCGGGCGCTGGCGAAACGTGCAGTGCTACATGAGGGCGGCGTTCGAGCTGGCCGGAATTCCGACGAGCCCCGGCCGTTATCGCCCGGCTCTCACGCCCGCCTGGGAGAAGCTGCTCGCCAAACTGGATCCCATGAAGCGGTTCAACGTCTTCCGTTTCGCACAATTCTGCACCGCCGAACAAATCGCACCGGAAGAGGTGAACGACGAGGTCCTGGCGCGCTTCCATGCGTATCTGAATCAGGCGTTGACGAACGGGGTACCGCGAGAAATCCACCGCACAGCGTGCAAAGTCTGGAATGTGGCCGTTGAAAGGATTGAGGGCTGGCCGCACCGCACGGTGAAAGTGCCGGATTACCGGCGGCGCTACTCGGTGCCACTGGATCAGTTCGCTCCTCAGTTCATATCCGACATGGATGCCTATCTCGCGCGTCTTCGGCCTCAGGACATCCTGGACGACGAGGCTGACGATATTAAGCCGTGGCGTCCCATTTCCATCAAGACAATCAGGTTGGAGCTGCACCAGTTCGCGTCTGCGCTAGTACATCGCGGACGTGATCCCAAGACGCTGACCGCGCTTGCGGATCTGATCGAGGTGGCCACCGTCAAAGAGGGGCTGCGCTTTTTCTACGAGGAACGCACGCCGGGAAAACACCTCCGGGCGCACCGGATGGCCTCAAATCTTCTGCCCATAGCCAAATACTGGGTGAAAGCACCGCCCGAACACATCAAGAAACTGCAGACCATCTGCTCACGCCTGAACACCAAGCCGGAGGGGATGACTTCGAAAAATGTGAAGATCCTCGGCCCGTTCGACGATCGCCAGATCGTGGACACCTTCCTCAATCTGCCTTCGCGCATGCTGGAGGAAGTTGCGGAGGCGGAGGAAGCTATCGCGCGTGGCAAGCGGAGCCCCCGCTCGCGGCACACCGGCCGCAGCCTGAACACCCCTCGCCAACGGGCTTTACTCTTTCAGACGGCTGTCGCCGTCGAAATCCTGATCATGGCGCCCTTACGCATGGCCAACCTGGGCAGCATCCAGATCGGTGTTCACCTGCTCACCACAAGTGAAGGCTACCGACTGCAATTCGAAGAGGAAGAGGTCAAGAACGGGCAGCGGCTGGGACCGCCATTGCCGGCCCCCTCATCCGAAATCTTCCGGGAGTACATCCAGCACCACCGGAAGCATCTGAGTAGCCGTCCCTCCACGTTCCTGTTCCCCGGCACGAAGGAATCGCAAAAATGTTTGGCGGTGCTGGCGGGGCACATCACGCGGGCGGCCAAAGAATACGGTGGGATCACCCTCACGCCGCATCTCTTTCGGCACATCGCAGCCAAGCTGCATCTGAAAGCGAACCCCGGGGATTTCGGCACGGTGCAGAAGTTCCTCGGCCACAAGGACATTCGCACGACCATGCGAATCTACTGCGAATTCATGCAGCCGGCCGCGTTCGAGCGGTATGACGAGCATGTTCTGAAGTTGCGACAGGCGAGTCGTGATGGACAATCAGGTGACACGAAACCGCCGAAAAGGGGGCGCTGAACGTGCCGCTAAAAACCGAAGATCGCCTGATCGTGAAGCTCAAAGACTGGCCCGGGCCGGATCAGGACGCATGGGCAAATGCAACGCGACCGGGTGATGTCCTCGAGCCCGGCGGCGCCGGCGAAAAGTGGTCACCCGCCTCCACCACCTGGAAGGTGAACAGCTACGGACATTGGGTCGGCTGGCTTAGGCGCAACGGGCTGCTCCGTCCGGGGGCCGCGGCTCTCGACATGATCTGTCGCGAACGTGTGCTGCGGTACATTGCTGACATGCGGCAGGTAAATGCGTCTTCTACGGTCGCCGATCGCATCCAGAAGCTATCACTCACAGCGCGGGCAATGGCGCCGGACCGGGACTGGGAATGGCTGCGCAAGATCTATCGAAAGCTCG
This sequence comes from Rhizomicrobium sp., assembly GCA_036269235.1. GTDB lineage: Bacteria > Pseudomonadota > Alphaproteobacteria > Micropepsales > Micropepsaceae > Rhizomicrobium. The sequence goes on from DATASL010000026.1 coordinate 5,641, forward strand.
CCCGCATCGCGGTTCCAGCACGCGACAAACGCTCGAAGCTGGTAAGCGCAGCCGCTCTTTACCGATACGGCATCGAACTCATGGCCGAAGGCGAGGAGCTGTCGAAGTCGGACCGCTTGCATGACGCGGTCCGCTACCGCGACGGCCTGATGATTGCCTTGCTGATCGCGAGGCCGATCCTGCGGCGAAAAAATCTTGCCGCCCTGAAAATAGCCGAAGGGGTATACAAACGGGGTGAACATTACTTTTTGAGCGTCGTTGCATCCGAGATGAAGCAGCGCGCTGCGGTGGACGTATCAGTGCCGCCCGATTTGACGCCCTACCTGGACCGTTACATTGCACATCACCGGCCATATCTGTTTCCACGCAATCGCAACTCCCGCCAGCCCGTCACGCGCGACCCAAGGGCCTGCTCGCACCTCTGGGTGTCGACATGGGGCAAGGGAATTTCCGTCGAGACGATCTACCAGCGCTTTGTTCAGCTCACGCGCGCCAAGTTCGGCAAATCTGTAAACCCGCACCTCTGCCGGGACATTGCCGCAACCTCCTTCGCCATCGAAGACCCTGCGCATGTCCAGTCCAGCATGAATGTTCTTGGGCATGCGGATTTTCGGACCACGGAACGGACGTATAACCTGGCGCGATCATTCGAGGCGACGCAGCGCCACCAAAAGAACATCCTGCAGATGCGGAAGCCGGTGACAGAAATTCCGCCGGGGCGTTCCCTCTGATGCCCACACGCACTAGCTATGTCGTACAGAATGACGGAAGCCGCGGCGTTAAGATCGCGAAGGCGGGCGGACTGGGTGTCGCCGCTGTGGAACTCGATCCCGCAGGCACTGTCCGCCTTGTGGAATGCACCCCAGCTCCGAGCGCGCCGTCGGAGACATTCGTGGTTTCCGTCCGGGCTTGGGCGGCAAACTCATGAGCCTCGCAATACCTGCAAATCTGAACGCGGCCGCGTACGGCGACAATCCATCGCTGAGCGCGCTCATAGAATTTCTGCGCACGCCACCGCCAATCATGGTGTGTCGCGAAGAAGCTGCGCGCCTCTGCGGCATGTGTGCGACCACTTATGATAAATATGTCCGAAAGGGGCTGTTACCGCGCATGAATGCGACAGGCCGCGTTACCATCGAGGCGTTAAAGCGCGCATGTCTCCGGCTCGACGGCGTGACAGAACACGACGGTTCGACCCATCAAGCAGAGAGCGCATTACAAGAATGGAAGCGGGGGCGCCCATGAAGATTGCACTCAAGGGGATCAATAAGGCCACGAAGCGTCTCGCGAGCGGCAAACGCGTGACCTATTGGTACCATCGAGAGAGCGGAAAACGGCTTCCCGGCGCCCCCGGATCAGCTGAGTTTCTCTCCGCCTACCAAGACGCAGAGCGCATTGCACCGCGCGACAACGGAACGGTCAGCGGCTTGATCCGCGAATACCTTTCATCGCCGCGTTTCGGCCGAAACCGTAAAGGCAAAGAACGACCCGAAAGCACCAAGCGTGAATACAAGCGCTTGCTGGCCCGTTGCGAGGAAGAGTTCGGCACGATGCCCGTCAACGCGCTGTCCTCCCCGAAGGTCATTGGCGAGTTCATTGACTGGCAGGAGCAAGTTGGGCTGGACCATCCGCGCGAGGCAGATAACCGGCTCACGGTGCTTTCGGCGGTTTTCAGCTATGCGAGGTCGAAAGGACGTATCGCTCGTAACCCGCTGGACGGATTTGAGCGGCTTTATTTTTCCGACCGGTCAGAACTGATTTGGACTGAACCCGACATCCGCAAGTTTATGGACGGCGCGCCGATCGAGCTGCAACGCGCTCTCATTTTGGCAATCCACACAGGCCAGCGGTATGGGGATCTTATTCGGCTGCGCTGGTCTGATTACGACGGCAATTACCTCCGGCTTAAACAGCGCAAAACCGGCGCCCATGTCGCAGTGAAGGTGACTGCCACCCTTCGGACGATGCTGGATTCCGCCCCGAAATCGTGCCCATTCACACTGTCCAGAGCTGATGGGCGGCCCTGGCACACGGCCAAGAACGACAAGGCGCTAGGCTACGCTTGGCGAGAGCGCATGAAAGCGAGTGGACTGTACGATAAAGACCCCCAAGAGCGGCTTCATCTTGCAGATTTGCGCGGCACCGCCGTCACGCTCCTCGCGGAGGCCGGATGCACTGTTCCAGAAATCGTCAGCATTACTGGACATACGATGAAGAGCGCGAACGCTATCCTGGAGAAATACCTCGCGAGAACGAAGGCAATTTCGGATGCCGCCATGCTCAAGTTTGAGAATGCCGAAGTGACAATTTTTGCGAACCAGTTGCGGACTGATAACCACTAAAATGTGCGCGGCCTCGGAAAGGGCGGCGATCACTGTGCTCAAACGCACTGATCCACAACAACAGGGTGCTTTATGAAGTTGCTTGCTTCGGTTCGCGGCCCGCGATCTTGGATGAACATATCGCGCTTCGGGTCCGGAGCCGCCGTCGGGAACTTGGCATCAGCCAGAGAGAGCTCGCGCAATCGCTGGGGCTTTCGTACCAGCAAGTGCAGAAGTACGAGGCCGGCAAGGACCGCATCGGCGCGGCGCGCTATATGAAATCGCCTGCTGTCTCGATGCGCCGCTCGATTATTTTTTCAGTGGCTTGAGCAAGCGAGTTTTGCGGTCACGCGCGCGCAACAGAGACCACAGCTAACCGCAGATTTCACGCCATGGCGTAGTTGACCGGTTTTACGCTATCGCACCGACACGCGGCCGACTCCGACGCGTCGCCCATGCCACGCTGCCGTCAGCGACGCCATCCTCTACGGCGTCTCCTGATAAATCACGCCGGATGAGCTTGAGCTGCTGCCGCCTGACAATGTGACACCGAAAATACTGCCACCATATTGAACCACACGGCCCAACGGGTTCGCGCCATCAGCGCACAAGCCCTGCCGGCAAAAACTATACAGCACGCGCAGCTTCTTGGTTGCCAAGTCGATGCGATACAGCGTGCCTGTCTGGGAAACGTTGCCGCCGCCGCTGGCCACGCCCAACACGCCGCCGGCCCCATCCGGATAGAGCGTGCTGCTGGGAGTCAAACCATCTTTGCACGGCTGCCCCGACTTACAGAATGTGTGCAGGATTTCATACGGCTTGCCCGATGCAGAAAGCCGGTAAGCCACACCGTAGTTGCCGGCGCCGCCCATTTCGGTGGTGCCGAATAGCGTGGGCGAGTCCGGATCCAGAAATACGCCGCTGCTGGGGCGCGCGCCGTCCTTGCACGGTGAGCTGCCGCAAAAATGGTGCAAGACGTCGGCCGGTCCCACACTCCAAAGGTCGCCACCAGACTGTTCGCCGGCGTCAAGAAAGTTCGCGCCGTACAGCGTGCCGGTGCCGCTGATCGCCACGGCGCCTTGCGGCACTCCCCCACTTTTGCACTTCGACGGCGCACAAAACGAATAAAGCGTTTGGACCGCGCCATCCGGAGTGACGCTGAACGCTGTGCCACTGCTGTTGACGCCACCGAATTTTGCCGCGCCGTAAAGCAGTGCTGCCCCATCGTACAGCACGTTTGCATTGGCGCCGACATAGCTGAGCTGCGAGCTTGGCCCTGCCCCGTCGCTGCAGCCGCCGCCGCAAAAATTGTGCAGCACGTGATATTGGCCGCCGGCGGTTAGTTCGAATACCAGGCCGTTGCTGTTCGCACCGCCGCCGTTCATCATGCCGTACAAGTTACCCGCAGTGTCCAGGACCAGTTCGCCGGAGGCGTGTTTGCCTTCAGTACAGGAATTCGTGCAATCGATCGTATGCAGCACCTGGTAGTTGTACGACTTGCCGGCCTTTTGCAGCTTGAAAATCGTCCCCGCGCCGGCCTCGCTTGTGCCGCCGCTGTCAGTGACGCCAAAAAAGTTGCCTTTACCATCGCCGGTGAGTCCGACGATCGGCGCGCCGCCATCGCTGCAATTCGCCTGGGAACAGAAACTGTACAGCACTTTGTATTTTGCTGCCGCCGGGCACGCGAAGCACGCCGCTATAATCACGCCGATTATCATGGCGCGCGACCAGCGGCCAACTTGAATTTTGCACATTACCTTCAAGATCTCCCTCGCAACCTCCCAATGGCTGGCCGCGTGTGCCATGAAAAATAGCCGTCGTGGTTTGGCGGTAGCTGCCGGACAATCTGATCCAACAATGTTTGCCCAAGCCATTTCCACGCGACCCCCTTTTTTGGCGTGTACTCTATAGTCATGCATTTCTCCCTCAACTGCCAAAATAGTCGCAATTTCATTTGTTTTTCGACAATTTGGAGGGCTCGCTGCAGCGGGCTCAAATTGAAGCACAGCCCCGAGCATTCCCCTCGAGCAAACCGATGCCTACCCCTATAGCACGGAGAATCTCTTTCTTATGGCGAGGCCAGGTGATAGGCCGCACCAAGGTTGTTACTCCGCCTCTGGCGGTGACGCGTAGAGATTGCCCTTGCAGGATCCGTAGTTGGACGGTTTTTTGGATAGACACGGTCGCCAGCGCCAAAAAGCTATGTAAAATTGGTGATTTCCTAAGAGTGAACCCACATGCGCATGAGCCTTATCCCCGCTGTCATCGCGGCCATTGCGATGCTCACGACCACGGCAGCCCGCGCCGTGCTCATCATCTCTAAAAAACCAACCCAGAATGTGACCTGCGATCGCGGTAGCTGCTCCGCCACTGCTGCGGACGCAGTGCTGAATGTGAAGGATCTCAACAAACTGCTGCGCATTTCCGACCTGTCGCTGACCGCCAGTAGTCCGGCGAATGACATCGTTTTTGATGCCGCTTTTTCTTGGACCAATACGCACAAGCTAACGTTGAACGCGGACCGCTCGATCACCATCAAGCAGCCGGTGGCGGTGCAAGGGACTGGCGCCTTGGATCTCGAATACGGTCACGTGACGGCCGGCAGCTTCGTGGTAGCAAAAAAGGGCAAAATCGATTTTTGGGACTTGAACAGTGTCCTGACGATCAATTCAGAACGATTTATTCTGATCGCCGACGTTGCCACGATGGCCGCCTACGTCTCCGGCTCTCAGTATGTTAGCCTTGCCTTCGCGAAGGATTATGATGCGCAAGTCGACGGAATCTATCCTGGAGCGCCGGCAACAGCGTACTTCGGTGGGACGCTTGACGGGTTAGGACACGTCATTTCCAATCTGACCATCCATGACACGGCGCCTTCGAAATACGACGGTTTGATCAGCAACAGCTACGGCGCCACCTTTCGCAATATTCGTCTGGCGAACGTTGACATCGCTGGGGCAAACAACTCGTCGGTAGGAGGTTTCGCAGGTGACGGCGAAGCACGTTTTCAAAATGTGTCTACCACTGGAACTGTCGCGGGCGGGGAATACGCCAATGTCGGCGGCCTGATCGGCTCTCTTGACGGTTATCCGTACAGCGCCATCGACAGCTCATCCTCTGCCGCGGTTATTGCCGGCGGCGCGTCCTCGTACGCTGGGGGACTTGTGGGCACGACGTACGATTACGGCGGTTTGATCAGCAATTCGCATGCAACGGGAAAAGTTACCGGTGGTGACGCCGGCGGCCTTGTTGGGTCGAATTATGGCGGCGACATCCTGCACTCCTATGCAACGGGAGCGGTCACCAGCATCGGCTCTACTGGCGGCGGACTGGTGGGCCAAAACGGCGGCAATATCGAGCGATCCTTCGCGATCGGAACGGTCAGCGCCGAGGGCAATGCCGACGCCGGCGGACTTGTCGGGTATATCGGGGGCGGGAAAATTTATCAGAACTACGCGACCGGCAATGTGAGCGCCACCGATGCGAGCAGTATCGGCGGCTTTGCGGGGGAAAACGCCAACGGTGACATTCAAAACGCGTATGCCAACGGCTCAGTAACAGGGGGCGCGAATGCTTACGTAGGCGGTCTGCTGGGCCAACAAGACCTACTGCTCAGCTATTCGTACGCGATTGGCGCCGTGTCCGCCGGCCCGGGAAGCACAGTCGGCGGCCTAGTCGGAATTGATTATGGGCGGCGAGACATTTCTCGCACCTATTGGGACATGGACACCAGCGGCATCAGCGATCCGGCCGAAGGCGCAGGCAGCCCTGCAAACGACCACGGCATTGCCGGCCTCACCACCACTGAGTTTCAGTCTGACTTGCCCAAAGGATTCGTCAAATCGATTTGGGGCCAAGACCCTCAAGTGAACAACGGATTCCCGTATTTGCGCGCGCTGAAACCGCGCTGAATGAGGACGTGCGACTATGCGAGCGACTATTGTTAAGCGTGCGATGCTTTTGGCGGCAACGGGCCTTGCAGCTCTCGTCGCTGGCATAGGCAGCGCAACAGCGTGGACCATTCATGTGCTGCACGATTTCTGCGCCAAAGGAAGTTGCGCACGCAGCTTTTCGAACGCGGGGCTCACGATCGATGCAGCTGGCAATTTGTACGGCACACGCGAGACCGACGGAAAGTATAAGAAAGGAAGCGTGTTTCGGCTGAGCTTCAATGCCGGGACCCGGACTTGGGACTTCACGGTTCTGCATGATTTCTGCGCTCAGCAAGGATGTTCCGACGGCTCGGAGCCATTCAGTGCGCCGATTGTCGATGTTGCGGGCAACATTTACGGCACCACGAACGTAGGCGGCGCGACCAACGAGGGGGTGCTGTACGAGATCACCGCGTCCGGCAAATACAAAATGCTGGCAAATTTTTGCCCCGGCGGTGACTCCTGCCCCGACGGCTCTCAGCCATTTGGATTGACCTACGCCGGCGCAGTTCTGGGTCAGCCTTACGACGGCACTTCGCCGCTTTATGGTTCCGCGTTCGGGCAAACGAGCGGCGTAGTGTTTGAAATCGATCACGCCAATGGCAAATGGACCATCGCCGGAGTCTATACTTTCCCCACCCCGTTCGGCGGCCGCTGCTATGCCGATGCCGTGACCCTGGGCAACTCCGGCAACTTGTATGGTGCGACCGAATTGTGCGGCGATGAGGACAAGGGGGAAGCGTTTGTGCTGGCGCCAAGCGAGCAGGGTTGGAGTCAGATCACCCATTACAGCTTCGATTCAGCCTTCGAACCTCGTGGGCAAGTGCTGATGGATTCGCGAGGTGACTTGTACGGCGTCACCGAATACGGCGGCAAATTCGGTGCCGGCATAGCCTATGAGCTGAAGCCACTGGTCGACACATATCGCATCAAAACGCTGCATCAATTCTCGCGCTCAGGAGCGGGCCCGATGGCGGGACTCACTAGCGATAGTGCCGGCAACTTTTACGGCACAACAGATTTCGGCGGCCCGGGTATGGGCGGCGTTGTGTTCGAGTTAACCGGAAAGACTTATCAACAGCTCTATGACTTCTGTCGCCACGGCAATTGCAGCACTGGATCGACGCCGATCGCTGCCGTAACAATGGACAATGCCGGCAACTTGTACGGAGTTACCACGCAAGGTGGCGCGTACGGCAACGGCACAGTGTTCGAACTCACTCCTTGACTCGCATCGGCATGAACTCGACCGCCAGCCTGCGTCTGCCTTGAGCGCTCGACTTTGCCGAGCCGCGCGCCGGCTACCATGGTGTAGATCACGAGTTTTATACTAAGCTGCGGCGATAGAATGGTGACCGCTCCTATCGCCGACGGAAATCAGCCGAACTCGGTGTGCTCACCTTCGTGCGAGAGGCGCGTCTATGTCGGTGCTCCCATCAACTATGACCTTAGGCAAGCGGAGGGGCTGGTGGCGTTCAGGATAACCTACGACGGCAACGGCAGCGATGGGGGAAGCGTGCCGGTCGACACAACGTCCTATAACGCGGGTGACCCGGTCAAACTGCCTTTACTCCCCGGTATGACGCGGACCGGCGCCACCTTCGCCTATTGGAACACCAAGGAAAATGGGACTGGGATTGTCCACGGTTGGCCGGCAGACACGTCCCTTCCGATGCCGGACGGCGATCTGACGCTGTATGCACAGTGGTTCGTGGCGACGGGTCTCAACAACGGCGGCGCGACCACGCACTATGCGTTCTCGTATGACGAGTCGCTGCGCGCCAGCGGACTGGAGCCGGGTCGCACGCAGACGCTCATGGCCAATGCCGAGCGTGACTACGCTATCATGGCCAACTGGTTTCAAGGCGTTACGCTGGAATCATTGCCGCTCACGGTCTACGTCACGAGGCTTGGGGGCGGAGCCAACACTACCCGAGAAATTCGCCTTAAGCCCGGCACCCAAGGCGCCGACTATCTGCGCTCCGTACTGGTCTCCGAGGTCACCGAGAGCTTCATGCAAAGCCAGAGCAAGGGTTGGGGATACATGCCTGGCATCGACAATGAGGAAAGCTGCGGCGAGGCGCTGTCTCTCTTCCTGACCCAGCAGTTTGCCCTCAAGCAGGGGTTTACTAATCCGTATACCGCCTATACGGCGAATACGGCCAGCGGCTGGCTGAACTCCTCGTTGCCAGAGGACAATCGTTCTTCGACCCGCTTCCAAGATATCGGCAATGGTTCGCCTACCGACTTCGGTTCACGCTTTGACTACGTGAACAGCGTGCGGCCTTATCCCGACAAATGGCCGAGCACTGGCGGCTCGATGCTGTTTCTCTACTACCTCTTTCGCCAGCTCGGGTTCACGATTAATCAGATCATCGCGGCAGCGCCGGGGTACAACACGAATGCGGATGGCACGCTCACGCTTAACGCCACGGCGCCGTTACGGGGCGTCTACAAGAACCTGACCCGGGATGACGGCGATCCGTTCCCGCGGTTCAAGCAGTTGTTGGACGCAGCCTACCCCGAGGATCAGGTATCGTGGATCCCGGGAGATAATCCGGATGATCCGTGGCCGCTGCCGAAGCCGGGTGTGATTTCGGGCTTTGTCACAAACGCGGACTGGAGCGCACCCATCCAGGGCGCGGTGGTGGTCATCGATGGACCCTCCTCGGCTGGTGTCCATTCTCGGCACCTGCAACTCACGACCGTTCCGAACGGGTCGTACACGACCCCGCCGCTTGATCCCGGTGAGTACACCATCGAGGCGAGCGCCTCCGACTATGTGCCGGTCGCGATCACTGTTGCCGTGAGCGAATGGATCGCGATCACGCGAGGTGATGTCGTGTTGCCGGCGAGATTGCCCATCGCCGTGCAAGGAACAGTGACCGATCGGGCGAACGCGCCCCTTGCCGGCGTCACCGTGACACTGGTCGGTGAACCCGGCCCTATTTGGCAGCAAACTACAACGGACAGCGCAGGGGCTTACAGCCTGAGTCTGGATCCCGGCCAATACACCGGCGCGTACGGGCTCTATGCCAAGCTCGCCGGCTATGGCGACCGCTATGTCGGCCTTGCCAGTATCCCCAATGGCGCCACCTTGTCGGAGGTGTTCGTTCTGGTGGCTTTCGGCACAGTCACAGGACTGATCACCGACGCCAGCGCACCGCCCGCAACTCCGATCGCCGGTGCGCAGGTCACCGCTGGCGAGGCCAGCGCCACGTCGGACGCCACCGGCCGCTACACCGTGCAGCAGCTTACGCCGGGTCCCATCATACTTACCGTCACCGCAAATGGCTTCGATGGCGCGGGCCCAACGACGATATCTGTTCCCGAGGGCGCCGCGGTGACCCAAGACTTCGCCCTTATCCAAGCCTCGGCGACACTCACTGGCACGATCAGCGACGCCGAGACCTCTTCTCCAATCTCCGGCGCTGTCGTTAGCGTCACCGGCGCTACGGCGCGGGAAAGTAGTTCCGATGGCATGTACACCGTCAGGAACATCCCAGGCGGGCTAGCGTCGATCACCGTCAAGGCAAGGGGATACGACACGATCCAGTTCACAGAACAATTCGCCGCTCACCAGACGATCACCCAGGACTTCGTGCTCTACGCGCCCCGGCCACCCGGGCCCGCAAGGTGAGCAGTAGCCGATCCTCACGGCCGCTGAAGAAGCTCTCGGTATGTAATCCATTCCCTGCAATACCATCAGCACACAAGTGACGCTGCACGATGGTCATCGTGCAAGATATCTGATCCGAGGTCGACGATAGTGTAGCTTTATGGTTTTGCACTGACGAGGCGTGCCGGCGTAATTGGGTGGGCCACCTAACAAATCGCGGGAGACGTTCATGGGATTTCGTGCCGCCGCTTTAGCCATTTCGCTCGCCACAGTCTGCGCAGCATCTGCGGCCCCAGCAGCACCAGGCAACGAGGCCAAAGCCCCCGGCAACGGCGACGCGGGGCTCACTGCTGCCGTTGCCAGTCCCACGCGTTCCCTGCGAAACGTCGCGCGCGATGTCTACCGTCATCCGAAGGAGAGTCTCTCGTTTTGGGGGCTGAAGCCGGGCATGGCGATTCTGGAAATCTGGCCGGGCGCGGGCTACTGGACCGAAATCCTTGCGCCCTATGCGAAATCCACCAACGGCTCTTATCGCGCAGCCTTATCGTCCGCATCGCAACCGCTTCCCGCGAAGTTCTCACAAACCTCAGTGTATGGTCCGATAACGACCACGGTGTTCAACGAACACTCGCCGCCGCTCGCAAAAGCGGGATCGGTCTCCTTCGTGCTGCTGTCCCGCAACCTTCACGACTGGATGGGC
>DATASL010000027.1:0-65742 GCA_036269235.1 Rhizomicrobium sp.
CGCCATCTGATCGAGAATTTCTTCTGCAAGCTCAAGCAGTACAGAGCAATCGCCACACGCTACGACAAAACCGCCAGAAATTTCCTTGCCGGCATCCACCTGGCTGCCGCCGTCACTTGGCTCAATTGAGGACGCGCCCTAGATCATACGGCTCATGTCGAAAAGCCCTTTTTGTGGGGCCGGACATTTTCATTCTGCCGCCGCGTCCGCAAGCAGACCGACCTCGTCACGAAAAATGAAGTTCGCGGCACGCTGAATCTGTGAATTGCCACATTGTTGCCATAAATAAGCCTTGGTTTGGCCATATTCGCCGTCCTAGATGGATTGTCGGTTGGTTCGCAGCAGCGGATCCGCAGATCCAGGCCCCCCAACCCTCTCGGGTTTGCTAAAACGGGCCAGCCGACGACCTCCTCCAAAATTCAAATTGATCGCCAATCCGCGGCCATCTGGCCGTATATGCCGCCTACTGCCCCGGTGAGGATCGAGATCAGGTCGCGGACGACAAGCACATCGCCCGTCATGTCGCCCAGAAGCGCGGCGAGAGCCACGCCGGCAAAGGCGCATAAGCCCCCGACGATCGCGCCACCATAGGCTCCGAGTGCGTAACCTTTCGCGACTTCCTGCGCATACAGATAAGCGGCGGTGGCCGAGGTCATCATCCCGGCAAAAAGCAGAGCATGCATCGCGATCCACGCGCTGAAATGAGCCATCAGCACGAATACGATCTGCAACAGGGCTCCCACGAAAATGGCCCGCTGCAGCGCATTATTATCAATCAGTTCGCCGCGATTCATCCGCATCCATCTTTTGCATGCGACCCCCTCCCTATCCCGAGGCCGCCGATCATCACATCAATTCCTGGTGAGAGAGGCTGTTGCCGGACAGTCGGGCCACAGATCATGACCGCAACTTAACCTTTGGCGTCTTGCCTCCTAGCAATGATTTCTCTATCGGGGGCTGCCGTTCATCTTCTGACCTTTAGAGCCCCATTCCGTCTTCCATGATTGAAATCGAGGGACTGACCAAGAGTTTCGGCCCGTTCACCGCCGTGGCCGGAATCAATCTGAAAGTGGAGCGCGGTGAGGTGCTGGGCTTTCTCGGCCCCAATGGCGCCGGCAAATCCACGACCATGAAAATGATCACCGGCTTTCTCGCGCCCAGTTCGGGCAGGGTCCGGGTGTGCGGCTTCGACGTGGAGAATCAGTGCCTCGGTGCGCAGCGTACGATCGGGTATCTGCCCGAGGGCGCGCCGGCTTATGGGGATATGACACCACGGCAGTTCCTGTCTTTCATCGCCGAGATTCGCGGGTTTACCGGCGCGGAAGCGAAGCGGCGGATTGGCGATATCGTCGAGAAGACCGAACTCGACCCGGTTCTCGATCAACCTATCGAGACACTGTCGAAGGGCTTCAAACGGCGGGTGGGTCTGGCTCAAGCCGTTCTCCACGATCCTCCCGTGCTGATAATGGATGAGCCGACAGACGGTCTCGATCCCAATCAGAAACATTCCGTGCGGCAGCTTCTGCGGGAGATGGCTCCGACCAAGGCGATCATCGTCTCGACGCATCTTCTCGAGGAAGTCGAGGCCATTTGTACGCGAGCCGTCATTATCGACCGCGGTCGGATCGTCGCGGACGGAACGCCGGCCGAATTGCTCGCCCGGTCGCGCCATCACAACGCCGTGACGCTGGTTCTTCCGGCTGCCGCGGCGCGGAATGCGCATCCCAGGCTCAAAATACTGAACGGCGTCGCCAGTGTCGAAGAAGTGCAGCGCAACGACGACACGATCCAGCTGACAGCCTTCCCGAAGAGCGGCGCGCTCCTGATCGAAAATGTGAGTGCGCTCGCGGCTGCCGAAAAATGGGACGTGAAAGAGCTCTACGCCGAGCCCGGCCGTCTCGACGAAGTATTCCGGGCAATCACCACGCACGACGCCAAAAGGGCGCGGGAGCGTCGCACATGAAAGAGCTCGCCGCCGTCTTCAAGCGCGAATTCGCAGCGTATTTCGCCACGCCCCTCGCGTATGTGTTCATCGTGATCTTTCTCTTCGCGATGGGCACGTTCACGTTCTATATCGGCCATTTCTACGAGAACGGCACCGCCGATCTGCAGGTCTTTTTCGGCTTTCATCCGTGGCTTTATTTGTTTCTTGTGCCCGCGATCTCGATGCGCCTGTGGGCCGAGGAACGCCGTACCGGCACGATGGAACTGCTGCTGACCCTGCCCGTGCCGCTATGGGCCACTGTTGCCGGCAAATATCTGGCGGCCTGGGCATTCACCGGCGTTGCGCTTCTCCTCACGTTCCCGATCTGGATCACGGTCAACTATCTCGGCCATCCGGACAACGGCGTGATCCTCGCGAGCTATGTCGGCAGTTTCCTGATGGCAGGCTCCTACCTCGCGATCGGCGCGTGCATTTCGGCCTGCACCAACAACCAGGTAATCGCTTTCGTCGTCAGCGTCGTTGTCTGTTTCCTGTTCACGATCTCGGGCGCTCCGCTGGTGCTCGATTTCTTCCGGGCCTGGGCGCCGCTCGAACTGGTGAACGCGGTTTCCTCGTTCAGCTTCCTCACCCACTTCACTGCGATTTCGGCGGGAGTGATCGATCTTCGCGATCTGATTTTCTTCGTGTCCCTTATCGCGCTCTTCCTGGCCGCGAACGTCGTCGTCGTGGATTTGAAAAAGGCGGGCTGATCTACCCATGAAGCCGCTTTCCCGCCGCCTCTACGCTCTCGGCGCAATCGTGCTTGCCGCCGTCATCTTCGTGGCGCTCAACATCGCCTCGGATGCAACCTTCACCACAACCAAGCTCGATCTCACCCAGAACCGGCTTTACACGCTGTCTCCGGGCACGATCCATACGCTCGATCAGCTCGTCGAGCCGATCACGCTGAAGTTCTATTATTCGAAGAAAGTCGCGGCCCAGTACGCGCAGATCAACTCCTATGCCGGCCGCGTGCGCGATCTTCTCGGCGAGTATGTCGCCCAGTCGCATGGAAAGATCATCCTCGAGGAGATCGACGCCGAACCGTTTACGCCGGCCGAGGATGCTGCTGCCGCGGCGGGACTGACGGGCGCTCCAACCGAGAGCGGCGATCTTGTCTATTTCGGCCTTGTCGGCACCAACACGATCGACGGCAAGGAAGTTGTTTCCTTCTTTTCGCAGGAGCGCGAGCCCTATCTCGAATACGACATGACCTCGCTGATCTATCGGCTTGCAACGCCGAAGAAGCCGGTCATCGGGATCGTTTCCAGCCTGCCGCTCGAATCCGGTGCGGGCGGAATGGCTGCGATGCTGCAGGGTCAGGCGCAACCGTTCCTCATCTATCAGGAACTGAGCCAAGCTTATACGACACGAATGCTCGGTCAGAACTTTGACAGTATTCCGTCGGATGTGACGTTGCTGCTGCTCGTGCACCCCCCGCCGCTGCCGCCCAAACAAGCCTATGCCGTCGACCAGTACGTTCTGCGCGGCGGCCATGCGCTGGTTTTCCTCGATCCCATGTCGGAGATCGCGCAAGCCTCGCAGGGCGGCGGACAGGGTATGGCACCCTCGTCATCCGACATGAAGGATCTGCTGCAAGCCTGGGGCGTCAGCTACGATCCGTCGAAGGTGGTGCTGGACCGCGCCTCGGCGCAGGCCGTTCAGACTTCGTCCGATCCGCGCAACCCCGTTACGCGCTATCCGCTCTGGCTTCATCTCGACACGTCGGATTTCGACAGCACCGACCAGGTGACGGCGAATCTGCAAACGCTCAATCTCGCAAGCGTCGGTTCATTGTCGCCGCTGAAGGGCGCGACGACGACGTTCGAACCGCTGATCCGTTCGTCGGATGAAGCGTCGGAGATGAGTGCGATCCAGGCAAAGCTCGATCCGCGTCCGCAGGATCTGCTGGCCCAGGTTGAGCCGACCGGTCGCCGTTTCACGATCGCGGCGCGCATTTCCGGTCCGGTGAAGACAGCATTCCCCGGCGGTCCCCCCAGTGCACCGGTACCGGCAGATTCGCCTGCCAAACCGACTCAGCCCCCGAAAGGCCCGCCACAGATCAAGGCTTCGAGCGGACCGATCAACGTGATCATCATGGCGGACAGCGACATTTTCGACGACCGCTTCTGGGTGCATGTCGAATCGCTTTACGGGCACCGGCTCGCCTCGCCTTTTGCTGACAATGGCGCCTTCGTGCTGAACGCGGTCGAGAATTTGACCGGCTCGGATGACCTCATCTCGTTGCGCACACGGGCGACGAGCAACAGACCGTTTGTCGTTGTGCAGAAGATGCAGGGTCAGGCGCAGGCGCGCTTCCAGCAGGAAGCCGATACGCTGAAGCAAAAACTGTCCGATACCGAAAGCCGCCTGCATGCGCTCGAGCAGGGCGGCGAGGCCAGCGGCCAGGCGCCTTCAAATCCGGCACTCAGCCTGGATCAGAAGCGCGAGATCGCCCAGTTCCGAAAGGAAGTATCGGATACGCGCGCACAACTCCGCGACGTGCAGCACAGCCTTCGAAAAGATATCGATGCGCTGGGCTCGTTCCTTGCCTTCATCAACATCGCGCTGGTGCCGATCCTGGTAGCGACATTTGCAATCATACTTGCCTGGCTACGGCGGCGCAGACGCGCCCGGGCCCTGGCGCTTTGAGGCCCGGTCATGGCTGACAGGATCGCAACAACGCAGGATCCGCGCCGCCGCAATCTTTCGATTATGGCGGGTATTGCAATCGTGATGGTCGTGCTCGCGGTGCTGGCGCTTATCCGCCAGTCGCAGCAAGTCGCGCCCCACTACCAGCCGGAAGCGTTCCTGCCCGGCCTCGCCTCGAAAGTCCGCGACGTCGCGCATATCCGTATCGTCTCCAAGAGCAACACGGTCGATGTGCAGTTCAAGCCCGACAAGGGTTGGGTCGAGACGAGCCACAATGATTACCCGGCTTCTTTCGAACATGTGCGGGAAACCGTTGTCGGACTGGCCGCGCTTGAAACGATCGAGCCGAAAACGGCGCGCGCCGACTGGCTTCATTTTCTCGATCTCGACGCACCGCCGAAGGGCGACGGCATCGAGATCACGTTGCAGGACGGACAAGGACATACGCTGGCCTCGATCGTCACCGGCAAAACTGTCGAAATCGGCGACGCGAGCGGCGCTGTCGGGCTTTTCGTGCGTCAGACAGACTCCGACCAAAGCTGGCTCGTGCGCAGCGTCTATCAGCCCAAGGCCGATGCCAGGGAATGGCTGGACAAGCAGCTCGTCGACGTCGACATGAGCCGCATCCAGGAAGTCGACGTAAATCCGGCGGATGGCCCTTCCTACGAGTTCCGGCGCGACAAGCCGAATGTGGCCGGCCTCAATCTTGTCGACATCCCGAAGGGCCGCGAGATCGCCTATTCAGGCATCACCGACAGTGTCGCGGGCGCTATCAGCGGTCTCACGCTCGAAGATGTGCAGCCTGCGAAGAATTTCGATTTCTCGGACGCGGGTCATGTGTCCCGTCTCGTCACGCACACTTTCGACGGCCTGACGGTGACGGTGAACTGCATCCAGAAGGGGAATGATTACTGGGCAACGGTTTCGGCAGAGGGCGCTGCGGACAAGCCGAATGCGCAGAAGCAGGCCCGCGCCATCGATGGGCGCAGCTCCGGCTGGGCGTACAAACTGCCCTCGTATAAGGGCCGTCAGTTCATGACCACGCTGGAGAGCCTGCTCAAGCCTCTTCCCGCAGCTCCAGCCGCGCCCGCGACACCAGGCAAATGACCGACGCAGGCGTGGTGGCGGGTGCCGATGGCACCTCCGCCTTCCTGCGCAATCTCTGGTATCGAGCAGCGCCTGCTGCCGCAGTCCGGCGCGGCGGCGTCTCCAGGCGCATTATTCTCGGCGAGCCGATCCTTCTGGGCCGCACGCGCGACGGACTTGCCTTCGCACTCCGCGACATCTGCCCTCATCGTGGGGTACCTTTGTCGGCGGGACGCCTGCTGGAAGAGAACACCGTCGAATGCGCGTATCACGGGTGGCGCTTTGCACCGGACGGTGCCTGCAAATTCATTCCGTCGCTCGTCGAAGGACAGGATTTCGAAGCGGCGCGCATACGCGTGCGGAGCTACCCGCTTTGCGAGCAGGACGGCCAAATCTGGGTATTCATGCCGGCAAACGACAGGGATACCGCCCCGCCCGGTTTCGCGCCCCCGAAAGTGCCGCTGGCTGGCGAGGCAGCCCCACGGCTGGCCGAAACCCAGCACTTCCGTTGTGCGATGGATCACGCCGTTGTCGGGCTGATGGACCCCGCACATGGTCCATTCGTCCATCAATCCTGGTACTGGCGGTCCCGGAAATCGATTCACGCCAAGGCGAAGCGCTATACACCCTCGCCACGCGGCTTTTCCATGGTGGCACACCGCCCGTCGTCCAACTCATTCGCCTATCGGCTGCTTGGCGGCGAAGTGTCGACTGAAATCCGGTTCGAACTGCCGGGCGTGCGCTTCGAACATATTCGCGCCGGCGCGCGGGAAGTCGTCGGGCTGACCACCTGCACGCCGATTGATGCCGACAACACCGAGGTCACACAGACTTTCTACTGGAATCGAAACTGGCTCGGCGTCGCGAAACCCTTCCTTCGGCCGTTCATGCATGCCTTCCTCGGCCAGGATCGCGCAATGGTCGAATTGCAGCGGGAAGGGCTGAAATTCAATCCGCGTCTGATGCTGATTCCCGACGCAGACGTGCCGGCCATGTGGTATCACCGTCTCAAGAAAGCCTGGAACAACTCCGTGGAGACCGGCGAGGCATTCGCCAATCCGGTGCCCGAGACGACGCTGCGGTGGCGGAGTTGAAACGGCGCGGCGCCGCGCCGATTTCTTCGTGGGCCGCCAGCATATTCGACTTTTGAAATTCGATGCCAGGTAGCGCGAAAGGATGAGGATCACGCATGCCCAAACGCAACGACATCCATACGGTGATGATCATTGGCGCGGGGCCGATCGTCATCGGTCAGGCATGTGAGTTCGATTATTCGGGTGCGCAGGCCTGCAAGGCGCTGCGCGCGGAGGGCTACCGCGTCGTTCTGGTGAACTCGAATCCGGCGACGATCATGACCGACCCGCAGCTTGCGGATGCGACTTACATCGAACCCATTACACCGGAGTTCGTCGAGAAGATCATCGCGCGCGAGCGGCCCAACGTTCCGGCAGGCCGCATTTTTGCGCTCCTGCCCACCATGGGCGGGCAAACGGCGCTCAATACCGCGTTGTCGTTACGCAAGCGCGGCACGCTGGACAAATATGACATTGAACTGATCGGCGCGAGTGCGGAAGCTATCGACAAGGCCGAGGACCGCGAGTTGTTCCGTCTTGCCATGATGCGTATCGGCCTCGACGTGCCGCGCGGAATCACACTGAAAGGTTATCTGCGCCATAAGAAAGATGCGCGAGGTAATTTTCTCTATGACGGCCAGAACAATCCGGTCATGGAGCTGTCGCCCGAGGCTTTCGCGCATGCCCTGCAGGCGCTCGATGAAGTCGGCCTGCCCGCCGTCATCCGCCCCTCCTTCACGCTCGGAGGCACCGGCGGCGGCATCGCCTACAATCGGGAGGAATTCTTCGAGATCGTCGAGCAGGGGCTCGATGCCTCACCGACCAACGAAGTGTTGATCGAGGAATCCGTTCTCGGATGGAAAGAGTACGAAATGGAAGTTGTTCGCGACCGCGCGGACAATGCCATCATTGTCTGTTCCATCGAGAACGTCGATCCGATGGGCGTGCATACCGGAGACTCAATCACCGTCGCACCCGCGCTCACGCTGACCGACAAGGAATATCAGCGCATGCGCAGCGCCTCTATCGCAGTGCTGCGCGAAATCGGCGTCGAGACCGGCGGTTCGAACGTGCAGTTCGCCGTCAATCCCGAAGACGGCCGTATGGTCGTGATCGAGATGAATCCGCGCGTGTCACGTTCTTCCGCGCTTGCATCGAAGGCGACGGGATTCCCCATCGCCAAGATCGCGGCCAAGCTCGCCGTCGGCTACACGCTCGACGAGTTGCAGAACGACATCACGCGGGCGACCCCGGCCTCTTTCGAGCCGGCCATCGACTACGTCGTTACCAAGATTCCACGCTTCACCTTCGAGAAATTCCCCGGCGCCGAAACGACACTGACGACTTCGATGAAATCCGTGGGCGAAGCGATGGCCATCGGGCGCACTTTCGCCGAATCGGTGCAAAAGGCACTCCGCTCGTTGGAGACCGGGCTTACGGGATTCGACGAAGTTGAACTCGCGGCCGATCCGAACGCCATCCGGGCCGCGCTGGCGCGCACCGGGCCCGACCGTCTGCGCATTGCCGCCCAGGCGATGCGCGCGGGCTTTGCCGTTTCGGAGATCGCCGAAATCACCCGTTACGACCGCTGGTTTCTGGAAGAAATAGAATCCATTCTCGCGGTGGAGGCGCGACTGCGGCGCGACGGACTGCCCAGGACTGTCGCTGCGTGGCGCGGCGTCAAGGCGATGGGCTTTGCCGACGCCAGGCTCGGCGCTTTATGCGGCATGACGGAGCGTGACGTGCGGCATGCGCGCCTCGGGGCCGGCGTGCGTCCGGTATTCAAGCGCATCGACAGCTGTGCCGCCGAATTCCTGGCACTGACGCCTTATATGTACAGCAGCTATGAATCGCCCTCCGGCGACGCACCGGAATGCGAGAGCGATCCGACCGAGGCGCGCAAGATCATCATTCTCGGTGGCGGCCCCAACCGGATCGGCCAGGGCATCGAGTTCGATTACTGCTGCTGTCACGCCGCCTATGCGCTCTCCGCGCAGGGTTTCGAAACGATCATGGTCAACTGCAACCCGGAAACCGTCTCGACCGATTACGATACGTCCGACCGGCTCTACTTCGAGCCGCTCACGGCCGAAGACGTGCTCGAAATCGTGCAGGTCGAACAAACAAAGGGGACACTGGCGGGTGTGATCGTTCAGTTCGGCGGACAGACACCGCTCAAGCTGGCGCGCCGGCTGGTCGAAGAAGGCGTGCCCATTCTCGGTACCAGCGCCGATGCCATCGACCTCGCCGAGGACAGGAAGCGCTTTCAGATCCTGCTGAACGAACTTGGCCTCAAACAACCGCGCAATGCGACTGCGCTGACGGCCGAAGAAGCGATCTCCTCCGCGCGCGAGATCGGTTATCCGGTGATCCTGCGCCCGTCCTATGTGCTCGGCGGACGCGGCATGGTGGTCGTCTCCGACGAATCGGAACTTAAATCCGTACTCCAATCCGGCGAGCTGTTTCGTATTTCCGGCGACAATCCCGTGCTCATCGACGGTTTCCTCAATCATGCGACGGAAATCGATGTCGACGCGATCGCCGATTCGGCGGGCGCAGTGTTTGTTGCCGGCATCATGGAACATATCGAAGAGGCCGGCGTGCATTCGGGCGATTCGGCGTGTGCGCTGCCGCCTCATTCGCTGAAGCCGCAGACGGTGGCCGCGATCGAGCGTCAGACATTTGCCCTGGCGCGCGCGCTCGGCGTCCGCGGGCTGATGAACGTTCAATATGCCGTGCAGGACGAAGAGATATTCGTGCTCGAAGTGAATCCGCGCGCCAGCCGCACCGTACCGTTTGTAGCAAAGGCAGTCGGTCTTCCGGTCGCCGCCATCGCAGCGCGCGTCATGGCGGGCGAATTGCTTTCGGCCTTCGATCTTGCACGCCCGCCCTCACAACACATCGCGGTCAAGGAAGCTGTGATGCCGTTCGCCAGGTTTCCGGGTGTCGATACGGTATTGGGCCCGGAGATGCGCTCCACGGGCGAAGTCATGGGCCTCGATACGAGCTTCGGCCGCGCCTTCGCCAAAAGCCAGATTGGCGCAGGCGCCAAATTGCCGTTGGGCGGAACGGCCTTCATTTCCCTCAAGGAAGCGGACAAACCGTTTGCGATCGAACCTGCGCGCCAGCTGATCGAGATGGGGTTCAGCGTGATAGCCACCCGCGGTACGGCGCGTTTCCTCGAGGCGGCAGGCTTGCCGGTGGGTGTCGTCAACAAGGTGCTGGAGGGCCGGCCGCATATCGTGGATGCGCTGAAAAACGGCGAGGTCCAGCTTGTGTTCAATACCACCGAAGGGCGTCAGGCCCTAGCCGACTCCCTTTCCATCCGCCGCACAGCCCTGCAGATGAAAGTGCCTTATTACACGACCATGGCAGGAGCGGCTGCTTCGGTCGAAGCCATCGCCGCCCTCCGGGAAGGCGCCCTGGATGTGCGCCCCCTGCAGAGCTACGGCTGAGCGGGTATGTGACGGTTTCCCTTGAAGTCCGGGAATGCCGGCCCTACTTTCTTGCCGCCCGGCGGATCGGAAAATGGATCGTCGGGCCGTGTCAGGCATTTAAGGCAGACGTCGAAAACTCCAGATCGGCCAGGCTTCTAAAGCAGGCCGAGAGGAGCTTTTTTGCCGCCAGCGGGATCAGGAGACCATGGAACGTATACCCATGACGTCCGGGGGCCTTAAGGCCCTTGAGGATGAAATCAACCACCTGAAGACGGTTGAACGACCGGCGACAATCCGGCTGATCGAAGAGGCCCGCGCCCATGGCGACCTCTCGGAGAACGCCGAATATCACGCCGCCAAGGAGCGCCAGGCCTTCATAGAAGGACGTGTTCTCGAGCTCGAGGACAAGCTTGGCCGCGCGGATGTGATCGATATCTCGAAACTGTCGGGACACTCCGTGACCTTCGGCGCAACGGTGACACTGGAAGACGAGGACACCGGCGCCAAAAAGAAATATCAGATCGTCGGTGACTTTGAAGCCAATGCGCAGAACGGCCGTATTTCCATTTCTTCGCCGATCGCGCGTGCCCTGATTGGAAAAACCAAAGGCGATACGGTCGAGGTGGCCGCGCCCGGCGGCCCCCGCTCCTATGAAATACTGAAGGTGGAATTCGTCTGACGGAGTTTGGATTTGGGCCAAGCGTGCGGTGCATGCAGGCTCGATCGCCCTGTCAGGATTGCTGTAACAAAGAATACGCCGATTGAACGAGTCATCCGCGCTTGGCGACCAGCGCGAAGAGCTCTGCGATCTCGATGAAACAATCATCGGGCGAGAGCCTTGCAAGTTCCTCACGCAGATCGGTTTCGAAGGCCTGCGCGCGCGCGCCCAGTTTTTCGGGCGAGAGCGCGGAAAGCGAATGCGCCAATCCGACGATGTCGTCGGCTGTCAACGCGCGACGGATGATCACCCCTACCCGTTCCAGCTGCGAAAAGCGCGAATCGAAAAGCACGGATTCGTGGGAGCGGTAACCTTTGGCGCGCGCTTCGCGAACATGAGGCGCTTCCGCCCGGCCATACCGGTCGGCGACATCGCGCAACACGGCCCGCCAGGCATTTTCCGCGGTGGAAGGATGATCGTCATGTACCAGCACGACGGAGCCGCCCTCCTCGATCATGACATCAAGCATCTCGAGCGTCGCGGGACGGTTCATCCAGTGAAAGGCGCGGCCGATAATGACCACACGGAATGGCCCTATCCCCGTCGGCATTTCGAATGAACTGCCGCGACGAACATCGATGGAAACATCGTGTTCCATTGCCGCTTCCCGGAGTTCCGCCAGCATCGCCGGCTCGGGATCGACGGCTGTCACCGCCATGCCCGCCCGCGCGAAGGGAATCGCCAGAAGGCCCGGTCCGGCACCAAGATCCAGCACGGCATCGCCTGGCTTGAGCCCGACGGAACGTGAAATATTATCGATCAGCGAATCGGGGTAGCCGAGCCGGTAACGCGCGTAGTACGGCACGTTGGCCCGGAATCGGTACGGGTCGTAATCCGGCTGGTCCATCCCTGACCCGTGCGCAATTGCTTCCCGCTCTCTATAATAGGCACAGACAACCCGGGCTCGACAAGATTATGGCAACCATTGCACTGGTCGACGACGACAGAAACATCCTGACTTCCGTCGGCATGTTGTTGGAACAGGAGGGCTATCACGTTCGCACCTATGCGGACGGCGCATCGGCGCTAAGCGCGCTGCAGGCGACGCCGCCGGACCTTGCCATACTTGATATCAAGATGCCCCGCATGGACGGCCTCGAATTGCTCCGCAGGCTGCGTCAGAATGGCGACATGCCGGTCATCTTTCTTACCTCCAAGGATGAGGAGATCGATGAACTGATGGGGCTGAATGCGGGCGCAGACGATTATATCCGCAAGCCATTTTCGCAGCGGCTGCTGCTGGAGCGCGTCCGCGCGGTTCTGCGCCGGGCCGAATCGCGCAGCAATGGTGCGGTTCCCGCTGCCGCCGAACCCAAACGGGAAGTTCTCGTGCGCGGCAA
Organism: Rhizomicrobium sp.; assembly: GCA_036269235.1. Classification (GTDB taxonomy): domain Bacteria; phylum Pseudomonadota; class Alphaproteobacteria; order Micropepsales; family Micropepsaceae; genus Rhizomicrobium. The sequence goes on from DATASL010000027.1 coordinate 12,291, forward strand.
GCTGGCCCTTGACCCGCAGCGCCACGATTGCACCTGGGAAGGAAGACCGGTGCGCCTTACGGTGACGGAATTCCTGATCCTGCAATCGCTGGCCCAGCGGCCCGGTTTTGTGAAGAGCCGGGATAATCTCATGGATGCCGCCTATGACGATCAGGTCTATGTCGACGACCGCACGATAGACAGCCACATCAAGCGCCTGCGCAAGAAATTCAAAGTCGTCGACGATGATTTCGACGCCATCGAAACGCTCTACGGTGTCGGATATCGCTATCGGGAAAGCTGATCGCGAAGGCGCATCCGCCTTTCCGGCCCGGCGGCTGCGGCCCATCCGCCGAAGCCTTTCGGGGCTTTCGTCACGCATCATTGTCTTCAATGCGGTCGCGCTCGCGATTCTCATTGCCGGCATGCTGCTTGTACAATCAAGCCGTCAGGGTCTCGTTGACGAACGGCTCTCGGGAGTACGTCAGGTCGCATCCATTGTCGCCGGCACGCTCGCAGAATACGCAACGCTGGAACGCACGCGCTCCATCGCGGTAGACGAAGCCGAACCGCTGCTTCGCCAACTCATCGCGCCAACCAATCTGCGCGCCCGGCTCTACGACACCGATGGGACGCTCGAAATCGACACGCGCGATCTTCTGGCCCGCAACGTCGTCGAGACCATGGATCTGCCGCCACTCGATTTGCGGCATCGCGTGGAAACATGGTTTGCCCGGCTGTTCGACGCCATCATGGGCGTGCGCCCTTTCACCACAATGGAGCCCTATTTCGAAGCGGGCGGAAACGGTCGTGTCTACGCGGAAGTGCGCAAGGCGCTGGAAGGGGAGCCGGCCTCTGCGCGGCGCTTCGATCCGCAGAACAAGCTTATTTTGTCAGTTGCCGTTCCTGTCCAGCGCTTCCGCACCGTGTATGGCGTTCTCCTCGTCACCACCGAAGGCGGGGACATCGACAATATCCTGATGGAAGAACGCGCCACGCTGATCGGTATTTCGCTCGTGGCAATGGCCGTGATGATCGTACTCTCGCTTTATCTCTCCGGCACCATTGCGCGGCCGGTGAAAGCGCTGGCCGATGCCGCCGACCGGGTTCGTCGCGGCACGCTCGGACGCGAGAGCATACAGCCGCTTTCCGGCCGCAACGACGAAATCGGCGATCTGGCCAATAGTCTATCGGCAATGACCCGCGCGCTTTACGATCGCATCGACGCGATCGAACGCTTTGCCGCAGATGTCGCGCACGAGTTAAAGAACCCGCTCACTTCGCTCAAAAGCGCTGTCGAAATGTTCAGGCGCGCGAGCGACGAAGACTCGCGCGAACGCCTGGTCGCGATCATCGTGAACGATATCCGCCGCATCGACAGGCTCATCAGCGATATTTCGGATGCCTCGCGGCTTGATGCGGAACTGAGCCGGGAACAGGTCGAACGCGTCGATCTTGCGCATCTCCTGAAAGTCGTGGCCGAAATCTATGAACTCACGTCGCTCCCGCGCGGCGTGAAGATCGCGCTCGCGCCGGCAATGCCGGCGCGCGCCATCATTATCGGACAGGACGAGCGGCTCGGACAGGTGTTCCGAAATCTCATCGACAATGCTGTTTCGTTCAGCCCCGAAAACAGCACCGTAACCATTGACGGCCGCGAGCAGGACGGGCGCGTGCGCATCATGGTTGCGGATGAAGGTCCGGGCATTCCACCGGACAATCTCGAGACCATTTTCAACCGCTTCTACACGGAACGGCCCGCGGAACACGGTTTTGGCCGAAATTCCGGGCTCGGCCTCTCCATCGCGCGCCAGATCGTAGAGGGTTTCGGCGGCCGCATCTGGGCGGAAAACCGCGCCGACCGCTCCGGTGCGCGGTTCGTAGTCGAATTCCCGCTGGCGGAAAAGCGGTGAGTCCATTGGTGCGGCCGGCATATTTCGCCATACCGGTGCGGAATAAAATCATTGTACGGACAAATAACCCATGAGCGGTGACCGCATCAATATTCATGCGGGTTGCGTGGTGCTGGCCGCGGCGGCGCGCGCGCTTGGCGCGCCAGCCGACGCGGGCGTATTGCTTCTGGGTGAAAGTGGCGAGGGAAAATCCGATCTGGCGTTGCGGCTGATTGCGATGGGCGCAGAACTTGTGGCCGACGACCGTTGCGAACTGTTTGTTACATCGGAGCAGTTGCGGGCGGCCGCACCCCGGGCACTGGCGGGGATGATAGAAGTTCGTGGAGTCGGCATAGTTCGCGTAGCTTTTCGTGCCGATGCCCGCATCGCGCTTGCGGTTCGTCTTTCAGCTCCGGCAACAATTTGCCGCCTGCCGGAACCGGCGATATATCGCCCTCCCCCGCCCCTCACGGTGCCGGAACAGAATTTGCCGCCTGAAATACTGCTCTGCGCATTCGAAGCCTCCGCACCGGCGAAAATCCTTGCGGCTGTTGCGGAGACCGGCCTTCGCCCCCGATGATATTTGTTCGTCGGGGCTTCCATCCGGCGCGCCGTGCGCTATCGTCGGCGCGCTTTCGGGGCTTACCGGCAAATCATGATCGGCATCGTCATCGTCACCCATGGACGACTTGCGCAGGAAACCATCGTGGCTATGGAGCACATGGTCGGGCCGCAACCGGATCTGCGTGCGATCAGCATCGGACCCGAGGACGACACGGAGCGGCGCAAGCGTGAACTTGCCGCCGCGGTGAAATCCGTCGATCACGGCCAGGGCGTGGTTGTCGCCACCGACATGTATGGCGGCACGCCTTGCAACATCGCGCTTTCCTGCCTTGCACGCGGGCGCGTCGAGGTGCTGGCGGGCTACAGCCTGCCGAGCCTGATCAAACTCATCGACGTGCGCGGCCGGCTTCCGCTCGAGCAGGCGGTTGCACAGGCCATCGAAGCGGGGCGCAAATATATGCGCGCAGGCTCCTCCGATCTCGACGGGTGATATCCGCATGCAGACCTCGCATCGTGCGGTCGTCAGGATCGCCAACAAAAAAGGGCTGCATGCACGCGCCTCCGCAAAAATAGTTGAGGCGGCCGCACGGTTCCAATCCCAAATTCTTATTTCCAAGGACGGCCAGACGGTCGACGCGCGCTCCATCATGGGATTGATGATGCTCGCGGCCAGCGAAGGGAGTGAGATCAGCGTCGAGGCCGAAGGTCCCGACGCGGAACAGGCGCTCGCCGCCATCGTCGCGCTCGCCAAAGCGAAATTCGGCGAAGAATAAGGTCGTTGCGGCGCGCGGGTTCGTATCGGCAGGACTTCACTGATTCCAGCGCGGCTGGATCGAGCTCCAGGGAGCCGCTGTTTTCGCCTTTCCCGCTGTTGCGGCAGCAGTGTTTCAAATCGCAGTTTCGTCTGTTTAACCCTTCGTTGCCTGCCGCATGTGGAGTGAAGTCGTAGTCGCGTCCCCCCTCAGTTCCCGCCCGCCTCTTGCTGCCCGGCCGGTTTGGCCGATGCCAACGAAAGCTCAGTTTGGTAGCTCTCGCCTATCGTTTTCAGCGCAGCCGCGTTGGCGGCTCGAATAGCTGCGGTGCAGAGGGGTTGATCAATGGTACTAGTGAAACTGCGATGCACGGCGAGCGTCTGGCGGTCCAGCGACCAGTGCGTGTCGAAGCGGATATTTCCCGTCATGACATGAACGTCGGATGGAATACTCCCAAATTTCCCGTCCGGAGGAATTTCCAGCGAAACGTCCTCGCTGGCTTCGCCACTGAAACAGGGTATCTCGTCGTCAGCCTTCAAGACGGAATTGCCGGTGAACGGGCCCATCAGATCGTCGCCGGAAAGACCCAGGAGCCGCATGCCGCCCGGCAGATAATATTGCTGCTTGCCGTCGAGCCGACGGGACCAGCCGACCACCTTGAAATCGCTGGCGACGGCGTAGGTATCGGCCAGATCTGTCGGTGACGTCATGTTAAAGGAACCGGTGCCGTCGCTCCCGAAGCCGTGCAATTCCAGAATTCGTTTCGCCGCCTTCTCGGGGCCCGCTGCTTGGATAGCCAGCGCCATCATGCGCAGCCTGATCGCGAACGGCCCTGAAGCTGTCGTCGTCGTGGTCCCGGAGAGGTCGCCATCCTTGTCAAGCTGCGCGACGGTTTTCGTCGTCATATGCGCCAGTTCCGGCGGAAGCACCGGAATTTTACCCAGGCGCGGCGCGCGTTCGGATGCGAACACTGCGGGCTTGCCGTATTCGCTGAACGGCAGCACGCCGAACGGTACTATATTATCCGTGCTGTCGAGATAGACTTTCAGCTCCGGAATATAAGTAATGACATGGTTCAATCCGGCAAACGTTGCCGTGCCTGCGAGATCGTAACTCGACAGCGCATTGAGCAATACGGCTTCGCTTGAAACGCCTTTCGCATGGAGCAGCGCGGCCAAAAGCGCGACATGATCCTTGCAATCACCATAACCGTTCGACAGCACAGTGTCGGCGGCGTGCGGGACGAGAGACCCCTTACCGAGTTCGATCGCCACATAACGGATATGCCCCGCGACCCATTCGTAGAGCGCACGCGCGATCGCCAGGCGATCGGATGACCCTTTGGTGACCTTATCGGCAAGCGCCTTGATGCTGGGCGTAACCGCCGTTTGAGGCGCAGCAGCCTGGGCATAAGCACGGCCGAGCGCGGCATAATCCGGAAAGGTAGAAACAAAATAATGCGGCAGATGAGCAAGCAGATGAACAGTCGTCAGATCCGCATCGGGCGATGCCGGCGCGCTGTAATGCCAATGGTAGACTGTGTTATCTCCTTTCTCGCTTTTGTCGTAAGCGACGTCCTGGTTCTCCACATACAACGCAAGGTCGCGCGGCGCCGTCAGCGTCTCTTCGACATCGTCAAAGGCGATTGGTTTCATGAAGCCATCGCCGCTCCAGAACTGGCCGGGAAAAATCGCGTGCTTCGTGACGAGCCGTGCCGTGTATACGGCCGTGTCTCCAACGGCGAATTGCGGAAAGATGATCGTCTTCACATGAAGGTCGGTGATCATGGGCGCGCCGGCGGACCCCGGCGGAAGCTGATCGTAAATGGCGCTGACATCTACGGGGACCTTCGACCCGTCCGCTTTGCGGGTGTATGCCTCCACAATCTCGAGCGTCTGATTTTCGGTGACGTAGGGGACAGAAGTCTGTCCAAGCGCCATGACAGAAGCGGCGTTCTCTGCTATCGTTTCCATATGAATCGTCGCGACCGCGCTACCGTCCGCGGCCAAATCCGTATCCACCTTCATGAGACGAACGTGCTGCCCCTGCGGCATGTGGGCCTTGCCGGCAGCTGCCGTCGCCGGGGCGCAGAAAACAAGTAACGCGCCGAGAAATTTCCCCAACATGCCGATACCCCAATGGCTTCAACGCCATAACCATAGCATGCGGGAATGATCGCAAAAGGATGATTAGCCGTCGCACGTGCCGGCGTTGCCAATGCCGCTGCCATAAGGTGCGTGCTGCGGGAGCTGTTCTTTTCTGCAGATCAGCTAGATTGCCGAACCTGGATGTGGGATGAGGCAAGGTGAGCGAGCCGGCGCAGGAACTGACGACCCGATGTTGCATCGCAGGCGGCGGCCCGGCGGGAATGATGCTGGGCTATCTGCTTGCCCGTGCCGGCATCGACGTGATCGTGCTCGAGAAATGGAAAGATTTCTTCCGCGATTTCCGCGGCGATACCATCCACCCTTCGACCATGAACGTGTTGCATGCGCTGGGCCTGCTCGAAGCCTTTCTTGCGCTCGAGCCGGATCGGGCGGAAACACTCGGCGGCCAGATCGGGGGCACGGAAATAACGGTCGCGGATTTGCGGCATCTGCCCGCGCATTGCCGCTTCATCGCGCTGATCCCGCAATGGGATTTCCTCGCCTTCATCGGACGCGAGGTGGAGCGCTATCCCGGATTTCATCTCCACATGGAAACCGAAGCGACCGATCTCCTCATTGAAAACGACGTAGTTCGTGGAGTCGTCGCCTCCCACGGCGGCCGGCAGTTTACGATCCGTGCCGGGCTTGTCGTCGGAGCCGATGGACGTCACTCGACGATGCGCGACAAAAGCGGCCTGCCGCTGAAGAATCTCGGTGCTCCGATCGATGTGCTGTGGTTTCGCGTGTCGCGGAAGAACGGCGATCCGGAGCGGCCATTCGGTATTTTCGATCGCGGCCGCATTCTGGTGATGATCAAGCGGCGCGATTACTGGCAATGCGGCTTCGTCATTCCCAAAGGCGAATTCGACGGTATCCGCGCGCGCGGCATCGAAGATTTCCGTGCAGACATCACCCGGCTTGCACCAATCCTGGCCGATCGCATGCAGGAGATCGGCGATTTCGATGCGGTCAAACTTCTCAGCGTCACCGTGGATCGTCTCAAGACCTGGTGTCGTGCAAACTTCCTCTGCATCGGCGATGCCGCGCACGCCATGTCGCCCATCGGCGGCGTCGGCATCAATCTCGCGATCCAGGACGCGGTCGCGGCTGCGAACATTCTCGTTCCCGCGTTTCGCCGCGGCACGCCCGCATTGGCCGATCTGAAAGCCTTCCAGCGCCGGCGCGAATTTCCCACGGCCGTCACGCAGGCGGTACAGGTCTTCGTGCAAAACCGCGTCATCAGCAGGGCGCTCGCCAGTCAGGGTCCGACAAAGGTGCCGCTATTTCTGCGGCTGGCGCAGCACATTCCGGCGCTCAGCCGCATACCCGCGCGCCTGGTCGGCCTCGGGGTGCGGCCGGAGTTGCCGGACATGCAGCTGTTTCCGTAATCCACCAACCAAAGAATTGTTCTGGTGCGGCCGGAAACAACGCGTCATCGCCCGCTCTGTGCGGGCGATGACAAAAGGTAATTAGTATACCCTTACGGGATCAGCCAGCCATTGCGCGTGTTGACCAGCGCCGCGTTGCCGCCGCCGTCTTCCAGGCCGCTGCCGTCGGGCCCGAAGACATAGAAGCCTTCGGTGAACTGGACCGAGACATAACCGCGATCGTCCGCCGTGATCGAGGTGACCGTAGCCGGCGGGCTGAAGCCGCCTTCGAGCGATACGGCCAGCGTCGACATATTGATGGCAGCAACCTGCGTGCTGGCCGTGGTGGCCGCGAAGACATAGTCCTTGCCGGCGCCCATGGAGCATTCGGTGCTGGGTCCGCCCGGCAATCCAAGCGACACGGCCTTTGTCAGCGAGACCTGGATCGTATCGGAACTGGACGTGATCGTATCGGTGCGCTTGTACACGTCGAGCACCGCCGTGCTGTCGCTCTGGGCTCCTTTGTCGAGCACATAGACGTCGCGCGTGACCACGTCGCCCTTGGTTTTCGGCTTTCCTTCGATGACGGCGCAGGCATGACCGAACGGACCGAACGATCCGCCGCCGAAGCAACCCTCCGCTTCCTGCACACTGCCGCACACGGAGAACGACACACTGGTACCATCCTGGCTCGCCGAATAGGTGGCGAACAGATTGGAATAGAGATTGCTTTTCTTGGGTTGCTCCAGAGACGCGGCGCTGCTTATGCCGGCGAACGCGACCAGAGCGGCGGCCGAGACCGCCAGAAGAAGTTTGTGGCGCATGGAAATTACCCCCTGATTCAACCGCATTCTAATGGCTTCCCGGCGCCCTGAACAGGCATCGCGCGCAATTCCCGGTTTCTGGCGCATGACGGCGGATTGAGCTAGGCTGCGCCCCTGTCGAAAAGACTATGGGCTCGAAAAGGACTATGGGCATGCGCGTTACGGGATTTCTGGCTGCGGCGCTGTCGCTGGCGGTTGTTACAGGCGCCGCGCAGGCACAGATCAGCGTCACGACCTACCACAACGACAATCTGCGCACCGGCTGGAACCAGCAGGAAACCGCGCTGACGCAAAAAACAGTCGGCGGCCAGAACTTCGGGCTCCTTGCCACGAATTCGAGCCTGGACGGCCAGGTGGACGCGCAGCCCCTCATTGTCCCGGGCGAGACGATCAAGGGCAGCAAACACGACGTCGTCTATATCGCGACGGAGAACGACACCGTCTACGCGCTCGATGCCTCAAGCGGCGCGGAGCTGATCCACAATCATCTGGGCACGGCCGTCGCGGCATCGAATTTCTTTGGCTGCGATGTCGACGGCCAGGTGGCCGGTATCGACTCCACGCCGGTCATCGATCAATCCGCCGGGCTTCTCTATGTCATCGTCTATACCTGGGAGAACAACGCCGCGGTCTATCGCCTGCATGCGCTGTCGCTGACCACACTCAAGGACGCCGTCACGCCTGTCGTCATCAGCGCGTCCGGATCGCTGACCAACGGTCAGACTTATAATTTCAATCCGGCGGTGACGCGCCAGCGCGCCGCGCTGCTGCTTTCCAACAATACGGTCTATGCCGGCTTTGCGAGCTGGTGCGATATTGCCGCCGACCAGTCGCGCGGCTGGCTGCTCGGCTGGCAGGGCGGCACACTCGCCCCGCTTGCCAGCAACAAGCTCACCGACACGCTCGCGACGTCGCAGAACAACTATTTCCTCACCGCGATCTGGATGTCGGGCTGGGCGCCTGCCGCCAACACGGCAGGCTCGGTGTATTTCGTCACCGGCAATTCGGATTACGGCGGCAACAGCTACAACAAGGTCACGAACATCGCCGAAAGCGCGGCGCAGATGAGCCCCGATCTCTCAAAGCTGCAAAGCCTGTTCACGCCGACCAATCACGCGCAGCTCGACGAGAGCGACGGCGATTTCGGATCGGGCGGCCTCATGCTCCTGCCGCAGCAGAAGGGCAAATATCCCAATATCGCCGCGGTCGCCGGAAAGGACGGCAAGTTCTATCTGCTCGATGCCGACAAGCTCAAGACCGCGTTCGGCAACTACCCGATCAACGGCTGCTGGTGCGGACCGTCCTATTTCGAAGGCAGCGATGGCACCGGGCGCGTTGTGACGAGCGGCGGCAACACGATCGAAACCTGGAAGCTCAAGACAAAAAAGAGACCTTCGCTGCAGGCGGAGTATCAGTGGAACGGGGTCGCCAACGGGCAGAGCCCGGGCTTCTTCACCAGCGTCTCGTCCAACGGAATAAAAGCCGGATCGGCGGTGATCTGGGCCGTCGGCCACCCCACCGACGCCCGGGCTCCGAGCGTGACGCTTTATGCCCTCAATGCCGATAATGGGCAGCCGCTGTTCACCGGCGCCGCCGGGCAATGGCCCAACACGAGCGGCGACGCCAACATCGTTCCGGTGGTGGCCAACGGCCTCGTCTATGTGGCTTCCGACCAGATGCTTACGATCTTCGGTGCGGGCGGGAAACACAACGCGACGCTGCCCAAAATCGCCGCCGCGCCGCGCCTGCCCCTTGCGCCCGGCCATCATGAAATCTTCGGTATGGTCGAACAAATGCACGGCAACTGGATCGCCGTCCGCAAACGCAACGGCACGACGCAACAGATCGACGTGTCGGAAGCGAAACAGACACTGCACTACGCCGTACCGACCATGGGCCACGCCCTGTTCGCGCGCGGGACCTATGACGGGCATGGCATCCTCCACGCCGACACCGTATTTCATGCCAAGGATCACATCGCCGTCTGGCCTGCAGACAGGTAGGACATAATCTGCCTGATCACGCGCGCCAGTTTCATTGAACTATTTCCCACCCAGCCGGTTCACGCGGCAGCGGAAGCAAAAGGAGAATTCCGGCGCAGTCGCGCTGGCGCACTCTCGGGAATGAGCATCAGCGCCACCTGCCCGATCAGCGTTGCGCCGGTCATGTACCAGGCCGGCGCAATCGCGTTTCCCGTGAGCCTTATAAGGCCATGCACGATGAAAGGCGTGCTGCCGCCGAGCACGCCGATGGCGAGCGAATAGACCGTGGCGAGCCCTGTGACCCGGATGGATTTCGGCAGGCTTTCGCTCAGCGCGGCCAGCAGCGAACCGAACGAAAAATTCGCGGCAACGCCCAGTATTGTCATGCTGACGATGAGCGAAACATCGGAATGCGCCGACACCATCCAGGCGAACAGCGGCCAGCCCGCGACCAGCAATCCGAGATTCGTCCACACATTCACCGGCCAGCGGCCATGGCGGTCGGAAATCCACGCGCCGAGCAGGCCGGATGGAATCGCGATCAGGTTGTTGACGGTTTCAGCGATGAACCCGGTTCGCAGCGAAAGATGCAATATATCCTGCGCATAGGTGACGGCGTAGATATTGATATAATTTGCTATGGTCGCCATGCCGAGTGCGACAAGCCCGAGCAGCATGATGCGCCAATGCCGCGCGGCGAGTTCGAAACCGGTCGCTGCCCGCTCCGCCGGTTGCGTCTCCGCCATGTGCAGCGTCTCGGGAAGATGGCTGCGCAACCAAAGACCGAACGGCACCGTCACCGCACCAATCAGGAATGCGATGCGCCAGCCCCAGGCATCGAGCAATGCGGGCGGCAGGAATCGCGTCAGCGCGATCCCGACCAGGCTCGCGGCCAGCAACGCCGCGCATTGGCTCGCACCCTGCCAGGCGACGCTGAAGCCGCGTGTTGCGGGCGGCGCGGCTTCGAGCAGAAATGCCGTATTGGAGCCGATCTCGCCGCCGAGCGAAAAGCCCTGCACGATGCGCGCGAGAATGGCGAGTACGGGGGCCGCCATGCCGATCTCCGCATAGGTGGGAATCAGGGCCATCGCCGCAGTCGAAACGCCGATGAGAAGAAAGCTCAGCAGCATCGCCGGCCGCCGCCCGGCGCGATCTGCAAAGATACCGATCACGAACCCGCCAAAGGGTCGTGCGAGAAAGCCCACCCCGAAGGTGGCGAGCGACAGCATCAGACTGTCGAACGCGCCCCTCGCCGGAAAAAAGGCGTGGCCGATCTGGATGGCGAAAAACGAATAGGTGAGAAAATCGTAGAATTCGAGGCCGTTGCCGAGCATCACGGCCGCGACATGCCGCCGTTTCAGCGACGGTTGCCGCTCCCCGTCTCGCCCCGTTTCCATCTCTCGCGCCTCCGCCGCCGCGAGCCTAAACCGAAGCCCGGAACGAAAGCCAATCGGCGGACGCCGAGAGGGTGCATCCGGCGCAGACGCCCTCTATATCCTTCGCATCACGCACATCCCATCGCGCGATCTCCCGGAGGAATGACACATGGCCGACGCCTTTATCTGCGACGCGGTGCGCACACCCATCGGCCGCTATGCCGGCGCGCTTGCGAATGTGCGGGCCGACGATCTGGCATCGCTGCCTCTGCGCGCCTTGCGCGTGCGCAATCCGAAGGCCGATTGGGCGGCGCTCGACGATATTATCATGGGCTGCGCCAACCAGGCGGGCGAGGACAATCGCAACGTGGCGCGCATGGCGGCTCTCCTGGCGGGTCTCGGCGAGACTGCGCCGGGCACCACGATCAACCGCTTATGCGGGTCGGGCATGGACGCCGTCGGCGCGGCTGCGCGCGCGATCAAGGCAGGCGAAGCGGAGCTGATCATTGCGGGCGGCGTCGAAAGCATGACGCGCGCGCCCTTTGTCATGCCCAAGGCGGACTCCGCTTTCTCCCGCGCCAACGCGGTGTACGACACCACCATCGGCTGGCGCTTCGTCAATGCGATGCTCAAGGCGGAATTCGGTATCGATTCCATGCCCGAGACGGCGGAGAACGTCGCCGGCGATTTCCAGATCTCCCGCGCCGATCAGGATGCGTTCGCGGCGGAGAGCCAGCGCCGCGCTGCCGCCGCGCAGGCAACCGGCCGCTTCGATGCGGAACTTATTCCCGTACAGATAAAGCCGGCGAAGGGCGATCCGATAGTCGTCGGCCGCGACGAACATCCGCGCGCGACCAGTGTCGAAGCGCTGGCCCGGCTGAAGCCGATCGTACGGCCCGATGGTACAGTGACTGCGGGAAATGCTTCCGGCGTCAATGACGGCGCGGCCACACTCGTCATTGCCAGCGAAGCCGCCGCGGCGCGCCATGGCTTCACGCCGCGGGCGCGCGTTCTGGGCGCGGCCGTAGCGGGCGTGGCGCCAAGGATCATGGGTATCGGCCCGGCACCGGCGACAAACAAATTACTTGCCCGTCTCGGAATCGGGATCGGCGCCATCGATATCATCGAGTTGAACGAAGCCTTCGCCGCTCAGGGCCTCGCCGTCCTGCGCATGCTCGGGCTGCCCGACAATGCGGAGCATGTGAATCCCAATGGCGGCGCCATCGCGCTCGGCCATCCGCTCGGAATGTCCGGCGCCCGCCTGGTGCTGACCGCCACCGAGGAACTCACCCGCCGCAATGCCCGCCTCGCCCTCTGCACCATGTGCATCGGCGTCGGCCAGGGCATCTCCATGGCGATCGAGCGGGTGTGAAAAGGGAGATAACAAAACGCCCCGTAAGGCATTGCTTCATTCACCTTTACCCTCACTCATCCTTACGCATTCACACTTACTCTCATTCACTGTCACGCGCGTCTTGGCCGGCTCCGTCCCGGCAACCGAGGAACACAGTGTGGAAGTAATGTGTTGTTATCGCCGGCCCCGTTGCCCCGCATTGCTTCCGGCCTCGCTGGTTCCGGCTTCATCCTGCGAACGGGTACGCTGCATCGTGTAGTGGCGGCTCCTGCATCCGGATCGTCATTACCAATGACCGCGTTCCAGGATGGCCGCAAACCCACTCAAGGCGATATTCGAGGGTATCTGCCGCAGACTACTCCTCGCCCCCATTTGACTTGACGGGAAAAGAACCCGTACCGTCGCCATATCTCATCAGAGGGGATTTTCATGAGACAATTTCTTTTGACCGCAGCGGCGGCCTGTCTGCTTTGTCCGGCGGCGATGGCCGCGACGAGTTTGTCAGGCGCTTATGCCGTCAGCTACCTACAAACCTGCCAGGTGGTCGTCGATGTCGACAAGACGACGGGTGCGGTGAAATTCGACAAGCAGAGCACGGACGGCGAAGACGCATCGGGCCCCGGCCTGATCATATTCGATCCGGAGGAAGGCACGTTCGACTGGAGCGGCACGATCAATGGCGTGTCGGTGGTATTGGAGCAGTTCTCCGACGGCTCGAAAAAAGGCAAGCAGGGGAATTCCTACGCTTTCGACGAACCCGGTGTCTATTCAAACGACGATACGACTTTGACGATCGGCGGTGTCGCTTATGACATCGTCTATAGCGGCATCGACCAGACCGGCACGGCGCATGGTTTCGCCGCCACGCTCCACCTGCCGATCAAGCATTTGCCCGCCAATCATTGTCTCGCCACCCTGCAGGGGCAAATGCAGTAATCGGCGATTGATACAAGCGCGGCTCGCGCCGGGCGATGAGACCTTCCGGCAGTACCACCATCACGAAAGCGTCCCGGCCCGCCAAAAGGATATTGCTGTCCAACACTCCCACGGGCACGGCGACGAATGATTGCCTCACCATATCGGGAGGTAATGTCATCGATCTGGATACGCCGACGGGAGGCGCAGCCACCGACCTGATGCAGCGTATATTCACGGGCGCTTATCGCAAGGTGGGCGCGCTTTATACCGGCAACAGCACGCCGGCCTTCGTGTGCCGTTCACACAGGACGGCGATACCGGCGGCAAGGCAGTCAGGTTATATAGGTTTTATTCATAACCTTTTTGGTTGACACATGGCTGGCGTCGCGTTATCCTGACGTGTGAGGAATTTCATTCGCGGAATGTTTTGCCGCCGCAGACCGGAGGGGTACGCGGTTTGTACAAAGCGGCGAGAAGGTCGCGCAGATTCTCAGGGAAAATATCGGCATGATGCGCGACTCGTGTAATTCTCAGGGAAATTTCGCGCTGTTTCATCCTCCCCTTGAGGGCAGCGCTATCGCCTGTGCGCATCCAGCCACGAATTACTTCGGAGTTCCGTTTCGCCGCCGCGAACCGGACGAGTGCGCGGTTTGTACAAGCGGCGAGAAGGTCGCGCAGATTCTCAGGAAAAATATCGGCATGATGTGTACGTCGTGTAATTCTCAGGGAAATTCCGCGCTGTTTCATCCCTCCTCGAGGGGAGCGCTATCGCCTGTGCGCATCCAGCCACGAATTACTTCGGAGTTTCGTTTCGCCGTCGCGGACCGGACGGGTGCGCGGTTTGTACAAAGCAGCGGGTTGGTCGTTGAGTTTCTCAGGGAAAGTTTTCGGCATGATGCGCGGTTCGTGCGGATTCTCAGGGAACATTCGCGCATGTGCGAAGCAGTGTCGGCGTGCGGACAGATTCTCAGGGAATATCCGGCGCGCTGCACTGCTGCTCGCCGGTTTCGTTCGCGGCGGGTGCGCCGCGGACAGCACGATCACGAGTCGCTTGTGCGGCAGGGGAAAATGCGTTGAGGTTGCGCCTTCACCCAGGAGGGACCCAAAAATGAAAACCATCCCGCATGGCGGACGCGCGTTTCCGTTCGCCGTTTCGCTTGCAACTTTTGCGCTGCTCGGCGCCTCCGCGCACGCGGCGACGACACGCTATGTCAGCGCGCGGCTGCCGATGAACGGGCCGTCGCAGGAAGCCGGCGCCGTCCGCCCGGCCGGCCTGTCGCCCGACAAACATAAGCTGACGCCGAAAGGCCAGCCGTCGAACACATGGACGCAACTTGCCAATCTTCCCGGCGCCACCGTGCATGATGTGGCGTTTTCGAGCCCGACGACCGGCTATGCCGCGGCGGAACTCGGCCAGATCTGGCAGACCACCGACGGCGGCACGACGTGGAAGGAAATCCTGAACCGCAGCTTTCCCTATTATTACTACGGCATCGCGGTGAACGGTAAGAAGATCGTCGCGACGGGCTTCGACGACAACAACAGCGAAGCGATCCTCACCGAAAGCACCGATGGCGGCGTGACCTGGAAGCCCGATGTCGTGCTCAGCGACAATGCCTGGGGCGGCCGGGTGCGCTTTGTTCACGGCCTCAAGGACGGGCTGGCGATGAGCGGCGAAGGGCTCGCCAACCCCAATGCCGCCTGGTGGCGCGCGAAGCCGTCGCAATGGGCGCAGGTGACGCCCGACGCCGATGGCGGCTGGTTCGGCTATCAGTTCACATTGCTCAGGGATAAAACGGCCTACGCTTCCGGCATTCAGTATTGCACCAGCGCGGATATCGGCGCGAGCTGGAGCTGCGGCCCGCCCGCCGACAGCGTGTTCGACGGGCCGACACAATTTGTTTCCGACAAAGCAGGCTGGACGGGCGGCGGCGAGATTTCGCCCGATGTCGAGGGCTGGCTGCATCGCACGACGGATGGCGGCGCGACCTGGAGCGACCGCGTGCTGACGACCGCGTGGCCGATCCGGCAGATCGAATTCCTCGACAAGAAGGTCGGCTGGGCCGCGGGCGGCAACATCTACTCGAATGTCGGCGGCATCTATTACTCCGCCGACGGCGGGCAGACCTGGTCGCAGGACCTCGCCACCACCGACGAAGTCGGCGCCTGCGCCAGCCAGAATCTCGGCACCGGCAGGACGCAGATCTGGTGCATCGGCGACGCCTTCAACGGCAGTTCGTTCAGCAGCAACGTCTACAGCACCACGGTGAAAACGCCGAAGTGATTTGAACAGGTAATTTGGTTGTCTTTCGCCGGTAGGGAGAGGAGCTGAAAAGCCGGAAGGAAGAGGAACTGAAAAACTGCCGTGTCATTGTGCAGTGTCATTCCCGGCGCGCCGCCCTTCGCGGCGCGGGAAGGGAACCCAGGTGCCGGATTGCCCACAAACACCGGAGATATTGCACCACCTAGTTCCCCTTCCCTCGCCGGGGATGACAAACACTGGTATTTCGATGCAATGGATGCTTCGCTATCGGCCGCAAACAAAACGGCGGGCGCGATGTCCGCACCCGCCGTTTGAACGTTCAACTGCAACCGGATCAGAACTTGATCCAGATCCCGTTGCGCCAATAGCCGCGGCCCGGATGATCGCGCCAGGTGTAATGCTCGTTCCGGCCCCATTTCCAGCCGGCCGGATGGATCACCACGCCGGCCTCGGCCGGGTATTTGTAGGCGTTCTTGACATGCCAGCATTCGCCGGCCGCGTTGCATGCGACCGCGGCGGAAGCGCTGCCGGCTGTCAGGGCCAGCATGCTGGCGCCGAACAGCGTTGCAACCGCAAATTTAAGCGTCGTCTTCATCTTCAACTCCCGTTTGTAAAGGAACCTTCCCCGAAGCGTTGGGCCAACGCGCCAAATCCGCCTTGGGTTCCATGGATGCCAAATTCGAAACGCCGGCGCCGACCTCACACCGGTTTCCCTTCCCATATCAATTGATATCAGGACGTTGTGACAGCTTCCAGTACCTGTTGCCGGTCAGGCCTTGCTCGCGCGCTTGCGGCGGCCCGGCGTTTTCGGCGCGGCAGCGCCTGTTTTCGCGCGCTCGGCAGCCAGTTTTTCAGCCTCGGCTTTCTCGCCCTCCTCCTTGGCCAGCCGCAAGGCTCGCAACCGCGCGGTTTTCGCATCCGTGGCGGCGCGCTCCTTCTCGATCTCCTGCCGCACAAGCTCGTCGCGGCGCTCGGTATGGGTGAAATGGCTCTGGGCGTTGCGTCGAACAGCGTCACGCGGTTCACTGGAGTTGGACATGGCCATGCTTTCGTTCACAGCAGGCTTGGCTTGCGCAGCCCGAACGGCGCGCGAGCGCACCCGCTTTGAGTCGAAGTTAGCACAATCCAAACATTATTGCGGGAGAAATTGGCGGAAAATGCGCCCAAGCGGAGAAAACCCGGATGATCGTTCAAGGCATTGATTTATAAACGGATTTCAGATTTTACATCGTCCCCGTTGCGGGGATGGCGTTCCTTGGCCGAAACTACGGCCGCGGGCGGATCGACCCGGCATATATTGCAGAAGTGCGGGCGGCGGCAGGCCGGCGCCCTGGAGAGCGGCGGAACATCGTGACAGACAGAAGAATTCATCCGGTGGTGATGTGCGGCGGCGCGGGCACGCGGCTGTGGCCAGCATCGCAGCATGCCCATCCCAAACAATTCCTGCGTCTCACGGGCGCCAAATCGATGTTCCAGCAGACGGTGCTGCGCGTCGAGGCGCTCGCCACCGGCCGCCCGGTGATCATCGGCAACATCCAGCACGCCGACGCGATCGAGATGCAACTCGCCGATATCGGCGTTGGCGCGACGATATTGCTGGAGCCTTGCGTGCGGGATTCCGCACCCGCCATTGCCGCAGCAGTCGCGGCCATCGCACAGGCAGATCCCGATGGAATTGCCGTCGTGGTGGCGTCGGATCATTACATTCCCGACGATGCCGCATTTCGCGATGCCGTGCTTGCCGCGGCACAAGCCGCACAGGAAGGCTCGATCGTCACGCTCGGCATCCGCCCCACGCACGCCTCTACGGCCTATGGCTACATAAAGCCGGCAAGCGGCGCCGGACAGGCTGCCGTGCCTGTCGAGGCGTTCATCGAAAAGCCCGGACCGGCGAAGGCTGCCGATTACATGCGGGCCGGCTATCTGTGGAACAGCGGTAATTTCATCTTCGCCGTCGATACGATGCTGAACGAACTCGACCTGCATGCGCCGCAGGTCGCAGATGCGGCCAAACGATCTGTTCGCGATGCCGAACGCGACGGCCTTACCCTGCGCCTCGCCGCGAGCTTCCAGACCGCGCCAAAGATTTCGATCGATTATGCGGTAATGGAAAAAACGGATTGCGCGGCGGTTCTGCCGGTCGATTTCTTCTGGTCCGATCTCGGCGCCTGGAACGCAGTGCACGACGCCTGCGCCAAGGATGCGAGCGGCAATTCGGTAAGTGGCGATTGCACACTGATAAATGTCGAACGTTGCTTCGTGCGCAACGAGACGCAGGTTCCCGTTGCCGCCATCGGCATCAGCGATATCGCGATCATCGCCGAACCGGGCGGCTTGCTGGTGTGCGATCTTTCTTCCAGCCAGGCGGTCAAAAGCATTGCCGAGAAATTGTCCGTAGCCAGGCGGGCGAGTGCCGTCCAACCCGTCGCCGAAGTACTCACCGAATGGGCCACACGCTATGATCACTGGCTCTCGACGGCCGCCCTGCCCCTGTGGTGGTCGCTCGGCGCCGATCATCATCATGGCGGTTTTCACGAACTGCTGGACGTCAATGGCATTGCAGTAGCAGCGCCGCGGCGCGCGCGCGTACAGGCGCGGCAGATATTTGTATATGCGACCGCGGCGGCAGAAGGCTGGCAGGGACCAGGCCGTGAAGCCGCGCTGCACGGCATGAACTGGTTCCGTGCGCATTATCGGCGCCAGGATGGCTTCTATCGCAGCGAAGTGGACGCGAGCGGCCACATCACCGACGATACGGCAAGGCTTTACGACCAGAGTTTTGCGCTATTGGCGATGTCATCGCTCCACGCATTGCCCGGTGCGCCGAATGGTGTTCGCGAAGAGGCGGAGACGCTTCTCGCTGCGATTGAAACAAGTCTGCGCCACGAAAACGGCGGCTTCCGCGAATCCGATACGAGCGCATTCCAGTCCAATCCGCATATGCATCTGCTCGAAGCTGCGCTTGCGTGGGCGGAAGCCGGCGGCGGCGCGAAATGGGAGAATCTGGCCGACCAGATCGTGGCGCTCTGCCTCTCGCGTTTCATCGATCCCGATGAAAATTTCCTGCGCGAGCATTTCACCACCGGTTGGGAGCCGGCCGTGGGCGAACGCGGACGTCTCGTCGAACCCGGCCATCAGTTCGAATGGGCATGGTTGCTTGCGCGCTGGGCGCGGCGCCGCAACGAACCTGGCGCCGAAGCCGCAGCACGGCGACTGTTTGCGGCCGGTGCGCGTGGAATCGATCCCGTGCGCGGTGTCGCTATCGACGCGCTGAATGAAGATTTGACGATCCGCTCCAGCCGCGCGCGGCTCTGGCCGCAGACCGAGCGGCTGAAAGCAGCGATGCTGCTGCATGAAGGCCGCGGCGATGCCGACGATTCCTACCTCGCCCATGCGCTGGCGGCGGCGGAGTCGCTGTGGCGCTATCTGGAAATGCCGACACGCGGGCTGTGGCGCGACAAGCTCACGCCGACAAACCGCTTTGTCGATGAGCCCTCGCCCGCGAGTTCGTTCTATCACATCGTCTGCGCGGTAACCGCGCTCAAACAGTTCCGCGCTGCGGAACAGACAGCCGTCCCGCTCGCGGCACAGTAATTATTACAACACCACCATCAGCAGCGCCTCGGCGGGTTCTTTGCTGCGATTGCGGATGGCGTGGGGGCGGTCGGCGCGGTAGCGGATGGTGGTGCCGGCAGGCACGGTGTTTTCTTCATTGTCCACCGAAACAACCAGCTCACCTTTCAGCACCGACAAATGTTCGGTCGTGCGCGGCTGATGGGGCGTTGAAACCACCTCGCCGCCGGCCCTGGCTTCGAGCAGATACCATTCGAGATGGCCGGCAAGATCGAGGGGGCCCAGGATGCGTAACCGGCAAAGCCCATCCGCACTGGTGAGCGATGGCGTCGCATGACCGCTGATGACATCGACGATGGGGCTTTGCACCGAACCGCGCAGCAGTTCCGCCAGTTCCACACCAAGAGCCGTCGCCAGGCGCCACGCGATACCGACGGTCGGGTTGGTGCGGTCCTTCTCGATTTCATGCAGCATGGAGCGCGAAATGCCCGCCTGCTGCGCGAGCGCCGCCAACGACAGCTTGCGTTCCTTGCGAAGCCGGGCGACAGCGACGGCGATGCTGGGATCGTTTCCCGACATGTCCAATATCTTGGTTGCGCCGTACCAGTATAGCGGATAATTTCGCCCCGACAAAACCGGAAGGGAAGCCCATGTTCGCCATCCTTAAAGCACGCCCCGAGAAAGGGCTCTCCCACGCCGATGTAGAGACACCGGCGGCACCGGGCCCCGGCGAAGTCGAGATCGCCGTCAGCATGGCGGGTGTGTGCGGGACCGATTTCCATATCTGGAAGTGGGACGAATGGTCGGCGCGCCGCGTGAAGCCGCCTCGCGTGGTGGGACATGAATTCGTCGGCCGCATCACCAAGGTTGGTGAAGGCGTAGACCATCTTTCGCCCGGCCAGCGCGTCAGTTGCGAGTGCCACGTCACCTGCGGGCATTGCCGCCTCTGCCGTACCGGCCGTGCACACCTCTGCCAGGCGACGTCCATTATCGGTGTCGACCGCGCCGGCGCCTTTGCGGAACGCGTTGTTGTGCCCGCCAGCAATGTCTGGCTGGTGCATGACCGGATTCCGGATCGTCACGCGGCCGTGTTCGATCCGTGCGGCAATGCCATGCACTCGGCGACCGTCGTTCCGCTGGCCGGTCGCGACGTACTAATTACCGGTGCCGGCACGATTGGCCTGTTCAGTATCGGCATCGCGCGCTCGCATGGCGCGCGCAAAGTGATCGTGACGGAGATTTCGGAATACCGATCTGAAATCGCGCGCCGCCTCGGCGCGGATCTCGTTGTCGACCCGCGCAATGCCAATGCGCGCGAACAGATTATCGGAGAAACGGACGGCCAGGGGCCGGAGCTCGTGCTCGAAATGAGCGGCAATGCCGACGCGCTCCGAAGCGCGCTCGAAATGGCGGGCAACGGCGCACATGTCGTGCTGCTCGGACTCCCCGGCTCGGATGTAACACTCGATCTTGCGGAAACAGTGATCATGAAGGGCGCGACACTTCATGGCGTTACCGGCCGCCGCATGTTCGAAACCTGGTATGACGTGTCGGCTTTCATGCTGCGCAACCCCGAATTGATGGACCGCGTCCTGACGCACCGCCTCGCAGCACAGGAGTATGCCGAAGGTTTCGATCTCATCGCCGCCGGCAAGTGCGGCAAGGTGATCCTCGATTTCAACAAGGAGGCGGCATGAGCAACGCGATTCTCGAACGACTCGCGCGCGACCTCGACAAGGCGCGCGAAGTCGGCACCTACAAGACGCTCCACGATCTGGAGACCGCGACCAGCGCGCATGTGAAAGTCGCCGGGATCGGCGAAGTCCTGCTGATGTGTTCGAACGACTATCAGGGCTTTGCGGCACATCCCGAAGTGGTTGCGGCGGCGCGCGCGGCGCTCGACCGTTTCGGCGTCGGTCCGGCTTCTGTGCGCTTTATATGCGGCACGCTGACAGTTCACGAAGAACTGGAAAAGAAGATCGCGGAATTCCTGCACACGGAAGCCGCGATCACATATTCCTCATGCTGGTCTGCAAACACCGGCCTTTTTCCGGTGCTGTCAGGGCCGGGCGACGTGGTGATTTCCGACGCCCTCAATCACGCAAGCATCATCGACGGTTGCCGCGCGATCTCGAAGGAATCGGCGCGCGACGTCTATCGTCATGCCGACATGGCCGATCTTGCACGCGTGCTTGAGAAACATTCCGATAAAGCCGGCAAGATTATCGTCACCGACGGTGTGTTTTCCATGGAAGGTGATCTTGGGCCCCTGCCCGAGATCGTAAAACTCGCGAAACAGTACAACGCGCTCGTCGTAGTCGACGACTCGCATGGGGTGGGCGTCGTCGGCCCGACAGGCCGCGGCACGGTCGAGCATTTCGGCATGCTCAACCAGATCGACATCCACACCGGCACGCTCGGCAAGGCGCTGGGCGGCGGCGCCGGCGGCTATGTCGCCGGTCCGAAGGTGGTCATCGACTCGCTGATCCAGAAGTCGCGCCCCCATCTGTTCTCGAACGCTGTTCCGCCGTCGGTTGCCGCAGCCGGTCTTGAATCCATACGCATCCTCGAACGGGAGCCGCATCGCGCCACGCAATTGCGCGAGAAAGCGGAGCTGTTCCGCCGGGCGCTGAAGTCGCGCCAGATCACGCCCCTCGACGGCGAAGGCGCAATCGTTCCCGTGGTGGTTGGCGAGTCGGTCAAATCGAAAGCCATCAGCCAGGCTCTGCTCGCCAGTGGATTGCTGGCCACGAGCTTTTCCTTCCCTGTCGTCCCCGAGGGCGCGGCACGCATTCGCTTCCAGGTCTCACAATCGCATAGCGAAGGCGATCTCAACTGGGCGGCGGACCTGATTGCATCGACATTCAACAAACACGGCGCATCAGGTCTCGCGCACCACTGATTGCGTGCATTGCCGCGACTGCCGGCCCGTTCCCAGTCAACGCGGGGCTGTCCGGGGAAATAGTTTGCGAACCGTCTTAATGGTTTGTTTACCGGCGGTAAGTTTCCCGGCAATCTCGACTCAGTACAGCGAAAGCCATTTTTTTCAAATCATACCGGAGGCTGCGGCTTCCCTATCTCTCCCCAAATTTGTCTTGGCCCGCGACGGCGGGCCACCCAGTTGAAATCTGCCACCGGTATCGAAAATATTGGGAAATTCCTGCCACCGTCCATGTGTTACCTCGGTGGCCCGCCGTCGCGGGCCATGACAATGTAAGGGGATGATGCCAGCGCTGCCGGTATCACTTCGGCGCGTTCCCCGGACAGCCCTGCGGTCAGCGAGGAAAGGAGCGGGCGCGGCGCGCTGGCGTTCATGGATAGTTATCCCTTCCCGGAATATAATTCCGGCGATTCGACGACAAGTCGGCGACATGCGAAGGGGAGCTTTGCCGTGATCATATTCTTTGCGGTCATCGGGTTTGTCGCGCTCATCATCCTTACTTCGAGCTTCTTCACGGTCGAGCAGCAGAACCGGGCGATCATTGAGCGGTTCGGGCGCTTCGTCAGCACCGCGTCGCCGGGGCTGAACGTCAAAATTCCTTTCATCGACACGGTCTCCCAGCGCGTTTCCTTGCGCGTGCAGCAGCTGCCGGTCGAAGTGGAAACGAAAACGCTCGACAACGTTTTCGTGAAGCTGTTCGTCGCGGTGCAGTACCGCGTGATCGAAGGCAGGGAGGCGGACGCCTATTACAAGCTGCAGAACCCGCGCGACCAGATTACTTCCTACGTGCTCGACGTTGTGCGCGCGCAGGTTCCAAAGATGAATCTCGACGAAGTCTTCGAGAAAAAAGACGAGGTCGGCAGTTCGGTGAAAGCCGAACTCGACGTCTCGATGAAAATCTACGGCTTCGAGATTCCGAACGCGCTCGTCACCGACGTCAATCCGGCCGACAATGTGAAAGCGGCCATGAACGAAATCCAGACACAGCAACGCCTTCAGGTCGCAGCCGCCGCGAAGGGCGAAGCAAACAAGATACTTGTCGTCAAAAACGCCGAGGCCGAAGCGGAGTCGAAGCGCCTGCAGGGCGAAGGCATCGCCCAGCAGCGGCGCGCCATCGTGGACGGCTTGCGCGAATCGATCGCCGCCTTCACGGGTCAGATCGGCGAGGTTTCCGCGTCCGACGTGCTCAAGCTCGTGCTGATGACCCAGTATTTCGACACGATGAAGGAGATCGGGGTTTCCTCTGGAAGCAAGGTGATTCTCATGCCGCATACACCCGGCGGCATGGCCGATATCGCCGATCAGCTTCGCAACTCCATTATTTCTGCCAACGAGACGAAGGCGAGCTAAGTCTCCCATCCATCCGATGCTACGATGGTTCAAACGCCAACGACATGAACACGCTGTTGCGGTCCGCCTTGTAAGCACCGAAGGGCGCGCATTCGACAAACCCATGTTTGCGATAGAGCGCGCGGGCAGGACGAAAATACTCCGACGCGCCTGTCTCCAGGCTAAGCTGGCGCATTCCCCTGGAAGCGGCGCGGCCGACAATGTGGCGGAGCAGCGCAATGCCCGCGCCCGTCTGCCGTTTGGATGCCGTTACGTGCATCGACTTGATTTCGCCGTGATCCGGCGAGATCTCTTCAACGCGGAAATACCCACCAGTACTTCGCTGTCCCACAATGCCCAGAATTCGATGCCGGGCGTTCTCAACTGATTTGAATCGAGCGCATGCGCGCTTTGGGGCGTGGTGCCTGCACGGGCCGTCGCGACATGGGTCTCCAGCAATTTGACGACCCGCGGGTCTTCCAGATCGCCCGGTATGATCTTCACGATGCAGGTGCCCGGCTCAAGGGAATCGCTTTATCGTAGCGTATCGTCCGTCTTGTTGCAGGGCGCCCCGGGCAATTTTGCAGGAGCAACAGCCAGTGATCATCGGTGTTCGTCGGAATGACCGCCCCATCCTGGTTGCTTCGGCCGTGATGCTGGCGATTTCTTCGGCGGGCGCCGAGGTGCTTGCGCAGCCCGCGGTCCTGCCGACACCGGCCGTCGTGCAGGCGGCTACTCCGTCATGGATGGATCGGACATTGCTGCCGGATCAGCGCGCCGCGCTCCTGCAGTCGCAGATGACCCAGGACGAACAACTGACGCTGGTCATGGGCTATTGGGGCACGCGCGGCAGCATCTATTCGCGACCAATACCCAAGGAGATCCAGCCCCTGTTGCATGGGACGTCCGGCTTCGTACCGGGAATTGCGCGGCTCGGCATCCCCGCACTCGTCGAGACGGATGCCGGGCTTGGAATCGCGAACGGGGGTTATCTGCGCCCTGGCGACGAAGCGACGGCGCTTCCGTCCGGCATGATGATGGCATCCACCTGGGATCCCAATGCGGCGTTTCTCGCCGGTTCGGTTATCGGCGCCGAAGCGCGGTCGCGTGGCTTCAATGTCGTTCTTGATGGCGCGGTGAATCTCGTGCGCGAACCTCGAGGCGGTCGCACATTCGAATATGCCGGCGAGGATCCGCTGCTGGCCGGCACCGTCGCAGGTGCGGAAATCGCCGGCATTCAAAGCCAGAACGTGGTGTCGACCGTCAAGCATTTCGCGCTCAACGACCAGGAAACGGGTCGGATGATCCTGAATGCCAAAATCGACGAAGGTCCGGCACGCGAGTCCGATCTGTTTGCATTCGAAGTCGCGCTGGAAAAAGGCCGGCCGGGGTCCGTCATGTGCGCCTATAATCGCTACAATGGCGACTATTCCTGCGAAAACAGTTTCCTCCTGAACAAGTTGCTTAAACAGGACTGGAATTATCCTGGCTGGGTAATGTCCGATTGGGGGGCGGTACACAGCACGGTTGCCGCGGCAAATGCGGGACTCGACCAGGAATCGGCTGCCGGTTTCGACCGGCAGGATTATTTCGGTGCGCCATTGGCTGCGGCGCTGGCGGATGGAAGTTTCGCACCGCAGAGATTGCACGAGATGGTGCACCGAATTCTGTTTTCTTTGTTCGCCGACGGCGTGATGGATGCACCGCCCGCACGCCCCGCATCGAATATCGACGCCCACCTCGGCACTGCACAACAGGAAGCAGAAAACGGTATTGTTCTCCTGAAAAATGCCGGCGCCGCATTGCCGCTTTCGTCGCATGTGGAGAGTATCGCCGTGATCGGTGGTCACGCAGATTTCGGCGTAATCTCGGGCGGCGGTTCGTCACAAGTCATTCCAATCGGCTATGCCCAGGCGCTGCAGGGACCGGAGGACCGCATACGCGCGCTTCCTCATGACGGCCATATTTACGATCCGCCCTCGCCCGTTTCCGCCATCGCCCTCAATGCGCCGCAGGCGATCGTGACCTTCGAATCCGGCGATGATCTGGCCCAGGCGGCCGACACGGCGCGGCAATCCAGCGTCGCGATCGTATTTGTGACGCAATGGATGGCCGAGGAGCACGATGCTGCCGATCTCAACCTGCCCAACGATCAGAACGCGCTGATCGAAACCGTCGCCAACGCCAATCCGCACACGATTGTCGTGCTTGAAACAGGCGGCCCGGTGCTGATGCCCTGGCTCGACAAAGTGCAGGGCGTGGTTGAGGCCTGGTATCCCGGCAACAGAGGCGCAAACGCGATTGCGCGTGTTCTTTTCGGCGCCGTGAATCCGTCCGGCCGTCTGCCGGTTACCTTTCCCCATGACCAGTCGCAACTGCCGCATCCGATTTTGCCGGGACGCGAACCGCACGGCCCGCTGTTCGATGTCGATTACTTCGAAGGCGCCGATGTCGGCTATCGCTGGTTCGCACTCAAGAAACAGATGCCGTTGTTTCCTTTCGGGTATGGCCTCTCCTACAGCCGCTTCCGCGTAAACAATGTCGTCGCTGCAGGCGGCGCAACGATCACCATCACGGCCGATGTCACGAATGACGGGCCGATGGAGGGAAAGGAAACCGTCCAGGCTTATGGCGCGCCGGCGGCAGCGGACACCGATGAAATGCCGCGCCTGATCGGCTGGAACAAGATCGATCTCAAACCGGGGGAGACGCAACACATCTCGATTACAGCCGAGCCGCGGCGTCTCGCGGATTACGATATTTTCCGCCATTGCTGGCATATCGATGCCGGAGATTACGCGGTCCGGGTTGCGGAATCCTTCTCCGATCCCGGCACCAGCACAACCGTAAAGCTCGACCAGAGGGATATCGCTCCGTGAGCCTGGATACGGCCGTACTTGTAGGCGATGTCGGCGGCACCAATGCACGTTTCGCGGTGGTCGAAACCGAACCGTTCTACATTGCCGACCGGCTCGACCTGCCGGCTGACAATTATCCGGCCTTCGACGCCGCGCTCGATGCCTATCTCGATCATCTGGGTCGCGAACATCCCAATGCTGCCGCGATCGGCGTGGCGGGACCCGTCACTGCGGGACAAGTCAACTTCACCAATCGTAACTGGGAAGCATCGGAAGATGGCTTGCGCAAACGCGGGTTCGCGCGCGCGTTGCTGATCAACGATTTTGCCGCTGCCGCGTATGCGGTGGCGGCTCTGGAGCCGGACGATCTGTGCGACATCGGGCCAAGGCTCGAAGGCGTGGAGGATGAACCCGTTACAGTGCTCGGCGCCGGAACCGGCTTTGGCGTTTCCTGTCTCGCGCGTTTCCGCGGCACGTCCCTTCCGATTGCGACGGAAGGCGGCCATGTATCATTTGCTCCGCAGGACGCCGAGCAGAGCGAAGTGCGGCGCATACTGGCGGGACAATTCGGGCACGTTTCCATCGAACGCGTGCTATCCGGCCCCGGCCTCGTGAATCTCCATGTGGCGCTTGGCGAAATGGCGGGGCAGACAGTTCCGGCCTGTACCGCCGCCGAAATCGTGGAACTGGCCGAATCAAACGATGCGATCTGCGCCAAAGCGGTCGACATGTTCTGCGCCGTGTTCGGTGCTGCGGCGGGCGATTTTGCGCTGGCACATGGCGCACGGGGCGGCGTCTACATTGCGGGTGGCATCGCCAGGAAGATCGAACGGATATTCGTCACATCGTCGTTCCGCGCCGCCTTCGAGAACAAGGGGCGGCTGAGTTATTACGTGAAAGCGATACCCACGCGTCTGATCCTGAACGAAGACTCGGCGTTCCTGGGCGCTGCGCTGGCGCTGCGGAGATTCGCGACCGAAAACAAATAAATTTGCCGAGATTGAAACGACATACAACTTTTCATGATATCAAAGCAGCGTGCCCTGCCCCGGCTTCGACTTCCTGGCCGCACGCGCCGCAGATCCTTCCGCTTTCGCCTCGACCGTCGAATCCGCAAAGACCAGCGTCAGCGCCTCGCCTGCCTTCACATCGGCCGCACGGCGGCGAAGTATACCATCGGCACCGCGCACCAGAGCGAAACCGCGTTCCAGCACGGAGTGATGACTCACACTTTCGAGCAGGCGCGCCGAGGATTGGAGGCGGTCACGCCAGTTCCTGAGCCGCGCGGCATGGCAGCGTTCAAGGCGATGCGCGGATGATTTGACGCGCTCGGTACCGGCTTCAATGCGGCTGGTGACGCAGCGCGGGCGCAGCAAGGTACCTGTCTCCACCAGCGCACGGCCATGTTCCTGCAGATTGCGCTTCAGGCCATGCCCCAGCCTGTCGGACGCATGATCGAAGCGCTGCCGCGCCGTCGCGAATATCTGGTCGGCGCGCGGCAGCGTGCGCGCGAGCGCCTGAACATGTTTGCTGCGCTGCTCAAGCCCATATGAGAAACAGCGTAGAAGCCGCCGCTCGAAATCGAGCGACTGGGCGAGGAGTTCGGTGCGCACCGGCACTGCCATTTCGGCAGCCGCGGTCGGTGTCGGTGCGCGACGATCGGCGGCGTAGTCGATCAGTGTCGTATCGGTCTCGTGACCGACAGCAGAGATCAGCGGGATATTGCTCTCGGCTGCCGCACGAACCACGATCTCTTCGTTGAAGGCCATCAGGTCTTCGATCGAGCCGCCACCGCGTGCGACGATCAACAGATCGGGCCGCGGCAGATCGCTATCCGGTGAAAATGCATTGAAGCCGCGAATGGCCGCGGCGATTTCCGCCGCCGCGCGTTCGCCCTGCACGGCAACGGGCCAGAGCAGCACATGACGGGGAAAGCGCGCATCGAGACGGTGCATGATGTCGCGGATGACGGCACCCGTCGGCGAAGTAATAACTCCGATCACTGAAGGCAGGAACGGCAGGAGCTGCTTGCGTTCCTCGGCGAACAGGCCTTCGGCCGCGAGCTTCTTCTTGCGCGCTTCCAGCATGGCCATCAGCGCGCCGAGGCCCGCGAGCTCGATGCTCTCGACGATGAGCTGATAGCGCGAGGAACCGGGATAGGTGGAAATCCGGCCGGTGCAGATGACCTCAAGACCCTGTTCCGGCCGCACGCGCAAGCCCTGCGCCGTCCCGCGCCAGACGACCGCGTTGAGAACCGCCTTGTCGTCCTTCAAATCAAAATAGACATGGCCGGAATAGTGGAATTTGAGCCCGCTGATCTCGCCCCGCACCCGCACGAACGGGAAGGCGCTCTCCACGGTGCGCTTGAGCGCAGCGGCGATCTCGCTGACGCTGTATTCGGGCAGATTCGCCCCTTTAGCCGGTTCCGACATGACTCGGGATGATATAGGAAGACGGCATGATGAATGTAGCCCGAAATCCGTCAGCATCCAGGATTCACGCGGCGACGCAGAGGCGCGGAACGCCATTGAGCTGCCAGGGCGTTGAGACACCCGGAAGACGCAACGCGCATTCGCGTGCATTTTCCACATTGAGTTCTGGCGGGAGGGCAAATTTCCTCCGCGACTCCGCGTCTCCGCGTGCAAATGAGACAGTCCCGGCCAGTGCGAGGCACACAAAAACGCGGTACGCGCAGTGAACTTCCTTCTTATCGGCTCCGGCGGCCGCGAACATGCGCTGGCCTGGGCGCTTGCGGCGAGCCCACTTGTCACCAGGCTCTATTGCGCGCCCGGCAATGCCGGGATCGCGGAAGCGGCCGAATGCATCCCCATTGCGATGGACAGGGCGGATACGCTCGTCGCCTTCGCACAGGAACATGCGATCGACTTTGTGGTGATCGGGCCGGAAGCGCCGCTGGTCGCGGGACTGTGGGATCGGATGGAGGCCGCAGGTGTCCGCGCCTTCGGGCCGAGTGCGATGGCGGCGCAACTCGAAGGCTCGAAAGGCTTTGTGAAAGATCTATGCGCCGCCCACGATATTCCGACCGCGTCCTATCAGCGCTTCCGCGAGCCGGAGCCGGCGATCGCTTTTGCGCGCACGTTAGGCGAGCGGGTCGTCATAAAACTTGACGGTCTTGCGGCCGGCAAAGGCGTCGTTGTTTCGAATGACGAAACAACGACGGTGTCGACCATTCGCGCGATGCTTTCGTCGCCCGATGAAGAAATCGTGGTGGAGGAGTTTCTCGAGGGCGAAGAGGCAAGTCTGTTTGTTCTGAGCGATGGCGTGCACATGCTGCCTCTTGCGGGCGCTGAAGATCATAAGCGCGCTTTCGATGGCGATCAGGGGCCCAACACCGGTGGGATGGGTGCGGTGAGTCCGTCTACGCTGCTGACGCCGGAGGTAACGGAAAGGGCGCTGACGCGCATCATTCGCCCGACTATCGCGGCGATGGCGGAGCGCGGAATGCCTTATATGGGCGTTCTCTATGCAGGACTGATGATCAAGGACGGCGAGCCCAAGCTGGTGGAATATAATTGCCGCTTCGGCGATCCGGAATGCCAGGTGCTGATGATGCGCCTTAAATCCGATCTTGCCACGGCGCTTCTCGCCGCGCGTGACGGCGCGCTTGCGCATCTCGATTTGCGCTGGCGCGATGAAGCGGCGCTTGCCGTGGTCATGGCCGCGCGCGGCTATCCCGGCATTTATGAAAAGGGTTCCGAGATCAAAGGCGTGGAAGCGGCTGCAGAGCTTCACGGCGTGCAGATATTCCATGCCGCCACGGAGCGGCGCGGCGGCAGGCTGTTTGCAACCGGCGGGCGCGTGTTGAACGTGGCGGCGCTTGGCGCCGACATCGCGGAAGCGCAGCGACGCGCCTACGCAGCTGTCGACCGGATCGACTGGCCCCAAGGATTCTGCCGCCGCGATATCGGCGAGCGCGCCCGGACGCGGCGATGAGCACCGACGATCGTCAGCAGAAATTCTCGGGCACCAAAGAAGTCCCCGAAACGCTGCGCTTCGACGAGGGCAAACTCGGCGAATATCTCGCGCAGCACATCGACGGCTTTGCAGGACCGCTGTCGATCCGGCAGTTTCGCGGCGGCCAGTCCAATCCGACCTACGAACTCGTGACGCCTCGCAGCAAATATGTTCTGCGCCGCAAGCCGCCGGGGCCGCTGCTGCCGTCCGCGCATGCCGTCGATCGCGAATATCGCATCATCGCGGCGTTGCATCCCACCGGCTTCCCGGTCGCGAAACCTTATGTGCTGTGTGAAGACACCTCGATCATCGGCACAACGTTCTACGTCATGGCTTATGTGGAAGGCCGCGTCTTCTGGGGCCCGCTCCTGCCCGGCCTGTCGCCGGCGGAACGCGCCGCGATCTATGATGCGATGAACGCCACCATCGCGCGCCTGCACACACTCGATTACGAGGCACTCGGCCTCGTGGGTTTCGGCAAGCCGGGAAATTACATCGGCCGCCAGGTGGCGCGCTGGACCAAACAATATCGCTCCTCCGAGACTGAAAAGATCGACGAGATGGACCGGCTCATCGCCTGGCTTCCCGATCATCTGCCAGTGGAGGAAAGGAGCGCCATCGTCCATGGCGATTTCCGGCTCGACAACATGATCCTGCATCCCACGAAGCCCGAGATCCTCGCCGTGCTCGACTGGGAGCTTTCGACTATCGGCGATCCGCTGGCGGATTTCACCTATCACCTGATGCAATGGCAGATGCCGCAGGGACTTTCCACCAACGGCGCGGGCAGCCTGATGGGCGTGGATCTGAAGGCGCTCGGCATTCCCGGGATGGACGATTACGTCTCCCTCTATTGCCGCCGCACAGGCCGCACCAGAACGCCGGGCATGGACTATTACGCGGCTTATAATTTCTTCCGCCTCGCCGGCATTCTTCAAGGGATTGTCGGCCGCGTCCGTGACGGTACCGCCACCAGCGAAAACGCGGCCCGGAACGAAGCTGCCGTCCGTCCCCTCGCCGAACGCGGCTGGTATTTCGCCCTGCGCGCGCAGGCCGGGCGATAACCGGGTCTTCCTCCGGAATGTGCCGGCCTGCCGATTGACCGGGCCTGCAATCGCGCTATCATATTATTGTTGAAACCTTCAACAATGGCGCAATCGGTGGCCACGGTGAATTTCAGTGTTCCCGACGACGTCAAAAGCGAGTTCGACAGGGTTTTCGGCAGGCAGAACAAAAGCGCCGTGATTGCGGACTTGATGCGCAAGGCGGTCGCCGAAGAAAGGCGCCGAAAGCACCGGATGAGCATGTTTCGTGAATTGACCCGCTTGCGTGCCGACCGCCCGTCATTGCCGGACGCAAATCTTCGCGCCGCCAGGACGTCCGGCCGGCCGTGACACTCGTTCTGGACGCGAGTGTCATTGTAAAATGGCTGCTTGCCGATCCCGGACGGGAGAGCGGGACTGAAACGGCAACCCGGATCATGGAGTCGGTGGCGAACGGCTCGGTAGGGGCCGTGCAGCCCGTCCACTGGCTTGCCGAAGTTGCTGCGGTTCTGGCGCGGGAAAGCCCCGCAACGGCGATAAACGATGTAACGATGCTGCACGCCCTGGATCTGACCACGGCATCGGATCCTCTGATCCTGCGCCGCGCTGTCGAGCTTTCCATCGCGTTCCGGCAACATGTTTTCGACACGCTCTACCATGCGGTAGCGCTCGAAACCCCCGGCGCGACGCTCGTTACCGCGGGTCGCCGCTATCTCCGCGCGGCCCGCAGCAATGGCTGCATCATGGATTTACACGACTGGGAATAACTCCGACGCGGCTTCCCGCTCGCGGAACTATCGTTTGGCTGCGCTCTTTCGTTCCTTCGCCGGCTTCTGCACAGGCGTCTTATTCTTTACGTTCCCCCGATTGTATTCGATGGCCGCACGGATGAGGGCTTTGAGCGCCTTTTCGTTTATTTTATCGCCTGCGTGGAAGTCGATGGCGCGGCGCACATTACCGTCGAGACTGGAGTTGAAGAGTCCCGCGCCGTCATCCAATGCCGCGCCATGGGCGAAGGTCATCTTCACGACGCTCTTGTGAGTCTCGCCCGTGCAGATCATGCCGCAGCGATACCACACCGGGACGCCTCGCCACTTCCATTCCTCGACGATCTCCGGATCGGCCTGCTTCACCAGCGCGCGAATCCGCCGGAGCATCTCGCCGCGCCAGTCGCCGAGTTCCTCGATCCGCGCGTCTATGAGTTCGTAAGGAGATTTGCCTGCCGGCGCGCCGCTCGTCTTCGTGTCGCCGCCCGCTTTCATATACTTTCTCTACCATCGCGCCAGCTGCGAAATCTGGACAAGGTTGCCGCAGGTGTCCTTCACCTGGGCAATGGTCGAACCCGTCACTTCCGTCGGCGGCATCGTGAACTCGGCCCCGCGCGCCTCGATCCTCTCACAATCGCCCTTGATATCGTCGGTGAAGAACATGATCGCCGGCTGGTTCTGATCGAACAAGGCCTGCTGATAGGCTTTCGCTGCCGGATTGTCGTTGCGCGCGAGCTGCAGCTCGATTCCATCCGCCTGGTCGGGCGGCGACACCGTCAGCCAGCGAAACGGCCCTTTGCTGAAATCGGCCTTCGTGGTGAATCCCATAACGTCCGTGTAGAAGCGCAACGCCTTGTCCTGGTCGTCCACATAGATGCTGATGATCTTGATTTTCATTTGCTGATCCTCCGTTGGTTACCACTCACTCCATTTTCTCCAGCGCCTCTTCCAGCTTGCCGAGGAACTGGCGCCAGCCGGCGGTGGCGCCGGCGAAGGCCTGCCTCTGGTCGGGGCGGAAGCCCGATTGCTCCATGCGCAGATGCGTGCCCGTGGCCGTCGGCGTGAGCGTCCAGGTGATAACGCTGTCGAGATCGAGCGCCGCCCATGTGTAGGTGAGCGATCTGTTCGGTTCGACGGCAAGAACCTCGCAATCGATCGTGATGTTCACCTCGGGTCTGGGCGTTCTTTTCAGACTGAAGTGATGTCCCACGACCGGCTTGAAATCGCTTTTCATCAGCCACTCCTCGATCAGATGCTGTTGGGTCAGCGCGCGCCAGATTTTTTCCGGCGGGTGGGGAAGCTCGCGTTCGACAACAACGCTCCGTGTTTCATCGGATGCGTGCTTCATTGATCCATCCTTTTGAGCAGGTCTTCGAGGCGGTCGAAGCGGCTTTGCCAGAAGCCCGTCATCTGGCTGGTCCAGTCGAGCAACGGGGCCAGGGCCTTGAGCCGCGCACGGTAATGCGTCTGGCGGCCTTCATGCCTGTCGCGCACCAGCCCGGCCTGTTTCAGGACGCCCAGATGTTTGGAGACCGCGGGCTGCGAGATTCCCGCCTCTGCCGTCAGCGCGCCGACCGTCTGTTCGCCCTCGCGGCACAAGCGCTCGAAAATCGCGCGCCGCGTCGGATCGGCGAGTGTCCTGAACAGCACGTCATGGTTCTGCGGCATGCGCAATCAATAACCATTTGGTTATGCGTGATACATAACCGAACGGATATGAATGAGTCAAGCGCGATTATCCGCCGGGCGGCCGGTTCCGGTATTTCCCGTATTCCAGCCGCGCAATGGCGCGGTTGTGGACCTCGTCCGGTCCGTCGGCCAGCCGCAGCGTGCGCAGCGTGGCGTAGATGCGTGCAAGGCCAGAATCAGTCGTCACGCCTGCCCCGCCCCAGGCCTGGATCGCATCGTCGACGACTTTCAGCGCCATGCGCGGCCCGGCGACCTTGATCATCGCGATCTCGGCGCGCGCCGCCTTGTTGCCCAGCCTGTCCATCATATCCGCCGCCTTGAGTGTTAGCAGGCGGCACATCTCGATATTGATGCGGGCCTCTGCGACACGCTGCTCCCACACCGAATGATCGGCGATCTTCTTGCCGAAAGCTTCGCGCGACAGGAGGCGTGTCACCATCAGTTCGAGCGCGCGTTCCGCCGCACCGATCGTGCGCATGCAGTGATGGATGCGGCCGGGCCCCAATCGTCCTTGCGCGATCTCGAAGCCGCGGCCTTCGCCCAGAAGCATGTTCGCCGCCGGCACTTTCACATTCTCGAACAGGATTTCCGCATGCCCGTGCGGCGCGTCGTCATAACCGAACACCGGCAGCATGCGCTCGACCTTCACGCCGGGCGTGTCCATCGGTACGAGTATCTGCGATTGCTGGTGATATTTGTCCGCGGCGGGATCCGTCTTTCCCATCGCAATGAGAATCTTGCAACGCGGATCGCCTGCGCCCGACGACCACCATTTGCGGCCATTGATGATATAATGATCTCCGGCGCGTTCGATGCGCATGGCGATGTTGGTCGCATCCGACGAGGCGACGTCCGGCTCCGTCATGACAAAAGCCGAGCGGATTTCGCCCGCCAGCAGCGGCTTCAGCCATTCGTCCTGCTGCGCCGGCGTGCCGTAGCGCGCCAGAACTTCCATATTGCCGGTATCGGGTGCGGCGCAATTGAACACTTCGGAGGAGAAGCGCACCCGCCCCATCATTTCGGCGAGCGGCGCATAATCGAGATTGTTCAGTCCCGCGCCCCAGCGCGTGTCGGGCATGAACAAATTCCATAGCCCCTCGCCTTTCGCCCGCGCCTTCAGTTCCTCCACGACGGGCACGACGATCCAGCGATTGCCACGGCCCGTCGCCTCGTCCATCTGCGCCGCGTAAACCGGCTCGGCCGGATAGACATGACGGTCCATGAACTGCGCCAGACGCGCCATCCATTCCTTCTGACGCGGCGAATAATCGAAATTCATGGTGATACCTGAGACAGCAACGGCCCACTCTAGCCGGACAAGCGTATTGCAACCACAATTTCCCTCTCCCCCGCTCCTGTGGGGAGAGGGTCAGGGTGAGGGGGCCACGCCACCGCATCGCCGTTAGTAATTTGCTTCGCTGCACAAGGGATTTTCGGCACCCGCTGCGCGTCGGCGCCCCCTCACCCCAGACCTCACCCCCACACGCGTGGGGAAGAGGGAGTGCCCGGATTTGACAGGCCGCAACCCGCGCGGCAATCAGGCGCGGTGCTGCTGTGGTCCGGATTCGCGCTGATTCTCTGCGGTTTGGCGTGCTTCGCCATCGACCGGCGCGCGGTGCATTACTTCCATGCCGCGGTACCGCGGCCCTTCGAGCGCGTGCTTCATTCCACGACCGACTGGGCGAAAGGCGCATTGTGGCTGACCGCTTCGATCGCGGCGCTCGCGGGCGCGTGGTTGTTTCAGGCCTTTCGCGGTCCGGACGCGCTCAGTTCGCGGCTGATGCTGGTCAGTGGCGCCTTCCTCGCCAGCCTGGCCGTGGCGAGCATCGTCCTGCATTCGATCAAGATCCTGCTCGGGCGCAGGCGTCCGCGCGACGAACTCGAGCTGAACCTTTACGGCTTCCGCCCTTTCACCTTCGACCTGCGCAGCGACTCGTTTCCCTCCGGCCATGCGCTGACCATTTTCTGCGTCGCCGTCGTGCTGGCGGCCGCCATTCCTGCGCTCGCCGTTCTGTGGTTCGCGATTGCCGTCTGGCTCGCCCTCACCCGCGCGCTGCTCAACTCGCATTTCGTCAGCGACGTTTTCGTGGGCGCGGGAATTGCGCTGGTGACAACGCGGGAAGTGCTGCTGAATTTCTTCCCCTCGCTCGCGCTGCCGTGGTTCTGATTGGACTGAACCAGTGACATCGAATCGCGCGGCGGTGGAGGGAGACGACGCCGCGAAGCCATCGCCGCAGCTCTTACCCGCGCCGCGCCTGGAAGAAGGTGCGGAGCAAGGCGGCGCTTTCCTCGGCATGGTCGCCGGATTCGACCAGCGGGCGATGATGGCAGGTTGGTTGCGTGAAGAAGCGCGGGCCGTGCAGCACCGCGCCGCCTTTGGGATCGCAGGCCGCAAACACGATACGCGCCACCCGCGCCAGGCTCGCCGCGCCGGCGCACATCGCACAGGGCTCAAGCGTCACATAAAGAACAGTACCTAAGAGCCTCTCATTGTTGAGTTTTACTGACGTATCGCGCAGCACCAGCATCTCCGCATGCGCAGTCGGGTCGCGACGCTCCACGATGCGATTTCCGTCCTGCGCCAGCACCTGCCCATCCGCCGCCAGCAGCACCGCACCGACAGGCACCTCGCCGCGCGCGCCGGCCGCGCGTGCCTGCGCCAGTGCCAGAACCATGGGATCGGTTTCGCTCATAGCCATCCCTGTGCTACGCGCGATGCTGACTGGCAAGTCCGGCGCGGCTCTCGCCGCAGCGGCCCCTCAACGGATCGATGCAAGTGCCTGAAAACAATAATGAAGGCGAGCGCATCGCCAAGCTCATTGCGCGGGCCGGGATCTGTTCGCGGCGCGATGCCGAGAAGCTCATTGCGGAAGGCCGCGTGATGCTCGACGGCAAAACCGTCAAGGAACCTGGCACGAAGGTCGGCCCGCATCAGGTGGTTGCCGTCGACGGCAAGCCGCTCGGCGAACCCGAGCGCACGCGGCTGTGGCGCTACCACAAGGCCGCGGGCCTCGTAACCACCCACCGCGACCCGGAAGGCCGGCCCACCGTCTTCAACGCACTGCCCAAAACCATGCCGCGCGTCGTCTCGGTCGGGCGCCTCGACGTGAACTCCGAGGGCCTCCTGCTGCTCACCAATGACGGTGCCCTCGCCCGCAAGCTGGAGCTGCCCGCCGCCGGCTGGATCCGGCAATATCGCGTGCGCCTGTTCGGCAAGGTGACGCAAACCGATCTCGACCGGCTGGCGCAGGGCGTCAGGATCGACGGCGTGAAATATGGGCCCGTCATCGCCGATCTCGAACGCAGCAAAGGCATGTATGCCTGGGCGAGCGTGCAGCTGACCGAAGGCAAGAACCGCGAGGTGAAGCGGCTGATGGAATTCCTCGGCCTGAAAGTCGCCCGCCTCATCCGCGTCCGCTTCGGCCCCTTCCATCTGGGGCAGCT
This sequence comes from Rhizomicrobium sp., assembly GCA_036269235.1. Taxonomy (GTDB): domain Bacteria; phylum Pseudomonadota; class Alphaproteobacteria; order Micropepsales; family Micropepsaceae; genus Rhizomicrobium. The sequence goes on from DATASL010000027.1 coordinate 49,328, forward strand.
TGAGCCCGGTCATGTCGATGAGATACCGGCGAAACTGTGGAAGCCGGAGATCGGGGATCAACCAACAAACAAGATTGCCGGTAGCGCGCCAGGCAAACCGAAGCGGCACAAATAACCACCCTCCCCTTGAGGCTGGGCAAGGACTAATAACCATCACCCGGAGCTTGTCGAAGGCCAACTTCACGGCTTCACGAATTTCAGCGTCATGCGGTCGGATTCGCCGATGGCTTTCAGCTTCGCATGGTCGGCTTCCGGGCCCGCCAGGTCCGGAAGCATGCGATGCACATTGACGTCTTCGGGGTCTTTGGGATTTGCGTTGATTTCCGAGGCGCCTGCCAGGCGGAAACCTGCGTCGAGACCCATCGTGATCATGTAATCCTCGGGAATGCGATGGAGCATGGTCGCGCTTTCCGTCGCGGTGGCGAATGGTTTGGCGCGGTGCTCTTCGATGCCGAAGACGCCGCCGGGCTTCAGCACGTCGAACACCGCCTTGAACACGGCGGCAAGTGTTGCCGGGCTGTCGATCAGCCAGTCATGGGTGTTGCGGAAGGTGAGCACCATGTCGGCAGAGTTCGCCGCGCCGAGCTGCACCTGTTTCGGAGGATCGAACGGAATGATCGTGCCGATATGCCCGAACACGGCCGGATTGGCCTTGATTTTGTCGGCAAATTCCGGACCGGACGCTTCGAGCAAATGGCCGTGATCATAAAGGACCGGCGCGAGAATTTCGGTGTACCAGCCGCCGCCCGGCGCCAGTTCAATGACGGTCATGTCGGGCTTGAGGCCGAAGAATTCCAGCGTCTCGATCGGATGGCGGTATTGATCGCGCGCCTTGTGGGCCGCCGAACGCCAGTCGCCGGCCACGGCCTTCTGCAGCAGCGCCACGGAACTGCCGGCAGGCGCGGCACAGGCAGCGGAGACGAAGACCAGCGTGGCCGCCGCGAGGACGAAGGACTTGCAGATTAGTCGATACATGGTGTGGCCTCCCGAGCCAATTTGTCGGCATGAAACATATTTCAATCGCAAAGTCGTTAGCTGGCTGTCTCTATTATACTCTCCCTCAAGGGGAGGATGGAAATTGGCGATGCCTTGCCGGAGTGGACAACCCGGAGCAGGATCGCCAACGTCGAATCTTCAGGGGCTCAATATGAATTGTCGAAACCTCCTTTGTCGCGTGTTTATTGCGTTTTTCCCGCTCCTTGCGTTCTCCGGCGAAAGGCGCCGCTGACCGAACCGACATTCGTTCCTACAAGTCCACCCGCAACCAATCCGCTACCGCCAACATTGACGTTCTTGAGGTTGATATTCTCGATGGCGCCTCCGGCCTCGCCATTCAGGGCGACTTCGGCAAACAGACCAATACGGGCGTTCGGATCACCCGTGCCACTGATCGACACGTTCGATATCGAGTTGCCCAGCCCTTCGAAATTGCCGCCGAATTCAGTAGGGATTGCCGAATTCTGGTAGGTGCCGTCACCGCTCGCGTCGTAGTCGGTCGCCAGCGCGTAATTCCCTGCCGAATTGGCAGCGACATCCGCGGCAAGCGTGGCGATGTCGCCGACCAGCGTGTAGCTCGCGCCATTGATGGCGAGCGCGCTCGACAGATTGGCGAAATCGACGTGACCGTTCTGGCCAAATCCAAAGTAGCCATTCTTACCGCCATCGTTGGTGGTGACCGACAAGCCGCCCTGACCCGATACGGAGACGGGCTTTTCCATAATAATGGACTGATTGGCGTCCAGCGCGAGGGCGTTGGCGCTCGACCACACCAGCGGCGCGTCGATCTCGATATTGTTTGCCTGTACGCCCGAGCCGGTGGTCGTCACAGTGACATTGCCGGACGCAAGCAGGTTTTCCAGATCCCCCACATTGAGCACCGCATTTCTCGCCGTCGGCGCGCAGATGCCGTTGGAACACGTTATATTGGACGTCGCGTGAGATGAAATTTCAACGCCCGCACAAGCCAGTGCCGGAACGAGGAATACAGTGGAGCAAATAAGCGCTGCAGAGCCAAATCGCAGATTCTCTATGGCCCGGATCCGTCCGATCGCCGAAATTGGGTCATGATTCTCCGTTCCAAAAATCGCGCATCTCGAATGAGATGCCCATGGGTCACTCCTACTCACAAGTCGCGTCGGCGTACCACAATTGTTTCGAAGCATCACGCCGGCTCAAACGACTGTCACTTTCCTCGCTTCGCTAGCCGCAGGGCTGTCCGGGGAACCGCCGAAGCGATACCGGCGGCGCTGGCGTCGTCCCCTTACGCTGCCAAGGCCCGCGACGTGTTCATACTGGAGACATGCCCGACGGGTGGCCGCCCCGCTGCCAACGATTCTTTTCCGTTGACTTATAACCATAATGGTTATAAGTCAACCGGTGCAATGGAGGGCCATGGCGATGCCGGGTCGCGATGCGCCGGAGCAATCGCGGGCGGAAGGGACCGGGCAGCTTTCGGCCATCCGTGCGCGAATCCAAAACGCGACATAATTCCCTCAGCGAGGGAATTTCTCAGAGAAATTTTTTTGGAAAATTTATTTGCTCCGATGCGCAGGAAAGATGAAGCGGCGCGCGGGGGAGCGGAGGCAAATTCCCTGACTGAGGGAATTTTTCAGGGAAATTATTTAAAAAGTTGTTTGCTGTGAGGACACATAAAACGCCGCCCCGAACGGATCGTTCCGGACTACACGTGCTGGCCGCCATTGATGTGCAGCTCGGCGCCGGTGACGTAGCTCGATTGTTCCGTACACAGATAATAGACCGCCTTGGCGACTTCCTCGGGGAAACCGAGGCGCCTGAGCGGAATGGCCTCGACGATTTTCTCCGTCCCCGGCGAAAGGATCGCGGTATCGATCTCGCCGGGCGCGATGGCGTTGACGCGCACGCCGAGAGGGCCGAAATCCGCCGCCATCTCGCGGGTGAGCGCGGCCAGCGCGGCTTTGGTCGTGGCGTAGGCCGCGCCCGCGAAGGGGTGGACGCGGCTGCCGGCGATGGATGTCACATTCACGATCGCGCCTTTGGCCGCGGTCAGTTCTTCGATGAGGCCGCAGGCGAGCGCGATGATGGCAAAGAAATTCACTTCGAAAACCTGGCGCCAGACCTCCGGCCCGCTGGCGAGAACGCCGAGCCGCTCGCCGCGCGCACCCTTGGGCGAGATCGCGGCATTGTTGACGAGCGCGTGCAGCCGGCGGTCTCCGAGGCGGCAGCGCATCTCCTGCGCGGCGCGCGCGGTGTCTTGCGGGTCGGAGAGATCGACCTGGATGTGATCCTCCGGCCCCGCGGCCCAGGGGCAATTCTCAGGGAATTTGTGGCGCGAACAGGTGATCACCCGCCAGCCGGCGCTGGCGAAGCGCTTCACCGTGGCATGGCCGATGCCGCGGCTCGCGCCGGTGAGAATGAGCGTGCGGCGCTCTTCGCTCAGGGAAGTTTCCCGCCGGGTCTGGTTCATGGGTGCGAGTGTAGTGCGCGCTCAGGGAATTTATCCACCCTGCCCTGCGGAGGAACGCCGGATGTCGGCACGCGGAGGCGCGGCGGCCGCGGAGAAGAAGTTTTACCACAAAGAGCACGAAGATCACGAAGAGGAACGGGGCTACGACCTTGCCAGCAGCGGCGGCCTTTCGACGCCGGCGGGATCCTGATGGATGATCACCTGCGTATCGGGATAGGCCGCGAGTATCTCGGCCTCGACCGCGTCGCTGATTTCATGGGCGCGGGTCAGGCTGATGGCGGGATCCAGTTCGATGTGGAGCTGGACGAATTTGGCGATGCCGGCCGCGCGCGTCCGCAGATCGTGGAGATTGTGCACTTCGGGATGGGCGAGCACGATGGCTTTGATGCTGTCGCGCTCGCCGTCGGGCAATTCGTGATCCATGAGCTGGTCGCAGCTGCGCCTGCCGATGTTCCAGGCGCTCGCCGCCAGCACGGCCGCGACGCAGAGCGCCACGACAGGATCGGCCGTCAGAATATGGAAGCGCGCAGTGAGCGCGATGCCGATCACCACGCCGATATTTGTCGCGAGATCGCCGAGATAATGTACGCGGTCGGCCTGGATGGCGATCGAGCCGGTGCGCCGAACGGTCATGTGCTGGACAAGGACAAGCCCGATCACGGCCGCGATGGAAACCGCCATCACGACAAGGCCGATCACCGGATGATCGATCGGACGCGGTTCGACGAGCCGGCCGACCGACTCCACGACGAGAAAAGTCGCAGAGCCGGCGATGAAGGCGCCCTGCGCCAGCCCCGCCAGCGGTTCGGCCTTGCCATGCCCGAAACGATGTTCGCGATCGGCTGGCACGAGCGACTGGTTGATGGCGAAGAGATTGATGGTCGAAGCAAAGAGATCGAGCGCGGAGTCCGCAAGTGATGACATCATCGCGACGGAACCCGTCAGGATGTAGGCCGCGGTCTTGAGAACGATGAGAAGGATGGCGACGCCGACCGCGGCAAGTGCCGTGCGGCGCATCAATCGGGCCGCCTCGCTTCGTGTCGCGACGGCCGGCGCGGTCACGGATAGAGCCGCTCCGTCCGCCACGGCGCATCCGCCGACTCGCGCCGGTAGAGCAGCCGGTCGTGCAACCGGAACGGCCGGTCGCGCCAGAACTCGATCTCGAGCGGCGTCAGCCGGAAGCCCGACCAGTGCGGCGGCCGCGGCACTTTGCTCAACGCAAAGCGCGCGGCGTATTTCGCGATCTCCCGCTCGAACGCAAAGCGCGTCTCCATCGGATGCGATTGCCGTGATGCCCAGGCGCCGATCTGGCTGTCCTTGCCGCGGGTCCCGAAATAGGCATCGGCCTCGTCATCGCTCACCTGTGCGACAGGCCCACGCACCCGGATCTGGCGGCGTACCGATTTCCAGTGAAAGCCGAGTGCTGCCTGCGGATGCGCGGCGAGCGCGCGGCCCTTGGCGCTATCGAGATTGGTGTAGAAAACGAAGCCCTGCCCATCGACGGATTTCAGTAGCACCATGCGCACGTCTGGCCAGCCACGCTCGTCCACCGTCGCCAGCGCCATGGCTTCGGGCTCGTTCAATTCCGATTTGCCTGCTTCGGCCAGCCACGCGCCGAACAGCGCCAGGGGATTGTCCTGCGGCGCAATCCCGCCATCATCTACCGAACCGCCAATGTCGCTCATGGCCGCCGCTTAGCACCTTCGAATTGCCGCGAAAAGACGAACATCCGGGCGTTTTCGCCCGGCGCTGCCCCTACCTATATAAGACACCTGCCGCGGCCGCCGGGGACGCGGGCGGCAGAATCGTTCTATGAAAAAAGATTGGAGCCGCAAGCGAAGCGATCATGCGCGATCCCTATGAAGTTCTGGGTGTTTCGAAAACGGCCGGCGAGGCCGAAATAAAGAAGGCCTTTCGCGGGCTGGCGAAAAAACATCATCCCGACACCAAGGGAGGCGACGCCGCCGCGCAGAAGCGTTTCCAGGAAATCAGCGCCGCTTACGATATCGTCGGCGACAAGGAGAAGCGCACGAAATTCGACCAGGGCGAGATCGACGCCAACGGCAATCCGCGCGGCTTCGATCCGGGCGCACATGGCTATGGCGGCGGCGCGGACCCGCGCGATTTCCATTTCAGCTGGCGCAATGGAGAGGGTGGCGAAGGCGGCATCCGGCCCGAGGATCTTATTTCCGAATTGTTCGGTGGCGGAGGCGGCAGACGGCGCCGGCGGCAGGCGCGCCGCGGCGAAGATTTCTCGATCGCCATCACGGTAGGCTTCGAGGAAGCAGCGCGCGGCGGCACGCGGCGGCTGATACTGCCCGACGGCCGCGAAGTCGATGTGCGTATTCCGGTGGGAGTGCGCGACGGGCAGCAGGTTCGGCTGAAGAGCCAGGGCGGCCCCGGCGCGGAGAACGGTCCTGCCGGCGACGTGCTCCTGACGATCTCCGTAGCCCCCCATCCCTGGCTCAACCGGGACGGCAACAATCTGCGGATGGATCTTCCGGTGACGCTGGGCGAAGCCGTGCTCGGCGGCAAAGTGACGGCGCCGACCCTCACGGGTCCGGTGACGCTGACCGTTCCTGCCGGCTCCAACAGCGGCACCTCGCTGCGCCTGAAAGGCAAGGGAATTCCAGCCCATGGTGGGCAACCGGCGGGCGATCTCTATCTGCGCCTGATCGTCACGCTGCCGGAAAAGCCCGACGCAACGCTGAAGGACTTCGTGGCCGGCTGGCACGCCGATTACGATCCGCGAGCCCGGCTCGGATAGGCCTCGGCTTGCTTTCCGCCTGTTTCCGCCCTAGCGGGAATGGGTTTGTCCCTCGCTCCGCGGGGGGATTTTTTTGGGCAGGAGCGAATCACAATGACGGCAGGCAATCTCATGAAGGGCAAGCGCGGCCTGATCATGGGGGTTGCCAACGAACGCTCCATTGCCTGGGGAATTGCGCAGGCCTTGCACGCGCAGGGTGCGCAACTCGCGTTCACCTATCAGGGCGAGACGTTTCGCAAGCGTGTGGCCCCGCTCGTCGAACCGGTGCAACCGGCCGCGCTGATGGATTGCGATGTAACAGATCAAAGCTCCCTGGATGCAACTTTCGCAGCGTTGAAAGACCGCTGGACCTCTCTCGATTTCGTCGTGCATGCCATCGCATTTTCCGACAAGGAGCAGCTCAAGGGCCGCTATGTCGATACGACGGCCGAGAACTTCGCGGCGACAATGAACGTCTCCTGTTATTCCTTCACGGCGGTCGCGCAACGCGCAGAAAAAATGATGACGAATGGCGGCAGCCTTGTCACCCTCACCTATTATGGCGCCGAGAAAGTCATGCCGCATTATAATGTCATGGGCGTGGCAAAGGCCGCGCTCGAAGCAAGCGTCCGTTACATGGCCGAAGATCTCGGCAAAAAAGCCGTCCGCGTCAATGCGATTTCGGCAGGCCCGATCAAGACGCTGGCGGCATCGGGTATCGGCGATTTCCGTTACATCCTGAAATGGAATGAGTTGAACGCTCCGTTACGGCGCACGGTGACATCGGAAGAAGTCGGAAACACGGCGTTGTTCCTGCTGTCCGATCTCGGGCGCGCGGTTACGGGCGAAGTTCTCCATGTCGATTGCGGTTATCACATCGTCGGTATGAAGGCAGAGGATGCGCCGGACATCGCGGTGGCGGGGAGGGCCGGCGCCGGCGAGCGGACCGCTTGAGCTACAACAGTTTCGGACATCTGTTTCGCGTCACCACTTTTGGTGAAAGCCACGGGCCGGCAATCGGCTGTGTGGTGGACGGATGCCCGCCGGGCATAGCGCTCGAAGAGCGAGACATCCAGGCCGATCTCGACCGCAGGCGGCCGGGGCAATCCAAATATGTCAGCCAGCGCAAAGAGCCCGATCAGGTTCGTATTCTCTCCGGCGTATTCCGCGACGAACGCATGCCGGCGCAACTCACCACCGGAACGCCGATCGCGCTGCTGATCGACAATGTCGATGCCCGCAGCAAAGATTATTCCGACATCCGGGACAAATTCCGCCCCGGTCATGCGGATTACACCTATTGGGCGAAGTATGGCATACGGGATTACCGCGGCGGCGGCCGGCAATCCGCTCGCGAAACCGCATCACGCGTCGCTGCGGGCGCGATTGCACGGAGAGTACTAAGCTCATTGTTTGGAGAGGTGCGTGTGCGCGGCGCACTTGTTCAGATGGGAACGCAGCACATTTCTCGTTCGCGTTGGGAATGGGAAGAGACGGTGCGAAATCCGTTCTTCTGTCCCGACGCCGGCGCAGTTGAACCCTGGACCGATTATCTTGAGACGCTGCGTAAGGCGGGGTCATCCTGCGGCGCGGTGGTGGAGATTGCAGCGGAGGGCGTTCCGGCCGGTTTGGGTGCGCCCGTCTATGGCAAGCTCGATGCCGACATCGCTGCGGCGCTGATGGGCATCAACGCCGCGAAAGGCGTGGAGATCGGCGATGGTTTCGCCACGGCTGCTCTTTCGGGCGAGGAGAATTCCGATGAAATGCGCAAGGCGCCGGATGGCGCGCCGGAGTTTCTCTCCAACCATGCCGGCGGAATCCTCGGTGGCATTTCGACGGGGCAGCCGATTGTCGCCCGCTTCGCGGTGAAGCCGACGTCCTCCATATTGAAGCCGATGCGCACCATCGATATCGCGGGCGACGAAACCGAGATTGCGACAAAGGGGCGGCACGATCCGTGTGTCGGCATCCGCGCCGTGCCAGTGGGGGAAGCGATGATGGCTTGCGTACTTGCCGATCACGCGCTCATGCATCGCGGCCAGATGGGCAGCTTTCCCGGCTGAACAGATTTCAACGCCATTTTGGAATGACCTTCTCCGCGTCGGCCCCTATCCACAACTGCGGCTGCGATGGCGGGTTCATGTGTTCGCGTTTCTCGCGGGCCGCAACGCAAATCTGCGCACGGCGCCCGAGCACCGCGAAACTATCGGCATGAGGCCACACCGAAAGCACGCATTGATCGAAATAGGGATAGCGGTCGGTCTGACCGCAGCCGAAGGACGTGCGGTCGCGGCGCGCGGCAGTGATAAGCAAGCGGTTATGCGCTTTCAACGCCGGTACGAATACGCCTGAAAAGCACGCGGAAACCACGACAACGGAAGGGCGCTCGCCGCAGCTCGTGTCCAATATCCGTGCAAGCGCGCGCGGCTCCAGGATGGAATTGCCTACAAGAATCCCATCCTGAGAACCGTGCGAAGAAAAGTAGACGAGGCACCCGCTTCTGGCGCGCCGTGAAATTTCCGACAGCATATTGCGGATTGCAGACGCGGTCGCGGGAGGACGGCTACCAGGCCGCGCAGAAACTTGTCCAATGTTGTCGCGCGCGAAACCCAGTGTCTCAAGATCGCGCGTCACATCGCGCCGGGAATTGTCGAAGATTTCGCTTGGACGTCCATCATGGGCGTGCCAGTCGCCCGACACGACAATGGCGGCCCATTTTTGGTAGGGACTTGAAGCGAATACCGGGTTGCCCGAGAACGTAAGAAAGACAATCGCAATGAACGCCAAACGATACATCCGAGGAAGAAGGAGCGCCCGGCTCATTGCCTGACTCTGCGGGCATTCGGAGCGGATTTCTTCTCGAAGACCGAAATTTTTGTCAGATATGCGATGTCCGTGCCGACAAGACTGAAACCGGCTTTACCGAACAATTTGCGCAGATCGCTGCGCGCGAAGCTGTCGTAATAAGGTTCATGCAGAAGGTCAGGGAAGGTTGCAATCAGGCCGTCGCAGTGCGGTACATCCCCGAACTGGATCGTATCCGCCAGCACGAACAGCCCGCCGGGTTTCAGAACGCGCGCGATCTCGCGTGCTGCAGCAAGGCGAACGCGCGGCGGCAATTCGTGAAAGAGGTAGATGCTGACCGCGGCATCGACGCTGCCGTCCTTTAGCGGTATATCTTCCGCCGGCGCTTTGACGAATTTCGTTGCGCTCCGGTCGCGAAGCGCCCGACGGGCACGCTCGAGATAAGACTCTGAAAGATCGACAGCTATTACTTTCAGCCGCGGCTGCACGCTTTTGACGAAGGACAGGAAGCGGCCCGTGCCGGCACCTGCATCGAGAAGTGTCGCTCGAGCCGGGTCGCGCGTTTCCAGCCATTTCGCCAATGGCACATACGCTCTCCGCCGCATCGCATCGGCCGTTCCGGCAAACAGCGCCTCTACCTGGAAATCATACAATCCCGCGGAATCATCACTCAGATAGCCATCGGTCTGAAAATGAAAATTCTGCCGATAGTAGTGGGGCAAGCCGTCGCCGCGTGCTGCAACGTCATTATAGCCGCGACGTCTGCGCCGCGCCGCGACCCTTGGCACGTCCGAAAGGTAACGAAAGCTCGCACGCGCACGCCGCATTTCCCGCATCAGGTCAAGCGGGAGCGGATACAGTCCCGCTTCGACGTTGGCGAGATCCTGGACAAAAAGTGCCTGCATCGCGTTCAGCGTATCGCGCAGCGACGGAAATTCGTAACGGGCAACCGCAACCGAAGCGAAGGCATCGCGGCTGGCGACGCGGGCGACAAGATAGTGCGCGCCATAAAATGCCACGCGCGCCGCCTGGGTGCCGGCATATGCCCATCTTGCCGTCCTGCTCACCATTCAACGCCGCTCCAGAAGCGCCACCAATTCAGTATGGGAAGACCAGAGGAATTGATCCACGGGCTTTATCCAACGGAGATCGAAACCGGAGTCCACCAGAATCCGGGCATCGTGGGCAAAGGTTTCCGCATTGCATGAGACATAGGCTATGCGCCGAACCGGAGAGTTGGCCAGCGCCGCGGCTTGTGCGCTGCAACCGGCGCGCGGCGGGTCGACAATCACCGCATCAAATCGTTTGAGTTCGATCGGTTGAATTGGCCGGCCGAAAAGGTTTCTTGCTTCGGTGGTAATGGGCTTCAGCTTCTGCGCCTTTCGCGCAGCACTTTCCAAAGCCGCGAGCGCCGGTCTGTCGGAATCCACCGCATGCACGCTTGCCTTCCGCGCTACGGCAAAGCTGAACGTGCCGCAGCCCGCAAACAGATCGAGAATGTGCCTGGCGCCATCCAATGCCGACTGTATCGTCTGCTGCAGAATGCGTTCGCCGTCCCTGGTGGGTTGAAGAAATGAATTGGGCGGAATGGCGACTTCCACGTCCGCCAGATGAACCTTCGGTTCATCGAGCTGTACTGCGATGTCACCATTGGCGATGATACGAATTACATCGCTTCTCCGGGCCCATTCCGCAAAGGATTTCAACAGATGCGATGACGGCTTGCGGGGCAGTTTGAGGGCGATATCTATTCCATTGCTGCAATCGGTCAGTCGCAGTTCGCCCTGTTCTCCTGCTTTGAGCAACGGCGGCAGCAGATCGCGGAACGACATAATGGCCGACAAAAGCGGCGGCGTCAGGACCAGACATTCCTTGAGGTCGACTATTGCGTGCGACCGCGCGGCACGAAATCCAGCTTCGGCAAAATGTGTGGACATCGCCACTGCAACAGCTCCGCGGCGCCGTGTGAACGGCAAAACGCTCGACGGCATTTCAACCGCCGCGTTTTCCAGACCATATCGGGCAAGTGCGAGCAGAACCCGCTCATGCTTCATCTGCAGATACGCGACCGGCGGCATATCCTGGAATTTGCATCCGCCGCATGTGCCGAAATGTGCGCAAGGGAATTTCATATTTTTCGCGCGGCCAGAAGATATTCGATGTTTCCGGATCCGCCTGGAATCGGGCTTTCCATCGTGCCCAGAATCGGCCAGCCAATTGTCGGCAGCCATTCTGCGATGCTGTGCAACGCGGCTTCTCTCGCGGATTCATCGCGAACGACGCCACCCTTGCCAATCTTTGTTCGACCAACTTCAAACTGCGGTTTAACGAGCGCAACAAGCCAGGCGCCGTTGCGAGCAAATTCCAGCGCCATCGGAAGTGCGAGTTTCAGACTGATGAAACTGACATCGGCAACGATGGCATCAATTGATTCAGCAATCTGATCCCGCCCCAGATCGCGGGAATTGCAACCCTCGATTCGGACAATACGCGGATCTCCCTGCAAAGAAACATGGAGTTGTCCGCGACCGACATCGATGGCGTAAACGCGGCTTGCACCGCGCTCGAGCAAAAGCTGCGTGAAGCCTCCCGTCGAAGCACCGATATCGAGACAGACAGACGCCGCGGGAGAAAATCCGAAGCGGTCAAGCGCGGCCATCAGCTTAAGGGCGCCGCGCGAAACATAGACGTGAGCGGGAGTATAATCGGCTTCGGCATCCTCGGGAACGCGTTGCGAAGGTCGGAAAATTTGCGCACCGCTGATAAGCACGCCGCCGGCCTCGATGGCGCGACGCGCTTCCGTCCGCGAGCTTGCGTAACCCTTTTCTACAAGAAACAGATCGGCGCGCTTGCCTTCACGCACGCTCGCCCGCGATGGCGACGCCCGGCCGGCCCAACGCGCCAAGCGCGGTCGCCACGATGGATTTCGCATCGAGACCGGCGGATTCATACATGCGCTCTGGCGAATCCTGATCAATGAAACGGTCGGGCAGGATCATCGGCCGGAATTTCAATCCCGATTCCAGCAGTGCTTCCCACGCCAGGAATTGCATCACATGCGAACCGAAACCGCCGACAGAAGCTTCCTCGACCGTTATCAGCACCTCATGCTCGCGCGCCAGGCGGCGGATCAGGTCGTGATCGAGCGGCTTCGCAAAACGCGCGTCGGCGACTGTAGCGGACAATCCGTAGGCGGATAAGCGCTCGGCGGCGGCCAGACATTCCGTCAACCGCGTACCAAGACTCAAAAGTGCAATCGTCGTGCCTTCGCGAACGACGCGCCCCTTGCCGATTTCGAGCGGCGTACCCGCATGGGCGCGTTCGAGACCGATTCCTTCGCCACGTGGATAGCGTAAGGCCGACGGACGATCATCTATCTGTGCCGCGGTTGCGACCATGTTCATGAGTTCAACTTCGTCGGCAGCGGCCATCACCACAAAGCCGGGCAAAGTCGCAAGATAGGTTACATCGAACGAACCCGCATGCGTCGGACCGTCTGCTCCGACGAGTCCGGCGCGGTCCATCGCAAAGCGTACGGGCAATGACTGGATCGCGACATCGTGGACAACCTGGTCATAGGCGCGCTGCAGGAAGGTCGAGTAGATCGTCGCAAAGGGTTTCATGCCTTCGGCCGCGAGCCCCGCCGCAAACGTCACCGCATGCTGTTCGGCGATGCCTACATCGAAGCAGCGCTTCGGAAACCGCTTCGCAAACAGATCTAGCCCCGTGCCCGACGGCATTGCAGCCGTGATGCCGATGATGCGCTCGTCTTTCTCTGCTTCCGCGATCAGCGCCTCGGCGTAGACTTTTGTATAGCTCGGTGCCTTGGCAGCCGATTTGGTCTGCTCGCCCGTCAGAACGTTGAACTTCACGACGCCATGATACTTGTCAGCCGACGCTTCGGCAGGCGCATAGCCTTTGCCCTTCTGCGTTACGACATGAACGAGTATCGGCCCGTTTTGCGCGTCGCGAACATTCTCGAGCACGGGCAACAGATGATCGAGATTGTGCCCGTCGATCGGACCTACGTAATAGAAACCGAGCTCCTCGAACAGCGTGCCGCCCATGGCAATGCCGCGGGCATACTCCTCCGCCCGGCGCGCGGTCTCCTCCATCGGCTTCGGCAGCAGCTGTGCAAGCTGTTTGCCGACACGGCGCAGGCCCCGATAGGGACGGCTCGAGATCAGCTTCGCGAGATAAGCGCTCATCGCACCGACGGGCGGCGCGATCGACATGTCGTTGTCATTGAGCACGACAATCAGGCGCGCATTGAGCGCGCCGGCATTGTTCATCGCTTCATAGGCCATGCCAGCGCTCATCGCGCCGTCGCCGATCACGGCGATGACGTTGTGATTTTCTTTCTTCTGGTCACGCGCGACCGCAAACCCCAGCCCCGCCGAAATCGACGTGGAAGAATGCGCGGCGCCGAACGGATCGTAGGCGCTTTCGCTGCGCTTGGTGAAGCCGGAAAGGCCGCCCCCCTGGCGCAGGGTACGAATACGGTCACGCCGGCCCGTGATAATTTTATGTGGATAAGCCTGGTGTCCGACGTCCCAGATGAGCTTGTCCTGCGGCGTATTGAAGACGTGATGAAGCGCGACCGTTAGCTCGACAACACCAAGGCCAGCCCCCAGATGCCCGCCGGTGACGGACACCGCTGCGATGGTTTCCTGCCGCAACTCATCGGCCAGCTGCTTCAACTGCGCACGCGACAAACGCCGCAAATCCTGCGGTTCGCGCACGCGGTCTAGCAGAGGTGTCTGAGTGGTCGCTGGCAAGCTCATATTCTTCTCCTGATTAGGCCCGCCGCGAGATCGCGAACTCAGCTGCCGCTCGCAGAAGGTCAGCCCTTTCATCAAACAAATCAAGGTGACCGGCGGCCTGTGCCGCCAGCGCTTCCGCCTGCGCGCGCGCCCTTTCTGTCCCCAGAATGGCGACGACTGTAGGCTTGCCGCGATTGGCATCTTTTCCCGCGGCCTTCCCCATCCTGGCAGGATCACCCTCCTCGTCCAGAAGGTCATCGGCGATCTGGAACGCGAGGCCGAGATCCTGGCCGTATGCGGATAACGCATTGCGTGCGGTCGCGGATGCACGGCCAAGTATCGCGCCCGCCTCGCAGCTGAACATGATCAAGGCGGCGGTCTTCATGCGCTGCAGGCGGATTATCTCCGGCAAGCCGGGTGAAGCATGTTCGAAGGCGATGTCCATCATCTGGCCGCCTACCATTCCGGCGTGGCCCGCCGCATGGGCCAATCGGGCCACCAGCTCGCAACGAACGAACGGGTCGCCATGTGCATCGGGTGCGCTGACGAGGCCAAAGGCCAGCGTCAGCAGCGCATCTCCGGCAAGGATGGCAGTAGCCTCGTCGAAAGCCTTATGGACCGTCGGCTTCCCGCGCCTGAGGTCATCATTGTCCATCGCCGGAAGGTCATCATGGACCAGAGAATAAGCATGAACGCATTCGATGGCGGCCGCGACTCGCTCCAGCGCCCGCCGGTCCACTCCGAAAAGGCGGCCGCTCTGCTGTACCAGGAAGCCTCGCAGCCTTTTGCCGCCACCCAGGACGGCATAGCGCATGGCCTCCAAAAGCCGTGCCTCAGGCCCTGCAGGCGAAGGCAGGAGGGCATCCAGAGAACGTTCTGTGAACAAAGCAGCTTCTGCAAGCGCCGGCTCGAGCATGCTCGCCAAATTCGATGGTTCAGTCATGAATAGAAAGCTGTTGTCCACGCGGCTTGTGCGCGTATCCCCTTACCGGATTGCGACATTTTTCAGCCCTGTCAGCCAAGGACCATGGGCTCGGCGCGCTCCGCGCCCCTCGCTCCGGCTACAATCTTTTCAAGCCGGCTCTCTGCCGATTTCAGCTTTTTCTCGCAATGGGCTTTCAAAGCCTGTCCCCGCTCATAAAGGTTAATTGAGTCTTCCAGATCGACCTCTCCCTGTTCCAGCCGGGTCACGATCTGCTCGAGCTCCCGCAACGCGGATTCGAAACTCAGCGTCTCGACGGGCGGGGGATCGGCCTCAGACCTGGTGGACATTATCCCTCCCCGCCGCAGGCGAGCGCGCGTACATGTGCAACTGTCGATCTCGCAAGCGACTCAAGGTCATAACCGCCTTCCAGCGCCGATACAACGCGGCCTCCGCAAACCCTTTTGGCCAGCAGACAGAGTTGCTGCGTCGCCCATTCAAAATCCTCTACCTGCAGGCGCAGCGCCGCCAATGGATCAGCTTCGTGCGCGTCGAAACCCGCGGAGATAAAGATGAATTGCGGTTCGAAAATCTCAAGTGCCGGGAGGATCTGTTCTTCGAAAACGGAGCGAAACGCCGTTCCGCCGGCACCCGGTGGCAGCGGAACGTTCACGATGTTGCCCGCCACCCCGCGCTCGGAGGCCAAACCGGTACCGGGATATAGCGGGAATTGGTGCGTCGACGCGTAGAACAAACCTGGATCGTCGAAGAAGATATCCTGCGTGCCATTGCCGTGATGAACATCGAAATCCACGACCGCGACCCGTTTAAGACCGTGCACCGCGCGGGCATGAAGCGCGCCGATCGCAATACTGTTGAACAGACAGAAACCCATCGCGCGCTGGCGTTCGGCATGGTGACCAGGCGGTCGCACGGCACAGAATGCGTTATCCATCTGGCCGGCCATTACGGCATCGACGGCTGCAATGACGGCACCCGCCGCCCGCAACGCGGCTTCTCCCGATCCGGCAGACATCGTCGTATCGGCGTCGATTCGTTCAAAGTCGTCCGGCCCTATTGTGGCGGACAGGATTCCTTCGACGAGTTGGCGGTCATGGGCGCGGATCAGCGAGTCGCGTTCAGCGGGCGGTGCTTCGCGTCTGTCGAGTGACGGGAGAGCGTTCAACGCATCCAGAACGGCCCGCAAGCGATCCACCCGCTCGGGGTGTCCGGGCGGTGTCACATGGTTGAAACAGGCAGGATGGGCAAATAACCCGGTTCGCATGAACGCTGTTCTCCGTCCCCGCCTGTTGTTATCCACAAATCTACGTGACCGCGCTGAGAAAGTTCATCCGACCAAACACGGAAACATCAACACCGACGCCGCTTTTCTGCACTCCGGTGCAATAGATGCACAAAAGTCACATATCACTGATGAACGGTGCCAAAACACGAATTGGCTTTTGACCGGGGCCGGTCTGCTCTTCTAGCCTAGAATCAAACGGGCAATACCGTGCGGACCAGTAGGCGCGCGGGGGCAGCTGTCATCATTGGCAGGCGTCCGTTGGTGGCAGTTGTCGTTACCGACAGAACCAAGGGGGTTCCACGTGTTAAAGACCAATTCAAATAGCCGCAATTTGCGCTCCGCCCTTCTTTTGGGTGCAGCATCCGCCGCCGCGGCCGGCATGGCGGCGCCAGCGATGGCGCAGCAGAGCGGGGGCAATGTCGAAACCG